>NZ_JAJTWW010000015.1 GCF_021729135.1 Brevibacterium daeguense
GTCGAGCAGGCCAAGCGCCGCGAGGTGGCCCGGGCGCTGCGCTGAGTCCGGGCAGCTCGCTCGGGGGGAGAAGTCCGACTCGGTCGGCTGCACGGGTCAACCGGACCTGCTCACTCCTCCGGCGCGAGGGGCAGGAGGAGCTCGTAGACTCCTCGCAGGTCGTCGCTGTCGACCGAGGGCACGATCGAGTTGGCCCCAACGAACACCAGGTAGGGGAGCAGGGCGCTGAGGCGCACGTTCTCCTCGTCGGCTGAGGCGCGGCGCCACACTCCTTCCAGCGCATCGAGCCGAGCGCGATCGACGCACGCGAGGGTGGCTCGGGCGTCCGCGTCCGATGCCGCCCACGCGCGGACCGCTCGGTCCGTCTCAGGACGGTAGAGGCCGGGTTCCCTGGGGCTCAGGAGCTCCGTGAGGTGGACGAGTACCTCGCGAGCGGAGGCGCCGACCCCGACACTGTCGATCGCCTTCTCCAGCGACTCGGTGGCCAGGTGTTCGAAGTGGGCGAGCAGCTCCTTCTTGTACCCCTCCGCGCCGTCGAAGTGATGATGGAACGAGCCTTTGGACAGGCCCACCCTCGGGGCGATCCGGTCGATGCGCAGAGCCGACGGTCCGCTCTCAGTGAGCATTCGAATACCCTCGTCGAGCCAGCGCGTCTTGGAAGTACTCATTCCCCGTCTATCCTTCCAGCTGCGGCCCCATCATCTTCTATGCGGGCTCGTGAAACCCTAGCTACCATACCACACTGTATGGTATGTTTTTTCGCATGACGCTCCTACCGGATCCTGTATGGCCGGTCATCGTGCTGGCGATCATCTCGTTCATCGACGGGCTCTTGTGCATCAAACCCGTGGAGTTCATCGCGCAATGCTTCGAGGACGTTTACTTCCCGCGTCGCTGGTGGTGGATCACCCCGCCGATCAAGTTCGCAGCAACGGCGGGTCTGATCCTCGGGATCTGGATTCCCGGCCTGGCGGCGCTGACGGCTGCCTGTCTGATCGTGTATTTCGTCCTCGCCATTGCGATGCACATCCGTGCTCACGACTTCGGCCGCAATCTCTTCGTCAACGCCACCGGAATGCTGGTGATCTGCCTTGCCACCGCCACCTTCTGCTTCCTCGTCTGAACCTCGACCTCAAAACTCGGAGTGTTTGCCCTCTGGATTGCGGGCGGAGTTTGACGCCGAGGTGACCTTCCTCAACGGCGGCAGCCTCAGCGCGCGAGGATTCCGGGTCGATGTCGCGGGTCCTGACGTCGGGGAGGAGGAAGTCGCACGGCTCTTCATTGCGTCGTTGTCGCTCCTCATGGTCGCCACGGTCCGGGTGAGCCGGCTACGGCTGATCGTGGAGCCGCACAAAGGCACCCGCGGGGGACCGAGCGACGTGGGGCACAGGGGTTCCGGTGGGGCAGGAACCACCACCTCGGACTGTCGCTCGACCGGCTAGATCTCGCCGCCGCGACAGTCGAACCCTCAGTCAGTCCACTTCTGGAACTCTTCCGGGTCCACGTGCTCGACGAAGTCGCGGAACTGGGCGATCTCCTCTTCCTCGTCCTCGGATTGGACCTCGGTCTCGACGCTGACCTGGTCGTAGACGTCCTCGGCGACCCACAGCGGCGCATCCACGCGTGACGCCAGAGCGATCGCATCGGAGGGGCGGGCATCCAGCGTCTCGGTGCCCTTGGGGGTGACCAGCGCGATCTCGGCGTAGAAGGTGCCTTCTGTGATGCGGGGGATCACCACGTAGTCGATGCGGCTGTCGGTCGAGCGCAGGAGCGTCGCCATGAGGTCGTGGGACAGCGGGCGGCCGATCGATGCGCCCTGCACGGCCACCAGGATGGACGTCGCCTCCTGCGGACCGATCCAGACCGGCATCACCCTGCCGGCTCGCTCCGGGTCGCCGATCGCCTGCAACAGGATCACCGGCTGTTGACTGACGTCGACAGCGACGCCGTAGACCTTCACGCGTATCACGGGAGACCTCCAACGGATCGTCGGGCGGACATTCATCGTACCGCTTGTGCCTTCGATCGTCGTCGGAGCTGCGGTGGCCCGAACGCAGATGCTATGGCTCCACTTTCGAACTGCGGTCAGCCGTCAGCCGTCAGATCTCGGAAGGACGCCCCAGCTCAGGCCGGGGCCTGCTGATGAACGAGAGCGCGAGCCTGCACTCGAACACCTGACCGCTGCCGGCCTTGACCAGCCCGATGATGAGCAGCACGACGTGCGTGATGTTGAGGGCGAAGATCCACAGTCCCGCGAGCGTGCCGGCTGTCGCGATAGCCCAGGTCGGCAGCGGCTCACCCTGCTGCTGGCCCGCCAGCACGGCGATGAGCGCGCCGCCCAGCAGCACGATCGTGACGAAGATGTACGTGATTCCCCAGTTCGCCGCGTTCCTGCCGTTGCCCTGCGCCACCTCACCCTTGCGACGCAGCGAGGGGTACGGGGCGATCATGGCGATCGCCCCGATCAGCTGCCCGATGATCGGGATCGGGATGTAGGCCAGGAAGCCCAGTCCCCAGGCGATCCGGCCGGTCGCCTGCGGCCGGACAGGAGCAGCATAGTGCTCGCCTGCAGACGTGGGTGCAAGGCCGTGCGCGGCGGCACCGTACCCGCCCGGCGCCGAGGCGTACGCCGGTGAACCGTAGGCCTGCCCGGGTGCTGCCGCGTGATTGGGCATCGGCCCCGGAACCGGCCCGGCGGAATCGAAGTCGTTGTGGTGAGTCATGGTGCCGAGAGTATCCGGAATCAATCGCACAGGATTCCGAGGCCACCCCGAAGCCGCAGCGAACAGCGCAATGCCCGCGAACAGCACAGTGCCCGCGGACTGCGTTGTCCACGGGCACTGCGCCGGACTATGGCCTGGTGTCACCCGGGCCGCCGATTCCGATCAGCGTGCTCAGACGCTGGTCGGGTCGGTCTTGGCGCCCCGACGACGGGTGATGAGCACCGTCGCCGCACCGAACGCGAGGAGTCCGGCACCGGCGGCCAGGCCGGTCAGCTCGCTGCCGGTCCGCGGCAGGTACGAGTCGTCATCAGCTGCGGTGACGTCATCGTCGGCCGCAACGACCTCGTGGTCGTCGTCCTCGGCTGCCGCTACGACTTCGTACTCGAATCCGACGACGGAGGTGCTGTCGACATCGTCCTCGAAGAAGTAGTACCGATCGCCGGCGGCGTCGTAGCACCACTCATCGCCCTCGTAGTAGTACCACTCACCCTCGAAGAAGTAGTAGTACCGGTCGCCCTCGATGTAGTAGTTGTCGCCCTGATGGCCGTCGCGTCCATCGCGGCCGTCGCGCCCGTCACGTCCATCGCGGCCGTCACGTCCGTCCCTACCGTCATCGTCGTGGTCGTGGCCCCGATCCCGGTCCCGATCGCGGTCCCAGTCGTGGTCGTGGTCACGATCCCGGTCACGATCCCGATCCCGATCCCGATCCCGATCGCGGTCACGATCCCGGTCCCGGTCGCGGTCATCGCCGCCGTCGCCACCGTCACCACCATCGCCGGCGTCGCCGCCGTCACCGATGACAGTTTCGCCGCCGTCGCCACCGGCACCGCCGTCGCCGCCGTTGCCGGCGTCACCGTTCCGGCTGTCGCCGCCTTCGCCGCCGTCACCACCGGCACCGCCGTCACCGGCGTCACCGATGACGCTGTCTCCGCCGTCGCCACCGGCACCGCCGTCGCCGCCGTCGCCTCCGTCACCGTCGCGGCTGTTACCGCCGTCGCCACCGGATCCGCCGTCGCCGCCGTCACCGGCATCGCCGACTACAGTGCCGCCGCCTTCGCCGCCACCGCCACCGGTGCCGCCGCCACCGCCGTCACCTTCGCGGCTGCTGCCGCCGTCACCACCGGATCCGCCGGATCCGCCGGCACCGGCATCGCCGACGACAGGGCTGCCGCCGCCACCGCCGCCGGCGCCGGCACCGCCGCCCCCGCCGCCGCCGTCGCGGCTGCTGCCGCCGTCACCACCGGATCCGCCGGATCCGCCGTCACCGGCATCGCCGACGACAGTGCTGCCGCCGCCACCGCCGCCGGCGCCGGCACCGCCGCCACCGCCGCCGCCTTCGCGGCTGCTGCCGCCGTCACCACCGGATCCGCCGGATCCGCCGGCACCGGCATCGCCGACGACAGTGCTGCCGCCGCCTCCGCCGCCGGCGCCGGCTCCGCCGCCACCGCCGCCGCCTTCGCGGCTGCTGCCGCCGTCACCACCGGATCCGCCGGATCCGCCGGATCCGGCATCGCCGGCGACAGTTCCACCGCCGCCGCCGCCGGAGCCGCCCGTGCCGCCGCCGCCACCAGCGCTCTCGCCGCTGCTGTCGCCGCCGTCGCCGCCAGAGCCGCCGTCACCGCCATTGCCAGCGTCGCCGATGACGCTGTCTCCGCCGGTCCCGCCGCTTCCGCCGGCACCACCGCTGCCGGCCTCCGATGTCTCAGCCGCCAGGGCCACAGCCGGAGTGAGAGCTACAGAGCCGAATCCGAAGGCTCCGATTGCCGCGGCAACCACGGCTGGAGCAAGCAAAGCATTCCGTTTCATTTCAATCACCTTTGGTTGAGTAATGGAGTGCATATTGCTCTTTCAAGCTAACCTCCGCCTGTGACAAAGACCACATTTTGGTCATTTAGTTCATATCTAAATTACTTACATTCTCGAAGGACGTGATATATGCCACGACGACTCTCGCTATCAGCCCTGGTCAGGTGGTGAAAGCGCCAACCTGCCTTGCCGTGAGACGGCGCGAGCCGCGTGAACAGAACCACCCCACAGGCGGCGACCGAAACTCTGCGGCCCCGCCGGACCGGGCCGCGCGACCCGAGGATCCTGATCGAACGCTCAAGAATCCGAGAATCACCGAGGCGTAGACTGCCCGGGTGCTTCACTCACCTATCGTCGTCCTCGGTGCCGGGATGGCGGGCAGCTCGTGTGCGCGCGAACTGCTCGCCGCCGGAGCCGAGGTGACGCTCATCGACGCCGTCCCGGAGGCCACCTGCGAGCTGCCTCCGCTGTCGAAGTCCCTGTTCAAGGAGACGCTGGACACCGTGCCGCTGGCAGGCGCCGCGCACGGACTCGAGTACCGGCAGGGCACCGTCACCGCCGCCGACCCGTCCGCCCGCACCGTGACCGTCGATGACACCACCGACATCGAGTACTCCCAGCTGGTCATCGCCACCGGCATGACCGGCCTGCCCTACCCCGGTCAGCTGCCCGGCGGCCCGGCCTTCACCCTCCACTCGCTGGCCGACGCCGAGGCGATCCGCAGCTCCCTTGCCGCCTCCGCCTACGAGTCCTTCACCCGGCAGCCGCTGACCGGCGTGGACATCGGCATCGTCGGCTCCGGTTACCTGGCCCTCGAGCTCGCCCGCGGAGCCGTCGAGGCCGGTCACCACGCCACCGTCTACCTGCGCCGCGACCGCCCGCTGTCGTACCTGAGCACCGAGACGGCCACCACCCTGATGGACCTGCACGCGCGGGCCGGGGTGAAGTTCGTTCCCGACTCCACTCCGGACGACTATGCCCTCCACGAGCTGTGGCTGGTGGCGATCGGCGCGCAGGCGAACACGGAGTTCCTGCCCGCCGCACTGCCGCGCGAGATCACCGGCGCCCTCCACGTCGACGAATGCCTGCGGGTGGCGCCGGACGTCTACGCGCTCGGCGACGCCTCGCGCATCACCGCGGGGCCCATGGCCGCCTACGGGCGGCTGGAGTCCGAGCCGATGGCCGGGTCCCAGGGCCGCTGGCTGGGCAAGCGTCTGACCGGCACCGCCGCCGAGGCGTGGGCCGACATCCCCTGGCACTGGAGCTTCCAGGGCCCGGTCCGGGTATTCACCGCAGGAATGTCCGCCGGCAGGACCACCGGCACTCCCGTGGTCCTGGGTGAGCCGGATGCGAAGTCGTTCCAGGTCGCCCTGTTCGCCGGCGACGCCTCGGACTCCCCGCTGGTCGGCGTCGAGACTCTCGGCACGCCGCAGCTGCACAACGCGGCGAAGAAGGTACTCGCCCAGCCGCAGGTCCCGACCCGCGACGAGGTCGAGGCCGACGACTTCGACATGCGCGCCCGCGCACGGGGCCGATAGCCGGGCATGCTCGTGGCATACAATCACGCATGACCCAAATCCCGAAGGAGAGTGTCCAGCACTCCATGAACATGCCTCAATTGGCAGCCGAGCACTCGTTGCACCGGATGGGCGCTCGGCCGTCTCTGTGGTCATACCTCCAGCAGGTGTGGCGGCGGCGGGACTTCACCTTCACGCTCGCCCGCTACCGGATGCAGAGCGAGAACGAGCGCAACCGGCTGGGCATGCTGTGGGTGCTCCTGCGGCCCATCCTGTCCGCACTCGTCTACGGACTGGTGTTCGGCATCATCCTGGCCGGCGCCAGGCCGGAGAACTTCGTGCCGTTCCTGATCATCGGCGTGTTCTTCCTCGAGTTCTTCAACACCTCGATGAACGGGGGAGCGAAATCGATCATCAGCAACAGCTCGCTCGTCCAGTCTTTGCCGTTCCCGCGGATGGTGCTGCCGATCGCCACCGTGCTGCAGAACCTGCTGAACTTCCTGCCCACCCTGCTGCTGATGTTCGTCCTCACCATGATGTGGGGGGCGCGCCCCAACTGGGGCTGGCTGCTGTTCATCCCGCTGATCTTCCTGTTCTACCTGTTCAACCAGGGTGTGGCGCTGATCTTCGCCCGGCTGACGGTGCACGTGCGGGATCTCAGTCAGTTCATCCCGTTCATCTCCCGGATGATCTTCTACACCTCCGGCGTGTTCTTCGACCCGCGGACAGTGCTGGAGCCGTACCCGACCCTCATGCAAATCTACGACTGGCACCCGCTGCACGAAGTGCTGTCGATCGCCCGCGGGATCCTGCTGGATGAGTACACCATCCCGTGGGACTACTGGTGGAAGCTGGCGCTCTGGGCGGTCGTGATCCTGGTCGTGGGCATCGTGTTCTTCTGGAAGGCTGAGGAGCGGTATGGGCGAGAGAACTGAGCAGGCGCAGACCGGGCAGCCCGTGGTGATCTGCGACAACGTCCACGTGCACTTCAAGACGCTGGCGACCGGCAAGCGGGTCAAGCCCAGCGTGGCCAGCGGACTGCTGCAGCGCGGGCGGGAGATGCGCACCATCCATGCCCTCAAGGGCGTGTCCTTCGTCGCACGGGCCAATGAGTCGATCGGCATCATCGGCACCAACGGCTCCGGCAAGTCGACGCTCATGCGCACCCTCACCGGCCTGACTCCACCCTCCCAGGGAGCGGTCTACGCCAAGTCGCGGCCCAACCTGCTGGGCGTGGGGGCCGCGCTGATCCCGGACTTGTCGGGCGGCAACAACATCATCCTGGGCGGTCTGGCGATGGGTATGGACCGTGAGGAGATCGAGGAGCAGTACGACGAGATCGTCGAGTTCACCGGTCTCAAGGACTTCATCGACATGCCCATGCGCACCTACTCCTCCGGTATGTCCGCGCGCCTCAAGTTCGCGATCGCGACGGCCAAGCAGCACGAGATCCTCATCGTCGACGAGGCGCTGAGCGTGGGCGATCGCGACTTCCAGAAGAAGAGCGAGAGGCGGATCCGGGAGATCCGCGAGCGAGCCGGAACCGTGTTCCTGGTGTCCCACTCCATGCGGTCGATCCGCGACACCTGCAACCGCACCATCTGGATCGAGAAGGGCGACCTCCGCGCCGACGGCGAGACCGACGACGTCGTCAAGGAGTACGAGAACTACCGGTGACTTGGAGCGTCCGCTTGGCCAGCAATGCCTTACAGCTGATCTATTGCTGTTGCGCTACGATACGGGGTGCACTTTCCTTGACGGAGAACACAACCAGCCCAGTAACGATCGCTGCAATGCCGATGTAAACACCCGGTGAAGCGGTAAAGCCGGTCTGGGCGATCATAAGAGTCACCACGAACGGAGCGGTCCCACCGAAGAGCGACACCGACAGGTTGTACCCTAAGGAGAATCCTCCGTAGCGCACGTCTGTGGTGAAGAGTTCGTTCGCGGCGGCGAGCACCGGCCCCAAGAAGAAGCTCAGCGACAGGCCCAATACGACATGGGCGAGTACCGCTATTGTCGGATTCCCGATTTCCATCGCAAGGAACATCGGTACGGCAAGGATCAGCGATGACACGCAAGCTGATAGCAGCACAGGGCGGCGACCCACGCGGTCGGAGAGCCAACCGGTCACCGGAATCATCGCGCATAGCACCGCCATCGTGATGACGGCGGAAAGGGACCCCGTGAGTGAGCTGAATCCAGCGCTCACGGTGAGATGCGTGGGAACGTAGGTGAGAACGATGTAGATCGCGACATTCTGGAAAAGCGCGAACGCACCGACAATGAGGACCGCACGCCAGTGATGGACAACGGTTTCCTTCAGAGGGTTTTTCTTTACTTGCCCTGCATTCTGTAGGGCTACGAATTCGGGGGTTTCTTCGAGTCGGGACCGGATGTATAGACCGACGATTCCCAGCGGCGCAGCCACTAGGAATGGAATGCGCCATCCCCACGCGTGCATTTGCCCCTCGGTGAACACGAGATTCATCGCGAGTACGGTGGCCGCGCCCAGGAGGAAGCCCATTATGCATCCCATTTCGACGAAGCTGACGTAGTAGCCGCGCCGCTCCTTCGGTGCATACTCAGCGACAAATGCAGAGGCACCGCCCATTTCACCGCCCGCCGAGAATCCTTGCACCAAACGGAGCACCACAAGCAAGACAGGTGCGGCGACTCCGATGGTGTCGAAGCCAGGCAGCAGGCCTATCCCGAACGTCGCTAGAGACGCTGTGAGGATCACGGCGGCGAGAGTATTCTTCCGACCGATGCGATCGCCTAGAGCGCCGAAGAACAATCCTCCCAGTGGACGCACGATGAATGCGGAGGCGAAGACGGCAAACGAACTCAACAGTGCAGAGGTCGGATCCTCCGAGTGGAAGAACACCTCACCAATGATGACCGCCAGATAGCCGTACAGAGCCACGTCGAACCATTCGACCACACTGCCGATCGACGCCCCGATGGTGGCGCGACGAACCAATGCGGGTGACGGTGCCGCAGGAACTGCGGTCTGGGGTTGGGTCTGCATCGGGCAACCTCGCAATCAACAGGCCTTTATGTGATCTGGTTCACAGCACTGTAGACCGATTGTCTGACGAAAACAATAAACGGGCGTGGCCCACAACGCTTCTACTCGGGAACTCGTACGAGGAGGTCGATGCGCGAGCTAGTTAGGTAACTCCGGAGGTACTCCGCCGCCGCATGTGCGGCATTCTCCTTGAGCAGTTTCAGAATAGTTTCGTGCTTCCGCAAGTACGTCACGTGGAAGGCGAGGGGATCTTCCATATAGCCGTAGGCCAGTCGGAATTCGGCGAGTATTTGGGCGATGAGGTAGTCGAGCCGGGCCGAGCCGGCGAGGGCCACCAGTCCGCGATGGAACTCGATGCTTGCGGCAGCGACGGCCTGCCAGTGCTCCGACTCCCTCGCCGTTTGCCCAGCCACTACGGCAGTTTCAACTCGATCCAAACTCGATGCCTCAACCTCATTTACTGTCCAGAGGGCGCCACACTCAACCACCTCACGGGTCGCCATGAGATCCGCGATGTCCTCTCGCGCAAGTCGGCGTACGAAGAAGCCGGAACTGAGAACGTGGACGACGAGGCGTTCCCGTACGAGCAGCTGGAAGCCTTCCCGTAAGGTGCTGCGGGAGACCGCGAGCTGGGCGCGCATCCGTTCTTCCGCGAGCTTTGCCCCGGGCTGCAATTCACCCTTGACTATCCAGCCCCGAATTTCGTTGGCTACTCGCGAGGCCGCGCCCGATTCTGACTGGAGGGAAGTCACGGTCCTCCTAGTGTTTGTAGTTCTCACGCGGAAACACGTGACCCAGATAACGAAAAGCTTGCAGATCGTCCGACGATCTAGCAGGATGCCAGCAACAGTCTATCGGGGGCGCACCCAACCTGGGATCGGGGAATCATGACCGCAGACGAGCCGTCGCTACGCGTAGGAATCGACATCGGTGGGACTTTCACTGACCTGTCTGTGCTCGATCCGACCGGAATTGTCGCTGTTGGAAAGTCGCTGACAACACATGGTTCCCCTGCGCAGGGCGTCATCGACGCACTTGGTGAACTCCTGCGGACGCACGAGATCCACGCGTCCCGAATCGGACGGCTAGTCCACGGGACGACGTTAGTGACGAACGCACTGATCGAAAGGCGAGGGGCGCGAACTGCGATGCTCACGACGGAGGGTTTCCGCGACGTCATCGAAATGGGTCGTGAACATCGCTACGATCTCTATGACCTGGAAATCGAGATGCCGGTGCCGCTCGTGCCGCGGAACCTGCGGATTGGAGTGCCGGAACGGATTCTCGCGACGGGTCAAGTCCACGTCCCCCTCGATGAGGACCGTGTTGCAACCGTCGCGAAGGAATTTGTAGCGGCGGGCGTAGAGGCAGTGGCCGTGTGTTTTCTCCACAGCCACATGAACCCGGAGCATGAACAGCAGGCTCGCGAAGTGATTAATGACGTGGCTCCGAGACTCCGGGTGGCACTGTCAAGTGACATTAATCCAGAGGTGCGTGAGTACGAGCGATTCAGCACCACGATCGCAAACGTCTATGTACAAGGAGTGGTCGAGGATTACCTTGCTGAGCTCCGCGAGGGTCTGCACACGTTGGGCGTGCGGGACGCTCCAATGATCATGCTGTCCAATGGAGGAGTCACCGCGATCGAGGTGGCTCAGCGGTTTCCCATTCGCATGCTCGAATCAGGACCCGCCGGTGGAGCTCTGGGCGCTGTCGCATTTGGGCGTAGAACGGGAGATTCCGATCTGCTCGCCTTCGACATGGGCGGCACAACCGCCAAACTCTGCATGATTGAGGATGCTGAACCGCTGCTCACTCACGCTTTCGAAGTCAACCGGGTCTACAAGCTCAAACCCGGGTCGGGCCTCCCTGTTCGGGCCCCCGTTATCGACATGATCGAGATTGGAGCGGGTGGCGGCTCAATTGCTCGAGTCAATTCTCTGGGCCTGATCTCGGTAGGGCCGGATTCGGCAGGATCGGAACCTGGGCCCGTCTGCTATGGGCAGGGTGGTGACTCCGTGACTGTGACAGATGCGGACCTGGTGCTTGGACTGCTCGACTCAGCGAGCTTCTTGGGTGGGCGGATGATCCTCGATGTGGAATCGTCCCGCGAGGCGCTCCGGACGCAAATTGCGCAGCCCCTGGGCATTACGGTGGAGGATGCCGCTTGGGGAATTCACGCGACTGTGAATGCGAACATGGCCGACGCCGCCCGAGTGCATGCAATCGAGCGCGGTCGCGATGTCGACCGACTGCCGCTCTTCGTCTCCGGTGGCAATGGACCGCTCCACGGGCCTGGTGTCGCGCAGGCACTGGGGAGTCCGTCCTACATCGTTCCGCCTGCAGCCGGGGTGCTCAGTACACTCGGGTTCCTCGCCGCGCCGCCCTCAATTGACGTCGTCCGCTCACGGTATTCTCGACTGGACGACTCGCTACCGCGTGTCGCGGAAGCGCTCTTCGGCTCGCTCGAGGAAGAGTCGGCGGAATTGCTTGAATCATCGGGAGTGGCAACCGGAGATATTTCGTTCGCCCGGAGCGTGGAGATGCGGTTTGAGGGGCAGGGCGCGGAAATTGAGGTATTCGCTCCTCCCGTCACCGAGACGGCAGATTGGCACGTGGAGCTCGAACGCGAGTTTTACGACGCGTACCGCCGGCGCTTCGGACCCGTTGCTCCGGAGGGCGTGGGCGTTGAGGTCCTTACATGGCGAGTTCGAGCTACCGGGCCTGACCCGCATCAAGCTCTCGCATTCTCGTCGACCAGGATTGCAGACACCGCGGTGAAGGGCCGACGCAGTGCCAAATTCGGTCCTGACACTGGGTACCAAGAAGTGAATGTGTACGACCGGCATCTCCTGTGCCCCGGTGCTGAAATCACGGGTCCAGCGCTCGTCGAAGAGCCTGAATCCACGCTGGTGATTCCACCCGGTGGCCACTGCCTCGTTCTGGACGACCAGGCAATCCGGGTTGAGCTCGGAGCAGACAAAGGACCGACCTCATGAAACGAATGGTACGAACCCATCTGCGCTGGGGGAATCGGCGATGAATGAAATCCAGGCAGCTCCGACTCAGACGGACAAGGCGGACCCCGTAGTCGTTGGACTCGTGGCCAACAGACTCCATTCGATCCTTGACGAGCAACAATCCGCGCTAATCAATACGGCTTTCAGCCCGGTAGTCCGGGAGTCTTACGACCTGGCATGTGCGGTTTTCGACTCCCGTGGCAGAATGATCGGCCAATCCTCCTCAGGAACTCCCGGGCACATCAACGCGATGGCTACGGGAATGGAGCACATCGTTGCGCGGTTCCCGCCTAATCAATTGTCGGACGGCGATGTCCTCATCACTAACGATCCATGGATGACTGCTGGCCAGATCAATGACATCACGATTGCTACACCCTTCTTCCGCAACGGCTCTCTCATCGCGTGGTTCGCGAGTTGCTGCCACTCCCCGGATATAGGCGGAAAGATCCTTTCCGCCGAAGCACGGGAGGTTTACGAGGAGGGCCTCCGACTTCCGATCATGAAACTGCGGACGGCGGCGGGGCCGAACCGAACACTTGAGGAGATCATTCGCTCGAACGTGAGAACACCGGACGAGACCATGGGTGACATCTACGCTCAAGTCGCTTCGAACCAGGTGGGAGCACGTAGCCTATTCGCGCTTATGGACGAACATGGGCTTGATGAGATCGACGGAGTCGCTTCCGCCATCATGGACCGCTCTGAGAACGCTCTCCGCAGTCGAATCGCGGAGCTCGTCGATGGGCATTACCCCGCGACGATGCAGATTGACGGATTTGGTGACGCATCGCTTGTGCTCGCCGTGGCGGTCACCGTTGAAGGAGACTCGATCAGAGTCGACTACACCGGTTCATCTCCTCAATCGAAGCACGGCGTCAACGTGGTCCTGAACTACACCCGCGCTTACACCTCTTTTGCGGTTAAGGCGGCACTATCGCCGGACATTCCGCACAATGAAGGTTCGTTTCGTCCTGTTGCGACCCACGCACCCGAAGGATCAGTCCTCAACTGTCTTGAGCCCGCTCCGGTCGCGTCCCGTCATCTCGTCGGTCACTTCCTGCCCAGTCTTGTCTTCGAGGCGCTTCGCCCCGCCGTCCCGCAGGGGCTCCCCGCAGCGAGCGCAGATGCGCTGTGGATGACAGTCTGGCGCGGTGTCACAGACGAAGAAGACGGCCAGTCCTACTTCACGCTCACCTCTTTCGGAGCGGGCGGCAGCGGCGGTCGACCTCGGAAGGACGGACTCACGACGACCGGCTTTCCTACAGGCGTTCGAGCCGCACCCACCGAAATTCTGGAATCTCACACCCCAATCGTTCAGACCACTCGTGAACTATTGCCAGATTCCGCAGGGCCGGGAGAACACCGCGGAGGAGTGAGCCAAAGACTGCGCGTGCGTAGGCGAGGGAAGGGTGCGTGGTCCGTCAATGCCAACATCGACCGAGTCGACTATCCAGCGTCGGGTGCTGCGGGTGGTGGTCCAGGACGGCCTGGATCGTTCACCCGTGTATCCACGGGTGAGGCCCTCCCGAGAAAGAGACAAGTATTCCTGGGGGATGACGCTGAGGTGAACCTCAATTTTCCAGGGGGCGGAGGGTATGGCGATCCCCGGAAGCGACCGGTTGATCGTGTCCTGGCTGATGTGATTAACGGATATGTAAGCATCGAGAGCGCGCGGGACGACTACGGAGTCGTCATAGAGTACAACGGTCCGCTCGATGCGTTCGTGCGGACGGAGCAAATGTTCTGCATCAACGAAGAGAAGACGGCACGCCTTCGCGCATGACTCGGTAGCTGAGTGCCATTCAAAACACCAGTGCCCCTGAAAGCGACTGAAATCGGTTCAGGGGCACCGATGGTTTAAGGGATCACCTCAGTGAGCGCCATGCTCCGCGGGTGTCGTAGACGATCTTGCTGTTGAGCCCGCGCGGGTTGTAGTTCTTGAACTCCGTGTGGTCCACCAGCAGCAGAATGATGTCGGCTCGATCGAGAGCGTCCTCGAACTCCGCAAGCTCGACGTTGCCCTTCTCTGTGAGGCTGGCTGGCAGCTCTTCGATGTTCGGCTCGACGGCCAGGATGCAGCCGCTGGGCAGGCGGTCGGAGAGGCTCTTGACGATGTTGAGGGCCGGGCTCTCGCGGAGATCATCGATGTCCGGCTTGAATGCCAGGCCGAGCGCCGCGATGACAGGGTCCTTGAACCGCTCCGCCTTCGGAAGCACGTGATTGAGCACGAACTCCGGCTTGCTGTCATTGACCTCGCGGGCGTTGCGGATCAGACGCGCGTCTTCCGGGGCCGCGGACACGATGAACCACGGGTCCACGGCGATGCAATGCCCACCCACGCCGGGGCCAGGCTGCAAGATGTTGACGCGCGGGTGGTGGTTGGACAGCTCGATGAGCTCCCAAACATCGATGTTGAGCTTGGAAGCGATGACCGAGAGCTCGTTGGCGAAAGCAATGTTCACATCGCGATAGGCGTTCTCCGTGAGCTTCGCCATCTCAGCCGTGCGCGCGTCAGTCATCAAGAACTCGCCGTCGCAGAACAGCTGGTAGAGATCCCGAGCGCGTTCTCCGGCATTTCCGTTGAGCGTGCCGACGATTCGGTCATTGGTGCGCAGCTCGATCATGATCCGGCCGGGAAGCACGCGTTCCGGACAGTGCGCAAAGTACACAGTGTTCGGTCGGTCCGCCTCGAGAGTGAGGTCGCTTCGCTTGTCGAGAATCGCCTGAGCCATGAATTCTGTGGCTCCCGGAGGGGAAGTGCTCTCCAAGATGACGAGTTCGCCGCCATTGAGCGTGGGTGCGATGGATTCCGCCGCTGCCTGGATGTAGGACAGATCCGGCTCGTGGTCGCCCTTGAACGGGGTGGGGACCGCGACGATGTAGGCATCGGCCGAGGGAACTTCAAGGCTGGCGCGGAGGCGCCCCTGGCTCACCGCGCCGGCGAGGACCGTGCCCAGCTCCGGTTCGACGAACGGGACCTCCCCATTGTTGACGAAGTCGACGGTGCGCTGGTTGATGTCGACGCCGGTCACATCTGCCCCCGCGCTTGCGAGAACAGCTGCAGTCGGCAAGCCGATGTAGCCCAGGCCGACGACGGCGACGTTGTGTGCGGCTGGAACCGATTCGGCTCTGATCATGGTGCTCCTTCTAGTCTGGACATTTTCAGAAAAAGTAGTGGTCCGGGGCGAATCCGAAGGTGTGGACGTCGCTGTTCGCGATCAGCACAGCATCGTCAACCTGCCACGTATGCTCGTGGTCGCCGCGGACCTGTACAAAGTTGAACCGGTCGGCGGAGTAGATCGCTCCTCCGGATCTCACCAGCCTTCGCTGGAGATCAGTATCCTCGCCCCGTTGTACATCGGCGAATCCGAGATCGTAAAAAACGTCCCGAGGCGCCATCATCGTCGGCCCCATCACCAGGTCGGTGAACTTGTGCTCTCTTTCGGGGAAACGGAGCATGACCATTTCGCGGCCACGGAGGTGAAGATAGTGCGCCTGCTTGCCGACCATCTCCGCTCCCGAGTACCTGAGGGCCGCGGCTTGGTCGGTGAGATAGTGCGCGCCGTACATGTCATCATCGTCCATCTTGGTAAGGATGTCGCCGCCGGCAGCGCGAACTGCTCGATTGAGGCACTCGCCCAGCAGGACTGAGCTGTCAGCACTGAGAAGGACCAGAGAGCGGATGCCCCAGCCCTCCGCCTGAGCCCGGAGCTCTGCTGGGGAGAGCTCGAAGCCATGGGTGAGGAGCACGAGTTCCGTGTTCTCGTGACTCTGCTTCGCGACGGACTCGAGCACATCTTGCACCTGATGCGGGCGGTTGGTGGACACGAGCACTGAAATGGACTTCGAGAATGGCGTGGGGTGGTCGATGCCGGCGGCATCCATCACCGTCATCGCTCGATGGGTGTAGGTGTGTTCGCGCCAGATCCGCCGCTGCGCCTTGTGCACGGTTCTGTCGCGCAGCTCAGGACTGCGCACGATCCCGCGAAGCAGGTCCCGCGCTTCCTCTCGGGTGTGCGGCTGGAACACTTCATCCGGCGGAAAGAACCCCGCAGTTCCCGCGCTCGGAGCAGTCACGACCGGAGTGCCCGAGGCGGTGATCTCGAAGACTCGCCGTGCGCACATGCTCGGCGAGTCGATGACGGAGTTGACGTTGAGGAACGTCTTGTACGCCTTGTACGCCGTCAGCATGTGCGAGTAGCGGAGCGATCCGACGACGTGGTCGGAGAGCTCGCCCGGGAACTGGTATCGCTCGTCACCGCCGAGCTGGCGGGAGAAGATCTCGAGGCCGTGCTCCATCCGGGGAGTGACGTCAGCCGCTGCTCCCAGGAGCCATTCCATCTGTTCTCGCCGCTCGGGGAACTTGTGAGCGAAATACATGCCGGCGAAGGCCACATCTCGGCTCTGATGGCCGTGCTGCAGGCGTTCGGGATTGTGAATCGCCGGCTGGGCCGCGAAACTCAGGACGCCGATGTTGTCGTGGCCCAGCTCTTCGCGATAACGCTCGAGCAGCCGCGAATCGGATGTGAAGACGAAGTCGAACAGGCGAGCGGCGCCGAGGAAGTCGTTGAAATGCGGGGGGTCCTCCTTGTTCCAGAACACTGTGGGAATGCCGCGCTTCCGGCACTCCTCCATAAGAGCTGTGAAGTCCGGCTTCACGCCCGAGGCGCCTGTGAGCTGGTACTGCCACTGACCGGCGTTTCCGTTCCAAGCAGACTCGATGAAGACGAACCCGACCTCGTCCAGCTGAGAGTGCCATCCTTCCCGAGTCAACGGGACGATATCCCATTCGTACGCGAAGGCGCGGTGGGAGAACTCATCGAGGATGGTGCCGACTCGAATCGTCGAGAAGACCGGGCGGCGTTCTCGCGGCTGGTACTCGGGGTACCTCTGCTCGAGTGGAAGTTCGACGTCGTTGTTCGCGCTCACCGCTCGCCTAGTGTTCCTTCTCGACCACCAGGTCCGTACCTGCCCCGGGCCGCCTGTTCGGAGGTGCCAGAATGCCTTCCGAACTGACGAGAGCGCGGCTTCCGGGCTGCGTGGGGCTGGAATCACTGTTCTCCGGGCGGCATCGATTGTTTGGGGCAAGGGGAGCGGGTCACTCGGCATTCTGGAAAAACTCACGACTTAGCGTAGGCTATGCCGAGTATACAGAGCCTTTCCAGACTCGATACATGCAGTCTGCATCTTCATGTGTGGACCGCCGGTCCCAGTTGTCTAGAGGAGAAGCTGATTTCTGCTGTGAGCGCCTGTTCGGATGAGGTCTGCCAGACAATCCCGGGCGAGCAGTGACAGAAGTTCAGCTCCTCGATCCGCGGGATGTCCCCGCTCGGAAGAAGCCCCAGCGGGCTGCAGTCCGTGCTGTGACTGATGGTCTGATCTTTGCGACGTTCATCTGGATCATCTCGCTTGCGCGATACGACTTTGCCCTCGCTGCACCGAATTACCCAGGCATTGCGATCTGCTCGGCGATTGCCTTTCTGACCGTTGTGGTCGCTGGTTCGTGGCAGACATACCGCGGCCGCTACCCGAAGGAATCTGCCGATGAGCTCGTGGCCATCGGAGGTATGGTCGCTGTGGCCTGCGGCATCATGTATTTGCTCAACGCCTTTCAACCTGGTCGACCCCTGGTGCCGATGAGCACACCCGTCTCAGCTGCGGCAATGACAGTGGTGACCATCGGAGTCATCAACTGGACCCGCTCAACCATGCGCTACCGGCAACGCGGCAAATCCGGCCACGCTAAATCCGCACTCATTGTGGGCGCAGGCGCTCATGGGATGCTGGCGTTGCGAGTCATCCGGGACGATCCTCGCGAAGAGTACGTGGCAGCTGGCATGCTTGATGACGACCCGGGCAAGCGGCATCTGCGGGCAGACGGTGTTCGCGTCTTGGGCTCCCTTGGCGACGTCAGTCGTGCGATCGAACGAACCGGCGCCCAGACTTTGATCATCGCGATTCCCACCATCGACCCGGGCAAGCTCGATCGCCTGATGAAAGCGTCGGCGGAGGCAAACGTTGATGTCAAGGTCCTACCGGAGTTCGACGCTACTGACATTCGCCATAGGGAAGTGTCGAGTACTTCGGCGATCGCGCTGAGACCGGGCAGCTTCCGATCTGTAGAACTCGATGACCTGATAGGCAGACAGCCTATTCACACCGACATCGAGTCCATCTCTTCCTATCTGGATGGCAGAACTGTGCTGGTGACGGGTGCTGGCGGTTCGATTGGCTCATTCCTGTGCTCGCAGATCTCTCGGTTCGCTCCGGGACGTCTGGTCATGACAGATCGCGATGAGTCCGGGCTTCACGCTACGCAATTGGTGCTTGATGGTGCTGCCCCGTTGACCAGTGACAACCTGATCCTCGGAGACTTGCGCGACCGCTCCTTCGTTCAGGCCCTTTTCGACGAGGTTCGGCCGGACATCGTCTTCCACGCCGCCGCGCTCAAGCACCTGACCTTCTTGGAACGATTTCCCGACGAAGCGATCAAGACGAACGTCGGGGCCAGTTTGGCGCTGCTGGAAGCCGCTCGGGACGTCGGCGTCGAGCGCTTCGTGCACATCTCGACCGACAAGGCCGCCGATCCCACATCGGTCCTCGGAGCGACGAAGCTCATCACCGAGCGGGTGGTCGCTTCGATGGCCGCAGAAACCGGTCGGAATTTCATCTCCGTCAGGTTCGGTAACGTGTTGGGTTCGCGAGGGTCTGTTCTCGGCACCTTCGTGACGCAGGTTTCTGCCGGTGGACCGGTGACTGTGACAGCGCCGGGAGCAAAACGTTACTTCATGACCGCGGCTGAAGCATGCGAGCTGGTACTGCAAGCCGGGGCAATCGGACGACCTGGCGAAAGCTTGGTCCTGGACATGGGTGATCTCGTCAGCATCGAGGACCTGGCGAAGCGCGTGATCGCGCTCAGCGGCCGCACCGGAGTCGAAATCGTCTACACCGGGCTGAGACCGGGCGAAAAGCTCCTGGAGCAGCGGTTGGGGAGCGATGAGGTTGACGTTCGTCCTTCGCACCCTCTGATCACGCAGGTTCCTATTGAACCTATTGACGTGGGGACAATCAGAGAATTGCTGTCGATGACCGAGGCGCGCGCCTCGGAGGACCAGAGGAGACATCTTCGAGCGGAGCTGCGAGAGATGTTGTGTTCGACAGTTCGAGAGCGGCCGGCGCGGGACCTGGCGTGAGTTTGGCCCTCCTGGTCAGCGCCGCTGTCGCATGCCTTGCAAGTTTCGCAGCTTGTCGCGTTCTCATCCCGCTGCTCCGGCGCTTCGGGGTGATCGACGTGCCTTCTGCCCGGTCCAGCCATCTGCGTCCGGTGGTGCGCGGGGGAGGACTGGCTGTCGGGGCGGGTGTCACGGTGGGAAGTGCTGTAGGTGGAACGATCGGCCTGCTCACCGGCGACATCACGATGTTCAGCGCGGTCGTGGTCATCGGTCTGTTCGTCCTGATCACGTGGTGCTTCAGTGTGCTTGGGTTCATGGACGATCTCGGCTCCATGTCCGCCGGGCCTCGGCTGGTTTTCCAGGTCCTGATTGCGGTGCTCTTCGCCGGCGCGCTCGGCTGGCTGCACGGTCACGGGCTTTTCGCCATCGCAGCAGTAACCCTGATGGTCGTCTCCACTGTGAACGCAGTGAACTTCATGGACGGGTTGAACGGATTGACCGCATCCTGGACAGTCGTCACCGGCTATTGGTACGCAGTGGTTGCCCTTGCCGTCGACGAGCCGGCCGCCGCCGTGATCTCGACAGCTCTGGCCGCTGCCGCTGCCGGCTTCCTGCCAGACAATATAGGTCGAGCGCGCGCGTTCCTCGGCGACGTGGGAAGCTACGGAATCGGCGGCTCCGTTGCTGTGCTCGCCACCTACCTGATGGCCCAGGGAACAGACTTCCTGCTGGTGGGTGCGCCTCTGCTGCTCCTGTTCTTCGACGTAGGTCTAACCCTCGCTCGACGGCTCTATGCTCGTGAGAATCTGTTCCAGGCACATCGCTGGCATCTCTACCAGAAGGCGCAGCAGGCCGGCCTGGGGCATGAACAGGTGGCAGGTGTCTACTCGGGTCTCACGCTGTTGTCATGCCTGATCACCGCGCCTCTGCTGGCCTATCCTCATCCCGTGATGACGTCCGTGGTGCTCCCGTTGCTGCTTGTTGTCGTACTGATCTACGCCAACCTGCCGGCGATGGTTCGGGCCCGCGCACGGGAAGCGAGCGTGGCCTCGTGAGGATCCTCCTGCTCACACACTTCTATCCGCCCGAGCTCGGTGCGCCACAGCGTCGCTGGCGCGAGCTGGTCAGTGGTTTCATCGCGGCGGGGCACCAGGTCGCAGTGTGCACGCCGGTGCCGCACTACCCGCATGGGACGGCAGCGGCGCTGGGCGCCCAGGGCACGCGAATTCTGGAATGGGAGGACGGAACGCTGGGGGAGCGGATCCTGCGTCTGCCGTACGTGCCGTGTTCGTCGTCGATGATCCGGCAGCTGTTCGACCAGAGCGTGTCGTCAACCGCCGCCTGTCTGGTCGGCACCACGCTGAGAGGCAATCCGCCCGACGTTGTCATCTCCACCTCGCCCGGCCTGCCGATGCTGTTCACCGGAGACGCCATTGCGAGGATGCTGGAAGTCCCGCATGTCGCAGAGATGCGGGATGCTTGGCCGGACCTGATCGGCGATCTGCATCTGGTGCGCAAGATGAGCAGGGGACTCGTTCCCGGGGCTCTTGCCGAGGCGATCGAACAGCGCGGGCTTCCTGCACTGTTCGACTGGGCAGAAAGGCGGGCGGACGCCGTGGTGGTCACGACCGAGGGCTTTGCGGGAAGACTCCGCGCCCGGGGGCTGCGGCAGGTTGTCTGCATCCGCAACACTGCAGTTCCGTACAGGCCGAGCGCCCAATACCGCGATCGCGCCGCCGGTGATCCGCTGCGCCTGCTCTACGTCGGAACCGTAGGCCGCTCCCAGGGCCTGGACATGGTCGTCAGGGCCGTGCGAGCCGTGCCGAACGTCGAATTGCGGATCGTCGGGGCAGGAGCCGCGAAACCGGCGCTGGAAGTGCTCGCTGCTCCCACGTCCGACCGGATCCGCTTCTCCCCTCAGACTACGGGCGAGGAACTCGAAGACCTCTGGCGATGGGCGGATTCAGGGCTCGTGAGCCTTGCCGATGTCCCGGCCCACGAATACACGGTGCCCTCGAAGCTCTACACGCTCATGGCGCGCGGCGTACACATCACTGGGATCCTCGCGGGCGAATCTGCCCAGATTGTGGAGCAGTCAGGAGCGGGACACGTTGTTCCTCCTGGGAACGAGCAAAGATTGAAGGAGCTGCTGAAATCGCTGAGCTCAACCGCGGGCAGCTTGCGCCCCTCTCCCGAGGCTCAGGCCTGGTTGCATCGGAACGCGTCTCCCGACTCCCAGCTCGGGGCGTACTTGTCGCTGCTGGAGGAGTGCGTGGCATGAGCGCGTCTTTCGTCTTCAGGCAGGCGGTGACCCTCAGCAGGGTGATCGCCGAACATGTGACATCCGATCCGGTCTTCTTCGGCATGCAGGCATCGCGCAGGCTGCCTCGGATGTACTCCAAGGGAGTGGGCAGGCTCCTTTCCAAGCGGAAGCACCCGGCCGTGCAGGCGACCGGATTGTGGCTCGGCGGTGACCTGTCGGAGGCGCGGAAGGTCGTGCGGGCTGCGACAGGCAAGACGCGAGGGATCTCAGCGCGCGTCCTCGGTGAGATCGCACTCCACGTAGGAATGCGTGACGAGGCGGAGCAGTTCGCGGCAGTGGCAGGGACCGGTAGCGGTGCGCGGGCCCTGCGGGCTCGAATTGCCGGGTACCTCGGAGACATGACCGGTTCCATCGCTGCGGCGCCTCGCGGGAGACCGCGGTCCCGGCTGGAGTCGGAGCGAGCCGCTTTCGCTCGTGGGTGGTACCCGGCTGTCACTCGGAGTCGCGACGTCACGCAGGTGCCGAAGGCGGATGTCGTCTTCTCTCTGACGAACTCGCTGCCGCATACGCAGTCGGGCTACACCCTCCGGACTCACGCAATCCTGCAGGCGGTGCAGGGGACGGGTGTTGGCGTGTTGGGGACGACGAGAACGAGCTATCCAGTGTCCGTCGGCCGTTTCTCCTGGCGCGACCACGACATCGTCGACGGGGTGACGTATGTACGTGACGTCCCCTGGAACCACGGCAGGACCGTCGAGGAGCGGATTGAGAAGCAGGCGGAGTTCTTGGCCGGCGTGGCGAGGGGGTCGGATGCCAAAGCACTCCATACGACGACCCATTTCGTCAATGGAGTCGCAACGAGGGCAGCCGCTGAGCACCTCGGGCTTCCCTGGATCTATGAGGTGCGCGGAGTGCTCGAGGAGACCTGGGCGGCAGGTCGCGGCACGGCAGAGGAAAACCAAGCAGTTCGAGGCAGCGAGCGATTCTCGCTCTTCCGTGACCGCGAGACAGAGGTCGCGCTCGCAGCCGATCGGGTTATCACTCTCGGACAGACGATGGCGGCGGAGCTCGTGCGGCGTGGCGTCAACGAGGACAAGATTCTGGTAGCTCCGAACGCGGTGAGCGCCTCGGTCCTGCAGGCCGATGTTTCGATCCCTGCCGGCCAGGTGCGGGCGGAGCAGGGCCTTCCGCGTGACGGCGTGTGGGTGGGCACTGCGGCGTCAATCGTGGGATACGAAGGACTCGACGTTCTGGTCGATGCGGTCGAAAAAGTGCGCAGCGCAGGCGTCGACCTCAGACTCCTCGTGGTCGGCGACGGCGTGGAGCTGCCTGCTCTGCGCGAGCAGGCGAGGCCGCTCGGAGCAGCGGCGGTTTTCACGGGTCGAGTGCCGCAGTCCCACGCTCACAGCCTCGTTCGGTGCCTGGACGTGTTCGTGGTGCCGCGCAGGGACGACCCGGTCTGCAGCCTGGTGACTCCGCTGAAGCCGGTCGAAGCCGCAGGCTTCGGGCGTCCTGTCGTCCTCAGCGACCTGCCAGCTCTGACCGAGTCTTTGCCTCCCGGGGCATTTATTTCTGTGCCACCGGGAGACGCTTGTGCACTAGCCGATACACTCACGTGGTTGGGTAGGGACGAGGACACCCGAGCAGCGCTTGCCGCTGCGGGGCGGGATTTCGTCAGGCGCGAAAGGCGCTGGGACGGAGTCGGACGTGCCTACGCTGAACTGTACGAGGGCCTTGGGCTGGAAGTGGGAGGGAGCTTGTGACTCAGATCGATCCCGCGCAACTCAAGACGTCGATCACAGTTCCGTCGTGGACGTTGGGAGACGTCGGCCGGCGTACCCCACCGGATATCTATTTCGAACAGCTGTGGAAGCGGCGCCACTTCATCCTGGCCGAGTCGAGGGCGAAGGTCGCCGGAACAACGCGGCGGAATCTGTTGGGCTACGCCTGGCTGGTGCTGAATCCGCTGCTGAATGGCCTCGGTTATTACTTCATCTTCGGATACCTGCTCAATACCTCGCGTGGCATAGAGAACTTCGTCGGATACCTGCTCATCGGCGTGTTCTTCTTCCAGTTCACCATGCGCAGCGTGACCGGGGGCGCCCAATCCATTCGCAGCGGTCAGTCGATGATCAAAGCGTTCTCGTTTCCCCGGGCGGCTCTGCCGATTTCGGTGGTGGTACGCGAGGTCATGAACTTCCTCCCCACATTCGTGGTGATGGTGGTCGTCATCCTCCTCTTTCCACCAATGGAGAACATCACATGGCGAGTCCTCCTGATAGTTCCGTGTTTTGCGCTTCAGGTGCTGTTCGCGCAGGGGTGTGCGTTCATCGTGGCTCGGCTGTGCCATATGGTTCCGGACTTCGTGAACATCATCCAGGTGGGCGCTCGCTTCTGGCTGTACGCCTCGGGCGTCTTCTTCTCGATCGACCGGTTTGTCGAGCAGCCGGTCCTCACGGCGATCATGAAGATCAATCCGATGTACTCCTATCTCCAGATCGTGCGCAACTCCCTTCTGTACGGCGTCGACTCGCCCATCTGGATGTGGCTGCTCGGGACGGGGTGGGCGATCAGCTTCCTGATCTTCGGATTCCTCTTCTTCTACCGGGGGGAGGAGACCTATGGCCGAGCTTGACCCCCGTGCGCGCGACGCTTCGGTCGTCGTCGAGAACGTCCACATGAGCTATACGGTGCGAACCAGCGGCTCGGGCAGCAGGCGACCGCTGGACCGAGCCACCCGCAAGCTGCTCGGCCTGGGCTCCAAGGAGAGGGTGCATGCTCTGAAGGGCGTCAGCCTCGTCGCGCGGCGAGGCGAGTTCGTCGGAGTGATCGGCGCCAACGGCTCCGGGAAATCGACTCTCCTTCGGCTCATCGCCGGGGTGGAGCGCCCCGACGAGGGCAGAATCCTTGCGCGACGGCAGCCGACGCTTCTGGGTGTGAATGCCGCGCTGCAGTCGTCGCTCTCCGGCGCGGCGAACATCCGGCTCGGATGTCTGGCGATGGGCATGAGTCCGGAGCAGGCGGACGCGGCATTCGACGAAGTCGTCGAGCTCTCCGCGCTGGGAGACGCGGTTTACCGTCCGATGGGGTCGTATTCCTCCGGCATGGGATCGCGGCTCCGGTTTGCCATCGCGGTCGCCGCGAGGCCGTCCATCCTGCTCATCGACGAGGCGTTGTCGACGGGGGACGCGACCTTCGCCGAGCGAAGCGAACAGGCGATGAGCCAGATGCTGGAAGATGCCGGCACTGTATTCCTCGTCAACCATGCGGCAAAGGTCATCCAGGACCTATGCACCCGCGCGGTGTGGCTCCACAAGGGCGAGGTCGTCATGGACGGTGAGGCCGAACACGTCGCCGAGAAATACCGCTGGTGGGCCTGGAATCTGGCCAAAGGGAACCACGAGACCGCTGAGAAGCTGCTGACACAGGCGGTCGAAGAGGGGGAAGCGGAATCTGTGCACGTCCTGTCAACGTCCCCGATGCATATGGAGGAGCCCCGCCACTCCTCGCGGGTTCGCATCTCCCCACGCCACCGGTCGAGGAGCGTGGTCCCCGAACGGGAGCCGATTCCCGTGCGCCGGCCGACCATAGAGACCGATATGCTTCCCGTGATCTCCGAGAACCAGATCGTCCTGAGACCACCTGCGGAGGAAACTCCCGTGGCACGTCACGCGAAGAGACGATGAGCGCTGACGTGACTCAGAAAGCCGAATGCACGAATACTCAACGGATCGCGATCTTCGGATCGTGCGTCAGCCGTGATACGTGCGAGTACATCTCCGGTCCGATCGTCGAGGCTTATGTGGCACGGCAGTCCGCGATCGTCTCGCTTCAGCCGGTTGGGGAAGCAACATTCTCCTCGGACTCGCTCGACTCGCCCTTCCAGGCGAAGATGTATGAAGGTGATCAGCGCGGGGACGCCGTCCAACGTCTGATCGGAGCAGAACCGGACGTCATTCTCATCGACCTCGTCGATGAGAGGCGAGGCGTCTGGCAGTTCCCCGACGGATCGTTCCTGACCAACTCGGTGGAGGCGTCGCGTACCGGAATGGAGAGTCGGGCACCGGAACTCGGGGCGCGCCTGATCGAGTTCGGCACAGACGAGCACTTCTCCCTGTGGTCGAGGGCCTTCGACAGCCAGGTGCAGGAACTGGCGGACGCGGGTCTGCTGGCAACTTCCGTCTTGCTGGACATCGAGTGGGCGGCAGCGTTGAGCGGCCACCCCTATCCGAGCACAAGCCTCCGCAGCACTTTGGGCCGCCGCGTCCGTAGAGGGCAGCGGCGGGCCAGGAACAGCGTCCGTCGGCTCCAGCAGGGCGCGGGTCTCGCCCAATCACTGAAAGCCGCACAGGAGATCAGCGAAACCCAGGCCGAATCTTTCGCGCGGCGAGCCTTTGAAGCCAATGAGCGATTGCAGCGTTACACCGGCCACGCTCATCGCCGCCTCGGTACCCGCGTCCGCAGAGAGTCCAGCGCCCTGCGGATCGATCCCGAACACAAGTGGGGCCCCGAACCTTACCATTACCGAGGCCAGGATTACGTTTCCATAGCCGCCGAGATCTGTGCGATTGCGAGCCGGAGACATGAAGACAGCTGACCGTCCAGCACGTGTGATTGGAGAACCGCACACATGAGCAGATCATTCTCTGCCGCGCGCCGGAGTATCTGGCGGATACGGTATTCGCTGGGGCAGGCCATCGCCCCCAAGCTTCCCTCCGCTCCCGCGAAATCGGATTCTGGGCGGCGATCAGGGGAGGACGACAGCGGGGGATCCGCGACAGTGCGAAGCGAGGCATCCGCTCTCTGGGCGGAAGGCAGGAAGACGGACGCCTTGGACCTGCTGCGCCGCAGCTTGCGCGACATGCCGAACGACAGCCTCCTGTGGATGTCGTACGGCAATCGCCTCCAGTCCGACGGGCGTTTCGATCCCGCCTACATCGCCTTCAACAACGCGGTCGAGGTGGACGCCGGCAATTTCGCTGCTCTCGAGTCCTTCATCGCAATGGCCGCCAGCCGGCAGGAATTCTCGCGAGTTCGGGAAGTCCTCACTCGGCTCCCCGAAGCGATCAAGGGTCGCCCTCATCGACTCCTGCCGTCGCTCGACTTCTCGATTCCCAATCGCATCGATGAGGCCGTCGACGTCGTTGCCCGTGAGGGTGACATGATTGCGCAGGCAGTGGTGGAGCTCCACCGGTCCGACGGTCAGGCAACGCTTGAAGACTTGGATGAAGTCGAGACTGCTCAGGCAAGAGCGATCTTCTGCTTGGCACGGGGGCGGAGGGCGGCAGCGATTGAAACAATCCGTCAGCTGCCAGAGGACAAGGTGCCGGTTACGAGCCTGCGCCTAGCGATCCGCCGAGAACTTGCACGTGATCAGCACGACGCGGCCCCTGGACTCTTGAGCGAATACCTCCGCGCTCGACCGGATGACGCGTGGGCGAAGAATAAGCTTCGCGTTGGTAAGGTGCGAAGCGATCACCAACTTGCTCAGTCTGGTTTTCCTTTTCCTCCCGCAGCGGAGATAAGGTCCTATTCTCCGCAGCAGAACAAGGTCGCATACCTTCTGCACAATTCGCTTCCCTACCATTCCGCGGGCTACTCGACGCGCACGCACGGTCTGTTGTCCGCTGTTCGGCAGCAGGGTTGGGACATGGTCGGCGTAACTCGGCTTGGGTATCCCTACGACATGCCCCAGTACAAGGAGCTCGGTCCCATTCAGGCAATCGACATAGTCAACGGCGTGCCGTACCACCGGTTGAGCACGGAACCGGGCCTTGAGATGAAGAAGCCCATCCAGCAGTATGTCGACCGCTATGTCGAAAGGCTGAAGGTCTTCGCCGAGGACGAAAAGCCGTTCCTGCTGCACGCCGCGTCGAACCATTGGAATGGCCTCGCAGCAGTTTCCGCAGCTCTTCAGTTGGGTTTGCCCTCGGTCTACGAAGTTCGGGGGCTGTGGGAAGTGACACGCGGCTCCCGCGACCCGGAATGGGCAAGCGGAGGAATGTACCGGTTCATGGCCCGCATGGAAGCTGACGCTGCCTCCAATGCCACACACGTTCTAGCTATCACCCACGCTCTGAAAAGCGAGCTGATCGCACGAGGCGTGGACGGAGAGAAGATCACTGTGGTGCCGAACGGCGTGGACTCATCGCGCTTCCGGCGCCGGGAGCGTGACCGTGAGCTCGCCCAGTCACTCGGCATCAACAACAAGACCGTGATCGGCTACGTTGGTTCGATCCTCGACTACGAGGGGCTGGGACTCCTCATCGAATCTGCCGGCAAGATTGCCAGCGAGCGTGACGATTTCGTGGTGCTGCTCGTCGGTGACGGTGCCGAGCTGGAGAAGTTCAGGACTGAGGTGGAGATCGCAGGGCTGCAGCACCTGTTCCGGTTCACGGGACGAGTCCCCCACGAGGAAGTCGAGCGGTATTACTCCCTGATCGACATCACCCCGTTCCCGAGGCTGCCGCTTCCTGTCTGTGAGATGGTTTCGCCATTGAAGCCATTCGAAGCGATGTCGATGGAGAAGGCGGTCGTTGCGTCGGACGTCGCTGCGCTGGCAGAGATTGTCAGACACGGAGAAACTGGGCTACTCCATGAAAAGGGCAACGCCGATTCCCTTGCGACTGCGCTGCGGCAGCTGTTGGACAACCACGAACTGCGCTCCCGCCTCGCGGTGAACGGGCGCCGTTGGGTGACTGAAGAGCGGCAATGGAGCCAGCTCGGGCGAACCATCAGCGACATCTATGAATCCTTGGGAGGACGCAGCAGTGCGCCGGCGGTCTTGACTGGTGCCGCTGCACTACGAGTCCCGTGAGCGAGATCGGCTAGTCCGCCGACTACTATTCCCCGTCATCCCCACACGTCCCCGGAGAGTGCGTGAACGAGAAGTTGTTGTACAGCAGAGGCTTCCTTCTGACTGGTGAAGGGCACAAGATCAGCGATCTGCCGTCTCATTGGGCATCCTTGACGTTCTCGGACTGTACCCTCTATTACGATCCGAGAGTGGAAGCGATCGTCACCGAAGGAACATCCGCCACTGTCGCCATTGTGGGATATGCAAGCGCAGAGATAGATGGGCAGAGGACCGCTGATCTGCGGAGCATTGCAGGACGGATCGCAGGTCGCCTGCCTGGGAATGCCAACTCGTTATTGGATGACTTGAACGGCCGATACGTTCTTTTTATGGTGTCCGATGGCCGTATAAAAGTGCAGACCGACGCCACCGGCTTGCGGCCGGTGTACTTCAGTCGTATCCAGCACCCGCCCGTGGTCGCTTCCCATGCCGATTTGGCCGCGCGGGCCAGCGGCGCGGTCAGTTCGTACGCTGCCGATCGAGGTTTCCTGAACGCCCAGAATCTTCGCTGTCCTCCGGGCCGGGAGACCGGCTACAACGGAATCGTCGCTCTGACGCCGAACGTGGAGCTCGACTTGGAGACACGAGCGACCACCAGAATCTTTCCTCGGCGCCCCGACCTCTCGGACTTCGAACCGCTTTCCGTGGCCGAGGTGGTGGCGAGCGCGCGGGAGCACGTCGCTTCTCTCGCGGAACAGCGAGGACAACTGCTGCTCTCTTTGTCGGCCGGAAAGGACAGCCGGGCCAGTTTAGCAATCCTTCGTCCTTGGGCGGAAGAGCTCCTGGCGTTCACCTACGACGTGACCTACAAGGAGAAGTCCCGCGCCAATCGGTTTGACGTTGTTGCTGCGGCGCAGGTCGCGTCCAAGGCCGGAGTCCGGCACAAGGTCTTACCGATACCGAAGATGGAGTCCGAATCGACCTTCTTGGATGTTCTCAAGCGAAACCGCAAGTGGGGCCACAGTGCATCCGTAGCGAGAGCCTACAGTGAGCAGCTTCCTGACGGCCTGCACTTCAGGTCGAATGGATATGCCGTCCTCGGCGACCACTATCGGTCCACGGGACAGAGCGCCGCTGAGACTCTGGATGCAAGCGAGATGGCCGCCATCGCTTCGCGGAGAAAGGCGCAGGCGCCGTTCGTCGTGGACATCTTTCGGGAGTTCGTTGACGGAACACAGTTCCCGGTGGTAGGCGCGGGAGTTCTTGACCCGCTTCGACTGTTCTATTGGGAGTACCGGTTGGGGGTGTGGGCGACCTCTATCGTTGCCGAGAGCGATATCGCCCACGAGACGTGCTTCCTCTTGAACTCCCGGAGGCTGATAGCGGGATCGATGCTGGATGCCGCAAATCGTGGCAGCACGAGCCCGCAGATCGACATAGTGCGGGAAGCGTGGCCGGACCTCCTGGAAGTTGACGTCAACGGAACGCACGTGGATAGCGAGGGGTCTTGATCCGTTGGTCTCTTCGCGAAAGGCAGATGCAGTTGATCTCATCCTGCGACGCGCCACGATTTGTTGTTGACCCGCTTGCTGATCCCGATTTCTGCAAACACTGACGTTGATGAGAAAGTGACGAAGCGTGGACTGTGTAGTCGTTGCGAGGCGATGGCCTTGTGAACCTCAGCTCCGGCGCCGGTAGCTGTCGGTACGAACGAGTTGAAATGAATGACAATTGTGGAAACAAATACAATACCCGGAATTGAGGCGAGGAATCGGTGCGAGTGATGGTTCGGAGGTTGGCCGGAACAGCGGGCGTTGTAGCGGTGCTCGCGGCGGTGCTCCTGGTGTTTGCAGCTGTGACTGGATCCCGGCTGGCAGCAGTATCTGCGAGCCTTATAGTCTGCACTTTGATCTTGTTGGCGAGCATCCTGGCTTTTCGCGTGATCGGCCGTTTTGCTACGTCGACGGACCAGTTTTCAACGCGAGCCGGAAATCTGGAGCGGCGAACTGGGCAGGTTGCTGAAGCGGCAGTATCGCTTCGGGACCGTATTGAGTCCGCGGAGCGTGACCTGGCCCAAATGAAGACCGAACTTTCTGAGCGCTCTGAAAAAGATGATGCTGAGGGTCAAGCGTTTGAAGCGCTTGCTCAGGAGGTGGCAAGGGTCCATAGGGACCTGAAAGTGCTGCGCCGGCGTGTTCCAGCAAACTTCCTCGCTCCCGTGAAATCAGACCTTGCGGAGCTCAAGAATGGAACCGCTGATAACACGCGTGTCGCCTTCGAATCCGCCCTTCAATTGGGTCGGAGACCAGAAAATATTATTTCCAAACACCAGGCGACCAAGCTCTTTCGCGATTATCTCAATCGCGACGAACTGCTCCAGCTGCGTCCGCTTATAGAGGGATTCGATCTCCTTCGAAAGCAGCAGCTGACCACTCTTCGCCGCCTGTATCGTTTCTACCGAGGCGCTGGCTATTGGGATTTGGCATCCACGATTCTGACCGAAGTGCACCGGAAATCCGGTCGCGACTCAGATGCTCATGCTGTCAAGAAGATTCAACACGAGATCGAGCTTTTCTCTTACCCGACGCTCGTGCATGCTGATCTTGCTCCCGGGAATGCGTATGATCCCACGGGCCCGATTCTGCATATGGTCGGACGAGTTCTCCCGCAGACTCAAACCGGATATACCCTGCGAACCCAATATACAGCTGTGGCTCAGGCCAAGAAGGGCTTGCCTGTTGCGGTTGTGGGACAGTCAGGCATCACTGACTTCCGGGGCGAAGAAGCTGCGCACTACACGCATATGGGCATCGACTACTACCTGTTGCCGGGAGATCCTCGTAACGAAATGCTCATCGACGACTGGCTGCGCGAGAACATCGTTCACCTGGGTCGGCTCGTTATGAAATTGCGGCCGAGCATTTTGCATGCCCAGTCCGACTTCTTCAACGCCTTGATCACTGATGCTGTTGGGAAAAAGTATGGCATTCCGACCGCTTATGAATCCCGGGGCTTTTGGGAAGAGTCGTGGCTTTCTAGAGTCATTGATTCGAACGACTGGGCGGATGAAGCCGCGCGCTTGTTCGCAATGTATGGGAAGCCAGCAGCCTACGAACTGCGCAAGCACGCCGAAGAAGTCTCCCGGTTGCTGCCAAACCATGTATTCACGCTGGCCGAGGTGATGAAGAGCCATATCTTGCAGGCAGCGGATGGTTCGCTCTCTGAAACCGATGTGACGATCGTTCCGAATGCAGTCGATTCCGGCAATTTCCCCGTGCAAGGACGAGATCAAGCACTTGCCGCGGAAATTGGTATTCCAGAGGGAGCTGTCACGATCGGTTACATTTCATCACTTGTTGAGTACGAAGGAATCGACACGCTAATCGATGCGTATCACCTTGCTAGAGCTTCTGTTTCCCAAACCACGTGTCTGCTACTGGTGGGCGATGGAGACTACCGGTCAACTCTCCAAGAGCACGTCGAGCGCCGAGGCGTCGAAAACGTAGTTTTCACTGGACGCGTGCCGCATGAGGACGTACTTCGGTACTACGGATTGATCGATATTTTCGTAGTTCCAAGAAAGCCTTCAGCTGTGGCCCACTTGGTGACGCCGCTCAAGCCGTTTGAAGCGTTCTCTACTGGGCGTGCTGTCGTGCTTTCAGATGTTGGCGCGCTGCAAGAAATTGCTGACCAATCGGGCGCAGTCGAAACTTTCCGCGCCGGTTCAGCGGACAGCCTGGCAGCGAAGCTGATTGCACTGATCAATGACCCGGAACGACGCCACGATCTCAGCAGACGTGCCGCTCGCTGGGTGCGAAATTATCGGTCCTGGGACAGAAACGTCAATGAGTATTACAAGGCCTACAGAAAGCTGGGATACTCAGGGCCGGACAACACTCTCATCGAATCGGAGATCGCATTAACTGAGCGAGGTATCAACCCCGGCGAGTTGCTGGAGGAACTTACGGCAGCAAAGCTGCCTCCGTCCAAGGGCTGGTTCACCATTCAGGACATTCGCCAGTCTGCGCGATCAGTTCTCGAAGATGGATGGCGGTTTGCAAGCTTCGAGCCAGTGCCGGTTACCAGCATCAGGGAGTGGTCACGATACGGCGAGGAGCATCGTTCATGGGGGTTCCACCTTCACGCCTGGGAGTTCATGGATCCGCTTATTCGGGAGTTCGATGAGGAGGGGGATCCACGGTGGATCGAGGCGGCAGTTCACATAGCGGTTCGCTGGATCGAGAGCCATCTGGGCGTCGATGAAGATCAAGATCCTATGGCTTGGTACGACATGTCGCTGTCCCTGCGAACGCCTCGGCTGCTCGCACTCGCCCTGCGCGCTGCCCGCATCGATGGGATGAGGGAGCAGACTGTGGTGCTTGCCGAGGCCATAGCGTGGCACCTTGATGAACTGCACAAGGACCGCGCTTTCAACCCGAACAACAACCATGGGTTCTATACCGCTGTGTCTCAGGTTCATGCCGCAAAGTACTGTCCGATGTTTCCGGCAGCTCAGCCCACCGCAGAAGAGGGTAAGGAGCGGCTGGCCCGAATGGCTCAGTCCCAGTTTGCGGTCGACGGAGTCCACCTCGAGCACTCGCCGGATTACCATCGGATGCTGCTCAACTCTTTCGAGCTCGCTGTCACTGACGGTCTTATCGAAGATGAGGAAGTCAAGGGGCGGATCGAACGCGCAGCTCATGTCCTTGGCTGGATGATTCAGCCCGATGGGACCCTTGTTCAATTCGGGGACTCGCCGGAGACGCGAATGGTGGGTCGTGAAGCCAAGTCAATTGACCCGGAGACGCAGTACATTCTCTCGGACGGTGAACAGGGAAGACGACCATCACTAGAGTTGGCAGTGTACTCAGATGGGGGTTACGCATTCGTCCGATCTCCACAGCCCAATGGACCGGGCGCCTTGCGCCAAAGTGGCTATCTAGCATTCAGCGCTGCCTTCCATTCTCGTGCCCATAAACATGCGGACGATCTGAACCTCGTCTGGTTCGACAGGGGCCAGCAGATCTTGACGGATAGCGGACGATTTGGCTATGGCGATCTCCTGCCAGCCGATTCGCCGATGCGTCGCGACGGCTTCTACTATGCAGCACCGGAACGCCAATACGTCGAAGGCACGATGGCCCACAACACCCTCATGATGGACGGCCGCAATCAGGAGCGTCGAACCCGTACCCCTTACGGGAGTGGAATTGGAGAGTGCTCGGAAAACGACGGTGTGTTCGATCTGTCGGGAAGGGTGCATCACGCTGACTACATTCATCGGCGACGGCTCATCTATCGCCCAGGAAGCGAACTGCTTATCAAGGATTCTGTCTTCTCCCAGTCGCCCGAGACCCGGGAAGGCACGCTGTGGTTCAACATCTCCGGCATTTTCGAGGTCGAATCTGCTGAAGAATCCGTGGTCTTCGTCGCGAGTACCGAGGCTGGCTCATTGCGTCTGGTGGTCAGCGGTCCTGGAACAATGATCGAGCCTGTTCGAGGTCAGATGAATCCAATGCGCGGATGGCGGTCGAGACAGGATCGTTCACTTGAACCCACGTGGTCCCTTGGATTCAGGTTTCCTATCGATACAAGAGCTTCGGTGGAAACGAGACTCGCTCTCGAATAGGCGTACCGTCACCCAATAGTTCTTTCTTACTCCCTTGCTGAAAGGCCTTGTTATGAACGTCAACTTCATCTGCGTTGCAAGAAACGCGGCAGCAGGTTCCAGGCTTCCTGTGCTCTTTCAAGCGGCAGTGGACGACGCAAGAACGATTTTCGGCGAAGGCCAGGATCACCAGTGGAGTGACGGTAGAGTGGCCATCTTCAATGCGGATCGAATGCAGGGAGCATGGAAAACACCGACCTGGTTCGCTGAAAATTCCGAAGTCATTGCCGTATCCCAACCCCCAATTCCTGTTGACGCGGACTACACTCCCGAGCAGTACTGGAGTGGAGTCTCGACAATGGTTCGTAACGGCTCTTTTGACCGTCTGCTACCCAACCATTTCGGGATTCATCGCCGGCCGGACGGGTCGGTCCGCGTCTGGGCCGACTACCTGGGCATTGGTCGGTGTTATTACGTCATAAACGACGATTTTGTCGCTGCTTCAAATCACATAGGGATTTTGACTCATTTCCTCGAAGGGCCAGTGGAGGTGAACGGCGATGCAGTTGGCAGGTACGTGCATGCTGGCTGGTTCACCCTTGAGGATTCCCCAATTCGCGGTATTCGCCGACTGCGCGAAGCTTCCTGCATAGACGTGGCGGCGGACGGGACGGTTGATTTCCGGGAGCACACCGATCTCACTGACCTCGTAGGAGCGCGACCTGGTAAGCCTGATTATGAACACGTACTCGAACAGACTCGCACTATTGCGAGGAACCTTGATGCTCTGAGTGTCCGGACGCCGGCTGTGTATTTGAGTGGTGGTAGAGATTCTCGAATGACTGCGGCCGTATGGCTCAGCGGAGGAAGCGATGCTCGCGTAGTCACCCTCGGCACATTGGAAGCTGAAGCTGAGATCGCTCAAGAACTCATGGATATCTACAAAGGGAGCGAGCGCCCCGGCCAAGAGATCCGACACGACATCACGTTTCCCAGCCACTCTACGATTACGATGACTCTGGCCGAGAGGTTGGAGAACGCGTTCGCGATGTGGGACGGCGACGCCGCTCCCACAAACATCAAATCGAACGTCCGCATTCCCAAGGGTTCCGCTGGTTTGAGTATTGGCGGTGTCGGCGGCGAAATCATGCACGGTTATTATTACCACCGGCCGGGAGACTATGAGCGCATTGAGAAACTGCCTCATCCGGTTGCTTATGCTGCAAGAAGCTTCCGTGGTGCTGTAACATCCGACCGCGCGAGTAAGGCGATGGAGGGTTTCTTCGACCACATTTATGAAAGAGCCAAACGTCACGGTCGCCCCGACATAGCCTCATTGGATTACCTCTATCTTACTGAGAAGTTTCGTCGATGGGGTAACCAGGCTCTTGGCTCGATGTCAGCGATCATGCTCTCCGGTCCAGCGTATGTGCGTGCATGCTTTGACCTAGAGCCAGCCGAAAGAGTAGAAAAGCGGTTTCCCCATGAAGTAGTAAGTCGTGCAATCCCGGCATGGGCTGGTGTTCGATACTACAAAGCGCATGTTGCTGACTCGCGAAAAAGTATGGCGAAGAAGTTGGCAACATTCGACACCGATCCAGAATACTTCTTCAATGTTTTCGAGAACCCCCGAGCCTGGCCTGAGTATTTCAATGTAGAAAAGATTGATGGCTTTCTTGACATAGTTCGCCGAGGCGAAGCTCTTCCATTTCATGAATCCTGGTTGAACCGTGCGGTTTGGGTTGATTATCTTGACTCGCACGTGGCCAAGCTCAACCGACGCGTGCGTGAGGTGCAGGGAAGATGAGTGAATTTTTCGACATCTCCCGGCTGGCTGTCGGCTTCTTTGCCGAGCGGCCGTCTGATTTGGCAAGGGCAAGAAGGTTGGTCGAGGGTGAACTCAAGCTGGGCGATTTTGTTCTTAGAGTTGACGACCCTGCCACCTACGACCAGCTTGACCATCTGCCGCGGAATCTCTGCTTGGAGCTGAACTCCTTACGGTGGCTGGATGTGTTGCGTCGCGCCGGTCCGAAGGTACGTGGTGCCGAAGAAGCCTGGAGCGAGATCTTCGGCGCGTGGTCACGATCGGATGCCGCCGCTGACGTGCAGTCGTTGGCGTGGCAACCTCTCCCCTTGGAGCAGCGGTGCATGGCGATTGCACTTGGTGCCCCGGCCAATAGTGACGCCCTATTGACTGTGAACCGGCACCTTGAGCAATTGGCGGGTGCGGAAGACCAGGCGGTGGCTGCAGATCAGCGGCTGCGTCTCTTGCATGTCCGCCTGGCGCTTCAGTTCCGGCAACAGGGATCAATGGAGTCATTGAGAAGTTCCGCGATTACAGCGTTGAATTCTGCATTCCGCGAAAGCGGCTATTCAATTGCAGAAGATCTGAAAGAGCTCGTGCAGGTAGCGGCTGAGTGGAAGGACACTCTGCAATTGCTTGGAGTTGCCGAGGAACACGAGTCGATGCGCCGACTACGCGGCATCGAATTCTGGCTGCAGGTGACGGATCCGGCGGGCAACCTCGTTCCAATGGGAGGGGCATTCCCCGAGGTACGGCCCGGCAGCGAGGATCCCAGGATGAGGTACGCGCTGACTGGAGGCGCTGAAGGCTTTCCACCGACTGCAATCCGCTACGTTGAGCCGGGCGGTTTAGTTTCTCTTCGGAGCGGATGGGGCGAAACCGAACGCGCTGTCGATGAAGAGACACAGGTAACGATGATTCTGGGGCCGGTCCGCGGGAGACGCGCCCATCAGGATCCGTCGCGCATCACTTACTTTTCGCGGGGGCGCTCCTGGCTCATCGACCCTCCGACAGAATCAGCTGCTGGGCATGAAGCGCATTCCGTCGTTTCTGTCGAAGATGTGCGCTATAGAACTAACGGGGAAGCGGAACTGGTACGGCAGTACTCGGATGAGCGCGTCGAGGGCTTCGTAGTCAAGAACAGCCTGTTTCTCCAAATCCAATGGCAGCGCCACGTTGTGTTTGCACGAACTGGAAATTACCTGGTGGTCGAGGACTCGGTCCGCTCGTCCGAACAGTTCGAAGCACATCTGCAATGGATAGTGGCGCCGGATCTCAATATCGAGCCCGTCGCGCGGGGCTTCTTGCTCCATGACGGCAACGATACAGTCGCGATCACTATCTCCACGGCGGCGCTGAGAGACTTCAAGATTGACGAGCTGAGAAACGACGGTGAACGCGTTGCCTGGCGTATACGGGTGCCCATGAGCGGAACCAGCAGCCGAGCCGTGACAATAGTCTCCGACGTTGGTGACCGTGAACATTTTGCGGCCCGAAGGATTCCTCGCTCAGGCAAGGAGTTCACAGTCGACATAGTCGACAAACACCTGCGAGAGACCCTTGTAGTGACTCCTGAGCTTTCTGCGGTGGTGCCGGCGGGGCTTGATCCTGAGGACGCTGTTACGCGCACCATCGAGCTCGCGGCCGCGGGAGCGCTTACTAACGAAGAGGCCCTTGAGCAGCGCCTTCTCGTCCGACGGGCTATTGAAGAGGTGAAGTCGCGAATACGCGACGCCGGGGCGGGGGTCGAAGCCCGATTACGTGGATTAGACGATCTGTCGAACATCGGAAGGGAGCTTCGTGTAACTGGTTTGCGCGACTATGGCTTCGCCGCAGCCTTGATCGACATTGCGGGCACTGATTTGGCTGACCGGCTTGCTAACCATCCCAGCGTCGGCAATGTGCGTCGCAGCCCTCTTACCCAGTGGGCAGATGAAGAGCTCGTCCAATCCAGTTATGCAGTTCCAGTCAGGTCCTCGTACGACTCCTGCACGGTGCCGGCTTCGGGGCGTGAGCCTTACATCTGGAGCGTTGATCTGGGGCAACTGGTCCTTTCCAGCTATCTCGTTGATCAACCGGGGGAAGTGCTCACGGTCTACTTCCATGGGGCCACAGATCGAACACGGTTTTCTGTACCGCGGTACGAGCGGCTACGATCCATGCCTCAGCTGGGCATCGGTCCGGTCATGTTCTTCTCTGACCCCTGCCTGGACTTGGACTCCCGGATGATTCTTTCGTGGTACGTGGGTACCGAAGATCTTGATCTCCACAACGAGATCGGCAAAATGATCGACGCGTACGCACGGCACAAGGGGATCGATAAGGTGCTTCTCGTGGGGAACTCCGGAGGTGGGTTTGCCGCGCTTCAACTCGGGAGTGTGCTTGAGGGCACTCGGGTAGTGTCGTTCAACCCACAGATTCAGATTGATCGCTATGTCCCGCGAATTTCCGAAACTGCTCATTGGAGTCTATTCGGGCGAGACACCGTGAACGACGACCCGATTTTGGCGCCGCGAATGGATTTAATCAAACGTTACCGATCATTTGGTTTCGACCAGGACGTTGTACTCATTCAGAATCCCGGTGATGACCTCCACTACAAGGACCATTTTCTGCCTTTCCAAGCTGAGTACGGCAATTCCGGTAATGCCGAAAGGCTCCACACTTTCACGCCTTACCTTGGTCCGGGGCATCGTGTTCCCCCCGTGCAGGAGTATCTTGACTATGTACGAAAGGCTGTAGTCGATGCCGATGGAGAGTGGTCCCTGAAAGGACTCCGGATAGCTGATCATGCCCGAATGGACTAAATACCACAAGATCTAGTTTCTCTCGGGACTCTCGACAGTTCTGGGCAGGTCTCGGTCGGTTCAACTGCCGAGATGCTCAATGGCCAGTGCGGGCAAAAGCGCAAAGGTGAACAATATGAAGGTTCTTCTGGCTCCGAGCAACGTAGCAAATCAGTCTACTTCAATGGCTGCGGGCTTGACTGATCTCGGCTATGACGTGGAGGTATGGAATTTTGGTGAAAGTCCGAACGATTTTCCGGTGGACCGAGTTTTCTCTCCGAAGTCAGTCGAAGACTATTTTTCGATTCTCGTCGAGAGCATCGAAGCCTCCTTTGATGTTTTCCACTTTCAAACCGCTCGTTCTCTGATTCCATCGAGAAGTGGACTGCCTCAGATGTGGGATCTTCCCCTTCTACGCTCGCTTGGAAAGCGGGTGATCGTCTCTTTCCACGGGTCTGATATACGTCGTGCAAGCCATCACTCGAGGGACCGCTGGAGCTTTTATAGATATGCAGATATCCCATGTGACGAAGAGAAGATCGACGTTCGGTTGGCGCTCATACACACGTTTGCTCATCAGACCACGGTGTCGTCAGTCTTAGACAGCGTCTATGCGCCCGGCGCTAAGTACCTGCCCAAAACTCTTAGAATGAGTGACTATGACATGGTTGGGCAAGTGCACAGGCGGAGACCAGTGGTGCTTCATGCCTCTCGAAGAAGGGAGACTAAGGGCACTTCGATGATTGAAGAGGCTCTGGGAGCCCTGTCCGGGACCTTGGACTTTGAATTCCGCGTGATTGAGGGCGTGAGCCATCAAGAATTGCTCAAAGCCATCGCAGAGGCAGATATCGTCGTCGAAAAGCTTCTCGGCGGAGACGCAGGAGTGCTGTCCCTTGAAGCGATGGCCCTAGGGAAAGTCGCCGTTGCAAGAATAAGCGATGAAGTGATCGCTGCTCACCCATCAATCCCTGTGGTTAACGCAAACCCAGACACGTTTCAAGAAGTTATCAGTGACTTGATTGAAGATGCACAAAAAAGGAAAGAGCTTGGCGAAGCCGGACGGGCATACGTAGAGTCTGAGCATTCTTCAAGTGTCGCTGGTCGAATTCTGGATGAGATTTATCGGTCGGCTAATCCAGGTCCAGCTCGACCCCATCCTGACTGGGCGAGTGACCCGTCGCCCCGCAAACTCGAGGCGGCGTACGCTCGAATCGGGCGTTTGGAACACAAGCTGGATGCTCTGAGAAGACGGGCCCACTGATGACCGATGAACTTCTGGTTCTCTTTTCCGGCTAGTCGTTCGTGTTTCTGCGAAATATGCTCAAAGGGTATTCAGATCTTGACGGGGAGTTATCACCGGATGCGGCAACTATCGAACGCGCTCGGCGTTGTGGTCATTCTGATTATGCTCGCCTCGTGTTCACTCGGCGTGGATGGGGAGCGAGGAACTGCCGAGGCGCCAAATCACTCGACGGGCAGCCCTGCAGTTCATTTCTCACAGGACTTTTACGGTCAATCACTTGATCGAGCTGCTATGAGCATCGAAGTCTCGAGCGAAAGGAATCAGCCAGGGATCGGTAAGAACAACCTTGGCATTTCCTTTGAGGCGACAGAGCTGGCGGATCCCCGCTGGGATCCGAGTGAGGGCAATGTCGACGAACTTCTCTCCGAGCTTGGTTCACCTGGTATACGCTTCGGCGGGAATAAACTGGACCGGAGCATGTTCTGGACCTCAGGAGGCGAGACCGCCCCCCCGGGGTACACCACGGTGACCCCCCGCGATCTCCGGCGTGTGAACCAGACTGTGATGAGGGTGGGGTCCCAGGTCACCCTCGGAATTCCCCTCGGTGATTTCGATCCCGAGCGAGGTGCCGACATGGCCAAACACGCCGTCGAGATCTTCGGCGACTCCCTACTGGCGATCTCGATCGGAAATGAGCCCAACGGGTTCACTGCGGATGGGCGAGAAGGTCTGCAGATTCGCAATCCAGGCGAGTGGGATGAGGACGCCTATGTCGCCCAAGCCAGGGAGTATGTCGATGCGATCCGAGGGGCAGTTGGGGACACTGTCCTGCTCGTTGGGCCTGGAGCATTCGAAGGCGCCTGGATGACAGCGTTCCTCGAGGCTGACTTTCCGGGCACTGCAGCGCTGAGCCAGCATTGGTACGCGACCTACGACTGCACATCGGAGGAGGTGCCGGGGCGCGGCCCGGAGTGGGAGAACCTGGTCGACCCGCTCGCGCACGAGAGCGCCGACCGACTTCTGTCCATTGGACTGGAGAAGGCGGACGCTGCCGGAGTTCCGCTCTGGGTCGAGGAGACTGGCCCGACTAGCTGTCCCGGCACTAATGACACGTCCCGGACCCACGCCTCGGCGCTGTGGACGGTCGACTACATCTTCCACGCCGCTGGGCTCGGCGTGGAGCGAATGAACATGCACTCTATGCTCGGTGCGTGCGCCGGCGGTGCGCCGATGTCCGTAGTGTGCTCGGTCCAAGGGACCGGTGAGAACGGGGAGGGTGAACTCGTCGGGCAGCCCAACTACCACGCGATGCGGCTCGCAAGCCTCAGTGTGGGCGGCCAGTTTTTGGAGACAGAGCTCGACGGCGGAGGCAATATGTATGCCTACGCGGTGGACATGGACACGCCGGCTGCGGGTGACGAGAAGATTCTTGTCACCGTGGTCAACAACAACGACATGGCCGAGTCCGGCGGCAATGAGGTGACCATAGACTTGCCCGAGGGCTATACCGCGACGCGAGCCGCTCAGATCCACGCTCCGTCCAACGCCGCAAAGAGCAAAACCGGATTCCGCGAACTCGCTCCGTTCGCAGAGACCGGCAGTGGTGTAGTGAGCTCCAAGGATGGGCAGCTCATCATTGACCTGGCGGCGAGTAGCGCGACGACGATCCAGTTCGCGAGATGATCCTGACTGAGGAACCCGCGGCTAGGCCTTTTGAGCCCACCCGGACGGGCGGCGACGGTCAGATCCCGGGAGCGGTGGACATCACGCGTCAGCGGCGAATGCAGCCGCGAGAACGTAGGAGACGTCCTGGTGAGTCGGATGGTTCGCTCGGGGGCGTTTGGATTCGGCCTTAACACTATTCACCGAAGCTCGGCACCGCGCGAGCACATCCTTCTCACCGATCAAGTCCTGAACCCTACTGTTGCCAAGCGCCCGATCAGCCTCAGAATAGAGAGCTGTGAAGGCGGCTTTAGCGTAACTGGTCGGTTCGCCGCGTGACTGGAAGTCCGCATAGACACTTCCTGGCTCGGCGGGCGGTAAACCGATAGAATGCGCCGCGGCGCTCGGCGCAAGAGAATCCGGCTCCTTGGCGGGGTCATCATAGGGGTAGTTTTTGATGCCTGGAACTAGGCAATCCATGGTGTCGAAGTAGATCCGATTGGATTGGACCTCGGGTTGGTCGATGATGTCGTCGAGCAATATCGAATTCAGAGGTGTGAAGGCGGCTCTCTTGTGCGGGGAATGACCAAAGTGAAACCGGTTTCGGAATTCGCGATAGTGCAGCTTCTGCTGATCAACAGCTGGGCGCATCGTCGAGATTCGATGAAGGTCGTCGAGGACAATCGATAGGTAGTCGTCGAAAGTCTGGAGCTCGAAGTACTTCTTAGTGGAGCGCAGGCGCTCCTCCAGGCTCCTAGTGAAGAGATCGCGGAAGGTTCCGCCGCCTGCACCGTGTCCTCGTATGGTCAAGGGGTCGAAGTCGTACGGCGTGAGATAGATCGGCAGGTACACTCCCAAGCTGTGCTCGCGCCAGCCCTCAAGAGCAATCTCCACGCTGCTGCTTGTCCGCATGTGGAACGGCGGTCCATTGAGGGTGACATCGTACGCCCGGGCGACAGTCGATGCGGCGGCGAAGTCCTTCGGCATGCGGGTCTGGGATGCAACGTGAAATCTGTGGGCTTCAGTCCTCATCGCGCCAGAAGCGAGAGCGAAGGCGAAGACAACACGGGAATCGAGCCCACCACTGAGATCTACTGTGAAGTTCACACGCGGATCGCTCGCGAGCGTCGCGAACCGAGACCGCCACAGAAAGATGAAGCGGTGCAGGTCTCCGATGTAGTCCTTGTCGAGGCGAGATTTGGGCAGTGGGATGATCTTCGGGCCACCGCGATCGATCTGGACAACGCAGAAGGAGGGGACCAGTGTGATGTCGGCGAATATAGTCTGGGAGCTGTTAAGTTGTGCCGTGAGCGCTTGTCGCACGCCGAGCGCGCGTAGGACAGGCAGACACGGCTGAGGATTGATGCCACGCTCTCTGAGATGCGAAACCAATCGATACAGCGAAGATGATACTGCCCATCGTCCGTCGCGGGAATAGAGGAACAGTCGTCTAAGGCCACGGGCATCAGTGCCGATCTCGATGCCGGAGGGTATGCGTCGAACGACTGTGTAGCAGCCGTCTAGACCCGGTTCAATTTGCTCGCCGGACGCTCGGTACGCCTGGTAGCCTTCTGCACCCGCGACATAGTCAGAGCCCGCGAAACAATAGCCTTCGAAAGTCTCATCAAGACGTCCTTCGAGGTTCGATAGCGTAACCACTCTTGGGTCTCCTTGGGTTGGCGTTGCAAGTTATGAATTCTATGCGGCGTCCGGGGTTCGTTATGTTTCTATATATCGGTCAAACCGGTTGCAACACGAGGCGAAGCACCTGCTCTCCGGTGCGGGAGTCCGCAGATCTGGCTGGTCCTGAGCGGTAAATCAGAGTGGGCCCATCTCCGCTGTGCGAGGATTGACGAGTGCTGAAACGAGTTCCATCGTTGACCCCGGAAGGTCTGCCGTCGCTGCCGGAACGCCCCGGCGTGTCCTACATCGTGCCGGTGCTCAACGAAGCAGAGCATGTTGCGTCGGCCATCACCACCGTCCTCGATCAGGACTATGACGGGGAGAAAGAAATCGTCGTCGCAGTGGGGCCTTCGACGGACGAGACCACCTCGATCGTCACGACCCTGGCAGCAGGAGACCCGCGCATCACGGTGGTGGAGAACCCCCCCGGGGACACCCCCTCAGGTCTGAACGCTGCCGTCGCTGCGACTCAGCACGCGGTGATTGTCCGCGTCGACGCTCACTCCGAGCTCACCCCCGACTACACCGCCGCCGCAATCGATACCCTCCAGACGACTGGTGCCGCCAACTGCGGCGGCCTCATGGTCGCCCGAGGCAAGACTCCGTTCCAGAAGGCCGTTGCCCGGGCCTACATGTCTAAAGTCGGCCTCGGTGGTCCCGCCTATCACTCCGGTGACGAGCCTCAGGAGGCCGAGTCGGCATACCTCGGCGTCTACCGGCGAGAAGTCTTCGAGGCGCTCTCCGGATTCGATTCCACGCTGCGGCGCGGTCAGGACTGGGAACTCAACCTGCGGATCAGGGAAGCCGGCGGACTCGTCTGGTTCGATCCTCGACTCGAGGTCACCTACTGGCCGCGCTCGTCGTTCAAGAAGATCATGCAGCAGTTCCATGCCACCGGGATCTGGCGGGCGGAGATCGTGCGCCGGCACGGATCCAAGAACTCGCTGCGCTACTTGGCCCCGCCGCTGCTGGTGGTCGGTGTGACTGCATCTGCCATCGAAGCCTCGCTGCAACTGACCGGCAAGACCCGCACCTGGCCCCGATTCGTTCGTCGCGTCAGTTCGCTCATTCACGTGCCGAGCCTCGCCTACGTCTCCGCGATCGCCGGGGCCGCCGCCACGGCGAAGGACTGCGGACCGCGTGAACGCGCCCTGTTCGGCATCGTCCTTCCCACCATGCACCTGAGCTGGGGGACCGGTTTCCTCAGAGGTCTCGTCACCGGAGCCGGGTCGACGACCGATAAGAGTCGATGAACCTCAACCACTATCCTCGGAGAGGAAGAACAATCATCCCTGTGCAGAAGGACCTGGAACACACATGAGCGTATTGGTCACCGGCGGCGCCGGCTACATCGGTTCCCACGTCGTCCGGCTGCTGCAGGAGCGCGGCGACGAAGTCGTAGTGGTCGATGACCTGTCCAACGGCACCGCCGAGCGCGTGGGCTCCTCCCCGTTAGCGCAGATCGACTTGTCCGAGGAGCAGGCGGAGGCGGAGCTGACCGACCTCATGCACGATGAGCATGTCACCGCGGTCATCCACTTCGCCGCGAAGAAGCAAGTGGGCGAGTCCATGGAACGGCCGTTGTGGTACTACCGCAACAACGTCGTCGGCATGACCCACCTGCTGGGTGCGATGGAGGCTTCGCGGGTGCAGACCATGGTGTTCTCGTCATCTGCTGGTACCTACGGGATACCCGACACCGACCTGATCAGCGAGAAGACACCGTGCGACCCGATCAATCCTTACGGCCAGAGCAAACTGATCGGTGAGTGGATGATCGACAACGCCGCTGAATTCGGACTCAGGGCGGTAAAACTGCGGTACTTCAACGTCGCCGGCGCCGGCTGGCCCGACCTCCGCGACACGGCGATGATGAACCTCGTGCCGATCGTCTACAACCGGCTTCTCGCAGGACAGACACCGGTGATCTTCGGCAATGACTACCCGACCGCGGATGGCACCTGCGTCCGCGACTACGTCCACGTCAAGGATCTCGCCGACGCGCACGTCACTGCGCTCGACTACGCAGACGCCGGTGACATCGCCGAGAACGTATTCAACGTCGGCACCGGAGAGGGCACTTCGGTCAAGCAAATCATCGACGCAATCGCGCAGGTGATCGGTCGCGACCTTGAGCCGGAGGTGGCGCCCCGTCGCCCGGGCGACCCGCCGCGACTGGTGGCCGACGCCTCGGCGATTGCCCGGGTGCTCGACTGGCACACACAGTACGATCTGCGCGACATGGTGGTCTCCGCCTGCCCTCCGGAGCTGTATCCGTGAGCACTGACCGGATTCCGGTTCCCGCGCAGCCCGAGCGCAAGCCTTTCAACGCCCCACTTTTTGCAGGCGCGCTCGCCCTCGTGGCGGTGCTCGCGGTGGTCGCCTTCAACGTTCTCCGGCCGCAGCCCGCGCTCACGGTAGCGGATCTGCAGTCCCCGGTTGTCGGAGCGCTCGGCGCCGGTGAAGCGCTGTACCCGGAGAACTCCAGGGAGGGCATTCGCGAAGTAGTGAAGTTCGGGTACCTGCCGGCAGTGGAACTCAGCGGTTTGCAGGACGGGACCGTTGTGCTTGCCGACCCGGAATCGGGTCAGCAGGACCTCGGACTGGACCAGCCACTGGATCAGACTGGCACCGAGGAATTCCTCCAGTCCCGGATCACACCGGCCGGCAGCGATGAGGGACGAGCCTTCGGCGAAGGCACTCCGATGACCTGGGAACAGGCGCTGGAAGAGTTCGGCGACTCCACGGTATTCATGCCGGAAGTCGCCTCGGCCGACCTCGTAAGCGAAGTGCTGAGCGACATTGAAGAGTCCGGGCGCAGCGATGGCATCATCGTCCGGTCCTCAGATCCGGAAGTGCTGGACGCAGCTGTGGCACAGGATGCGAGCGCGCTGTATACCGGAGACCCAGCAGCGGTCACGCCTGCCGAGCTCACCGAACGTGGAGTGACCATGGTCGCTCTGCCGGTCGACGCGAACTCCCTCGACTCCTGGCTGGACTCGGATATTCAGATTTGGGTCACCGACTTGGAATCCGAAGGGGCACTGAACGCTATCGCAGCGCGAGGTGCATTCGGTGCGCTCGCTGAGAACCCGTTCACCCTGCAACCGTCCGTCGTAAAGACAGACTGAACCGAGAGGAATCATGACTCAACCCATCGGAAATCCATCCCATATCGGCAACCTCGATGCCAGCAGACTCGGCCCGCAGCCGACCTACCTGCCCGACGACCATCCGGACGTCGAGGCGAAGCGGCGGCTGGACGCGGGCGAAGAGGCGCTCGACGTGGCGCACGACCTGCCCGCAAGTTCGCTGGCGTGGGCAATCCTGGCCAACGAAGCGTTCGATGAAGGGCGCCTGGTGGACTCCTACGCCTACTCGCGTGTCGGCTACCACCGGGGGCTCGACGCGCTGCGCGGGGCCGGCTGGCGCGGCGCCGGCCCCATCCCTTACTCCCACGAGGTCAATCGCGGGTTCCTGCGGGCACTCTACGCGCTCGGTCGCGCCTCAGCTGGCATCGGGGAGAGTGAGGAAGCCGCGCGGATCGAAAAGTTCCTGCGCGAGTCTGACCCTGACGCAATCGACGCCATCGCAGCCGAGCCGAACTGAAAACTCGCCCACCGGCTGCCTGACTCAGTCAGCAGCCGGTGGGCGAGCGATCGCCGATGGGTCCAAGCGCCTCCGGCGGCGGCGATTTTCAGACGCGAGCGAACTCCGTACCGAATTCCTCAATCCGGCTGCCGAGGTTGAACATCTCCTCGATCGCGGAAACTGTCCGGGCTGCTGCCTGTCCATCACCGTAGGGATTGACGGCACGAGCCATATCCTCGTATGCCATGCGGTCGTCAAGCAGGTTGGAGACGTTCTCGACAATGGCTGCACGGTCGGTGCCGACGAGCTTGACCGAACCGGCGTCTACCGCTTCCGGTCGCTCTGTGTTCTCCCGCATCACCAGCACTGGCTTGCCCAGGCTGGGTGCCTCCTCCTGGATGCCGCCGGAGTCGGTCAGCACGATGTCCGAAGCGGCCATCACGGTTGTGAACTCTCCGTACGATAGCGGCTCGGAGACGATGACGTTGTTGAAGTGCTGGACGCGCGGCAGGACCGCCTCGCGGACCAGAGGATTCCGGTGAGCCGGCAGCAGAATCAACAGCTCAGGACGCGCTGCCGCTAGCTCAGCCAGGGCCACACCGATGTTCTCCATTGACGAACCGAGGTTCTCCCGACGGTGAGTGGTGACGAGCATGGTGGGACCGTCGTGCTGGACGTATGCGGCCACTTCAGACGATTCAGGCGCGACCTGCATCGCGACAGCCATGTGAAGCGCATCGATGACGGTGTTGCCCGTGACCATAATGCCAGCGGAATCGATGCCCTCGGCGATGAGGTTGGTGCGGGACTGCGGGGTCGGAGCCAGATGAAGCGCGGCGAGCTGGCTGGTGAGCTTACGGTTCGCTTCCTCTGGGAACGGGCTCAGCAGATTACCGGAGCGCAACCCGGCCTCAAGGTGGATCACCGGGATGCCTCGGTTGAAAGCTGCCACCGACGAAGCCATGACAGTGGTCGTATCACCCTGCACCAGAACCGCGTCCGGCTTCGTGTCCTCCAGGATGCCGTCGAGACCTTGCGCAACCTTAGCGGTGATTCCGTTGAGGGTCTGGCCCTTGGACATGATGTTCATGTCTACGTCGGGCTCGATGCCGAACAGCGAGTTGACCTGGTCGAGCATTTCTCGGTGCTGAGCGGTGACGACCACCTTGGATGTGAGGTTAGAGCTGCTTTCGATTGCCTTGATGACCGGCGCCATCTTGATGGCCTCCGGACGAGTGCCGTAAACCGACAGGATCGTTGGCTGAGCCATGACTACTCCAGGTCTCGAGGGGTCGGGGATACTTTTTCCCGCAGGGTGCGGGAAAGCGCGTCGGTTGCGGAGAACCACAAGCTCAATCACATGAAGGGCGTTTCCGCTTCCATAGGTCACTCTAACCTGATATAGAGCTGTTTTTCCTAATTTGGAATGGCGAATGACATATCACACATTACTGGCGGGTATCAAATCGATTCGGAAGGCCGTGTCGCGGGCTCCGTGGATAGGCGTCGCGGTGGACTGCGCATCGGTCTCCAGCTCGCGCAAATGCTGGGTGAGGGCCTTCTCCAAGAGTCCAGGCGGTTCGCGGACTGGACATGATTTGGGGCGGAGGGCCTACTTGAAAGTAGCGTCAATGGTGTTTGGGAAAACACAAGGTGCGTTGACGGATTGGTGGATTACGTGATCGCATAGCAACCGTGGTCCTGGTTTCGAAGTGTCGAACAACTATTTGTCCGAAGGCACGCAGGGCCGCAGTCACCAGCATCGACAAGAGAAGGTGAAAGATTATGAAGTTCACACATCGTGTTATCGCCGCTACTGCCATCAGCGCATTGAGCCTGGGGACGGGCGCCGCAGCCGCCATCGCCGGTCCTCCCGAACATGCGGAGAGCAAGGGCAACGCTGTATCCGCTGCCGCCAGGGACAAGGCTCCCGGGGAAAGCAACCGCGAGGCCGCCCACGCCCACGCCCCGGGCCAGCAGAAGAAGGATGACGTCCCCGACGAGGACGAGTTCCCTGACGAGGATGACGCTCCCGAGGATGAGACCCCGGACGAGGATGAGACCCCCGACGAGGATGACGCTCCGGACGAAGACGCCCCAGTAGACGAGGATGACGCTCCCGCTGAGGACGATGCCCCGGCTGAGGATGAGGCCCCGGTCGAGGATGACGCTCCCGCTGAGGACGACGCTCCCGTAGAGGACGACGCCCCGGCTGAGGATGAGGCCCCGGCTGAGGATGAGGCCCCGGCTGAGGATGAGGCCCCGGCTGAGGATGAGGCCCCGGCTGAGGATGAGGCCCCGGCTGAGGATGAGGCCCCGGCTGAGGATGAGGCCCCGGTCGAGGATGACGCTCCCGCTGAGGACGACGCCCCGGCTGAGGATGACGCCCCGGCTGAGGATGACGCCCCGGCTGAGGACGATGCGCCGGTCGAGGACGAGGCCCCGGTTGAGGATGACGCTCCTGCCGAGGACGAAGCCCCGGTTGAGGATGACGCCCCGGCTGAGGACGATGCGCCGGTTGAGGATGAGGCCCCGATCGAGGATGAGGCCCCGGCTGAGGATGAGGCCCCGGCTGAGGATGAGGCCCCGGTTGAGGATGAGGCCCCGGTTGAGGACGATGCTCCTGCCGAGGACGATGCTCCGGCTGAGGATGAGGCCCCGGTCGAGGATGAGGCCCCGGCTGAGGATGAGGCCCCGGTTGAGGATGAGGCCCCGGTTGAGGACGATGCTCCTGCCGAGGACGATGCTCCGGCTGAGGATGAGGCCCCGGTCGAGGATGAGGCCCCGGCTGAGGATGAGGCCCCGGTTGAGGATGAGGCCCCGGTTGAGGACGATGCTCCTGCCGAGGACGATGCTCCGGCTGAGGATGAGGCCCCGGTCGAGGATGAGGCCCCGGCTGAGGATGAGGCCCCGGTTGAGGATGAGGCCCCGGTTGAGGACGATGCTCCTGCCGAGGACGATGCTCCGGCTGAGGATGAGGCCCCGGTCGAGGATGAGGCCCCGGCTGAGGATGAGGCCCCGGTTGAGGATGAGGCCCCGGTTGAGGACGATGCTCCTGCCGAGGACGATGCTCCGGCTGAGGATGAGGCCCCGGTCGAGGATGAGGCCCCGGCTGAGGATGAGGCCCCGGTTGAGGATGAGGCCCCGGTCGTGGATGAGGCACCTGCAGAGCCGGGCGTCGACCCGGCCGAGCTGCCGTAACCTCTCCATTGAAATCATGATGCCCGGCACCTCAGGTGCCGGGCATCATGCTTCCCTGAGCGAGAGTCGTGCCGCTCAGCTGAGCTCGGACTCCTTGTAGGAGTTCCAGGTCTCGTGGTTGACCTCGTCAGCCTGCTCCAGGTAGGTGTCCCACAATTCGTCGAGCTGGGTTTCCCGTTCGAGGAGTTCGTCGTTCGCCTGCTGGGCTTCCTCGGACCATTCGCCCTGACTCTCCAGATACGAGATCAGACCGTCGTGGTACGGGACCACGGTCGGCACCTTCGGGATCTCCTCGAGCGCCCAGTCCGGAGTGGTGGGGGTGGAGTCCTTGTAGCTCTCGAAGTTCTCCGCGAACCCGGTCACCAGCTCCTCGACGGCCTCCGGCGACGTGCTCTCGAGCGCGACGACGGGAAGCGGGTACATCAGGGTGCGGATGGTCTCGCCCTCTTCCATTCCCGGCCCGTTCTGGAAGTCGCCGATGTTGAGCACCTTCGACACCGAGCGCAGCCGATCGAGGGCCTCCGGCGACTCGTCGTCCATCGACAGCACGCGCACGCCGCGGCTCTGCTCCAGCTCGAAGAGGGGTGAGCCGTACAGGCCGAAGAAGATGACGTCGACCTGGCCGTTCTCCAGCGCCCCGGGCTGATCGCCGTAAGAGACGTCCACGAACTCGACATCGTCCCGCTCGAGGCCCGCGTAGGCCAAGAGCGCCTCGATCTTCTGATTGATGGACGGGTTCGCGGTGACATTGGGGAACCGCTTGCCGCGCAGGTCGTCGTAGCTCTCGATGCCGGAGTTCTCCAGGACGGTGAACCCCTGGCGCGCCTCCACGGGATAGACGACGCGGGTGGGATGCGGTCCCTGGCTCTCCTGCGCGAAGTCGTGGTCCGCCTCGAAGGAGAAGATGTACTCGTCTCCGGTCCTCGAGAAGTGCGCCTGTCCCTCGAGCAGGGGAGTCATGCGCCCGATGGCGGTATCGGATGGGGTGATGCGGACCTGCTTGCCCATGTCCGACGTGACCATCTCCGCGACAGCCGCAAGGTCGTTGTAGGTCGTGGTGCCCACCGGATAGGTGGTCCAGACCATCGTTTCCGGCAGACCGCCTTCGGTCACCGGCGCTCCGTTCTCAGTGCCGCCGGGGCCGCAGGCTGCCATGCCGAGCACCAGTCCGGTGCCGAGGACGGTGGACAGAAGAGCTCGTATCCGTCGTGTCGTCAAGGTTTCTCCGATTCGTGTCTCAGGGTCGTCAGTCTGCCTGGGGGCGTTGTCGGCTCGCGGTCACCGGCGCTGGTCCGGGTCCTCCGCTCGGGGTTCGCCAGCCGGCCCGTCGCCGGAGGCGGCGGGCACTGCGGAGCCGCGGTCCGCCTCGGCGTCGAACCGGTCGGCCTGCTCGGCCTCGTGGAGGTCGTCGCCGGGGTGGGCGAGCGCCTCGGCGACCTCCGCGTCATCGGCCGGAGGCGCGGCGGGCCGCTCCAGCGCGTCGCCGGCGTTGAAGAACCGGGTGATAATCATGATCGCCGCACCTGCGGCCACGCCGATGATGCTCGAGATGAGCTCGGGTGCGAATGCGGCGAGTCCCGCGATGAACAGCGGAATGCGCATGAGGATGTGCAGGCGCTTGCCGGCGCCGATCATCCAGCCCTCGAACGCACAGCCGAGCAGGAACACGCCGATGGCCGAGAACACCGTGGTGTACAAGATCTCGAACAGGCTGCTCTCCTGCGCCAGCAGCGCCGGGTTGAAGACGAAGGCGAACGGGATGATGTACTTCACCGAGCCCAGGCGCATCGCGACCAGCGAGGTCGCCATCGCCGGGGTCCTGGCGATGTTCGCCGCCGCGAACGAGGCCAGCGCCACCGGCGGGGTGATGTAGGAGACGGTGGCCCAGTAGATGACGAACAGGTGGGCGGCGATCGGGTTGATGCCCAGCTGCGTCAGGGCCGGTGCCATGACGATCGCGAGGAACACGTAGACGGCGGAGACAGTCATGCCCATGCCGAGGACGAACGAGGTGATCGCGCCGGTGAGGAGGATGAGGATGAGGTTGCCGTCCACCAGGGCCACGAGCTCGCGGGCCAGCGACAGGGACACACCGGTCATTGACAGGCCGCCGACGATGAGGCCGACGCCGGCGAGGATGCCGATGATCTCCGCGATGGTCTTGCCCGAGGCGTAGATGAACTCGTAGAGCAGGCCGGGAACCTTCTTGAGGTCGCTGCTGAGCGCGTACTTGGCGATCTCGATGATGAGGAGGAAGGCGATGATGTAGTACGGCGCCTGCGTCTCGTTCTTGTAGACGATGAGCACCACGATGAGGCCGATGAGCGCGCCCAGGTACGGCCACCCGGTCAGGAGCACCGGGCCGAGCTTGGGCAACAGGTGCCGGGACACCCCCTTGAGGCCGGTCTTGGCGGAGTAGGCGTCGACCTGGACGAAGATGCCCAGGTAGTACAGCAGCGCGGGGATGGCCGCGGCGAGAGCGATCTGGGCGTAGGGGACGCCCACGAAGGACACCATGAGGAAGGCCGCGGTGCCCATGATCGGCGGGGTGATGGTGCCGCCGGTCGAGGCGGTGGCCTCCACGCCGGCGGCGTACTTGCCGGAAAAGCCCGAGCGCTTCATCGCCGGGATCGTCATCGGCCCGGTGGTGAGCACGTTCGACACGGCGGAACCGCTCATCATGCCCATGAACCCCGACGAGATCACCGACACCTTGGCCGAGCCGCCGCGGTAGCGGCCGAACACCGACTGGGCCAGATCGTAGAAGAACCCGGCACCGCCGGTGTGCTGCAGCGCCACTCCGAACATCAGGAAGCCGATGAGGATCGAACCGCCGACCTGCATCGGCAGGCCGAGGATCGAGTCGCTGCCGAGCGCGTGCATCTGCGCCGTGGTCTGCAGATCGAACGACAGACCGCTGAGGAATGCAATCGGCATCACCCCGGCGATCAGCGGGTACAGCGAGAAGAGCAGGGCGATGATCGTCACGACCAGGCCGGCGCTGCGCCGCAGGGCGTCCAGCGCGATGGCCCACAGCAGGAAGGACGCGGCGGTGGCCAGCGGCGGCGCCGCGTAGTCCCAGCCGAAGGTCACGATGGTCTCGCCGTTGAGACCCAGGTACACGCAGATCGCGAATGTCACTGCGGCGATCGCCGCGTCGTAGAGGGGCACCCTCTTGCCCCGCTGCGACTTGGCGATCGGGAAGGTGATGAAGATGATCGGCAGGAAGCAGGCCAGGACGAAGTACAGGTAGGAGTTGTTGAGCAGCGAGAAGCCGCCGGGGTTCCAGAAGAAGGCCTGATTCATCGCCAGGAGCACACCGAGCACGGTGAGCACGACCACGACGACCTTCCACGGGCCGGTGACCCGCGAGCTCTTCTCGATGTCGATGTGCTTCTCGGTGGGAACGTACTTCTCGGTCGGAGGGTGCTTCTTTGCGGGTGGGTGCTTGTCGGTCTGAGCGTGCATGAGCGGTCCAATCAGAGGTGAGCCGGGCGGACGCTGGTGTCGTCCGCCCGGCGCTGGCAGTTCGGCGAGACGAAGCTGTCGAAGATGGCGGGTGCGGTGAGGCGCCGGCTGCCGGAGCCGAACGCGGTGGGGCGCGAGCTCACGGAGCCGAGCGCGTCACCGGCACCCTGCGGAGGCGATCACTCCGGGATGTTCTCGTCCTTCCATGCGGTCCAGTCCTCGGCGTTGATGTTGTCGCCGGCCTGCTCGACGTACTTGGGCCACTCCTCCCGGAGCGCCTGCCCGCGTTCGATGAGCTCGGTGTTCTTCGCCTCGGCCTCCTCGGACCACTTGCCCTGCTCATCGAGGAACCGCACCAGACCCGGGTGGAACGGCACCTCGGTGGGTTCGACCTGCGCCTTGTCCAGTCCCCAGCCCGGGGTTGTCTGCGTCACGTCCTTGTAGCCGTCGAAGTTCTCGTGCAGCGCCGTGGCGAGAGCATGGACTTCCTCTTCAGGGGTGTCCGCCATGGTGATCATGGGGACCGCGTAGTAGAGGCCGTACGTCTCCTCGCCCTCCTCCTGACCGGGGCCGTTCGAGAAGGTGTCGATGTACGTCGACGGTGCGATCTCCTCCACGCGGTCGGCCGCCTCGCCCTCCGGTTCGCTGAGCTCGAGCCAGCGCACGTCGACGGCGGACTCCAACTCGAACAGGGAGGAGCCGTAGACCTGCTGGTACAGGGCGTCGATCTGCCCGTTCTGCAGGCCCTGGGCCTGGTCGCCGTAGCTGATGTTGACGGGCTCGACATCGTCCCAGGTGAGTCCGCCGTAGGCGAGGATCGCCTCGGTCTTGTTCTGCACCGAGGGATTCGCAGTCGCCCGGGCGACCTTCTTGCCCTTGAGGTCCTCGACGCTCTCGATGCCGGAGTCGGCCCGGACCATGAGGCCGTGGGGCGCGGTGGGTGCCCAGGTGACCTGCACGTCCTGCGGTCCCCAGTCCGGGACGGCGAAGTCGTAATCCGCCTCGAACGCGTAGATGTAGGCGTCGCCGGTGCGGGTGTAGCCGGCCTGCCCCTCGCGCAGCGGGGTCAGCTGTCCGATCGCGGTGTCGGAGGGGACGATGCGGATGTTGGCGCCCTCGGCACTCGTCAGCGCCTCGGCGACGGCCGCGGTGTCCGCGTAGGTCGAGGTGCCGGTGCCGTAGGTCGACCAGACCATCTGGGACGGCAGTCCGCTTTCGGTGGTCTGTGTCTCGCCGTCGCCGCACGCCGTGAGGGTCAGCGCCGCGGCAAGCGCCATGGCTGAGAAAGTGAGGATCTTCTTCATTGAATGGTCCCTAGTGAGTGCTGAAAGGTCTTCACCAGCGTAGGAGGCTGAGCGCCGGTGTGAAGTACCTTACATCATTCGTTACCTGACTGAAACAGTTCCGCGATTTTTAGTGTCCTGAAGGTATCAATCCTGGCGCGGGTGAGTCATTATCGTGTGAGTCCTTGTCGAAAGTGCAGGTCACTGGAGCAGTGCCGTGAGCTTCTCGAACACCCGGCCGACCGCCGAGCCTTCGTCCTCCTGCCGCATCGTCATCCACGACTCGGACCTCACCGCCGAGGCGCCCAGCCGGGTGGCGGTGAATCCCTCGCCGGTGTCCGCGATGATCGCCGGGACCAGCGAGACCCCCAGCCCCTGCCGGATGAGCGAGATCACCGCGTTCCACGTGGTCGTCTGATGGGTGACGCGCGGAGTGAAGTCGGCCGCGCGGCAGACCGACATCACCTTTTCCCAGTAGTGCGGCGACACCTCCCGCCGGAAGATGATGAACGGCTCCTCGGCGACGTCGGCGAGCGTTCGAGCCGGCCGATCCGGGTGCGTGCACAGGCGGAACTCCTCGCTGGCCACCCGGACCGAGGTGAGGTTCGCGGACTGCGCGGCGCTGTGGCCGCAGGCGATGTCGACCCCGCCCGAGTCCAGCTGCTCGAGCTGCTCGGCCGTGGTCATCTCCACGATCTGCACCCTGATGCCCGGTCGCTCGCTCTCGATCGCCGTGACCGCCTGCGGCAGCCCGCGGAGGAAGAACGTCTGCACGCACCCGATCGTCACGCTGCCCGTGATCCCGGCCGCCAGGTCCTCCGCTCCCGAGCTGAACCGCTCCGCCGCCGCCAGCAGGTGCTGGGCCCGCCGGCGCAGGATGACGCCCTCGCGCGTGAGTGCCGTGCGGGGCTTGCGCACGAACAGCGTCAGCCCGAGCTCGGACTCCAGCTTCCTGATCTCGCTGCTGAGCGCCGGCTGGGAAATGTGGAGCGCCTCGGCGGCCTTCCCGAAGTGCAGCAGGTCCGCCAGCACCGTGAAGTAGGAGAGCCGGCGCATGCTGAGCTGGTTCTGGTTCATAGGCGAAGATTATCTTCTGATCGAGAACTTGTATTGGAGGTTATGGGCGTCACCTGCCTACGCTCGAGGCGAAGCATGACGAGACGAAGGAGTCATCCGATGAGTGTGCAGACCGAGGCGCCCGCTGTTCCGGCATCGACCTCGCCGGTGCCCGACAGCTGGGGGATCAACCGGTTCACCGACGACCGCTCGATGGAGCAGCTGCTGCCGCTGTACCTCTCCGAGGAGCTTCGCGCCCATCTGGTGCCGCAGTTCGAGGAGCTGGGCGCTCGGCTGGGCGGTGAGCTCGACGAGCTCGCCCACACCGCCGACCAGAACCCGCCTGTGCTGGAGCACCGCACTCGCCGCGGCGAGGACCTGCAGCGGATCGACAAGCATCCGGCGTACCAGCGGCTGGAGGAGGTGGCGTTCGGCGAGCTCGGGATGGCTGCGATGAGCCACCGCGGGGGAGTGCTCGGGTGGCCGGAGCCGCTGCCGCCCGTGGTCAAGTACCTGACCTTCTACCTGTTCGCGCAGGCCGAGTTCGGGCTCGAGTGCCCGGTGAGCATGACCGACGCGCTGACCCGCACACTGCGGAAGTTCGGCGACGCGGAGCTCGTCGAGAAGTTCATCGGCGGGCTGACGAGTCAGGACCTGGGCGAGCTGACGCAGGGTGCGATGTTCATGACCGAGCAGGACGCCGGCTCCGACGTCGGCCGCACGGTGACGACCGCGACCGACAACGGCGACGGCACCTGGTCGCTGACCGGCGAGAAGTGGTTCTGCTCCAACGCCGACGCCGGCCTGGCCCTCGTGCTCGCCCGGCCGGAAAATGCGGCGCCGGGGATCAAGGGGATCGGTTTGTTCCTGATGCCGCGGGTCCTCGACGACGGCATCCCGAACCGCTACCGGATCGTCCGCCTCAAGGACAAGCTGGGCACCCGCTCGATGGCCAGCGGGGAGATCAGCCTGCAGGGCGCGACCGCCTACCTGGTGGGCGATGTGGGCCAGGGCTTCAAGCAGATGGCCGACATGATCAACTCCTCGCGGCTGTCCAACGCGGTGCGCTCGGCCGGCATGATGCGCCGCGCCTTCGGGGAAGCCCGCCACGTCGCCCTCAACCGCGAGGCGTTCGGCCGCCGGCTCATCGATCTGCCGCTGCAGCGCCGCCAGCTCATCAAGATGCTCGTGCCCTCCGAGCAGGCGACGTCGATCTTCCTCCACACCGCGGACGTCTTCGCGAAGGCCGACGCGGGAGACACCGAGGCGGCGTCGGTGCTGCGCATCCTCACCCCGCTGGTGAAGCTGCGCGCCTGCCGCGAGGCCCGCAAGGTGGCCGGTGATGCCATGGAGGCCCGCGGCGGAGTCGGCTACATCGAGGAGTTCGGCGACGCGCGGATCCTGCGCGACACCCACCTCGGCTCCATCTGGGAGGGCACGACCAACATCATCGCGCTCGATGTCGTCCGGGCCGCACACCGAGCCGAGGCGCTCAAGCCGCTCATCGGCCACCTCCAGCTGCTGCTCAGCGAGACCCGCGGGCTGGATTCCGTGCGGGTGACGCTGGAGGAGCAGCTGTCCCGCGTCATGCACGCCGTCGAGCGGTTGGCCGGTGGGGCGCACGAGGCGCAGGTCCGGCAGATCGCAACCGCGCTGTACAACATCACCTCGGCGGTCGTGATGTTCTCGGAGGGCGCGCGGATCGCCGAGCGGACCGGCGACCACACCCGGCAGGTGCTCGCCGCGATGGTGCTGCGCCACCGGATCCTGCCGCAGGACCCGCTGGCACCCATCGAGGAATCGGCCGAGCTGCTCGACGCCCTGATCCGACAGGAGCCGGTGTCGGCGGAGGCGGCTGAGCGGTACGCGGCTGAGCTGCAGGGGAGCCTGTGATGGCGGGGGAGACGTCGGGTACCGGTGGGGCTGTGGCCCCTGGGGGAGCTGTGACGGGCGGAGGCGCCATGTCTGGCGAGGCGCGCGGAACCGACGGAGGTCGCGGAGCCGGCGGGTGGGGCTCGCTGGCCGGGCTCAAGGTCGTCGATCTGTCGCGCGTGCTCGGCGGGCCCTACGCCACCCAGATCCTCGCCGACCACGGCGCCGAGGTGATCAAGGTCGAACCGCCGCAGGGCGACGAGACCCGGCACTGGGGGCCGCCGTTCGTCACCGAGGGCGTCGCCTGGTACTTCGCCGGCGTCAACCGCAACAAGAAGAGCGTCGTCCTCGACCTGCGCGGCGACGAGGGGCGGGCCCGGCTACTCGAACTGCTGTCGGACGCGGACGTGCTCGTCGAGAACTTCAAGCCCGGCAGCCTGGAGAAGTGGGGGCTCGGCTACGCGGAGGTGCTCTCGCAGCGGTTCCCCCGCCTCGTGCACTGCTCGATCACCGGTTTCGGTGAGGACGGCCCGCTGGGCGGACTGCCCGGTTACGACGCGGTCGTCCAGGCCGAGGCCGGACTCATGAGCGTCAACGGGACCGCGGAGAGCGGGCCGACGCGGATCGGCATGCCGGCCGTCGACATGATCACGGGGCTGAATGCGGTCAACGGCATCCTCATGGCGATCCATGAGCGGGGGCGCAGCGGGCAGGGCCAACGGGTCGAGACCACCCTGTTCGACTGCGGCATCTCGGTCATGCACCCGCATATGCCGAATTACTTCGCCTCGGGCAAGGTTCCGGAGCTCACCGGCAACGACCACCCGAACATCGCACCCTACTCGACCTTCCGGACGGGAAGCGGAGATGTCGCGATCACCGTGGGCAACAACGGCCAGTTCGCCAAACTGTGCGAGTACTTGGGCATTCCCGAGGCGGCCGCTGATCCGCGATTCGCCGAGAACTCCGACCGGTGCGCCCATCGCCCGGAGCTGCGGAAGCTGCTCGAGGACGCGATGGCGGATTCCGACGCCGCGACGGTTGCTCAGGGTCTGATGGCCATCGGCGTGCCGTGCGGGGCGATCAACACTGTCGATAAGGTCGTCGAGCACCCGCATGCGGTGCACCGGAAGATGTTCGTGGAGTTCGATGACGGGTACCGGGGTGTCGCCTCGCCAGTGAAGATGTCCCGGACTCCGGCTGAGTATCGGCTGCCACCTCCGCGGCATGGGGAGCACACGGACGAGGTGTTTTGGGTGGATATGCGGGGGTGAGGGCTGTCGGCGGGGGAAGATCGACTGAGCCGAGAAACCCGCCCGCGTCGTGGGTAGCAAGGATGCTTACGCATCTCGGTTTATGATGTTTATGCGATCAGGCTTCCGAACATGTCTCCGCCGCTTTCGACGAGCAGGCCCACGGCTAGTCTTGATGGGATTGGAGCTCACCAGAGACTCCTTTAACGCCTTGCAGTTATTGGCTTCGTCAGAGGCCGGGCGTGCGCGAGAGCACAGATGGGCAAGGTAACGCTACGCATCCCATTACTAACCGCCTCGTCGAAATTGTATGGGAATCGCGGACTGTCACAGAGCTACCTTACGCCAGCCTCATAGCACTTCCGGGCTAGCAAAAATGTTCCACGGAACGAGAGCCCGCGCCTTCTGTAATCGAGGAACGACTACGCTCTTGTGAACTGCTCGCTTAGCCAGGGGGAAAGTTGAAGATTGAGGACCTAGCTGACACCATCCAACCATCCCGAACAGCATTGTTGTTTGGGGCGGGAACGTCGATTTCATCTGGTGCTCCAACTGGTCGGGCACTGAGTGCTACCTTAGCGTCGAAGCTTGGGCGGGACCCGGGGGAAGAGCTGTCAGAAGTGGCCCAAATTTTTGAGAATCGGTTTGGTCGGTCGCAATTGACCAAGCTGGTTCGTGAAAGCTTAGAGAAGCTGCAGCCCGCAGGTGGTCTTCTTGCTCTCCCCAACTTCAACTGGTTAGCAATCTACACAACCAATTACGACACCCTTATCGAGCAAGCGTACAAAGAGCGCGGTCGGGATCTTAGCGTTTATCGATCAAATTTCGATGTAACAAGGCCCCGCGGTTCTATAACCCCGCTTTATAAAATCCACGGATGTGTCACTCAAGACGCTGGGTCGGGACACAAGAGCAGCATGCTGATTACGGAAAGCGACTACGACGACTACGACAAGTATCGCCAGACCCTCTTCAACGCTTTACAGACTGATATGTTCACCGCAGATACTTTGATAATCGGGCAGTCGTTGAACGACCGCCATTTGAAGGATTTGGTGAAGCGGGTATGTAGTCTGAGGCAGGAAGGCGTGCAAGCGCGCGTGTTCTTGATGGTTCACGACTATGACGAGGACAGAGCTTCTTTGTACACTCGTCTCGGCGTGGAGGTTGTGCAGGGCGATCTTGAGGACGTTCTGCGGAGCCTTCTCAGCACTAGTCGTGCTGAGAAGAGCCCGGTTCACTCAAGTTCTTCGGACGCTGACGAGTACTTAAGCACGGAATTGCTTCTGACCTGTCTAGACGTGCGTCATGCTTCGCAGCTTCCAGCTAACCCGGTCCAGCTGTTCAACGGCACACCAGCGACATACGCAGACATCGCTCAAGGCCACACCATTAATCGAGCTGCACTTAGTCGTTTGGAGAATGCGAAGAGTGGATCCCGCGGTTATTTTATGGTGGTCAGCGGCGCGCGAGGTGTTGGAAAGACGACCATGGCACGTGCGTTTATGCTCCAGCGGATGAAAAGAGGTATGCCTGCGTGGGAGCACCTGTCAGACCATCCCTTAGACGTGGGAGCATGGGTTGCTGTCGAGGCTAAGCTTCGGCAGCAAAACAAGGACGGGATCCTCTTCGTCGACGACTGTACGAGGCACCTGAAATCCGTCAATCGCCTCGTCGAGCACCTGAACTCATTAACTCGGCCTCATCTGCGGATACTGGTTACGGCGGAGAGTTCCAAATGGCGGGTGTCCACAAAATCTCGTGGGTTTTTCTCCAAAGGAAGCCTTATAAAGCTCTCAGTTCTGGAGAGAAGCGACATTGACGAATTGGTGAATCTCGTTGATCGACGACCAGAAATCCGGAGTATGGTTGAAAGTCGCTTCCTGGAACTGAGTCGAAATGAGAAGATCCGTCGTCTTCGGGACAAGTGCAGCGCCGACATGTTCGTATGTTTGAAGAACATATTTGCCAACGAAAACCTTGATAACATTCTTCTGCAGGAGTATTTCGAGCTGTCGAGCGAAGCGCAGGAAGTCTATAGGCATGTCGCTGCAATCCAAGCCATGAGTGGCCATGTGCATAGACAATTGATCATGCGGATTTTAGGTATTGGAGCCACTGGGCTGGACGCACTTCTCAACCAGCTAGAGGGAATCGTTTCCGAACATACAATCAATGGAAAGCAGGGTATATACGGGTGGAAGACACGGCATGACGTGATTGCTGCCACCATCGCTAGGTGGAAGTTCGCGGACCAGGATGATCTGCGCGCGTTACTGTTTTCGCTAATCGAAGGACTCAATCCCTCCGTATACATCGAGCTGGAAAATGCTATTGCGATCGCTACCGATGATTGGGGAATTAATCGTCTGACCAATTTGAGTGATCAGATCGGCCTCTATCGGGCATTGATCGAGACTATCCCAGGGCATCGGACTCCTCGGCGCCGCCTGATCCGCCTGTTTTTGAAGAATGACTTACTGGCCGATGCAGAAAATGAGATAGTAAAAGCGGAGCGAGTTTTGGGCAAGGATGCTGTAGTCTTGCGCCATAAGGCTGTGCTGACGTTGCGTAAAGCAGAGCTGACGCCCGCGATAGCTGACGGTGATCGAAAGGCCATGCTTCAGGATGCCGAAGGGATCATTCGCCGGTGCATAAGAGATTTTGACCACGACTTGTATAGCTACAGAACTTTAGGCGATATTGGTCTTGTTTTGGCTCAGAACCACGGCGAATTCTATGCGTTCGACGATGCCATTGCCTATTTGCGGGAGTATGAGGCGTTCAACGGCGACCCGGAAATCGCGCAAGTTCGTAGAAATCTGGAGGGCAGGATGCGGGCGATCGGGCTTGAGCCATATGCTGTGGGTGCGGACTCAGAGGAGACCGCGACTAAACTTGCCGAGGGCGATTAAGGCGAATTGGGTAAGACCTCAGTTGGGCCGTGGTTTCTCGCGTGGCCTAAGCTTGAGTCGCCGTTCGCTCGTGGCTCGACGGCGTGCAAGGTGGGGCGCCCGCGCAGGGGTGCTTAGCAAGCGAGCGTTCGGCCTTAGTCCAGGCGCATCTCAGGCTGAGTCGCGGAAATCTACGGTTCCGGACAGAGCACGATCGTACTCAGGCATTTCCTTCGATTGTGCCTTCGCGTTTCGTTCCTCACCCCGCCTGAGTCTGGAGCACCTCCCGCTCGAGGCGGGCGTAGCTCGCCTCCATACCGTCTGCCATGCCGGTGCCGAGGATCATCTCGCGCAGTTCGGCGTTGAGGTAGGTGGAGAGCAGGGTCAGGAGCGTGCCGCCGTCGACCTCGGTGAGTGTGAGCTCGTTGGTGACTGGGGTGCCTTCCTGGCCGATCATCGCCTCGGTGGTCACCGCGCGGTGCGGAGGGGAGATCTCCAGCACCTCCCCGGTGAAGCCGAAGCGCTCGCCGCCGCCGTCCTGCTCCCATTCGTACCGGTAGGAGTCGCCCACTGTGGTGCCGACCTCGCAGACCGGCATGGTCCAGCCGTCCGGCCCCAGCTGCCACCTGCTTAGCAGCTCCGGCTCGTGGTGGGCGTGCCACACCTGCTCCTTGGAGCCACGAATGACGCGGCTGATGCGGGCCTGGTTCTCGCCGATGAGCTGGGTCTGCACGCCCTGGCCGGCGGCGAAGGACTGCAGGTCCGCCAGCACATCGTCCATCTGGCTCATCGCCGACAGGGTGCCCTCGTCCATTCCCATCTTCAGCAGCTCCTCGAGCTCCTCGGCGCTGTTGAAGTAGGAGGTGGAGGTCAGCCGCGACCCGGAGTCGGTCTGCTCGAAGGTGAAGACCGCGCGCATGGTGGGCAGTTCGGTGTTGCGCGAGCCGTCCTCCTTCCGGAAGCCGTCGAGCACCTCGATGGTGCGACCGGGGTCGACGTCGAGGAACTCCCAGTAGCCGGGGTACTGCTCGCCGTTGGGGCCGGTCATGTAGTAGTGCGACTGGCCTCCGGGGAACATGTCGTGGCGGGTGAAGGTCGCCGGGTAGCCGACCGGGCCCCAGAACTTCTCCAGTTGGCGCGGGTCGGCGTAGGCGTCCCAGAGCCGGCGGACCGGGACGGGGAACTCGGCGACGATCGTCATCGTCAGGGCGTTGGGATCTTTGGTGACAGTGGTGACGGGCATGGCTCTGCCTTTCGGAAGAGTGCTCAGTCCGAGTCCTCGGCCAGCAGGGAGTCCAGGCGGTCGATGCGGCCGCGCCAGATCTCCTCGTACTGGTTGAGCAGGGACTGGGCCGTGCGGATGGTGTTCGGATCACCGCGGACCAGGCGTTCCCGGCCGTGCGGCTGCTTGGTCACGAGCCCCGCCGCTTCCAGGACGGAGACGTGCTTCTGAACGGCCGCGAACGACATGTCGTAGTCGGCGGCCAGCGCGGAGACCGTGATGGCCTCGGTCAGGGTGCGGCGGACGATGTCCCGACGCGTGGCATCAGCGAGGGCCCGGAAGATCCGGTCGACCTCTGCGTCGCTGAGTGCCTGTGCGCTGGGACGGTCCACTGCTGCTCCTGACGGTTCCTGGCCGCATCATCATTGCACAACCAGATGGTTGTACATTACGCCTGTGGCGTGGAGCACGTCAAGAGGGTGCTGCGACGGTGACACGGTCGCGACCTGGCCGAGGCGCTTCGGGCGCGGTGACACGGTCGCAACCTGGCCGTGGCGCCTCGGCCGCTGTCGGACAGGAGGAGGTGGGGCAAGGGTTCACTTCGGCGCAACTTCGGCGTCATGCGGGCCGGAAAGAGTGGCCGTCGGTCCCCACCCGCTGCCTCCCCAGGAGAATCATGCCTCGCCTCGGCCCTGCCGCGCTCGCCGCCGTCCTCGCCCTCAGCCCCGTCATCGCCGCATCCCCGGCGGCAACGCAGACCGCGATCGAGGTCGGCTCGGATGCGGAGATCGACATCAGCCGGCTCGTCCTCAATCCGACCACGACACCCGGCACCTCCGTCGCGGTGAACTTCTCGGCGCCGCCGGCGCTGAGCTACACCATCGAGCTCGAGAACCCGGACGGAGCGATCAGGGCCGTCACCACTCAGCGCGACGGGTTCTACCTCGTCAAGCACACGTGGTCGGCGGTCATCGAGGGGTTGGAGCCGAGCACCGAGTACCGCTACCGGATCGTGCAGGACGAGACGACCGCGGGCGACTGGCACTCCTTCACCACCGCCGCTTCCGACGCCGAGCCCTTCGAGTTCCTGTACTTCGGCGACGCGCAGGAAGGGCTCGACGACGAGTGGCCGCCGGTCATCCGCGCCGGCTTCGAGTACGCGCCGGATGCCGCCCTGTCGCTGCATTCCGGTGACCTCGTCAATTACGCCAACATCCAGTCCGAGTGGGACGACTGGTTCGCCGCCCTCGGCGAGGATGCGGCCGGCCGACTGGTGATGCCGGTGCCGGGCAACCACGAGACCTACGTCGACCTGGACATGAGCCACTTCCGGCAGAACTTCACCCTGCCGCGCAACGGGGTGACGGAGGAGACCTCCTACTACTACGACTACCAGGGGGTGCGGTTCGTCGGACTCGACGGCAACCGGGACCTCCAGGCCCAGGCCGACTGGCTCGACGAGGTGCTGGCGGACAACCCGCATCCGTGGTCGGTCGTCACCGCGCACCAGCCCGTCTACTCGACAGCGGTCGGACGCAACGAGCCCGAGGTGCGCGCCGCCTTCGGCCCCGTCATCGAGGAGCACAACGTCGACCTCGTGCTCCAGGGCCACGACCACACCTACGCGCGCGGCCACCACAACGACAGCGTCACCGACGAGGAGGGCGTGACCGACGGGCCGGTGTACGTCGTGTCCAACGCGGGGCCGAAGTACTACCAGCAGCAGCCGGTCGACGACAACACGTGGACCCAGAACGACGCCACGCAGGTGGTCCGCCACGGGCAGACCTCCACCTTCCAGCGGATCACCGTCGACGGGTGCCGCCTGGAGTACACCTCCGTGATCGGGGCCAAGGGCGCGAGCTCGACGACGGACCTGGGAATCGGCGAGGTGCTCGACCAGTTCTCCATCGATCAGTGCGACGGCGGCAAGCGGGTGTACGACGGACCGGTCGCCGACGACGGGCTGGACGAGGAGGTGCCCGAGGAGCCGCTGCCGGGCGAGGTGTCGCCGACTCCGGACCCGACCGGAACCCCGACCGACGAGCCGCCGGTGGTCGAGGAGACTCCGACGCCGGAGGAGACCTCCCCGGGACCCGAGGAGACGCCGGGATCCGAGGAGGCGCCGGGATCCGAGGAGACGCCGGGAGCCGAGGCGCCCGACCCGACGGATTCCGGGTCGCCGTCCGAGACCCCGGGTGGTGAGTCGACCGACGACCCGGGTGACGCCTCGGCGGATGACGAGCCGACGGACGACCCGGGTGACGGTTCGGCGCATGGCGAGAGACCCACTACCGAGTCCCCGTCACAGGACGAGCCGGCGCAGGCAGGCGGTGGCGATTCCAATGCCGGTGACTCCGGCGACGAGGCCGGCGGCGGCGACTCGGACGACGAGGCCGGTGGCGGCGATTCCGGGACCGGAGATTCCGTGTCGCTCGACCCCGATGACACGGATCCGCCCGGGGCCGAAGGCACACTGCCGCGCACCGGCAGCAGCGTCGGTTCGGCGCTGGCAATCGGACTGGGACTGGTGGCCTTCGGCGGGGTCCTTCTCATGCTCCGCCGCTTCCGTCCGTGAAGTCGCCGGGAGCTGATCGAGGCCTAAGCGGAAGTCACCGAAATCAGATCGAGGCGTCAATGAGAGAGATCGCAGTACTCACCAGCGCTCCTGCTGCCGAACAGGCTCGTCCCGGTAACAGGAGCGCTGTGCGAATGTCTGCGGTCACGCGAGGGGATTCGGCTGGAGCGGCCCGACCCACGCTGTCGGACGATCGCTTGACTGTCAGATGGCGAGCTGGCCACCGTCGGCGACGATCTCGGTGCCGGTGACGTAGGAGGACTCATCGGATGCCAGGAACACGACTACTGAGCTGACCTCGTCGGGATTGCCGAAGCGCGCCAGAGGAATACTGGACTGCGCGATCTGGTCGCGCAGCGCCTCTGGAACGGTGTCGATGAGCATCTTGGTGAGGATTCCGCCGGGGTGGACGGAATTCACTCGGATGTTGTTCTTTCCGTACTCTGCCGCGACGGCCTTCGTCATGCCGCGCACTGCGAACTTAGCGCTGGTGTAGGCCAAATTCGGGGTCCCGGGCTTGTGCTGGAATCCTGCGGTGGAGGAGATGTTGATGATGGAGCCACCTCCCAGCTGGAGCATCCCGGGGATCACCGCACGCATGCCGTAGAAGACACCGTGCTGGTCAATGGCAATTGTTCGCTCGTAGTCCTCATCAGTGAATTCGGCAGCCTTGACTTCCGGTCCTGCGTAGCCGGCATTGTTGACGAGGACGTTCGGGGTACCGAACGATTCCGTCGCGGCGGCGATGACCTCGTCCCAGGACGCGGGATCGGTGACGTCGTGCTTGACGAAGATCGTGTTGTTGATCTTGTCGGCAACTGATTGGCCGAGTTCGGCGTTCAGATCAGTGGCGACTACTTGTGCACCCTCGGCGGCCAGTCGCTGAGCATGAGCTTCACCCATTCCCTGTGCTGCTCCAGTGACGATGACTATTTTTCCATCCAGTCGTGACATGTATGCCTCCATCCGAGTTGATCGATTCGGGGATGGAATTCCACCCCGAGTTCCACTCTAGGAGTGAAAGGCGGTTCTTGCCCTGAACAGCTTGAGTACTTGGAAGTTGCGTTCGTCGCCGTGGGTAACGATCTCAGTGCCGGTGACGCAGGATGTTGAGCCGGCGGCGACAATGGCGGGCTCAGTCCTCGGCTGCTGCGTCGTCCTGGGACTCCGCGCTCTCCTGACGCCCGGTCCCCTCCTGGAACCCAGCGTCCTCCCGGGAAGCGCTCGCGACTGACGCCGCAGTGCCCGCCGGCAGGCTGCCGGGGTCCGGGCTTCCGGCGTCCTCGGTGCTGCGGCCGCGGCGGGAGCGCGCGGCGAGGGACAGACCCAGCCCGCCGACCACTGCAGCCAGGCCCGCGCCCAGCAGGCTGACGTCCGCACCGGTCCGCGGCAGGTCGCCGGACCCCGCCGGAGGGCCCGCAGCAGGGCGGGAGGGGGTGGTGCTCGGCGTCGACCAGCCGCCCGGCTGCGCGGTGTCGGTGGGGCGCGGACGGCCCGGCCGCGAGCTCTCGGTGGGACGCGCTGTCGGCCACGCCTCGGTGCCCGAGGGAGAGGGCGAGGGCGCGGCTCCCGGGGGAGGCGGGGTCGACTCGCCGCCCGACGGGGACGGTGCCGGCCCCGTGGTGGCCGGCGCCGTGGGGGTGCCGGGAGGGGCGGGCGCCTCGGGAGCGGGGCTGCCCGAAGGAGCGGGGCTGCCCGAAGGAGCGGGACTGGCCGGCGAAGTCGGGCTGTCGGACGGAGCGGGACCAGGCGACGGGACGGCGCACGCAGCCTGCCGCGGCTCATCGCTGCGCTCACCCAGCGGCCCGTCCGCCCGGCTGGCCCGACGGCTGCCGGCCAGCGTCTGCCAGGAGGTCCGGTGGCGTGGCCGGTGCTCGGGATCCAGCAGCGGGTTCGGGGTGAACTCCGTCGGCGTCTCCGTCAGGTAGTAGTCGGCCTGCACCCGCTCGGGAGTGACGTCGATGATGACGAAGCCGTGTCCGATCCCGTCCATCCACCGCAGGTGCGGGTTCAGCGCCCGCAGCACGAGGGAGGCTGTCGTCGTCGCGGTCACGGAGGCCGTCGCCGACTGGAGCGCGCTGCGGATGATCTCGTAGAAGCCGTCGCTCGTCACCGACGGGCACACGAACTCGACCCCGGCACGGGTGGGCGAGGCGAGCGGGTGGAGCACTTCCGGGACCGGAACCGGTTCGGCGATGAGCGGCGGGATCGGTGAGCCTTCGCGAGCGGCCGGGGCCGGGGAGTCCTCGGGCGAGCGGGTGGGCGGGTTCGCCTCGGCGGCCTCTTCCGCGGCCGCCGGGTACATCTCGACGACCCCGTCGAGCATCTCCTCGGCGTCGGCGATGAGGTCCTCGACCCACGAGGAGTGGATGTCGCCGGTGAGGACGACCGTGTCGCCGGCCGACGCCGGCTGCCGGGCCATGTGGGTGAGCAGGCGCACCTGATCGGCCCGGTAGCCGTCCCACGCGTCGGCGTTGATCATCACCGAACCCTGGACCGCGCCCATGTACTGGCCGGGCCAGGCCAGCGGGGAGACCATCACCTGGTTCCCGATCAGGTGCCACCGCCGAGGCGCCTGCAGCCCGTCCTGCAGCCACGCCATCTGCTCAGGATCCATGATCTGTCGGTTCGGGTCGTTGATCGCCCTGTCGGTCTCCGGGTCGCCGAGCACCACGAACGAGCCGACCTGCTCCGAGCGGTGCTGCCGCGTGTCGATGACCGAGAGGTCGGCCAGGTTGCCGTAGGTGAAGCGCCGGTGGAACGCGGTGCCGCGCCGCGCGGTGTCCGGCTCGACCCGGATCGGCAGCCACTCGGCGTAGGCGCGGAACGCCGCCGACATCCGGCTGGAGTAGTCGCCCTCACCGGGGTCGTGGTTCTCCGCGCCGCCCGACCAGGCGTTGTTGGTGATCTCGTGGTCGTCGAACACCGTGATGAACGGGTGCCGGCGGTGGGCCTCCCGGAGGTCCGGGTCGGCGCGGTACTGGGCCAGGCGCAGCCGGTAGTCCTCCAGCGTGACGGTCTCGTGCGCGGGGGAGTGGTCGCGCTCGCCGACGAGCTCCGCCGGGCCGTAGCGGTCCTCGCCGTTGCCGTACTCGTAGAAGTAGTCGCCCAGATGCAGCACGAAGTCGAGGTCGTCGCGCTCGGCCAGCGCCCGATACGACCCGAAGTAGCCGGCGGTGAAGTTCGAGCACGACACCTGCGCCAGCCGCAGCGCGTGGGTCTGCCCGGGCTCGTCGGGGGCGGTGCGCGTCCGGCCGACCTCGCTGACCTCGTCGCCGGCGCTGAAGACGTAGAAGTACTCCGTGTAGGGATCCAGGCCGGTGACATCCACCTTGACGATGTGATCGGAATCCGGGGACGTCGTCACCTCCCCGGTGGCGATGGCGGTCGTGCAGTCGGCGGTCGGCGAGACGGTCCACCGCACCACCGTGGGCGCTCCCTGTCCGGAGCCCGGGACGGCCGGCTTCCCGTTCACCCGCGGGGAGTAGCGGGTCCAGATGATCACCGAGGTGGCCGTCGGGTCGCCCGAGGCGACCCCGTAGCCGAACGCACCCTCGCCCGCCGGGACCGAGGCGGCCGCCCGGTCGACATTGAACCCCACATCGCAGCCGCGCCCAACGTGCCGAACGCGCCGGTCTTGAGCAGCGCGCGCCGGTTGAGGGGGAACGCGGTGATGGCTGATCCGGGTTCTGCGGCCGTCGTGGAGGGGGAGCCGTCGCGGGGTGGAGTGGCCGGGGAGCCGACGCGGGGCGGAGTGGGCTCTGCTGAGGGGCTGAAGGAGGGGGTGCTCACTCGTGCCATTCCACTGTGCGGTCCTCATGCAGTCAAAGGACTCCCGGTGCCGGTGCCGAGGCTTCATTTAGGTGTCACCTGCGAGGTTCGGTCGTTACCTGCCGGTCACTTGTGCTGAGGGGAGGGGGCGGGGCCGAGGATGTGGACATCGCGTGCGGGTTCCTAGTGCTCGAATTGCCGGAGGGGCGGAGCCAAGGAATTGGGCATCAAGTGCCAGTTCCTCATGCTGGGTTGCTGGAGGGGCGGATTCGCTGCCGGGGTGGCTACGATGGTGTCGACTCGTCCGCGCTGCTGCGGATGCCCCCGCGCTCCCACTGAAGGATCTCCCGTTGACTTCGAACACCCATAACTCCGAGTCTCCGTCGCCCGATGCTCCGAATGGCGCTGCAGAGGCGGCCGCTGGAGCGCAGGGGGTAGGCGCGGTGTCCGGTGCTGTGCCGGGTCCGGCAGGCATCGGCGCGATGCCGGGGGCGCCGGGAGCCGGCGCGGTGCCCGGCCCGATTGGAGTCGGTGCCACCTCGGCAGTTGGGGCGGGTGATGACAAGGCGGCGGGCGCCTCGGGCGCGGAGGGCCAGCCGAAGACCATGGCCGACCTCAAGCCGTGGAAGGGCAAGGCCACCCGGGTGGACAAGGTCCTGCTCACCATGATCTTCGTGGTCCCGGCGTTCTACCTGGCCATGATGCCGCTGCGGCCGTTCATGATCGCCAACCAGCCGATCCTCCTCGAGTTCCTCACCGGCGCGAAGACCGCGATCGTGGGTGCCGCGGCGTACGCGCGGGTGGGCGAGCTGCCGCTGTGGCTGGTGGTCTTCGCCGGGTTCGTCGGGATGGCCAAGTTCGACTGGCTGTTCTGGCTGGCCGGGTACCGCTGGGGCGACGGCATCCTCAACATCTTCACCTCCACCGAGCGGCAGCGCCGGCAGGTCGAGCGGTTCCGGAAGCTGCCGAGCTGGCTGCTGTTCCTGCTCGTCGCGGTCAGCCGGATGCCCGGCGTGCCCGGCACGCTCATCTGGCTGGTGGCCGGGTGGAACCGGATGAAGCTGTGGCAGTTCCTGCTGGCCGACTTCATCACCTGCATGCTCCTTACGGTGGGCGTTGCCGCGCTGGGGTTCTCGCTGGGTCAGGCCGCCGTCGACGTCATCCAGACCGTCGACCGCTACGCGCTGTGGATCAGCCTGGTGCTGATCGTCGGGGTCGCGGTGTGGTCGGGGATCCGGGGCGGCAAGGCTGCTGCGCAGGCGCAGGCGCAGGCGGCAGAGAAGGCGCAGGGCTGAGGGCGCGGGCTGGGGACGAGGGCTACCCGGTGAGGCCGGGAGTCGCGGTGTGAGCGTTTGGGCGTGAATTGTAACGTTCGAACATTGTTCGATTGCTCAGATCGTTCTCGACAGCAGTGGGTTGTCCACGTCTTCCTTTAGTTCAGCGACCGCTTGCTGGAGTGCCGTAGCCGCAGCTTCCCGCTGAACGACGATTCTGGCGAGTTCGCCACTGTATACGTCCGTGGCTGCACTGTGAACGGTCATCTCGGAGAGCGCAGTGTTCGCTCGCTCGGCTCGCTCGATCTCCTTTAACCGGCGCTCCTGATCGAGAATGTCGGCGATTGCTCTTCTGTACCTGATCAAGCCGAGAGTCAAGTTCTCGTGCGCTTCTAAGATCTGCTCGAGAAGGTGTCGTGAACGCTCGAGGACGAACTCACCCTGGGGCGCAAGTTCACTCGAGTTCTCCGCGATCCCGAGGAGCTGGTTGAGAACCATGATGAGCTGGTCATTCAATTCGATCTGGTGATCCAGATGGGGGTGATGCCGAAGGATGGAACGGACGTCCTCGAACTGCTCGATCAACTGAATGTAGTTGCTCAGCATTCGATCGTAGAGGGACCACATCGACCAGTCTCGGCCCTTTGTGCCGTATTCCGGAAGGTATACAACATGGTGAATGAGGGGGTCACTTGCTTCCAGCTCGTGCAACTTGCGTCGCCAATGGCGGTAGTAGGCGATCGAGGCGGCAACGATTGCTGCTGCGAGGAGCAGCATGACGAGGCCTCCGATGATGACGCCCTCGACGAGTGAAATGCTGAAGGAGATGGCAAGAACACCGAAAGCAATTGCGGGAATAAGAGCCAGAGTCTTCAGTCGGTCGCGATGCTGCTTTAGACGCCGGTAGTATTCCGCCGAATGCTTCGGACCGTGATGGAAGTGGGTCGGGCCGGTGCGCTGATCGTACCGAGCGGAGACTTGTTCAATTCGCCCCAAAGCCAATCGGTGCTCCAAGATCCGGACGCGCACCGAGCGCGGCGAGGTTAGAGTCAGGCCACGATGGCGGCTTAGGTTGCGCATAGGCTGTAATGAACTGTCCCGCCCTGATGCTTCCTGCATTACTCATCCAATCGACCGACCCTGGCAACTCTGCCTCATCGACCAACCTACTCTTGTGCCGCTGAAAGTAGCACTGTCTGAACGCTGAGCGCGAGAAACCTCCCCGGCCGACTCCGCATCGATCCCGTCAAACCTCGGCTGATCATCGTCTGACCGGAGTCAGTTGGAGTTGCGGGCGACTGGTAGCGCCTATCACGCTAGTCTCCCGGTATGGAAGCAGCTGGCACCACCCTCGTCTGGCTGCGCGATGACCTGCGCATCGCGGATCACGCAGCACTCACCGCGGCCGTCGACCATGCTGCCAGGAGCGGGACCGCAGTCGGGAGCGTCGTCGCCGTCTACGTCTTGGATGACGCGTCCGAAGGGATACGTCCCCTGGGCGGCGCAACGCGCTGGTGGTTGCACCATGCACTGACCGCGCTCGCGGACGACCTGGCCGCCCTCGGCATCCCGCTGCTGCTGCGCCTCGGCGACCCTGCCGTCATCGTTCCTGAGCTCGCCGAGGTGCTGGAAGTCGACCGGGTGCATTGGACGCGGCGCTACGGCGGGCCCGAGCGCGCCGTCGACGCGCGGATCAAGGAGATGCTCACGAGCGCCGGTTTCGCCGCGCACAGCTACCCCGGCCACCTGCTGCACGAACCGTGGACCGTGCAGACTCGCTCCGGTGGCCCCTACAAGGTCTTCACCCCGTTCTGGCGCGAGCTGCGCAGCCGCGATCAGGACCCACCCCTGCCGGTGCCGGAGCCGCTGAGCTCGATCCGTTCGGCGCGGGCGTGGCTGGCCGACTTGGGGATCGCGACCGGCGACCTCGCCGAATGGGGCCTGCTGCCCACGGCACTGGACTGGGCCGGCGGTCTGCGCGATGCCTGGAATCCGACGGAAACTGCCGCGCACTCGCTGCTCGCCGACTTCCTCGCGGACCGAGTCGACGACTACCCGCGAGGGCAGGACCTGCCCGCGGAGAACGGCACTTCGCGCCTGTCGCCCTACCTGCGCTTCGGCCAGATCAGCCCGCGGCAGGTGTGGGATGCCGTTCATCGCACCGCCCTGGGGGAGGGAGCGGAGACCTACCTCTCCGAGATCGGCTGGCGGGAGTTCTGCTGGCACCTGCTGTTCCACTTCCCGGACATGCCCCACTCCAACCTGCGCCCGCAGTTCGACGCCTATCCGTGGCGGACCGCCGCCGAGGCGCCCGAGGAGTTCCGCGCCTGGACGCAGGGCCGGACCGGGTTCGGGCTCGTCGACGCGGGGCAGCGGGAGCTGTGGGCGACCGGGCACATGCACAATCGGGTGCGGATGGCCTCGGCGAGCCTGCTGGTGAAGAACCTCGGCATCCACTGGCGCGAGGGCGAGGCATGGTTCTGGGACACCCTCGTCGACGCCGACGCCGCCTCGAACCCGGCGAACTGGCAGTGGGTCGCCGGCTGTGGGGCGGATGCCGCGCCTTACTTCCGGATCTTCAACCCGGAGCGCCAGCGCGAGCGATTCGATCCGGGGGATGTCTACACTCGGCGGTGGGTTCCGGAGTATGGGACCGACGACTACCCAGCGCCGATCGTGGATCTCAAGGCCTCCCGCGCGGACGCGCTGGCGGCGTACGCGGCGCTGAAGTAGGGGTCCAAGAGACTCTGCTGAAGAGGGGGACGACGAGACCGCAAAGGTCGGATCAGGGCGTTACCCGAGGGGCCTTCCCGTCCAGCGTGGCCAATCGCGCCTCAAGCGATTCCCGGAGGGTGTCCATCTCCGCGCGGGCGCTGCGGGCGTGGCGCACCATCATCCAATCCCCCGACTCCGGCCGCAACAGCGCCGCGAGGATGTCTGCGCTCACCCGCACCGGCAGCAACGACAGCAGCTCGAACTTCGCGGGGGTCGCCCGGATGCCCCCGCGGCGCATCCGGCGCACCCTGTCACGGAACGTCCGGGCAGCATCTTCCATGAGCCCGCGGTTGTCGGCCACCTGGCGGTGGTCGGCATCACCGGCAGCGTTGATTGCATCGGCGAGCGCCGAGACGAACGCGGCGTGCGTGAGCTGCCACGCGGACATCCGGTTGCTCATCGCCGTGGGGAATCCGGCCGCCCGGAGCTGCGCCGCGAGGATCCGGACTCGGCCTGTCCGGGCGCCGTGCGGCTCGCCCAGTGTGGTGCGCTGCATCCCCGCCGGTGTCGCCCGCGCGTTGAGTACACCGCCCTCGCCGAGCCACCCGGCAGCGCCAGGGAACGCCGGGAGTAGCCGCCCCTTTCCAAGGAGTTCGATCCAGCCCGCATAGTCGCCTGCACAGTTGATCATCGTGACGATCGAGGGGCTGCGCGCCCCCGCGGCCAGGCGCAACGCGGCCCCGGCCTGCTCCAGGCGGACGGCCACCAGCACGTAGTCGAAGTCCTCATCACGCGGGACATCGGTGAGCACCCGCACCGGAACCGTGTCAATCTCCCCGGCTTCGCGGATACGCAACCCGCCTGCGAGTTCCGCGACCCGCCTGCCGCGCGCAACCAGACTCACCTCGCACCCGGCCGCAGCGGCCAGCTTCGCAGCGTAGAGGCTCCCGATGACTCCGGCACCGACCACCAGCACTCTCATGCTCAAAGCATGGCACATCGGCCCTCACGCCGGCCCGCCCGTGGCACAGGGGTTACGCGGCTCTTCACAGACAAGAGTGGATGAGTGGGCGGAAGCCGCGGAGGTGTTCGAGAGTGTCTAGCTGGACACGTTGCCGGCATTGGTCGAGCTTCTCCCCGGCCAGCGCCAGAAGGGATGGGCAGCCCATCTCACGGTCAGTCAGCTGCGCCCGCGGCCAGCGCCTGCCGGCGGCGGACCGCCTTTCCGGAGAGCGCACCGCCGATCGCGGTCATGCCGACGATGATGGCGAACATCAGGCCGATCACCCACACGGTGTCGCCCAGGCGGGTCTGCAGCAGCAACGCCAGCGAGGGCACGAAGCCGCCGATCAGACCGGCGATGTTGTAGGACACCGCAACACCGGAGTAGCGGTGGCTGTGGTCGAACAGCTGCGAGAGCAGGGTGCCCAGCGGCCCGTACGGCAGGCCGAGCACGCCGATCCCGAGCACGATCGCCAGCGCTGCGAGCACCGCGCTGCCGGAGCCGAGCAGGAAGACGATCGGAATCGTCATCAGCAGGGCCACGATTCCGCCGCCGGTGACCACCTGGGCCGGGGTGAAGCGGTCGGCCAGTCGGCCGCTGATGATGATCGCGATGCCCTCGGCGACAGCGCCGACGAGGGTGGCGGTGAGCACCAGCCACGGGGCCATCTCCAGCACGGCGGTGCCGTAGTTCACGGCATAAGTGGTCATGAGGAAGAACCCGCCGGAGGCGAACAGGCTGGTGATGATGACCAGCACGATCTGCGGCAGCGAGGTGCGCAGCAGCTCCGCGATCGGCACCTTGGCGCGCTTGTCCTCGCCGGCCTTCTGCTCGCTCTGGAGCTGCTGGAACACCGGCGACTCCTCGACCTTCAGGCGCAGGTACATCGCGATGGCGAGCATTACGAAGGACAGCAGGAAGGGGACTCGCCAGCCCCACGACATCAGCGCCTCCTCGGGGAGCAGGGTGACGAGCGCGACGATGCCCGAAGACATCACGGTGCCGATCGGGGAGCCCAGCTGCGGCATCGCGCCGTAGATCGCCCGCTTCTCCGGCGGGGCATGCTCGACGACCATGAGGATCGCCCCGCCCCACTCGCCGCCCAGCGACAGGCCCTGGATGAACCGCAGGGTGGCCAGCAGGATCGGCGCGGCCACGCCGATCTGGTCATAGGTGGGCAGCAGGCCGATCAGCCCGGTGGCCATGCCGATGATCGTCAGCGTCGCGATCAGCGTGGCCTTGCGGCCGAACCTGTCGCCGAGGTGTCCGAAGATCAGTCCGCCCAAGGGCCGGGCGACGAAGCCGATGGCGAAGGTCAGCAGCGCGAGCACGGTGCCGGCCGCTCCCGGCAGCGATGGGAAGAACAGCTCGTTGAAGATCAGCGCCGCGAACAGACCGTAGAGGAAGTAGTCGTACCACTCCATCGAGGTGCCCAGCAGGGAGGACACCGCTACGCGCCGGAGCTCCTTCGGGTCGGTCGTCGGGGCGGGGGAGGCCGCGCTGCGTGATGGCTGGGACGCCATTGATAGTCACCATTTCCGGATCATCGTCGTTCAGGGCACAGTGATCGACCATAACAGGGTGGCTGTTCTCCGCAATTTGAAAAGGGGTGCTCGTTTCCCGCAACGCGAGTTGCGGGATCCGCGTGCTTGAGGCGCGGGTGGGGCTGCCCCGGATTTCTTCCTCCATGCACGAACCCCTAATATGTGAGTCGCTTGTGAATGGGGTCACCACCGGTGCGCCAAGTCACGGTGCAGTGGTAACGGACAACCCGAAAGGCTTACAACGTATGGACCAGGTCCAGGCTGTCCTCGACAGCATGAGCAGTTTCGTCTGGGGACCCTTCTTTCTGATCCCGCTCCTGCTGGGCACCGGGCTCTATCTGACGATCCGCCTCGGCGGCCTGCAGTTCATCAAGCTGGGGGCCGCGCTGCGGCTGGGAATCCTCAAGCGCAAGGATGCCGGCTCGGAGGGCGACATCTCCCAGTTCCAGGCACTGACGACCGCGCTCGCCGCGACGGTGGGCACCGGCAACATCGTCGGCGTGGCCACCGCGATCGGCATCGGCGGGCCGGGCGCCCTGTTCTGGATGTGGGTGACCGGCCTGGTCGGCATGGCCTCGAAGTACACCGAGGCGTTCCTCGCGGTGCGCTTTCGCGGCACCGATGCCGCCGGGGAGAAGTCGGGCGGACCCCAGTACTACCTCGAGCGCGGCATCAGGGGACCGATCGGCAAGATCCTGGCGCTCTCCTTCGCGGTCTTCGCCGCCATCGCCTGCTTCGGCATCGGCAACATGACGCAGGGCAACTCGATCTCCGCCAACGTGGAGAGCAGCTGGTCGATCCCGACCTGGGTCACCGGCATCATCCTGACCGCGTTCACGCTGATCGTGCTCGTGGGCGGCATCAAGTCGATCGGGCGTGTGACGGCCGGCTTCGTGCCGATCATGATCGTGTTCTACGTGCTCGGCGGCCTGTACATCCTGCTCGTCAACATCGTCGACGTGCCAGCGGCCTTCGCCCTGATCTTCACGGACGCCTTCACCGGCACCTCGGCGGTGGGCGGATTCGCCGGCTCCGCGCTCATCATCGTGATCCAGTTCGGCGTGGCCCGCGGCATGTTCTCCAACGAGTCCGGCATGGGATCGGCCGCGATCGCAGCCGCTGCGGCGCAGACCTCGCACCCCGTCCGGCAGGGCCTGGTGTCCATGACGCAGACCTTCATCGACACCATCATCGTCGTGTCCTTCACCGGCCTGGTCATCATCACCACCGGCACCTGGGACGACATCGACCCGGAGACCGGCGAGCAGATCGACGCCGCGCTCATGACCGGCGAGGCGTTCACCCATGGTCTGCCCGGCGAGTGGGGCCACTGGATCGTGACGATCGGGCTGGTGATGTTCGCGTACTCGACGATCCCCGGCTGGGCCTACTACGGTGAGCGCAACATCGAGCGGCTGTTCGGGCGCCGCGGAGTGATGCCGTTCCGGATCGTGTTCTCGCTGGTCGTGTACATCGGCTGCACCGTGGAGCTGGCGCTGGTGTGGGCGTTCTCCGATGTGATGAACGGCCTGATGGCGCTGCCGAACCTCATCGGCCTGCTCGTGCTGTCCGGTCTGGTTGCCCGCGAGACGCGCCACTACCTCAAGAACGACCCCAAGCTGGAGGCGGGCAAGGAGCAGATTGAGGCGTTCATGGCCGATCAGCCCGGTTGGTCGCAGTGGAAGGCCGGCGACGTCATCGGCTCCTCGCACAACTACCCGGGCGATGAGGCGCGCACGGTGCGCCGGGAGGTGTAGGTTCTGCCTGCTCTGAGCCCACGATCCAGTGGTCAGAGAAGTCCGATATCCACGATCTGGTGGTCAGAGACGTTCGAAATCCAGGATCTGGTGGTCAGAAAAGTCCGCTATTCATGCCAGATAGCGGACTTTTCTGACCTTCAGATCTTCTTCTGATCTTCGGATTCGCACTGTTGTGACCACGAGGATCTCCTAGCTCCTGGCTCCTGCCGTCCTGAGGTCACTCGTCGGCGTTGTGCTCGTCGGAGTGGCGGCCCCTCCTGCGGTCGTCCTCGACCTCGTCGAGTGCATCAGTGCCTTCTTCCGTCCTGCTCTTGCGCTCCTGATAAGCCGCCTCGCCGGGCCCGGCGAATTCCCGATTGCGCTCGATGGCTGCGAAGGTGCCTGTGAACATCGAGGCGTCCTGACCGGCCTTGGCGAGAGGAGTCTGGCCGGTGCTCGACTGCTCCCCGGCTCCGGCCCCGGCCCCGGCTTCAGCCCCGGCCACGGCGCCGGCCTCTGCTCCGGCCCCGGCTTCGTCCCCTTCCCCGGCGGCCTGGCGCTCCGACCGCGGCCGGTACACCTCTCCGGGGTGGATCACCGGCAGCCCGGTCCGAACCGGAGCGGGCTCGTTGTACTCACCGCTGCGCGGGCGGCGCCACTGCTGCTCCTCCGACTCCGCCGCGGACACTGAGCGATGCGGTGCGGCGCCGTTGGGCTCGGTCTCGTAGACGTACGCGTTGTCTGCTGAACGCGCGGGAGCCGACGCGCGGCGGCCGGCCTCGTACCGGGCCGCTTCGTCCCGGCGCGAATCCTCCCGGTGCGTTCCGTCGCGGCCCGCTCCGCCGCCGCCCGCTCCGGCCGCCGTCGATCCTGCCCCGGACGTGTCCTGGCGTCCTGATCTGTCGAGCGCCAGCACCGTCCCCGGAACCGCCTCGGTGACGCGCTGGGTGACGAGCGCCTCCGGGTGCTCGCTGCGCAGATAGTTGACGAAGTCCTCGCGCACCAGGCAGCGCAGATCCCAGAGCTCGCCCGAGTTGCGCGCCGACACCACCGCGCGGATCTTGACCAGGCCGCCGATCGCCTCGGTCATCTGCATCGAGCACTCCCTGCCGTCCCACAGCTCGGTGGAGGCCAGCAGCTCCCTGAGCCGGCTGCGCATCGCGTCGAGGGGCACGCGCCAGTCGACCTCCATCTCCACCGTGCCGATGATCTCCGATCCGGTGCGGGTCCAATTCTCGAAAGGGGTGGTGGTGAAGTAGCTGGAGGGGTAGATGACGCGGCGGCCGTCCCAGATCTTGACGACCACGTACGCCAGCGTGATGTCCTCGATGGTTCCGAAGGTGCCCTCGACATCCACGACGTCGCCCACCCGGATCGCGTCGGTGAAGGCCAGCTGGACACCGGCGAACGCGTTCGTCAGCGTCGACTGCACAGCAAGACCGGCGATCACCGACAGGATGCCCGCCGAGGCGAGCAGGCCGGCGCCGACCGCGCGCACCGCGGGGATCGTCAGCAGGATGACCGCGATCGCCACCACGATGATGACCGCCTGGAGGACGCGCCGGATCAGCACGGTCTGGGTCTTGATCTTCCGGCCCCTGCGGTCCTCCATGTCCGCGGCCTGATACTTGTCCAGCAGATTGCCTTCGACCAGCCGCACGATCCGCAGTGCCAGCCACGCGAATGCCGACACGATTCCCGCCAGCAGCAGGAAGTTGACCATGGTGAACCACCCGTAGTCCGCGGCGGTCAGCCCCAGGGCGATTCTGATGGCGATCAGCACCAGGGCCATCATCACCGGTAACCGGCAGCGGGCGATCTGCTTGCGCAGCGTCGGCTGCCGGCGCAGGACGACGCTGATAAGCAGGGCCGCCACGATCGTCAGCGCGACGGCTGCGACCACCGCGATCGCCACGGACAGGAGGATTCCCCAGAACGCGCCGATCGCCTCGACGGTGCCTTCGGCGCCCTCCTGAACGGAGTCGGGGACGTTCTCCGAGATGTCCTCGGGCACTCCGGTCTCATCAGTGGCGGCCGGCTCGGCTTGAGCCAGAAAGGCGAAGGGGTTGCTGGACGACGGCGCGGTGGAGGGGCCTGCGCTCAGCAGAGCGGGCGCGGTGAGGGCGAGTGCGGTCAGGCTGGGCATGGGGCCACTGTGGCACGTGCGACTCCGGCCAACCTGGAAAACCAGTTAAGGGACGGTGAGACCGGCGGGTGATTTCGGTCTCCGGCGCATAGTTGTGGTTCGCGGGGCCGAGGCTCACCGAGGCGGGTGCGGCTCGTTGACCGGGTTGAGCGGCCTGCCGGTCTCCAGCAGCGCGATCGCGTTGCACGCCTGGACGAGCGGGTATTCGAGGGCGGTGCGTTCGGACAGGAAGCCGATGTGCGGCGTGACGATGACGTTCTCGTGGTGGACGAGTGAGGAGTCCTGGGACGGTGGTTCGACCGTCAGCACGTCCAGTGCGGCTCCGCCGAGCTGACCGGAGTCGAGCGCCCGGAGCAGAGCCGGCTCGTCGAGCAGCTCACCGCGGCTGACGTTGATGAGCTGCGCGCCGTGCGGCAGCAGTGCCAGCTGGTCGGCGGCCAGCAGTTTGTCGGTCTCCGGGGTGAGCGGCATGTGCAGCGACACGATCTCGCCGCCGCGCAACGCTTCCTCGAAGCCGACGAGGCGGATGCCGCGCGCCTCATCGTCGGGGGACAGCGCGTCGACGAACGGGTCGAACACCAGCACTTCGCGGAACACCGGTGCGGCGAGCCGCGCGAACTCGCGCCCGATCCTTCCGAACCCGATGACGCTGCACGTGGTCCCCGCCAGGTTCATGGGCGTAGGCGCGGCATTCAACCGCCACTCTCCCCTGCGCACACCGGCATGGAAGCGGTGCACGCGCCGGCCCAGGTTCAGTGCCAACGCCAGCGTGTGCTCGGCCACCTCGCGGGTCGCGGCGCCGGGCACGTTCGTCACCCACACGCCCCTCCGCGCGGCGTGCTCGAGATCGACATTGTCGAACCCCATCGACAGCAGGGACAGGATCTGCACCTGGGGCAGCGCGTCGATCATCGCCGCGTCGACGGTCGCATATCCGACCATCAGGGCCGTGGCGTCCTGCGCCGCCTCAATGATGACCTGATGATCGCGCGTTCCGAGCACCCGGACGTCCCACCCGTGCTCCTCGAGCATGGCGATTCCGGGCGCGATGTCGAGCTCGTCGTAGTCGGTGTAGACGGCTATCGGCGTGTGAGCCACTGATCTCTCCTCTGAGTTCGAGCTGCAGCTGGTGCCGACGCTCATCTGTATCCGGGTGTCGGCCGATGCCGACGCTCGTCCGGGTCCTGGTGCCGGCGCCGGGCACGGCCGGCGCTCATCCGGGTGCCGGCTGGTGCCCGTCAGAGCCGGCGCGTGTAGTCCTCTTTGATCGAACGCAGGTGGGTCCAGCTCTCGATCCTGGCGATCTCCGGTCGTGCACGCAGCGATTCCAGGGTGTCGTAGAGCGCGGGAGGACTGGTCGCCTGGACCGTCATGATCGCGTCGAACCGGCCGATCGTGGACACTGCGAACTCGACGAAGCTCTCCTCGGACAGCGACGGCAGGACGGCGCCGGCGTCTTCGTCGAGGGTCAGGCCGACACCGCAGGTGAGGACGTTGCCGAACCGGCCACGGCGCTGCACGACCACGATCTGCACGATTCGCGCCTCCAGCATCCGGTGCACTCGCGCGCGTGCAGCCGATGGTGACAGGCCGACCGCTGCGGCCAGCTCCTGCCACCCGGCCCTGCCGTCCGCCTGCAGTCGGCCCAGCAGCTGCCGATCGACATCGTCGATCGGGATCCGCTCCAGCTTCTCGTGCTCGAGGTACCCCTTGTACACCCGCGAATAGATCACGGTGTCGATCCGCGCCACGTCGGGCTGCGAACGCACTTCGGCCAGCATCGTGTGGAGCTCCCGGTGCGTCCGGACCCGGACCTCCATGATGAAGTCGTAGCTGCCGGCGACGACCGACACCAGCACGCACTCGTCACGGGCGCTGACCAGATCGACGATCGGCTGGGTGGGTCCCTTCGCGGCAACGGAGACGTGCGCGATCACCTCGTGGCCGGAGAACTGCGGATGCACCGCCGCGACGATGCGCAGGTCCTGCGCCTCGAGCAGGGTCTTCATCCGCTCGGCGACGACCGCGCGGGGGAAGCCGGTCGTCCGCGACAAGGACAGCACGCTGGCCCGCGGCTCCGCGCGCAGCGCGGCGATGAGAGCCTCGTCCATGGTCATGAGCGGATCAGACATGGCTCCTCCTCTTGAGATGCTCATTCTCTTTCACCGCCTTTCGGTGACGAGATCAGTCCACCCCGCGGAATGCAGATCAGCAGTTCGATCGAGCTTCTGAAGAAAACTATTGCGCAGTTGCCCATCAGTCGATCAATTCTGCGGCGTACTCCATTCTCAACGAATGAACTGTTTGTTTTCGTCCTTGTGCTCTCGTATGCTCTCACACATCGCTGCGGCGCACATCACATCACGTCACGCCGGCAGCACCGAAACCAAAGGCGGTATCACCCATGAGCACCCTCCAGGCCACGCCGGAGTTCAGCCACAGGCGCGCCATTCGCGCGGGCTTCGCATCCTTCGTCGGAACGTCGGTCGAGTTCTTCGACTTCTACATCTTCGCCACCGCGGCAGCCCTCGTGTTCGGGCCGCTGTTCTTCCCTGACGCCGATCCCGTCACCGGCGTGCTGGCGTCGTTCGCCACCTACGCGGTCGGGTTCCTGTTCCGGCCGCTCGGCGGAATCATCTTCGGCCATATCGGAGACCGGATCGGCCGTCAGCGCTCACTCGTGCTGACCCTGCTCCTGATGGGAGTCGGCACCACCCTGGTCGGCGTGCTCCCCACCTTCGAGACGGCCGGCATCTGGGCGCCGATCCTGCTCATCTTCCTCCGCGCGCTGCAGGGCCTGGCCGTCGGCGGCGAGTGGGGCGGAGCCGTGCTGATGTCGGTCGAGAACGCGCCCGATCGCTTCAAGGGCCTCTACGGCTCCTTCCCGCAGCTCGGGAACCCCATGGGCGCGCTGATGGCTTCGGGAATCTTCGCCCTGCTGACGATCAACGGGCAGGATTTCCTGCTGGACGGCGGATGGCGCATTCCGTTCCTGCTGTCGGCCGTGCTGATCGCCGTCGGCTTCTGGGTCCGCTACACCGTCGAGGAGACTCCCGTCTTCCAGGCCGAGGTGGCAGAGGGCAACATCCAGAAGTTCCCGCTCAAGGTCGCCGTGCAGAAGAACTGGCGGGCGATCCTGCTGGGCATGGGCCTGATCCCCATCTCCACCGGCGGCTACTACATCGTCACCACCTTCGCCACCACCTACGGCACGGAGCCCTCGTTCGGCGTGGGCATCACCGCCAACGACATGCTCAACGTGCTGTCGGTCGCCGCGCTGGCGGAGCTGATCTCCACGATCTTCATCGGGGTGCTCGCCGACAAGATCGGACGCAAGACCGCGATGCTCGGAGGCCTGCTCCTCACCGGCGGGCTCGTGATCCCGATGTTCCTGACCATGTCCCCGGACAACCTGCTGCTGATGTTCATCCTGTTCTCGTTCGCCCGGGTGGCGATGAACGGCGCATGGGCCCCACTGGGCGCGATCATGGCGCAGATGTTCGAACCGGAGTCGCGCCAGACGAGCCTGTCGGTGTCCTACAGCTTCGGCAACGCGATCTGGGCCGGCTTCTCCCCGCTGGTGGCGACGTGGCTGTACCAGCAGACCGGATCGGTCTGGTCCGTCATCGCCATGTTCCTCATCATGACCGCGATCAGCGTGGTCTGCCTGATCGCGGCGCCTCAGAAGAAGGACCCCGTGCTGGAGGAAGCGGACCCGCGGCTTCCCCGGGTCGAAGTGAAAGGAGCCTGAACGTGCGGAAGATCCGGACATTCGACGAATCCCGCGGTGATTGGTCGCCTCTGCTCATCGAGGCGGGAACCGTGCTCACCGGTGACCGGGACCGGCCCGAGGCGAGCGCCCTGCTCGTGGCCGGCGAGCGGATCGCCGCCGTCGGGAACGCGGAGGAGTGCCAGGCGGCAGCCGGAGCGCTGGGCCTTGGCCGGCCGCGCCGCCTCGAGCTCGGCGACGTCACGGTGGTGCCGGGGTTCATCGACCCGCACGCGCACCCCCTCATGCACGGCCAGATGCAGACCTGGGTGGACTGCGGACCCGCACGGGCGAAGTCGATACCGGAGATCGTCGCGCTGCTGCGGGAGCGCGCGCGGACGACGCCCGGCGACGGGCCGATCCGCGGCTACGGGTACGAGCATCGCAACCTCGCGGAGGGGCGCCACCCCACGCGGCACGAGCTGGATGCGGTGTCGACCACCCGCGAGGTGTACCTGATGAACGCCTCCGGGCACGGCGGCGTGGTCAACAGCTGCACGCTCGCCAAGCACGGCGTCACGTGCGACACCCCGAATCCGCCCGGCGGCGAATTCTTCCGCGACAGCGCCGGAGACCTCACCGGCGAGCTGTCGGATGCCGCCTGCAACATCCTCACCGGGGTCGACGGAGTGAAGGTGGGCAATCACGGCCCCAACCTGCACCTCGGCGACAGCATCGAGGAGCACATCGAGCAGCTGCACACGGCGCAGGAGTCGTTCCTGCGCGGTGGAGTCACTGCGGTCGGGGACGCGCAGGTGTCCCGGCGCGAATTCGACATGTACCTCCGCCTCGCCGAATCCGGCGACCTCAAGATCCGGTACTCCATGTACTTCCTGTCCCATCTGCTCGACGAGGGCCTGGAGATCGGGATGCGGGGGGCCTTCGGCAACGGCTACCTGAGCTTCGCCGGCTTCAAGTTCTACGCCGACGGCACCCTCGGGGGCTGGACCGCGTACTTCCCCGACGGCTACGCGGGCGACCCCTGCCGCACCGGGATGCTGTACCACGAGCCCGCCGAGTACACCGAGCTGGTGACGCGGGCCCACGCCGCAGGTCTGCAGACCGCGACCCACGCGCAGTCGCCCGATGCGATCGAGATGGTGGTCAGCGCCATCGAGCAGGCGCAGGCCGCGCACCCGCGCGAGGACGCCCGGCACCGGATCGAGCACTGCGGGCTGCCCACGCCCCAGCAGATCACCCGCTTCAAGGAGCTGGGCATCTATCCCGTCAACCAGACCCAGCACTACTACAACTGGGGCGAGGGCGTGGTGGATGCGATCGGCACGCCCGGGGAGCGCTTCAACCCGCTCGGTGAGTTCCTGCGCGCCGGGGTGCCCATCACCCTGAGCTCCGACGCGCCCGTCGCGGAACCGCGCCCGCTCGAGGCGATCCAGACCGCCGTCACCCGCACCACCCGCAATGGGCACCGGCTGGGCGCCGACGACCTGCGGGTCTCGGTGGCGGAGGCCTTCCGCGGGCACACCCTCGCCGGGGCGCACGTGCTCGGCCGCGAAGACGATCTGGGTTCGCTGAGCGCGGGCAAGCGGGCCGATTTCGCGGTTCTGGGAGACAATCCGTTCGAGGTGGATCCCGAGGCGATCCACGCGATTCCCGTGTCGGAGACATGGGTGGGCGGACAGCGACAGTTCGCCGCGCAGTGAGGAGCAGGAATGACTGAGACGCAGAAGACCGGGACCGCCGTGGACACCGACAGCATCGTCACCGCGAACGTCGGACGCGATGTGCTGCGGGTGCTGCGCGGGTACGGCATCGACACCGTGTTCGGCATCGCCGGCACGCACAACCTCGAGTTCTACCGGCACCTGCCGGAGCTCGGGTTTCGCGAGGTGACCACCCGCCACGAGCAGGGAGCCGGCTTCGCGGCCGGCGGCTGGTCCCTCCAGACTGGGCTGCCCGGTGTCGTCATCACCACGTCGGGTCCGGGCCTGCTCAATGTGCTCTCCAGTGTGGCGACCGCGTACGCGGAGTCGCGCCCGCTCGTCGTCCTCACCCCGGGCCCGCCGCGGGGCGAGGAGTTCGCCGACATCGGCTCGCTCCACGAGACGAAGGACAGCGAGGCGGCCGCGGCTGCCGTCGCGGCGTGGGCGCGCCGGGTGAGCTCCGGGCAGGAGGCGGTGGACGCGGTCCACGAGGCGTTCGGCCTGTTCCGCACCGGCCGCCCCCGTCCCGTCGTGATCGAGATCCCGCTGGACGTGCTCGAGGGGCCCAGCGACTGTGCGCCCGAACAGCTCGAACCCGTCGCCGCCCCCGCGCCTGCCGAAGGCGACGCGGAGCTCATCGCGGCTGCCGCCCGGCTGTTGGAGTCGGCCGAGTCCCCGGTGATCCTCGCCGGCGGCGGATCGCTGAGCGCCGCAGCCGACGTCCGCGCGCTGGCCGAGCGCCTCGGGGCGCCTGTGCTCACCACGCTCAACGGGCGCGGAGTCATCCCCGAGTCCCACCCGCTCGCGCTGGGGGCCACGCTGCGGATGCAGGCCGCCGCCGAGCTTGCCGACTCCGCGGACGTGCTGCTGGTGATCGGATCCAAGGTCGGGGTAGCCGAGCTCTGGACGGGGCCGCTGCGCCCGCGCGGCTCGGTGATCCGCGTCGACCGCATCGAATCCCAGCTGACGAAGAACCTGCCCGCCGCGATCGGGATCCGGGGCGATTCCCGCGCGGTCCTTCCCGCCCTCCTCGAACTCATCGGCACGCCCGAGGCGGACCTCGACGCCCGGGCGGCGCGCGCCGCGGAAGCTCGGGAGCGGATCGAGCGGGAATCGCGCGCGGCGCACCCGGAGATCGTGGAGCTGTGCGACGACATCGCGGCCGCGGTCCCCGATGACGTCATCCTCGGGGGCGACTCCTCCCAGGTGTGCTACTACGGCACCGCGAACCACGTGCCGGTCCAGCACCCGAACTCGTATCTGTACATGGCCGCTCACGCGACCCTCGGGTTCGGCCTGCCGGCCTCGATCGGTGCCAAGCTCGCGGCGCCTCGGCGGCCCGTGGTCGCGGTGATCGGCGACGGGGCGCTGATGTTCTCGATCCAGGAACTCGTCACGGCGCGCCAGGAGAACCTCGACCTCGTCGTGGTGTGCGTCGACAACGGCGGGTACCAGGAGATCGAGGAGAACGAGGGCAGCCGGGGCATCCCGCCCATCGGGGTGAGGCTGACGCAGCCGGACTGGGCGCAGCTCGCGGCGGCGTGCGGTTGGAACGGCACCGACATCGCGGACCGGCGCGAGCTCACCCCGGCGCTGCGCTCCGCGCTGGACCGGGGCGGGCTGCACTTCATCCACGTTCCGTTCGCGCTCTACCACTCGAAGGACGGCTGAACATGCAGAAGACCGACGCTGCGGTGAAGGCCACCGCGCAGGCGTGGATCGACGAGAATCTCTCCGAGCTGTCCGCCTGGCACCAGCACATCTGGCACCTCGGCGAGCCGGCATGGCGCGAGCACGAATCCGCGGCGTGGTACGTCGAGCTGCTCCGCAGCCGGGGATTCACGGTCGAAGCGGCCTCCGGCGGCATGCCCACCGCGTTCTGCGCCGAGTGGAGCAACGGGGACGGCCCGACCCTGCTGACCTACGCGGAATACGACGCGGTGCCGGGCAACTGCCAGGCCGCCGGGACCCGGGCGGCGCCTCGGGAGGGACTGCCGGCGGACGCGCCGGGGCACACCGACCCCCACTCGGCGCTGGGCATCTCGACCCTGGCCGGGCTGCTGGCCGCCCAGCACGCGATGCGCGAGCACGGGATCCCCGGCACGCTGCGCTACACCGGCGAGCCCGCGGAGAAGATGCACGGGTCGAAGGTCGTGCACGGACTGCAGGGGTACTACGACTCCGCGGATGCCATCGTCAGCTTCCACCCGTTCTACATGCTGCCGCTGTGCAACACCGCCCGGTGGGACACGCAGTGCGGCGCCTACTACTCCAAGGTCTACGAGTTCATCTGCGACGAGCCGGAGACCTGGCAGCTGTCGGCGAACCCGAACTCGCCGATCCCGGCATCCCATTCCGCCGCCCGGGCGCCGGGCGCCAACATCGCGCTGCTCCAGATGCATTCGGCGTCGCGGACCATGCAGGATGCGATGCTGCCCAGCGTGGGCGGGTGGAGCCTGTCGGATGCCATTCTCGCCTCGGGGCAGGCCACCGCCGACAACCTGCCGGCGCGCGTCTCCCGCATCCAGTACTCCTGGCGCACGCCGGACATCGAGATGGCCGAGCACGTGCTGGCGGTGCTGGACCGGAACGCTCAGCACGCCGCGCAGATGGCGCACTGCCGCGTCGAGGAGACCTGGGTCGCCCGCTCGCGGCCCGGCCTGACCAACCACGCCCTCGCCGAGGTGCTCTTCCGCAATCTCGAGCAGGTGGGCGCGCCCGCCTATGGCGACGAGGCCGTCGAGGCGGCACAGGACATCCAGCGGCAGCTGGGGATCGCGCCGATGGCGAAGCCGTACCTCGACGAGTGCGAGCAGCTGATCTCGCCGCAGGACGCGGAGGCCGCCCTGCGGAGCGAGATGCCCGCGTGGCAGCGGAACTGGACCAGCGACGACTACGTCGAGATGACCCATTACGCGCCGACGGTGCGGTTCTACGTCTCCCGTCCCGCGCTCAAGCCCGCGCCGGGGCGCGGTGCCTACCCGGCGTGGGTGATGAACGCGCTCGGCGGGATCCCGGCCGCCATCGATCCCACCATCGAGGTGGCGGGGAAGACGATCGCCGGCACCTTCCTGGAGCTGCTGCTCGACGGGGAGTCGCTCGGCCGCGCGCAGGAGGAGTTCGAGCAGCGGAAGGCCGAAGCCGGCCTGGAACCGCTGCTGCCCGCCGACTTCACCCCGCCCACCGACCTCCCCTGGCCGGAGTACGTCTACGACAGCGCCGGTTCCCGCCGCTGGCTGAGCGCGGGCTCACGGGGGTAGTCGGGGCATGGGGCACGAGGTCGCCGGCGCCTTGGGAGCTGCGGGCGCCTCGGGTCCGGCGCCTCGGCCAATGTCCGGTGCCTCGCCGGTCCCGCCTTCACACTCCCGCCGAGTCGAACGCGACCTGGTCAGCCTCCCGGAGGATGCGGGCGCTCTCGTCGAGCAGCGCCTGCTCCTCCTCGGTGAGCTCCGGTTCGAGGATGCGCACGACTCCTGTCCGGCCGAGCACGGTCGGCAGACCGATGAACGTCCCGTAGCGCTCGTGGTGGGAGGCGACGTGCATGATCGCGTGGCTGTCGTCGACGATCGCCTCGGCGATCTGCGCGACCACCGCGCCGATCCCGTGCTGGCTGGCGCCGATGCCCTCGATGATCGAGATGTTCGAGTACTTCACCGCCTCCCGGATGCGGTCCTGCACGTCTGCGACGTCCTCGCCGGTCTCCGCGATGAGGTCGAGGACGCGCCGACCGCCCACCCGGGCGAGCGACCATGCGTAGACCGCCGAGGTGCCGTGCTCTCCCAGCACCATCGCATCGACCTCGCCGGCCGGGACGCTGAGCTCCTGCCCGATCCGGTAGCGGAACCGCACCGTGTCGATCGTCGTGCCCGACGACAGGACCGTCATCTGCGGGGCCAGGCGGCGGGCCAGGGACGCCAGCGGGTCCGGCGGGTCGGTGACGACGAGGACGGTGGCGGTGGGGTCGACCTCGCGCAGTTGGCCGATCATGTCCACGTAGGCCCGGGCGTTGGCGGGGATGAGGATGCGACGTCCGGCATCGTCGGACCGGTCGGTGGCGCCGCCGTCCCTCTCGTTGACCCCGGCGGTGATGATGACGAGGTCGCAGCCCTTGAGGTCCTCGTACCTGCCGGCGCGGATCCGGGCCCGGGAGGTTGCGGCGGCGGCATAGGTGAAGTCCTCGGCGAGCCCGACGGCCTTCGCGTGGGTGCGGTTGACGACGATGATCTCCGGGTCGAGGCCGGTCGGGGCGATGAGGTGGGCGATCGTGGCCGCCGTGACCGCGCCTGCGCCGATGATGCCGATGCGCTTCATGAAGTTGCTCCTCGTCGTCGAGTGGAGGGGATGGCCCTGTGGCCCTGTGGCTCTGTGGCCAGATGCTGTGGCCCTGTGGCCCTGTGGCCAGATGCTGTGGCCAGCATATGAGGAGTTGGGATTTCCCTACCCCGGGTGGCGGGACAGCTCCAGCGACTTCTGCCTGAGAGATCGCTGGAATGGAGGTATGGCCCTCACTCTGTCCTCTGCTCGGCAGGCGACTGCTCATCGTGACCCGTCCGCCGCAACCCCTCCGATTTCAACTGCACCGGCGTCGACGGCCTCCGCCTCCCCTCCAGCCGTTCGCGGTCCGAATCACTTCGCCGACCTGCTGGTCGTCACCGCGGTGCTCGCTGCGATGCCCTACCTGGTCCTCAAGACCATGTGGCTGGCCGGGTCCCGGGTGGGTCACGTATCCGCAGACGCGGCAGCCGAGGCCGGCGAACTGCGGCATGTGATCGGCAACGCGGTCACGATCGCTCTGGTGCTGCTGTCGTTCGCCCTCGCCCTGGCGTGGAGATCGTCCGCGGTCCGGAAGCTGCCTGCGGCGGTGGTGCTCGTCCCGGCGTTCATCGGCACCGGGCTGCTGGCGCCGATCGTGACCGGGGTCCCGCTCGGGTTCGTCGTCGAAGCGGTCGTGACCGGCGCTTCGCCGCTGGCCTCAGCCGAAGGCCTGCATCCAGTCGTGTACGCCGTCGTCTACGGCGGGTTCGTCATGGTCGGCGCGGCCCATGCCCTGCTGTTCGCCGGCAGCGCGCGCAGGCGCTGGGCGCCGGTGCTCGAACGGGTGCGGGCGCCGCGCGGGTTCTTCGTCGCCGAGGCGTCGGTCGCCCTCGTCCTCGCCGGCCTGGTGATGGGAGCGTGGGCGATCGCCGGGCCGGGAGTGTTCGGGCAGGGCGCGTCGGGTCCGCCCGGCTTCGAATCGATCACCCAGCGCTTCCTCCTCGGGGCGACTGCGGTGCTGCTGGCCGGGGGAGGGCTGACTCCGCTCCTCGGTGTGCTCGGGCGGCGGGCGCCTCGGGCGCGGTTCGCGCTCGTCGCGGTGCAGTGGGTCGGCATCGCCACCGGCGCGGTGGCCGGGCTGACGCACCTGGCGCTGAGCGCCTCGGGTACGGCCTCGCCGGTGCTGATCGCGGTGGCGCTCGCCGGCACCACGGCGGCGGTCACGTTGGCTGCGGCGTGGGCGCGGCAGTTGAGTGAGGCAGTTGAGTGAGGCAGTTGGCTAGGACCACTTATCCACAATCGGCTTGAGGCGCTGACTTACCGGACCTCAGGCAAATACGATGGAAGGAGTTGAAGGGAAAGGATGGCCGCGACGAAGTGGGCCGTTATTGGAGGAAGCACCCGAACAAGGAGCTCGAAGCACTTCTCGAGGAGTTCCACGAAGCGGGATGGCAGATCATCAATCCCAAGAAAAAGTACTACAAAGTGCGCTGTCCTTGCGGCAGCCACTACAGATCCATTCACATATCGCCTAGCAACCCTAGGTACAGCCAAGATGCGCTATCGTGGCTCTACCGTCAGCCTTGCTACAGCGAGAGGGGGCACGGACAGTGACGACGATGGTGGCTCTGGAAATGCGGTTCCTTGTCGAGGGAGCGGACAAGGATGATTTCGAAGCGATTCTCGACGACCTCACGGATGAGCTCAGCGATCTCGAGGATGCCCACAGCGATCTGCTCGACGCCGCAGTGTTCGTCAGCGTGGAAGAACGGACCCTGACGATTGCAGCGACCGCGTCAGGTGAGTCCTTCGACGATGCTGAATCGGTTGCTCAATCGTGCATTCGAGCAGCAATTCACGCGACAGGCGGCGCGACTGAGGACTGGAACGACGCGATGGACATTCAGCACAAGGAATCCACGTTGCTCGCGCGGTAGAGACAAGCACTTGCCACGAATCAGGCCATCCCCACACCAATGAGTTTGGGGATGGCCTTCATCTTGGGCGATTCCTCATCGTGGTGAGTCACGACGACGCCTTCCTCGCGCGCCTCGGGATCGACATCTGGGTCGAGCTGAGCGAAGAGGGACTCGACTACTCAACCCGGCGCGCTGCTCCTACAATTCGGGCAAGGCCGCTCAACGGCGAGCGTCCGGGAATCGGGAGGTTCAGATCATGACCGACGTCAGAACGTCCACCGTCGAGATTCCGGGAGGCACCCTGCTCTACGACGTGCGCGGCGATCTCACCGACACCAGGCATCGTCCGCTGCTGATGGTCGGCTTCCCCATGGACGCGACCGGTTTCACGACCCTGTCCGGGTTCTTCCGGGACCGGACCGTGGTCACCTGCGACCCGCGCGGCATCGGTCGCAGCACCGCGACGCAGGGGGACGCGCCGCCGACGGTCAGGGACCACGCCGAGGACCTGAGCCTGCTGATCGACGCGCTGGACGCCGGCGCGATCGACATCTTCGCCAGCAGCGGGGGAGCGGTGAACTCCCTGGCCCTGGTGGAGACCCACGCCGACCAGGTCCGCACCCTGGTCGCCCACGAACCGCCGGTGTTCACCGTGACCTCGGACAGCGAGAACATCCTCCGGGTGACCGCCGACATCACCGACTCCTACCGCGCCAGAGGCTTCGGGGCGGCGATGGCGAAGTTCCTCCGCTTCCTCATGCTCGAAGGGGAGGTGCCGGACGACTACCTGGACCAGCCGGACCCGGACCCGGCGGCCTTCGGGCTGCCGACAGCGGACGACGGCGCCCGCAACGATCCGATGTTCGCCGGCAGCATGCTGACGATGCCGGACTACGAACCGGATCTCCAGGCGCTGAGCGCGGCATCGACCCGGATCGTACTGGGAGTCGGCGAGGAGTCCCAGAACATCATGCCCGGACGCGCCGCCATGGGAATCGCGGAGTCCCTGGGGTGCGATCCGGAGATCTTCCCCAGCGGACACGGCGGTTTCCTGGGCGGGGAGATGGGTCATCACGGCGAGCCCGAGGAGTTCGCCGAGGTGCTGCGGCTGGTGCTCGACGAGGGGTGACTCCGCGCCGGGGTCGGAGGACAATGGTGACCATCCGCCCGAACCGCTAGGAGACCCGCGATGGCGTACAGAATCGGATACATGGTCGGATCCCTCGCCACCGGCTCGATCAACCGCATCCTGTCGAAGGCGCTGCTCAAGGTCGCACCGGACGACCTCGAGTTCACCGAGATCGAGATCGGCAACCTGCCGCTCTACAACTACGACTACGACTCGGACTACCCCGCGGAGGGCAGGGCGCTCAAGGAGGCGATCGAATCCTCCGACGGGATCCTCCTCGTCAGCCCCGAGTACAACCGCTCGATCCCGGGCGCCCTGAAGAACGCGATCGACTGGGGCTCACGGCCGTGGGGTGCCAACTCCTTCGCCCGCAAGCCCACCGGAGTCGTCGGCGCCTCGATCGGTGCGATCGGCACTGCAGTCGCCCAATCGCAGCTGCGCAGCGTCCTGAGCTTCCTCGACGCCCCGCAGCTGAACTCACCCGAGGTCTACATCAACTTCGACCCCGAGGTGTTCGGCGAGGACGGCGAGATCCACAACGACAGCACGAAGGAGTTCCTCACCCACTACATGAACGAGTACTGCGCGTTCGTCCAACGGGTGCTCGACGTCAACGCCGCCGGACACATCGGTGACCCCGAGGCGACCTGACCGCGCCCGCTCGTCGCAAGCCGAACGGATCCGCCGAGGCGGCAGGCGCCTCGGCGGGTCCGGTCACGTGGGCCAGTCCAAGGGGAAGTCGGACTCGCCCGAGTCGAGCTGAGCGCACCCGCTCGCCGGTGCGCTCAGCTCACGCTGCCTCAGCCGAGGCGGCGGCGGGTGAGCATGACGGTCGCCCCACCGATCGCCAACAGTGCCGCGCCGAGTCCTGCACCGGCGAGCTCCGGCCCGGTGCGGGGCAGGGTGCCGGGGTTGCCTGCGGCCTCGTCGTCCGCCTCGGCGGCGTCGTCTCCACCTGCCTGGGCGTCATTCCCGCCGGCCTGGCCATCATCGTCGGAGGCGTCGTCCGTGCCGGCGGCGGCATCATCGGAAGCCTTGTCGCCGTCAGCCTTGTCAGCGGACGCGTCGTCAGCGGATCCAGCGTCACCGGCGGCCTGGGCAACCGAGGCGGCGCCCGACCCGGCCTTCGCGCCGTCCTTCTTCTCGGACTTGGCGTCGTCCTCGTCACCCTTGGCGCCGTCCTTGTCGGACTTCGCGTCGTCCTTGTCGCCCTTGTCGGCGTCGCCGGCGGCGTCTGCGCCGACGGTGAATCCGGCCTTGAGCGAATCGCTGCCCTTGGACTTCACCGTCACGCTGTAGCTGCCCTCGTAGCCGGAGATGTCATCGGTCGGCTCGCCGTGCACGCTGAAGGTGACGGTGCCCTTGGCGTCGACCTTGCGAGTCTCGGAGTGCTCCAGCGACCCGTCGTCCTTCTTCACGAACATGGTCGCCTTGCTGCCGGCCTTGAGCCCCGAGGCCTTGATCACGACGGCATCGTCCTTCGCGACGAACTCCTCGGCCGTGAGCTGCTCGGGGTCGAGCACCAGGCCGCGCTCGCCGGCATCCGCGTCATCCTCGGTGGAGTCGCTGTCGCTCGACCCGTGCGGGGCCTTCGACTTCTCGGACCTGTCGGAGGAGTGGCCGTCGGACTTCGAGCCGTCCTCGTCGGACTTGTGCTTGCCGGATTCGTGCTTTCCGGACTTGTCCTTGCCGTCCTTGCCCGACTTCTCCCCGTCCCCGCGGTCGTCGTCCGACTCGCCATCCGAGCCGGCGGGTGCTTCCGAAGCCGGCTGGGGGATCGTGCCCTCGTAGTGTGCGAAGTTCTGGACGGCGTAAGTCTGACCGTTCGCGGCAACCGCGAAGCCGAGGCCGACCGCGTTGTAGGCGCCCTCGATGTTCTTCCGGTGGCCGGGGGACTCGAGCAGGGAATCGACAAGCGCGCGAGCGGTGGCGGCCGCATCCTCGCCGGGGTTGTTCTGGGCGACGTTCTCGGCGGTGCCGGTAGCACCGGTGGCGAAGGTCTTCGTGGAGGAGTCGGGGTTGTGCGACAGCTTCTGATCGGCGGCCATCGACTTGGCCCACGGCTGCGCGATGCCATCGAGGGCGAGGCTGCTCGTGAGCGGCTTCAGGCCCTTGGACTCGCGGTGCTCATTGACCTGCACCAGCATCTGCTGGGCGACCTCGTCGTCGAAGTTCTTGGCGTCCTCGGTGGCGGCCTGCGCCGGCGGGTTGAGAGCGGGGACCGCGGCCGGGATTGCGGCGAATCCGCCGGCGGCGACAACGGCGGCGACGGGCAGTGCGAGAGAGCGCTTCATGAAATTCATCCTTGGTAGTCGGCAACGTTCGTCCCACACCGTAACGATTCTGTTACTTGACGGCATATCGTTACCGTTTCGAAACCGAAACTAGCGGTTGCGTCCCGAACGGATTCCGCGGTTTCGTGCCCGGGGGAGCTCCGAGTGCTGATGCTGATCAAACCGCGCCTCGGGCCTCCGCGCAGCAGGGAATGAGCCCTGCGGCGCGCCGAGCGCGCGGCGGGATAAAGTAGGGACCAGCAGTGTGATAAGCATCACAATGAAGTGGAGCGCACCCCCTGGGAATCGTCGCTGCTGGACCCGGCGGGACCTGCGCCAGCCATCGACGATCCTTGTGCGAGGAACGACATGGACACGCACCCTTCCGAGCCCCTCCCCGAGCCCCGCGCGTCCGGCCGCGAGCACAGCAAAGCCCCTGCCGGGCAGCGCCCGAACCCGCGCGATAGCCGATCGCCCCTTCGAGATCGCGGTCTGGTCGGATTCGACGGGCGCCGGCGAGTGCTGCTCGGGATCGCCGCGTTCGTGTTCCTCGGCATCCTGCTGGCTCTGACCACCGCGGTCCCCGCGGTCCGCCGGGCAGAGCCGAACCCTCCATCCGGGACACCCGAGCTGGCCGCCTCTCCGGCGGACTTCAGCACCGAGCGCGCGATGACACACCTGGAGCGGATCGCCCGTGCACCCACGCCGATCGGCAGCCCGGAATCAGCCGTGCTGCGGGAGCTCCTGGCCGACGAACTCGGCGACCTGGGGCTCGAGGTGGAGATCCAGGACGCCATCGCCGCGCGCAGCTTCGGCTCCGACACCGCTGCCGGCCGAGTTCACAACATCGTCGCCACCCTGCCCGGCGAGCAGACCACCGGGCGGGTGATCCTCAGTGCCCACTACGACACGACGTTCGGCAGCCCTGGCGCCGCCGACGACAAGGCCGCAGTGGCCGCCATTGTGGAGACCGCGCGAGTGCTCAGCGCGGGCGAGCCGCTGCGGAACGACGTCGTCTTCCTGCTGACGGACGGTGAGGAGCCGGGGCTGCTCGGGGCCGAGGCGTTCGTCCGGCAGTACACGAACGTGCTGCCGGGCGGCGCCTCGGGCGGTTCGGCGACGGGGCCCGGCGGCGGCTCGCGCTCCGTGGGCGGAGTCGTGCTCAACTGGGAGGCGACGGGCAACTCCGGTCCCGTGGTGCTGTTCGAGACCTCCGACGGCAACGCGCACCTCATCGAGCAGTTCGCGCGTTCGGTCCCTCACCCCGTCGGCGAGGCGGCAATGGCCGAGCTGTACCGGACCACCGACCAGAACACGGATCTCACGGCGTTCCGGGAGGCCGGCCTGCAGGGGCTCAACTTCGCGTTCATCGACGGCGGCGCCTACTATCACAGCCAGCAGGACACCCCCGAGAACTTCGACGCCGCGAGCATGGATCACCTCGGGAGGACGATGTTCTCCCTGACGCAGGCGCTCGGGCAGCGCGACCTCGCCGAGCTGACCGCCGCCGGCGATGTCGTGTACTTCTCCGCCTTCGGCACCATGTTCAGCTATCCGTCCTGGCTCATCAGGCCGCTGGCGATCTTCGCGGTGCTGGCGGTGGCTGCGCTCGCGGTCGTGGCGCAGCGGCGGGGAACCATCACCTTCCCGCGGGCGGGACTGGGCCTGGCGGCGGCGCTGATCCCGATCGTGCTGGCCCCGGTGGCGGCCTTCTTCCTGTGGGAGCTGGTGCAGCTGGCGCGGCCCGGGTACGAGGGGATGCGGGACCCCTATCGGCCGGAGTTCTACCGGTGGGCGCTGATTGTCCTCACCGCCGGGATCGTGGTCGGCTGGTACGCCCTGCTGCGGCGGCGCATCGGCCCGGCTGCAATGGCGGTCGGTGTGCTCGGCTGGCCGGCTCTCCTCGGGCTCGCCGAGGCGTGGTTCGCCCCCGCGTTGTCGTACTCCGATTCGCTGCCGGCCGCGTGCGCCGCCCTCGGCGGTCTCGCAGCCCTGGTGATCCCGGACCGGCTGGCAGCCTGGCGGGTGGTGCCGCTGACGCTCGGGATCGCGCCCGGGGCGCTGCTCATCGTGCCCGCGGGCCTGATGACCCTGGCCGCGTTGGGACTGCCGCTGGGCGCTGTGGCGGCGTACCAATTCGCGGTCGCCGGGCTTCTGGTGCTTCCGCTCCTCGAGCTGCTGGTGCCGAGGGAGCATGAGGTGGACCCGGCTGCGGCTGGTGCCGCGGGTTCGGCGGCCGAACTGGCCGCGGCGGGACCCGGCGCGGCTGAGCGGGCGGGGCGGCGCCTCGGCGGCCCTGCGAATCCGGCGCGAGTCGGCCGTGTTCACTGGCGCCTCGGCGGGGTGGCGCTCGTGCTCGGGCTGGTGGCCGGGCTGGTGGGCGCCGGGCTGGCGTTCGACTCCTTCGACGCCGATCATCCGCGTCCCGCCCACCTGATGTACGTGTCGCTGCCGCAGGCGGGCGCGGCGCACTGGGTGAGCAGCGAGATCGGGCCCGGCTCCTGGGTCGCCGGCCACGCACGGCACCGAACCCCCGAGCACGGGATCGGGATCCCGCTGCCGTACCGGACGGAGCCGAGGTGGAGCGGAGCAGCGCCGGAGATCGGGGCGGCGGCTCCCGTGCTGGATGTCCGCGGCATCCGGCCGGCCGGTGAGGACACCATCGTCGAACTCCACATCACCTCGCTGCGGAACGCCGACGTGCTGACGCTGCACGCCGACGCCCCGGTCGAGTACGCGGCGGTGAGCATCGATGGCAGGGACGCGATCGCGACCGAGCCGACCCCCTCCGACGACAGATCGCGGTGGCCCTACGAGCTGCGGTTCTACGATCCGCCGACCACCGGGGTCCGGCTGACGCTGCGATTCTCCGATTCCGAACCCGCGCAGTTCGCCCTGAGCGACTACACCCTGCGGCTGAAGGACGTGCCCGGCTTCCGGGCGCGGATGCCGCACATCGGTCGTTCGACCCTGCACAGTTCGGACCTCGTCGTGGTCGGCGGCGTGCACGAGGCGTCGGCGGAAGGGTGAGGAGGTGCCGCTCGCGTGGGCTGCTGAGTCAGGGTTGCGGTTACTGATCGTCGAGAACCGAAACCGACGTCAACGATCAGTAACCGCAGTTCGCAGGGTCTGGCGGGGTGACGGCGCAGGATCGGAGTCGATGCGGGACTGGCGAGCTTCGTAGGCTGAGGACACTCCCTCCGATTCGCGGACCCGGCCCACGCCCCATTCCTTTTCCACCCCATTCATGCTCGAGTGAAGGAGCACACCATGCTTCTGGAGGACAGGACCGCGGTCATCTACGGCGGGGGCGGCACGATCGGCGGTGCCGTCGCCCGCGAATTCGCCCGCCAGGGAGCCACCGTGTTCCTGGCCGGCCGCACCCGCGCACCGCTCGAACGCCTCGCTGGTGAGATCGCCGATGCCGGCGGCCGAGCCGAGTGCGCCCAGGTCGACGCCCTCGACGAGGAGTCCGTGAACACGCACGCGCAGTCCGTCGCGAAGCAGGCCGGCGGAATCGACATCACCCTCAACGCGGTGGGCCGCATCCACGATCAGGGCACACCGCTTGCCGGCCTGAGCCTGGAGGACTTCCAGCAGCCCATCACCGAGTACACCCGCACGAACTTCCTCACCGCCAAGGCCGCCGCCCGCCACATGGCCGAGCGCCGCCGCGGAGTCATCCTGACGCTGTCCACGCCCGGATCGCGGCTGTCCGGACCGGGCTTCCTGGGCTACGGGGTCACGTGCGCCGCGATCGAGGCGTTCTCCCGGATCCTCGCCGGCGAGCTCGGCGGCCACAACATCCGCGTCGTGTGCCTGCGGCCGGACATGATCCCCGAGGCGCTCGCCACCTCCTACACGGGGGAGCTGTTCCGGCGGGTTGCCTCGCAGTCGGACACCACCGCCGAGGCGCTGCTCGAGGCGCGCGCCCAATCCGCCACCCTGCTCGGGCGGCTGCCGACGCTCGACGAGGTTGCCGCCTATGCCGCGTTCGTCGCCTCCGACAGGGCAGGCGCGATGACCGGGGCGATCGCGAACCTCAGCTGCGGTTCCCTGATGGACTGAACCGGCGCCTCGGGCGGGGCTGCGCGGGCGGGTCAGGGCTGCGCGGGCGGGGCTGCGCGGGCGGGTCAGGGCTGCGCGGGCGCCGCGAGGCAAACTGCGGTCACTGATCGTCGAAAACCTGGCTGGCGTCGACGATCAGTAACCGCAGTTTCGGGCCGGCTGGTAGAGGTGGGAGGCAGATGTGCCGCCGGGTAGGCCCGGCCTGGCTAGGCCTGCTCGACCGGGCGGCCCTCCTCGGACCAGGTGTTGAAGCCGCCGTCCAGGTGCGCCACGTTCGTGTACCCCATCTCCTGCAGCGCCACCACGGCCAGGGCCGACCGGCCGCCGCTGGCGCAGGTGAGGATCACCCGGCTGTCGGGATCCAGCGACTCGTCGTGATACGGGCTCGTGGTGTCCGCGCGGAACTCGAGCATCCCGCGCGGCACGTGAACCGATCCCGGGATCCGGCCGCTCTGCGTGATCTCCGGCTGATCCCGGATGTCGACGAGGATCGCGCCGTTCTCCATCTCCTCGGCAACCTGCTCAGGAGCGAGGTTCTCGATCTTGGATTTGGCTTCCGAGACCATGTCCTTGGCTGTCTTCTTCATGAGTCGCTCCTTCGCGCCTCGCCGGCCGCCGGGTGTCGACCAGCTGCCGGATCAATTTTACCGCTGGGGATGGGGAAGGGGGAGTGTTCAGGGCACGAATCCGCCTGCAGACTAGGCTTGTTCATCCGGTCGTGCGGCTCGCGCTGCCGCCTCCCACCGCCCGTCCGCCTTGGCGCGCTCGACCTCGGCCAGCCCACGCGGGCGCATCCGGCCCTCCTCGGTCAGCCGGGCTACGCGAGCGATATTGCTGGCGGCCCACGTGCTGCGTTTCCGGCGCGGGGTGAAGCGCTGCTTGTAAGTCGCGTGGTCGATCTTCTTGGTATGACCGTCGATCCACCCGCTGCACAGCGCCTCCTCGACAGCCTGGACATAGGCCAGAGACGTCGCTTCGGTGCAACCCTTCTTCGCGATGGTCAGCCAGACGCCGTCGGAGGTCTGCTCGTGCTCGTCGAGCCAGGCTCGCCAAGCCTCGGCATCGGTGAGCAGCAGCGGATTGCTCTCGGTGCCTGGGGTCCCGGACGCGGTGGTCTCCGGGTCGTGTTCGCGGTGGTTGTCGGGTGTCATTCGGCTGCTCCGGAGTGATCCGGGAGGGGCACGAACCCGCCTGCGCGGAGGTGATCGAGGAGGTGATCGACGAGGGGGAGGTGTGCGATCTGGTCGCGCGGCACCCATGTCACCTCGGTGGCGTCGTCGCCGGCTTGCAGGCGCCCGCCAGCGACAGTCGCGGCGAAATCATGCACTTCGTACACGAGCTCGTCGCTGACGGGGATGTCCAGCTGCCACAGGTGCTCACCGACGTCCACGTGAAGACCGGTCTCCTCGAAGGTCTCCCGGGCGGCGGTCTCACGCAGAGTCTCGTTCCCCTCGGACTTGCCGCCGGGCACCGACCACAGCCCGGGCTGCGGGGGACGACCCCGGCGCACGAGCAACAGCGCGCCATCGCCTCGACGCACGATACTGCTCGCCGCTCGCACCCTGCGCATTCAGCCGCCGCACTGCGCGGCGGCGTCGCCCGCGGCGGCTTCACCCGAGGCGGTTTCGGGCTTCTCTCGGGCATCGAGCATCTCCAGGAAGTGCGGGTTGTGCATCACGCCCAGGATATTGCCGAAGGGATCGACGAACGAGGCGGTTGTGAACCCGGACTCGCGCTCGGTCACCGGCTCGTACTCAGCGGCTCCCATCGCCAGCAGCTTCTCCACGATCGCGGGAAGATCATCGACATGCCAGAACACCACGGCGCCGCCAGGACTGGGTCTGCCTTCGGGGCCGCCGGCTGCGCCCTGGGGTGCGTACTTTCGGTCGATGATGCCGAGCTCGTCCTCGTCGTCCCCGACCCTGAACTCGAGATAGGCGGGTGGGGCAGGCGGGTGCGGGAACGCGTAGTAGGGAGCCAGGCCGAACAGCTCGGCGTACCACTCACGTGCGGCGGACAGGTCGTCGGCGTAGAAGCTGACGGTGGCGAATCCTCGAAACATCGGTGCTCCCGGAGTCGGTGGCTTCGATCGTAAATGCCTGGGGGTGGTCGTTCAATGCTCGGTTTCGAGCAGCAGCGGTTACGCGGCAAGCGGTGCGAACGGGAGGATCTCGGCGTCTGGCCCGTGCACCACGAGACACGAGGACTCCGGAATCTCCTCCCATGCCCCCTCGAGGTCCCCGAGCGGCTCCGAGACGATCAGGTGGGCGTCCGCTGAGAGGTCCTCCAGGAAGCTGTCGTCGGCGTGCATGGAGCGCACTGCTGAGATATCCACGCTGCGGAAGAGGGACCGTGAAGCACCTTCACTGGAGTAGCGGAACGCCCAGGTCGTCTCGCCATCGGTGGTGGCGACCGTCATCTGCACGGGGTACTCGATGCCGTGCTGCCGACCCGTGTCCTCAATGAATCTCACGGCTGCGGCGACCCCAGCGGGAGGGTCGTCCTTCATCCCGAAGGTCAGCGCGAGGTGGAAGAACAGTTCGGAATCGGTCGATCCCTCGATGAGCGAGAACAGGTCCGGGGCAACACTGCACGCCAGATCGCGTTTGACCGTGGGGAAATCACGAATCAGACCATTGTGCATCCACAGCCAATGATCCTGTCGAAAGGGGTGGCAGTTGGTCTGCTGAACCGCGGCGCCGGTGGACGCACGGACGTGTGCGAACACGAGCCGCGACCACGTCAGAGCGGAGAGTTCCCGCAGGTTTCTGTCGTTCCACGCCGGATGGGTGCTGTGGAACAGACCGGGGCGAGGGCGCCTCCTCGAATACCAGCCGACGCCGAAGCCGTCGCCGTTCATCTCCTCGGACCCCAGTCGTGCATGCCTGCTCTGCTTCACCAGGGAGTGTGCGGGTTTGAAGAGCAGATCCTCCAGGTTGACCGGTGAACCGGAGTACGCGAGCCATCGGCACATGATCGTCCCTTTCCGAGACCATCACCGTACAACCGCTCGGCCGGGGAGACTACCCGTCGGAAAACCTTGCGGGTCCCTCGTCCTTCGAAGAGACAAGGTCTATTGTTGGAAAGGCGTGGAACTTCGCGGGAAGATCCAGGCACGACGATTGCCCCCGGCGGCGTCCCTCCGGGGAAATCGACAGCAGCGAAATCAACAGCAGCGAAAGGTGAATGCCATGGCCGAGAAGCCCAACCCGATCCAGGCGCAGAAGTTCCTCAGCGGAATCGACTACCCCGCCAGCCGCGACGACCTGGTCAAAAAGGCTGAGCAGTCGGGCGCGGATGACAAGGTCATGAGCGCGCTGAAGGGGCTCGAGGACCGCAAGTACGACAGCCCCGCCGACGTCAGCAAGGGAATCGGCGCCGAAGGCTGAGGCTTTTCGCCTCCCCTCCGCCTTCTCAGCCGGGGCCGTCTTTACACGGCTCCGGCTGAGTCATTCACAGTCGGTGCTTTCGCGCTTCAGTTTCATCACTCGCAGCCGACGCCGTCGCCGTCCCTGTCCAGGTGCCTGCCGTATCCGGATTCACCCGCATGCACCGGCGCGCCACCGCGCTCGCGCGCCTCGGTGCAATTCTTGAACGCGCCATCCGGACGGGAGCCGGGGCCCGCTCCCGCATCGGAATCACTGCCGGAGCCGCTGCCGCCTCCACTGCCGGAACCGCTGCTTCCTGAGCCCACGTCGCCGGAGTCGCTTCCGCCGGAGTCGCTGCCGCTGCCGGAGCCGCCGCTGGAGCTGGAACCCGTGTCGCCGCCTCGCGGCTCTGGCCACGGGTCGTCGCCGAACGCCTCCTGATCGCAGTCGGTCAGCAGCTTCTCCATGGCGTCGAACTCCGGTGGCACGACCCACAGGTCGTACTTGTGCTTCACGGCGATCTGGCGCGCCACGTACTCACAGCGATAGGACCGGTCGGGCGGCAGCCAGGTGGCGGCATCGCCGTCGCCCTTCTGCTGATTGAGGTGGGATTCGACCGCAAGGAGGTTGATCGGATCGTTGCCGAACTCCACGCGCTCCTGTGCCGACAGCTTTTGCGCGCCGGTCTGCCAGGCATTCGACAGCGCCACCACGTGGTCGATGTCGATGTTGTTGCCGTCGCCGCGGATGAAGTCGAAGGTCTCTCCCGAGAAGTCCGAGGTCAGGCTGCCGTCGAGCACCACGCAGCCGTTGTCGGCCAGCGTGATGTCGTGGAGATCGCGGCGGAGGACGTCGTTGCGGGTGTCGCAGCCGTTGCGGTCGACGTCGTCTCGCCATCCGAAGAGATCGCGGTCGTAGCCCGTCTTGGGTGCTCGGCCCTTGACCTCGAGGTCGTAGAGCATCGCCAACGCCGAGCCGGACTCCGCGTCCTCGGGGTTCGGATCTTCGGGGTTCGGATCCCGGGGTTCATCCGAGGTGGGGGACTGCGGGGAGTCGTGTGGCGCCTCGGCGGCGCTCGATTCGATGCCGAAGGAGGCCGGAGACCCCGGATTGCTGGGGCCGCCCTCCGGTGCGCAGCCCGAGAGCGCGAGGGCGGCGGCCAAGAGACCGGCGACGATCGGGCCGCCCTTTCGCGGGCGCCTCGTGCCGGGTGAAGGCTGAGTCGCGGAGGGAAGGCGGCGGTTCGAGCCGGAAACCGTGGGTAGCACCGAGGCCATGCGTCTCCCGATGAGAACAGTGGTCGGAAAGGTGGGAACGATCAATTGTATTCCGTGCTTCGGAGGAGTGCTGCGCCGGCAGCGCTTCACGTGTGCTGGTCACAGACGTTCGATTGCCGCTGTCTGCTGGTCAGAGAAGTTCGAGAAGCGGGCCGTTTCTCGAACCTCTCTGACCGCAAGATCTTGCGGTTCGCACCTTTCCGACCAGAAGAACCGGGCATTCAGCGCTGCTTGCCGTCCGAGACCTCGTCCCCCTCGAGAGGCGGCGGGACAGGTGAGCCCTGGGGCGCCTCGGCGGCGCTGTCGTCTTCGTCACCGGCGGTCGAGGGTCCACCACCGGCGGCCGAGGGCGTGTCGCCATTCTCCGGGACCCAGCCGTCGGCCCACTCACCCGTCTGGAAGTCGAACTCGACCGGCTCGCCGTTCTCGTCGGTGCGCTGGTACCACTCGGTGTAGTCCGCGTGGGTCGAATCGATCTCCGCCCCGGCGCCCTCGCCCGGCTCCGCCCTGACCACGTGCAGGCTGAAGTCGTCGTCGTATCGGTCGACGCCGGCGACGACGGCCTTGCGCACAGCCGCCTCGGCGTACTGCTGCCGCAGGGTGTGGGGATCGGTGCGCAGCTCGCGGATCCACGCGATGATGATGAGGATCATGATGACGGCGAACGGCACTGCGGTGATGATCACGAGCGATTGCAGCCCCTGGAGCGCCGACTCGTCGCCGAGCAGCAGCATCACGAGGGCGATCCCGCCCATCACCACTCCCCAGAAGACGACGATCACCTTGGGCGGGTTCTGACCGCCTCGGGTGGTGAGGATGCCCATGACTACAGAGGCGGAGTCGGCGGCGGTGATGAAGAAGATCGCGAGGATGGCCATGATCACCACGGGCAGCCAGTCGCCGAAGGGGATGTTCTCGACCATGGCGAAGAGCACTTCGGGCGGGTTGACCCCCTCCTCGCCGACTTCGAGCAGCCCGTCGCGGTACATGAAGATGGCGGTGCCGCCCATGATCCCGTACGCGACGAACAGCAGCGATGAGGGGATGAGGATGACGCCCAGGATGAACTGCCGGATGGTGCGGCCGCGGGAGATGCGGGCGATGAAGACGCCGACGAACGGCGACCACGAGATCCACCAGGCCCAGTAGTACACCGTCCACGTCGACTGGAAGTCGACCGTCTCCTGGCCCCACGAGGCGGAGCGGGCCATCATCTCGAACATCGATCCGAAGTACTCCATGACGGCCGACGGCAGCAGGTTGAGGAGGAACAGGGTCGGGCCCAGGATGAAGAGCATCCCGGCGAAGCCGATCGTGAGCACGATGTTGATGTTCGACAGATACCGGATCCCGCGCGAGACCCCGGACACCGCTGAGATCACGAAGCCGATCGACAGCACCGCGATGATGAGGACCATGGCCGTGTTCGTCAGCTCGGAGGCACCGGAGAGGATGACGGTGCCCTCGCCGATCTGCAGGACCGCGATCCCGAGCGCGGCCGCGGTGCCGAACAGCGTGGCGATGATCGCGAAGATGTCCACCAGCTGGCCGGCCCAGCCCTCGGAGCGCGTTTTGCCGAAGAGCCGTTCGAAGATCGAGGACATCAGCAGCGACCGTCCGCGCCGGTAGGCCGCATAGGCGACGGCTCCGCCGACCAGGGCGTACATCGCCCAGGCATGGAATCCCCAGTGGTAGTAGGTCTGGGCGAGCGCCTGGTGGAGCGCCTCGGTGGATTCGGGTTCGTTCGTCAGCGGCGGCGGGCTGATGAAATACGTCAGCGGCTCGGACGGACCCCAGAACATCACGCCGATGCCCAGACCTGCGGCGAAGAGCATCGCGACCCAGGAGAAGGTCGAGAACTCCGGCTTCTCACCGTCCTTGCCCAGCGGGATCTTGCCGTAGCGGGACACGCTCAGGGCCAGCAGAGCGACCAGCACCACGGTGGCGACCGCGTTGAACAGCCAGCCGAGGTGCGTCATGGTCCAGCCGTACATCGCGTTGGCGACGGTGCCCACGCCGGCAGGATCGGTGATGCCCCAGATCACGAAGGCGACCGTCAGGGTGCCCGCGATACCGAAGACGATCCTGTCGACGCCGTAGCGGCGCCGCTGCTCGTCGATCGCGATGCCGGGCACCAGCGCCGGGTGGGTGTCGTGCGGGTAGGTGGGGCGCTGGTAGTCGAGGCTGCGGATGACCTCGCCGGGCCGGTGGCGGAACCGCTCGGTTCCGGCGCGGCCGTGCTGCCGGGTTGCGGTGGTGCTGCCCGCGGCGGTGCTGTCCGAGGCGGTGCTGCTCGCGGCGGTGCTGCTCGCGGCGGTGCTGCCCGCGGAGGCAATCGCTTCGGCGCCGGCAGGGGCGCTGCTGTCGTTCGGCCCGATTCGCGGGTTGTCGGGAATCGGCGGGGTCTCGTCGCTCATGCAGGCGCACCTCGGTTCGGATAGGCGGGATCTGGTCGAGTGATTGCGCGAACTCCGGCGATTGCTGCACGGATTGCAGGAGTTCGAGGCTCGCCCCACGCGACTCGTCAAGAATCAGACCGGTCCCACCTTAGTCAGGCGGGCGGATGAAACCAGTCAGGCGGGCGGATGAAACCAGTCAGGGAACGATTGGCACCACAGCCTTTCGCGCTGCGAACGCGAGGGTGCTCAGCTGAGGGTGTCCGGTTCCCTGTGCAGGAGGAAGAAGAAGGGGGAGTCGAGCCCGCGCAGATCCATCGCGCCGAGCAGTGTCCGGTTATCGAGGCGCCGGAAATGGTCATTGATCGGCTGCGCGTCGTAGATCATCGTCGCGGTCGAGACGCCGCGGTATTCGACCATGCGGAGTCGCGCCTTCGGCCGCCGAGTTCGGATCAGCGGCAGAGCGAGGCGCCCGAGGGCGGCGGTCGCGGGGTGGTGCACGAGCGAGGGCAGCCTCAAGGCCAGCTGCAGGGGAATGACAGCCGGCTCCACGGCGAACAGCGAACCACGCCTCCTCGGACCGCTCCTTCGAAGCACTCGCTTCCCTGGAGCAGGCTTCCTGGAGCCAGGCTTCCCGAGACCAGGTGTCTCAGCGCCAGCCTTCTTGGAGCCACTCTTCTTGGAGCCAGGCTTCTCGGCGCCAGCCTTCTTGGACCCGGGTTTCTCGAAGATCAGCGGATCGACCTCCTCGGCGGACGCGAAGCGCTTGCCGTGCCACCCGTAGGCGCCGAGCAGCCCATCGAGCGGACTGCCGGTGGGCACCTCGGACCCGGTCCATCGACCGAACATCTCCTCGACCCGCACGGCGGGCAGGGAGTCGAAGACTGCGAGAGCCTGAGCTGTCGACATGCCGCGCCGGAGTTCCGCGGTGACGGTGCCCGAGTGCTCTGCCCCGCTCGTGGTGATGGTCTCAGTGATCATGGTGCGCGTCTCCTCATCGCCGCCGACCGGCCGGCCCATCCTCATCGCCCGGCCGAACCAAAACCGCTCCTCAGGCCCGGCCGTACCAGCGCGCGATGTCCGGGGAATCCGGCCAGCCGGCGTAGGCGTCTCCCTGCGGCCAGCCCTCGGGCACGTCCTGCCATTCCTCCTGTCGACCGTAGGGCAGCAAGTCGATGAGGGGGAAGGTGTGCGACACCTGCTCGGTTCCCCGCCCGTCCGTATGCCAGGTCCGGTAGACGTCCTTGCCGTCGCGCAGGAAGACGTTGAGCGCGAAGCCCCCGTGCGGCGGCGCGCCGACGTCGGCGCCGAAGCTGCTGTGTGCGGTCGAGTACCAGGTCATCCGGTTGCCCACCCGGTCCCGGTAGGCCACAGCCTCGTCGATCGGCCCCTGGGTGACGATGACGAATCGCGCGTCATAGTTGCCGAGGAACTCCAGCCGAGTGAACTGCGAGGTGAAGTACGTGCAGCCGCCGCACTGGTACTCCTCCCCGGGGTGCCACATGTGGCTGTAGACGATGAGCTGATGCCTGCCCTCGAAGACATCGACCAGGCGGACCGGGCCCGAGGCGCCCTCGAGCGTGTAATCCGGCATCCTCACCATGGGCAGACGGCGTCGCTGGGCCGCGATGGCGTCGAGTTCGCGGGTGGCGGCCTTCTCCCGCTTGCGCAGGGCGTCCAGCTCGGCCTGCCAGGTCGCCTGGTCGGTGATGCGGGGGAGCGCCGGGGCGCGGTCGTCGGGCTGCATCGATTCGCTGGTGGTCATGGTGTCCCTCCTCAGCCGAGCTTCTCCCTCAATCGAGGCAGAACTCGTTGCCCTCCGGATCACGCATCGTGATGAAGCCGAACTCCATCGCCGCCGGGTTGGGTTCCACCCGGTAGGCGCGGGTCGCTCCGAGCGCTTCCAGCCGGCCGGCCTCCGCCTCCAGAGTGGCCATTCGCTCGTCACCCTCCAGCCCGGGTGCGGTACGGAGGTCGAGGTGGAGCCGGTTCTTCACGGTCTTGCCCTCGGGCACCCGCTGGAAGAAGAGCCGCGGACCGGTCCCCTCGGCCGGGATGATCGCCGAGCGGGAGTTCCACTCCTCGCGCGGGACGCCGAACGCCGCCAGGGCCGCATCCCAGGATTCGAAGGCCCCGGGTGGCGGTTGCAGCTGATAGTCGAGCGCCTCGGCCCAGAAGGAGGCGAGCGCACCGGGATCGGCACAGTCGAAGGTGATCTGGACTTCTTTGGCCATGCGCCGATTTTCTCAGATCCGAGCGAGCCGCGGAAGGGGGATGCTCAAGGAGCCAGCGGCGGCGGCACCCGCAGCGAGCCGGAGCCGGCAGCCTCGAACGCCGCCGCATACCCGAGCAACGCGAGGTCCGAGTAGCCGGCTCCCGCGAAGGTCAGCCCGACCGGCATCCCCGGGTCCTCCATGCTCCCCATCGGCACGGTCACGGTGGGCAGCCCCACGTGGCGGAGGGCGTAGTTGCCGTTGGAGAACACCACTCCGTTGGCCCAGGCGAGGTCGGCGGCCGCCTCGTCGACGTCGGCGTTCGCCGGGCCCACGTCCGCGTTCGCGGGGAAGACGATAGCGTCGAATCCGTGGGACGCCATCCACGACTCGACGAGCTCCTCCCGCAGCGCGACGATGGCGCGCAGCCCGCGCGCGAACTGCGGATGCTCACGCGGATCCGGGATTCCGGAGCGGGCGGCGTCGACGAGCTCCTTGAACCGGTCGTCGTGATCGTCCACCCGCTCGTACCGGTCGGGCAGCGCGCCCGGCGGGGTGGGGTAGATGTCCTTCGACTCGACGACGTCCAGGCTGGGGATCAGCGGATCGCCGTTGGCTCGCAGGAAGTCGTCCCACCCGAAGGCGAGGAAGCCGCCGAACTCGATGTCGGACCAGTCGCTGGGGAGGTCGCCCAGGTCGCCCAGGAACTTCTGGCCCGGGCGGTCGCCCTCGTACTTCGAGATCAGTGGGAAGTCGGTGACCACGACTTCCGCCCCGAGGCCCTCGAGCCGGGCCTGCGCCCGTTCCCACAGGTCGAGGATGGCGGGCCGGACTCGCATGGGATATGCCGGATCCTGGCCCAGGTACATGGCAGGCACCGCGAGGCGCCTGCCGCGCAGCGCCTCGGGATCCTGCAGGTCCAGGTAGGACTCGGGCCGATGCTCGCTGGGCTTAGGGATCCTGACGACGTCCTGGTTCCGCCAGAAGTCGCCGCGCGTGATCGGATCGTCCTGGACGAGGACGTCGAGGAGCCGCAGCATGTCCGGCATCGAGCGGGTGTGCGGCACGACCACGTCGCGCGCCGGGAACAGCGGCCAGTTGCCGCGGATCGACAGGATGCCCCACGAGGGGGTGTAGGCGCACAGGGCGTTGTTGGAGGCGGGGCTGCGGCCGGAGGACACGGTCTCCTCGCCCATCCCGAACATCGCCAGGTTCGCAGCCGTCGCGACGGCGGAACCGTGCGACGACCCCGAGCCGTACGCGGCGGGCAGGTACTCCCGGTTGTACGGGCTCTCGGTCCGGCCGTAGAGGCCGCGCTGCATTCCGCCATCGGCCATCGGCGGCATGTTGGTCTTGCCGATGAGCACGGCGCCGGCCTCCCGCAGCTTCTCGACGGAGAAGGCGTCCCAGTGCGCCACGAGGTTCCTGAACGCCGGCGAACCGGCCGCCACCGTCAGGCCCTCGACCAGGTAGGAGTCCTTGACGGTGAACGGAATGCCCTCCAGCGGCCGAGGCGCCCCGGCCTCCCAGCGGCGGTCGGACTCCGCTGCATCGTCGAGCAATCGCGGATTGGGCACCACGATCGAGTTCAGGCCATCGGGTCCCTGGTCGTAGAGGTGGATGCGGCTGAGGTAGATCTGCGTGAGTTCGGTGCTGGTGATCCGTCCCTGCCGGAGCGCGTCGAGGGTGCCGGCGATGTCGGCCTCGACCACCTCGAAGGGCGCCTCCGGCTGTGCTGATCCATCGACAGCGACGTCACTCATGCGTGTTCACTCACTTCCTCGCGGGGCGGCCGCTGATTCTCCTGCTGCGGCCACCATGGCACCGTCGATGGTGAGTGTGCCATATCGCCGAGGCGCTCCGGCGGGCGGGCTGACCGAGGTCGGGCGGGCTGACGAGAGTCGGGCGGGCTGACCGAGGTGGGGGACGCCTCGGCGACTGGTCACTTCCGCCAGAAGATGTGGTGCGTGACGCCGCTGGGGCTCGGCACGACGTCCAAGTGGTACCTGTCGGTCAGCTCCTCGGTCGATTCCCACAAGCGCACTCCGCCCCCGAGCTCGATGTCCACCACGGCGACGTGCAGGGTGTCGACGAGGTCCGCGTCCAGGAACTCCCGGATCGTGGTTGCTCCGCCGCCGAGCCGGACATCCTTGCCCTGCGCCGCCTCGCGGGCCAGTGCCAGGGCGTCTGCCGGCTCTCGGTTGACGAAGTGGAAGGTCGTGTCGCCCAGCGAGAACGTCGGCCGCTCGTAGTGGGTCAGCACGAAGACCGGGGTGTGGAACGGCGGCTCGTCGCCCCACCAGCCGAGCCATTCATGGTCCTGCCAAGGGCCGCGCAGCGGGGAGAACTTGTTGCGGCCCATGATCTCGGCGCCGATGTTGTGGCTGAAGTCCCGGGTGAAGTAGTCGTCGAGCCCGCGACTGCCGCCGGGATCGGTGCGGTTGGGCCAGCTGGCAGTCGCGCCGGCCCACGACATGAAGCCCGCGGGGTCGGCGTGCCCGAACGGCCGTTCAAGGCTTTGCCCCTCGCCGGCTCCGTAGCCGTCGCGTGAGACGCAGAAGTTCTGGACCTTCAGCAGCTGTGCCATGGCGTTCTCCTGAGCTGGTTGCATTCTCTGCGGGGGTGTCCTACGACAGCGGCGCCCTACGACATGGGTGCCCGATGAGATGGATGCTCCATGAGCTGGGGTTCCTCGCTGGTGGCAGTCACGCTACTCGCGAATCCGGGTCGCCTGTACCCGTTCAGGGGAAGTCGGCAGGATCGGAGCAGTTGCTGTGCCACCCGGTCGTCATCGGTTGCGTGACCCGCTCGGTGCTGCGGTGCACGCCGAGGAGCGACAAGCACTGCCTTAGCATCGACCCATGATCGACCTTCATCGGCTCGCAGTGTGGCGGGCGGTCGTCGCCAGCGGTTCCGTCAATCGGGCCGCGGCGAACCTGCAGTACAGCCCGGCGACGATCAGTCAGCACATCATCGCGCTGCAGAAATCCGTCGGCCTCACGCTCTACCAGCGCAGGGGACGGGGCATCGAACCGACTCCGGTGGGGTTGCGCCTCGCGGAGGAGTCCGCGGACGTGTTCGGCAGCGTGCGGCGGCTGGAAGCCATCCTCGAGGATCTGCGGACGGGACCGAGCCCGCAGCTGACGATCGGCTGCTTCTCCTCCGCCGCCAAGGAGTGGCTGCCTGCCGTCGTCGCCGAGGTGGTGGCCCAGTTCCCGGATCTGCGTTTCGAGATCATGATCGTGCAGCCCGCCGAGGTGCCAGGGCGGCGTGCCAATGACATCGAGATCCTGCCGGAGATCCCCGCCGAGAAGCCCACGGTGATCCCCGGCTGCACTCGCGGCGAGCTGCTCATGGAGGAGTGTGTGCTGGTCGTCGCGGCCGACCACCGCTTCGCCTCGGCTGCCGAGGTGGCGATGGCGGACCTCGAACCCGAGGCGTGGGTCGACCCCGACATGCACGGCACGCCGGCCAACCGGGTCGCGGTCCTGGCCTGTCACGCCGCCGGGTTCGAGCCCCGGTTCACCGCAGGGTCCGATGACCACTACGCGGCGCTGGCAATGGTGGCCGCCGGCATCGGCATCACGGTGCTCCCGCGGCTGGCGGCGCGTGACCTTCCGGCGGGGCTGCGGAGCGTGCCACTCGTGGATCCGACTCCGAAGCGGCGCATCGCGCTGCAGGTGCGCGACTCGGTCGCGCACCTGGACTACGTGCAGGCGGCGGTCCAGCAGATCGAACTGCAGGCCGCGGCGTCCAGGGGCTGACTCTCGTCGGTCGGGCTGGCAGCCTCGCAGCGGGAGGGTGCGCGGCAGCGGCAGGGCGAGCCGGTCAGCCGAGGAGCCCGAGGCTCTGCACGGCCTGCTTGACCAGGAGGACAGCAGCGGCGAGGATCATCAGGGCGCCGGACACGCGGCTGACGACCTGTCCGACGCCGGGCCGGGTGACGAAGAGGCGGTCAGAGGCGTAGCCGAGCAGCAGGTAGAACATCGTCCCGATGAGCATGTAGACGAGTCCGAGGGTGGCCAGCTGTGCAGGAAGCGGCCACGGTGATGCAGGCTGGGCGAACTGCGGCAGGATCGCCAGAAGGAACAGCAGCGCTTTCGGGTTGAGGGCGGTGACGCCGGCGCCACGGCGCATGTAGGTCCGAGCGCTGAGAGGCCGCGGCTGGGCGGGTGCCTCAGGGCGCGGCGAGGGCAGCGGTTGTCCTGCAGTCGGCAGTGATGCTGAGCCTGTAGGCCCGTTCGAGGGGACTTGCGCGGCAGCGGCAAGTGCCGGTTCGCGGCTCGGCTTCGCGGAAGGGCCCGGTGCCCGAGCGGCGCCGTCGCGGTCGCGCCCACTGGGGGTGCCGGCCGTGGCATCCCCGCCGTTAAGGGCGTCCCCATGGTTCGCAGCGTCCCCAATGTTCATGGCGTCCCCACCGCTCGAGTTGTCCCCGTCCTTCCTGGTGCCGCGGAGGATGGCGATGCCCAGGTAGATGAGGTAGATCGCCCCCGCCAGCGTGAGAACTGTCAGTCCGAGCGGAGCCGCCTCCAGGAGCGGACCGACACCGAGCGCGACGGCGGTGACGACGAACGCGTAGCCGATCATCAGACCACCCACCGCAGGAGCGATGACTCGACTCCGTGCGCTCGCAGCGAGGACGAAGACCCAATCCGGCCCCGGGACGAGGATCACCGTCAGCGCGACTCCCGCGAAGACCAGCAGCACTGTCGGGTCCATGGATCACTCCCTGCTGATGAGTGGCGGCGGCAACGAAGGCCCGGCCGCCGTTGAATAGCCGCCGGAGACCCCGGCGGCTGAGAACGGACCTCTCGATTCTCTGTGGTCCCGACGTGTCAGGACAAGCAAGCAGAAGCATCCGACCATCAGCCACAGACTGATGGTCGGGGTGCGATGAAGAGTCCAGCTGCGCCGGCGAAAGACCCGTGGCAATGCCGTCGTCGCGCAGCGTTCACCTGAGGGCGGCTGCAACGTCATGGAGCTGACCTCGACCCGTAACCAGTCAGTCCGGTCCTGTTCACACTGCCTGTCTAGATATGTATACGTACCGATCAACCGGTGATAGGGGAGCAGAAAAATGGCAAGCACACGATCATCGAGGCGGATCACCACCGCCGTGTTCAGCCTGCTGGCTGCGGGCTCATTGGCGGCATGCGGCGGAGGAGAAGCTGAGGCGAACAGCGCCGACAACTCATTGCGCTTCGCCGTCACCGACCTCCAGGGGATGGAGGAGCTGCAGCGGGAATACGGTGCATTCCAGGACGTCTTCGAGGAGAAGTCCGGGATGGAGATGGAGTTCTTCGCTGTCACGGACCGCACTGCCGCGGCGGCCGCTCTGCAGAACGACGAGGTGGACATCGTGTTCACCGGACCTGCAGAGTACGTCGTCCTGCACGAACGCACGGACGCGGAGCCGGTCGTCGCCATCGAACGGCCCGGGTATCGCTCGTGCATCTACACCTCGGCCGAGAGCGAGGTCGACAGCCTTGACGACCTCAAGGGCGAGAAGGTGGCCATGAGCGATGTCGGCTCGACCAGCGGGCACCTCGGCCCCTCGCAGATCTTCGTCGACGCCGGAATCGACCCGATGAACGACCTCGAGGTCCTCACCGTAGGCGACACAGTCCACGAAGCGCTCAAGCGCGGCGACGTGGCCGCAGTCGGAATCGGCTGCCACGACTACGAGGAGTTCATGCAGACCGACGACCCCGCAGACTTTCCGATCCTCACCGAGGGCGATCAGCTGCCGCCGGACCTGCTGATGGCGAGCAGCAGCCTGGACGAGGAGAAGGTCGAGACCGTCAGGCAGACATTCACCGAAAACTTCGACGAGCTGCTGACCGCCATGCTCGAGGGCAAGGACAACGCCAAGTACGAAGGCGCCGCACTCGTGGAGGTCACCGACGAGGACTACGACGTGGTGCGCTCGATGTACCGTGCGATCGGCGCGGACGACTTCACCGAATTCGTAGGCGACTGACATGAGCGCAGCGGTTCAGCTCGAAGACCTGAAGATGCGGTTCCGGAACGGGCATCAGGCATTGGACGGGGTCGACCTGACGGTCGAACCGGGACAGCTGCTGGCCTTGACCGGCTCGAACGGCGCCGGCAAGTCGACCTTGCTCAGATGCATGGTGCGCCTGCAGGAGCCGACCTCCGGAATGGTCCGGATCCACGAAGCGGAAGTCACCGGCGCATCCAGCCGGGCGCTGCGGAGGATCCGCCAGGACGTGGGATTCATCTTCCAGAACTTCAATCTGGTGGACCGCGTGAGCGCTTTCAGAAACGTGACCAACGGTGCGATCGCGCGGCACGGCAGTCAATGCGCCGTGCCCGCGCTCGTGCCCAGCAGAGTGCGCCGCGAGGCCATGGACTGCCTGGAGCGAGTCGGCCTGGCCCATCTGGCGGACCGCCGGGTGGACACACTCAGCGGCGGGCAGCGACAGCGAGTCGCCATCGCCCGCTCGCTGATGCAGCGCCCACGGCTCATCCTGGCCGACGAACCGGTCGCCAGTCTCGACCCCGCGGCGGGCACCGCGGTGATGGAGCTGCTGCGCGACATCTCCGCCGAACGCGGGATCACGGTGATCGCCGCACTGCACCAGGTCGACTTCGCGCTTGACTACTCCGAGCGGATCATCGGCCTGCGGGCCGGGCGGGTCGAGCTCGACGAGAGCAACGATCGCCTCAGCGCAGAGCGGCTGCACGAACTGTACGGCCCGGCGCCTCTGACCGACTCCGGCACACGAGGACAGAGGCGATGAAGACCAAGCACACGAAGTCCGACAACACGAAGCCCCAGGACATGAAGACAGAGGGAATGAAGACGGAGGAGACCGTCGACACCTCCGCGCCGGCGCTGCGGAATGCCGACCCCCAGACGCCTGCTCGTTTCACACGACCCAGTGCTTTCGCCTTCGTCGTGCTGGTCGGAGCCGCCGCTCTGCTCATCCACGGCTGGACCCAGGGCGCCGTCGTCAACCCGGCTGAACTGGTCACCGGAGCCGGCAGGCTGGGCGACTTCCTCGCCGACGCCTTCCCGCCGGACCTCGACCGCGTGCTGCCGATCCTGCAGTCGCTCCTGGTCACCTTCGAGATGGCTCTCCTGGGAACCATTGTCGGAGTGATCCTCAGCGTGCCGCTGGCGATCGCTGGAGCACGGAACACCTCACCGCACCGGAGTCTCTACTACCTGAGCCGCGGCTTCATCACCGTGTGCCGCACGATTCCCGACCTCGTCTGGGCGCTGATCTTCGTCATCGCCGTCGGGCTCGGACCGCAGGCAGGCGTTCTGGCGATCGCCGTGGACGTCATGGGATTCTGCGGTCGGTTCTTCGCCGACTCGATCGAGGAGATGGACAACGGCGTACTCGAGGGGGTGCGCGCCACCGGGGCACCGGAGCACTCGGTGATCTTCGGGGCGGTGCTGCCGACCTGCATGCCTTCCTTCGTCGCCACCTCGATGTTCGCCCTGGAGCAGGCAACCCGCTCATCCGTGGTGCTGGGCCTGGTCGGCGCCGGGGGAATCGGCGTCGAGCTCTCCGTCTCCATGGCACTGCTGCGGTATGACGAAGCCATGACCATCATTCTCGCAATCTTCATCGTGGTGCTGGGCGTCGAACGACTCTCGGCCGCCATGCGTCAGCGCATCCTCGGAGGTGGATCATGAGCAGCCCGGCTCCGCTGGTCAATCGGTACTCGTCCATACCGCTGTACAAGCAGATCGAAGCCCATCTGGAGCGGGATATCGAGGAGAACCACAGCCCCGGTGACCAGCTCCTCTCCGAAGCCGAGCTCGCCGACAGATACGACGTCAATCGGCTGACGGTGCGGCAGGCGCTGGCGGAGCTGGTCCGGCGCGGTCTGGTCGAGACGATCCGCGGCAAGGGCACCTTCGTGGCGTGGCCGGTCGTCCGCTACGACATGTCGACCGGCCAGGACGCCAGCTTCACCCGCACGATGCGGGAGCGCGGTCACACGGTGGAGACACGGCTGCTGAAGTCCCGAACCGATGACGACCCGGAGCTGCGGCAGCAGCTCGACACCGAGTCACCCCTGGTCCGGACCGATATCCAGCGCCTCGTGGACGGAAGGCCGTGGTCGCTGACGTCCACGTGGACCGTGCCGGGACGATACCCCGGCCTGGAGGAGAAGTGGCAGGGCGAATCGTCCCTGTACCGCGTGCTGCACGAGGAGTTCGGGGTGCGCATGAAGCGCGCCACCCGATCGTTCGCGGCGCTGGCGGCCAGCGCCGAGGACGCGGAGTGGCTGATGATCCCCATCGCCACTCCGATCCTGCAGGTGCGCGGGCTCAACGTCGACCAGCACGGCGCGCCGGTGGCCGTCGTCGAACACCACTATCCCGGCGACCGGGTGCAATTCACGATGGAGGCACAATGATTCCCGAGGTTCCCCCCACCGTGGGGGAGGCAGCCGCGGTCTCTGCCGAGCACCGCTACGAGTGCCTGGCGGCGGCTCCGCAGGACGAGCTGGAAGCGCTCGCCGACCGGGTGCTCGCCCGTGATCCGCGAGTCCGGGTGGTCTCCGGGCCGCAGACCGTGAGCGCGCCGGTGCGAATGCCGGTACCGGGCACCGAGCACACCACCAGCGTGGTGGGACATGCTGCGCTGAGCACGTGCACGGTGGAGCTTGCCGGAACCCGAGGAGACGGGATCCGCATGGGCCGCGACCTGGCCGGCGCGATCGCCGCAGCCGTGTGCGACGCCGAGGCCGACCGGCGGGGCGCGCTGGCGGCCGAGGTCGAGCGGCTGTGCTCCAGTGCGAGGACGGCGCGTGCCGAGAGGGCCCGGCAGCGTGCCGAGCTGGTGTCCTCCACCCGCGTGGACGGCGACCTGTGATGCCCGCGCCGGCAGCGCATGCTCACCAGTGGGACGCGGTGCACGACAGTCGCGAGGTCTTCCTCGCCTGCCTCCGCGCGCAGTGCGCGCCAGGGTCTGCGATCGGGCCCGTGCCCGGACCGGGACGGTGCGCGGACCCCGCGCTCGACACGGCGTCCGCAGTCCTCCTGTCGCTGCTCGATCCCGGACTGACGCTCGCGGTACCGGACATGCCCGAGGCGCCCCTCGCCTGGCTCTTCGAGCAGACGGGCGCGACACCCGCCTCGGTCGACGACGCCGACTTCGTCCTGGTCACGGGCGATCTGCCCGGGGTCCTGGAGTCGGCGCAGCGCGGAGACCGCCGCCACCCGGAACGGGGCGCCACCATCGTGTTCGCCGGCGATCATGCCGCCGCGACAAACTCCTCGGTGACCCTCACCGGGCCCGGGATCGAAACGCGGCTGCGGACATCCCTACCGCTCAGCGACGAGGCGATTCGGTCGTGGACGACGGTCAATTCCGAGCTGCCGCAGGGAGTCGATCTGGTGCTCGCCGGTCCCGCGCAGGTGATCGCGCTGCCCCGCACCTGCCGAATCGACAGGGAGGCGGACTGATCATGTACGCGACCATGAAGGAGACGGACAGCGTTGCCGCTGCGCGCGCGTTCGCGGAATACGGTGCACAGGGTGCGGAGCATGCACGGCTGCCCATTCTGGAGGAGCAGATCTGTGCTGAAGCCGGGATCTGGGCCCCGGAGGTCGCCGGCCGCGCCGCGCGCCAAGCGGGCGGTGACATCCCGCGGGCCGTGGCGCTGCTCAAGGTCTGGGCCGCTGCGCTGCCGCATGTGGCGGCGCTTCCGGTCGAGCCCGCCGACGTCTGCATCCTGCGCCGACTGTCGTCCGCCTACTCCGAGATCCCCGGCGGGCAGTGGCTGGGCGTCGCCCCGGAGCTGGCGTCCCGGCTGCTGGACTGGAGCGACGAGTCCGCGCATCCCGTGGCCGAGGCGCCCCGCCGGCACCAGCACGAGCCCGAGCACAGCGCCTCGGACGGGGAGACCGGCGGCCTGATCTCGGCCGGCGCCTCGGACGGGGAGACCGCGAACACCGCCGAGCGGGCCGGCGGAGCCGATGCTCCGACTCGCGCGGAGACCCCACGGGTGCGTTCGCTCCTGCGGGACGTCCCCGTCGCCGCTGTCCCGGAGGATTCCGACGGACACGATCCGGCGCTCGGCTCACCCGGCGTGAGCCACGACCGGGCGACCCGCACGGGCATCATGGCCCGCGGTGAGACCGCGAGCCTGGTGGCATTCGCTGCGCTGGTGCTGGGTCGGCGCCGGGAAGCCGTGCTCGCGGAGATGACGACCGCGGACGTGACCGTCCGGGTCCGGCACCCGCGCACAGGACGGCCCTGTGCAGTTGCCGAGGTGCCGATCGTCGAAGCCGAGGCCGTCATCGACGCCGAGGTCGAGGGAAGAGCCGGCTTTGCCATCGGCTGGGGCGCCTCGCTCGGTTCGATCGAACGGCGGGCCATCTCGCTGGCGCTGCTGGACGGTGCCATGCAGGCGGACGGAGACCTCGAGGAGCCGCTGATGCTGGACGAGCCCACGCTGCTGGGTGCGACTGACGGCTCCGCCAACAACGGATTCGTCGAGCACCTCCGCCTTCCGCACCACGCGAGCTTCGGGTCCTACCTCTCGCAGGCGAGAACCGACAGGAATGGAGAATCGCAGGCGAAAGCCGACGGCCACGGAGAGTCGCAGGCGAAGGTCGACGGGAATGGAGAGATGACATGAGCGATGCTCCGACTGTCGCGAGCCTGGCCGCCGAGCACGGACAGAGCGAGGCGTACGCGTACCTGGACGAGCGGACGAAGCGCAACGTGCGCCGGGCGCTGCTCAAGGCGCTGGCGATCCCGGGCTGGCAGATCCCGTTCGACTCCCGCGAGATGCCGGTGGCGCGCGGCTGGGGCAGCGGGGGACTGCAGGTGACGCTGTCCCTCGTGGGACCGACCGACACGGTCAAGGTCATCGATCAGGGCGACGACTCGTCCGCCAATGCCTCGTCCATGCGCTCGCTCATCTCCCGCACCTCCGGCTGCGCGGAGACGACGGTCACGGAGGAGGCGACGATCATCCAGAGCAGGCACCGGATCCCGGAGATACCGCTGCGGGGCGACCAGGTGCTGGTCCTGCAGGTGCCGCATCCGGAGCCCCTGCGACGGGTGGTCACCAATGACGCCGTGGCGCTGGAGCACCACGCGGAGCGGGACTACACCCCTGCGTGGCTGGACCTCTACGACGACGAGGCCCGCCACGGCGCTCCCCGCACCGGCGCCGACTATCCCGTGCTGGTCGAGGGCACCACGCTGATGAGCCCCAGCCCGATTCCCCGGTACGACGTGCTGCGTCTTGGCAACCGCCCGCACGCGACTCTCCTCGGAGCCGGACGGCGAGCTCGCGTGGCCGCGCTGCCGCCCTTCACCTCGGTCGAGCCGCTGGTCTTCGACGACCGCCCGCTGCTGGCCGAATCAGCCGCCGAGCCGTGCATCCGGTGCGGCTCGATCGACTCCTACCGCGTGCAGAGCGGCGGTCGCTATCAGCTGGCGGCCGAAGCCGGGAACGGCCCGTGGTGCTGCAGCGACGTCGACGCCTGCCGAACCCGAAGGAATGATCCGTGAACCCGACCTCGACCGCCCAGGCGGCTGCCGCCCAGTCCGCAGCCGCCCATGCACCCGCTGCCGGGCCGACCGCGGCCGCCCAGGTGCTGCCGCCCCCGCCGCTGCTGTCCGCCCGTGGGCTCTCCCGCCGCTTCGGACCGGGGTGTGATCTCTGCATCGAGCTCACCGGGGACGCGGGCGCGACCAGCCGCTGCCCCGCCTGCGGCACCGTCGTCGCCGTGCACGACGTGTCCTTCGACGTCGGCGCGGGAGAAGTGCTGGGCATCGTCGGCGAATCGGGTTCCGGGAAGACCACGCTCCTGAGCCTGCTGCATCTGGATACCCCTGCCGATGCCGGCTCCATGGTGGTCGACGGCTACGGCGACCTCCTCCGGTCCCGGACCTCGGATGCAGAGCTGCGGCGCTCGGCGGTGGTCATGGTTCACCAGAACTCGCTTGCCGCCGGGCTGGCTCCCCGCCTGGCGGCCGAATCGAATGTCGCCGAACGCCTGCTCCGCACCGGCTGTCGGAGCTTCGCCGAGGCGCGTGCGCGTTCGCAGGACCTGCTGGCAGAACTCGGCATCCACCCGTCCCGGCACACCGATCCGCTCGAGACGTTCTCCGGAGGGATGGCCCAGCGAGTGCAGCTGGCCCGGGCGCTGGTGAATCCGCCCCGGGTTCTGCTGCTCGACGAGCCCACGACCGGGTTGGACCCGTCCGTCCAGGCGGACCTGCTGGAATCCGTTCAGCGGGTGACGGACCGGCTGGGGTCGGCGACAGTGGTCGTCTCCCACGATCTGGAGGTGATCCGCATCCTCGCCGACCGGGTGCTGGTCATCCACTTCGGGCGGGTGGTCGAGGACGGCATCCCCGAGCAGGTCTTCGACGATCCCCAGCACCCGTACACCCAGCTCCTCGTCGCGAGCAGGCTCCGATGACGGCCGTCCTGACTGCGACCGGAGTGGAGAAGAGCTTCGGGCCTGAGCGGACCGTGCTGGACGGCATCGACATCGCGCTGCTGCCCGGACAGCTGACGGTAGTCCACGGGGCTCGCGATGCCGGCCGCAGCACATTGCTGCGCTGCCTGACCGGCGGGTACCGGCCGGACGCGGGCCACGTGGTGCTGGAGCGCGCTGCCGGCAGCGTCGACCTGGCTGCCGCCGACCCTCGGACTCTCGCCTGGGTCCGCAAGCATCACATCCGGGACTTCGCCGGCCCCCTGGCGGCGCCGCCCAGCCAGGACGCCGCCTCGGCCGCGGCCCGGTCGGCGGCGCTCGAAAGGGAGACCGCAGTCGCAGGCCTCCGGCGGCTGGGCGTGGCCGAACTGGCGGAGGTGCCCCTGGGGCGGCTGCGTCGGACCGCGCGGCGAGCCGTGGCACTGACGGCAGCACTGCTGTCCCAGGCCGCAGTCGTGGTGCTCGACGAGCCGGACACCGCCGCTGATCCGGAGCGGGTGCTCGACTGGATCAGCGAACTCAGGGCAGGCGGGACGGCCGTGCTGGCTGCACCCTCCGACGCCCACCCATTCATCGCACGCGCATCCGCGTCCGCAATCCTCACCGAAGGGAAGATCCAATGGACCACACAATGATCGAGAACGTGACGGTGGTGCCCGGACACGGAGCCGCACCGATCGTCGGGGCGACCGTGACCCTCGACAGCGAAGGCGTCGTGACCGCCATTTCGGCTGCTGGGCTGTCCGGTGGGGACGAGCGCTTCCTCGTTCCGGCTGCCGTCGATCTGCACCTCGACAATCTCGCCGAGCGCCGCCGGCCGCGCGCCACCGTCCGGCTGAGTCTGGAGGCGGTGCTGTCGGTCCTCGACGCCGAGTGCGCCGCCTCGGGCATCGGAACGGTCTGCGTGGCGGCACGCTGCGAGGACGCTCCGGGCAAGGGCGTGTTCGTCGAGGACGCGGTCGAGCTCGCCGGGGTCGTGGAGCGGTTGGCGCCTCGGCTGGCGTGTGACTGGCGCATCCACGCGCGGGTCGAGGTGACCGACGACTCCGCTGTCGAGGCGCTGCGGTCCGTGCTGCAGGTGTCGTCCCGGGTCTCCCTGATCTCGGTCATGGAGCACTCCACCGAGCGCAGCCGGTTCGCCTCGCCGGCCGAGCATCGCGCCTTCTACGCCGCGGACTGGGGCGTCAGCGAGGACGAGGTCGACCGCATCATGCAGGAGAAGGCCGCCGGCGGCGCAGATCGGAACGCCCGACGTCAGGAGGTCGCGGCACTGGCCGCTGCCGCCGGCGTCGTGCTGGCCAGCCACGACGACCGGTCCCCGGAAGACGTCGAGGACGCCCACCGGCTGGGCGCACGCGTCGCGGAGTTCCCCCTCACGCTGCCGGCGGCCCACCGCGCACGAGAGCTGGGGATGGCCACCGTGCTCGGCTCGCCCAATGCGGTCCGCGGCAGGTCGACGTCGCCGGGGAACATCCTGGTCGCCGACGCGGTCAGCGCCGGAGCGTGCGAGGTGCTGTGCTCGGACTACCTGCCCTCGGCGCTGCAGTCCGCGGTGTTCGCCCTGGTCCGGGCCGGGGCCGCGCCGCTGGAAGCGGCGGTGGACCTCGTCTCGACCGCACCTGCCGCGGCGATCGGGCTGCCCAGCCCGTCGATCGAGATCGGGAAGCCGCTGACGGCCGCCTTGGGCCGTGTGCCCGACGGCGTCTTCATGGGCGAGGCCCTGTGGCGGGACGGCCGCCGGACGTTCGCGCGCTCGCCGGAGCCGATCTCCGCAGGCGCCGCCGGTTCTCCCGTCGAAGCCGGAGCTCAAGCATGAGTGCGGGCGATCGGGGGAATCCGCCGCATCCCGTGCTTGCCGCGGCAGCGGATGCCGCACTCGGTGCGTACCGTGATGCGATCCGTCGGCACACTCCTGCCCAGCTCGCCGAACATGTGCTCGACGGCGCGGACGGCACGCCGTCGATGCACATCGACGTGCTCGTGGAGGACGCCGTCATCGACGCCGTGACGGCTCTGGGAGCCAACGTGCTGTCGGAGGAACGCGGCTGGGTGGACCGTTCGTCCGCGCTGACTGTCGTCATCGACCCGGTGGACGGGACGGCCAACGCGGCCTCCGGAGTGCCCGTGTCCTGCTTCAGCGGCGCAGTGGCCGTCGACGGTGTCTTCACCCACGCGCTGACCTCGTGGCTGCACACCGACGATCGCTGGTGGGCGCAGGCCGGGGTGCCGTCCTACCGCACGAGCGGTCGTCGTGCCGCAGAAGGTGCCGCGGTCTCCCTGCTGCGCCCCCATGACCGGAACTGGGAAGCATGGAGTCGCGTCGCCCGCGCGGCCGGCCGCATCCGCGTGCTCGGGTGCAGCACGATGGATGCCGCGCTCGTCGCCACCGGCGCGATCGATGCGTTTGCCGATGCCGGCAGCGACACCCATCGGCTGATGGATCTCGCGGCAGCTGCCGTGCTGGTGCCCGCCGCCGGGGGAGTCCTCGTCGATGCTCACGGCCGGCCATTCGAGCTCGACCTCGACCTGACCCGGCGCTGGTCCGGGGTGGTGGCGGCGACGCCGGAGCTGGCCGACGAGATGTGCGCGCTGATCAACCTCGCATAGTCCCGGCCGCAGTGCACAGAAGGTCCCGCAGCCGTGTGCTGCGGGACCGCTGTGTCGGGGCAGCCTGTCGAATCCGCGGCCTGCGCCGCCTCTGCCGATGACCGCGACGCCGCGCGCCGATACGATGGTGGTGTCGTCAAGTGAATGGGGACCGAAAATGTCACAGCAGCCATACCGCGGCGGCACGCCGGTGCTGCCGCTCAAGGATCCGGGGCTCGCGCTGGTGCTCACGATCCTCGGCTTCTTCTTCATCGCCGGACTGCAGTACTTCTACATCGGGAAGATCTTCAAGGGGATCCTGTTCCTCGTCACGCTGGGATTCCTGTACATCGGCACGATCGTCTCGCTGTTCACCATCTCCGGGGAGACCAGGCAGGTCAACGCACGCCGCGCTGCTGGCCTGGTCTGACAGCGGGCCCGGACTGACAGTCTGCCTCCGTGTGGGGCCCCGGCCTTCTCCTGACGGTCTGCTCAGGGGAGCCTGACGGCCTGCCCCGACGATGCTCGGGCCGCTCGCTCGGCGGCCTGCCCCGGCCATGTCCGAACCGCTCGGTAGACTGGCCCGGTAAGGCCTCGGTTCGAGGCAACCCACATCGTTGAGGTGAAGAGAACTCATGCCAGCACTCGTGGTCGTCGGAGCCCAATGGGGGGACGAAGGCAAAGGTAAGACCACCGATATCCTCGGCACTTCAGTCGACTATGTCGTCAAGCCCAACGGCGGCAACAACGCCGGCCACACCGTGGTCGTCGGCGGTGAGAAGTACGAGCTCAAGCTGCTGCCGGCGGGCATCCTCACTCCCACCGTCACGCCCGTGATCGGCAACGGCGTGGTGGTCAACCTCGAAGCGCTGTTCGACGAGATCGAGATGCTCGAGTCCCGCGGCGCCGACACCTCGAAGCTGCGGATCTCCGCCAACGCGCACCTCGTGGCGCCGTACCACCAGGTGATCGACAAGGTCACCGAGCGGTTCCTGGGCAAGCGTGCCATCGGCACCACCGGCCGGGGGATCGGGCCGACCTACTCGGACAAGGCGGGGCGCATCGGGATCCGGGTGCAGGACATCTTCGACGAGTCGATCCTGCGGCAGAAGGTCGAAGGCGCTCTGCGGCAGAAGAACGAGCTGCTGGTCAAGGTGTACAACCGGCGCTCGGTCGAGGTCGAGGAGATCGTCGAGTACTTCCTGGAGTACGCCGACCGGCTGGCCCCGATGGTGGCCGACACCTCGCTGCTGCTCAACAACGCGCTCGACGAGGGCAAGGTCGTCGTGATGGAGGGCGGCCAGGCGACCATGCTCGACGTCGACCACGGCACCTACCCCTTCGTCACCTCGTCGAACCCGACCGCCGGCGGCGCTGTCGTCGGCTCCGGGATCGGGCCCACCCGGATCAACCGGGTGATCGGCATCGTCAAGGCCTACACCACGCGCGTGGGCTCCGGTCCGTTCCCCACAGAGCTGTTCGACGACATGGGCGTCTACCTGCAGACGCAGGGCGGCGAATTCGGTGTCAACACCGGACGGCCGCGCCGATGCGGGTGGTACGACGCAGTCATCGCCCGCTACGCCAGCCGGGTCAACGGCTTCACCGACTACGTGCTCACCAAGCTCGACGTGCTGTCGGGGCTGGACCGGATCCCGGTCTGCGTGGCCTACGACGTCGACGGCGTCCGCCACGACGAGATGCCGGTGAGCCAATCCGACTTCCACCACGCCAAGCCGATCTTCGAGCACTTCGACGGGTGGAAAGAGGACATCACCGGCGCCAGGACGTTCGAGGACCTGCCGGAGAACGCGCAGAAGTACGTGCTTGCCCTGGAGCAGATGTCCGGCTGCCGGATCTCGGTGATCGGCGTCGGCCCCGACCGCGAGCAGTCGATCGTCCGCCACGAGCTGCTCGACTGAGGCAGCGCCTCGCGCTCGGCTGCCGAGCACGCGGATCGCTGGGCGATCGCGTCGATCGAGCGGGAGGAAGCCGCGAGCAGCGGCTTCCTCCCGTTTCGTCGTCAGGTGCTGATTGACGCCGGCTGAGCGGAACCGCGCAGCGCGGACCGCAAGGTCTGCTGCTCCGCCGGGTAGTCCTCCCGGAAGACGCCGAGCTTCTGGAGCTCGGGAACGATATGGTCCACGAACTGTTCCAGGCCGTGCGGCAGGATCGGGGCCTGGACTGCGAATCCGTCGACGGCGCCTCGGCGGAACCAGTCCGCCATGGAAGCGGCGATCTGCTCGGGTGTCCCGACGAGGTACTGGTGACCGCGGGTGGATCCGAACGCCTTCTGCAGCTTCCGGAGGGTGTCGTGTCCCTGCGCAACCAGCTTCTGAATCTTCGTGTAGCGGCCGATCTGCCCTTGGAAAGCTCCGTCCGGCAGTGGCGGCAGCGGCTCGTCGAAGCCGTGGTCGGTCAGATCCAGGCCTGTGAAGTAGGCGATGAAATCCGCCACCTGAGCGGGCAGCACCAGCTCCTCGAGCTCTTCGAACAGCTGCTGTGCCTCCCGCTCGGTGGAGCCGATGAACGGCCAGACTCCTGGCAGGAGATTGATGTCGTCCGGGCTGCGACCATGGGCGCGCGCCTTCTCCCGGAGCTGATGGCGGAACTCCGCCGACGAATCGAAGGTCTTCTGCACCGAGAACACTGCGTCGGCGAACCGACCGGCGAAGTCCACTCCGGCGGAGGACCGCCCGGCCTGGAACAGCGCCGGACGCCGCTGCGGGGAGGGCGCGAGGTTCAGCGGCCCGGCGACGTGGAACTTCCCGTGGCCCTTGGGTCCGAAGTCGATCTTCGTGACGTCGGCATACAGTCCGCTGCGCTGGTCCCGAACGAGCGCGTCATCCTCCCAGGCCTCCAGCAGATCGAGCACAGTGCGGGTGTAATCTGCCGCGGTCTCGTAGCGCAGGTCGTGGTCGGGCAGCGTTTCAATCCCGAAGTTCTGAGCCTCGGCGTCCTGTGACGAGGTGACGATGTTCCACCCGAACCGCCCGCCCGACACGCTGTCCAGGCCGCTGATGATGCGTGCCAGGTGGTAAGGCGGGAAGAACGCCGTCGAGATCGTCGCGACCAGGCCGATTCGCGAGGTGTGCTGCGAGATCGCCGCCAGGGTGGTGATCGGCTCGATGTACTGCAGGGAGTTCACCGAAACGTACTCATTGAGATAGAGCAGGTCGGCCAGGAAGAACGAGTGGAACTTCCCGCGCTCTGCGATCTTCGCCAATCCGATGAAGTGCTCGGGATCAGCCTCGGCTGCGTAGGCCGGTGCGAGGCGATGCCGCCACGCCGATTCGTGGTGTCCTGCACCCAGGGGGAACGCGTTGAGAATCATTCCGTCAGCTGCCATTGCGATATTCACCGTTTCGTTCGTCGCTGTGCTCCGGCACGAGAGTGCGGAAGGGCCGGACGTCACGCTATCCACGCTGGTGAGGGCGGGTGCTGAATCAGTCATATTGAGCGGGAACATGACGGTGCGTGACTCCGGATGTCGGCGCCGGTCGGTCTGTGACGCGCGTCTCCTGATCGCCGATGTGCCGTTGCTAGCTTTCTGCTGACCCGAGGCGGTGCCCGCATGAGCGAATGTGCGGGCTCGCAGCACACATCGATTCAGGAGATCGCCTATGTCGCGCCCTGCACCCCAACGTCCAGCACCCCAGTACTCCCCTCCGTCGTCGCAGCCCACGGACAGCCGATTGCGGAAGTCCCGGCGCAAGCTCCTCCTGGGCTCCTCAGTCGGTCAGTTCGTCGAGTGGTACGACTTCCTCGTGTTCGCGACGCTGGCCACCCTGCTCGCCGCCAAGTTCTTTCCCCAGGACGATCCCTCGGCCGCGCTGCTCGGCGTCTTCGCGGTCTATGGGGCGGGCTTCCTTGCCCGTCCTCTCGGTGGAGTCTTCTTCGGTCGCTTCGGGGACAGGATCGGCCGTCGCAACGTCATGGCCATCACGATTCTGCTGATGGGTGCCGCCACCCTGCTGATCGGGCTGCTGCCCACCTACGAAGCCGCCGGACTCCTGGCCCCGCTGCTGCTGATGACGCTCCGGCTGATCCAGGGATTCTCCGCCGGGGGTGAAGCCTCGTCGATGGGGCCGCTCGTCGTCGAATCATCGCCGCTGTCCACCCGCGGGTTCTGGATCGCGATCGTCTTCGCCGCTTCGTACCTGCCGTCTGCGGTTTCGGGCTTCTTCGTCCTCGGACTGACCGAGGTGTTCGGCGAGGAGGCCTTCAACGCGTATGTGTGGCGTGTCCCGTTCATCGTCGGCGGAATCCTCGCTGTCGTCGGGCTCTTCATCCGACTGCGCGTTGAGGAGTCGGAGGACTTCCGCGAGGTCGCCGCTGCGGGAGGAATGTCGGAATCACCGCTGAGGGACACCACGACCGATCATGGCCGTGCGGTGGTGTTCGTCTGCCTCATCATCTCGGTGCTCGCCGTCGCAGGCTACACCGTTCACAGCTACATGTTCTCGTTCCTGTCCACCACAGTCGGCATGGAACGGGTGAGCGCGATGCTGAGCACCTCGATCTCCGTCGTCGCCGTTGTCGTGGCACTGCCGATCTGCGGTCGACTCAGCGACCGTGTCGGGAGGCGGCCGATGATGTATGCGGGCGCAGTGTTCCTGGCCGTGACCGCCGTCCCCGCTTACCTGCTCTGCACCACGGGCACCTTCTGGGGGGCTCTCGGCGGGCAGGTCCTCGTGTCGCTGGGCGTGTCGATCTTCGGTGGGGGCGCGTACGTCACCCTGTACGAGCTGTTCCCAACGTCCGTCAGATCGACCGGCATCGGCCTGTCCTACAACCTCGGCTATGCCATCTTCGGTGGAACGATGCCGTTCATCAGCCAGCTGCTGGTCAACACGACCGGTTCAGCAGTGTCACCGGCCTTCTACCTGGTCCTGGTCTGCGTGGTCGCGCTCTTCGTGGTCAGGCAAGTGCCTGAGACGCACGGCCAGGCGCTCAGCCAGTCGGCGTTCAACCAGTCGGCGTTCACTCGCGTGCCGGCCTGACCTTCCGACCGACCGCGAAAGTCCCAGGGTTCTGCTCTCCGAAACCTGGGACTTTCGCGTCTCGCAGGCGCGCGCGATCAGCCGGCCGGACACACCGCAATGAAGCGACTCGCAACCCGCCCGTGGGAGTGAGGGCAGCAGAATCACCACTACTGACATTCCGGGCGGCGGGCACAGGTAAGATCGATGCAGACTTCCCGCTCGGCACTCAGCGTTCCGCCGTTCGCGGGTCCCAAGACATTGCACCACCCCACTGAAGCCCCACCGATGATGAAAGCGTGATTCTTTGGCTCGTTCCCCCCGCAGACAGACGTCCCCGCCCGCCCTCGCCTCAGGAGGCCTGAGGATCACCCCGCTGGGTGGCCTGGGCGAGATCGGGCGCAACATGACCGTCTTCGAGCATGAGGGCAAGCTCCTCATCGTCGACTGCGGCGTGCTGTTCCCCGAAGAGCACCAGCCCGGCATCGATGTGATCCTGCCCGACTTCACCTCCATCCGGGATCGCCTCAAGGACGTGGTGGGCATTGTGCTCACGCACGGACACGAGGACCACATCGGCGGTGTTCCGTACCTGCTCAAGGAGCGGCCGGACATTCCGCTGATCGGCTCGCAGCTGACCCTGGCGTTCATCACGGCCAAGCTCACCGAGCACCGGATCACCCCCTCCACGGTGCACGTCGAGGCCGAGGACACCCACAAGGCCGGACCCTTCGAGCTGGAGTTCGTCGCGGTCAACCACTCGATCCCCGACAGCCTCGCCGTGGCGATCCGCACCCGCGCGGGCCTCGTGCTGCACACCGGCGACTTCAAGATGGACCAGTTCCCGCTGGACAACCGGATCACCGACCTGCGGCACTTCGCCCGGCTGGGCGAGGAGGGCGTCGACCTCTTCCTCACCGACTCCACCAACGCCGAGGTGCCCGGCTTCACCACCTCGGAACGTGAGCTCAACCCCGCGATCGAGAAGGTGTTCGCCACCGCTCCCAAGCGGATCATCGTCTCCAGCTTCGCCAGCCACGTCCACCGGATCCAGCAGGTGCTCGACGCCGCCCATGCCAGCGGTCGGAAGGTCGCGTTCGTGGGCCGCTCGATGGTGCGGAACATGGGCATCGCCCGGGAGCTGGGATATCTGAAGATCCCGCGCGGGCTGATCGTGAACTTCAAGAAGCTCCAGTCGATGCCCGACAACAAGATCGCGTTGGTGTGCACCGGCTCGCAGGGCGAACCGATGGCGGCACTGTCGCGGATGGCATCCGGGACCCACCAGATCAAGCTCGATCAGGGCGACACCGTGCTGATGGCCAGTTCGATGGTCCCCGGCAACGAGAACGCCATCTACGGGATCATCAACAAGTTCACCGACCTCGGGGTGCAGGTCGTGCACAAGGGCAACGCCAATGTCCACGTGTCCGGTCACGCCTCGGCAGGGGAGCTGGTGTACTGCTACAACATCGTGCGTCCCAAGCACGTGATGCCGGTGCACGGGGAGTCGAAGCATCTCCACGCCAACGCCGACCTCGCCGTGCAGACCGGCATCCCCCGCGAGCGCGTGCTCGTGGCCGCCGATGGGACCACCATCGACCTCGTCAACGGTCAGGCGAAGGTCTCCGGCAAGGTCGAGGCCGGGCTGGTCTACGTGGACGGCCACATGATCGGCAAGGTCACCGAGGAGACGCTCGTCGAGCGCAGGCTGCTCCAGGAGGGCGGCGCGGTGACGATCGTGGCGATCGTGGACCCCGACTCGAACACCCTGACCGAGCCGCTCGAGTTCATGACCAAGGGCTTCATCCAGGACCCGCAGATCTTCAAGGGCGCGGCGGAGAAGGTCAAGAGCGCGCTCGCCGCACCGAACGCGCAGAAGATCGACGACATCGACGAACTCGAGAAGCTCATCGTCGACACCGTGAGCCGCCACCTGGAGCGCGCCTACCGCAGGGCCCCGCTGATCACGGCCGTAGTCATCGACGCCTGATTCGCACGCACCGGACAGGGCGCCTGCAACCTGCCCCGAGCGGCCTGCCCTGGGCAGCCTGTCCTGAGCAGACTGTCCTGAGCAGACTGCGGTCACTCTTCGCTGGAACCAGCGCTCGAATCGACGAAGAGTGACCGCAATCCGGGAGCGAACCGGACAGGTCGCCAGCGGCTTGCGGAACGCGTGTGGGCGCGCGCCCGGGCCTACCTGAGCACCACGGTCCGGTTGCCGTTGAGGAAGACTCGCCCCTCGCAGTGCCACTTGACCGCGTTCGCCAGCGCCTTGCGCTCGGTGTCGCGGCCGGCAGCGGCGAGGTCGGCGGCGTCGAAAGTGTGGTCGACCTCCACCACCTGCTGCGCGATGATCGGGCCTTCGTCGAGCTCGGCGTTGACATAGTGGGCGGTCGCGCCGACCGTCTTCACGCCCTTCTCGTACGCCTGGTGGTAGGGGCGGGCGCCCTTGAAGCTCGGCAGGAACGAGTGGTGGATGTTGATGACCTGGCCCGCCATGTCCTCGACGAGCTGACTGCTGAGCACCTGCATGTACCGCGCGAGCACCACGAGCTCCACCTCGTAGCGCCCCAGCAGCGCCAGCAGCTCCGCCTCGGCCTGCGGCTTGCTGTCGGGGGTGACGGGAATGTGGTGGTACGGGATCCGGTGCCATTCGACGACGTCGCGGTGATCGTCGTGGTTGGACACCACGGCCACAACCTCGATCGGCAGCTCGTCCACGCGGGCGCGGAACATCAGGTCGTTGAGGCAGTGCTCGGACTTCGACACCATGAGCAGCACCCGCCGCTTCCGGTCCTTCGGGTCCACCGTGAGCTCCGCGTCGTACTGCTCGACCAGCGGCGCGAAAGCCTCGCGCAGCGCACGCGTCGACGCCGCCGCGCCGTCCTCACCCGCGAAGTGCACGCGCAGGAAGAAGCGCCGCGAGTTCCGGTCGCCGAACTGCTTGAGGTCGATGATCTCCTGGCGCTGCTGGACGAGCACCTCGGTGATCGCGTGCACGATGCCCAGTTTCTCGGGACAGGTGAAGGTCAGAATGTGCTCGGTGTGAAGAGCGTGCTCAGCGTGATCGGCCATGGGTCAGGCTCCTTCCGGCCTCGAGTTGAATTCTCGCACGGCGTCGAGGAGCCAGCGCGCCAGGAAATCCGCAAACGACGACCGCGGCAGCAGCCAGTACCTGTCCTCGTCCGTCCGCCACACGATGAGCTGGACCGGCCCCAGCAGCGTCGACACCGCCGTACCCACGGGGAAGGCGCGCGGGTGCAGGTCCACGTGACAGCCCTTCGCCAGCACCTGCCTGGACTTCGGCCCCGCCAGCTCGACGGTCGTGCGGTTCGCCGACAGCTCGACCACCGAACCCGGCGCCTCGCCCAACGCGGTGCCCAGCACCTCGGCCAGCGGCCGGTCCGGGTCGGTGACCGCGAGGAATTCGTCGGGTGCCAGCCAGATCAGCGCCGCTCCCGAGGCGCCCGCCGGCACGGGAGCCGTGCCCGTCACCTGCCCGACCGCCCGGGGGAGGGGGAGACCGGCTGCCGCCTCGATCGCGCGCGCCCCTGCAGATCCCGGCTGCACCCGGATCCCGACCATCGTCAGGAACGGGACCTCGCGGATCTGCACTCCTGCAGCAGTTCCGGCAGCAGTTCCTGCAGCTGTCCCGACCGCGCCGTCGGTGATTCCGGCCGCGCGTTCGGTTCGCGCGAGCGCCTCGGCCAGGTGGGCGAGCGGGCTGCGGCGCAGGTCGCGGGGATTCCGGCGCTGCGCAGGGACGTTGGCGCGCCGTTCGTCCTGGGCACTCCCCGAGGACTCCTCCCCATCGCGCCGTGCTCCCTCCGGGTCGTAGAGCACGGGTTCGGCGACGACCACCTCGGCGAGCCGCCCGTCGTGGTACGCCTGCAGCGTCTCGCCGATCCGTGCCCGGCCGTTCTTCACCAGCGCCAGGCCGAAGGCCCTTCCGAGCGCGGCGCTGCGATAGGCGGAGGTGACATGGCCTTCCATCGGAACCGGTGCGGGCCGCGTCATCCCTGAACCGGCGCCCGGGGTGATCGATCCGGCCCCCGGAGCCGCATCAGCCGCACCCGCGGTGATCGGACCGGCAGCCTGCGTCCCTGATCTCGCTCCCGGGGTCACCGGCGTCCCGGCCGCGATCAGCTGTGCCCCCTCGGCGAGCTCGAAGGACCGGTCGACCGGGAGCACGGCCACCAGCTGCTTGCGGTCCCCGCGCAGGTTGTCCGCACGGGAGTAGGAGCGCTTGCCGATGAAGTCCTTCTTCGTGGACACGATCCACTCCATCCCGGCGTCCTGCGGGGTGACGGTGCCATCCGTGTCCTGCCCGACGATGATGAAGCCCTTCTCCGCGCGGAGCACGTGCATGGTCTCCGTGCCGTAGGGGGTGATGTCGAACTGGGCGCCCGCCTGGGCGATCGCCTCCCACAGCGCTAGGCCATTCCACGCCTCGACGTTGATCTCGAAGGCCAGCTCGCCGGAGAACGAGATCCGGCACACCCGAGCCGGGATGCCGCCTGCGAGCACCGTGTCCGCGATCGCCATGAAGGGGAACGCCTCCCGGGACACGTCGAGCTCCGGCGCCAGCGCGGCGACCACGTCACGGGACCTGGGCCCGGCGACGGCGACGGTGGCGTACTGCTCCGTGACCGAGGTGCACACGACATCGAGGTCGGGCCATTCGGTCTGCAGCCATTCCTCCATCCAGTCGAGCACCGTGGCGGCATTGCCGGTCGTCGTGGTGGCGAGGAAGTGGTCCTCGGCCAGCCGAATCACGGTGCCGTCGTCGAAGATCATGCCGTCGGGCGTGCACATGACCCCGTAGCGGGCCATGCCGACTCGCAGCTTCGAGTAGCCGTTGGTGTAGATCCTGCCCAGGAATTCGGCGGCGTCCCTGCCGCGGATGTCGATCTTGCCCAGCGTGGTCGCGTCCATGAACCCCACCGAGGTGCGCACCGCGGCGCACTCGCGCAGCACGGCAGCCGCCATGTCCTCGCCCGGGCGCGGGAAGTACCAGGGGCGCTTCCACTGGCCGACGTCCTCGAACACCGCGCCGTGCTCCACGTGCCAGGAGTGGATCGGGGTCAGGCGGGCCGGGTCGAACAGCTCCCCGCGCCTGCGCCCGGCCAGCGCCGCGAAGGACACGGGCGCGGTTGGGGCGCGGAACGTGGTGGTGCCGATGGCGCCCAGGTCCAGGCTGTCGAGCCCCTGCTCGTCCGCGCCGGTGAGGGCCGCGGCGACGACCCCGACGGCGGTGAGCCCACTGGTCCTGCCCTGGTCGTGGGCGGTGCCGATCGAGGTGTAGCGCTTGACGTGCTCCACGCTGCGCATCCCCGCCCCGGTCGCCCGCAGCACGTCGGCGACCGACTGATCCCGCTGCAGATCGACGAAGTGGTTGCGCCACGCGTCGTGATCGCGCCGATCACCCTGATCGCGCCAGGCATCGGGGTTGCGCCACCCGTCGTGATCGCGCCGATCACCCTGATCGCGCCGGCCTTCCTGATTGCTCCCGGCGTCGCGACGGTGCCGGTCAACGCGACTCGGCCTGGCGTCCGGCTGGTCCGACTCGCCGCGCACCAGCCACAGGGGCCGGATCCGGGCGCGAGCGTCGGGGTCGGCGGAGTAGGGAGGCGGGGCCAGGGGAGTGTGGGCGGGCGCCTCGGCGGCGATGATCGCATCGAGATCGCCGACCTCGACGCCGAGGCGGAACCCGGCCGCCGCTGCCGCCTCGGCTCCCGCGCGGGTGCCGGCGGACAGCGCCTCGCCCAGGTCGTGGCTGCCCGTGACCGCGCCGGCGAGGTGCTGGTCGCGCACCGGCTCCGCGGGGACGAACGCGGCCTGCTGCCCGTCCCAGGCGAGCCCACCACGCTGGCTGTGCAGGTGAGCGGCCGGACTCCAACCGCCGGAGACCGCGAGCAGGTCGACGTCGAGTTCCTCCAGGCCGGTCGCCGCGCCCGAGGCGTCCGCCGGCATCGCCTGCTCGTCCAGCGGGCGGACGGTGACCCCGCTGATCCGGCCCGAGGCGTCCGCGCGGGTGTCGGTGACGGCGCTGCCGGTGATCACCCGGACTCCGGTCCGCAGCGCGACGGCGGCGGCAGCGGGCGAGAGCTCCGGTCGCGAGTCGACGACGGCGACCACCTCGATCCCGGCGGCATCAAGGTCTGCGACCAGGTCGTACGCGGAGTCGTTCGTCGTGGTCACCGCGATCTGGCGGCCCGCGGCGACCCCGTAGCGGTTGAGGTACGTGCGCACCGCGCCGGCGAGCATGACGCCCGGCCGGTCGTTGTTCTCGAACACGATCGGGCGCTCCTGCGCGCCGGTCGCCAGCACCACCTGCTGGGCCCGCACGTGCCACACCCGCTCCCGCGACACTCCCGCGGGCGCCGGTGCGCCGAGGTGGTCGGCGCGCCGCTCGACGACCACCAGGTAGTTCGCGTCGTAGCTGCCGAGCACCGTGGTCCGCGGCAGGTACGTCGACTCCTCGGCGGCGAGGAACTCGGCATGCGCCTGGGCGATCCAGTCGGGCGCCGGCTTGCCGTCGATGCGCTCCTCGCGGGTGCTCAGGAGACTGCCGCCGGGCTCGGGCTGGTCGTCCATGAGGATGACGCGCGCGCCGGTGCGGGCTGCCGTATGTGCGGCGGCCAGGCCCGCCGGCCCGGCGCCGACCACGAGGACGTCGGTGTGGACATGAACGTGGTCGTAGTCCGCCCCGTCATCCCGTGGGTCGAGGCGGCCCAGCCCGGACAGCCACTGCGCCTGCAGCCCGTCGGTGAGTTCGACGGCGGTCGCGGGCAGCATCGACTCGTCGACGTGGCCGGGGCGGCGGGCGGTGATGTGCACGAGCGCGTTCGGCTCGTCGGCCCCGGCGGCGAAGATGCCCCGCGGGCGGGACCGGTAGATCGAGTCCCCGCAGCGGATCCGCCCGTGGGCCAGCAGCGCCGAGGCGAGCGTGTCGCCGGGGTGACCGGTGAGGGTCTCGCTGTCCTCCGTGCCGTCGCCCAGCCGGAATTCGAGGACGGTGCCGCGGTCGATCCGGGCGGTGGGCGCAAGATCCGGTGGCAGCCGGTGCGACTGCTCGGACGGCTGCTGGTCGTGCTGCGGCTGCTGGGGGTGGTCACGCCGCGGCTGCCGGTCACGCCCCGGCTGCCGGGGCCGGGACAGAACGCTGTCCGGCTCACTGTCGAACTCGGAGCTCATCGATTCCCTCCTTCCCCGGTGGGCGTGCTCGACGATGTGGGTGCCGGCGCCTCGGCGGAGTGGGGGCGAGCGCCCGTGTGGGAGCCGGACGGCGCCTCGGCGGAGTGGTGCAGAGCGCCCGGCCGGGAGTCCGCCGGCGCCTCGGGCCTCGGAGCGTCGATCGGGTAGACGGCGGCGAACTCGTAGATGGCGGTGTCGCGGACGGCATTGAACCACTTGCGGCAGCCGGCCGTGTGGAGCCAGCGCTCGGCGAAGCGGCCGCGGGGGTTGTCCCGGTAGAAGAGGTACTCGGCCCAGTCGCGGTCGCTGAGCGCCGACGGGTCGGCGGGGTAGGGGACGTGGGCCTGGCCGCCGTTGCGGAACTCGATCTCGTCGCGCGGCCCGCAGTACGGGCACTCGATCAGCAGCAAGGTGAGTCCTTCCTTGGGCACAGGCCCTTCCGTGGGTGCCGGCCCGTACCCGGGCGCTTGATGACGGTCAGCAGCATGGGGAGTCCTTCAGTGGGCGACGGCGGCGGCGCCGTGCTCGTCGATGAGGTGGCCGGTCTCGAACCGGTCGAGCGTGAACGGGGCGTTGAGCGGGTGGGCCTGGCCGGTGGCGATGGTGTGGGCGAAGGTGCAGCCGGCCGCCGGCGTCCCCTTGAAGCCGCCGGTGCCCCAGCCGCAGTTGACGTAGAGCCCCTCGACGGGCGTGGGGCTGATGATCGGGGAGGCGTCGAGGGTGACGTCGACGACCCCGCCCCACGTGCGCAGCACATGGGCGCGCGCGAAGATCGGGAACAGCTCGACCGCGGCGGCCATCTGCTCCTCGATGACGTGGAAGCTGCCGCGCTGGCCGAAGCCGTTGTAGCCGTCGACCCCGGCCCCCATCACGAGCTCGCCCTTGTGCGCCTGCGACACGTAGACGTGCACGTGATTGGACATCACGACGATCGGATGGACGGGCTCGAACAGCTCGGAGACCAGCGCCTGCAGGGGGCGGGACTGGATCGGCAGCCGCACGCCGGCCCGCTGCGCCAGGTCCCAGCTGCTGCCTGCGACGGCCATGCCCACGGTCCCGGTGCTGATGCGGCCGAGCGCGGTCTCCACGCCGACGACCCGGCCGCCGCTGCCGTCGCCGACGGGCCTGCTGCCGTCACCGCGCGGGTGCTCGCTGTCGCCGCCGACGGTGAGGATGTCGTAGACCTCGCAGTTCTGGATGAGGTCCACGCCCATCTCGTCGCACCGGCGGGCCAGCGCCCAGGCGACGTGATCATGCTTGGCGATGCCGCCTCGGGCCTGGTAAGTCGCCCCGAGCACGGGGTAGCGCAGGTCCGTGCTCGTGTTGATGATCGGGCAGGCCTCCTTGACCTGGTCGGGGGTGAGCCATTCGGCGTCGACGCCGTTGAGGACGTTCGCGTTGACCCGGCGCCTGCCGTCGCGGACCTCCTGCAGCGTGTGGGCGAGGTTGAGCACTCCGCGCTGGGAGAAGAGGAAGTCGTAGTCGAGTTCGGCGGGCAGCTCCTCCCACAGCCTGAGCGCGAACTCGTAGATCCCGGCCGATTCGTCCCACAGGTAGTTGGAGCGGATGATCGCGGTGTTGCGGGCCATGTTGCCGCCCGCCAGCCACCCGCGCTCGAGGACCGCGATGTTCGTGAGGCCATGATCCTTGGCGAGGTAGTAGGCGGTCGCCAGCCCGTGCCCGCCCGCACCGATGATGACGGCGTCGTAGGAGGACTTGGGCTCGGGATTGCGCCACAGGAAGTCGGGGTGTTCGGGAAGCGGCTGGGCCATGTGCGTTCTCCTTCGAAGCACGAGGTCCCGCGATTCTTTCATGCGGCGCGGACTCGAGCAATCGGTCCGGACTCGAGCAATCGGCTCAGCCGAGCCTGGTCGCCGCCAGGGCGCCGATCGACGACAAGGTGCCCTGTTGGTATAGGTTCGTAAACTATCTTGACATCAAGATAGTTTGGGGTTAGAGTAGGAGGAGTTAGGGCAACCTCAGTTGCATCCTCGCAGGGAACGTGCAGGCGATCATGTGACACAGGTTGAACAACCGGCCATAGCCGCCCGAGGCGCTGCGCCAACGCGCGAGCTCCACCGAAGGTTTCCCGAACCAGCTGACCACTCAAGAACTCTCGAAAGGAGATTCTGATTTGACTGCCACCATGAGAATGGCTGACACCACCGATCGTGCCCACGACGTTTCATTCAACTTCATTCCCCGTGCCTATCGTCCGGCCAAGCCGCGCTCGATCGGCCTGACCGAGATCCGCGCACCCCACTACTTCGCCTACGGCCCGCGGCACATGCAGGACGTGTTCGACGTGGCCGGCCAGTGGGTCGACGGGATCAAATGGGCGGGCGGCTCGTTCTCGCTCATGCCCCAGGAGCAGATCAAGAAGATCAACGACATCGCCCACGACAACGGCGCGTACGTGTCCTCGGGCGGCTGGATCGAGACGGTCCTGCGCTTCGGTGAGGACGCCGTCGACAAATACCTCGAGGAGGCCAAGGAGGTCGGCTTCGACACCATCGAGATCTCGACCGGCTTCATCGCCATTCCGACCTCGGGACTGCTGCGCCTGGTCGAGCGGGTGAAGGAGGCCGGCCTCAAGGCCAAGCCGGAGCTCGGCATCCAGATCGGCTCCGGGGGCGACTCCGCCGAATCCGAGCTCGCCGCCGAGGACAAGAAGGACGTCGGAGACCTCATCGAGCGCGCCAAGGCCACCCTGGACGCAGGTGCCGACATCGTGATGATCGAGTCGGAGGGAATCACCGAGAACGTCTCCGAATGGAACACCTCGGCCGCCGCCGAGATCATCAACGGGGTTGGACTGGAGAACGTGATGTTCGAAGCCTCCGACCCGCTGGTGTTCGAGTGGTATCTCAAGAACTACGGCAACGAGGTGAACCTCTTCGTCGACCACTCCCAGATCCTGCAGCTGGAGGGCATGCGCCAGAACATCTGGGGCAACAAGGGATCCTGGGGCCGGATCATCAACCCTCACTTCGGCTGAGTCTCCGACTGACCTTCTTTCCCGAGCCCGCCCGGCATCGTGCGACTTTTTCACGACAGTCCGACCGAGCAAGCTTGCACAGTGCAGAAGAACTCGCACCGTGCGACTGCGGCAGGCTCGAGCAGCGCGTCCGGAAGGCGAGGAAGCCGGATTTCGGTCATCCGAGGCGGGTGCGGCACAGCGCCGCACCCGCCTCAGTGGGCTCTGCGTCCCGTGGATGCTTCGGGTAGGAGAGCCGGGGCGTTAGAATCGTTGAAAATGACAGCACCGCAGGCCGGAACAAGATGCCCCGTGCGGCGGACAATGGCTGTGAATGGCTGGAGAGATGACGGCTGAACGTTGAGAGGAAGCAGACGGTGCCCAAAGTTCGAAACGTCCTCGCAACGCTCGGGTCGTTGAAGGAGGCCAACCGCGCTCGCGCGCTGTTTGACGATTCCTCGCGCAAATTCGCTGACGAGCAGGCCTTCCCTCCAGCCGACGTCCGCCCCGAGCCCACGGACGCGACCAGCCTGCTGATCCGGGTGCTCGTGGGATCGGAAGGCGCCGGCGCCTCGGCGGCCATGAGCGAGGGTGACATCTTCGCCCTCCTGCACGTCCCCGCGAACCGCAGCGGCGCCTTCGTCCTCGTCTTCAATCCCAGAACCGAGGTGGAGCGGAGCGCCACGCTCGGCGGGCTGGCCGAGGAAGCCGGATGGCCGGTCTACGTCGCCGTCGTCGAGGAGTTCCTCGGCCACCGCGTCGACCACGTGATGGCGCTGGACTTCGCTGCGCTGGAAGCCGTGATCGACCAGGTAGGGCCGGTGCCGGTCTACAGCCGGTCCGCTTTCGCGGCGGCAGGGCGACAGTACGTGGAGGGGACCAACCAGCTCGACGGCGGTTCCGCTCGCCTCTTCACCGCGGCGGACCCCATCGACGACGCCGGACAGACGCGCACCCGGAATCAGCGGGCGCTGCTGCGAGCTCTCGTCTCCGGGCTGAACTTCGGCAAGCTGGCCAAGACCCCTGCCGAGCTGTTCTCGATCCTCAGCCATGTCGCCGCCGGCGCGTGGACCGACGCCCAGCTGACCACCGGCAGCCTGCTGAGCATCGCCGCCGGGATGCGCGGGATCTCGCAGAACGACATCATCACCGTCACCGTGCCCGCGAAGTCACAGCGAGAAGAGGACGGGCGGGTGTCCGTGAAGTTCGACGAGGAAGCCGTCCCCGCGCTGCGGTCGGCGCTCCGCGGGCCGGATGCGGCGACGTACGTCCGCGAGATCGCGAAGCTCGGGTACTGACAGCACCTGGCTGTGCCGGTCAACGCGGCGGGCGGCGCGCCGGTCAAACTCGATGTGCGGCGGACCGGTCAACACGGCTGGCCGATCAACTCAGCTTGCGGTGCGCCGGTTAACTCAGCTGGCGGCGCTGTTGGTGGTTGCCGGCACAACAAATCCCCGCCTCCGCTGTCGGCGGAGACGGGGAGTGCAGATGATCAGCGCTTGCGCAGTCTGGCCAGCATCTCGCGGGCCTTCTGCTGATTCCGCGGCTTGGACGCCTCGCGCTGGATGGTGCGCAGCGCTCTGTTCGCTGCCTTGCCCTTCATGAAGTTGCTCAGGAATCCCATATTCACCTCTGTTTTCGCCGGAGGGTCTCACTATCCCACGGCGCCTTGAAAAGACCCTGGATCCCAGCCGATGGAACGCCCTGCTGCCGGCCAGCAGGAGTCCGGCGCCTCGGCGGAAGACGCCGGAGCCCCGGCGGAGTACGCTGGATGCCCCGGAACGAGGACGAGCGAGGATGCGATGTCCCACCCCATCATGTTCGAGGATGACAATCCCCACTTGGCCGAGGTGCGCAGACTGTGCCTGGCCCTGCCCCAGGCGGTCGAGAAGATCTCGCACGGGCGGCCCGCGTTCTTCACCCGGAAGATGTTCGCGGTCTTCGGCGGATCCGTGAAGGGCGACCACAGTTCTGACCGCTACGCGGACTCGCTCCTGTTCGTTCCCGAGCCCGAGGAGCGACCGGCGCTGGAGCAGGACTCGCGATTCTTCCTGCCCGCCTATCTGGGAGCGTGGGGGTGGCTGGGACTGGACTTCCGCGACTCGGAGGTCGACTGGCAGGAGGTCGCCGAGCTCGTCGAGAGCTCGTTCCGGCAGACCGCCCCACGCGAGCTGGTCGCTGAACTCGACGCGCAGCTCGGTGGGTAGTCGCGACTCGGGGGCTCCTCGTGGTGCGCCTGGACATGCGTGCCGGCTGTTTCCCCGACGGCGCCTCGGCATGCCTGCCGGCGGTGTCCCCGACGGCGACTTGGAGCACACCGAACGCGGATAGTCGTTTCAGGTCTCCTCGCTAAGGTGAGGCCATGAGTCGAACCCAGAATCTCCCTGCGTCGCCGACCGCGCCCACGCCCCCGGAGGCCAAGCGGATCGCGCACGAGCGCACCCACCACGGTCACACCTTCGTCGACCACTACGAGTGGATGCGCGACAAGGAATCCCCGGCCGTGATCGCGCACCTGGAGGCGGAGAACGCCTACACCGAGCACCGGACCAATCACCTGGCGGGCCTGCGCGAGGACATCTTCAACGAGATCCGCACGCGCGTGAAGGAGACCGACCTGTCCGTGCCGGTGCGGCGCGGGAAGTGGTGGTACTTCTCCCGGACCACCGAGGGCAAGGACTACGCCACCCGCTGCCGAGTGCCCGTGGCCGGTCCCGACGACTGGACGCCGCCGGCCATCGACGGCGAAGGCCGGCTGCCGGACGAGCAGGTGGTGCTCGATTCCAACGTCGAGGCGGAGGGCCACGAGTTCTTCGCCCTCGGCTCCTTCTCCCTGTCCCCGGACGGGACGCGCCTGGCCTGGGCGGCGGACACCTCGGGCGAAGAGCGCTACACCCTGCGCGTGCGCGACCTGCAGACGGGGGAGGACCTCGCCGACGAGATCCCCAACACCTTCGCCGGCGCGTGCTTCGACGTCAGCGGCGACTATGTCTTCTACACCACCGTCGACGAGGCGTGGCGGCCCGACAAGGTGTGGCGCCACCGGATCGGCACCGAGGTCACCGAGGACGAGTGCGTGTTCTCCGAGGAGGACGACCGCTACTTCGTCGGCGTGGGCGTCAGCCGTTCGGAGCGCTACATCTTCTTCGTCACGGCCTCGAAGATCACCACCGCCTACTGGTTCATCGACGCACTCGACCCCACCGGCACGCCGCAGGTCGTCTGGCGCCGTGTCGAAGGCGTGGAGTACTCGGTCGACCACGCGATCGTGTCCGGCGAGGACCGGTTCGTCATCGTGCACAACCGGAACCGCCCCGACTTCGAGATCTCTGATGTGCCGGTCAGCGACCCCGAATCCGAGGGTCGCGAGGTGCTTCCCGACGTCGCGGGCAGGCGGATCGAGGACGTCGACGCCTTCCGCGGCCGGCTGGTCGTGAGCTACCGGGAGGGCGGCTTCGCGCGGGTGGGCGTCATCGGGGTCTCCGACGAGGTTCCCGAGGAGCTGTCCCTGAATTCGATCCATGCTGACGGCATGACCGGTGGAATGCATCACGGCACCGGCGATCTGGTGGCGGAGGGCCGATACGGCGCTCCCGTGCCGACCGGTGTCGTTCCCGAGGCGCCCGCCGGCGGGGGTGCGGGGGCCCGCGGCAGGGGTGCCGAGGCGCGCGGCGGCGGGGGAGCGGATGCGCCGGCTGGAATCGTTCCCGAGGAGGACCTGGCGGGGGTGGACCCGGTCGGGGGAGCCGCCGAGGCGGACCTCACAGCCGAGGCCGAGAGATCCAAGATCGAGGGTCGAGTGCGCACGGGCTTCCCCCGCAACCCCTTCTCCGCGCTCACGGAGGTCACGGCGGACGAGCCGATCGGCACCATGGGCCTGGCGGGCAACCCGGAGTGGGAGCAGCCCCGCATCCGCATGGTCTACACGTCGATGGTCACCCCCACGGAGGTGTTCGACTACGACCTGGACACCGGTGAGCGCACTCTCCTCAAACGGCAGCCGGTGCTGGGCGGAGTGGATGTCAGCGCGTACGAACAGGACCTCGTGTGGGCGACCGCGGAGGACGGGACCCGGATCCCGGTGTCGCTCGTATGGCGGACCGACGCTGTGCCTGCTGGGACCCCCGCGCCCACGCTGCTCTACGGCTACGGCTCCTATGAGGCGAGCATGGACCCGTACTTCTCGGTCGCCCGGCTGTCGCTGCTCGACCGCGGCGTGGTCTGGGCGGTCGCGCACGTCCGCGGCGGCGGAGAGATGGGCCGGCACTGGTACGAAGAGGGCAAGACCCTGCACAAGGTGAACACCTTCACGGACTTCGTCGCCGTTGCCGACCATCTCATCGCCGAAGGCCGCACCGCGCGGGAGAAGCTCGTGGCGATGGGCGGTTCGGCGGGTGGCCTGCTCATGGGTGCAGTCGCGAATCTCGCGCCCGACAGGTTCGCCGGGATCAGCGCCAACGTCCCCTTCGTGGATGCGCTCACCTCGATCCTCATGCCGGAGCTTCCGCTGACCGTCATCGAATGGGACGAGTGGGGCGACCCCCTGCACGATCCCGAGGTGTACCGGTACATGCGCCAGTACTCGCCGTACGAGAACGTCCGCGAGCAGGACTATCCGCGGATCCTCGCGATCACCTCGCTGAATGACACCCGCGTGCTGTACGTCGAGCCGGCCAAGTGGGTTGCCCGACTGCGCGAGGTGGGAGCTGACGCACTGCTGAAGACGGAGATGTCGGCGGGACACGGCGGCGCCTCGGGCCGGTACGACTCGTGGCGGGAGACCGCCTTCGAGTTCGCCTGGATCCTGGACGTGCTGGGGCTCGCCGAGGTGATGACTGAGGTCTGAGCCGAGGCGATGGCGGGTCTACGGCTTCGCGGGCGAGCGGGTTGGTGCGCTGCGGCTCCGCGGGCCAGTCGTCGCCCCTGACCGGCAACCTTCCTTGCTTTGAGGTGCTGAAGCGGTAACGTGAAGCAAGCGGCCCGGCAGGAGGGTCCGGCTGTGCCGAGCGGGGCGTGCGCCCATCGGCCGGTCTGCCGAGATGACTCAAGGAGCCAACCATGCTCACGCGACTGCACGATCTGCTGAGGCTGCGAACCTCGCCTGCGGTGTTCTTCGGATCGGCGGGGGTGATAATCCTCTTCGTCATCGCCACCATCGCCTTCACGGAACCGCTCGATCGTGCTGTCGGTGCCGCCTCGGACTGGCTGATCACCAACCTCGGCTGGTTCTACATCCTCGGCGTCACGCTGTTCCTGGGCTTCCTGATCTTCATCGCGATCGGCCGCTTCGGCCGGGTGAGGCTCGGTCCGGACGACCAGGCGCCGGAGCACTCCGGTCCCGCATGGTTCGCGATGCTCTTCGCCGCCGGCATCGGCAGCATCCTGATGTTCTGGGGTGTCGCCGAACCGATCAGCCACTTCGGCGACCCGCCCCGCGGACCTTCGCTGGGCATCGAGGCCGGCACTCCAGCAGCCGCGGCGGACGCCATGAACTTCACCTACTACCACTTCACCTTCCACACCTGGACGATCTTCACCCTGCCGGCCCTGTGCTTCGCCTACTTCATCCACAAGCGCAACCTGCCGCCGCGCGTCAGCTCGATCTTCCAGCCCATCCTCGGCCAGCGAATCCATGGCCCGATCGGCAAGTTCATCGACATCGTCTCGATCGTCGGCACCGTGTTCGGTGTGGCCGTCTCGGTCGGGCTGGGAACCCTGCAGATCAACGGTGGGCTGGCGCAGCTGTTCGGCATCCCGGAGACCGCCCTCTGGCAGCTCATCATCATCACGGTGGTGTGCGGGATCGCGATGATCTCGGTGGCGCTCGGGCTCGACAAGGGCATCAAGGTGCTGTCGAACATCAACATCTGGATGGCGGTCGCGCTGCTGGCCTTCGTGCTCGTGACCGGCTCCACGCTGTTCGTGCTCAAGGGCACCATCGAGTCCTTCGGCCGCTACCTGATGAACCTGCCGCAGCTCGCATTCTGGAACGACACCTTCGCCAACACCGGCTGGCAGGACGGCTGGACGGTGTTCTACTGGGCCTGGACGATCACCTGGTCGCCGTTCGTCGGCATCTTCATCGCCCGCATTTCGAAGGGCCGCACCATCCGCCAGTTCGTGTCCGGCGTCCTCGCAGTGCCGGCCGGATTCTCCGTCATCTGGTTCGGCATCTTCGGCATGTCCTCCTTCGACATCGAACTCAACGGCGAGGGCGGCCTGGTCGAGCGCGTGGTGGACGACGGCGACATCCCCGGCGCGCTGTTCGCCTTCCTCGAGTACTACCCGGCGTCGTTCTTCGTCTCGATCGTCGCGATCGTGCTCGTCATCATCTTCTTCGTCACCTCGGTCGACTCCGCGGCATTGGTCACCGACACCATGGCCAATGGCCACGAGGACTTCAACCCGCTGGGACAGCGCGTGTTCTGGGCGATCGCGATCGGCCTCATCACCGCGACCCTGCTGGTGTTCTCCGGCACCGGCGGGCTCGAAGCGCTGGAGTCGACGATCATCCTCGTCGGGCTGCCGTTCTTCGTCATGGGCTACTTCCAGATGTATGCGATGTACCGCGCCCTGCGCGAGGACGCCGGCGAGATGCCGGCCATCCGGACACGGACCTGGAAGAGGGTGCTTCCGCCGGAGGAGTACGAACGGCGGGAGCATGAGGACGAGCACGACACCACCGACTTCGTCGTCGAGCCCGAGGCGGTCGACGAGGCTCCCGTGATGCGCGATCCCTACGAGGAGCCGAAGGCGGTCAAGCGGCAGAAGGTCGGCCGGGAGGGCACGCTGCCGGCCCGCACCCAGTCCGCGAGGAAGACCTATGGCCGGGGGTCGGACATCGACTCCCGTTCCGAGGAGTGAGCCGCCGAGGCGCCCCGCACCGAGAGAGGGATGCTGTCAGAACGGGAAGACGGCGTTCGCGGGACCGACCTGGATGATGTGCCACAGGTAGTTCGGCAGGAAGAAGCTGACGAAGAACAGCGTTGCCGCCGCGACCATGCCGATGTCCCTGCTGTTGGTCTGCAGCGCGACCCACCCGCTGCGCCCCGAGCTCGCGCCGTTCTTCCGGATGTCGGACGAGTCCCACAGGCGGGAGAGGGAGAGGGGGACGGTGATGCAGGCAGCGAACACGAGCAGCGCGATCCCGCTGAAGAAGGTCATGCCTGCCGGCACCTGCCACCGGGCAGCGCCGCCGACGAGGTAGCCGGCCACGATTCCGAGCACGGACAGCCCGGCCCCGATCCCCGCCGACCACCTGCCGTACTTGACGGCGACGCGGCGAATCGACGGCCAGAAGGGGAAGTCCCGCGGGTCGTCGAACTTGCCGCGACGGGCCGCATAGCTCCCGTTGAGGGCGGGCCGAGGCGGGGGCACGTGCGCCGTGTCGACCTCGGTCCCCTGCCGCGCTTGCGAGCGGGCGAGGATCTCGTCGACGAACGGGTCGCCCTGATTCCGCGTGAGGCTGCGGGAGAGCACGCGGCCGGTCGGGCGGACGACATTCCGTGCCAGCACCCGACCGGTGTCGTGGCGCGGCTCGGAGCCTGATTCGAGCGCTTCGACATAGGCCCGGGTTGGCGCATATCTGGACATCGAGGCTCCTCTCAGACCTGCTCGGCACTGCAGTTCACGATCACTCCACGTCGAAATATAACGGAATTTCCGACAATGGAGGCCCCGGATTGCCAGGCCCGGCAAGGGGGCTTGCTGGAAGTCCCGCGTGCTGTCGCGCGACTCGCCGTACGGCCGAATTCACACCGCGGACGGCGAGTCGCCGGCGGCGGTCGGGCATCCGATCAGGGGTTGCCCGTGAGTCGCCTGCCGCATGGGCGCACCCCGGTCAGGGGCATGCCTGCAGACGGTCGGTGGAGCACTCCAACGAAAACGGCTCACCCGAAGCAGCCGAGCCGCGAAGGCTCAGCCCAGAACGCCGAACCAGCTCAGCCGAACCAGCTCAGCCGAAGAACTTCGGCAGCGTCGCCTCGTGCGTCTCCCGCAGTTCCGACACCGGGATCGTGAAGTGGTCGACCAGCTCGAGCTCGGGCTGCTCCTCGCCGACGTCGGTCATGCCGATCCGGGCGAAGGGGAAGCGGCGCGCCGTGCACATGTCCTTGAACCGGACCTCCTCCGACCGCGGCACCGCCACGATCGCGCGGGCGGTCGACTCGGAGAACAGGGCAGTGAACAGGTCGATGCCGTCGCGCTCGCGGACCTCGTCCAGCCACACGCGGGCGCCCACGCCGTAGCGCAGGCACGCCTCGGCCAGCGCTTGGGCCAGCCCGCCCTCGGAGAGGTCGTGGGCGGCGTCGATCATGCCGTCGCGCGAGCAGTTGATGAGGATGTCGGCCAGCTCCTTCTCGACGGCCGGCTTGAACTCCGGCGGCACCCCGCCGAGGTGCTTGTGGGCGACGTCGGCCCACGCGGAGCCGTCGAACTCCTCGGCGGTGGTGCCGAGCAGGTAGATCGTCTGGCCCGGATCCTTCCAGCCGGACGGGGTGCGCCGGGCGACATCGTCGAACACGCCGAGCACCCCGACCACCGGGGTGGGATGGATGGCCACGCCGCCGGTCTGGTTGTACAGCGACACATTGCCGCCGGTGACCGGGATGCCCAGCTCCTTGCAGCCGGCCGCCAGACCTTCGACGGCTTGGGCGAACTGCCACATGATCTCCGGGTCCTCGGGGGAGCCGAAGTTCAGGCAGTCGGTGACCGCCATCGGACGGGCGCCGGTGGTCGCGACGTTGCGGTGCGCCTCGGCGAGTGCCAGCTGCGCGCCGACGGCCGGATCGAGGTAGCAGTAGCGGCCGTTGGCGTCGGTCGCCAGCGCGATCCCCAGGCCGGTCTCCTCGTCGACCCGGACCACGCCGGCGTCATCCGGGTAGGCCAGCGCGGTGTTGCCCTGGACGTAGCGGTCGTACTGGTCGGTGACCCACTTCTTCGAGGCGAGGTTGGGCGAGCCCAGCAGGTCGAGCAGGGTGGAGCGCAGCTCCTCGTCGGTCTCCGGCTTCGCCAGTCCGGCGGCGTCGACGGTGTTCGCCCGCGTCTGCGCGGTCCAGGACGGCTCGTGGTAGGGACGCTCGTAGACGGGGCCGTCGTGGGCGACCGAGCGCGGCGGCACGTCGACGATGACGTCGCCATGCCATTCGATGATGAGCCGACCGGTGTCGGTGACCTCGCCGAGCACGGAGGTCTCGACCTCCCACCTGTCGGTGATCTCGAGGAACTTCTCGAGCTTCTCCGGGGTCACGATCGCCATCATCCGCTCCTGCGACTCCGACATCAGGATCTCCTCCGGAGTCAGCGAAGGATCGCGCAGCAGCACGTCGTCGAGCGCGATGTGCATGCCGCCGTCGCCGTTGGAGGCGAGTTCGGAGGTGGCGCACGAGATGCCGGCCGCGCCCAGGTCCTGGATGCCCTCGATGAGGTCAGCGGCGAACAGCTCCAGGCAGCACTCGATGAGGACCTTCTCCGCGAAGGGGTCGCCCACCTGCACGGCCGGGCGCTTGGAGGGCTTGGTGTCGTCGAAGGACTCCGAGGCGAGGATCGAGGCGCCGCCGATCCCGTCGCCGCCGGTGCGCGCCCCGAACAGCACGACCTTGTTGCCAATTCCCGAGGCGTTGGCCAGTCGGATGTCCTCGTGCCGCATCACGCCGACGGCCAGCGCATTGACCAGGGGGTTGGCCTGATAGGACGCGTCGAAGACGACTTCGCCGCCGATGTTGGGCAGGCCGAGCGAGTTGCCGTAGCCGCCGATCCCGGCGACCACGCCGTGCACCACGCGCTCGGTGTCGGGATGCTCGATGGCGCCGAAGCGCAGCTGGTCCATCACCGCGACAGGGCGGGCGCCCATGGAGATGATGTCGCGGACGATGCCGCCCACACCGGTGGCCGCGCCCTGGTAGGGCTCGACATAGGAGGGGTGGTTGTGGCTCTCGACCTTGAAGGTCACGGCCCAGTTGTCGCCGATGTCGACCACGCCGGCGTTCTCGCCCATGCCGACCAGCAGGTTCTTCTTCATGTCCTCGGTGACCTGCTCGCCGAACTTGCGCAGGTGGACCTTCGAGGACTTGTAGGAGCAGTGCTCGGACCACATGACGGAGTACATCGCCAACTCTGCCGAGGTGGGGCGCCGGTCCAGGATCTCCTTGATGCTCTCGTACTCGTTCTCCCTCAGGCCGAGCTCGGCGTAGGGCTGTTCCACATCAGGGTTGGCGGCCGCGAATTCGACGGTCTCCTTGACCTTCTTCTCGGCCGCCTGTGCCGGCTGCGTGTTCGTCATGATCCTGCGAGGGTCCTTTCGTGATGACAGCGCAACCCACATTCTACGCCCGAGGCGGTTTCCCGGCTCCCAGCCTGCGGGCGCCTTCCCGGCGCGGCCGTGGACGCCCGTCCGGTTCGGCTGCGGACGCCTTCCCGGCGCGGTCGGGGACGCCTGCTCGGTTCGGCTGGGAGCGGGCAGAGCGGCCGGGGCGCGGGCAGAGCTGGGCCGAGTGGCGCCTCGGGAGCGCTCCCGGACCGGGGGCTGGTCGGGAGCCTGCGGAGCAGAGATCATAGCGTCATGGACTGGCAGGCGATCGCGGCGATCATCACGGGGCTCGGTGTCATCGCTTCCTTCATCACGACCTGGTGGGCGCTCCGGCACGACCGGATGATCGCCGAGAGTCAGGCCGAGCGCGCCGAGGCGGCCGCCCGCCTCAACGAGAAGTACACGCAGCGGATCGTCGACGCGCTGGAGGCCATCGCCCAGACCCCGAAGCCGATGGGAGCCCTCGGCGGCGGGGGGAGGGTGCGCTGGTCGCTCGACGGTGAATCGGGCGACGCCTTCCGGCTGGCGAACACCGGCACCACAACCGCCTTCGACGTCTCCGTCGCCGGTCATGAGTCGCTGATCGGGCCGGACGACATCCGCGGTGGACCGCATCTGCGGCCCGGCGACGCGCTCACCTTCAGTGCCGCCCGGACACCGACCACCGCCGACAGCACGATCACGGTGAGCTGGGCAGACTTCGCCGGCGCTCCGGACCGGAGCATGTGGCAGTACCCGCTGCCGCCCGCACAGCGGTAACGTCGGAAGCCACGGGCCGCTGTGTGAGCGCCGATCGCCGCCGCTGTGAGCAGTCGCCGGCGGTCACCCGGCGGCATCCATCGCCGGCGTCAGCCGCCGGCCCCCACTGTCGTCAGCCGCCGCCGTCTGAAGGGAAGTCCGTGGAACTGTTCTCGCACCAGGAATTCGATCATCACGAGCAGGTGATGTTCTGCCATGACCGGGAGACCGGGCTGCGCGGCATCATCGCCATCCACAGCACCGCGCTCGGTCCGGCCGCGGGCGGATGCCGTATGTACCCGTACGCCTCCGAGCAGGATGCGCTCACCGACGTGCTGCGCCTGTCCCGCGGCATGAGCTACAAGAACGCGATCGCCGGACTGCCCCTGGGCGGGGGCAAGTGCGTGATCATCGCCGACCCGGCCCGCGCGGACAAGCCGGAGCTGCTGCGCGCGTTCTCGAAGCACGTCCAGGCCCTGGGCGGACGCTACTGGACCGCCATCGACGTGGGCGTCGGACCCGAGGACGCCGACATCCTCGCCGAGAACTGCGACTACGTCTTCGCCCGGGCCAGCCAGTTCCCCGAAGGCGTGACCGCCTCGCAGTTCACGGCGCTGGGCGCGTTCACCTCGCTGCGGGCCGGCGTCGAACACGTGTGGAACCGCAGCGACCTCACCGGGCTGCGGGTGGCCGTGCAGGGGGTGGGCGGCACGGGCCGCGAGCTGTGCCGCCTGCTGCACGAGGCCGGTGCCGAGCTCGTCGTCGCCGATGTCCAGCAGGACGCGGTGCGCTTCGCCGTCGAGTCCTACGGCGCCGAGGCGGTGGACCCGGACCGGATCCACGCGCAGGACGTCGACGTGTTCGCACCGTGCGCGCTGGGCGCCGTCATCAACGACGACACGATCGACGAGATCAGGGTCAGGCTCGTCAGCGGGATCGCCAACAACCAGCTCGCCGCGCCCGAGCACGGGAAGATCCTCAAGGACCGAGGCATCACGTACGTCCCCGACTTCGTCGCCAATGCCGGCGGCGTCATGGGATCGGCGACGATGATCTACTCCGAACCCTCGCTGGAGGCCTCGCGGGAGAGCGTGCTCACCCTGCACGACACGGTCGCGACGATCCTCGCGCAGGCCGCGCGGGAGGACCGCGCGACGTTCGAGGTGGCCGAGCAGATCGCAGGGGAACGGATCGCCGCGGCGGGGCGGTGAGGCTCCTGCGCCGCCGCCCGAGGTCGTGCACCAGGGCGGGAGAGTGGCGAGGGCTACCTGCCAAGCCCTCGACTCGACACAGCCCTGCAATGCGCTATGGTTGAAATATCAACTTAATTGCCCGTTGAACCACTTCGAGAAGGAGTCATATGACCTCGATCGCCATCGTCACCTCCAGCGTCCGCCCCAACCGCGTCGGTCTCGACGTCGCCAACTGGGTGAAGTCGGTCGCCAACCAGCGCGGCGACGCCGCCTATGAGGTCGTCGACATCGCCGACTTCAACCTCCCCCTCTGGGACGGAGCACCCGGCGCCGAGGCGCCCAACGAGGAAGGCAGAGCGTTCACCGCCAAGATGGCTGAGTTCGACGGCTACGTGTTCGTGGTCGCCGAGTACAACCACTCGATCACCGGCGCCTTCAAGAACGCGCTCGACTACCTGCAGCCCGAGCTGCACAACAAGGCCGCCGGCTTCGTCTCCTACGGGTCCGCCATGGGCGCCCGCGCTGTGGAGCACCTGCGCAACATCCTGTCCGAGGCCCAGGTGGCCCACGTGCGCAACGCGGCCCTGCTCTCCCTGTTCACCGACTTCGAGAACTTCTCGGTCGTCAAGCCCAGCGAGCCGGCAGCCGCCTCGGTGCCTCCGATGCTCGATCAGCTCATCGTCTGGACCAAGGCCATGGAGGCCGTGCGCGCCGGTCAGTTCGCCCCGGTGGGCGCAGCCGTCTGAGGAGTTCTCCTCACCTGAGGCGTCTCTTGAGCGAAGCAGAACCCGTCGCATCTTCGGATGCGGCGGGTTCTGTGCTGTTCCCTCGGTCAGGATTGCGGGCTGTTCCCTCGGTCAGGATTGCGGGCTGTTCCCTCGGTCAGGACTGTGGGCGCTCGAGATTGTGCGCGCGCAGCTGACCGCGCGCCATCACCTTGCCCGTAGCCTCGTCCGAGATCACGATGAGCCACAGCTGCTGAGTCCGCCCCTGCTGGATCGCCTCGGCGGTGACCCGCGCCCTGCCGGAGTCGAACGGGCGGAAGAAGTCGGTCGAGTTGTTCAGGCCCACTGCGTACTGCCCGCGGTCGGCGACCGCGTATCCGGCGCCCATGCTGCCGACCGATTCGACGATGGAGCAGTAGACACCGCCGTGAACGGTGCCGAAGGGGGTGTGCTGCTCCGGCCCGAGGTCGACGTAGCCGTTCAGGTGGGTCGCGGAGATCTCCTCGATGATGATCTCTGGCGTGGTGATCGATTTCATCGTCCTCGTTGCGAACTCTGACGGGGAAGTGGTGGCGTCGGCCATCGGTGTCCTCTCTGTACCGGCTTCATCGGCGGATCCGCGAGCACGCGGAATTTCAGCACGCGGAATTTCACAGCGTGCTCGACCGCGATCTCAGTCAAGCACATCATGACGGGGCATCGCCGTCCGCCGCTGCAGAAGAATCTCTGTCGGCCACGGATCAAACCGCGCGCCGCAGGAGCACACTGGATCTCATGGAACAGCGGTGGCGGCGCGACGCGCAGGATTCGCCGACGAGTTCCCGATCGTGGATCGCGGTGCTCGGTGCCCTCGGCGTGGTCTTCGGCGACATCGGCACGAGCCCGCTGTACGCCCTGCACACCGCGTTCAGTATGGAGCACAACGCGGTCAGTGTCTCGCAGGAGAACGTGTACGGCATCATCTCCATGGTCGCGTGGACGATCACGCTCATCGTCACCGGCAAGTACGTGCTGCTGGTGACGAGAGCCGACAACGACGGTCAGGGCGGGATTCTCGCGCTGCTGGCGCTGCTCCGCCGTCACGTGCGTGGCCGGAGGGGCCTGGCTGTCGTGACAGTCCTCGGGATGCTCGGGGCGTCTTTGTTCTTCGGGGATGCAATCATCACTCCCGCGATCTCGGTGGTGAGCGCTGTGGAGGGCCTGGTGGTGGTCTCACCGCAGCTGGGGCATCTTGTGGTCCCGGTGTCGGCTGCTGTCCTCGTCGTCCTGTTCGCCGTTCAGCCCTTCGGGACGGGTCGGGTGGGCCGCGCCTTCGGACCGGTCATGCTCGGCTGGTTCGCGACGCTGGCCGTGCTCGGAATTCCGCAGATCGTGGCGCACCCTCAGATCCTCGCCGGCCTGTCGCCGCATTGGGCGATCGAGCTCGTGATTCGCCAGCCGTTCCAGTCGTTCGTGCTCCTCGGGGCAGTGGTGCTCACCGTGACCGGCGCAGAGGCGCTGTACGCCGACCTCGGGCATTTCGGTGCTCGCGCGGTGCGTCTGGGGTGGCTGACGGTGGTGATGCCGGCCCTCCTGCTCGTCTACCTGGGGCAGGGAGCACTCGTGATCTCCCAACCCGGTGCCGTGAGCAACCCGTTGTTCCATCTCGCCCCGCCGGTCCTGCAGCTCCCGTTGGTCATCTACGCCACGGTCGCGACCATCATCGCTTCGCAGGCGGTGATCTCCGGGGCGTTCTCGGTGACCCGTCAGGCCATGCGCCTCGGCCTGCTGCCTCGTCTGGCAGTGAAGCACACCTCCCGCCAAGAGGAGGGCCAGGTCTACCTCCCGGCGGTCAACTGGGTGCTGTTCATCAGCGTCCTGGCTCTCGTCCTGATCTTCTCCTCGTCCGCGGAACTGGCCAGCGCCTACGGGCTCGCCGTCACCGGTACCCTGATCCTCGAATCCTGCATATTCCTGGTGTTCGCTCATGCGGTCTGGGGCTGGGGGAGGTGGAACATGGTCGCATATGTGGCGGCGATCGGCGTTCTGGAGATCCTTCTCTTCGCCGCGAACACCGCCAAGCTCTTCGCCGGCGGGTGGCTGCCCGTGGCAGTGGCGGCGGTCATGATGCTGATCATGACGACCTGGCAGCGCGGATATCAGCAGGTGTCCGAGGCGCGCCGGGCGATGGAGGGGCCGCTCACCCCGTTCATCGCGTCCCTCCAGGGGTCCGGCATCCGCCGAGAGCCCGGTGTGGCGGTGTTTCCTCACCCGGGCAGGTACACCACTCCGCTGGCGATGAAGCAGTGCGTGAAACGATTCCATCTGCTCCACGAGCACGTGATCATCGTGCGACTGGTCAACGCCGATGTGCCGCACATCCGACGGTCGGACCGCATCTCGGTCGACAATGCCGGGTTCGCTTCGGACGGAGTCGTGCACGTGACCGTCCGTGTCGGGTTCAACGACCGGCAGGACATACCGCAGAACCTCGACCTCGCCATCGGCCGCACCCGCGAACTCGACATCGACCTCGACGGCGCCGTCTACTTCCTCTCGGTGCTCACCCTGCGTCCACCCCGCGCGCATCGCCTTCGGGACTGGCGGGAGAAGCTCTTCCTCGCGCTGGAGAAGAACCAGGCCAACCGCACCGAGGTCTTCCACCTGCCCCCGACCCGTACGATCGTGCTGGGTTCCGAGCTGCACGTCTGAGGGTCGAGGCGGCGGACGGCGGAAGTGTCGGCGGACGGCGGAAGTGTCGGCGGCCGGGCAATGGAAGTGGAGGAGGTGATCATGCCGCAGTGGGTGATGGCCGGCGGGGCAGGCCTGATGGCCGGAGGCGCCCTGCTGCTGGGCAGTGTGATCGCATGGCTCGTGTCCGTGCCCACGCGCGTCGTGGCCGCTGTCATGGCGTTCGGCTCCGGCGTGCTGATCTCGGCCCTTGCCTTCGAACTGGTTCAGGAGGCGGCAGAGCAGGGCGGGCTGATCGCCACCGCCGCCGGGTTCCTCGTCGGGTCGGTGGTCTACGTGGGCCTGAATGTGCTCCTGGCGCGCTACGGCGCGAGGCACCGCAAACGCTCCGGCAACCAGCAGCCTTCCCAGGAGGATCAGGCCGGTAGCGGCGGGGCCATCGCAATCGGAGCACTGCTCGATGGGATTCCCGAGTCCATGGTGCTGGGCTTGAGTCTCCTCACCGGGTCCGGGGTGAGTGTGGCGATGTTCGCCGCTGTGTTCATCTCCAACGTCCCCGAAGGCCTGTCGAGCACCGCTGGATGGAAGAAGGCGGGACGCAGCCGCGGGTATGTCTTCGGCATCTGGACCGGGATCGCAGTCATCTCCGGCATCGCCGCGCTGGCCGGCTACCTGCTGCTGGACGGCGCACCACCGGCCACGCTGGCCTTCGTCAATGCCCTGGCCGCCGGAGCGATTCTCGCCATGATCACCGACACCATGATCCCCGAGGCGTTCGAGTCGGCAGCCATGTACTCCGGACTCATCGCCACCCTGGGTTTTCTCGCGGCGTTCAGCCTCCACCGCCTTGGGTGACAGCGGACTGGGGGCACGGTCGACCTGAGCCGGCTTCTCCGAATGCCCTGAGATGCCCAACACCGCAGTCGAGCGTTCAGCAGTTCTTGCCATATATCGGGGCTCGTCCGGCGGGCAGAATGTGAGCACAGCGTCGGTGTGCCGTGCAGATCTGCCAGCGGAATCCGAAGTCACTCCTCCACTGGAGCAATCAGTCGACGAAGCAGTCGACGAGGACCTCGGACCGCACGAACCGCCGACGGCGAAGATTCCCAACGCGAGGACAGCGATGACGACAACCGCGCACGGACGACGGCCCGGCGACGCGCACCAGTTCGATGACGGAGGCCGGCCCGATGACGGACGACGGACCGCGAGCGCAAGCCGGACCGGCAGCAGCGGGAGCGGCCGACGGATCAGGATCGGCATCGACACCGGCGGGACCTTCACCGATGTCGTCGCGTTCGACGAGGAGTCGGGCACGCTGACGACGACGAAGTCGCCCTCGACCCCGGCGAACCCCGCCGACGGCTTCATCACCGGGATCGAGAAGGTGCTGCAGATCCTCGGCGTCTCCGGCACGCGGATCAGCGCGGTCAGTCACGGCACCACGGTCGCGACCAACCAGCTGCTCGAGGGCAAGATCGAGAAGCTCGGCTTCATCACCACCGAAGGCTACGAGTTCGTCCTCGAGATCGCCCGCCAGGCGGTCCCCGACGGCTACGGGAACTCCTACTTCTGGGTCAAGCCTGAGCGCATCGTGCCGGCGGACCTCGTCAAGACGGTGGGCGGGCGCCTCGCGTTCGACGGCTCCGAGATCCGGCCCTTCGACGAGGACGGAGCGCGTGCCACCGCCCGCTGGTTCCGCGAGCAGGGCATCATGACCCTCGGCGTGAACCTGCTCCACGCCTATGCCAATCCGTCGCATGAGCAGCGGATGCGCCGGATCCTCGCCGAGGAGCACCCCGAGGCGATCGTCTCCCTGTCCTCGGAGGTGCTCCGGGAATACCGCGAGTACGAGCGGTCCATGACCACGCTCGTCGACGCCGCGGTGAAGCCGACTGTCGGCCGCTACGTGCAGAACATCCACGAGCGCCTCGACCGGTTCACCGGCTCCGCAGCCGATCCGGCCGGAGACCACATCCCCTTCTACATCATGAAGTCGAACGGGGGAGTCCTCTCCGCCGCCGAGGTCGTCAACCAGCCGATCACCACCGTCCTCTCCGGACCGGCGGCAGGAGCCCTGGGTGCCGGCCTCATCACCCGGACCGCGGGCTTCACCAAGGTGCTGACCTGCGACGGCGGCGGCACCTCGACCGATGTCGCCGTCATCCGCGACGGCGAACCCGAACTCACCACCGAGGGCACGGTGGGCACCTATCCGTCCAAGATCCCGATGATCGACGTCGTCACCGTCGGCGCCGGCGGCGGTTCGATCGCCTGGACCACGCCGGAGGGACAGCTCAAGGTCGGCCCGCATTCGGCCGGTGCTGATCCCGGGCCGATCTGCTACCGGCAGGGTGGCACCGAGCCCACCATCACCGACGCCCACCTGGCACTCGGCCGGATTCCACCCCACCTCCTCGGCGGCGAGATCCCCCTCGACGTCGACGCGGCCCGCGCCGGCGTCGCGGAGATCGGCGGGCGCCTCGGGATCGGCCTGGAGAAGGCCGCGGCCGGGATCCTGGAGATCTCCGCGTGGAATCAGGCCAACGCGCTGCGCCAGATCTCGGTCAAGCGCGGCCTGGACGTCCGCGAGTTCATGCTCGCCACCTTCGGCGGCTCCGGCTCGCTGCTGGCCTGCAGACTCGTCGACATCCTCGGCCTGGCCGGTGTCGTCGTGCCGCAGAACCCCGGCAACGTGTCCGCGTTCGGACTGCTGACCGTCGACGTCAAGAACGACTACGTGCAGACGGCCGTGGCGAAGGACGACGCCCTCGACCTGGCCGGCGTGCAGCGGCTGTTCGAGGAGCTGCAGGGCAAGGCCGCCCGGGCGCTCACCCAGGAGGGCTTCCCCACCTCGCATCATCGCTTCGCCCGCTCGGTCGACCTGCGCTACTTCGGTCAGGCCTTCGAGGTCCGCGTGCCGGCCCCCGACGGCGCCATCACCCGCGACTGGGCCGACCAGGTCGCTCACTCGTTCCATGCCGAGCACCGCCAGCTCTACGGCTATGACTTCCGCGGCGACCCCACGCAGCAGGTCGAATGGGTCAACTTCCGGGTCTCCGGGATCGGGCCCATCACCCGGCCCCAGCTGCTGCCGATCGGGAAGGCCTCCGAGGCGCCCGCCCTGTCCCAGCGCGCCCGGACCGGCACCCGTCAGGTCTGCTTCGACGCCGACGCCGGCTACGTGCCCGCCGCCGTGTACTGGCGGCCCGAGCTCCTCGACGGCGACGTCGTCGCAGGTCCGGCGATCGTCGAGGAGTACGGGGCGACCGTGCCCATCCACCCCGGCTTCAGCGCCCGCGTCGATTCCATCGGCAACCTCGTCATCACCAGGGACTCCGCCACCGCACAGGCTCCCACCGCACCCGCCACCGCATCCGCACCCGAGGAGAAGCAGTGACCGCGACCGACACCCCCGCCGGGTTCACCCTCTCGACCACCCCGCTGGCCGGTGATGAGCTGGCGGCTTACCTCGCCTCGGAGCCGGTCAACCCGGCCGGGCTGCCGACCGGCTACGAGCACGGCAACCGGCTCACGCCGGAGGGCACCACCGTCGACCCGGTGCTCGTCGAGATCGTCGAGGGGACGCTGGCCAGCGTCGAGATGGAGGTCGAGACCGCGATCGCGCGCACCTCCCGCTCGCCCATGATCCGCGACGCCCACGACTTCCGCGCCGGCATCCACGACCGCCAGCTGCGCAAGCTCACCGGCCGGTCCTACTCCGCGCTCGTCCACCCGATCGTGCGCGACTTCCCGCTGGAGACGATGCGCGACGGGGACGTGTTCTTCCACAACGACGTCTACGAATCCGAGGGCGGGATCGGCCACCTGCCGGACTTGTGCGTGACCGTTCCGGTGTTCCATCGGGGCGAGGTGGTGTGCTTCGTCCAGGCGTTCGGCCACCACGACGACATCGGCGGCGCCGCGCCCGGGTCGATGCCCTCAGGCGCCACCTCGGTCCACGAGGAGGGCCTGGCCGTCCCGCCGATCAGGCTGTGGGATGCGGGCGTTCCCAACCGGGCCGCGCTGCGGATCATGACGCGCAATTCGCGGATGCCCGAATCGCTGGCCGCCGACCTCGACGCCGAATGCTCGGCCTGCCTGATGGGTGCCCGCCGGCTGGCCGAGCTGTTCGGCCGCTACGGCCGCGCCGACGTCGAAGCGGCCTTCGACACCATCCTTGACAACACCACCGAGGTGTACCGCCGCGAGATCCTGTCGAAGATCCCCGACGGCCAGTACGTGTGGGAGGACTACGCCGAGCACGACGGCGTGGCCGAACCGCAGCTGCACACCCAGCGCATCACCCTGACGAAGACCTCGACCGGCGGGCCCGGTGACGGGCCGCGGCTGATCATCGACTTCACCGGCACGGCCGCGCAGGCCGCCGGCCCGATCAACCATTGCGGCGACTACGTGGGCGGCAACTTCCTCAAGAAGTGGCTCGCACCGATCCTGCGCAACCTCGCCGCCACCCCGGAGCGGATGGGCGAGCTCGACGTCAACGAGGGCGTCGTGCCGCTCATCGAGATGCGGTTCCCGGAGAAGGGCACCCTGCTCACGCCCGTCTACCCCGCCCCCACGAACGCCCGGACCTTCGTGATCCTGCGACTGCTGGGCGTGCTCGCCGGGGTCGTCGCCAAGGCGGTCGAGGGCCGGATGCCCGCCGATCAGGAGACGATCCGCTACACCGGCGTGTACGGCACCGACTTCGACGGCAAGCCCTACCTCATGCGCGAGGTGCTGGGCGGTGGGTCCGGTGGCCGGTACTACGCCGACGGGGAGGACACCATCCACGTTGTGCCCGACTCCCGCAACCTGCCCACCGAGTTCACCGAATCTCGGTTCCCATTCCTCGTCGAGCGCCTCGGCCTGGCCGTGGATTCGGGCGGCCCCGGTCGCCACCGAGGCGGACTGGGCTACGAGAAGCACATCCGGATGCTGCGTGACGGCCACTTCATGTCGATCGCGGACCGCTCGATCCTCGCCTGCTGGGGCGTCAAGGGCGGCAAGGCCGGCAAGCCGTTCCAGGTCACGATCGATCCTGGCGGTCCCAGCGAGCGGGAGGTCGACGCGCTCGCCGACGCCGAGCCGATCAGGGCCGGCGAGGTCGTGCGCATCCGGACCACGGGCGGTGGCGGCTGGGGCGACCCGCTCGAGCGCCCCCTCGACGAGGTCGAGCGCGATCTGCGCTGGGGCAAGGTCAGCTTCGCAGGCGCCCGGAACGACTACGGAGTGGTCGCCACCGGCACCAAGGAGGACCCGCGGATCGACGCTGCGGCGAGCGCCGAGCTGCGCGAGCAGCGCCGCCGGGAAGCGGGCGACGTCCCCTTCTTCGACCGCGGACCCGGCTACGCGCGGCTGAACCCGGACGGCGCCTCGGCGGCCGACGTCGACTGGCTGTGAGCCGGATGGACAGGGATGTGGGTGGCGACGTGTTCGGTGTCGTGGTCGGGGTCGCGGTCAGGGCGGCGAAACGATGAGAGTGCTCGTGGCCCTGGGCGGCAACGCGATGACCGCGGCCGACGGCTCCGTCAGCGCCGAGGACCAGCGGCAGGCGATCAGCCGGGCGTGCGTGCCGCTGGCCGAGCTCGTCGAGGCCGGGCACGAGGTCGTGATCACGCACGGCAACGGGCCGCAGGTGGGCAACATCCTGCGCAAGAACGAGCTCGCCGCCGGCGAGTTGCCGCCGGTGTCGCTCGACTGGTGCGGGGCGCAGACGCAGGGCACGCTCGGCTTCACCATCGTCAACCAGCTGGAGAAGGAGCTGCACCGGCGCGGGCTTGAGCGGCGGGGGCTCGGGCGGCGGGTCGTCGCGCTGGTCACCCGCACTCGGGTCGACCCCGCCGACCCCGCCTTCGCGAATCCGGTCAAGCCGATCGGCCAGTACCGCGACGCGGAGTACGCGCAGTCGATGAGCACCCACGGTCAGCACTGGCGGGACGTCGGAGCGAAGGGCTGGCGGCGCGTGGTTCCCTCGCCGGCCCCGGTCGAGGTGCTGGAGACTGAGACGATCACCCACCTCGTCGACCAGGGCTGGCTGGTCGTGGCCGCCGGCGGGGGCGGCATTCCGGTGATCGCCGACGACGGCGGAGTCCGCGGGGTGGAGGCTGTCATCGACAAGGACCTGACGGCGGCGCGGCTCGCCCGCTCAGTCGGCGCCGAGGTGCTCGTCATCGCCACCGACGTCGACCACGCGGTCGTCGGCTACGGGACGGCCGACGAGCGTCCGATCGAGCGGATCGACCCCGAGGCGCTGCAGACTCTCGTCGAGGAGGGCCACTTCGCCTCCGGATCGATGGGGCCGAAGGTGCAGGCGATCCTCCAGTTCGTCGTCGAGGGCGGCACACGGGGCGTGATCACCTCGCTGCACCGCCTCGCCGAGGGAGTCGCCGGAGACGTGGGGACGGTGGTCAGCGCCGCCGCGGCCGGGACTTCGAGTGGTCAGGAAGGTGGAGTCCGATGAATCGGATGGTCAGAACGGTGTGGGTGGTCAGAAGGGCTCGGACCGTTGCAACAAGTGGTCAGAAAGGTGCGTTCCGTTGAATCGAGTGGTCAGAAAAGTGCGTCCATCGGGCCAATTCTCGAACTTCTGTGACCACTAGATTCTGGAGATCAAACGTTTCTGACCACTCGATGAGGTAGGTGCGGCGGGTGCACCGCATAGGGCCGGCGGCAACTGCTGAGGACTGCGATCACTGCATAGACTGGTCGTCCTGGTCAACGACGTCCTGGGAGGTATGGCGATGAGGAAGCTGCCGGTGCCGGTCGCGGGTCTCCTGCTGGCTGCGGGTGGGGGACGGCGGTTGGGAATGCCCAAAGGCCTGCTCGTGGACGCCGACGGGATGCCGCGCATCGCCCGGGTCTGCGAACAGATGAGAGCGGCCGGCTGCAGTCCGATCGTCGTGGTGCTGGGTGCCTCCGCCGAAGAGGTGGCCTCCCTTTTGCCCGATCATGCCCAGGCCGTCGTGGCCGAGGACTGGGAGCACGGGATGAGTTCTTCGCTGACGGTCGGACTCAGCGCACTCACCGCCGGTTCGGGCTCAAGCAACGTACGCGGCACGGGCACCGATCCCGCCGCCGAGGCGCCTGCCGAGCTTCCCGCCGCAGAGGCGCCTGCCGAGCTTCCCGCCGCCGCCCTCGTCATGCTCGTCGACCTGCCGGATGTCGACGAGAACGCCATGACCCGGGTCATCGAATGCGGCTTCGAAGCGTTCCCCGAAGTCGAGAACGCGCTCGTGCGCGCCACCTGGGACAGCGAGCCCGGACACCCGGTGCTGCTCGGCCGCGTCCACTGGTCCGCTGCCATCCGCAGCGCCGTCGGGGATCAGGGGGCGCGGGCGCTGCTGGACGGCGCGGGGGTCTTCACGGTGGAGTGCGGCGATCTGGGCACCGGGCTCGACGTCGACCGGCCCGAGGACCTCGAGGGGACGCCGCGATGACGGCACTTCCCAGCAGCCCCGCCGCCCTCCAGCAGGCCCTCGGCGCCCACGGCTACCTCGCCGACGACGGTCTGGCCACCTCCGCCTGGCTGGCCTGCTCACTCGACCGGCCCCTGCTGTGCGAGGGCCCACCCGGGGTGGGAAAGACCGCGCTCGCGGGCGCGCTCGCCGAGGTGCTGGGCGGCGACCACATCCGCCTCCAGTGCTACGAGGGGATCGACGCCGGGCAGGCGCTGCACGAGTGGGACTTCCCGCGCCAGCTGCTCCACCTGCGCGCCGTCGAAGCCGACGGGCGCGGCGACGCGGAGTCCGACGTCTACCAGCGCCGGTTCCTGCTGGCCCGCCCCATCCTGCAGGCGCTCGAACGGTCCACTCCGGACCGTCGCGCGGTCCTGCTCATCGACGAGATCGACCGCGCCGACGACGAGTTCGAGGCGCTCCTGCTCGAGGTGCTGTCCGAGTGGGCGGTCACCGTGCCCGAATTCGGCCGGATCGCCGCGGAGATCCCGCCGGTCGTGATCCTGACCTCCAACCGCACACGCGACCTCCACGATGCGCTCACGCGCCGCTGCCTCTACCACTGGTTCTCCCTGCCCGACGCGGACCGCGAGCGCTCCATCCTCCTGCGCCACGTGCCGGAGGCCGCCGAGGCGCTCACCGAGTCCGTGCTCGCCGCGGTCGCCCGCCTGCGCGGGCTGGACCTGGTCAAGACGCCGGGCATCGCCGAATCGATCGACTGGCTGCGGGCACTCGTCCGCCTCGGCGTCGATGAGCTCGATGAGGCCACCGCGCAGCTGACCCTCGGCACGGTGATCAAGGAGCACGACGACTTGGCCGTCGTCGCCGAGTCCGGACCCGTCGCCGGTGGGGCACCTCCCACACCGCCTCGGAAACCTGACTCTCTTCGGAGCCCGGCCTCGCCTCGCACCCCGGCTTCACCTCGGAATTCGGCGACACCTGGGAGCCGCCTGTGAGGTACTCCGACCTGCTCGTCGAGTTCGGCCGCCGACTGCGCGCTGCCGGGGTCGATGCCGGTCCGGTGCAGGTGCGGACGATGGTGCAGGCGGTGGCCCTCCTCGATCCGCTCGACCCAGCCGACGTCCGGATGGCGAGTCGCGCCGCGTGCTGCACCGCGCCTGAGCAGATCGCCGTCCATGACCGGGTGTTCGACTCCTTCTTCGGACAGGCGGGCCTCCCGCCGCGCCCGCCCGAGACGCTCGGCATCGAATCCCCGGCTCCGGGGACCCCCGGAGCCGATGACGCGGCGGAGGACCAGCAGCTGCCCGTCACCTCGGCCAGTCGCACCGAGCGTCTCCGCCGGCGCGATCTCGCCGAGGCGACGGCCACCGAACGCGACGACGCTCTGTTGCTCATCGACTCCCTGGTCGTCCGCCCACCCACCCGGGTGTCGGCTCGCAGGCAGCGGGCCCCGCACGGCAGCGTGGACCGGCGACGCACCATCCGGCAGCTGCAGCGCACCGGTGGTGAGGTGTCGCACCTCCGCTACCGTGCTCGCACCCGCCGCGCCCGCCCGGTCGTGGTGATCGTCGACGTCTCCGGATCGATGCGCAGCTGGGTCGACGTGGGATTGCGGTTCGCCCGACGGGTGGTGCGGGTGCTGCCGCACGCGGAGGCCTTCACCGCCGGCACCCGCTTGGCCCGTGTGACCGGAGCCCTGCGCGCGCCCACGACCGAGCGACTGTGGCGGGAGTTCATCGCCGAGGTCCCCGACTTCGCCGGCGGCACCCGGCTGGGCGATGCGCTGGCCGCGCTGCTCGACGACTGGGGCAGGCGCGGACCGCTGCGCGGCGCGGTGGTGGTCGTGTTCTCCGATGGATGGGAGCACGGCGGGGCCGAGAGACTGGGACGGCAGATGGAGCGCCTGCGGCGCCTAACCCACCGCATCATCTGGATCAACCCGCGCTCGGGCCAGGAAGGCTGGCAACCCCAGACCGCCGGGATGTCGGCGGTCATGCCCTCGCTCGACGCCCTCGTCGCCGGGCACACGGTCGAGGACCTGCAGGGTGCCGCCGACCTCTTCAGCACCGCGAATCAGGGGAGTGACAATGCGTGACATCGTCGATGGCCTGCGGTTGTGGCTCACCGGCGAGGACCCCTTCATCGTGGCTGTCATCGCCAAGACCTGGTCGTCCGCGCCCAGACCGGCCGGCACGATGATGGCTGTCAGCGCCGGCGGGGAGGTGCTCGGCAGTCTGTCCGGCGGATGCGTCGAGGGCGCCGTCTACGAACTCGCGCAGGAGGTGCTCGCCGACGGGCAGCCGCGGGGGGCGCACTACGGGGTCAGCGATGACGACGCCTTCGCGGTCGGCCTGACCTGCGGTGGGCACCTGGATGTGGTCCTGCGCAGGATCGAGCCGGGAAGCGATGAAGCGAAGCTGCTCGCCGAGGCGGTCGCTCGGATCGATGCCGATGAGCCGTTCGCGCTCGCGATGCTGGTGCACACCGGGCAGCCGGTGCCGGACCCCGGTGAACCCCTCGGGCGGCTCCTGCTGGTGGCCGACTCCGAGGCGCGCGGTCGGCTGGGCTCCCAGCGGCTCGACGAAGCCGTCGCGGATGACGCGCGCGGCTGGCTGGCCGCCGGGCGCACCGGTATCCTCACGATCGGCGCGGATGGGGAGCGGCTGTACGACGATCGGGAAGTGCTCGTCATGGCACTGACGCCACGGCCGCGGATGATCGTGTTCGGCGCCATCGACTATGCGAAGGCGCTCGCGGAGCTGGCCTCGTTCGTGGGCTATCACGTGACCGTCTGCGACGCGCGGCCGATCTTCGCGACCCCCAAGCGCTTCCCGAGCGCCGACGAGGTCGTCACGCAGTGGCCGCACCGGTACCTGGAGGCCGAGATCGCGGCCGGCCGGATCGGGCCGACAACCGTGATCGCGATGCTCACCCATGACCTCAAGTTCGACGTTCCGCTGCTCGAGGTGGCGCTGCGCTGCGAGGCCGGGTACATCGGCGCGATGGGCAGCCGCCGCACCAACGCCCAGCGGGAGGAGCGGTTGCGGGAGGCCGGGGTGACCGACGAGGAGCTGGCCCGACTGCATACGCCGATCGGCCTCGACATCGGCGCCCGCACCCCGGAGGCGACCGCGGTGTCCATCCTCGCGGAGGTGATCCAGGGACAGTGGGGCGGCTCCGGCCGGCAGCTGCGGCAGACGGAGGGCCCGATTCACGGGGAGTAGAGCAGCGCCGCCCTTCCACCGTCGCCGGCTCGGAGCGAGCAGAATCCGCTCACCACCGGTACCTGCGCTCCCAGTTGCTGCACGGCTGAGTGGAGCCCGGGCTCACTCCCGCGCAGGGCGGCATCTGCTCAGGCGCCAGCTTCTCCACCGACTCGCTGCTCCACTCGAGCTCGTCCTCGCCGTCGTGGACCCGCCACAGGCGGATGCTGGGCCAGTACGCGTTCATGAAGATCTCGCAGTCGCAGCGGCGCACGCCCAGCTCGGACAGCTCGCCGAGGAACTCGGCGACGTCGGGAGCTGCGTGGTCACGGAAGGAGAGGGCGAATCGGTGGGTGCCGTCGCAGCCGGACTGGGCGAGCTGACGGTCGACGAAGCACACCAGACACTCGCCGTCGGCCGGGCTCGTGCCGGCTGCCGAGGCGTCGCGGACATTCGGTTCGGCTTCTTGTGCCATCAGGATCGCGTTCATGGCAACACCATGACACGAGGCGCGGACACGGTCGGTTCACCGCGCCGCCGGTGGCTCGTTCTCACCGAGGACACGCAGCGTCTGCGCTGTCCGGGCATCAGCAGGATAGAAGGCCTCGATCGCGAGTTCGGAGACGGTGACTTCCAGCGGGGTGCCGAACACCGTCGTCATGCTGATGAGGGAGAGCTCATGACCTCGGACCGTGCACCGCAGGGGAATCACGAGCTCGTGCGGGCCATCCGGGACTTCGACGTCACCGGGCAACGCAGCGAATTCCTCCAGCAGCGCCGCCAGTCCGGGATCACCGGTGGCCTGCGCCTGCCGCCCGAGCTGAGCGAGAAGGTGTCCGCGCCACTCGGCGAGATTCAGGATCCGGCCGGCCATCCCCTCGGGATGCAGACTGGCCCTGATCACGTTGATCGGAGGCTCCAGGAGATGGTCGGCGACACCTTCCAGCAGCAGCCCGGCCGCGGTGTTCGAAGCGACGAGGTCCCAGCGCCGGTCCACCACGACGGCCGGAAACGGGTCATGCGCGTCGAGGACGCGGTTGATGGCACCGCTGATGACCGCCATCGGAGTCTCCGTCAGTGCGTGCTCGGGATAGGCAGGTGCGTAACCGCCGGCGAGCAGCACCCCATTGCGCTCCCGCAGAGGGATGTCGAGATGCTCGGCGAGGTGCAGCAGCATCTGCTTGGTCGGCTGCGCGCGTCCGTTCTCGATGAAGCTCAGGTGGCGGGTCGACACCTGCGAGGAGTTCGCCAGCTCGAGCTGAGTCAGCCGGCGGCGCTGCCGCCACGTCCGCAGGAGACCACCGACGTCAGACGTTCGTGCAGGCTGAGTCGTCATCGCAGTGTCCTCTTCCTCGAGAGCGCTGGAAGGACCGTGTCGCGACCCCACATGACCTCCGAGGTCATCGACGGTCCGTGGGGTTGATGGCCACGATTGTCGCATGTCCCGGCGCAGAGGGCGTCGGACATCACGGAAGGACAGCGACATGACGGACACGCCAGTCAAGAGCTACGCGGTCGGACTGCTCAGCGAGGTGCGGATGGGAGCCGACATCGCGGAATACCTCAGACGGATCGATGACACCCTGGCGCCGTTCTCCGGCCGCTTCCTGGTCCACGGAAATGTGCCGACCGAGCTGGAGGGCACGTGGCCCGGCGACCTCATCGTCATCGAGTTTCCCCAGGCGGAGGGCGCCTCGGCCTGGTACGCCTCGGAGGGCTACCAGGCGATCCTCCCGCTGCGCACGGACAATGCCGACGGTGTCGTGGCGGTGTTCGAGGGGGTGGAGCATCCGCACCGGGCCACGGACATCCTCCGGAATGGCGCAGCCACCGGCGCGTGATCGGTGGAATCCGTGGAATCGGAGGAGGAATCGGAGGAATCGACGAGCTCGGTCACACCTGCCGCTGCGCGAACGGCTCGCAACCCGGGCTCGCCGGCACCTCCGCCGTCTGCTCGGCACCGGAGGTCTTGGCGAGGATCGACATCGCCGCCGCGATCACGCAGACTGCTGCCCCGCCCCACCAGGCGTAGGTGTAGGCGCCGAAGGCGTCACGGACGAGCCCAGCGGCGAAAGCAGCCCCTGCCGCTCCGAGCTGGTGGGCGGCGAAGACCCACCCGAAGATGATCGTGCCGCGCTCGCCGAAGATGTCCCGACACAGCGCGCTCGTCGGCGGGACGGTCGCCACCCAGTCCAGTCCGTAGATGACGACGAACAGGATCATGCTGATGTGCACCTGATCCGACAGCAGCCAGGGAAGGAGGAGGAGGCTGACGCCGCGGAAGGTGTAGTAGACGACGAGGAGGATGCGCGGGTCGAACTTGTCGGTCAGCCAGCCCGAGGCGATGGTGCCGGCGACGTCGAAGATCCCCACCGCAGCCAACAGCCCGGCCGCCGTGGTCGTTGCCATCCCGTGGTCGTGGGCCGACGGGATGAAGTGGATCCCGACCAGACCGTTGGTGGTGGCGCCGCAGATCGCGAAGGCGATGGCGAGCGCCCAGAACGCCCGGTGGCGCACGGCGAAAGCGAGGCTCTCGAGCGCTCGCTGCACTGCACCCCCCGCGGCCCGCGCGGGTGGGACGTACCCGGGCTCCGCGCCGTACGGTGCGACTCCCCGCTCCTCGGGGTAGTCGCGGATGACCAGCCACACCAGGGGCACGACAGCCAGCGCGGCACCGGCGATCACCAGGGAGGCCGGCCGCCATCCGATGTTCTCCGCGAGTGCGGCGACCGGGGGCAGGATGATGAGCTGGCCGGTCGCCGATCCAGCGGTCAGGCAGCCCATCACCAGCCCGCGCCGCTTGACGAACCACCGGTTCGCAATGGTCGCAGCCAGCACCAGCGCCATCGCGCCGGTGCCCGCCCCGATCAGCAGACCCCAGAAGACGAGCAGCTGCCACGACGCGGTCATGATGATGCTGCAGCCGGCCCCGAACGCGATCAGGACCAGCGCGCCCGAGATGACCTGCCGCATCCCGAAGCGATCCATCAGCGCCGCGGCGAACGGCGCGACGAGTCCGAACAGCACCAGGTTGATGCTCACCGCCAGCGACATGGTGCTCATCGACCAACCGAACTCGTGGTGCAGCGGCAGCATCAGCGCGCCGGGAGCGGCCCGGAACCCAGCAGCGCCGAGCAGCGCCAGGAAAGCGACGAGGGCGACCCACCATCCCGGATGAATGCGGAAAGTGCGCGCACCGCGGGTGGGGGATGGAGAGCGCAGGGACATGTGCGGTGCCTTCTTCCGGAGCCTATGACCGCAGTCACTCTATCCGGGTACCGCGAGCTATCCGGTGCCCGCCCGAGGATTCCGGCCTGTCCGGTGCAGCATGGCCCGGCTTCGGCCGAGTGCCCCGCCCGGCGGACCCGGCAGTTCGCGCCTCAGTGCCTGAGGATCTGCCGGCGGATGTCGTCATCGAGCGCGGAAATCGCCAGGCGCAGCGCAGTCCTGGGCATGGCCGACGCATGTTCGCGGAGGAAGCCGAGCAGCTGATCCCGGTCCCTGCTCCCCAAGCGCCTGAGGAAGATCCCGACAGCCTTGTGGACGACCGGTTCGGGAGCGCTCACCAGGCGGCGGGCAATTGCGGTGCCTGCTGCGACATCGTCATCGTCCCCGGCCTGCAGGAAGTGCAGAGGCGCTGTGATCGCGGTGCGCCTGCGCAATGGGCAGGCCGAACCGGCCAGGTCGATGAGGTTCTTCTTGTCGCGTCCCACGAACCACCCGCCCACGACTTGAGGTGCGGCGCGATCGACCATGTCCCAGGTGGTGATGCGGTCGTGACGTTCGAGGTAGACCCTGCAGAGCGCTCGCCGCTCGTCATCGTCGGGGTCGCTGCGGGCTCTGAAATCGAGGATGCACATGGCCGCCATGCGGGCTTCGTAGCTGGGATGGTCGAGGAGCTTGCGCACCTCGGCGAGCTCCAGCCCCGCGTGCTCTCGGGCGACGGTGACGAGGTCGTCCATCCTCGTGCCGATCGCGGGTTCATCCGGTGAGAGGCGCTTGCGCACCCTCGCCAACTCCGCGTCGGACTGGAACTCACGCAGTGCCTCGATCACAGCTGACGCCGGCTGCGCGGTCATGGGATGCCTCCCTGTCACAATGTGCGGAGCGAAAATGAGCCGGGTTCTACGTTCCTCCTGTGGTCGCCCTCTGTCCAGGCCTGCAGAACCCGCGAGCCGAGCGCTCTCTGCCGCGCTTCCTGCCGCGCTCGTCAGCCCACGGGCTCGGCCGCGCTCGGCGCCTCGCTCGTCCGGAAGGAGGGGGCCTCGACGGCATCCGCCAGCGACCGGATCGCCTCGGTGAAGCACTCCTCGGGCGGATTGACGAGGCCTGCCCCCACCTGGCCGACCCCCGCCACACGTCCGGCCATCCCGGTGTTGATCTGCGGCAGCACTCCCGTGCGCAGCACCTTCGTGACGTCGATGCCCGTCGGCACGCCCCGGAACTCCAGGATCGGGATCTGATGCGCGGGATGCTCGCCGAGCGTGATCTCGTACATCCGGCGGGTCGTCCGCAGCGCGAACGGCACGCCCCCGCCCACCAGCCGGACGATCGCGGGAGCCGTCGCCATGGCGAAGCCACCCACGCCCGCGGTCTCCGTGATCGCGGAATCGCCGATGTCCGGGTTCGCGTCATCCGGCCCGAACGAGCCCAGGAACAAGCCCTCGGCCACCTGCGCCGGGCCGGTGTACCACGTGTCGCCGGTGCCGGACACCTGGATCCCGAAGTCAGTGCCGTTGCGGGCCATCGTGGTCACCAGGGTCGACCCCGGCACTCCCCGCGCGGCCAGGGTCGCCAACTTGCACGCCGGCATCACCAGGTTGAGCGCGAAGTGATCGTTGGCCCCGATGAACCGGCACACCTCCGCGATGTCGTCCGGATCGCGTCCGCTGCGCGCGATGTGCGGCACTACGTCGCGGAGGAACATCAGCGTCGCCGACCGGTTCCGGTTGTGCCCTTCGTCGCCCATCTGCACCATCTGAGAGATGTACGCCCGGATGTCGATCGGCCCGTGGGCGGCGACCGCTTCGGCGAGGACCGGGCCGAGCACATCGCGCATCCACCGCAGCCGGGTGAGCACCTCGTCATTGTTCGCGCCGTAGCGCAGCACCTTGCCCAGCCCCTCGTTGAGCGAGCAGTAGGCGGTGGTGTCGTGCGCGGGATCGCGCAGCTCGAACATCCACATCGAGGGGCTCACGACTCCGGCCATCGGGCCCACCGCGTCCCGGCTGTGGCAAGGCTCGAAGGTGAAGTCACCCGCCGCGAGCTTCTCCTCGGCCTCCGGCAGCGAGTCGGCCAGCCCTTCGAACACGGCCGCCCCGGCGAGCGCGCCGCGCATCGGCCCGGAGGCGCGCGCCCATTCCAGCGGCGGGCCTGCGTGGAGGAACTCCCCGGGCCGGAGACCCAGGCACTCCGAGGCGGGCCGCAGCGCGACGAGGTCGGCTCCGGCCGCGAGCATGCGCTCGAGCGCGATCGCGTTGGCCTGCTCCCGGCGGGGGTCGGCCAGCACCCGGACGAGCGCCTCGACATCGCCGGCCGGCGGCTGCCAGGGCACCTCGGTGACGGCGACCGCCTGCTCGGCGAGCGCCTCGGCGAAGAGGGACACCCCGGCCGAGACCACCACCGGTTCGTCCGCCAGCAGCCCCCGCAGAGGCGCGGCTCCGGTCGGCTCCGGGCGAGGCGTCACGAAGGTCTCCAGCGGCGTCGCGGTCGCCGAACCGCCCGGCGCACCCTCCGAGGCGCCGGGCGGGCTGCCGACGGAACCGGCCGAGGCGCCCGCCGCCCCTGCCTGCGGGATGTCGGCGGGTGCCCGGTGGGCCAGCAGCTCGAGCGCGTGGCGGACCGCCCGGGCGTTCGAGCTGAAGACCGAGGCGCCCGCGCGGTGGAGCGCCGACACGGTGTGCTCCATGCCCTGCGGGTCACCGGCGGCGCCGATCACGGACACGACCACCGGCAGCTCCCGTCCCGCTGCGGCAGCCTGGGCCCGCGCGTCGCGGATCGCCGCGGCGAGCTCGGGCGCGGGATCGGGGTGGGAGCCGTAGCCGAGCACGAGGTCGAGCAGCAGCACTCCCGCAGTCCGAGACTCGGCGCGGATCCGCTCGAGGCGCAGGGAGGGGTCGATCATCGGGTGGGCGCGGCCCTGAGTCATCTCGTCGGCGCCGAAGTCGAGCACCGCGTGGCCGTCCACGGTCTCCTGCCCGGAGATTCGGGGGGCGCCGGCCAGCGGGATGTTCGAGGGGATGGGGCCGAGCGCCTCGGCGGCGATCACCATCGCCTCGTCCGCCAGCGTGCCGCCGCAGAACAGGCCGCGCAGCGGCCCCGCGGCAGGTGCACCCGCCTCCGCGAGCTTGCTCGGCCACTCCGGGACCGGAGCGTCCGCCAGCCGCAGCGCCTGCTCGACCGCACAGGTGAGATCGGGCAGACCGGGGCCGAGGGCCGCCCAGGTGACGGGCACGCCGAGGTCCGCCGCGAGCCGCTCGAGCTCGGCGAGCACTCCCGGGTCGGCGGGCTTGGACACCACGATCACGCGCTCGGTGCTCTCGTCCGCTGCGAGGGCGCGCAGAGCCTGGGCGGCGCTGCGGCCCCCGACCTCCGCGGACAGATCCCGGCCACCCGTGCCGAGCACGTGGGAGACGCCCTCGCCGGCGGCCTCCAGCAGGCACATCACCTGCTGCGCTCCCGTGCCCGAAGCCGCCACCACCCCGAACCGGCCCGCGCGCACGCGGTTGGCGAAGCCGAGGGCGGCGCCGCTGACCACGGCGGTGCCGCAGTCCGGGCCCATCACGAGGACGTCGGCGGCTGCGGCGGCGTCCTTGAGGGCCACCTCGGCGGCCACGTCGACGTTGTCGCTGAACAGCATCACCGAGCAGTTCGCCCGGATCGCGTCCAGCGAATCCACGGCAGCGTACTCACCGGGCACGGAGATCACCGCGAGGTTCGCGTCGGTGCGCTGCGCGGCCGAGCCGATCGTCAGCGCCGGCGAGTCCCCGGTCAGATCCGCGGAGCGGGACGCGGCCGAGCGCAGCTCCGCCAGTGCGGCGTCGAGGCCGGAGCGGCCCGCGTCGAGGGCGGCGTCGTCCTCGCCGCGGAGGGCGACGACCAGATCATTCGGTCCGGCCTCGTCGGGAACGGCGAAGCCGGTGGAGACCATGAGCTCGAGGTTGAGCGGGGTGCCCATGCCGATGAGGGCATCACTGATCCCTGGGGTGCGCTTGACCGTCTGGGACACCTGCATGAGGCTCACGGAGTCGAAGTAGACCCCGGTGCGGACGTCGACGAAATCAGGCATGGAGAGTCCTCTCACGGTGATGGGCTGAGCGGATGGGAGCGGAGGCGGTAGAGGGCCGGCCGCGGTCGGCGGTCAGCACGGCGAGCAGCCCGGTCGCGAGGTCGTGGCCTGAGGAATGCCCGATCCGATCGAGCAGCTTGAGGCTGTGGGCGACGGGGCTGCCGGAGGTGGTGCTGCCGGGAACGGCGCCGCCGGACCGCAGCCCGTCGAGCAGCGCCCGCACCTCGGGGAGGCACCAGCCGTCGCCGGCGGCCCGCAGCAGTGACGCCGACAGGCTGGTCGTCGCGCGCAGATGAGCGGCGACGGCCTCCGCGAGGGTCGCCGACGCGCGGATCCGGCCCGCCGCGCGCAGGCCGAGGAGCACGCCGGCCAGTACATCATCACCCGACGGAGTGAGCCCCGGCCCGCGGCCGACGAGCGCGCGCGTGCTCGCAGCGAGCCCGTCGGTCGATCCGGGGGTGTCGAGAGCGGCCAGGACGTCCGCGGCAGCGTCTGCCAGGCCGGGCAGCCCGGGCCGCAGCTCGGCGCGGAGGGCTCGTACGGCCTCACCGTCGATCCCCACCGCCGCGCCCACCCTGATCGAGGCGGGCCGGAAGGTGCGTCTCACCTCCAGCCGCGCGGAGGGCAGCTCGATCCGGCCGGCGCTGACCGTGACCGCGTCCCCCGGGATCAGGCCCGTCGACACCGGCCGTCCCGTGCCGATCCCGACCGAGGGCACCACCACGGAATTCGGCAGCCGCAGCGCATCAGCGTCGAGGACGCACAGGACCTCCGACCACTCGCCGGCGTGCAGGTAGACGGCCCGCGGCAGCGCCGCCAGCACCGTCGCCTCGCCGGACCGGTGGAGCCAGTCGGGTGCGAGCACCGACGCCGCCGCAGGGCGCAGGGGCGGCGGTGACAGCACAGCGATGTGGTCCATTTCACAATGCTAGGCAGGGGCTATAGGGTGCTGGACATGGTCAGAGTTGCCGATAACGAGCAGTATGACCGGCAGGATCTGCCGAGCACCGGCGCTCGGCCCGCGCTCGGAGACGCGATCTCGATGTCCGAGGTGCTGCGGGTGCCCAGCCTGCTCGGCGCCGAGGTGCTGGCGGGCTCCTCGGGGATGGGCCGCTCGGTGCTGCTCGTCAACGTCATGGAAGTGCCTGACATCCTCCCCTGGGTGCGCCCGCAGGAGATGCTGCTGACGACCGGCTACCCGCTGCCGCAGGAGGAGGCCGGCCTGGTCGGGCTGATCCACGACCTCGCCGACCGGGAGCTCGCCGGGATCGCGATCAAGTCCGGCCGCTACCTCGACTCCGTCCCGCACGCCGTCCGGCAGGCCGCCGATCAGCGCGGCTTCCCCGTCATCGAGCTGCCGGCCACCGCTGCCTTCGACCGGATCATCAACGATGTCGTCGCCCGCATCCTCAATCGGCGGGCCGATGTCCTCAAGCGCGCCGAGCACGTCCTCGGCGAACTGGTCTCCGGAGTGGTCACCGGCGGTGACCTCACACAGATCTGCCGCGGCCTGCTCAGCCGGATCGGCGATGCCGCGCTGGTCACCACGGCCGACGGGCGGGTGCTCGCCGAGTGCGGTGCAGGTCGATTCGCCGAGGAGCTCGACGTGCTGCGGGAGCTCGACTGCTTCGACCGCTCCGGCCGGTTCCTCGTCGAGGCCGAGCCCACCCACATCTCGCGGCACGGCGGTGACGGCATGCACTGGCTCAGCGTCGGCGTGCACGGCGGCACCCGCGACATCGGCAGGCTGGTCCTGTTCGGCCGACAGCCGATGGGCGCGGAGGACGCCCACCTCGCCGAGCAGGCCGCAGCGGCCGCCGCCCTCGTCATCACCAAGCAGCAGGCTGTGCAGGCCGTCGAGAGCAAGTACCAGGCCGACTTCCTCCACGACATCCTCCGCGGCCGGGCAGGCACCCGACGGGACATCCTCTCGCACGCGCAGAGCCTGGGCTGGGACCTGGACCGGCCGCTGCTCGTCGTCGTCGCCGAGGCGAATCACGGAGCAGGGCCCGGCGAGGACGAGATCCCGGGGGAGGAGGTGCGGTCCCTGCAGGAGCGCTTCGCCACCGCCTGGACGAACACCGTCCGCCGTCACGACCCGCAGGCCGCTGTCGTGTGGTCCAGCGACGAGGTGATCGCCGTCTTCGGGATCGACCCGCAGGCCCGCCAGGACGAGGCACTCGCCCTCGTCGAGGGGTTCGCCCGGGCGGTGCGCGGACTCGGCGGCGGGGGGCGGCGGACGTTCTCCACGGGGATCAGCCGCACCCTCGATGACGTGCTCCGCCTGCCCGAGGCGTACGAGGAGGCGCGCAAGGCCGTCGAGGTCGGACGGCGGATGGACGGGAACCAGTCGGTGCGGCACTTCGACTCGCTCGGCGTGTTCCGGCTGCTGTCGCTGATCCCCGACACCCAGGAGCTCTATGCCTTCGCGGTGGAGACGCTCGGTGTGCTGGCAACAGATGACAAACCGGAGTACGCGGACCTGCGGCGGACGCTGGCGGTGCTGCTCGAGCACAACCTCAATGTGGCGGAAACCGCCCGTGCCCTGCACTTCCACTACAACTCGCTGCGCTACCGGATCTCCAAGCTCGAGCGGATGCTCGGTCCCTTCACTCGGGACGCGCAGCGCCGCTTCGCGATCACCCTGGCACTCCACGCACTCCAGCTGACGGACCGATGAGGAGCGTGACGACCGATGAGGCGCTCCGGGATGCTGGATCCCCGGCCGACCGAACGGCCCCTGTGGACATCTGCCATCACCCTGCCCGCCTTCTCGGCACACAATGACGTGACGACGGCAACAGGGGTGTCCATATAGTGGATGAACGCGCTCTGTGGCAATGGCGCCGCAGAGACCCATGACGACTCAGCGATGCGTCGAACAAGGAGTGCGAAATGGCCTTCGGATGGAAACTGTACGGAGACGGCAAGCACATTGCGCCCGGCGCTGCCGTCGCCCCCGATGAGCGGCTGACCTGGCCGCGCACGATCGGCCTGGGCGCCCAGCACGTCGTGGCGATGTTCGGCGCCACCTTCGTGTTCCCCATCGTCATGGGGCTCAACCCGCAGCTGGCCGTGATGATGAGCGGCATCGCCACCATCATCTTCCTGCTCATCGTCAACGGGAAGGTGCCCAGCTACCTCGGCACCTCGGCGGCGTTCGTCGGCGGTGTGGCGGCGGTGACGGCCCAGGGCGGCAGCCCGCAGCAGGTGACCGGCGCGATCCTCGTCGCCGGCATCGTGCTGGCGCTGGTCGGCGTGTTCATCCACTTCATGGGCGCCGGCATGCTCACGAGGGTGATGCCGCCGGTGGTCACCGGCGCGGTCGTCATGCTCATCGGCTTCAACCTGGCCCCGGTCGTGGCCAACGTCTACTGGCCGCAGGACCAGTGGGTCGCCCTCATCGTCATGGTGGTCGTCATCATCATCTCGGTGGCGCTCAAGGGCTTCCTCGGCCGGATCGCGATCCTCCTGGGCCTGATCTTCGGCTACGCCCTGTCCTGGGTCTTCGACATGGTCTTCGGGCAGATCACCTCCTACAACGCGACCATCGACGGCATCGACACGCACTTCCGGGTCAACTGGTCCGGCGTGGTCGAGGCGCCCTGGATCGGATTCCCGCCGGCCACCGATGCCGCCGCCGGGGTCGTCGGCGTGCATCTGCCGGAGTTCAACGCCGCCTTCATCATCGTGATGCTGCCGGCCGTGATCGCCCTGATCGCTGAGAACGTCGGCCATGTCAAGGCGGTGTCGGAGATGACCAAGACCGACCTCGACCCCTACATGGGTCGTGCCGTCGCCGCCGACGGTGTCGCAACCGTCATCGCCACCTCGGTCGGAGGTTCCCCGACCACCACCTACGCGGAGAACATCGGCGTCATGGCCAGCACCCGCGTGTACTCGACGGCCGCGTACTACGTCGCCGGCGTGGTCGCGATCCTGTTCGGCCTCTCGCCCAAGTTCGGTGCGCTGATCTCCGCGACTCCCGGCGGCGTGCTCGCCGGCATCACGGTCATCCTCTACGGCATGATCGGCCTGCTCGGTGCCAAGATCTGGATCGAGAACCGGGTCGACTTCTCCAAGCCGGTCAACCTCGTGCCGGTGGCGGCGGGCATCATCATCGCGATCGGCGACGTCAGCCTGCAGATCACGGAGACCTTCACGCTGGCCGGCATCGCCTTCGGCACCATCGTCGTCCTGGTGATGTACCACATCGTGCGCGCCTTCGTCCCCGCCGCACAGCGCGACGACCACGTCGACGACGCCGGCGGCACCACGATCGCGGTCGGCCGGGAGGGGCTGTACAACCTCGACGAGCTGCGGCTGCGGGAGAACTACGGACTCCACGGCCACCGGGTGGTGGGCCGGACCGAGAACGGCGAGCTCATCGTCGAGGAGCAGCCCCGACACCGGGACCGTGCCGACACCGACGACGGCGGCCGCAGCGCCCACGGGGTCACCGCCTCGCTGGTCGATGACTCGACCAGTCCGCCCGGATCGGCCAAGCACTGACCGCCTCGGCACCGACCGGATGACCGCATGACCCGCCCCGGAACCGACCTCACCGGCACCGACCGGATGACCAGCCGACCCGAGCCGACCCCGCCCGATCCGATCCGAGCGACAGGAGCCCGATGAAACCGGCGCCGCTGACCTGCCACAGCCCGACCACCCTCGACGAGGCCGTGCGCCTGCTGCACGACCTCGGCCCCGAGGCGAAGGTGATCGCCGGTGGGCAGAGCCTCGTCCCCGTGCTCAACATGCGGCTGGCCACCCCGGCCCACCTCGTCGACATCACCGGCCTGCCGGGACTCGACGAGATCCGGGTGTCCGCCGAGGCGGTCGAGGTGGGCGCGCTCGTCACCCACCGGCGCCTGGAGCAGGACGACGCGGCGCATGCGGCGCTGCCGCTGCTGAGGCAGGCGCTGGTCAACGTGGCACATCCGGCCATCCGCAACCGCGGCACCACCGTCGGCTCGCTCGCCCACGCCGACCCGAACGGGGAGATGCCGATGATCCTGGCGCTGACCGGCGGATCGGTGACGGCCGCCTCGGTCCGCGGGGAGCGCACGATCACCGCGAGCGAGCTGTTCGTCGGACCGATGGAGACCGTCCTCGAACCCGACGAGATCCTCGTGTCCGCCCGATTCGGCCGGTTCGCGGAAGGCACCCGCACAGCGTTCACCGAGCTCACCCGGCGCTCGGGCGACTACGCGCTGGCAGGTGCAGCGCTGGCCCTGCAGGTCAGCGACGGGCAGCTGCGCACGGCGCGGATGGGCTTCGTGTCCGTCACCGAGCTGCCCGACGCCCTCGACCTCACCGAGCTGGTCGCGGGCCGGCCCGCGAGCACCTCGGCAGACATCGCCGAGGCGGTGGTCGAGCGCGTGACCGAGCACATCGCACCCGAATCCGACATCCATGCCACCGCCGACTACCGCCGGCACCTGACGGGTGTGCTCGCCCGCCGGCTGCTCACCGAGCTCACGGCCGACATCCCCGCGAGAGGAGCAGCGTGACCACCGACAACGCCCCCGGAACCTATGACCTCGAGGCCGGCCGGGAGCGCACCCAGCCGGTCGCGCTCACCGTCAACGGCGTCGAGCACCGGCTCGACATCCCGGGCCGCCGACTGCTGTCGGACGCGCTCCGCCACGACCTCGGGCTGACCGGCACCCACGTCGGCTGCGAGCACGGGGTGTGCGGCGCCTGCACCGTGCTGCTCGACGGGCAGCCGGTGCGCTCGTGCCTGATCTTCGCGGCCACTGTGCAGGGTCGCGAGATCACCACGGTCGAGGGGATCGGCGACGACCCGGAGCATCCGTCCCCGGTGCAGCAGGCGTTCATCGACAGCCACGCGCTGCAGTGCGGCTTCTGCACGCCGGGGTTCATCACCACGATCGAGGCGTTCCTCGCAGAGAACCCCGACCCCAGCCGCGAGGAGGCCCGGGAGGCCATCTCCGGGAATCTGTGCCGCTGCACCGGCTACCAGAACATCGTCACCGCGGTGTGCCGGGCCGCCGAGCTCAAGCGCGCGGCCGGCCGCGCCACCGCCGGCTGTGCGGGATGCCCCGGCAGCGGGACCGCCGCGGGGGAGGAGCAGCCATGACCACCCGCATGTTCGGCCAGCGCATCAAGCGCCGCGAGGATCCGCGGCTGGTCACCGGCAACGGCCGCTACGTCGACGACCTCGGCACCGGCGCACTCGAAGCGGCGTTCGTCCGCAGTCCGCACGCGCACGCCCGGATCCTCGACATCGACGTCTCCGGCGCCCTCGACGTGCCCGGCGTGGTGGCGGTGTGGACGTACGAGGATCTCGTCGGGAAGCTCGCCGAGCCGCTGCCGATGCTGCTGCCGCACCCCGCGATCGAGGCGCCCGTCACGGGGCACGTGCTGGCCAAGGACGAGGTCAACCACGTCGGCGAGGCGATCGTCATGGTGATCGCCGACGATCGCTATCTCGCCGAGGACGCGGCCTCCCGCATCGAGGTCGAGTACGAATTCCGCGACGCGGTCGTCGGCATCGAAGCCGCCCGCGACGGTGCCGCCCTGGTGCACGAGGAGGCGCCGGGCAATATCGCCGCCCACCTGGTGCAGGAGGTCGGTGATGCGCCCGGTCGGATCGCCTCGGCGGCCCACGTGCTCGAACTCGACCTCGACATCGAACGCAGCGCCAGCATGCCCATGGAGGGCAAGGGCGTGCTGGCCCGCTGGAACCGGGAGGACGGCTCCCTGCGGGTCCACTCGTCGACCCAGACCTCCACCGGCGTGCGCGCCGCGCTCGCAGCCCGGCTGGATCTGCCGCTGAACAAGGTCGACGTCATCACCCCCGACGTCGGCGGCGGCTTCGGCGTCAAGATCAACCATCCCTGGCCGGAGGAGCTGGCCCTCGGCGCCGCGGCGAAGGTGCTCGAGCGGGAGGTCAAGTGGACCGAGGACCGGCGCGAGCACTTCATCTCCTCGGCGCACGAGCGCCAGCAGCTGCAGCGGGTCCGGGTCGGATTCGACGACGACGGCCGGATCGCGGGCCTGGACGTGCAGTTCTGGCACGACAACGGCGCCTACCTGCCCTACGGGGTGATCGTCCCGCTCAACACCTCGACGCACATCCTCGGTCCCTACGACCTGCCCGACTACCGCGTCGAGTACTACTCCCTCTACACCAACACCGTCATCGTCACCCCCTACCGAGGCGCCGGTCGGCCCCAGGCCGCCTACCTGATGGAGCGGACGATGGATGCCGTCGCCGACTACCTGGGCCGGGACCGCACGGAGGTGCGCCGGCGCAACTTCGTCCGCGAGTTCCCGCACCCCATCGGCCTGACCATGCAGGACGGCCGCGAGGGCATCTACGACTCCGGCGACTACGACACCTCGCTCGACAAGCTCAAGGCCCTCGTCGGCTGGGACGACTTCGCCGACTACCGCCGCGAGGCCGAGGCCGCGGGCCGCCGGGTGGGCCTGGGGATCGGCTGCTACGTGGAATCGACCGGCGCCGGCCCCTACGAGGGCGGCCACATCGAGATCGAGACCACCGGTAGGGTCAACGTCGCCACCGGCCTGACCAGCCAGGGGCAGGCCCATCAGACGGTGCTCGCCCAGATCGTCGCCGACGAGCTCGGCGTGCCGATCGAGATGGTCAGCGTCACCACCGGAGACACCCGCAAGATGGGGTATTCGGTGGGCACCTGGGGTTCTCGCGGCGCCGTGATGAGCGGCAACGCGGTCCACCTGACGGCCAAGAAGGTCAAGCAGAAGGCGCTCGCGGTGGCCGGCCGCTCCCTGGAGGTCGACCCGGCCGACCTGGAGATCGTCGACGGGATCGTGCGGGTCAAGGGCGATCCGAAGGCGCAGATGCCGCTGGCGATGGTGTCCGTGCTGTCCAACCCGCTGCGCTACGCCTTCGACGACACCGCCCGCGCGGCCACCCAGTTCGCCGGCAAGCAGGACGAGACGAAGCCGCCGATCGCCGAATCCGACAAGCCCGGGCTGGAGGACTCCGACTTCTACTCCCCGGTGCGCTCGACCTTCGCCTCCGGCATGCACGCCGCGATCGTGGAGACTGACCCGGAGACCGCTGACATCAGGATCCTGCGCTACTGCGTGGTCCACGACTGCGGGCCGATGATCAACCCGATGGTCGTCGAGGGGCAGGTGCACGGGGGAGTGGCCCAGGGGGTGGGCGGCGCGCTCTACGAGAAGATGGCGTACGACTCCTCCGGGCAGCTGCTCAACGCCTCCTTCATGGACTTCCTCATGCCGTTCGCCGCCGAAGTCCCCGAGATCGAGACCGACCACCTGGAGACCCCCAGCCCGCTCAACCCGCTGGGCATCAAGGGCGCCGGCGAGGCCGGGACGATCCCTGTCAGCGCGGTCATCGCCTCCGCGGTCGAGGACGCCGAGGGCTTCCCCATCACCCGGATGCCGATCTCGCCGCCCGAGCTGTGGGAGCTGCGCCGCCGGCACGATGCCGGCGAGTGGCCCTCGCTGCGCCGGGGCTGAGCACCGCAGCCCCTGACCCGCGCAGCCCCCGACCCGAGCAGACCCGATCCTGACCTCCGCACCTTCCGACCCACCGAAAGGGAGAACATGCAGATCACCGGCACCGCCCACATGGCAGCCGACCCGCAGACGGCCTGGGACGCCTTCCACGACACCGGGGTGCTCCAGCGCACCATCCCGGGAGTGCAGACCTTCGAGGAGCTCGGCACAGGTCGCTATCTGGTGACCGTGAGCCTCGGCGTGGCCTCGATCAAGGGCAGCTACAAGGGCGAGGTCGCGTTCGCGCAGGAGGTCGAGCCGACGTCGTTCGTCCTGACCATGAAGGCCGCCGGCGGGGCGGGCACGATCGGGGCCGACATCTCGGTCGAACTGGCGGAGGGCTCCGACGCCGGCAGCGACGTCACGTGGTCGGCGGATGCCGTGGTCGGCGGCGCGATCGGCGGAGTCGGGCAGCGGATGCTCGGCGGCGTCGCCAAGCGGATGGCGACCAAGTTCTTCGCCGACATCGACGCCGACATCGCCGGTGCCCGGAAGGTGCCGGCCGGTGCGCCGGTGGAGGGCGCCGAGGCGGTCGCCGGCCCGGCGGCCGAGCTGGGAGCCATCGCAGCGCCGGAAGGAGCCGGCGTCGTCAGTGACCGGGACGGCAGGGACGCGGCCGGGCGACCCGCCCTCGTCGATGCTGCAGCGTCTGCAGGCGGGGGCCCCGGTGCTGCTCTCGGCAGTGTGCCTGTGCTGCCCGCCGGATTCGCGCTCGGCGTGGTCCTGGGCGCCGGGATCGCGCTGGCCGGGGTCGCCGTCGGCGCCGCACTCGGCAGACGGTAGCCGGCTCTGATCCGACGTGCGGTCACTTCTCGTCGAAATCAGCCGAATCTTCAACGAGAAGTCACCGCAAGATGCAGAACCCTCCTCCTGGTCCCGAACCCACCTCCGATCCCGAACCTGTCCCGAATCCCGTACCCCAATCGGAAGGAAACCCCATGCCGGAGCCGATCGAAGTCCGCAAAGTCCCGCTCCACAGCGTCACCGACGCCTCGGAGCTCACCAAGCTCATCGACGACGGAGTCCTCGAAGCCGACCGAGTCATCGCCATCATCGGCAAGACCGAGGGCAACGGCGGCGTCAACGACTACACCCGGATCATCGCCGACCGCGCCTTCCGCGAGGCGCTCGTGGCCAAGGGCGCGGCCAAGGACAAGGTCGACCAGATCCCGATCGTGTGGTCCGGCGGCACCGACGGCGTGATCAGCCCCCATGCAACGATCTTCGCCACCGTGGATCCGGAGTCGGTGGAGAAGACCGAGGACAAGCGGCTGTCGGTGGGCTTCGCGATGAGCGAGCCGATCCTGCCGGAGGAGATCGGCCGGATGGGCATGGTCGACAAGGTCGCCGAGGCGGTGAAGGTCGCCGCCGAGCGCGCCGGGATCTCCGACACCGCCGACGTCCACTACGTCCAGACCAAGACCCCGCTGCTGACCATCGACACCATCCGCGATGCCCGCTCCCGCGGCAATGACGTGTTCACCGAGGACACGCTGACCTCGATGGACGTCTCCAACGGCACCACCGCGCTCGGGATCGCGAAGGCGCTCGGCGAGGAGACCGACCTCAGCGACGACGACATCATGCGCGAGCGCGGCAAGTACTCCGCGGTCGCGTCGTGCTCCTCGGGAGTCGAGCTCGACCGGGCTCAGGTGGTCGTCGTCGGCAATGCCGCCGGAGTGGGCGGACGCTACCGGATCGGCCACTCGGTGATGAAGCACGCTCTCGACGCCGACGGCATCTGGAACGCCATCAGGGACGCCGGCCTCGATCTGCCGGAGCGGCCGCACCGGGACGATCTGCAGGGCCGACTCGTCAACGTGTTCCTCAAGTGCGAGGCGAGCCAGGACGGGCGCGTGCTCGGCCGGCGCAACGCCATGCTCGACGACTCCGACGTCCACTGGCACCGCCAGATCAAGGCCGCTGTCGGAGGTGTCACCGCCCAGGTGACCGGCGACCCGGCGGTGTTCGTCTCGGTGTCGGCGGCCCATCAGGGTCCCGACGGCGGCGGCCCGGTGGCGGCGATCGTCGACCTCGGCGACGACCCCACCGGATACACCTATCAGGAGTGATGCCCTGCCCGTGACTGTGCCGCCAGAGCACCGGCGGATCGGGGCCGGACCGTCATGGTCCGGCCCGATTGTCGAACCCCTAGAATTGGCGCCATGTCCGTGCCCAAGATCGTGCTCTTCTATGTCTTCACCCCACTGCCCGACCCCGAGGCGATCCGCCTCTGGCAGCATGCGCTTGCCGAGGGCTGTGGCCTCACCGGCCGCATCATCGTGTCCGAGCACGGCATCAACGCCACCGTCGGCGGCGAGATCGACGACGTGAAGAAGTATGTGCGCGTCACCAAGAGCTACGCACCGTTCAAGACGGCCGACATCAAGTGGTCCAACGGCACCGGCGACGACTTCCCGCGACTGAGCGTCAAGGTCCGTCCCGAGCTCGTGACCTTCGGCGCCTCCGACGAGATCACCGTCACCGAGGACGGGGTCCAGGGCGGCGGCGAGCACCTCAGGCCGGGTCAGCTTCACCGACTCGTCGAGGAGCGCGAGGACGTCGTCTTCTTCGACGGCCGCAACGCGATGGAAGCCCAGATCGGGAGGTTCAAGGACGCGATCGTGCCCGAGACGGGCACCACGCGCGACTTCCTCGCCGAGATCGAGTCCGGCAAGTACGACGATCTCAAGGACAAGCCGATCGTCACGTACTGCACCGGCGGCATCCGCTGCGAGGTGCTCAGCGTGCTCATGAAGAATCGGGGCTTCTCCGAGGTCTACCAGCTCGACGGCGGAATCGTCCGGTACGGGGAGTCGTTCGGCAACTCCGGTCTCTGGGAGGGGTCGCTCTACGTCTTCGACAAGCGCATGCACATGGAGTTCGGCGAGGGCGCGGAGTCCCTGGGACGCTGCGTCTCCTGCAACACACCCACCCCGCTGTTCGCCAACTGCGCCGACGAGAGCTGCCGCCGCCAGTTCCTGCGCTGCGAGGACTGCACCGAAGCGGGCCGTCACCCTCACTGCGAGGAGTGCAGGAGCGCGGTGCAGTCGGCCTGAGCCCCGCCCGGACCGTGCGCCCAACGACCCCGTTCACCTGATGTTCGCCGAGGTGAAAGCGGCCATCCACCCGAATTCGCGAGCGCCGGGGCCTGCACTATTCTGATGGCCATGGCAGTCAAATCCCCCGAGTCCGAGGCTGTGCCGAAGACCCACAAACTCCCCGCCGCCGGCCGCGATCGACGCCCCCTGATGATGGCTCTCGCGATCGTCCTGATCCTGGTCGGCGCGATCGCCAGTGCGCTGATCGCATTCAGCGCCGGCAGCCGCAGCGACGTGCTCGTCGCCGTCCGCGACATCGAACCCGGACAGACGATCAGCGAGGCCGACTTCACCACTGCCCGCGTCGGCACCGATGCCGCCGGCATCATCCCGGCGGATTCCCTGGAGAACTTCGTCGGCTCCCATGCGGTGTCGCTGATCCCGCAGGGCACGGTCGTCAACCAGAACATGTTCGTCTCCGGATCGGCGATCCCGTCCAACGGCGAGGTCGTCGGGCTCGTGCTCACCCCCACCCAGCGGCCCAGCGAACCCCTGGCCTCGGGCGATGTCGTCCGCCTCTACCAGGGCGCCGGTGTCGAGGCCGGCGGTGGGACCGGCCAGGTGCTCGTCGAATCCGCGCGGGTCGTCAGCGTCATCGACGCCGGCGGCAACCTCAGCGTCTCCGTGCTCATCGGCTCCGATCAGGCCGCGACGCTGGTCCCCTCGGCAGCGGCCGGCCAGGTCGCGGCGACGAAGCTCGCGCAGGGCACCCGCCCCGGCGTGGACTTCCTGAGTCAGTGAGGCGCCCGCGATGACTCTCATCTCACTGGCGTCGGCCAAGGGCGCGCCCGGAACCACCACGCTCGCCCTCCTCGCGGCGGCCCTGTGGCCGCGCACTTCATTCCTCGTCGATGCCGATATCCGCGGCGGCGACCTCGCCTACCGCATGCCCCTGGAGGTCGGCGGACCGGTCGACCCGGATCGCGGACTGATGTCCCTGATGCCGCTGGCGCGCAAGGAGCTGCCCCCGCAGGTCATCGCCGAGCACGCCCAGACGCTGCTCGGCGGGACCGAACTGATCGCCGGACTCTTCGAGCCCGAGCAGGCCACCGCTGTCCAGCAGCTGTGGCCGTCGATCGGCAGAGGCTTCGCCCAGGTCACCACTCACGACGTCATCGCCGACCTCGGCAGCCTGTGGGCTTCGGCGACCCACCTGCCGCTGGCGAAGGAGTCGGCCGCCCTCGTCTTCGTCATGCGCCCCCGCCCGGCCGACGTCATCCACACCCGCCGCCGGCTGGCCAAGCTCCGCTCCGCGCTGCCCGCGGCCACCCCGCGGTTCGGTGTGGTCGTGGTCGCCGAGGAGCGCGATGCACGCGACGCCGAGGGCGCCTTCGCCGCGCTGGGTGAGGACGTGCATCGCCACACCGAATACCTCGGCCACCTCGCGCTCGACCCCAAGGGCGTCGGGATGTTCGAGGGACAGGTGATCAACCGGCCCGAGCGGACCGTCCTCGTCCGCTCGGGACTGCCGATCGTCGAGCGGATCGCGCAGCTGGCCGACATCCGGATCGACCGCGCGGAGATGGTCGCCGCCGGGGCGATCCCCGAGCAGCGGGAGCCGCGCCGCCGGCGCCGGCCCAGGCGCAGCGGACAGCCGGAGGACGCCTCGGCCGGTGAGGTGGGCAGCAGGAGCAGCGGGACTGACCGGATCGAATCCCTGCTGGAACCCGCTTCCTCCCACCAGCACCAGGCCCAGCACCAGCCTCAGAGCATTGCCCAGCCCCAGCGCTTTGCCGAATTTCCCCAGCCCGCGGTCCAGCAACCGGCAGCGGCGGCGCACCCGGGGACGGTCCCGCAGCCCCCGCCCGCCCCGCCGGGACCGCCCATGCAGGCCCCGGCGACCGCCTCGGCGGCCGGCCCGGCACCGAGCAGTCGACGCGAGATGAGAGGTCGGCAGTGATCGAGAACCAGAATGAGCTCGTCCGCACCCTGCGCGGGCGGGTGGCGGACCGGCTCAACCAGCAGCGCCGCGCCGATGAGATGGCAGGACGGGCTGCGATGTCCTCGGAGGACGAGCGGCAGTTCGCCAGGTCGCTCATCATCCAGGTGCTCGAGGACTACGCCCGCGAGGAGATCTCCTCGGGCCGCACCCCGCTCACCCCCGAGGACGAGGCGGACGTCGCGAACGCGATCCACGCCGCCCTGTTCGGCGTCGGCCGGCTGCAGCCGCTGCTCGAGAACCCGGAAGTCGAGAACATCGACATCAACGGCTGCGACCAGGTGTTCGTCGGCTATGCCGACGGCAGCGAGCGGATGCACGACCCGGTCGCCGAGACCGACGAGGAACTCGTCGAATTGATCCAGATCCTCGCCTCGAACGTCGGCCTGTCCTCCCGCCCCTTCGACTCCGCGAACCCGCAGCTGGACCTGCGGCTGCCCGACGGGTCCCGCATGTCCGCGGTGATGGGCGTGTGCACGCGGCCCGCGATCAGCATTCGCCGCTCCCGCCTGGGCAAGGTGTTCCTGCGGGACCTCGTCGCCTCCGGCACCATGAGCCTCGACGTCGCCGAGTTCCTGCAGGCGGCGGTCACGGCGCGCAAGAACATCATGATCGCCGGCGCCACCAACGCCGGCAAGACCACCATGCTCCGGGCGCTGGCCAACTGCATCCCGGCGCACGAGCGGCTCATCACCGTCGAGCGCGCGATGGAGCTCGGGCTGGAGAGCTTCGAGGACCTGCACCCCAACGTCGTCGCCTTCGAGGAGCGGCTGCCCAACTCCGAGGGCATGGGCGGAGTGTCGATGGCCGAGCTCGTGCGACGCTCGCTGCGCATGAACCCCTCCCGCGTGATCGTCGGTGAGGTGCTCGGCGACGAGATCGTCACCATGCTCAACGCGATGAGCCAGGGCAACGACGGCTCCCTGTCGACGATCCACGCGAACTCCTCGATGGAGGTGTTCAACCGGATCGCGACCTACGCGCTGCAGGCGCAGGAGAACCTGCCGGTCGAGGCGACCCACATGCTCATCGCCGGCTCCATCAACTACGTCGTGTTCATGCGGCGCAAGGAGTTCCCCGACGGCACCCGGCGCGTGGTCGAGTCCATCCGCGAGGTCACCGGGATCGACGGCCGGGTGCTGTCGAGCGAGATCTTCGCGCCCGGGCCGGACGGGATGGCTGTCGCCCACGCCCCGATCGAGGCGGCCGACGACCTCGCCGCGCACGGCTACGAGCCCGCCGTCGTCGGACGGTGGTGACATGATTCCGGGTCTGGAGGGCATCGGCTGGCAGGTGCCGGCCGCGCTCGGCACCGGCGCGCTGTTCGGCGGGGCGGTGTTCCTGCTCGTCGTCGCGTTCACCGGCTGGCCGCTGGGTCCCGTCGATCCGGCCAAGCCGGGCAGGCGGCGCCGGCGCGCGGTCGGGGCCCGCTCGCTGCAGAGCCGGCTGCTCTGGGCGGCAGCGGCATTCCTCGTCATCCTGGTGCTCACGCGCTGGCTCGTGCCCGCGGTCATCGCGGCGCTCATCGCCGCATTCTGGGATCAGCTGGTCGGCAACTCGAAGGTCGAGCGGCTGGCGATCCTGCGGCTCGAGGCGCTGGCCACGTGGACCGAATCCCTGCGCGACACCATCGCCGGTGCCGTCGGCCTCGAGCAGGCGATCCCGGCCAGCGTCAGCGCCACCCCGCCGGTGATCCGTCCCCAGCTCAACCTGCTGGTCGACCGGCTGCGGGTGCGCGAGCCGCTGCCCGACGCGCTCCTGAAGTTCGCCGACGACCTCGACGATCCCAGTGCCGACATGATGGTGTCCGCCCTCGTCCTCAACGCCCGGCTGCGCGGGCCCGGCCTGCGCGATGTGCTGACCTCGCTGGCCGCCTCGACCCGCAACGAGCTCGACATGCGCCGACGGGTGGACGCCTCCCGAGCCGGAATCCGGCGCAGCGTGCAGATCGTGCTGTTCATCGTCCTCGGCGTGATGGGCGGGATGACCCTGTTCAACCGGGACTACGTCGAGCCCTACAGCTCGCTGCTCGGCCAGATCGTGCTGCTCGTCGTCGCGGCGCTCATCATCGGCGGGCTGTGGTGGCTGCGCCAGCTCGGCCAGCCCGAGACCCGCGACCGGTTCCTGGTGACGAAGTGATGATGCCGGCTGGACGACGAGCGGCCGCTGCCGACGATCGGGCCCACGGCGCCGAGTGGGGGGAAGTGACGTGACCCTGTTCTGGACGATGGCGGCCGGCGGCCTGATGGGTCTCGGCGCGTACCTGCTGATCCGCGTGTTCTACCACCCCAAGCCCGGCGTCGCCTCGCTGGTGGCCCGGATCGACGCGGGCCAGAAGTCGATGCGCACCTCGGTGCTCACCGACCTCGAGAAGGCCGGCGATCAGGCGACGACCTGGTGGCAGCAGATCTTCGAGCAGGTCTCCGACGCGCTCGAATCCTGGGCTGCCGAGCGCGGCTGGACGCTGGGCGGGGTCGGCAAGGACCTCGCGATCATGTCGCAGTCGGTGGGCGGCTTCCTCGCCACCTCGGTGTTCACCGGCCTGTTCCTGTTCGTGCTGGCGCCGATCCTGTGGGGTCTGACTCAGCTGTTCGGGGTCGGCCTGCCCGGCGCGATCCCGGTGCTCGTCGCCATGCTCCTCGGCTTGCTGGGCCTGGCGATTCCCTACCTCTCGCTCAAGCAGGAGGCCGCGAAGCGGCGCAAGGACTTCCGCAAGGTCGTGGGCATCTTCCTCGATCTCGTGGCCATGAATCTCTCGGGTGGCCGCGGGCTTCCCGAGGCGCTGCTCGCCGCCGCCTCGGTCAGCGAGCACTGGGCGCTGGTCCGGGTGCGGCAGGCGCTCGCGAATGCGCGGCTGCTGGGCGTGAGCCCGTGGGAGGCGCTCGGGGAGCTCGGCGAGGCGATCGGGGTCGAGGAGCTCACCGACCTGGCCGGAGCCTTGGGCCTGGCGGCCAACGACGGGGCGAAGATCCGGGCGTCGCTGACGGCGCGTGCGGAGACGCTGCGCGCCAAGGAGCTGTCCGAGGTCGAGGGCAAGGAGGGGGAGCGGTCGCAGTCGATGCTGCTGGCGCAGATGCTGCTGAGCGGCGGCTTCCTCCTGTTCCTGGCCTTCCCGGCGGTGGGACAGCTGATGGAGCTGTAACGGCCGGTGCTGACCCCGTCTCGCGCTTGCGCTGACCCGGTGATGCGCGCGAGGTTTCGTCCCTGACGGCGGAAGGTTTCACCCCTGTGTCAACATGTGTTCATTCTGCGACGCGAACCTGGCTCGAAAGTTCAGACTGGGCGTTTAGAGTTGCCTCTGGACTCCCACCCCTCCTCGTTACCCGATGTTAGGAACCCCCACGATGAAGCCCTTCTTCGATGACCTGATGAACCTGCGCGCGACCCTCGACCGCGCGCGCAAGAGCGACGACCGCGGTGCCTCCGCAATCGAGTGGGTCGTCATCACCGCGGTCCTGGTCATCGCGGTCTCGGTGGTCGGCGCGATCGTGATGAGCATCGTGCGCGAGCGCTCTCAGACCCTCGAGACGTGCGCGAACAACGCCGCAGAGGGCAACTCGTGCGAGGGTGCGGCCGTTCCCGGCGGAGCCCCGGATGACGTGGCCGCGCCGGCGGCCTCGGTGGTTCCGGCAGGTGCAGCGGGTTCGGCGACCGATCCCGCGAACCTGCTCTGAGGGCCCTGCCCGGACCCGATCTCCCGATGCAGCACTCTCCCTCCCATCCCCGGCCCGCACCCGACGATCCACCCGGCAGCGTCCTGAACCGCGTCTGCCGCAGCCTGGGCGAGATGATGCGGGGAGACCGGGGCGCCTCGGCGATCGAACTGGCCTTCCTCGGCCCGGTGATCATCGTCATCATCTTCTTCTCGATCCAGTCCGGTCTGTACTTCTACGGCCGCAACATCGCCGTCCAGTCGGCGCGTGAGGGGCTGGCGCAGATGCGGCTCTTCCCCGACTACCAGGCCTACCTGGAGGGCAGTCCGCAGGTGCGCAGCTACACCGAGTCCTTCGCCCAGCAGCTCGGGAGTGAGTCGCTGATCAATGCCGAGGTGGAGTCGTACTACGACGGGGAGTCCGGCGAGGTGACGGTGCGGGTGACGGGCGACGTGATCACGCTGGTGCCGGGTCTGAACCTGTCGGCCACCGGTGAGGCGTCGGGCCAGATCGAGCGGTGGGAACCGGACATGGTGGCGCCGTGAGGGGCGGAGCGGAGAGAACTGGCACGGTGAGAGAGCGGGTGCGCGATCGGGGTTCGATGTCGATCGAGCTCGTTCTCATCATGCCGATGCTCCTGGGCGTGCTGGCTCTGGTCTTCGCGTTCGCGCGGGTGTCGATCGTGACGTCGAACTTCGACGCGGGCGTGCGCGACGCGGCTCGGGCTGCCACGCAGGAACGCAACGTGTACGCCGCTCATCAGGCCGCCGAGGCGACCCTCGAGAACGCCGCCTCCCGCGCCTCTCCGGGTTGTGCTGAGACTCTCCACGTCGAGAGCATCGATACCTTCCAGCCTGGACATCCGGTGGAGATCGTGGCGACCTGCGAGTACCCGATGGTCGATGTGATGGGCTTCCTGCCGGGAAGTTTCACGATGAGGAGCAGCTTCACCTCGCCGCTGGACCCCAACCGTGGGATCGAGAGCACCACGTCATGAAGGATTTTGGATACACGGCGTGGGGCGGCGTGAGGGGTTGGGCACGGGGGAGCGATCTGACCGATGACGAGGGCTCGATCTCGCCAGTCCTGCCGATCATGGCGCTGGTCATCCTGCTCCTCGGGGCACTGGTAGTCGATTCTGGCCGGCAGCTGGATCTCCGTGCGAGGGCGATCGCCTATGCGCAGGAGGGTGCGCGTGCAGGCGCGTCGCAGATCGATCCGACGCGCACGGACCTCGTGCTGATCCCTGAGCAGGTGAGTCAGCAGGTGACGGTCTACTGCGAGGAGATCGAACAGCGCGCCGACGTCGAATCGTGCGTGTACCTTGGCATTCAGGAGGACCCTGAGGACGAGAACAAGCCGTTGATCGTCAAGGTCAGCGTGGACATGAAGACTCCGGCCAGTCTGCTCAATATGGTCGGGGTGCGCGAACTGACCGCGTCGGGAGAGGGGCAGGCTCGGCCGTTCCAGGGCGTGCGCGAAGTCAACGATCAGCCGGACTCCGGATACGAGCCCGATCCCGATTCGGAGATTCCGGAAGATGGAAGCCCACCGGGTGGTCAACCGGGCCCCGGCGGCGCTGGTGGGCCTGGCGGCCCTGGTGCTCCTGGTGGGCCTGATGGCCAGGGAGGACCTCGTGACCAGGACGGACCGGGTGCTCCCGATGATCCTGGTGCACCAGGAGGACAGGCAGGACAGGACTCCACAGGCGACCAGGACGGTACGGCGCCCAGGCTCGGGAACTAGTCGTTGCCAGGTCTCGTCGTGTGACCTCGCGAAGCCGGTGATTGCTACCAGCCGCGTGCTCATCTCAGAAGGGCGGTGGGTCGTGGTTGGGTCGGAGTCGCCGGTAGCCCGTGCCGAGGGGTTCGGTGTCTTCGAAGGGCAGCTCGATGTCCGGTGACTCCCCGTGGTTCGGTTCCGGCTGCTGATTCGCTGGTCTCGTCCCGTGGGAATCTGTCCCATTCGGTGGGTCGTCACATTGCGGCTTGGCGGCGTCCCAGGATATCTCCCCGGTGCTGTCTGAAGGCTCGTCGGCGGTGGGCAGACGTGCACTTCCTGGAGGCCGCCCAGCGCTGTCTGGAGGCCCGGCATTGTCCGGAGGCCCGGCATTCCGTGGTGATTCTCCGCTTTCGGGAGGCCCTGCATCGGTAGGCCCGGTGTCGTCCGGAGGTCTGCCGACCTGCGGAGGTGCGGCAGGGCCTGTCGGCCCGGTGTCATCCGCTGGTCGGCCGTCCGGTGATTCTCCGGCGGCTGGGCGGGTGGTGAAGCAGTCGGCGTGCGCCTGATCGATGGGCCGATCCGGCGGATGGTCGTCGTGGATGATGCCGTGGGGCAGGAGCCAGCGGATGATTCCGTCGGGTCCGTGTTCCAGCCGCAGCTTCCCCCGCGTCTTGAGCTGGTGATGCCGTTTGCACAGCGGATGGAGGTTGTGCAGATCGGTCCGACCGCCGGCTTTCGGGTTCTGGTGGTGGTAGGGGATGGCGTGGTCCTGTTCGCAGGTGGCTGCCCGGCGGGTGCAGCCGGGTGCGGTGCACCAGGGCCGCTTCTGGACCAGTGTGATCTTCAGGGCGTTGGGGATGGTGTAGGAGCGGGCGACCTCGTCGACGATCCGTCCGCCGGCCGGGTCGGTGAGCACCCGGTACATGACATTGGTATGGGAGACGAACTCGCGCGCCATCTCCGCGGGGATCGGTGATCCGTCGGCGAACAGCCCGGGCAGGTCGGCGTGCCGGGTCAGGGTGAGCGCGGGCACGGTGACGACGACGCCGGCTTGGCGGCGCAGCCATTCCCCACTGCTGGGACAGGCCACCTCCACCCACTCACCACCGGCAGCA
>NZ_JAJTWW010000016.1 GCF_021729135.1 Brevibacterium daeguense
ATGCCGCCCTGGACGATGGGATGATCGATGCCGAGCAGATCGGTGAAACGTGTCGAGAGCACGTGGCCTCCTGGTGATCGAGTGTGAAGAAGCAAAGGGACTTTTCGTTAAATCTATAGATATTAGATTAAACCTGTCAACAGCTCCGCCCGACTCGGCCCGGCCTCACTACCCAGGAACTCGTCAGCGACCCGAAAGGGAGCGGTCGTTGTCAAATCTAAAACCTTTAGTCTAATCTGGCGAAGTGCTGGGGCGCAGCGAAGCGCCCACTGACCCGACGGGGGAGAGATGACCGTTTCATCGGCGTACGCCATTGAGCATTGGTCCCGCATCGTTCCTGATCAGCCCGCGATCGACTTCGAGGATGACGTCGTCACCTACAGAGACCTCAACAACTGGGTCGATCGCACCGCGCATCTGCTCAGCGAGCGCGGGGTGGCACGCGGTGACCGGTTGGCGATCGCCGGCGGCAGCTGTCTGGAGTGGGCGGTGCTCAATCTTGCGATCCACCGAGTGGGCGCCATCGTCGTACCCTTCAACATCCGCCTGACGCCCTCGGAGCTGGGTGTCCTTGTCGAAGAATGCACTCCGGCCTTCGTCGCGTGTGATGACGAGCTGCGGCCGAGGCTCGAACAGGTGCATGCGAGCAATCCCACGTTCGAGTTGATCGACTTCGCCGACATCACAGGACTGCGCAGCGGGACCTGCACGGCGTTCCCCCAGGTGGAGGTCGAGTGGGACGATCCCGTGACACTCGTCTTCACCTCGGGAACGACCGGGCGACCGAAGGCCGTCATCTACACCTACACCTCCTTGGCGGCCAGCATGTACGAGGTCTCGCTGCTGCACGACGTCCGCAAAAACGATCACCGTCCTTGGTTGGCGCTGCCCCTGTACACCGCGATCGGGGTCATCTACAGTCTCGAGCGCACGATGCTCCACGGCGGCACTCTGATCCTGGACCGGAGCTTCCACCCCGAGAAGGCATTGCGGCGGATTCAGGACGCACGGGTGACCTTCATCGGGGCGCCCGCGATCGTCTACGACCAGATCGCCGATGCCCCGGACTTCGCTGACGCGGATCTGTCGTCCCTGCGCAACACCGACGTCGGCGGCTCCCGGGTCGAAGGCGACACGATCCAGAAGTGGATGCGCCACGGCGTGGTCATTCGGCAGATGTACGGGCAGACCGAGATCGGCGGCTATGGCACCGTCAACAGCGACTCGCTCGCCGTTTCCCACCCCGAGTACTGCGGAGCCGGCGGAGTCTTCACGCGGATCCGCGTCGTCGATCCCGAGGGCAAGGACTGCGCGCCCGGCGAGATCGGCCAGATCCTGCTCCGTGGCCCCGGGATGACCCCGGGCTACTGGGGGCGACCCGAGGCGACCGCCAGGACGATCATCGACGGCTGGATCCACACCGGAGACCTCGGACGCCTGGATCAGCAGGGCAACCTCACCTTCATCGACCGGATGAAGGACATGATCATCACCGGTGGGTTCAACGTCGCGCCGGTTGAGATCGAGACCGTGATCGAGCAGATCCCGGGCGTCCAGGAAGTGGCTGTGGTCGCGGTCCCGGATCCCAAGTTCCAGGAGACGCCCGCCGCGCTAGTGCGGGCCGACCGCGAACTGAGCCCGGATGAGGTCGTGGCCCACTGCAGCGAGCACCTCGCCGACTACAAGATCCCCCGCTATGTCGTGATGGTCGACTCCCCACTCCCGCGCACCGCGACCGGGAAGCTGGAGAAGAGCGTGCTGCGAGCTGAAGCGTACAGCGTGCCGGAGCTCCATCCGAAGCTGCGCTGAGGCAGCGGCGGTATCAGCGCGGATCTTCCCGGATCTGAACCCAGAGGCCCTGGCACTCGGTCAGCACCGTGCCGTCCAGGCACAGCTCGGAGCTGAGGAAGAGCTTCCTCCCCTCGACCCTCTTCACCCTGGCGAACACCTCGACCTCGGTGTCGACGGGAACTCCGGCTCGATAGTCGATGGTCAGATGCGCAGTCCGGGCGAAGGGCTTGCCGCTGGTCGTGGCCAGTCGCCCCATGATCTCGTCGAAGACCAACGGCAGCGCACCTCCATGCACGGTGCGGACACCGGCGTGGAAGCGGCTGAACGTCACTCGGCCGCGCGCGCTCGTCCCGTCGACGTCGTCGATATACAGCGGAGGGGCCAGCGCCTGCGCTCGTCCCGGCTCGTCCCACAGTCGGCCGGCCAGCTGTTCGCTGTCGGGAACTCCCTCGCCGAGCAGCTCGGCCGCCTCGCTCAGCAGCGCGGCCGCCCGGCGCGCCGCCGACTCCGACGGCCGGCTGCGGGTCACCGCCTCCTGTGCGTCGCGCAGCGCGTCGACCAGGGCGTTGAACGACCGGCGCTCGGCCGGTGACGCGATCGACAGGTCCGCATAGGACGGCAGCAGCCGCGAGTCCGCACTCATCTCAGTTCCATTCCGTTTCTCATCTTCGGTCGCCCGACCGCAGCACCACTGCTCCTGCCGACACAATACGGTTGCCCGCAGGACTGCACGCGAAGATGCGCGAGTCCTGCGGGCAGCGAGTGGTCGGTCGGCGGCGGCCGTCAGCCGGCAGTCGGACGATGCGGGAGGAAGAGCTCCTCGTACACCTTCTCGGAGAAGGGGTCCAGATCAACCGAGTCCGCGTCGAACCACGTGTCGAAGTCGCCCATTCCGCCATCATCGGTGTACCCGAGCTCTTCGGCGACAGCGAACCACCTGTCGTAGGCGTCACTGAGGGCGCCGGGGGCGTCCTCCGGCACCAGGCCGCTCTCCATCTGCTCCTCGATCAGCTTCGTCGACGCGTCGCCCAGATCAGCCTGCAATTCCGGTGACATCTCGTGGAACCCGCCGCCCGCGTCGCGGATCTGGCTGGCGGAATCGGCGAGTGACTGGAAGTCGGCAGAGCGCGAATCCCGGAACTGCTGCCCGGCGGTGTCGAACAGCAGCTGCTTGGCAGCCAGGGGCAGGGTGTCGTAGACCGAGCCGACCGCGATCGTCGAGGGTCCGCGGGCGATGCTCACCTCGGTCGGGTAGTTGATGTGCGGAGCGGCATCGGCGATGCCGGTGAGCGAGATCCCGAGGTAGGGGAACAATGTGCATTCGATCGTGTTCCGCTGGAGAGCTTCGAATACCTCGCTGATGGTCATCGTCGTCGGTGACGCGCCCATCCCTTCGATCTGCGCCATGTGAGTGGCCGAGGATCCCCTGACGAGCGCGCCGTCCCAATCGGACGGCTCGGTGAGCTCCGACTTGCACACCGCCGCCTGCTGTCCGGTGGGTTCGATCGGCAGGATCGGATGCAGGGAGTTCTCCTCCAGCTCCGCCAGGACCTCGGGCGAGTCCCACCACAGCTCGCTCATCGCAGCAGTCGCAGCGAGCTCGCCGACCAGGGGCGTGCCTTCCAGCTGCGTGGTCGTCGTCACCATGGCGTTGTACTTCGGGAACTCGTTGGGGTAGTACACGATCGGCACATTCGCCACGTCGACCCGCCCGTCGACCATCGCGTCGGGCAGCTCCTCGAAGGGGGCCACTGCCTGGCCCCAGACGATGTCGATGGTGATCTTTCCATCGGAGAGCTCCTCGACGGTCTCCGCGAAGGCGGTCTCCCTCTGCGAGGAGGCCTCGTTCGGTGACTGGGCTGCCGGCTGGAAGGTCAGCGTCACCGGCTCCATATCCGCGAAAGCCGCCTTGATCTCCTCATCGGAGGCACCGAATTCATAGCCCGCATCCGTGCCCCCGCCGGAGGGCGCTGCACTGCCTGCGCTTCCGGCGCACCCGGCGGCGATCACTGCCAGTGCGGTGAAGCCGGCAGCTCCGGCGCTGCGTCGGATCGCGCTCGTTCTTCTGCTCTGTCGCATGACCTGTTCTCTCTTCCTTGAGAAGTTCTCGGCCGGTCTCATCCTTGAGAGCGACCTCCCTTCGGCGTCTTCGCCGAAGGAATATGTGGGCTGTCTGCGCCCAGCGGTGGCTGAAAGCCGTGCGGCTTTCGGCCACCGCTCGGTCAGCGCACCTTTTCGAACTGCCCCGGGACATCCGCGTATTCGTCGCGGATTTCGAGCTTGGCGAGCTTTCCGCTGGGCAGCCGCGGCAGCGGCTCGTCGCGGATGATCACATAGCGCGGCAGTTTGTAATCCGCGAGCACCGCCTCGCAGTGAGCGACCACATCGGCCTCGCGCACATCACCATCGACGGTGATGATCGCAGCCGGAGTCTCTCCGAACTTGGCGTCCGGGGCTGCGATCACGACCACTTCGAGGACGCCCGGGATCTCTGCGATGACCTGCTCGATTTCGATCGGAGAGATGTTGATTCCCCCTGAGATGATGATGTCCTTGATCCGGTCGACGAAGGTCAGCCGGCCCTCTTCGTCCCGCACTCCCAGGTCGTTGGTGCACAGCCAGCCGTCCTTGAGGACCTCGGCGGTGGTCTCCGGGTCACCGTAGTAGCCGGGGGTGATGCCGGGTCCGCGCAGCAGGATCTCGCCCTGCTGTCCCGGCGCGCATTCGTCCCCGTTCGCATCGACGACCCGGACATCGGTGAAGACGGAGCCGATGCCGCAGGAATCCGGATGATCGCCGCTCTCCCGAGCGAGGGTGGCGGTCGACACTCCGCCGGCTTCGCTGCATCCGTAGATCTGCCGCAGCCGCACTCCCTTGGCGGCGTACTTCTCCAGCATCGGGATGGGGACAGCCGCACCTCCGACCCAGGCCGTCTTCAGGCTTACCAGCGATGCGCGTTCGAACTCGGGCGCCCGCGACAGCGCTTCCCATAGGAACGGCACACCGAAGAGCGCCGTCACCGCGTGCTCGTCGATCAGCCGGAGTGCCCGCGCGGGGTCGATCGTGCGCTCGATGATCAGCGTCCCGCCGAGCACGGTGGAAGTCAGCAGACCGGTGACCAGCCCGGGGGTGAAAGCGAGCGGCAGCAGCAGGAGCGAGGTCGCGCCGGTGCCGAATCCCGCTTCGGTCAGGGTGGTCTCGAAGACGATGCCCATGAGCGAGCGGTTGGTCAGCATCGCCCCCTTGGGAGTGCCCGTCGAGCCGCTGGTGAAGATGACTGCGACCATGTCCTCCTCGTCCGTCTCCACGACGAAGTCGTCGGGCGCCCCCGAACGCAGCGCAGCCATCTCATCCAGGGTGAAGGTTCGAAGTGCGGGTACCAGGTCGGCGACCTCGGCGAATTCCTCGGCGCTGCTGTCGGCGATCAGAGCCACACTGTCTGCCGAGTCGAGGACCTTGGCGACCTCGGCCGAGGTCAGTCGAGGATTCTGCGGGACGACGACCGCCCCGGCCTTGATGATGCCGAGAGCCGTCACCGCCCAGATGTGGGAGTTCCCTGCCTTGAGAGCCACGCGGTCGCCCTTGGCGACCCCGCCCTCGTGCAGGCGCCTCGCGATGCGCGAGCTCCATGTGTCGACCAGCTGGTAGTTGAGGCGATCGTCCTCGAAGATGAGCGCGTCGCGCTCTCCGGCGGTCTGCGACCACCAGCGCAGAGCCGATTGAACTGTCATTGCCATGAAGTCACACTCCGTCGTGTCCGGGTTCTTGTTGTACAGGTGGAGGCAGCTGGAGCGCTGCGCGCAGTCTTCCGACCAGAAGAGTCAGGTTCGGATCTTAAACCTACACCGAGTAGGTTTTAAATCTATGTGTTGTAGATTAGCGAGCCTGCCGGCTCCGGTCAACGCGATTCTGTGAGGATTTCGATCATTCGTTCAGGATTCAAGCGACGCCGGGCTATCCCGGTCGCAGCGCGAGCGGGGCGGGCACACCGGCGGGCATACTTCGGGCCGGGAAGGGCCCGAGCACAGCCGAACCTCGGGCCCTCCCGACGCCTCGATCAGCCCTGGGCGCTGAGGCTGAAGTGGTCCCGAATGATGCGCCGAGCGATCTTCCCGCTGGCCATCCGCGGCAGCGGCTCACCGGAGATGATGAAGTTCTTCGGTCGCTTGTAGCTGGCGAGCTTCCCTTCGATCGCCTGCGCGAGCATCTCCTCCGTCAGGCCGTCGGACCCGTGCACGATCGCTGTCGGCGTCTCGCCGAAGCGCTCGTCCGGAGTGGCGATCACGCAGACCTCGATGACGCCCGGCACCGCCGCGATCGCGTTCTCGATCTCGGCCGGCGCGATGTTGTATCCCCCCGAGATGATCAGATCCTTGAGCCGATCCACGATCTGCAGATTGCCGGTCTCATCGAGGCGGCCGAGGTCGCCGGAATGGAACCAGCCGTCCCGGAAGGCCTCCCTTGTCGCCTCCTCGTTCTCCCAGTAGCCCGAGATCACCAGCGGCCCTTTGACGAGGATCTCGCCGAGCTCACCAGGATCGCAGTCCGTGCCATCAGGGCGGACCACGCGATGCGTGGTGTACAGGGTGCCGCGGCCGCAGAACTCGGGCTTGTCCATCGCGTCTGCGACCGAGTTCACCGTCGACAGGCCGCTCGCCTCGGTCATACCGTACGACTGACGCAGGGAGACCCCTTTGGCCAGCCACGACTTGAGCACCTCGGGCGAGCAGCGCGCCCCGGCGATCGTCACGTACTGCAGCGCGGACAGGTCCGCCTCGGCGAACTCGGGCTGCGCCATCATCGCCTCGAACAGCAGCGGCACGCCCATCATCATCTCGATCTTGTCGTCGGCGAGGCGTCGCAGCGTGTTCTTCGGATCGAACCCCTTCTCGTAGTAGAGCGTCGCCCCGCGGTTGAGCGCCTGCAGGATATGGAACGGCAGTCCGGGAGCCCCGGACATGCCGAGCACATACAGCCACCGAGTGCCGGGACCGAGCACGGAGTTCGTCCGCGCATTCTCATTGATCATGTTCTGCAGGCTGTCATGGGTGTAGACCGCAGCCTTCGGGCGCGCACTCGTCCCGCTGGTGAAGATCAGGACGGCCGGGGAGGCGGAATCGACTTCCGGTCGCGCGAACTGCTGGTGCCCGTGCAGCCGCGGTCGCAGGTCGTTGAACTCCGCAAGGCGAGCAACCGGCACGCCGGCGAGTGCCCCCGTCTGCTCCGCCTGCTTCACGTGAGAATCGGCATGGAGGATGAGCGAGGCGCTGGTCCTGGTCACCATGTATTCGAGCTCTTGGGCGACGAACCGCTCATTGAGCGGCACGACGACTGCACCGGCCTTCAGCGCACCGACACCGGCGACGACCCACTCCAGGCTGTTGGTGCCGAGGATCCCGACCCGCTGCCCCATCTCCAGACCCAGGCCCCGGAGATGGTGAGCGGCGTTGTCGGTCCATTCGTCGATCTCCCGGAAGCTGACGACGTCCTGTCCGTCGTAGACGATGGCAGGTGCGTCGGGAGTCAGCCGAGTCCACCCGGCCAGCGCGTCGGTGATGAGTGGGTTCATGTGTGTACTCCTCGTTGAGTGTGCTGACCCTTGCAGGGGCCGGGGCCGAACCGGTGTGCTTCCGCCAGACCGCGTGAAGCGCGTACGTCCTCACAATGCGCCCCGGCAGCCTCGCCGATCTCTCGATCCACTTCTGAGTCATCACGAGGCCGAACCGTCCGCCCTCGTTAAACTATGAGCTTTAGATTATGGAGTCGGCCCCCGTCGGTCAAGAACTCTTCACTGCAATTCTCCGCCAGTCCACGGACCGCCTTCCGCCACCGGCCGCCGCTTCACGGACCGCTCGCCGATCATCACTTCCCGGATCACGCGCAACTCCCGGACCACCGCAGCCACCGAGTGGTCCGTCAGCGCCGGGCTCCGCGATTGACTCTGGTGATGCCGAGAGAGCTGATATACGCTCCCCTTAACGTTATCTAACGTCTTTAGATTGGAGAACCGGATGTCTGCAGTGTTCACGCAGGAGAAGTTCCGAGGCGGAATCGCCGCCGATGACAAGTACTGGGAAGCCCTGGCCGACGGCGAGTTCCGGCTGTGCCGGTGCGCCCAGTGCGGCACGTGGATGGTCCCGGCTCACTACCGGTGCGGCGCCTGCGGCTCCTGGGAGCAGGTTTGGCCGCTGGTCGAACCGCTGGGCACGATCTACTCATGGACCCGCACGCGCATGGCCTTCCCCCGGACCGAGGCGCGAGCTGACGACGTGCCCTTCGTCACCGCGCTCGTGGAAGTCGATGGGACAGACGGTGCACGGATCTTCGGGATCGTCGTTGACACCGGCACAGCACCGCACATCGGTGACCGAGTCCGCGGCGAGATCCGACCGGGCACCGAGAAGAGCTTCGGCTACCCCACGATCGAATGGCAGCTGGTCGATGCACCGACCCCAGCACCGGGCGCAGGATCCACCGAGGGGGCACGGGCATGAGCACTCTTCGCGGCAGCACCGCAGTTGCAGGCATCGGCATCACCCCGCACCACAAGCGAGGCACAGGCGGACCCGCTCTCAAGCTCGCCCTCGAGGCGATCGTCGCCGCCGCTGAAGACGCCGGCATCAGCCCCGCCGACATCGACGGCTTCGTCAGCTACGGTTCGGAGCGCAGCGAGGGCCAGAAGATGATGCCGGCCCTGGGGACCAAGGAACTCCGGTTTGCGGCGTTGGCATGGAGTCACGGGGGCGGAATCCCCGGAGCCCTGAACATCGCCGCGAGCGCGATCGCCACAGGGCAGGCCGAAACCGTCGTGGTCTATCGCTCCCTGTCCGAGTACGACGGCGCGCGGTTGCAGGTGGACGTCGCGCAGAACGACACCGCAGCGCAATTCCTGGTCAACGGCCTCGACTCCCCCATCCAGATGTGCGCGATCAACACCACGAGGCTGATCGAGGGCGAAGGAGTGCCGGCCGAGACGCTCAAGGCCATGGCCCAGGCGGGCTACCACCATGCGCAGCAGAACCCCGCTGCCGTCGGTCACGGCGTGCAGCTCACCGCCGAGAAGTACGAGAACTCCCGTTGGATCAGCGAGCCGTATCGTCTGTTCGACAGCTCCCGGGAGAATGACGGGGCGGCGGCGGTGATCCTGATGTCCGCCGAACGGGCCAGGGACCTCACCGAAAAGCCGGCATTCCTGCTCTCCGCACCGCTGGGCACACCTGCCGGCTGGGGCCCGCTCGAGGGCAATCAGAACCCCCTGTGGTCGTCCGGGTTCTCGTCCGTCGCCAAGCGGCTTTGGGCCGAATCGGGCTACGGACCGCAGGACGTCGATGTCGCCCAGATCTATGAGAACACCACCGGGATGGGGGTCGCGGCCATCATCGACCACGGCTTCTGCACGCTGGATGAGGCCGGGGAATTCATCACCTTCGACAATCTCATCGCTCCCGACGGCCGGCTGCCCATCAACACCGCCGGCGGAAACCTCGCCGAGGGCTTCATCCACGGTATGGGGCTGGTCGTCGAAGCAGTCCGGCAGATCCGCGGCACCTCCACCAACCAGGTCCGCGGCTGCTCGTTGTCGCTGATGACCGGAGGTCCCGGCGACGCCGTGGTCTCCTCAGCCCTGCTGGGGACGGAAGAAACGCTCTAGCCATCCAGGCGCCCACCGCAGATTGCGAGAGGACGCCGGTTCTGCGGAGCGCCCGAGGGACTTGCCACGTTAATCTATAGCCGTTAGATTAAGAGGCGAAGCAGCACCATACAGTCACAAGGAAGTGAGGTCGCCATGTCGTTCGACACGATCGAATACAACAAGCGAGTGCGGCGCGCGCTCGAACACGTCCGCAATTCGACCACCGACCATTACCCGGAGATCCGGCGCTTCGAAGCGGAGGATTTCACCGACCCCGCCCGCGCCAAGCTCGAGCGCGATCGCGTTTTCGGAGCAGTCCCCTCGATCGCGTGCCACAGCTCGGAGATCGCGAAGCCCAATGACTTCGTGACCATCCGCATGCCCCGGAACAACATCATCGTGGTGCGGCAGAAGGACGGCTCCGTCAAGTCCTTCGTCAACGCGTGCCGCCACCGCGGCTCACTCGTCGAGGCTCAGCCCTCCGGACGCGCTCGCCTGTTCTCGTGCCCGTACCACAGGTGGTCCTACGACACCGACGGCAAGCTGCGCGAGATCACCAAGGCCAACACCTTCGGAGAGGTCGACCGTGAGAAGCAGGGCCTCATCGAGATCCCGACCGAGGAGCGCCACGGCTTCGTCTGGGTCGTCGACCGCTTCGGCGCCGCGATCGACGTGGCAGCATGGCTCGGCGAAGAAGTGGATCGCATCCTCGCCGGATTCGAGCTCGACAAGCTTCTGAACGTGAAGTCCGGCGCATTCGAGTACGAGATCAACTGGAAGATCACTCAGGACGCCTTCCTCGACGCATACCACATCCAGTACGCCCACCCGAACACCGCCGCGAAGCACGTCCACACCAACGCGATCGCGGTGCAGGATTTCGGCCGCCACGCATCCTCGACGACCGCGCGGAAGACCATCGATCGATGGCTGGAGGAGGATCCGGGAGATATGGACCTCACCCCGTTCGTCACCGAGGCCTACTTCCTGATGCCCAATTCGACTCTTCTGCGCCAGCCCGATCACTTCGAACTGCTGACCTTCCGACCGGATCGGGAGAACCCCGAGCGCTCGACGATGGAGATGCGCGTGCTCGCCCCCAGCCTCGAGGACAGCGGGTGGACCGAGGAACGCTGGAACAAGGTGTGGGACAAGAACTGGAAGATCCTCATCGATGTCATCCAGCAAGAGGACATCCCGATCCTGTCGGGTGCCCAGAAGGCCATGCAGAGCGACGATGCCGGCACAATGCTCCTTGGCCACAACGAGTACATCAATCACGTCTTCCATCGGGAACTCGCCAAGCTGGTGGCGACGGAGCCGAAGGGCATCAAGCGGGCGGAGGATACGTCCGTCTCTGCGACCGCCCAGCCCCAGCCGGTTGCCGGAGGCTGACATGGCGATGATCGAATGGGCATGGTGCAGCGAGCTCTCCCGTGATGCGGACGCCGAGGTCCGGCAGCTCCTCGAGTCCGCCGAGGACTACGACCGCGAGCAGGGATTCTCCGTCGTCGACTACCGGGCGCTGCAGAACGACCTGGCTGATCCGGCCTCGCCCAACAAGGTGATGCTCGTCCACTACATCCCCTCGGAGCAGGCCGAGCGGGAACGCGACGACGTGCAGCGCACGCTCGCCGCAGTGCTCAGGGCCGAGATGTCGGAGGAGGGCGCTGCCCGGGTGTCGTACACGGTCGCACCGCACCTCCGATCCTTGGGAGTGACCACGCTGCTTGTCGAGGAGATCGGTCTGCCCGGTCAGGACGGCAGCGCGTGGAGCGCGGCGGGAATCAGGGAAGTGACTGCCTGGGCGCGCGGCAATCACCCGGCGGCCGACCGGCTGACTTCCCGCTTCGGGATTCCCGCGACGGACGAGGTGTGGCGACTCTTCCGGGAGCTCAAGGAGGAGGACCGCTCGCTTCCTGCGCACGAGTTCACCTTCCGGCCGGCCGCCGGCGACGTTGATCGCGCTTCGGTCCTCGACTACGAGAACCATGTCGAGGACACGCAGCGCCCGGCAATCGGACTGTCCCAGGACGTCAGCCGTCCGGATCGTCGCGTCCTGCTGGTCGAGGACACCGCCGGAGCCATTGTCGGAGCGGCGGCCATCGACCTGCGGACGACTTCCGATCTTGTCATCGGGCGCTGGGCGGACATCACCTATGCGAGCACCGATCCGACCGCGGACGAGCGGCTCATCCTGTGGTTGCTCGACGCCGCGGTGAAGGAGGCCCGCACCCTTCCGATGGACACCCTCATCCTCCACGTCGACCCGGACGACGAGGACCTGGTGCACGCGGTCCGCCTGCTCGGATTCGTCCACGAACGGACCGATGTCGCCTATCGGGCAGGAGTCGGCGCGGATTCGTCACAGGAGGAGCGCCTGCCCTCGCTGCCGACGGTCTGAACCTCACTCCAGATTCGCGGGCGGGGCCGGAATCAGCCGACTCGGAAGAGTTCGCCGGATTCCAGTCCCGCCCGCGCCATCGTTCCCACGATGAAGCTGCGGGCCTGCTCGCGCAGGAAGTCCTCGGAGTCGCGGAAGCTGTGGTCGAGAATCGATCTGAGCGTCGGGTACTTGTCCTCGTCGAGGTGCCCGAACCCGAGGTCGTCGGTGTCGGTGCCGCTCACAGTGCCCATCAAGGCAGAGGCAGTCGCCAAGCTCTCCACCCCGTCCAGCAGGAGCAGCACGAGTTCCTGCGGAATCCCGGCGTTCGACAGGATCGTCGCGCCCTTCTCATACAGGGAGGCGATCAAGCGCCGCGGAGTGTGGGAGACAAGCACGGCGGCGGCGTGGGGATGGGCCATCACGGCACGCCGGTAGCCGATGGCCATCTCCACCATCCAGTTCGCCCAGTCGTCGTCCTGCGCGAAGTTCGGAGGCTCGGCCTGCCTGATGACGGCTCGCGCCACCCCGGACAGGAGCTCAGACTTATCCGTGAAGTGGTAGTAGAGCGAAGCGGTCTTGACGCCCAGCCGCCGGGCGAGAGCCGGCATGCTGAACTTCTCCAGACCACTCTCGTCGATCATCGCCAGCGCCTCATCAACGATGCCCTTGCGCTGCAGAATCGGCGTCGATGGACGTCCCATACCGCTCCTCTCATGGACGGTGGCGAGTTCTGTCTCGTATCGACTGGGGACTTGTTCGTCGACTGCCAGACAGGTCTACAATAACTAAAGTCTATAGATAAAATCTCTGGAAAGCCGCTCATGACTGCTCAGACATTCGAACTTACCATCACCGATCTGCACCGACTCAAGCGGAACGTGCTCTGGGTGACCCTGAGCCCGCGGGAAGGCTTCGAGCTTCCGCACTGGTCCCCGGGCGCGCACATCGGAGTGCACCTGACGGACGACCTCATCCGCCAGTATTCGCTGTGCGGCGACAGCGACGACCAGACCGTCTATCGCATCGCCGTCCAGCTCGAACCGGAGTCACGCGGGGGATCGCAGTTCATCCACGAGAACTGGAAGCTCGGCCAGGCCGTCACGGTGGAGGCACCGCGCAACAACTTCGAGCTGGTCGAGGCCCCCAGCTATCTCTTCATCGCCGGCGGCATCGGCATCACTCCCCTGCTGCCGATGATCAAGAAGGCCGAAGACGAAGGCCGGATATGGGCCCTGAGCTACCGGGGCCGCTCGCGCCAGGACATGCCGTTCGCGAACTCACTCGTCAGGAACCTGGGCGACAACGTCACGATCCTCGCCAGCGACGAGGGCAACCGCCTGTCCGTCAAGGAGATCGTCGGGGAGCCGGTGCCGGGACGCGCAATCTACTGCTGCGGGCCGACAGCAATGCTCGACGACGCCGAGGCACTGGCCCGCAGCAGCAGCCTGGCGCCGGACGAGACGATGCACCTGGAGCGATTCGTCAACGCCCATGCCGTCCCGGATGACGGGGACCACGAGTTCGACGTCGAGCTGGCGCAGTCCGGGCGCACACTCACCGTACCCGCCGACAAGACGGTGATCGACACCCTCGAGGAGGCCGGCGTCGACGTGTCGTACTCATGCCGCGAGGGCACCTGCGGCACGTGCGAGACCGAGGTGCTCGAGGGCGAGGTCGACCACCGCGACTCCATCCTCGACGATGATGAGAAGGCCGCGAACGACTGCATGTTCATCTGCGTCTCGCGGTGCAAGGGGAAGAGGCTCGTGCTCGACCTGTAGGAGCTCGACAAGGAGCGACAGCGCGACCTGCAGCAGCTCGTGCTCGTCTTGGCGGGGAAGAAGAAAACTCGTCTCAGCCATTGCCTCCGACGTCCCCGCCTTCTAATGTCGCCTTATCGATCGTTTGAATGCCGCGAAGATGGGGCCCGCATGCTGCACAGTGAATTGACTTATGCCCGCATCGCCAACAGGGCGGTGCGCTGCTTCGCTCCGCGGACTGCTGTGATCGACGGGGGCTATTCGGCGACGTATGAGCAGCACTTCTCCCGCGTGGCGTCGCTCATCGCTGAGCTCGAAGAGCGCGGCATCCGGCGCTACGGCGTTCTCGCCTACAACGGGCACGAGTTCCTGGAGCTGTGGCACGCCGCCCTGTGCGGCCCGGGAACCATCGCTCCCCTGAACTTCCGCCTGGCTGCCCACGAGCTGCGTCAGATCATCTCCGACTCCGGAATGGACGCCCTGCTCGTCGACAGCTCCTGGCGACAGCTCGGGGCCGAGGCGGCGGAGGGCACGGGAGTCCCCCTCGTCGACATCCGCGAGATCTGCGGGACGGTCGTCCGGGACGGCACGGACGGCACCGCCGCGGGCGAGCCGAAGGGCTCCCCGGTCCGCTTCGACGAGCCCCCTGAGGACGGGATCGCAGCGCTGATGTACACCGGCGGGACCACCGGCACCCCGAAGGCCGCGGTCCTGAGCAACCGCGCGATGGTCCTCAACCTCCACCACATGGACAGGCTGCTCGACACCGGTCCGGACATGCGGTTCCTGCTGCACAGCCCGATGTTCCACGGCGGTCCAGTCTACGGCGTGATGAATCCGCTGGGCGCGGGCGGCTCCGTCGTCCTGATTCCGAAGTTCGACGTCGACGACTTCGGCGACGCGCTGCTGACGACCGGGGCCAACGCCACTCAGATGGGTCCGACCATGCTTCGGATGCTCCTCAATCGCTACTCCGACGACCTCACGCCGCTGCGGTGCCTTCGCACCCTGCTCTACGGCACCGCCCCCATCACCCGCGGTCTGGTCGAGGAGGTGCTCGAGAAGCTGCCCGACCTCCGGCTGAACAACGGCTACGGCATGACGGAGGCCACCTCTGCACTGACGATCCTCACCCACCACCAGCACGTCGCCGACGGCCTCAAGCGCGTCGACTCCGTGGGGCGGCCGTTCCCCGGGGTCGACATCAGGATCGTCGGGCTGGACGGCCGGGAGTGCGCCGCGGACCAGGTCGGGGAGATCCAGGTGCGGGCGGGCAATCTGATGGACGAGTACTGGAACCGTCCGGAGCTCACCGAGAAGGCCTTCGACGGCGGCTGGTACCACTCCGGGGATCTCGGCTTCCTCGACGACGAGGGATTCCTCTACGTCGTCGACCGGCTGGGGGACATGATCATCTCCGGCGGGGAGAACGTCTACTCCGCAGAAGTCGAGAACGTGCTGTCGCGACATCCCGCCGTCAGCCAGGTCGCAGTGATCGGCAGGGCCGACGAAACCTGGGGTGAGCGCGTTCATGCGGTGATCGTCCTCCATCCCGGCGTCGTCGCCACGCCCGAGGAGCTCGACAGCTTCTGCCGACCACATCTTGCCGGCTACAAGATCCCCCGCTCCTGGCAGTTCCGGGACGAGCCGCTGCCGGTCTCCGGCGTCATGAAGATCAACAAACGCGCACTTAAGGAAGAGAGCTCCCTCGATGTCGAGGCCTGACACCCGAAGCACCCGGAGCACCCGGAGCACCACTGATTCGACCGTCACGATGACCGACCTCGGAACCACCGCCCCCGCTGCGTTCGATCTGGAGCAGCACCGGGCCGACGCCGAGGCGATCCGCCGGTTCGCCGCCGATGTCCTCGAGCCGATCGCTGAGTCCGGTGACGCTCCCCAGACCACCGGTCCCATGCTCGCGGCGCTGACGGAGTTCGGGCTCATGGACCGAATCCTGCCGAGGAACGGCCAGACCTACTCGATCGGGTCGGCCCTCGACATCTGCCGCATCCGCAACGCCCTGGCGTACGGCTCGCCGGCGGCCGACTCGGTCTTCACCATGCAGGGCCTGGCCAGCTTCGCCCTGGTCTCGGCCGGCAGCGACGACCAGCGCCGCCGATGGCTCGAACCGGTGCGGACCGGCGCTGCCGTGGCGGCCTTCGCGCTCACCGAACCGGACGTCGGCTCCGATGCCGCGGCCCTCGGCCTCACCGCCACCCGGCAGGGCGACGGATGGGTGCTGCGCGGCACGAAGACCTGGATCACCAACGCGCAGTCGGCCGACGTGTTCATCACCTTCGCCCGGTCTGCCGATGTCCCGGGCAGCAAGGGCGTGTCCGCCTTCCTGGTCCCGGCGGATTCCCCCGGGCTGACCGTCACTCCGATCGAGATGATCAGCCCGCATCCGATCGGACGGGTCGACTTCGCCGACGTCGCGGTCCCGGCCACGGCGCTCATCGGAGAGCCCGAGCGCGGCTTCGCCACGGCGATGAAGACCTTCGACGTGTTCAGGCCCGGTGTCGGCGCCGCAGCCCTCGGCATGGCGCAGCGCGCGTTCGACGAGACCGTGGAACGCGTCAAGACGCGGAAGGCGTTCGGCGGTACCCTCTTCGACAAGCAGGCAGTCCGGCATGCGCTGGCCCGCGCCGCCGTCGACCTCGAAGCCGGCATGCTGCTCGTCGAGGAGGCCGGCCGCAAGTACGACTCCGCCTCCCCCGACCGCACGCAGGCAGCCGCCACGGCCAAGTACTTCGCGACGGAAGCCGCCCAGCGGATCGTGGATGCTGCAGTGCAGTTCCACGGCGCACAGGGGCTGGCACGCGGGCACGTCGTCGAATCCCTGTACCGCGAGGTGCGGGCGACTCGCATCTACGAAGGCGCCAGCGAGGTCCAGCTCGACATCATCAGCAGACGGCTCTGAGCGCCCACTGCTCCCCGCTTCTGCTCTTCAGACCCCGAACCCACAGATGTGTTCGGCCCACCCGGTGAAAGGAACACCATGGGAACATCACGCGTGCGCAGAATCTCTTCGCGCACTCGCACTCGCAGCACTGCCCTGATCGCGACGGCGAGCGCGGCTGTCCTCGGCATGTCGGCCTGTGCCGGCGGCGTCTCCGACGGCTCGGATGCCGACGCCGGGACCGGAGTGGAGGCGCGCGCCGACTTCTCCGCCTACCAGGAGGCGCTGGCCGACATGGAGCCCGTGACCCTGACCTATCAGCCCTCCGCGCAATCGGCCGACGCGATGGATGCCTACCGCGATGTCGACTTCAAGGAGAACGTCGAAGAGGCCTCCGGCGGCAAGATCACGATCGACATCGTCCACGCGCAGGCGATCGCGGGCTACCCCGAGATCCCGGATGCCCTGACCGACGGGCGCATCGACCTCGCCTACACCCTGCCGCTCTACGATCCCTCGCGCTTCCCGGTGAACTCGGCCCTGGTCGCCGGCTCGTCCCTGACCGGAGCCTCGCCGCGGGCCGAGGAGCTCGCCGCCAACGCCGCGATGCTCGATGTCGCGTGGAACACCCCGGAACTGCTCGAGGAGATGGAAGCCAACGGGATCGAGCCGCTCATTCCGTTCAACGCTGACGGCACCGTCTTCTCGATGTGTGCCGAACCGGGGAACTCGGCCGAGGACTGGGACGGACGCCAGGTGCGCATCTCGTCAGCCGCTCAGGAGAAGCAGCTGCCCGCGATGAAGGCCTCACCGGTGTCGCTGGAGTACCTCGAGACGTATGAGGCACTGCAGCGGAAGACGGTCGACTGCACCCTGTCGGCCGCCCTGCCCGCGTACAACGTCGGATTCCTCGAAGTCGCCCCCCACATCTCCTACTCGGAGAAGGCATCATTCGCCCGCGGCGCAGGAGCCATCGTCGCCGGCGCCGGATACCAGGAGCTGCCGCTGGCCGCGCGCCAGCTGATCTTCGATCAGATGGCAGAGGTCTTCATGCACTCCCGGCGGTCCAACATCAACGCCAACGCTGAGGCCGCGAAGGTCGCGCTCGAGAAGGGCGGCGGCTTCGAGAACATCGATGAGCAGACGGAACAGGCGCTGATCGAGGTGTCCAACGGCCTCGCCGTCGAACAGGTCGAAGCAGGCCTGGTGAGCGAGGGATTCGACCAGCAGATCACCGACGCTCTCGACAAGTGGCGTGGCGTCGTCGACGAGATGGGCCTGGCGGACGAGGGCGGATTCGAGGACCTCAGCGAATGGCACGACGACGAATCGGTCGACCTGATGCCCTTCTCGGAGCGCGTCTACGAGGAGGTCATGAAGGAGCACCGTCCGCAGTAGGGGCGCGAACCTGCCGGTCGAGCACGAGCGACAGCGCTGTCGCCCGGCAGACAACCGCAGTGTCTCCCCGGTCCCATTGCCGTCGCCGTCCGGCAATGGGAACCTGGAGACCTCAGGCCAGGGCCACCACCTGAGCCAGTTCGGAAGGACACGTCGATGGCACAGCTCATCTCGACCCTCTTCATCACCGCCGACAACATCCCGGAGATCGACTTCGCCTGGCACATGCCCTACTTCGACGAGCACATGAGCCGTGCCGTCGACGAGGACTACCGCACCAGCGACGTCCTGCTGTTCGGCCGTCACACGTACGACAGCTTCGCCGGCGCATGGCCCGAGCGCGAGGCGGCGGGTGGTGAGGATGCGGCGTTCGCCAAGCGGCTGGGCGACACCCGCAAGGTCGTGGTCTCGCATCAGCCCCTCGAGTTCTCCTGGCGCAACTCCGAGCAGCTGGCAGGCGAGCTGGTCCCGGCGGTCGGCGCGCTCAAGGCCGACCCGAACGTGCGCGGCATTCTCATTCCGGGGTCGATCTCGGTCGTCCATCAGCTGCTGGCAGTGGGGCTGATCGACGAGCTCCGCCTGCTCGTGCATCCGGTCGCGGCGCGCAAGGGCCGCAGGCTGTTCGACGAGGGCGAGCCGCCGTACCACTTCGCCGTCATCAGGGCGGAGGTGTTCCCGAGCGGCGTCATCCGAGTCATCTATTCGCCGACCCCTCCGCCAGTCGTCCGGTGAGCACCGCGCCGTCGGTGTCGACGAGCGTGTGCTGGAGCGGGCGGACCGCCTCGGCAGCGGCAACCAGCCGGCCGTCGACCACCCGGGCGACGGCCTCGGCGAGTTCGGGCGACTGGAAGCGGTCGGGGCCGGGACCCGGCACGGCTGTGCGCAGCTCGGCCACCAGCGCCGAGGTGACCGGCCCCGGCGCCTCCTCGCGCAGGTCCGCGGCACGGGCGGCGGCGCTGTACTCGATGCCGAGCACGCGGGCGAGGCCGGTGACCGACCTCCGCAGCTTGCGCGCGGCGGTCCAACCCATCGAGACGTGGTCCTCCTGCATCGCCGACGACGGGATCGAGTCGACCGAAGCGGGAGTCGCCTGCCGCTTCATCTCGGAGACGATGCCCGCCTGCGAGTAGTGCGCGATCATCAAGCCCGAGTCCACGCCGGGGTCCGCGGCGAGGAACGGCGGCAGGCCCTGGCTCCGAGCAACATCCATGAACCGGTCGGTGCGGCGCTCGGCGATCGAGGCGACATCCGCGGCGACGATCGCCAGGAAGTCCAGGGCATAGGCGAGCGGCGCGCCGTGGAAATTGCCGTTCGAGGACACCGAGCCGTCGTCGAGCACGACCGGATTGTCGATTGCGGCGCGCAGTTCGCGGGCAGCGGTCCGGGCTGCGAAGGCGGCGGTGTCGCGGGCGGCGCCGGTGACCTGTGGGGCGCAGCGCAGCGAGTACGCATCCTGCACCAGGTGCGTGGAGTCCTTGTGCGCAGCGACCATGGGCGAGCCCGCGAGCGCCTCCCGCATGTTCGCCGCGCTGGCGGCCTGCCCCGGATGAGGCCGCAGCGGCTCGTGCAGGTCGGGCATGAACACTCGGTCGGTGCCGCGCTGGGCCTCGACGCTCATCGCCGCGGTGAGGTCGGCGGCGGTGAAGAGGTTCTCGAGGTCGAACAGCGCCAGGATCAGCATGCCGAGCATGCCGTCGGTGCCGTTGACGAGCGCCAGCCCCTCCTTCTCCGCGAGCACTAGTGGCGTGATGTCGGCGGCGGCGAGCGCCTCGGCGGCCGGCATTTCGAACTCCCCTCCCGAGGCGCCCGCGGCAGCGTGGGAAGCGCCGCTTGCAGCGGCGTCGTCTCCCGGGCCCGAGGCGCCTCGCACCAGCACCGGGCCCTCCCCCATCGCGGCGAGCGCGCAGGCCGACAGCGGTGCGAGGTCGCCCGAGCACCCGAGCGATCCGAACTCGTGGACGACCGGGGTGATGCCCGCGTTGAGCATCGCGACATAGGTGTCGAGCACCTCGGCGCGCACGCCCGTCCGCCCGGTGGCCATGGTGCGAGCGCGCAGCAGCATGAGCGCGCGGACGACCTCGCGCTCGACCGGTTCGCCGACGCCTGCCGCGTGGGAGCGGATGAGCGATCTCTGCAGCTGGGTGCGGAGCTCGGCAGGGACCTGACGCTGGGCAAGAGCGCCGAAGCCGGTGGACACGCCATACACCGGTCGATTCGCGTGTGCGAGGGCGTCGACGGCCCGGCGGGAGGCCGCCACCGCCGCACGCACGTCGTCCGGGACGCGGACCCGAGCCTCATGACGGGCGACGGCGACGATGTCGGCGAAGGTCAGGGAATCTGGGCGCAGGTCGATGGGGACGCTCATGATGGGACCTTCTCAGCTCGCAGGTTGATTCGCCGCGATCTGCTCGCCGGCGCGGTACACCTTGGCGATCAGCTGCACCCCGGGCCGATAGGCCAGGTGCCGGTAGGACGGGGCGTCGAGAATGCTGAAGTCAGCCCGGGCGCCGACGGTCAGCCGCCCGATGTCCGCGCGGTCGAGGGCCCTTGCCCCGCCGGCGGTGGCCGCCCACACGGCCTGGTCGACGGTGAAGCGCATGTCGCGGACGGCCACGGCGATGCAGAACGGGATCGAGTTGGTGAAGCAGGACCCGGGATTGCAGTCGCTCGCTATCGCCACCGTGGCCCCGGCCGCGAAGTACCGGCGCGCATCCGGGTACGGCTGCCGGGTGGAGAATTCGACGCCGGGGAGCAGGGTGACGACTGTGCCGGCCGCGGCGAGCGCGGCGAGGTCCTCGTCCGAGGCGAAGGTCGCGTGGTCGGCGCTGACGCAGCCGGTGCGGGCGGCCAGCTGCAGCGCCCCGCCCGCGGTGAGCTGGTTCGCGTGCAGGCGTGGTCGCAGGCCGTGGCCCTTGCCGGCCGTGATGATCCGCTCCGCCTGCTCGACGGTGAATGCGCCTTCCTCGCAGAACACGTCGATCCACTTCGCCTGACCGGCGGCCGCGGGGATGATCTCCTCGATGACGAGGTCGACGTAGCCGTCCGGGTTGTCCAGGTACTCCGGGGGCACCACGTGGGCGGCCATGAGCGTTGACTCCTCGGTGTGACGGTTGATGATCCGCAGCGCGCGCAGCTCGTCGTCGAGGGTGAGCCCGTAACCGGTCTTGATCTCGAAGGTGGTGGTGCCCGAGCGCTCGGCTTCCCCGAGGAGCCGGACGAGGTTGGCCTCGAGCTCCTCCTCGCTCGCCTCCCGGGTAGCGGCCACCGTCGTGGCGATGCCACCTGCGGAATAGGGTTCTCCCGCCACCCGGGCGGCGAACTCCGCGGACCGGTCGCCGGCGAACACGAGGTGGTTGTGGCTGTCGACGAAACCCGGGATCACGGCGCGGCCTCCTGCGGAGATGTGGCGGACGCGAGGGGAGGCCGGATGTCCGGAATCGGCAGACGAGGCCTGGCCGCTGTCAGCCGGGACCGGCGGGACTCCTGGGACACCCGGGACAGCCGGGACAGCCTGAGAGTCGGCGACCGCCTCGGCGGGCAGGCGGGCCATCGGAAGCTCGGTCTGGGGCCCGGCCCAGATGACGCGGCCGCCCTCGATCAGCAGCGCCGCATCCCGGATCACGCCCAGGAGATCGGGTCGCGCGGGATCGTTTGTGACGAGTTCGGCGATCTCGGTGACGAGCAGTCTCATCCGGCTCACACCTCTCACTCCGCCGGCTCCGCGTAGTCGGCCTCGACGTAGTCCGCCTCGACCTCGTCGACATTTCGGACGTCGACTGCCACCTCCCGGTCGGCTGCAGGCCGCACGTCGAGCTCCGGGTCCATCGGGATCCGCACCCCCCGCTCGGCCGCCACCTCCCGCGCCCGGTAGTACCCCGCGTCCACGTGCCGGATGATGCCGGTGCCCGGATCGTTCGTGAGCAGCCGGGCGAGCTTGCGGGCGGCCAGCTCGGAGCCGTCGGCCACCGACACCTGACCGGCGTGGATCGACCGGCCCATCCCCACCCCGCCGCCGTGGTGGATGGACACCCAGGTGGCGCCGGAGGAGGTGCTGACCAGCGCGTTGAGCAGCGGCCAGTCCGCCACCGCGTCGGTGCCGTCGAGCATCCCCTCGGTCTCCCGATACGGACTGGCGACCGAGCCGGAGTCGAGGTGATCGCGGCCGATGACGATCGTCGCCGAGACCTTCCCCTCGGCGACGAGCTGGTTGAACAGCAGTCCCGCCTTCTCCCGCTCGCGGTAGCCCAGCCAGCAGATCCGGGCGGGCAGGCCCTCGAACTCGACGTGCTCCGCCGCCGCGTCGAGCCAGCGGTGCAGGGACTCGTTCTCCGGGAACAGTTCCTTGAGAGCGGCGTCGGTGACCGCGATGTCGGCCGGGTCGCCTGACAGGGCGACCCACCGGAACGGCCCCATGCCCTCGCAGAACAGTGGTCGGACGTAGGCCGGCACGAAGCCGGGGAATTCGAAGGCGCGCTCGTACCCGGCCTTGCGTGCCTCGTCGCGGATCGAATTGCCGTAGTCGAACACCTCGGCACCGCGGTCCTGGAATCCGACCATCGTCGCCACGTGCGTGGCCATCGATTCCTCGGCCCGGAGGGTGAACTTCTCCGGATCCTCCTCCGCCTCGGTCCGCCAGTCCTCGAACGCCACCCCGAGCGGCAGATAGGACAGCGGGTCGTGCGCAGAGGTCTGGTCGGTGACGATGTCGACTTCTGCCGCCTCGGGCCGGCCGAGGAGGGCGGGGAGGACCTCCGCGGCGTTGCCGACGAGCCCCACCGACAGCGGACGCCCTGCCCGCTTGGCCTCGATGACCCGGGCCAGGGCGCGCTCGAGATCATCGGCCACCTCGTCGAGGTAGCGCTTGGCCGCCCGCCGGTCGAGCCGGCGCCTGTCGACGTCCACGATGAGGCAGGTGCCCCCGTTGAGCGTGACCGCGAGCGGCTGCGCCCCGCCCATTCCGCCGCAGCCGGCGGTGACGGTGAGCGTGCCGGCCAGGGTGCCGCTGAAGCGCTTGCGCGCGACGGCGGCGAAGGTCTCATAGGTGCCCTGCAGGATGCCCTGGGTGGCGATGTAGATCCAGGAGCCGGCTGTCATCTGCCCGTACATCATCAGGCCCTCGGCCTCGAGCTTGCGGAAGTGCTCCCAGTTCGCCCAGTCGCCCACCAGGTTCGAGTTGGCGATGAGCACCCGAGGCGCCCACTCGTGGGTGCGCAGCACGCCCACCGGCTTGCCGGACTGGATGAGCAGCGTCTCGTCGTCCTCGAGGTCGTCGAGAGTGCGGACGATCGCGTCGAAGGCCTCCCACGACCGGGCGGCCCGGCCGGTGCCGCCGTAGACGACCAGATCGGCCGGTGATTCGGCGACCTCCGGGTCGAGGTTGTTCATGAGCATCCGCTTGGCGGCTTCGGTCTGCCAGGACTTGGCGGTGATCTCCGTGCCGCGTGGGGCGCGGACGGTACGGTCCGGATCGTGGCGGGTGAAGGACTGCTGGGCGGGCGACGACATCGTCATGGCAGCTCCTGCGCTGGGCCGGCACCTGGGGCGGGGCTCCCCTCGTTGGGCTCCACGCGGTCGGCCGGAAGTGGTAGGGCTCCCATTGTGTCCGACGCAGCGGACGCGGGTCGAGGGCCACGGCGGCTCTCCCGCCGGATCGGAGCCGGCACGAACCCAAGGAGCCGGCAGCAGGCAGCCGCGCAGCACGGTTGCAGGTGGACACCGAAGCCCCGAAGATGGGAAGTCCCGGGCCGATGACGACGTGGAGACCATCCGATGAACCGCAGGACTGCTTGGACCGGCCGCGACGACGGGCCCGGTCCCGCACACCGTCGCTTCTGGTCGACGATCACCGACTCGTCCTCGGATCCCGTCGATGCCGCGCTGATCGGGTTCGCCAGCGAGGAAGGGGTGCTGCGCAATCAGGGTCGAGCCGGTGCCGTCGCCGGTCCCGCGGCAATTCGCGAGGCGCTGGCCTCGTTGGCCGTGCACCGGCCCCTCAGAGTTCTCGACGCGGGCGACGTGCTCGTCGAGAATCACGACCTGGAGGGCGGCCAGGCCGAACTCGGCCGCCGGCTCGCCGAGCTCCGGACTGGTCGCGTTCAGAGGCCCGGCCGGTCACCGGATCCCGGCGCCAGCTCCCCTGATCACCCGCCCGGCGGCCCCCGCCCGCTCACCGGCGTGCTCGGCGGCGGTCACGAGACCGCGTGGGGCAGCTACCTCGGGCTGGCCGGCGAGTTCGCCGATCGTCGCCTGGGCATCCTCAACCTCGATGCCCATTTCGATCTCCGGCAGGCGGTGGCCCCCAGCTCGGGAACGCCGTTCCTGCAGATCGCCCTCGACCGCATGGTCCGCGGCGCGAGCTTCGACTACTCGGTGATCGGCATCAGCGAGCCGAACAACACGACGGCTCTGTTCGACACCGCCCGCCAGCTCCAGGCGACATGGCTGCGCGACATCGACGCGCAGACCGTTCCCGAGGCGGTCGCCCACGTCGACGAGTTCGTCGCCCGGGTCGACGACCTCTACCTGACCATCGACCTCGACGTGATGCCGGCGGCGCAGGCACCGGGCGTGAGCGCGCCGGCAGGACTCGGGGTGCCGGCACATGTGATCCTGGCGGCCGCCTCGGCGGCGGCCCGCTCCGGCAAGCTGCGCCATTTCGACATCGTGGAGCTCAACCCGAGCTGCGACATCGACGGGCGGACGGCGCGGATCGCCGCCCGCCTGGTGAACGAGATCCTGACCACGGCTGCCGGCAGACCAGCCGGACCCTAGACGCAGACCCTCACGCGTCGCGTTCGACGCCTGCGGCCGCCAGCTCCGGGCCGCGCTGCGCTGCCCGGTCCGGGGCCAGCACGCCGAGGACGAACACGCAGACCAGGACCGCTCCGCACACCACGGCAGCCGTCATGCCGCCGACCATCAGCGGGAAGTTCCACAGCGAGATCGCCAGCACGACGGACAGCCCTGCCGCGCCGAGGATCGTCGCCCACCGGACTCCGGCCGACAACGGCACGGCGTGCGGCGAGGCGACCCGTGCCTCGGCGGCGGACCATGCGTCCATGACTCGGACCCCGCGACTGCGCCGGTCAGAGCCGTAGACGAGGACCGCCACGCTGGTCAGCGCCATCATGAGGATCACGCCGACCGCTCCGGCGCCCGAATACCACGTGTAGATCTGGGTCACCGGATCCAGCTGCGCGAGCGCGGACACGACGACCACCCCGGTGGTCACAGCACTGGTCCACAGCGACGCGCGCGAGGGAGCGAGGTGTTCGGGGTGCACCTCGGCGAGGCCGGCCGGCAGCACGCCGCGCTGGCCGAGGGTGAACAGGTATCGGGTGACGATGTTGTGGAACGACAGCATGCAGGCGAACATGCTGGTGACCACGAGCACCTGGACGACGTCGGCGAAGATCGGGGCGACGACGCTGCCGGCGAGCGCGATCACGATGCTGTCAGGGTTCTCGCCGGCCGCGGCGACCGCCTGGTCCTCCCCGATTCCGGCGATGACCAGCCACGACGAGAGGATGTAGAGAACACCCACCGAGGTGACGGCGATGTAGGTCGCGCGGGGCACGGTCCGCTCCGGGTCGCGTGCCTCGTTGCGGAACACCGCCGTCGCCTCGAAGCCGAAGAACCCGAGGAATGCGAACAGCAGCCCGAGTCCCGGCGCTCCCGACAGCGCCTCGGCGGGGTTGAACGGCGCGGCGGTCAGCTCCCGGCCGGACAGCAGCACGCCCACGTCGATGGCGACCACGGCGACCACTTCGAGGACGAGGATGATGCCCAGGACCTTCGCGGACAGGTCGATGCGCCGGCAGCCGAGCAGGCCGACGATGAGCAGCATGATCCCGGAGACCAGCCACCACGGCAGCTGCACGCCGGTGACCAGCTCGAGGAGGTTGCCGGCCTGTACGCCCAGGTAGCAGGTCATCGACACGGTGAGCAGCACATAGGACATGAGCGCGATCGCGGCGGTGCCCCGGCCGGCCCGCCGGCCCAGTCCGCGGTCGACATAGGAGTAGAACGCTCCGGCGTCGGGGACGTGCGGGGTCATCCAGGTGTAGCCGGCCGAGAAGAGCAGCAGGATGACTGTCGCGGCGAGGATCAGCAGCGGGGCGCCCACGGAGCCCGATTCCATCAGGATGATCGGGAAGTTCGCGGCGACGACGGTGATCGGGGCGGCGGCCGCGATCACCATGAAGACGATCCCGGTGACCCCGAGATCGCGCTTGAGAGCGGTGTTCACATGTGTTCCTTAGACGACGGAATGCCGGCAGCCCGGGAGGGCCTCGGCATGACGAAGGAATTGTAGTGCGCCGGAATTCGGGGGATTTCGGCGGGCCTCGCCCGGCTCACCCGTCCCGGCCGCGTTCGGTCACGGCGCCCGGTTCCGTTCGCTCAAGGTGCCCTGCTGAACCGTTCGCCCGTCCGATCGGCCCTTCGCATCGCGACGCCCCCTCCCGGCCGAGGCGAATGCAGGCTAACGTGACACCCAGGACTTCCGTTCACACTGGCCGAGCGACAACACCGGCGGCGACCGCGTGCGGTCCCGGTCAACCCAGCTGAAAGGCACACCTCGTGACTCCACACCGCCGCACCGTCCTCGTCACCGGAGCGACCGGCTACGTGGGTGGGCGCCTGATCCCGCAGCTGCTCGCCGCCGGCCACCGGGTCCGCGCCCTCGTCCGCTCCCCCGAGAAGCTGGCACCGCTCGACTGGGCGGACCGGATCGAGATCGCGAAAGGCAGCCTCGACGACTTCGACACCGTGCGCGGCGCGTGCGAAGGAGTCGACGCCGTCTACTACCTGGTCCATTCGATGAGCGACTCCCGGGACTTCGCCGAACGGGAGAAGTCGATGGCGGAGACGACCGCCCGGGCCGTCGAGGAGGCCGGGGTGCGCCGGATCATCTACCTCGGCGGCCTCCACCCGGATGACGTCGAGCTGTCGGTGCACATGCGCTCGCGTGCCGCTGTCGGCGAGGTGTTCCTCGACTCCACGGTCCCCGCGGCGGTCTTCGAGGCCGGCATCATCATCGGCTCCGGTTCGGCATCCTTCGAGATGATCCGGCACCTCGCCGCGGTGCTGCCGGCCATGCCCGCCCCCAGCTGGGTGACCAATCGGATCGAGCCCCTCTTCATCCGCGACCTGCTCCACTATCTGGTCGCGGCCCTCGACCTGCCGGAGGACATCAATGAGCGCCTCCCGCTGGGGTGCGGGGAGGTCATGACCTACGCCGAGGCGATGAGCCGGGCGTCCACCGAACTCGGCCTGCCGAGGCGCCCCGTCGTCGCGCTGCCGCTGCCGGCCCAGCTGCTGGCCGGGTATTGGGTGAGCCTGGTGACTCCGCTGCCGCACGGGCTCGCGGTGCCGCTGGTCCAGTCCCTCCAGGACGACGCGGTGCGCAGCAGCCACCACGTCGACCAGCTCATCGATCCCCCGCCGGACGGACCCACCGGATACAGCAGAGCGATCGCGCAGGTGCTGGAGGCGGAAAACCGCCTCCTGCCGGACACCGCGATCCCGCTGCCCGACGGCTCTCCCCTCGCCGCCACTCCGACTCCCACTCCCCGGACCACGCATGGCCCCTCGCCCACCGATCCCCCATGGGCGGGGCCCACGGTGTTCCACTCCCAGCGCACACGCGTGGTGCAGGCGGACCAGGGCGAGCTGCGGCAGGCCGCCGAGGCGATCGTCACCGGACTCAAGCGCTGGTCCTTGGAGAAGCGCGAGCCCACCCGGCGGCTGCTGACCCGGCGCCGTGGGGAGCGGTTCGGGTCGGCGTGGCTGGACATCCGCCTCGGCGACGGGAATCCATCGGGTCCCTCGGATGTGCCGCGCGACTCGCATTTCCCGGACAACCCGGATGGGCTGCGCGACTCGGATGCGCCGACCGAGGAGAGGGCGAGTCGCGCCGCAACTCGCCTCACCCAGACGACTGTCTTCGCCCCGCGCGGTCTGCTGGGCGTGATCGCCTGGCACGCGTCCTCACCGGTGCGGGCGCTGAACAGCGCGCGAATGATCAGCAGGGTGCTGAGAAGCGGCACGCCTCGGGGCCGGGTTCAGCTCACTCGAAGACCGTCCGCGGTGCCGGCTGGCCGATCGACGCGACCAGATCGCCGGCCAGTTCCCGCACCTTGATGTTCCGGTTGCTGGCGGCGCGCTGCAGGATGGCGAATGCATCGTCCTGGCTGCAGCGGTTCTGGCTCATCAGGATCCCGACCGCCACGTCGATGACCGTGCGCGACTCCATCGCCCGGCGCCGGTGCTCAGCCTCCTCCGCGAGCTCAGCCACTCGGACCGCGACCCGCAGGGCCTTCGACGCCAAGGCTGCGTACCGCTGGGCCACCTCCACGGCGGCTTCGTCGAAGCATCCGGCGTGGTGGGAGTAGAAGTTGAGCGCGGCGGTGGCCGAACCCTCCAGTTGCAGCGGGACCCCCAGAATGCTGCGCAGACCGCGCTCCCGGACCGCTTCGACGTACACCGGCCAGCGGTGCTCGGATTCGACATCCGACACGCGGGTCACGGTCTGGGTCCGCATGGCATCGACGCAGGGACCTTCGTCGATGCCCGTCTGCAGCTCCTCGAGGCCTCTGGCCTTCTCGTCGCTGCTGCCGACCACGATCATCCGGTCGTTGCGCTGCAGGATGATGCCGGCGACGACGTCATGGCCTAACGAAAGGTGTGCGACCGAGAGCTGAGTGAGCTGATTGAGGAAGCCCGGCATATCGCTTTCGCTGGCCAGCAGCTCATAGAGATGATCTGCGGGCGAAGCGAGATCGTCCGTTGGTTCCACGTTGTCTTCCTTGCGTGAGGGGACCGAATGGCCGGCCGGAAGCCCTGCTTGTCCTCGGTACCATACTGCTTTCCGGACCGCCGTGCCCGACACCGCGGTTGACCAGCCGTTCTCCCGGCGGCTACAGTCGGGGTTCGAGTTCAGAAGCGGCTCCTCACCCTTTCCTATGGGAGTTGTCTTGAGCTCTGCATTTTCCGCGGAACTGCTGTCCGCCGCTTCACCTGAGCCCCTGAGCTTCTTCACACCGGTCGACCGAGGAGGAGCCTGATGGATCGCGACGCCGCTCTCGGCCGGATCCTTCGCTCGCTCCAGGATCTCGCCGAGGTATCCCTCGACATCGACGCTTTCGCGGACTCGCGCTACTCCGAGCTGTTCGAGGAGCACGGGGTCAGCGTTCCCCCGGAAGCCGCCGACGACCTGGGCCAGTGGCAGGAGGTGGCCGTCGGGATCACCCACCTGGCCCAGGAGCTCCGGACCGCGGTCAAGCGCGGAGACAACGACCTGCTCTTCACTCTGGGAGTCACGGCATCGGTCCGCAATCACGAAGTCGCACAGGCCCAAGCCGAGGGCAGAGCCCCCGAGGCGCCCACCGCCGGGGACGATTCCGCTGCCGAGCACGCCGTCTACGCCTGGTACAGCCCCGAGGATCAGTGGTGCTTCCTGGTGCCGGAGCTGGGGATCTGCGAGCGACAGCACCTGCAGCCGGGGGCGATCTCGACCTTCGCCCGGCGCGCTGTCGAAGACGCGACCGGTCACGAGGCACGGGTCGTCGTCCACGAGCTGCCGACCCCGCCGATCGTCGACCGGGACCGCCCCGACGCGCGGTGACCGGCGCGGCCCGGGTCAGGAATCGCTGACCGTGAACCGGGTCTTCACGTGCTGCGGATTCTCGATCTCGTCGAGGATGGCGACCGCCATGGTGCCCGACGTGGTATGTGACGTGCCGTCCGAGGCAAAGATGATCTCGTCGGTGCCAAGCACCGGAGTGCTCGCCTCGCCGGGAGAGAATTCGGCCTGCGGCGACACCCCCACCCAGTCGACCTCTTCCACGCGACGCAGATACTCGAGCTGCTTGAGTTGATTCTCCGGGATGGAAATCCAGGCTTCGGCACCAGGGGCCTGACGGATGTCGTCGACGAAGAGGTGCTTGTCCTCGCCGGTGGTCAGCGAGCCCGCGCCCAGGATGAACACCAGTCGCGGCTTCGACTCGCCTGCGGAATTCACCAGCAGCTGCGTGAGCTCGACGTGCTGGTGGGCCTGGTCAGGACTCGTGCCGAAGGCGTTGACAACCACGTCGAAGTCGGCGAGGTCGTCGGCGGTGAGCTCGAACGCATCCCGCTGGAGCACCTCGGCCGCTGTGCCAAGTTTCTCGGCTGCCTTCTGACGGTTCTGCACGAGCGCGATGACTTCGTGATCACGTCGGACTGCCTCGCGATAGATGTCCGATCCAGCCTTGCCGGTTGCTCCGATGATGCCGATGCGCATGGTGCGACTCCCGTTCCGACCCGCTCAGGCCGAACCGGGACTGAGCGGATCCTCGAACTCTGCAGTTGACGATCGAACAACGCGGGAGAGCGCTCCAGGATTCCCGTATCGGATTCCTACCGGTTCAGAACATCTTCGGCAGGACGAGGGCGCGACCAGCACTCCCGCCTACCGCCCCAGCAGATCGAGGCCGGCCCGAACGATCGACGCCTCGTCGATGCCGTGCAGCTTGTAGGCCTCCTGCACCGAGGACGCCTGCCCGAAGGACGTCACGCCGAGGTTGATGGTCCGGTCGCCGCGGATGCCCGCCAGGAATGCCAGCGTGTGGGGGTGGCCGTCGAGCACCGTGACAAGAGGTGCGGGTGAGTCGGGCGGGAAGAGCGCCTCGGCGATGGCCGACCGCTGTCCTGCCGCGACCCGGTGCCGCTCCTGCACCGACCGGAACAGCAGGTCGGGGCTGGTCAGGCACACCACTCCGGCGCGGATGCCGAAGGATTCGAGCTTCCGGGCCGCGCCGACGACCTCGGTCATCATCGCGCCCACCCCGACGAGGGTGACCTGGTCCTCCGACGCCGGATGGTCGCTGATCCGGTAGCCGCCGGCCACCACCTGCTCGCGGCGCCGCTCCAGCAGCACGGGATCCTCCGGAAGCCCGGCGATCGACTGGTCGACGGGCCGGGTGGACAGCCGGAAGTATGCCGAATGGCCATCGGGGCGGCCGATCGCGCGCATCGCCTCGAGCATCGTCCATTCCAGGTCCTGGGCGAATGCCGGCTCCCAGGACACGAGCTCCGGGACCTCCAGCGTCACCGACGGGGTGTTGAACGACTGATGCGCCCCGCCTTCGGGCGCGAGGCTCACGCCGGACGGGGTACCGATCATGATCGATTGCCCGCCGGCGTACATCCCGAAGTGCCACGGCTCCAGCGCCCGGTTGATGAACGGGTCGTACATCACGCCGATCGGGATCAGCGGCTGACCCCAGCGGCTGAACGTGCTGCCGAGCTCCCCGGCGAGGCTGACGAGGTTGACCTCGGCGATCCCGAGCTCGATGTGCTGGCCGCCGGAGACCTCCTGCCACTTGAGCACCCGCTCGCGGTCGTCGGAGAACCAGTCGTGCCGCCCGGCCAGCGACCACACTCCGGTCTTGTTGATCCAGCCGCCCAGGTTCGTCGACGTCGCCACGTCCGGGCTGACCGTGACCACCCGGTCGGCGATCTCGGGTGCACCGCGTTTGAGGTCGGACAGGAACCGGCCCAACGTGGCCTGCGTGGAGGTGACGGCCTTGTGCGACCAGCCGAGCGCCTCGGGAACCCCCTCGATCCGGGTCTGCTCGATCGGCTGCCGGCGCAGCCGCTCGCGGGTGGCGGCGCACAGCTGACCGGCCGGAGTGTCATCCGGGAACCGCTGCCACGGGTCCTCCAGGGACATGCCGGAGATCTCCGCGAGCTCGTGCATCTGCGATTCGGTGAGCTGGGCGGCGTGGTTGTTCGGGTGACCCTCGGTCGCCAGGCCGCGGCCCTTGATGGTGTAGGCGAAGATCACGGTCGGGCGGGTGTCGTCGATCCGGTCGAACGTCGCCATCAGCTGGGAGATGTCGTGTCCGCCCAGGTCGCGGACCACCTCGGCCAGCTCCCGAGGTGTCAGCGATTCCACGAGTGCGCGCAGTCCCGACTCCTCGGCGTCGGCGACGCCGGCCAGCACGCGCTCGGGCACCTCGTCCGGGTGGGAGCGCAGGATCCGCTGGTACTCCTCATTGGGCATGTCGGTCATCCGCTGCTCGAAGGCCGCGCCGCCGGGCCCGGCGAACAGCTGCTGGATGCGCGCACCCCACTTGCAGGTCAGCACCTGCCAGTCGGCGGCGGCGAACATGCCCTGGAGGCGCGCGATCTGCTTGTCCGGGATGATCCGGTCCAGCGACTGCCGGTTGAGGTCGACGATCCACACCGCCTCGCCGAGCTGGCGGACCTCCGGGTCGATGATCGCCTCCCAGACTGCGCCCTCGTCCATCTCCGCATCACCGAGCAGCGAGTAGAAGCGGCCGGCGTCGGGCGCCTGCGGGAAGTGCTCCTTGAGGTAGCGGTGCGAGAGCGCGGCCCACAGCGGGGCGGTCGCGCCGATGCCGACGGAGCCGGTGGAGAAGTCGACCGTGTCCGGGTCCTTCGACCGCGACGGGTACGGCTGCAGGCCGCCCTTGGAGCGCAGGGTGGTGAGGTACTTCTCGTCGAGGTCGCCGAGCAGGTAGTTGATCGCGTGGAGCGCCGGGGACGCGTGCGGCTTCACCGACACCCGGTCGGCGGCGGTGAGCTGCGAGAACCACAGCGCCGTCATGATGCCGGCCATCGAGGCGCTCGAGGACTGGTGCCCACCGACCTTGACCCCGTCGGGGTTCTCCCGCCCGCGGTTAGCGGCGTCGATGATCGCCGTCGACAGCCACAGCACCCGCTGCGCGATCTGATCGAGCACCGACTCGTCCGGGGAGGCGGTCGCGGTCAGCGGGCGCGAGTTCACGCTCGGCGGGCTGGCCTGCACCGCGGTCTCGAACTGCCCGGTCTCCCGCTCGTCGTGGTGCGAAGTCGTCATTGATGCTCCTCGGAATCCTGGCCGGCCGCAGCTCAGTGGACCGTTCATCCGCTCACGCTACTGCAGATGCAGGGATTTGGATGGCCAGAGCGCCTGTGACGGTAAAGGTGAGCATGGGATTGTGGAGGACGGACCACCCGCCACACAGTCGAGCAGAAGAGAGCACGAATTGATCACCGAGTCTCGCACGGACGAAGGCATCCTCACCGTCACCATCGACAACCCGACCAAGGCAAACTCCCTGTCCGCCGATATGCTCGAGCGCCTGGTTGCGGCTTTCACCGCTGCTTCGAGCGACCCGAGCCTCCGAGCCGTGCTGCTCACCGCGGCTGGAAACAGGGGTTTCTCCGCCGGCATGGACACTGCGCAGTTCGAGCACTCGAGCTCGACCCGCGCCTACGAGACGATCTCGCTGCTGGGACGGGTGTGCGAGGCGATCAAGGACTGCGACGTGCCGGTCGCCGCCGCGATCCGCGGCTACTGCGTCGGCGGGGCACTCGAGATTGCTGCCGCGGCCGACTTCCGGGTGGGCGGGGTGAGCTCGTGGTACTCGATGCCCGAGGTGCGCATCGGCATCCCCTCGGTGCTGGACGCGGCGAACCTCCACCGTGTCATGGGCTGGACCAAGGCCAGCGAGCTGATCCTCACCGCCAATCGCTTCAGTGCCGAAGACATGGACAAGTGCGGGTTCCTCAATGCGCTGGTCGAGGACGCGGAAGTCGAGGAGCGCGCGCTCGGCTACCTGCGCGACACGATGGAGTCCGACCGCGCGGTGATCGCCCAGCAGAAACGACTGTTCCGGACCTGGAAGAACTCCTTCGAGCGCGAGGCGATCGCCGACAGCAAGAAGGAGTTCGCTCTGGCCTTCGCACGGAAGAGTGATCCTGGCACGGAAGAATGATCCTGGCACGGAAGAATGATCCTGGATCCGCGTCAAATACAGCCGATCCATGACGAGAAGGGATATCGATCGTTGATTCCACAGCCACAGTCGACAGATGACAGCTTCGTGTTCATCGATTGCGACCTGAACCGTGATTCAGGGGCCGCAGCAATAGTGCTCAACAGACCGGAGAAGCGAAACGCCATCAACTTCTCGGTGATCCAGGAGCTGATTTCCGCGATTGAGGGATTCAATGCTCTGCCCGGCGTTTCCTCAATCACCATCACCGGCCGCGGAAAGGGATTCTGCGCTGGAGACGACATTGCAGGCATGGGAACCGACGAACACCCGTTGCCGGATGATCCTGTTGCTCGTGCAGGTCAAGGCTATGTCCGATTGATCAGGTCAGTGTGGACCAGCAGAAAACCTGTGATCGCAGACGTTCACGGGTTCGCCGCCGGTGCTGGTGCGATGCTGATGCTGGCTGCCGACATCATCTGCGTCGACCCGGACACGACGGTGTCATTTCCTTTCACGAAGCTGGGTATCACGGCAGGATCGTTGGTGGACCATCTCGGGATTCCCTTCCACCTCGCCAACTTGCTCCTGTACACCGGCTCGTCCCTGGGAGCATCGGACCTGGCACGGCTGGGCATCGCTGGATTTGTCGGTGACCCAGACGAACGTCGCCGCTGGGTCACTGAGACCCAACAGAGCATCAGTCGGGTGTCTCCCTCGGCAGTCCAGGCCATCAAGACAGCTCGGCGGTCTTCGCAGACGAGAACCGACTCCGCGCTGGTCAGAGAGCAGCTCCTGCTGGCCGCCGGCTATGGCCACTCCGACTACATGGAGGGAAAAAGGGCGTTCCTCGAAAAGCGCTCGCCGAACTTCCTCGAGGCGCATTCCTACGAATCCGACTGAGCTTGGTCGATTTCTGGGCGGTCTCGATTTCTGGGCGGTCTTTCCGTGAGCAGTCAAAAGTGTCCCATTCTGGACCACCTCCGTTCCCAGCCCGCGCCGCATACTCGTCATGAACGTCGCGGTCCTGGTGTGGATCGGGATGACCGCTGCACATGGAAGGGGTGCCAACAATGTCGGAATACAAGGACGTATCGCCGCAACGGATGCGCGAGGTGATGGGCAGCTTCTGCTCTGGGGTGACCGTGGTCGCGACGCAGACTGAAGACGGACCGGTCGGCTTCACGTGTCAGTCATTCACCTCGCTGTCGCTGGAGCCGGCGCTGATCACCTTCAACCCGTCGCGCACCTCGACGTCGTGGCCGCGGATTCGGGAGGTGGGACGGTTCTGCGTCAATATCCTGGGTGGAAAGCACCAGGAGCTCTCCGGCGGTTTCGCCCGGTCGGGTGCGGACAAGTTCGCCGGAGTCGCCCATGAACCCACTCCTCTGGGCAATCTCCGCCTCGTGGGTGCTCTCGCATGGATCGACTGCACGCTGCATGCCGAATATGACGGCGGTGACCACACGATTGTGGTGGGCCAAGTGCAGGCGATGGAGGCGGCCCAGCACATTGATCCGCTGCTGTTCTATCGAGGAAGGTACGCCGCACTGGCCGCTGCTATCGAGCTTGCCGCGTCGTGATCGTCAGCCCAGCACCTTGTATCGCTTCATCTTCCGGTACAGGGTGCTGCGGCTGATGCCCAGATAGTCTGCAGCGCGGCACTTGTTGCCGCCGAAATTGTGCAATGCGTCGACGATGGACTGCCGTTCCAGCGCTTCCAGATGCGTCAGGCTCGAAGCATGGACCGGGTCGGTCAGGAAATCGGGCAGCATCTCAGAAGTGATCCGCAGACCATCACTTGCGTCACCCTCGGCGACGCGCAGATGCGCGGTCACCGCGTCGACGACCGTGGCGAAGGTGCGGAAGTTATCGGCCCACCGGATGTGCCGGACGAGGTGCACTGCTGCAGGAGACAGCACGACTGGCTTCCCGACCTGGGCGCTGAGGGCTTCGGTGAGGAGATGCGGGAGAAGTTCCCGCAGGCGATCCAAGGAAACGGTCACGACCTGCACTGCACCGGTGACATCGCTCGCCGTCTCGCTGATGGCGACTTCTGGTGCCGGCTTCCCGAGGCGGTGAGCGTGCTCCCGGAGCGCCTGAGCAATCCGCCGCCGGCCGGTGTTGGGTTCGCCCCACACGACAACTCGGTCTGCACGGGCTGCGCGCTGGATATCGGAGCGGATCAAGGAGAACGGTGCCGTTGAGAGGAATCGGTCGAAATCGGCATCGTGAGCCTCGGCCTCCGGAGTACTGGGTGGAGTGTGCGGCCCTTCGGGCTGCCTCAGATCCACCCCACCAGCAGTCGGGGCGTGGTCGTGAGCTCCGGACTCGCGTGTGTCGACGGGGATGAGCCGGCAGAGCAGAATGCGTGTGCCTTCGCGGGAAGGGCCGGTGATGCTGACCGGAGTCTCGACGACGTCGGCGTGAACATCGAATTCGCCGCTGGACAACGTCATTCGCCCGACGAAGGGATCACGGTTCAGCGTGGTGCGCAATTCTCGCAGCCGGAACAGGTCCTGAGGTGTCAGCAGGAACGTCGCGGCGTTGTTGAGCAACGTGGTGTGGTCGTCGGTCACCATCCCGGGCACGATCTCGTGCTTGATCTCCTGATTGAAGATGCTCTGGGCCGGATCGTCCATGTTCACCACAAGCCGTCGGATCCGGTTCTCGATCTCGGTCGTGGCCTGCTTCAGCAGAGGCAGCGACAGATCATGCGCGTGCCCAGATGGCAGCACCAGTGACAATGAACCCAGGGTCCGGTTGTGCACCGGGCTGATCACCGGCACTGCGGCACACGTGAGGGTGTGCAGCCCATCGAGAAAATGCTCGGTCCCGGAGATGACGACCGGGCGACGCTCCTCGATCGAGGTGCCCAGCCCGTTCGTGCCGAGCGTGTCTTCCGAATAGACGAAGCCCTCTCCGGCGTTCATCGAATCCAGGCGGGCACGGACCCAGCCGTCAGTTCCGCGGCGTGCGATGATCCTGCCCCGTTCATCGCAGAGGATGAGCGCGGCAGGGGCGTCTGCAAGCAGTTTGGTGAGCTGATCGAGCACTCCGCCGGCCGACAGCGCCAGTGGTGATTCCGCGTCAAAGGAATCGTCATAGGCATCCGGAACCGATTCCGGCCGGATCCCGGCGCTCACGGTGCGACGCCAGGACCGTTGGACCACGTCGCGGATCCCGGCAGGACTCTGCCGAGCAGCGAGGAGCCCCCGCTCGAGAAGCTCAGCCCGGAAGCTCAACAGCGCGTCTGTCCGTTCTCGACCAGTCGGATCTGCGGCGCTGCCCGCGGCATGGTTCGTCTTCATAGTCTTCATTGACCACCGCCCTGTTGCTCGAAGGGTGTGCCGATCGTACTCGAAGAGTCCGATCGGCACACCCCTGATGCGACTGCTGACAGCTGCCTCGGATCTGCGTCGCTACTTCCTCTCGGCGAAGTGCTTATCGGTCGCGGCCTGCACTGCCTTCTCCACTCGGTCACCGAGCTCAGCCCACTGGTCGATCGACCGCTGCTCCGCAGCCCTGAGGCGGGTGGCTCGATTCTGGAACTGGGGCTTCACATGCTGAGCGAACAATTCATAGCTACGCCTGGTGGCAGCCGGATCAGCCCACTCGGCGTGCTGGATCAGATATGATCCGAAGCCGCCGTTGGACTGGGCCACCAGCCGCTCGATCTGTTCGATGGCATCATCCGGGGTGCCGATCACCCCGAGACCGGATTCGGTCACCCACGCCAGACGTTCCTCGAAGGTTCGCCCTGCCGCTCGGAAGTGGGGAACCGCCAGCACGTCCTGCGTGTACGCACACCAACTCTCAAGACCGAAGCGGACATTCTCGATCGCCTGTTCCCGGGTCTCCGCAATATGCATCGGTCCGACCAGGCGCCACCGCGATCGGTCGGCAGTGGTGCCGAACTCCGCGGCGCGCTCCTCCATCACGTCCCAATGTGAAGCCAGCACATCGAAGCCGGCCTTGGCCGTGGCGCCGATCGAGAGCAACGACAGACCGTGCTTGCCCGCGATCCGCGGACCCGTCGGCGAGGAGATCGCCGCGACTGCCACCTCGAGCTCGTCGTTGAAGGGCGAATACTGAGTCTGAGCGTTTCGCAGGCGATAACGCGGAGTGTCAGCAGTGACTGCCTCACCGGCCAACAGCCGCATCAGCACGTCCGTGTCCTCCTCCAGGGCTCCCCGCTGCTCCTCGATCTCCAGCCCGATCATCGTGGCATCCTGCGGCAGCGCCCCCGGACCCAGGCCCAGAATGAAGCGGCCACGCGTGAGGTGATCGAGGAACAGTGCGCTGTCAGCGACATGGAAAGGGTTGTGATACGGCAACGAGAGAACGCCGGTCGCAAACTTGATATTGCGAGTCTGCGGCGCCAGATGAGCGATGAACATCATCGGATCCGGAACGAGCTCATTGCCGGACGAGTGGTGCTCTCCAATCCACACCTCGTCGTAGCCGAGCTTGTCGAGCAGCTGGACCACCTCGATGTCACGGACGTACGCAGACGTGGGATCCTGACCGGCCGGGGTATGGAAGGGGGCCATGAAAATGCCGAACTTCATATTAGCCACCGGGGCTCTCCTTCGAGTCGATGCAACGTTGGCGCACCATTGCGCCACTGGTAGCACTCAGTATGGGAGAAATCTCCTGGTTCCAGATGTGTCAGTTTGGGACACTCCCGCCCCAAGCAGCCGGCGTCGACTTCGGCGGTGATTTCACTGCTCGCTTCAACTGGCGTTTCCGGTCATGACTCCCGGCAGTACCGTTGTGGCGTGGCTTCAGCGAAGGGGCGGCCGCAGGTCGTGCGAATGTTTCCAGACTACGCCGGCACCGTTCTATGGCTTGGTGACCCCGTTGCGTACGGCTCTTCCGGCCTTACCGACGGGCTGATTCGCGACCTGAAAGCTTGGGAGCAGTGCTACTACGACGCGTTGACCCCTGACCTGGAATGGAGATCGGCAGAACTGGCCCGCCAGTACACAGAGGAAGGCAACCAGTTGGCTGCGCGTGTGGCAGATGAACTGGGAGACGGATACGAAGTCGAGTTCCGATCCTTTGAGCCGGGCGCTGGGCGCCGCCGGTTCCATGGGACAGGAGCTGCGCTCAACGCCCGGGCCGCTGCCGCTTTCGCTGAACTCGCAGCCACCCTGAAAGCGGAGCAGGAGCAATCTGGCGGCGACGACGGCTACGCTTTCGCGCCTGTGTCCGGCAACATCTTCAAGCCGCCACGGGGACGAGTTGATCGTGGTTCTGAGAGCTGATGGGGGCAGGGGTCGCACACAGGTGTGAGGTCTTCCGGTGTTCTCAGGCGGCGTACCGCGCGTCGGCGCGCTCCAGGGCCTGGTACGTCGCCCGGAAGGCCTCGCAGACGTCTTCGGGGACGGCATAGTTCCGGGTCAGGGTCCGCAGTTCGTTGAACAGTTCAGCGGTGCGCGGGTCGGTGTTTGACTGCTGGAGCGTGAGCGTGATTTCTCGCACGCGGGTGAGCTCAGGGTGATGTGCTCCGTGGACGCGTTCGATGATGGGCGCGAGTTGGGCTGCTTGCGCCAGATTCTGGTCGGTCACTGGTCGTTCCTTTCGAGATGGCGATATCAGAGAGCTGCTTTGTGCGTCGGGATTGTCGTTGACGAAGATCCGTGGCGGAGATCACGACGCCCTGGCGGTGACGGTCGCGTGAGGACGCCGCGGGTGCCACTGCTGGGCGGTCACCTCGAACCCGGCACCCTTGAGCGCGTGGACCAGGGACGTCATCGGCCAGCGGTAGGCCGTCGCGGCTGGGTGCTGGAACGCCTCGATCCGAGGGCCGGAGAAGAATGAGGCGAGCAGTGAGCCGCCGTCATTGAGGACGCCGCGCAGGGTGGACAGTGCTGTCGGGAGCTCGTCGGGGCGCAGGTGGATGAGGGAGTACCACGCCAGGATCCCGGACCAGCGCTCGTCGGTGCCCTCGAGGTCGGCGAGGGAGGCGTGCCGGAACGGCACGGTGGGATGTGCGCGGCGGGCGAGTTCGACGAACCGGTCGACCGGTTCGAGTCCTTCGACGTCGTGCCCCAGGGCGGCGAGGTGACCGGTCCAGCGGCCGGTACCGGCGCCGACGTCGAGGATCGGGCCGGAGACGGTCCTGGCCCAGGGCTCGATCACGGCGCGGTCGGGGTCCTGGGGGGACACCTCGGTCCCGAGCACGCCGGCAAGCCTGGTCGCGTTGGTGCGGTATGCCTGTACAACTTCGTCCATCAGTGCCTCCGTCAAACGAGTCGATCCAGCCGTAGGGGTCAGCAGGTCGGCGCGGGGACTGCGCCCCGCTCCGACCAATGGCCATCCCCATCACATGAGCATCATGAGGATGAGGAACAGCAGGAAGCCGGCGGCTGCCATCGCGATGGTGCCCGTGCTCTCCTTGATCTCGTAGGCTTCGACGAGCAGCTCCGCGACCGCGGTGAACAACAGGGCAGCGGCACCGAAGGCGAGGCCGGTGACCAGCAGCGGGGCGGAGACCCCGGCGAAGACGAGGGCGCCCAGGACGGCGCCGAGCGGCATCATGACCGCCACGAAGGCGCCCACACCGATCGCCGAGCCGACCGACCCGCCGCCGGCACGCGTGGACCCGGCGATAGAGGCAGCGACGAACAACAACTCGATCGACAGCGCGACCGCGATCAGGAGAGCCGCGCCACCGCCGGCCGACAGTGCCACGCCGATGATGGCGCCGTCGATGAGGACAACGACGGCAAGCGCGATGGCCAGGCGCAGGTTCACACCGGTGGCCGCCTTGGTCTGCACGCCACCGTGACCGTGCTCCTCACCATGGGCGGGGCCGTGTTCCTCACCATGGGCGGGGCCGTGTTCCTCGCCGTGGGCGTGGCCGTGCCCGAACCGCGTCAGCAGCGCGCGCAGCGCCAGCATGAACGCCGTGCCCAGCACAAAGCCGAATATCAGCGGCCAGCCGGCACCCAGGTGCAGCGCCTCCGGAAGCAGATCCAGTGTCGCCGCGGCAATGATCAGACCCGCAGCGAAGTGCTGGACATAACTCGTCAGTGTCGAAGTCTGACTGCGCGTCGCGACAGCCGCGACCACCGCGCCGACAAGACCCGCCACCAATCCGATCGTGCCGAGTCCAAGTGCTTGCCCGAACACATCCATTGCTGTTCCCTCCCGGAATATCTGCTTACGTTGAGCGAGCCGGTCTGTCTCGGCCCTTCCACTTTCGAACATATGACATGGCAGGAATTCCGTAATTGATCTGGATCAAGAAGCGGAGCGGGAAGCTGAGAACTGCCGGGCTCGCGGACCAGGGAATCGAGAGTGTGCACCGAAGCAGAAGGCGAACCCCAACCAGACACAAGAACGGGGCCGGCAGATCCGAAGATCCACCGGCCCCGGCCCGAGCGGAAATCAGCTCGAAGCTCGAGTCATCAGTTCCGCAGCTCGGCGAGCTTGGCCTTCACCGCCGCCTGCGACGGGTTGGTCTGCGTGCTCCCGTCGGAGAACAACAGGGTCGGCACGGTCTGATTGCCGCCGTTGGCCTCTTCCACGATCGCGGCCCCGCCGTCCACTTCCTCGATGTTGACCTCGGTGTAATTGATGCCGGCCTGGTCGAGCTGCGGCTTCAGCCGCTTGCAGTATCCGCACCAGGTGGTGGTGAACATGGTGACCTCACCGGCCTCCGGCAGGAACTGATCGACAGTCGTGGGGGTGCTCATAGGGCTCCTCTTCGCTCTTTCGCAATGATTCCGGGGTCGCACTGCATGCGGTCGGCCCGCAGGTGCACCTGTCATGGGAACCCCGCGAGCGCCTCGGCTATTCCGCAGCCGCCTCTCCAGTCGGACCCCCCGACTGATCCTCAGCTGTCCCCCAATCGAAGCCCCCGCCAACCCGCTCCCGGTGGTGCGACAATCTCCACATGGCTGACTCCATCTCCACCCACCCCACCGATGTCGATCCGCGCGAGTACATCGATTCGCTCGAGACGCCTCGGCGCCGGGTTCACGGTCACCTGCTGCTCGACATCTTCTCCGAGGTCACCGGTGCGAACCCCGTGATGTGGGGCCCGACGATGATCGGCTACGGCTCCTACGACTACACCTACGACAGCGGCTGGTCGGGCACCTACTTCCGCTCCGGCTTCAGCCCGCGCAAGGCGGCGCTCTCGCTCTACGGCCTCCCGCCCGAATCGGCCGCGCCGGAGCTGTGGGCGAAGTTCGGCAAGCACCGCCGAGGCGCCTCCTGCGTCTACGTGAACAAGCCGGAGGACATCGACCTGGATGTGCTGCGCGAACTCATCGCGATCGGCTGGAACACGGACCCGACCGGCACGGACTGATCGCGACCGGAGCACACCGCGTTATGGGCGCGCTGACCTGGACAGCCCCGTCGGGCCGCGGCCTACGATGGAATATGGCTACCCAGCATTCCGAGACCGCCGGCAGCGCAGCCGGACCAGCCGGCGCTTCCGCACACCCCACCACCGGCGCCAACCAGGAGCTCCCGCGCGGCGGGCCTGAGCACTCCCGGCTGCCCACCGCAGCGACCGTGATCCTCGGGCCCCAGCACAAGTCGATTCCGCCGGCGCTCTGGGGCCGGCCCGGTTCTCAGGTCGGCACCGAGCGCCTGCCGCTGTCGACCTTCCCTACTCCCCTGTTCACGCTGTCGGACACCGCGATCAGCCGCAACCTGGAGCTGATGAGCCGCTACGCCCGCGACTCCGGGGTGCTGCTGGCCCCGCACGGCAAGACGACGATGTCCCCGGACCTGTGGCACCGCCAGCTCGACGCCGGCTGCTGGGGCATCAGCGTTGCAACCCCCTGGCAGGCGCAGATCGCCCGGCACGCCGGTGTCCAGACGATCGTCCTCGCCAATACTCTGCTCGACCCCACCGGCATCGCCTGGGTCGCCCAGGAGATGCGCGCCGACCGCGGCTTCCGCTTCGTCTGCTGGGTCGACTCCCCCGCAGGAGTGCAGCTGCTCGACCGGGTGCTGACCGACGCCGGAGCCGAGCGGCCTCTCGAGGTGATCGTCGAGGTGGGCGGCCCCGACGGCAGGGCCGGCGTCCGCTCCCAGCACGACGGGATCGCCGTCGCCGAGGCGGTCGCCGCCTCCCGGCACCTCCGGCTCCTGGGTGTGGGCGGGTATGAGGGGGTCTTCGCCCACGATCGGAGCGCTGACGACGTTCAGCGGGTCACGGACTATCTCGCCGGCGTCACCGAGCTGCACGCCCAGCTGGTCGGCCAAGGCCTCTACCCGGGGCAGGCGCTGCTCACCGCCGGCGGCAGCATGTACTTCGACCTCGTCGTGGACGCCTTCACGGACGCCGCCCGCACCGCCACCGCGCAGGGCGTGTCCACGAGCGTGCTCCTGCGTTCGGGTGCGTACCTGATCCATGACAGCGGGACGTACGACGAGGTGTCGGCTCTGGGATCTCTCCACGCCGCCGAGGCGCTCGCTCCGGGAATGCACGTGTTCTCGCGGGTGCTCTCCCGGCCCGAGCCGGGCCTGGCGATCCTCGATGCCGGCAAGCGCGACGTGCCCTTCGACTACGGCCTGCCGGTCCCGCTCCGGGTGCTCGGCGATGCATCACCTGAGACCGAGCAGGCGCTGGCCGCGGCGACCATGAGGACGCTCAACGACCAGCACCTGTTCCTCGACCTGCCGGCGGGCACCTCGGCGGCGGCGCTCCCGGTCGGAGCGGTGGTGCAGCTGGGACTGTCGCATCCGTGCACCGCCTTCGACAAGTGGCGGCTGGTGACCACCGTCGACGACGCGACGAGCGAGGAGCCGCACGTGACTGGCTTCCTCCCGACCTACTTCTGAGGGGCAGCCGACGAACCGCCGCCACCGGCGGACAGGCGGTCGCGCTGCGCCTTGCGGAAGCTGCGGCGGATCGTCGTCCGCTTGGCCCACGCCTTCGCACGCCGCTTCTCCTCGGAGGCGATCTGCTCGGGCGTCGGCTCATGGTCGCGCAGGCCGACCTGCAGATGCTCGGGCACCTGCTGAATCGTTCCGGTGTCGACCTTGACCTTGTGGCGCAGGATCTCCATCCGCAAGATCTTCGACAGGAAGTAGATCCCGAGCAGGTTCGGCACGCTCATGAGGAAGAACATCGCATCGGAGAACGCGATGACGCTGTCGAGAGTGATCGAGGCGCCGATCACGACTGCGATGACCCAGATCACCTGGAAGGCTTTCTGCGCGCGGCGGGACTCGCCCGTCAGGAAGCCGATCGCCTTCTGCCCGTAGTAGGCATACGACAGGATCGTCGAGAAGCCGAACAGCACAACCGAGATCGTCAGCAGGATCGGGAACCACGACGACACCGTGGCGAAGGCGTCCGCGGTCAGCGAGACACCGGCCGCGGTGGAGCCGTCACCGGCATCCGCGTCGTAGAGGCCGGTCGTGATGATCGCCAGCGCGGTCATGGTGCAGATGATCACGGAGTCGATGAGCGGCTCCCACATCGCGGTGAATCCCTCGGTCGCGGGCTTGGTGGTCTTCACGGCCGAGTGGGCCATCGCAGCGCTGCCGACGCCGGCGGCGTTGGAGAACAGCGCACGCTGGATGCCGACGATCGCCACACCGATGACACCGCCGGTCACGCCCTCGCCCGTGAAGGCACCGGCGAACATCAGACCGAAGGCTCCCGGGATCGCGGTGAAGTTGACGCCGAGGATGACCAGCACCGACCCCACGTAGAGAAGTGCCATGAGCGGGGTGATGGCCGAGGTCCACACGGCGATCTTCTTGATCCCGCCGAGGATGACGAGGGCCGCCACGGACGCGATGATCACGCCGATCAGCCAGAGCTTGTCGGCGAAGAAGCTGCTCTCGCCGCCGGTCGCGGTGACGATGATCGCCGCAGCCTGATTCGACTGGAACAGATTGCCGGCGCCGAAGACGCCGACCACCGTGGCGATCGCATAGAAGTAGGCGAGGAACTTGCCCAGCCGGGGCCGTCCGATCTCCCTCAGACCGTCGCGCAGGTAGTACATCGGACCGCCCGAGGTGGTCCCGTCGTCGGCGATCTGCCGGTACTTCACGCCCAGCGTCGCCTCGGCCATCTTGACCGTCATGGAGAAGAAGCCGAAGATGATGATCCACAGCGCGGCACCCGGGCCGCCCACGGTGATGGCCACTGCGACACCGGCGATGTTGCCCAGCCCGACCGTGCCGGACAGCTCCGTGGCGAGCGCCTGGAACGACGACACCTCACCGGGGTCGGTCTTGCGGGTGAACTTCCCGCGGATGATCGCGATCGAGTGCTTCAGGCCGGTGATCGGCTGGAACCGCAGATACACCGTCAGGAACACCGCGGCGGCGACCAGCCAGACCACGATGATCGGCAGTTCGGCCCCGAACACGGGGATGCCGAAGAAGACGACGGTCGAGAGGATGTCGGCGATCGGGGCGAAGACTGCCTCGACGGTCCGGTCGATTGCGGAGACCGGCTCGGCGGCCTGGGCGGAGATCAGTTCCGCTGCGGATGGACGTGGGGCGAGTGGTGACTCGATATTCATATGTCCCGGCGCGACATAGCTGTACCACCGGAGGGTCGGTCCGGTTCGGCGCCGTGCGGCACCTTAGCAAGTCGGTATGTGCTCAGCGACCGATCAGACAACGCCCAGCGTGCTTGCCCTCTCACTCAGCTGCGCGCTCCCGGAGCGCCCGGACCGCCGGTCGGCCAGCATCCCCACGGGATCGGCGGGTTCGGAGTGACTCCATCACCGAGGCTGGATACGTTGAGCCGTCTCTCAGGGAAAAGGTCGGAGCGACAGCCCTCTGAATGACTTCAGGCCCCGGATTCCTCCGGGGCCTGAAGCCGCAGTGTGCGCGAGGGGGGACTTGAACCCCCACGCTCTTTCGAGCACTGGCACCTGAAGCCAGCGCGTCTACCAATTCCGCCACTCGCGCAAGCGACAATAGAAGACTCTAACAGCAGCTGCACGGCGCAACAAAATCGAGTCGGCAGCCCGCCTCGAGCTCACGGCCCGCCCCCACGCGCTGACCGCCTGCCGGGACGTTCTGCCGGGAAGTTCTGCCGGGAAGTTCTGCTGGGACTTTCCGCCGGGTCACCAGGGAGAATCTCGCTCGACATGTGTTCCGAAGTCGCTACCGTTAGCATGGAGTGTTGGCAACGACTGCAAGTCGGACAGATGCGCGGCGGATCTCCGCTGCCGGAACTACGGCCCGAAGGAGGCGAACCATGGGCGTACTCGACCGCTTCGAGAAGGGCATCGAGCGCGTGGTCAACGGCGCCTTCGCCAAGGCATTCCGGTCGCAGGTGGAGCCCGTCGAGCTCGCCGGCGCCCTCCGCAAGGAGGCGGACACCCGCGCCGCGGTGGTCTCCCGCGGGCGCACGCTGACCGCGAACAGCTTCATCATCGAGCTCTCGCAGCACGACTACGAGCGCCTCCAGCCGATCGAGGCCGAACTTCGCGCCGACCTCCGACAGGTCGTCGGCGATCACGCGGTCGATCAGGGCTACAGCTTCGTCGGGCCGGTCATCGTGGCCCTCGAGGCCGCCGAGGACCTCGACACCGGCATGTACCGGGTCCGCGCAGCCACCAAGCGACCCGACGGCTCACCGGCCGCCCAGCCGCCCAGCCGTGGCGGCTACGACCCACCGTCGCGGGCCAATCCCGTCGTCCCCGAGGCCTACGCCCACACCCAGACCAGCCCGCGCCGAGTCGTCTCCCCGGCCGCCGGCGAACCTCCGGCGCGCGCTCCGCGTCGCCCGCCGGTCGACCTCCTGCCCACGATCGAGGTGGGCGGAGTTCCGCACCGCCTCTCCCAGGGCACGACCGTCTTCGGCCGCTCCTCCAACAGCGCCGACATCGTCCTCGACGACCCGGGGGTCTCCCGTCGTCACTTCGAGATCACCGTCTCCGGCGACCAGGCCGTCCTCACCGATCTCGGTTCCACCAACGGAACCTTGATCAACGGCCGCCGCGTCACCGCAGTCACACTGACGGACGGGGTCGCCGTCACCGCCGGGGACACCACTGTCATCTTCCGCGAAGCCGAAATGGGAGGCCGATGAGCGAGTTCACCGTCATGGTGCTGCGGTTTGCGTTCTTCGCATTGCTGTGGCTCTTCGTCTTCCTCATCGCCGGTGTGCTGCGTCAGGACCTCTTCGGACCGCGCCGTCGCTCGAATCGAGCGCAGCGCCGCCGAGGCGCCCGCGGCAGGCAGCCGGCACCGGCACCGGCACCGGCACCGGCACCGGGCGCAGCGCAGCCCCTGCCCGCTCCCATCCCGGCAGCCTCGCCTCCCCCGGCCCCGCAGGCGCCTCGGGAGCTGTACATCACGTCGGGTCCGCTCACCGGGATGGTGGTCGCCCTGCGCGGCGGGCCGATCACGCTGGGCCGCTCCGGTGACAACACCGTCGTCCTCGACGACGATTTCGCCTCGAGCCATCACGCGCGGATCCTGCCCAGCCAGGGACAGTGGTACGTCGAGGATCTGGGCTCGACCAACGGCACGTTCATCAACCAGCAGCGACTGACCGCGGCTGTGCCGCTGCGCATCGGCACCCCCGTGACCATCGGCCAGACGACCATGGAGCTGCGTCCGTGAGCACCGAGAACATCATGCTGCGATCGGCGGCCCGCTCCAACACCGGCCTGGTCCGCAAGAACAACCAGGACTCCGGCTACGCGGGAGCGAACTTCCTGCTGGTCGCCGACGGGATGGGCGGACACGCGGGCGGCGATGTCGCCTCGGCGATCGCCGTGGCCCGGCTGGCCGAGCTCGACCGCCCCGATCAGGGCCAGGACACCCTCGACGTCCTCCGCTCGACCATCCTCGACGCCAACGAGCGGATCGCCAACTGCGTGATCGAGCAGCCGGAGCTCGCGGGCATGGGCACTACCGTGACCGCGCTGCTGCGCACCGGCAATCGGCTGGCGCTGGCCCACATCGGCGACTCCCGGGCCTACCTCGTGCGGGACGGCGAGGTCACCCTCGTCACGCACGACCACACCTTCGTCCAGATGCTCGTCGACGAGGGCCGCATCACCGAGGAGGAGGCGGAATCCCACCCGCAGCGCTCCGTCGTGATGCGGGTGCTCGGCGACGTCGGCGCCTCCCCCGAGCTCGACCTCTCGCTGCGCGACACCCGGATCGGTGATCGCTGGATGCTGTGCTCGGACGGCCTCACCGGATTCGCCGCGTCCGCCGACATCCGGGAGACGTTGACCTCGATCGCGGACCCGGACGCGTGCTGCGAGCGGCTCGTCGACCTCGCGCTGGCCGGCGGCGGTGCCGACAACATCACGGTGGTGATCGGCGACGTCGTCGAAGCCGATGAGAGCGTCCTGTCCGGGGCCGCGGCCCTCGGCGAGGAGGTCGGCTCCGTCCGGATCAACCCCCAGTACTCGATGCTCGGCCGGTCCGAGGTGCCGACCGAGGCGGTCCCCACCGGTCCGCTCGACGTCGTCACCGCCTCCGACGAGGCCGACACCGCAGAGCTCACCACTGCCGCGGACGCCGCCGCGGAGCCCCGGGCCAGGACCCGCCGAGGCGACCGGGCGGAGCACCGCGAACGCTCGCGACGGGCCGAGGACGCCGAACAGGTGGACACGCAGCCGCTGCCCCCCGGCTATCACGGCCGGACGACCGACGCCTCGGGGGCCGACACCGCCGCAGCCGGTGCCGCCGGTGCCACTGCCACGACGACCGCACCCGGCGAGCGCACGTCGGCCGACCACGCCTCCGCCACCGGTCGGACGGCCCAGGAGGACTACGACGACGAGTTCGGCGGCTGGGGCGAGGAGCCCACCCCCCGCCGGCGCCGCCCGATCGTGACCCTGGTCATCACGCTGCTGGTGCTCGGCGCCATCGCGCTGGCCGGCGTGATCAGCTGGAACTTCATCCGCAGCCAGTACTACGTAGGCGCGGAGACCGGAGTCGTCGCGATCTACCGCGGAATCCCGCAGACCTTCGGGCCGATCGACCTCGGCACCCTCGAGGAGACCACCGACGTCCAGGTCGACCAGCTGTCGACCTTCTCGCAGAAGCGCCTCGAGGAGACCATCCCCGCCGGCAGCCGCGAGGCCGCCGCCGACGTCGTCACCACCCTGCGCCAGGAGGCGGAGTCCAACGCCCGCGCAGCCGACCTGCAGGGCGGCGCCGCAGACGCCACCCGATCGCCCGACCCCGCGCCGCCGGCGCCGGAATCCGGCGAGAGACCCACGCCCGACGAGCAGTCGCTGCGAGCGCCTGCTGCCGGCGCGGAGGCGCGCCGATGACCTACTCACCCGAGCTCGCTCCGGCGCAGAGCCCGAGCGAGCAGCCTGAGGCGCGGGGTCCGCGCACCTATCGCATCGCCGAGCTGCTGCTGATCCTGCTCGCCGTCGTGATCTCCGCCGGCGCCTATGCGCTGGTGGGTCTGGGCGTCCGGGACACCGTGCCGGGCAATGTCTACGGCTACACCATCTGGCTGGCCGTCCTCGGCCTGGGCCTGCACGTCGTGACCTGGTGGCGGGCCAAATACGCCGACCCCATCCTGGTTCCGGTGGCGATCCTGCTCAACGGCCTCGGCCTGGCGATGATCTACCGGATCGACCTGGCCAAGGAGTCCTCGACCGCCACCTCGCAGCTGGTCTGGATGACGCTGGGCACTGTGCTCGCCGCGCTCGTGGTGTTCTTCGTCCGCGACCACCGGCTGCTGCGCCGCCTGACCTACACGTGCGGCCTGGCCGCCATCGTGCTGCTCCTGCTGCCCCTGATCCCGGGCCTGGGCACCACCATCAACGGCGCCCGGATCTGGATCCGCCTGGGCCCCTTCTCGTTCCAGCCCGGTGAGATCGCCAAGATCCTGCTGGCCGTGTTCTTCGCCGGCTACCTCGTCAGCTTCCGCGACCAGCTGGTGCTCGCCGGCCCCAAGATCCTCGGCATCCGGTTCCCGCGCCTGCGCGACCTCGGCCCGATCATCATCGCCTGGGTCGCCAGCGTCGGCATCCTCGTGTTCCAGCGCGATCTGGGCACCTCGCTGCTGTTCTTCGGGCTGTTCGTCGCCATGCTCTACGTGGCCACCAACAAGAAGACCTGGATCTTCCTCGGACTGGGCATGTTCGCGCTCGGCGCCGTCGCCGCGTCCTTCATGTTCAGCCACGTCCAGCAGCGCATCGACGGCTGGCTGGGCGCGCTGACGCCTGAGGAGTACAACAAGTCCCCGGGCGGCTCCTACCAGCTCGTGCAGGGCATGTTCGGCATGTCCAGCGGCGGCCTCACCGGCACCGGGCTGGGCGAGGGCCGACCTCAGGTGGTGCCTTACTCCGAGTCGGACTTCATCTACGCCTCGCTCGGCGAGGAGCTGGGCATGGTGGGACTGTTCGCCATCCTCATGCTGTACGTCATCCTGTTCGAGCGTGGCATGAAGATCTCCTCCCGCGTCCGCGACGGCTTCGGCAAGCTGCTGACCGCGGGCCTGACCTTCACGATCGCGCTCCAGGTGTTCATCGTCATCGGCGGCGTCACCCGGGTCATCCCGCTCACCGGCCTGACCACCCCGTTCCTGGCCGCCGGCGGCTCCTCGCTGATCGCGAACTGGATCATCATCGGCCTGCTGCTGCGGATCTCCGACGCCGCCAGGAGGCCCGCGGAGGAGTTCCAGACCGGCGTCCTCACGGTCGTCGCCGACGACTCCGACGACCCCGAGTCCCACAACCGCACCGCACGGCTGGGCAGGCGTCGCGACACAGCGGAGGACGCCGAGGCGCCCATCCCGTGGGGCGACGCGCCCGCCCGGCAGGACAGCGGCGCCCAACAGCCCGGCCCCCGCATCTCGCAGGACGACGCCCCGACCACTGCACAGCCGCCCATCCGCCCCACCCGGCCTCCAGGAGGTGAACAGCGATGAACAAGCCCCTGCGCCACGTCGCCCTCGTCGGCTTCGTGATGTTCGCCCTGCTGTTCGGCTCGACGAGCTGGATCCAGTACTTCCAGGCGGAGAACCTGCGCGAGCACGAGCTCAACAACCGCACCCTCATCGAGGAGCTCTCCCGCGAGCGCGGGCCGATCCTCGTCGACGGCACGCCGATCGCCTACTCCGTGCCGGTCGACGACGTCTACGAATTCCAGCGCACCTACGGCGCCGACGGCATGTCCCCGGAGATGTACGCGAACATCACCGGCTTCTTCTCGGTGACCAATGGCGCGACCAACCTCGAGAAGACGGAGAACAGCCTGCTCGCCGGCACCGATGACGCGCTGTTCTACGACAAGATCACCAACTGGCTCACGGGCCGCCAGCCGATGGGCGCCGCGATCGAGATCACCGTCGACCCCGCCGCGCAGAAGGCCGCATGGGATGCGCTCGGCGGGCAGAAGGGCGCTGCCGTGGCGCTCGACCCGAAGACCGGCGACGTGCTCGCGATGGTCTCCACCCCGGGCTGGGATCCCAACGCGCTGGCCACCCACGACCACAGCGCGGCCCAGGACGCCTACGACCGGCTCATCGCCGACGAGGACAACCCGGCCTACAACCGCGCCATCGGCGGCAATCTCTACCCGCCGGGCTCGACGTTCAAGATCGTCACCGCGGCCGCCGCGCTCGAGTCCGGGGAGTACGAACCGGACACCATGCTCGACGGCCCGGCGGAGCTCGACCTGCCCCAGACCACCGCGACCATCCGCAACTCCGGCGGCGGCGCCTGCGGCAGCGGGACGATCTCGCTGGCGGATTCGCTGCGCATCTCCTGCAACACCTCCTTCGCCGACCTCGGCATGACCCTGGGCCAGGACGCGATGGAGACCCAGGCCCGGGAGTTCGGCTTCGGCGAGGACATGGAGATCCCGCTGCGCGTCAGTGCCTCGAGCTTCCCCGCCGACACCAATCCGCCGCAGCTCGCACAGTCCGCCCTCGGCCAGTTCGAGGTCCGCTCCACCCCGCTGCAGATGGCCATGGTCTCCGCGGCGATCGCCAACGACGGGAAGCTCATGCACCCCCAGCTCATTGACCAGGTGCGCAATGCCCGCACACTCGACCTCATCGAAGAGCCGTCCCCGCGCGAGTTCTCGCGACCGGTCAGCGGTGAGACCGCTCAGGAGCTGACTGACATGATGGTCAGCGTCGTCACCGACGGCACGGGCTCGGCCGGACAGATCCCCGGGATCGACGTCGCGGCCAAGACCGGCACCGCGCAGCACGCCGAGGGCGCGGCACCCCACGCCTGGTACACATCCTTCGCTCCGGCGGACGACCCGCAGGTCGCGGTCGCCGTCGTCGTCGAGAGCGGCGGCCGGGCCGGCAGCGAGGCCTATGGCGGCAGCACGGCCGGACCGATCGCGAAAGCAGTCATGGAAGCGGTGATCAAGGAATGAGGCCCAACGCAGGAACCTTGCTGGGCAACCGGTACGAGCTCACCAGCCGGATCGCGATCGGCGGCATGGGTGAGGTGTGGCGCGGACGCGACACCGTGCTCGCGCGCGAGATCGCCGCGAAGATCATGAAAGAGGAGTATCTGAGCGATCAGACGTTCCTCGACCGGTTCCGCGCCGAGGCCCGCAGCATGGGAGCCGTGTCAGATCCGGGCATCGCCGGGGTCTTCGACTACGGCGAGGAGAACGGCTCGCCGTACCTCGTGATGGAGTACGTGCCCGGCGAGGCGCTGTCGGCGATCCTCGACCGCAACGGCGGCATGCCCGAGCGGGACGTGCTCGACATCGGCGCGCAGGCGGCGCAGGCGCTCAACGCCGCCCACCGCGCCGGCGTGGTCCACCGCGACGTCAAGCCCGGCAACATCCTCGTCACCCCCGATTTCCGGGTCAAGATCACCGACTTCGGCATCGCCCGCGTCGCCGATCAGGCCCCGCTGACCCGCACCGGCCAGGTCATGGGCACAGCCCAGTACCTGGCGCCGGAGCAGGCCACCGGCAAGGGCTCCACACCCAAGTCCGACCTCTACTCGCTCGGCATCATCATGTACGAGGCGCTGGCCGGGGAGCGTCCCTTCACCGGGGAATCCCAGGTGGAGATCGCCATCGCGCAGGTCAACCGCGAGCACCCACCGCTGCCGGACACGATCTCCGAGCCCGTGCGGCGCCTCGTCGACTCGATGCTCGCCAAGGATCCGGATGCCCGGCCCGACAACGGGCAGGCCGTCGCCACGGCTGCCCGCGCGCTGATGGCCGGGGACGTCGCGGCGGCCGAGGCGGCGGTCCCCCAGATGGCGGCCGGTGCCACTGCGACCGAGGCGGTCACCCGCGTCTTCAACCAGTCCGACGACTCCTCCACCCGGGTGATGCCGGCGGCGGCAGCCGGCGCCGCAGGTGGTGCCGCGGCCGGAGCGCTGGCAGGCGCACACGGCGCGCAGGCGGCCGAGGGCGGGGCCGACGGCTACCACGACCCGACACTGGCGGCCACTGCCGAGGGCAACGGCGACGACGAGCTCACCGCGCCGGCGGACCGGAAGCCCAAGGGCCCGAAGATCGCCGTCGGCATCCTCGTGGTCCTCGCCCTGGTCGGGCTCGGCTGGGTCCTGTGGCTGTTCCTGGGCCCCCAGCTCGACCCCGCGCCGGTCGAGACGACCTCCTCCTCGCCGTCGGAGACCGCGGAGACGATCACCATCGATCCGGACGACTACATCGGTCTGAGCGAGAGCTCCGCGACCCGGAACCTCGAACGCCTGGGTCTGGAGGTCGAGACCGTCACCGTCGACTCCGAGCGCGCCTCGGGAACCGTCGCCGATGTCCGCGAGGGCAGCAACGGCTACGAGTTCTCCGAGGGCGACACCGTCACCCTCGAAGTCTCCGGCGGACCCGCCGAGGCGCCCGTCGAGGAGCCCGCGCCGGATCAGCAGCCCGAGCCCGACCAGGGCGATGGCGACACCGCACCGCAGCCCCAGCCTCCGGGCGGCGACACCGACACCGGAGACGGCGGCGACACCGGCGGCGGTGGCAGCACCGGCGACGGCGGCGGCCAGGACACCGCTCCCGACGGCAACGACGGCCAGGACGGCGGCCAGGACGGCGGCCAGAACGAGCCTCCCGCCGACGACGGCGACAATCCCGCCGACGGCGCGCAGAGCGGCCAGGGCGAGAACCCCGGCCGCGGCCAGGGCGGCGGCAGCACCGGCGGCGCTCTCGGCCAGGTCCCCGACCCCCAGAACCAGAGCAGACTGATGAGCGGCGGCGGGAGCCTCGATGAGCATGCCGCCGCCCCCGATGGAGAGAATAGATGAGCGCACTGCGGATGCTCTCCGGACGCTATGAGGTCCGGGAACTGCTGGGTCGCGGCGGAATGGCCGAGGTCCACGAGGGGATGGACACCCGGCTCGGCCGGCGCGTGGCCATCAAGCTACTGCGCTCCGATCTCGCCCGCGACCCGTCCTTCCACGCCCGCCTCAAGCGCGAGGCGCAGTCGGCGGCCGGGCTCAATCACCCCGGCATCGTCGCCGTCTACGACTCCGGTGAGGAGACCGGTGAGATCGGCGGCGCCGTCGTCCACGTTCCCTTCATCGTCATGGAGTACATCGAGGGGCAGACGCTGCGCCAGGTCCTGGGCGACCACGGCACCCTCACGGTCCGCGAGGCGCTCGACGTCACCGCCGGCGTCCTCGCCCCACTCGAGTACAGCCATCGCAACGGCATCGTCCACCGCGACATCAAGCCCGCCAACGTGATGCTGACGCCGGAGGGCGACATCAAGGTGATGGACTTCGGGATCGCCCGCGTCCTCGAGGACACGGGCGGCCTGACCCAGACCCAGTCCGTGATCGGCACCGCCCAGTACCTGTCCCCCGAGCAGGCCCGCGGCGAGATCGTCGACGCCCGCTCCGATCTCTACTCGACCGCCTGCCTGCTCTACGAGCTCCTGGTCGGCCGGCCGCCGTTCGTCGGCGACTCCCAGCTCGCGGTCGCCTACCAGCACGTCGGCGAGGACCCCAAGCCGCCCTCCCACTTCAACCCGGAGATCCCGCCGGCCGTCGACCGGCTGGTGCTCCACGCGCTCCGGAAGGACCGCAACGACCGCTACCAGGACGCCTTCACCTTCCGCGAGGATGTGCTCGCGGCGCGCGACGGTCGCCCGCTCAGCCTCGACGGCGGTGACACCGCCGCCACCCAGGCCTTCGGCAGCGTCGCAGGCTTCGGTGCCGGGGCACTGGCCGGTGGGGCCGCCGGTGCCGCCGCGGCAGCCGTCTACCCGCATGACGGGGCGACGATCGCCCAGCCGCACCTGGCACACCCCGCGCAGCCGCACCTGGGTGATCCCACCCAGGCGATGGCGCAGGCGCCGCAGACCAATGCGATCGCCACTCTGGCTCGGGACGAGTCGCCGGAGGACCCCCGGGACTCCCGGAAGAGCACCTGGATGTGGGTTGGCAGCGCGTTGCTCGTGCTGGTGCTGGCCGGTCTGGGCCTGTGGGTGTACACGCTGTCCAAGGAGCCGGAGATCGTCACCTTCGAGCTCGCGGAGCTGCGTGACCGCAGCGCCAACGACGCCGAGTCCTATCTGCTGCAGCAGGGCCTGACCGTCGACCGGGAGGAGACCCCCGACGACGAGGTCGCCGAGGGCAATGTGGTCGGCACCGACCCGACCGCCGGCTCCCAGGTCCAGGAGGGCGACCTGATCACGCTGTACGTGTCGACCGGACCGGAATCGGTCGAGGTCCCCGACGTGTCCGGTGACTCCGAATCCCGTGCCCGGCAGCTGCTCGGCGACGCAGGGCTGACCGCCGGCAACAACATCAGCGAGAACTCCCCCGATGTCGAGGCGGGCAGCGTGATCGAGACCCGTCCGGAGGCCGGGACCACGGTGGCCGTCGACTCGAACGTCGACATCGTGCTCTCGACCGGGCGCGTCGACGTGCCGGACCTGCTCGGCATGACCGAGGAGGAGGCGTGCAGCACCCTGGAGAGCGCGGACCACCAGTTGAAATGCTCCGTCGAGGAGCAGGAGACCGGTGAGCACGAGGCCGGTGAGGTCTTCGAGCAGAGCACCCCGGGCGGCGGCGAGGTCGAGCAGAGCGCGACCATCACCATCACGGTGGCCACCGCCCCGGAGACCCCGTCCCCGAGCCCGACCAGGACCGCCCCGTCCCTGCCCAGCCCGGGCGCCTCGGGCAGCGACGGGAGGCCGGACAGCCGACCTGGAGGCGACGGCGACCGGAACAGCGGCCGAACTCGCGACGACATCCCGAACCCCCGGGATCGCGGCGATGACGACTGAGCCATAATCGCACTGTGCAGTCGTCCCCCCTCGTAATCCCCCATCCCCCCGCCCCGGCCGCCCGCGCCACCGAGCTCGCTCCCGGACGTGCCGACGACCCCGGCGAGCAGCCGCTGCCGTGGTCGGTGGTCGTCTACATCGACCTGGTCCTGTTCGACGCGGCCGCGCTGTGGAAGGCCGTCAGCCGGCAGGTGCTGTCCGACTACCGCGTCGAGACCCCCGACCGGCTGCCCGATGCCCTCGTCCTCGCCCTCAGCACCGGCGATCTGCAGCAGATCAGCACTGCGCTGACCGACGCCGTGAGCGCCCGCACCGGCACCCGGGTGACCGCAGAGCTCATGCGGCTGCGGATCCACAGCCATCTGATCCGGGCGCTCGACGGGATGACCCTGCACCCGTCGGCCCGCACGTTCCTGCATCGGGCGCTGAGCTCGGGGGCGAAGGTCGCCTTCCTGTCGTCGATGCCGCGCAGCTGGGTGCGCCGGCTCTGCGAGGTCATGGTGCTGCCGCGCCCGCATCTGCTGCTCACCGGCGACGAGGTCTGCAGAGGGCGGCCCGACCCCTACGGGTACCTGCTCGCCGTCCACCAGCTGGGGATTCCCGCGCGCTACGGCGTCGCGGTCGACAGCGGAGCAGACGGGATCAAGGCGGCGATGGCGGCCGGCTACAAGGTCATCGCGCTGGTGCCCAAGGACATGACCGGCGGCTCGGGACGGCTGCGGCTGGTCGGCGACCTGGCGGAGATCGACCTCGGCGCGGTCCGCTCGGCGCTGCTGCGCACGTGGCAGCAGGAGCTGGCGGAGAAGTCCGCGGAGGAGTCCCGCGGGCTCAGCCCCGCAGGTCCGCCGAGGCGATCGGCGAGCGGCCGTGAGCGGCCCGTGCCGCCTCGGGCATCCCGCACTGGGCGAGGAAGTTCCCGAGCATCTGATAGCCGTCCTGGGTGAGGACGGACTCGGGGTGGAACTGGACCCCGGCCAGCGGTGCGCTGCGATGGGCGATGCCCATGATCACGCCGTCCACCGTCTGCGCGGTGACTTCGAAGGCGTCGGTCGGCACTGTCGAGTCGACCACCGCGAGCGAGTGGTAGCGGGTGGCGATCAGCGGGTTGCGGCAGCCGGCGAAGATCCCGTCCCCGGTGTGGGTGAGCTCCGAGGTCTTGCCGTGCATGAGGGTGGGCGAGTGATCGACGGTGGCGCCGAACACCGCTGCGAGCGTCTGGTGTCCCAGGCACACGCCGAACAGCGGCAGCGAGCGCTCGGCGCAGTGGCGGACGATGTCGGGGCAGATCCCCGAGCCGGCCGGTGTGCCGGGGCCTGGTGAGAGCAGCACCCCGTCGAAGTCGGCGAGGCGGGCCGGAAGCTCGGCGGCTGTGAGGTCGTCGTTGCGCAGGACGGTCGTCTCCGCCCCGAGCTCGCGCAGGTACCCGACGAGGGTGTAGACGAAGCTGTCGTAGTTGTCGATCACCAGGATCCGCGCCGCGGTCATGCCGGGCCTCCGTCGTCTGTCACGGTTGCCTCGTTGAAGGGCATGTAGGGGGCGACCGCGGGGAACACGAACTCCATGAGCAGGAACACCGCCGCGGCGATGAGCACCAGGGCGAACAGCAGCTTGACGAACCAGTTGCCGGGCAGGTGCCGCCAGATGAAGCCGTACATCAGGCCTCCCCTCCCGTGGCCTTGGCGAAGGCCGGTGATTCGCTGATGCTCTCCGGGGCACCCTCGGCGGCGGGCTGCCAGTCCGTGAGCTCGGCGTACGCGATGTAGCGCTCCCGCGCGGAGAACATCGGGTTGCATGCGGTCAGGGTGAGGATCCGGTCCTTGCCCTTGAACTCGGGCATCGACGGCACGGGGGCGATCACCTCGGTGGCGTCGGGCAGCACGATGTCGAAGTTGCGGAACGTGTAGGTGTAGTAGCCGTCGGCGGTCTGCACGACGATCTCATCGCCCGGCCGCAGCTCCGCGATGAGGTTGAGCGGCTTCCCGTACGTCACCCGGTGGCCGGCGAGGGCGAAGTTGCCGACCTCACCGGGCATCGCGGCGTTCGGGTAGCGGCCCAGGCCCATCCGGTTGAGGACGGGCTCCATCGACACGCCCTCGGCGATCGTGCGGTAGTAGTCCTCGCCGAACCGCGGGATGTACATGATGCCGAAGGCGGTGTTCATGTCCACCGGCTCGGCCACGACCGGGGTCTCCGGATCGGGCGGCAGCTCGTTGCGGGGGTTCTCCGCCCACTCGCTCGTGAGCTGGTCGGCAAGATAGGCGTTGTCCTCATTGGCCTCGATGTCGGTCCACCACAGCTGCCAGACGACGAACAGGATGAGGATGAGGCCGGCCGTGATGCACAGTTCGCCGAAGCCGCGCACGGCGGCCCGCACCGGGCCGAGCGGCTCCCTCTCCTGCCGCTGCCGGGTTGACTGCTCGTTCCCCGGCTGCCTTGGCGCCTCCTCGCCGCTGTGCGGCTGGGCGAAGGCGGCCGCCACTGCCGCGCGCGGATCCGACGCGGACGACGGGGAGCCGGCGGGCTGGGACCGGGTGGAGCGGGAGTCGAAGGTGCGGGGGGTGGGCTGGGCAGCGGCCGAGAATGAGCCGACCGCCTGCACCGGCTGCGTCGCCGGCCCGGTGATGTCACGGAAGGCTGATCTGCGCTCGGCAGGGCGGATCACCGGTCGCTCGCTCGTCGGGGAGGCCGCGGCCGAGGCGTCGGGCGCCTCGCCGGCGGCACGCTCGTTGGCGATCCGCTCCCTGCGCGACATCGGTTGGTCCACTACTGCTTCACCTTCGCCTGATCGACGTCGAGCGCATCCTCGTACGCGCTGAGCGTGACCGATCCCGCCTCGACTTTCCAGCCCAATCCTAGACGGTCGACGTACTCCCGGAAGACGGACAGGGCCGGCGACTCGTCGAGCGCCCGCTGCAGCTCGGCCGGATCCCCGACGGCGCTGATGGTGTACGGCGGAGAGTAGACGCGGGAGTTGACGCGCAGCGTGTTTCCCACGCACCGGACCGAGGAGGTCGCCACGATGCGCTGGTCCTGCACGGTGACCCCTTCGGCTCCGCCCCGCCACAGCGCGTTGATGACGGCTTCGAGGTCCTGCTGGTGGATGAGGATGTCGTTCGGGGTGGTGCCCTCGATCTCGAGCGCCTCCCGGGGGCCGTCGTCCAGCGTCACGGTGACACCGTCCCCGCTGATCTCCGCAGTCGAGGCGGCAGCGGCGAGCTCATCGGCCCGGGACCGGGCCTGCTGGGCCTCGATGTCTCCGCCCGCCGCGGCCTCCTCCAGCTCTTCGATGGACGTCCGGCGCTCGGAGACGATGCGCTGCAGGTCCTCGCCGCGATCGGAGCGCTGCTCGATGATGTCCTGGAGGGAGGAATCCTCGTTGCGCAGCTGAGTGCCGCGCGCTTCGAGCGCCGACGTGGTCATGAGGAGTCCGCACAGCACCAGCACGACGAGGACCGACAGGCGGGAGACGAGCGTGGACATGGCGGTGCCCTTCGGGTATGCACGCGGGCGGGCGGTGCGAGTAGACTTCAGGTGATTGTCCTGCAGACCAATGTACCGACCGGCGCAATAGGACCCCAACTCGCGCGCGAGTTGTGCGGCCCCGGCCCGGCATCAGAGGAGAAATGTGGCCAAGTCGAGCCGCCCGAACAGAACTCACCGGACTTCGCGGAATGCCGCGGCCGCGTCCAGCGCCGAGGCGACCGAGGATCTGACGACCGCACCGACCGAGTCGGAGGAGACGGCGGACGGCGCAGAGGCTGCCGCAGCCAAGGCCGGCGCCACGGAGAAGGCCGAGGCTACGGAGAAGGCCGACGCCGGCGCCACGAAGGATGCCGGCAGCGAGAAGGACACGGGCGCGGAGAAGAAGCCCGACGCGAAGAAGAAGCCCGAGGCCAAGGCCGCGGGCGGCCGCAGGGCGGGAGCGAAGGCCTCGGCCAAGCGCGACTCCCGCTCCGGCAATCCCGCCAAGCGGTCGACCTCGCGCACGACCTCCACGTACACCTCGGAGTCGAGCCAGCAGACCATCAAGCCCAACCCGCGCTGGTTCGTGCCGGTGATGGTGGGCATCCTCCTGCTCGGCCTGGCCTGGCTGGTCGTCTTCTACGTCACCTCCGGCAACTGGCCGGTCGAGGCGTGGGGCAACTGGAACCTCGTCGCCGGATTCGCGATCCTCGTGGCGGGCCTCGTGATGTCCACGCGCTGGCGATGACAGGTCGCACCGGACCAGGGATCACACCGCCCGCGGGACCGGCGAAGGCACCAGCGGCGAAGGCTCCGACCGCACCGGCCGCGCAGCGATCCGCCCGACCTGCAACGAAGATCCTGCTCGGATGAGCCGCCAGGGCAGCTTCCGGCTGCTGGCGAACCGACCGCTGCCGATCCGGCTGCTGGCGCTCTACCTCGGGCTCGTGCTCTACGGCTTCTCCGCCGGCCTGATGATCGCCGCGGGCCTGGGCAACATGCCCTGGGACGTCCTGCACCAGGGCATCGCGAATCACCTCCCGCTCTCCGTCGGCGTCGTGGTCGTGGGCATGTCCCTGCTGGTCCTGCTGGCGTGGATCCCGCTCAAGCAGCGGCCCGGGCTCGGCACGATCTCCAACGCGGTGCTGGTCGGAGTGTTCATCGACCTGACGCTGCTGGTCGTCTCCCCGCCGGAGGCACTGTGGCTGCGCATCCTCCTGATGCTCTCGGGCATCGTCCTCAATGGCGTGGCGACGGTGCTCTACATCATCCCGAACTTCGGTCCGGGCCCGCGCGACGGGCTGATGACCGGTCTGGTCGAGCGCACCGGCAGGTCGATCACCCTCGTCCGGTCCAGCATCGAGATCGCCGTGATGGCGGTCGGCTGGGCGCTCGGCGGAGTGTTCTTCGTCGGCACTCTGCTCTACGCCTTCGGGATCGGGCCGGTGACGGGGATATTCCTGCGAATAGCGGAACGTCTGCTCGGACCGGCCGATCCGATGAGCAGTGAAAACACATGACTGTCAGTTTTCTACAGTGTGGACAACACCTGTGGAAAACTCGCCACGCTGATGATCTTCCACAGATAGAGCCCCGCCAGCGCGAACAGCACCACGAGCGAACCGAGCGCGAACACGGCAGGGCGCAGGCGCCTCGGCGGCAGCAGCGCAGCACAGCCGAGCAGCGCACCGGTGATCAGCCCGCCGAGGTGCGACTCCCACGAGATGCTGGGTTCCACCAGCAGAAACGCCGCGTTGAGCAGCACGAGCACGACCACGCCGCCGATGTTGCGATTGAGTTCCCGGGTGGGCGCCAGCAGCACGCCGACCAGCCCGAACACCGCGCCCGAGGCGCCGATGTGCACGGTGAACCACGAGACGTCGGCAGGGTTCGCCACGAGGAGCACGCACACCGCCCCGCCCAGGGCGCTGAGCACATAGGTGACCAGCAGCCGGGCCGGGCCCAGTGCGCGCTCGACGAAGGTGCCGAAGAAGTACAGGGCGAGCATGTTGAACGCCAGATGCACCGGCGAGGGCTGCAGATGGACGAGCGCATGGGTCAGCACCCGCCACGGCTGCTCCGCCGCGAGCGCCGGCACGAAGCCGAACCGCTCGACCAGGTGCAGGGGCGGGATGTACTGCAACACGAAGGCCCCGACCGTCACAGCGATCAGGGCCAGTGTCATCCAGGCCCGAGGCGGCCGCCAGTCAGCTGGGACCGGCGCGGGCGCCTCGGGCCGGGTGGGGTGGTCCGACATCAGGAGGCGGGCAGGACCTCGACGGAGTCGATGACCACGGGCTCGACCGGGCGGTCACCGGGTGCGGTGCGCACGGCCTCGATCGCGTCGACGACCTTCTTGGAGGCGTCGTCGGCGACCTCGCCGAAGATCGTGTGGTTGCCGTTGAGCCATGGGGTGGCCACGGTGCTGATGAAGAACTGCGAGCCGTTGGTGCCGCGTCCCATCTGCTTGCCGGCGTTGGCCATCGCGAGCAGGTAGGGCTTGTCGAACTGGAGCTCCGGGTGGATCTCGTCGTCGAACGTGTAGCCGGGGCCGCCGCTGCCGGTGCCGAGCGGGTCGCCGCCCTGGATCATGAACTGCGGGATGATCCGGTGGAAGGTCAGTCCGTCGAAGAACGGACGCTTGACCTGCTCCTTGGTCTTCGGGTCGGTGAACTCGCGCTCACCGGTGGCCAGCTCGGTGAAGTTGGCAACCGTCTTCGGCGCGTGGTGGCCGAACAGGTTGAGGGTGACATCGCCGTGGTTGGTGTGCAGGATCGCCTGCTGAGTTGCTATCGTCATGCCCCTCATTCTTCCACGACAAGCTGAGGCGCGCGGACCGGGCGCCGTCCGACCGAGGTGCTCGGACCGGTGCCCTTGGACTGAGGTACTCGACCCGTCCGCAGTCTGAGACCTCACTGAGAGAACCCTCAGACAATTGCGCGGCAGGGACGGTTTCGGCAGTGTGCGTTACCAGTAGACTGTCCATGACGAAGCCGGAGGCATTCGACGATGTCGCCGTACAAATCGACTAACGGCACCGCCGTTTCGGAGGGTGAAGATGTTCAAGAAGAAGACCCAGCCCAAGACTCTCAAGGAAGAAGTCAGCGACGTCACACACGCCGTCGGCGACATCATCCGCGCACGTTCGGCCGATGCAGTCGAGGCCACCGCCCCTTACTTCGAGAAGGCCAGCGCCGCAGTCGCTGCCGGGGGCGCCGCCGCTGCTCCCGTGCTGCACGGTGCCAGCAAGAAGATCCAGTCCACTGCCGATCAGATTCGTCCGCAGTTCGACCAGCTCAACACCCAGATGCGTGATCAGGCCGGTGCCGCCAGGAACCGCTTCGACGAGCAGATCCGTCCGGAGATCGTCGGTCGTGTCGGTGGTGCCGCGACAGGTGCGGCGGGGCTGCTCGCCAGCACCAAGACTCCGAAGCTGATCGAAGAGCTGGCAGTGCGCGTCACCGGCGACAAGAAGGCGAAGAAGCACGCGATCAAGGCTCTGGCTCGCGCGGGCAAGGACTTCACCAAGACGGCGGACAGGGCTCGGGCCAAGAAGAAGCAGTCGGACGGCGGCGGATTCTCCACCGTGCTGATCTGGATCCTGGCCCTCGGCGGTCTGGCCGGCATCGCCTACTTCGTATGGAAGAAGGCCCAGCCGGTCGACGATCCGTGGTCGACGCCGCTGCCGAGCAATCGCCCGGCCGACGCCCGCCCCGTCGGAACGACTCCCGCGTCCAAGCAGGGCGAGTCCGAGTCCACCTCGATCACCCCGAAGGTCTCCGAGACCGCTGTTCCGGCTGCCAAGGCGGTCACCGCCGACACCGACGCCTCCGCTGATCCGGATTCGGCCGACGCCCCGGAGAGCAACGTCAGCGGCGCTGCCGAGGGCGAGACCCCCAGGCACTGATGCACTGAAGCACCCCGCCATACCTGACGGCAGCGCGAAAGTGTGGCGGCTGAGGGGAAAGTGCGGAAGTGACGCGATATATCGTGTCGCTTCCGCACTTTCGCGTTACCGGCCGAGTTGCCGCGCCGCCAGTACCGCCTTGCCGGCCGAGTTCCCGCGCTGCGCGGGCCACGTACGCCGCTTCAGCCGGCGGCGGGGGTGGTGGCCGGCACGGTCTGCGGCTCGGGGGCGCGCGCCCCGGGGTCGGTGTTCCGGGCGTAGACGACCGAGGCGTTGTACACCTTGTTCACGTAGTCGAGCGAGTTGTTGTAGCTCAGGATCGCCCGCTCCCAGCCGCCGGCCGTTCCCAGGTTGCCCGAGCTGCACAGATAGGACGCGGCCGTCATCGCGGCGTCGTCGATGTTGTTCGGATCCTTCTGGCCGTCGCCGTTGCCGTCCAAGCCGTGGCGCTTCCAGCTGTCGGGGATGAACTGCATCGGCCCGACGGCGCGATCGTATTCGGTATCGCCGTCGAGGCGGCCCTCGTCGCTGTCCGGGATGGTGGCCACGCCCATGCCGTTGAGCTGCAGACCCACGAGCGGCTCGCTGAGGTTGCCGTTCGCCTGCACGAACGCGTCCTGGTGGCGACCATGGTTGCTCTCGACCGCGCCGATCGCGGCCAGGGTGTTCCATCCCAGATTGCAGTTCCTGCGGTTCTCCGCGGCCCAGGCACCGGCCGCGACGTACGCCTGGAGCACCCGCTCGGGAATCCCGGTCTGCTGCGAGGCCTGGCGGAGCCAATCCGATTCAACCTGCGAGGGGTGCTCGGCAGAATCACCGGCAGCGGTGGCATCAGGGTCCGGCTGCGCCGGCGGAGGCGGTGCGACCGGCGGGGCGCTGGGCACCTGACCGCTGGGAGCCGCCACCTGGTCCGGCTGGGTCAGGAGGCGCGCCATGAGCGCAGCCGAGGCGATGGCCAGCACCACCGCCAGCGAGCCGGCGATCACGACGAAGAGTCTGCTTGCCTGCGACATGCTCTACCTCCGGCTCTCGCGCATGAGGACGATGAGGACTGCCAATCCGAGCAGCGCCGCGACGCCCAACGTGACGCCCGCGATCACCCACCAGGTGTCGCCGAGGATCCCCTCCTGCGCCTGGTTCAGATCCGGAGCGGCCTGCTGCGGCTGCTGGGGTTCGCCGGCGTAGTCCATGATGTCCGTGGCCACAGCCATTCCCGCGCATTCCCCGAGGAGCGCGCGCAGCATCGGCGAGTCGGAGGCCGCGGTGTTCGTGTCACCGACCACGAAGTTGAGTTTCACCGACGTGGGTCCCAGCTGCTGTCCGGACCGAGAGGTGGCTGCGAGGTCGAGCGTGACGGTGTAGGTGCCCGGCTGGGTGAAGGCGAACGCGCCGATTCCCTCACTGCCGGCGTCGAGGTCGGCGGAGTTGGTGGTGTCCGCAAGCAGCGTCAGAAGGCCCGACTCCTCGCTGAGGATCGCGAAGTGCCCGGGGCCTTCGACCCGCTGCACGGAGACGGTCACCGGCCCGGACACCTCGGTGTCGGAGAGGGCGGTCAGATCCCAGCCGAGCAGCGGCACACTGCCACGCTCGAGGGTCTCGGTGGCCCACACGGTGGTGCCCTCATCGGCGAACGAATCCAGGCTCGATGTGACGGTGCGGGTCGCGCGGTCGGGGATCACCACGGTCGCCGAGGTGCCGACACCGGCAGCCGGCGTCCTGCGCATGTCGACGAATTCGGCGGTCAGACCTGCGCCTTGCACCCCGGCGGTGAGGTTGAGCCGACCGTCACGCACCTGCACCTCGGAGTTCATCGTGGCCGGGCACGGGCGGATCACCGGAGGAGCCTGCTGGACCCGGGTCGCCGGAGTTGATTCCGTCGGCGAGGGGGTCGCACCCTGGGTGGGAATCGCCCCCTCCGAGGAGCTGGGGTTCGATCCGGGCGCGTTCATCCCGTCGTCCGTCGGGTCCGAACCGGGCGCATTCATCCCGTCGTCCGTGGGATCCGAACCGGGTGCGTTCATTCCCGGATCGGTGCCGTCGCCGGAATCGTCGGTCGGAACCTTGCCGTTGACGCCGGTGTCCTCGCTGTCGTCATCGCCGCCGGAACCTTGGTCTCCGGGTCCGGGTTCAGGCGTGGCAGGAAACTCGATCTCCGGAGGGTCTTCGCAGCTGACGGATTCGACGACGTCTTCCCGAACGTTGCCGATGATGATCTTGCTGACGGTGGGTTCCTCGTCGATATAGGAGCCGAGAGCTTGGTCCCCGTAAGCGAACGTGCGGACACCGACCGCCAGGCAATAGACGCCGTTCTTGGTGAAACCCCACGAGGCGTGGGCGTCCCGTGTCGGGATCGGTCGGTGATAAACGTCAGACGTCTGGTCCTCGCGGACCATGCGCTCGTTGTAACCGTGTTCGTGGAAGATTCCCGGGGGGCGACGATTCGAGTTCCGGTAGACCAGTGCCGCCTCCTCAGGAGCATCGAAGAGCTGGAACCGGACGCCTGCCCAGTCGTTGCCGGCTCCCGCGAAGCTGGTGAAATCGAGGCCAGGACCGTGCTGGAACCGGACATTCCTCATCGGGTCTGGTTCCTGATTCTGGGCGCCTTCATCGGTGCTGCCTTCGCCAACACCTCCGTCACCCGCTACGTCTTCAGCGGTACCGGCATCGTCGCTGCCGATCTCGGATTCGTCGTCAAGGGCATCCATCTTCGGAATGACCGGATCGAACTCCTTCATCTCCTCAGGCAGCAGCGGATTCGAGGAGCCGTTCGGGCCCTCCAGCTTTCGCTCGCCGGTAAATGCCTCGGGATCCTCGGCGCAGGGGGCGACGGTCTGGATCTCGTCGTCGTGGTCTCCAAAGACGAAGGTCAGCACCTGCTCCGAGCGGGCGCCGTTGGGGACCAGGGGTGACCCGTCCGCATCCGCGCGCTCGTCGGTCGATCGCGATTCGACGGCGACACAGATGCGCTGCAGCGGGGCGTCGGCCGGCTCGGAGCCAGCCGCATCGGATTCGGCTTCGGTTCCGGGAGCATCATCGTCGTCCCCGTCGTCCTTGCGGTTCTCCTCGGCGTCGTCGGAGTTCGCATCGTCGGTCTCCCCGAGCTTCTCGTCCTCGGTCTGGTCCTCGTCCTCGGCGCCGCCGAGCTCCCTGTCCTGGGTGCTGCCAAGGTCATCGCCCCCGGCCTCGTCACCCTGGGTTTCGCCGAGCTCGTCGTCGTTGTTCGGCTCGCGGGCGTCAAGGTTCAGCTCGGGACTGAGAGTCCAGGTGCTCGTGAAGTCGTGGTCGATGTCGAAGGCCCACAGCTCCTCGGAGGCGTCGTCGTAGGCTTCGAGCTGAGGGACGTCTCCCGTTGCAGTGCCACCGTCCTGGGAATCCTCGTTCTCTTCAGAACTTTCGGAATCCTCGCGGTCCTCGTTCGATGCGCCCCGCGAATCGACCCGCGCGAGCGTCCTCGTCCGATCGCCGTCCCTGCCGAGGTGCTCCTCGACGGTCAGGCTTCCGCCGGCGATGCGCGTGATGGCGAATGAGTAGGGCTGGTCCAGCTCTTTGCTGTACTGCGGGCGGAATGCGAACTCGCCCTGAGCCGAGTCACCGGGAGCGTCCTGATCAACCAGGTAGACGGGGTTCTTGCCGTCGCTCTGCCCGTCGCGCCCGAACTCGAGCATGCCATCGCCGACTCTGACCTCAGCGCTGTCGAGCAGGATCGGTTCGACCGCCTCGGCGTCCTCGGCCTCCTCGGACTCCTGGGGCGAAGCCGGTGCCGAAGCCGGAGGGGAAGCCGGTGCCGAAGCCGGAGTGGATGCGTGGACGGGTGCGGTGGTGCCGACTCCCGGGAGCACGACGGCAACAGCAATCGCGCAGGCCGAGAAGAACGCGGCACACGAGGGGAGGCGTTTCACAGGCGTCGAAGCTCTCTTTCAGGGCTGGGGATCCGACAGAGACAGTCAAAACCAGCCAAGTGAACGGAATGCCAACTGGGGATCACGAAGGCGGAGCCATGGCTGGGAAAATTGTACTCATTCAGTTGCATTCTGCACGATTTTCATGGAATCGTCATCCGATTCCGGAAGTATTCGAGGATGAGCATGAGCACCACCGGGATCGTCCTTGTCCTCGGGCTCTCGATCCTGCTTGCTGTGCTCGCAGTCTTCGTGATGCTCGTACACCGGAAGTCGGCCCGCGACGCTGCCGATGCCGCGAATCGAAATCCCGCCGATGCCGCCGACTTGAATGAGTCCGCCGCCTCCCCGGACCCTGCTACCCCGGACCTTGCCACCCCGGACCTTGCCGCCCATGATTCTGGCACCGATGATTCAGCCGGCCCGGTCCTCGACCCGCGCGACCGGGAGGAGCTCGAAGACCTCGAGCGCCGGGTCCTCGAGGAACTGTCGGAAGCGGAGCACGATGAACTGTTCCACGCCGTTCTCGACCGCATCAAGCGCAGCGTCCCGATCCGCTCCGTGTCGCCCGATGCCCTGCGCCACGCGATCGCGCTGGGCTTCGCCGACGGGTTTCGCGTACTCGTCGATTCCAGCGATCAGCGACTGGCCCTGCGCCTGCTCAGCCTGAGCCAGCGCCATGAGGCCCGCCTCCACTGGGCGGAGTGGCGGGAGCGGGGAGTCGCGCTGGGCCTGGCATTCGGCCGCGTCGAGATCGAGGTCATCGCCATCGCCGAGGCGTGAGCGCCGGGTGGCGCCGCGTGTTCCGGCCAGTAGAGTGCGACTTCTTCAGGAGAGTAGGACTCATCGAAGTCGCACGACCTCTGAACATGTCGCACTCTACGTCCGCGCGCCCCGAAGTAGCTCCACGTCCGGACCTCGGGCTCGCGCCCCGGGCCCGACCGTCAGCGGGTGCGAGATCGGGTGGAGCCGCGAGCACGGTCCTGGGTGCCGATCGGCTCCCATCCGCGGCGGATGGGCACCATGCCAGCGGTGTCCTTCGAATCCCTGGACCGGTAGACGATGTAGGGCCGGAACAGGTAGTGCACCGGCGCGGTGAAGGCGTGGACCAGACGGGTGAAGGGCCAGATCGCGAACAGCGCCATCCCGAACAGCGCGTGCGTCTGGAACCCGATGCCGGAAGCCGCCATCGCCTGCACGTCCGGCTGCAGGATCCAGATCGACCGGAACCACGGCGAGACGGTCTGGCGATAGTCGACCGGCGTGGTGTCGAACACCGAGATGATCGTGACGCCCAGGCCGGTCAGCAGCGCGGCGACGAGCATGACGTACATGAACTTGTCGTTCTTCGTCGTCGCCATGAACACGGGTCCCGTGGTGCGCCTGCGGTAGATCAGCATCACGATCCCCACCAGTGTGCCGAAGCCGGCGACGAGGCCGATGCCCAGAGCCATGATGTGGTACGCGTGCTCGGACAGCCCGGCGGCGTCCGTCCAGGACCGCGGGATCACCAGGCCGACGAGGTGCCCGACCAGCACGGCGAGGATGCCGAAGTGGAACAGCGGCGAGGCGATCCGCAGGATGCGGGACTCGTACAGCTGGGACGATCGGGTGGTCCAGCCGAACTGGTCGTACTTGTAGCGCCAGATGGTGCCGCCGATGACGATCGCCAGCACAATATATGGCAGCGCTCCCCACAGCAGAATGTCCCAGACTCCGACGTCGACGGCCTCCGGCGCGGGCGCGGCCAGCAGCACCGGTGCAGACTGCATCATGCCTGGCTCCTCTCGGTCAGCGGCAGCAGCCGCGGGTCATAGGGATCGAGTCCCACCGACTCCGTCGGCGGTCCGTAGCCGGCCATGGCCATGACCGCCTGGCGCTCCTCCGGTGAGACGCCGGGCAGCGTCGAGCACACCAGCGCGAGGACGCCGCGGTGGGGCAGTCCGTCGTCGCGCAGTGCCAGCCGCAGCAGCTCCAGGGACGGCCGGTACCGCTGCAGGAGCTCGTAGCCGTCGACCGGTGAGATCCGGGCGGTGAATTCGAGCACGAGGGGCAGGTAGTCGGGCAGCTCGGAGTCGTCGAGCTCCGCGCCGCAGGACCGGTAGACCTGCTTGAACGCCGCCAGCGCCTCACCGCGCCTGCGGGTGTCGCCGTCGGTCCAGTAGGTCAGGTGCAGGCTGTGCCGCCGCGACAGGTCGAACTCCTGGACGTAATCGGCCTGCACGTCCTGGAGCGGGCGTTCGGTGAGCCAGGCGAACAGCTCGTCGACCTCGCCCAAGTCCGCGCCGACCTCCTCCAGGGCGCCCCGCACCATCGGAAGCCGGCCGAGCAGCTCCTCGTTCGGGTAGCTCAGCAGCACGGCGGCGGCCTGTCGGATGACAGCGCTGCGGGCGGGGTTGCGGGCCCGGGACGCACCCGGGTCCACAGTGCCCTTGCCGGGCTTGCCCAGGAGCTTCTCGAGCAGACTCATCGCGAGTGCCCCTCCTCATGGTCCTTGGGAGGGAACAGCCCCTGCGGGGCGCCGCGGCCGTCCCAGTTGAGCAGGTTGACCCTGCCCGCCAACTTCTCGTTGCCCGTCGGGTCGCCGCCCTGCTGGCGAGCCTGCAGGGCGTTGAAGTTCTCCACCGCAACCGGCATGGGCGTGCCGGATGCCTCGCCGAACACGCCGGTCTGGCCCATCCCGCCCATTCCCGGGCCGCCGTCCACGTCGAGCGAGCAGCCGATCTCCTCGAGGTTGTGGGCATCCTCGATGTGGGCGGTCGGGATGACGTAGCGCTCGTCGTACTTCGCGATCGCCATCAGCCGGTACATCTCCCGGATCTGCGAGCCCGTCATCCCCACGGCCTCGGCGATCGACTCGTCCGGCTCGTCGTCGAGGGCGATGTCGCGCATGTACGAGCGCATCGCCGCCAACCGGCGGAGCACGAGCGTGATGATCTCCGTGTCGCCTGCGGTGAAGAGCTCCGCGAGGTATTCGACGGGGATGCGCAGCGACTCGATCGCGCCGAACAGGTTGTCCGCGTCCTCGCCGTCGTGTCCCTGATCCTTGAGCAGGTCCACGACCGGCGACAGCGGCGGCACGTACCAGACCATCGGCATGGTGCGGTACTCCGGGTGCAGCGGCAGCGCGACCCGCAGCTCCTTGGCCAGCTTGTACACGGGCGAGCGCTGCGCGGCGTCCAGCCAGTCCTCGGCGATCCCGTCCTCGCGGGCCGCGGCGAGCACCTCGGGATCGTGCGGATCGAGCAGGATGTCGAGGTGGGCCTCGTAGAGGTCGCGCTCGTCGGGAGTGGCGGCCGCCTCGGTGACCCGGTCGGCGTCGTAGAGGAACAGCCCGATGTAGCGCAGCCGTCCCACGCAGGTCTCCGCGCACACCGTCGGGATGCCCACCTCGATGCGCGGATAGCAGAAGGTGCACTTCTCCGCCTTGCCCGACTTGTGGTTGTAGTACATCTTCTTGTACGGGCAGCCGGTGATGCACTGCCGCCATCCGCGGCACCGGTCCTGGTCGACGAGCACGATCCCGTCCTCGCTGCGCTTGTAGATCGCGCCGGAGGGGCAGGAGGCCATGCACGAGGGGTTGAGGCAGTGCTCGCAGATCCGGGGCAGGTAGAAGGCGAAGGTCTGCTCGAACTCGAACTTGATCTTGTCCTCGGACTCCTTGCGCACCTTCTCCACGATCGGGTCCAGATGACCCATCTCCGGAGCGCCGCCGAGGTTGTCGTCCCAGTTCGCCGACCACTCGATCTTCATGTCATCGCCGGTGATCAGCGACTTGGGGCGGGCGACGGGGAAGTCGTCCCCGGCCGGCGCGTGGAGCAGGTTCTCGTAGTCGTAGGTCCACGGCTCGTAGTAGTCGTCGAGCTCTGGCTGGACGGGGCTGGCGAAGATCCCGAACAGCTTCTGCAGCCGGCCCCCGGACTTGAGCTTGAGGTTGCCGCGCCGGTTGAGCTCCCAGCCGCCCTTCCACTTCTCCTGGTCCTCGTAACGGCGGGGATAGCCCTGCCCGGGCCGGGTCTCGACGTTGTTGAACCAGACGTATTCGGTGCCGGCGCGGTTGGTCCACGCCTGCTTGCACGTGACCGAGCAGGTGTGGCACCCGATGCATTTGTCGAGCGCCATCACCATCGCCACCTGGGCCATGACTCGCATCAGTAACGGACCTCCTGAGAGCGCTTGCGGACCACGGAGACGATGTCGCGCTGATTGCCGGTGGGCCCGAGGTAGTTGAAGGCCCAGGACAGGTGCGCGTAGCCGCCGACCATGTGGGTGGGTTTGACGAGGATGCGGGTGACCGAGTTGTGGATGCCGCCGCGCCGGCCGGTCGCCTCGGACTTGGGCACGTCGATGACGCGCTCCTGGGCGTGGTGGACGTAGACGACTCCCTGCGGCATCCGGTGGCTGACGATCGCCCGGGCGACGTAGACGCCGTTGGTGTTGACGCACTCGACCCAGTCGTTGTCGGAGACCTCGATGAGGGCCGCATCCTGCGGGCTCATCCACACCGAGGTGCCGCCTCGGGCCAGTGACAGCATGAAGAGGTTGTCCTGGTATTCGGAGTGGATCGACCACTTGTTGTGCGGGGTCAGGTACCGCAGCGCCACCGACAGCTCCCCGCGCTGCCCGAGCTTGGGCTCCCCGAACAGCCGGTTCATGTCGAGCGGCGGTCGGTAGATCGGCAGCATCTCGCCCATGTCCTTCATCCAGTCGTGGTCGAGGAAGAAGTGCATCCGACCGGTCAGCGTCCGGAAGGGGGTGAGGCGCTCGATGTTGATGGTGAACGGCGCGTACCTGCGCCCGCCGGTCTCCGAACCCGACCACTCCGGGGAGGTGATCACCGGCACCGGCGCGGCCTGGGTGTCCGCGAAGGTGATGTGCTTCTCCTCCGACCCGCGGGCCAGGTCGGTCAGCTGCACGCCGGTGCGCCGTTCGAGCTTCTCGAAGCCCTGGACGGCCAGCTCGCCGTTGGTGGTGCCGGAGAAGGCGAGGATCGCCTCGGCCATCCGGGCATCGGTGTTGATCGCCGGACGGCCGGCAGCCGCGCCGCTGTCGAACACGCCGTGCTTGCGTGCGAGCTGCGCGACCTGCTCGGACACGTCGTAGGTGATGTTCTTGGTGGTCAGGCCGAGCTTGTCCGCCAGCGGCCCGACCGCGAGGAACTTCTCGCCGATCGCCGTGAAGTCGCGCTCGACGATCTTGAGCTCGGGCAGGTTCTTCCCGGGCACGGCCGGCACGTCGGTGCCCTTCCAATCGGGCGCGTGCCCGCCCGGCTGGGCGAGCTGCCCGGGGGTGTCATGGGTGAGAGCGGTGGCGACCAGATCCTTGCGGACGCCGAGGTGGGTCTTGGCCTGGCGCGCCACCTCCTCGGACAGGAGGCGGAACAGATCGTAGTCGGTCTTCGACTCCCACGGCGGGGAGATCGCCGGGGAGAAGGCGTGGATGTAGGGGTGCATGTCCGTGGTGTTGATGTCGTGCTTCTCGTACCAGGTGGCGGCCGGGAACACGACATCGGACAGCAGGGTGGAGCTGGTCATCCGGAAGTCGGCGGACACCAGCAGATCGAGCTTGCCGATCGGCGCCTCCTCGTGCCACGTGACGTCCTCCGGCTTGGACTCGGAGTGGTCCTCGCCCATGACGTTGTGGTGGGTGCCGAGCAGGTGCTTGAGGAAGTACTCCTCACCCTTGGCCGAGGAGCCCAGCAGATTGGAGCGCCACAGCACCAGGGTGCGCGGCCAGTTCTGGGGTGCGTCGACATCCTCGACAGCGAACCGCATCTGCCCGGCCTTGAGCCGATCGGCGATCCACTGGGCCTCGTTGTCCGCCTCGCCACGGGCGACGCCGTCGATCGCGGCGTCGGCGGCGTCGAGGGAGTTCTCGTCGAACTGCGGGTAGAACGGCATCCAGCCGAGTCGGGTCGACTTCGCGATCACGTCGGCCGTGTGCATGCCCGTGAGGTGGCCTTCGGCCAGCGGGGACTGCAGCGAGTCGGAGGAGTAGCCGTCGGACCGGAACTGGTCGGTGTGCATGTACCAGAACGCGGTGCCGATCATGAATCGGGGCGGACGGGTCCAGTCGGTGGCCGCCGCCATCGCCGACCACCCGGTGATCGGTCGGGCCTTCTCCTGCCCCACATAGTGGGCCCAGCCACCGCCGTTGCGGCCCTGGCAGCCGGTGAGGATGAGCATGGCGAGGATCGCCCGGTAGGTGACATCGCCGTGGTACCACTGGCAGATGCCGGCACCCAGGATGATCATCGACCGGCCCTTGGACTTCTCGGAATTGGCCGCGAACTCCCGGGCGATGCGCGTGACCGCCTGCGCGGGCACGGAGGTGATCTCCTCCTGCCAGGCCGGGGTGTAGGGAGTGCCGACGTCCTCGTAGTCGGCGGCCCAGTCCCCGGGAAGCCCGGGACGGCCCACGCCGTACTGGGCGAGCATGAGGTCGAAGACGGTCGTGACCTTCCGGCCGGCGACCTCCGCGACGGGCACGCCCCGGGAGATCACCGAGCCTTCGCCGGTGGCGTCGGTGAATGCCGGCAGGTGGACGGGGCTGGTCGTTCCCCCGTAGGTCGCCGAGTCGGCCATCGACAGGGCCGGACGGATGCCCTGCAGGTCGAGATTCCACCTGCCCTCGTCCTGCTCGTTGTACCGGAATCCCAGCGAGCCGTTGGGCACGACAGGGGACCCGGAGTCCCGGTCGATGAGGACCGTCTTGAACTTCGGGTCCGGGGCTGCCGCCTCGGGCCCGCCGAGGTCGGCAGCGGTGAGGAACTTGCCGGGCACCACGGTGCCATCGGCCCGCTCATCGAGGGTGACGAGGAACGGCAGGTCGGTGTACTGGACCACGTAGTCCTCGAAGAAGGGCACTCGCCGGTCGACGAAGTTCTCCTTGAGGATGACGTGTCCCATCGCCATCGCGAGCGCGGCGTCGCTGCCGGCCTGCGCCGGCAGCCACTCATCGGCGAACTTCGTGTTGTCGGAGTAGTCCGGGCTGACCGAGACGACCTTGGTGCCCTTGTAGCGCGCCTCGACCATCCAGTGGGCGTCCGGGGTGCGGGTGACGGGAACGTTGGAGCCCCACATCATCAGGTAGGTCGAGTCCCACCAGTCACCGGACTCCGGAACGTCGGTCTGGTCGCCGAACACCTGCGGGCTGGCCACCGGCAGGTCGGCGTACCAGTCGTAGAAGCTGTTCATCACCCCGCCGATGAGGTTGATGAACCGTGCGCCGGCCGCGTGGGAGACCATCGACATCGCCGGGATCGGGGAGAATCCGGTGCACCGGTCGGGGCCGTACGTCTTGATCGTGTGGACGTGGGCGGCCGCGGTCATCTCGACGGCTTCCTGCCAGCTGGAGCGGACCAGCCCGCCCTTGCCGCGCGCCTGCATGAACCGGGTGCGCCGCTCGGGATCACCCACGATGTCGGCCCAGGCCAGGACCGGGTCGCCGTTCACCTTGGCCTTCGCCTCGCGGTACATCTCCAGCAGCACACCCCGGATGTAGGGGTAGCGCACCCGGGTGGGCGAGTAGGTGTACCAGGAGAAGGCAGCGCCGCGCGGGCATCCGCGCGGCTCGTATTCGGGGCGATCGGGGCCGACCGAGGGATAGTCGGTCTCCTGCGCCTCCCAGGTGATGATCCCGTCCTTGACGTAGACCTTCCATGAGCACGAGCCGGTGCAGTTGACGCCGTGAGTGGAGCGGACGACTTTGTCATGGCTCCAGCGGTTGCGGTAGAAGGCGTCCCCGGACCGTCCGCCTTCTCGGAACACGGCTCTCGAATCCGGAGTCTCCTCCCAGCGGGTGAAGAACTGTCCGAGCTTCAACAGGGCGTTTGCCGCGGGGCCGTCAGTGCCCGGCGCTTCGGGGCTGGCTGTCATGCAAGTCACACTAATGTCCCAGCTGAGCATGTCAATGGACGTTGCCGAAACGTTGGGTGACGAGTTTCGCCGCATCTTCTCCCTCCCCCGGAACATCAGCCGAAGACGGCGATCGAACCACGAGAGACTCGTGGGTGTGATCGTCGGGCTTCGACGGTTTTCACCGATTACCACCCACACTGCTGTGCTAATTCCGGTGATCAGGCCTGCGCCGGAGGAGGCCCCGCCCAATACAGAGGAGCTGCTGCCCTGCCCGGAGGAGTTGCCGGCGGAGCCATGGTCAATCAGCGCTTCTGCCCCTAGATTGGAGAGGGACGACATCCGGACAGAGCCGTTCGGAAATCTCCAGGCCGAGGGAGAACCAGTGAGCGCTGCCACCGTCTCGCGAACCACGTCGAAGCGTCCGGGAGGCTTCGGCTCGGGTCCTGCACTGCACGGGATCATGGCCGTCACCGGTCTGATCATGATCCTGTTCCTCATCGCCCACGCCTGGGGGAACTACAAGCTGTTCTCCGGGCAGGAGGCGTTCGATGGCTACTCCGCCTACCTGCGCACCGTGGGCGAGCCGATCCTGCCGTACAGCGGGGCGCTCTGGATCATGCGGACGGTGCTGCTGATCAGCGTGGTGGCCCATATCTGGGCGGCGGTCGTGCTCTGGGCGCGGATGCGGCGAGCGACCGCAGGCCGCGGATCGGCACGGTACGCCACCCGGAAGAGCCCGCGCGGCGTGCAGCGGAGCTACGCCTCATTCACGCTGCGCTGGGGCGGAGTGGTGATCGCCCTGTTCGTCGTCTACCACGTCCTGCACCTGACGGTGAACGTGATCGCGCCCGGCGGCGCCTCGGACAGCCCCTACCAGCGGATGGTCGGCGGATTCGCCGTGTGGTGGGTCGTGCTGAGCTACACCGTCGCCCTGCTGGCACTCGGCTTCCACCTTCGCCACGGCTTCTGGGAGGCGCTCGCATCGCTCGGCGCCAACCGCAGCCGCCGGCAGCGCCGCATCTACAGCGGAATCGCGCTCGCATTGGCGCTCGCCATCACCATCGGCTTCCTCATCCCGCCCTACGCGGTCCTCCTCGGATACACCGGCACGTGATCCGAATGCAGACCATGCCAGCCCCGCCGCTGCAGAGATCGAGAGCAGCGCTGAGCAGCGCTGAGACAGGAGCATCATGACGACACACGCCTCCGCTCCCTCCTCCGCCCCGCCCCGGCTCTTCGCCGAGGGCTCCCCGATCGTCGACTCCAAGGCGCCCGAGGCGCCACTTGCCGAGAAGTGGGACACGCGCCGGTTCGAGGCCGGTCTCGTCAGCCCCGCCAACCGACGTCGCCGGTCCGTCATCATCGTCGGCACCGGCCTGGCCGGCGCCTCGGCCGCGGCCACGCTTGGCGAGGCCGGCTACCGGGTGACGAGCTTCTGCTATCAAGACAGCGCCCGCCGCGCCCACAGCATCGCCGCACAGGGCGGCATCAACGCGGCCAAGGACTACCGCAACGACGGCGACAGCATCCATCGGCTGTTCTACGACACCATCAAGGGCGGCGACTACCGGTCCCGGGAGTCCAACGTCTACCGCCTGGCGCAGGTCAGCGCCGCGATCATCGACCAGGCGGTCGCGCAGGGCGTGCCCTTCGCGCGCGAGTACGGCGGGCTGCTCGACACCCGATCGTTCGGCGGCGTGCAGGTCTCCCGCACGTTCTACGCGCGCGGACAGACCGGCCAGCAGCTGCTGCTGGGCGCCTATCAGGCCCAGCAGCGGCAGGTGGCCGCCGGCACCGTCACCATTCATGCGCGCCACGAGATGCTCGACCTCGTCGTCGTGAACGGCCGCGCCCGCGGGGTCATCGTCCGCGACCTCGTCACCGGGGAGATCGAGACTCAGCTGGCCGATGCGGTCGTGCTGGCGACCGGCGGGTACTCCAACGTGTTCTACCTGTCGACCAACGCGATGGGCAGCAATGTCACCGCCACCTGGCGGGCGCACCGGAAGGGAGCGCTGTTCGCCAACCCGTGCTTCACCCAGATCCACCCCACGTGCATCCCGGTCAGCGGCGACTACCAGTCGAAGCTCACCCTGATGAGCGAATCGCTGCGCAACGACGGCCGGATCTGGGTGCCGAAGGACGCCGGGGACGAGCGGGAGCCGGGCGCGATCCCCGAGGAGGAGCGCGACTACTACCTGGAGCGGCAGTATCCCGCCTTCGGCAACCTCGTCCCCCGCGACGTGGCCTCCCGGGCGGCGAAGGAGGTCTGCGATGCCGGCCGCGGGGTGGGGCCCGGAGGCCGCGGCGTGTACCTGGACCTCGGCGATGTGATCGAGCGCCTGGGACGCGCTGCGGTGGCGGAGAAGTACGGCAACCTGTTCGACATGTACCAGCGGATCACCGGCGAGGATCCCTGGCAGCGCCCCATGCGCATCTACCCGGCCGTCCATTACACGATGGGCGGGCTGTGGGTCGACTACGACCTCGAATCGACCGTCCCCGGACTGTTCGTCATCGGAGAGGCGAACTTCTCCGACCACGGCGCGAACCGCCTCGGCGCCAGTGCTCTCATGCAGGGACTGGCGGACGGCTACTTCGTGCTGCCGATCACGCTGGCCCACTACCTGTCCGAGCATCCGGCGGAGGCGGATCTCGACGGTTCGCACCCGGACGTGGCGGCGGCGGCCGAGGCGGCGCAGCTCCGCCTCGACACCCTGTTGGAAGTCGGCGGCCAGCGCTCCGTGGACTCCTTCCACCGCCAACTGGGAGGCATCATGTGGGAGAAGTGCGGGATGGAGCGCTCGGCTGCAGGGCTGCAGGAGGCGCTCGGCGAGGTGCGCGCGCTGCGCGAGGAGTTCTGGTCGGATCTGCGGATCACCGGCCGCGCCGAGGAGCTCAACCAGGCTTTGGAGCGGGCCGGGCGGGTCGCCGACTTCTTCGAGCTGGCGGAGCTCATGTGCATCGACGCGCTGCACCGGGAGGAGTCCTGCGGCGGTCATTTCCGCGTCGAGAGCCAGACCGAGGACGGCGAGGCCCTGCGCGACGACGAGCGCTTCGCCTACGTCGCGGCCTGGGAGTACGCCGGAGCGGGCCGGCCGCCGGTCCTGCACCGCGAGGAGCTGCGATACGAGGCCGTGGAGATGAAGCAGAGGAGCTACACGTGAGACTCACCTTGCGCATCTGGCGCCAGCGCAGTGCCGAGGAGCCCGGCGAGATGGTCCCCTATCAGATCGACGGGGTCGAGGAGGACATGTCCTTCCTGGAGATGCTCGACGTGCTCAACGAGCAGCTGACCGCTGCCGGCGAGGACCCCGTCGCCTTCGACGACGACTGCCGGGAGGGCATCTGCGGAGCGTGCAGCCTGGTCGTCGACGGCATCGCCCATGGACCACAGGCGCGCACGACCGTGTGCCAGCTGCACCTGCGCCACTTCTCCGACGGCGACAGCATCGACATCGAGCCCTGGCGCTCCGGCAGCTTCCCCGTCATCAAGGACCTGGTCGTGGACCGCGGCGCGCTCGACAGGATCATCGAGGCCGGCGGCTACATCTCGGTGCCGACGGGGTCCGCACCGGACGCCCACGCCACGGTCGTGCCGAAGCCGGCTGCGGATCGGGCCTTCGATGCGGCGGTCTGCATCGGGTGCGGCGCCTGCGTCGCCGCCTGCCCAAACGGCTCCGCCATGCTGTTCACCGGCGCGAAGGCGACTCACCTCGGATCACTGCCGCAGGGACAGCCGGAGCGGAGGTCCCGCGCGCGGGCGATGGTCGAGCAGCACGACGCGGAGGGTTTCGGCGGCTGCACGCAGATCGGCGAGTGCGAGGCAGTGTGCCCGGTCGGCATCCCCCTGGACACGATCTCCCAGCTCAACGCCGACGTCCTCGGCAGCCTGCTGCGTCCCCGCCGGGAACACGGCTAGGACCGGATCTCCGCAGATCCTGCCGGGAGCCGGCCCTGGGTTGGGCGGAAGCCGGCCGCCTGGTCTCAGAACACGACGAAGCAGCTGACCCCGAAGAGGATGAGGAAGCCGAACAGCGCGAAGCTCAGGAAGTTGTTCTCGGCCGTACTGGGCGGTCTGTCCTCGGGTGTCCAGTCGTCCGTCGTCGTGGCGGTGCTCGGCAGGTCCTCGGTCGGTGCGAACGCGGATCGAGGCGACTCCGCACTGGCGCCTGCGCTTCTCGGATTGTTCGAGGTGCTCATGGTGTCACTCCCAGTCTGCCCAGTTCGGTGACGGTCGAGACCGCCAGGATCGCGAACACCGCACAGATGAATACCGTGTACGTCCAGCGGTGGGAGTGATCAGCGCGCCAGAAACGCTGCAGGCTGATCACTCCGTTGATCGCAGCGACGAGGCACAGCGCGAGTCCGACGGGAGCGGCAACCCAGCCGGCGAGGCTCAGGATCGGGACGAGGATCGGGATCACCACGTAGGTGATGAGGCAGCGGAGCGCGGAGATGACGACCGAGGTCCGGAAGGTGCGGTGCGCGCCTTCCCCGGACCTCAGGTCGACGTTCCTGACCCCGAGAATCCGGCGCATCAGCCGATCCGCGGCCCTGTCCGACCGGAAGCGGACGGGAACGGACGCCGGGGCGGCGAGAGCCGGCGCCTGCCCCGCGACCACCGGCGCCTGTGTGTGGGAGCTGCTCATGAGTCCTCTTCCCGGTTCTTGGACCGCGAATGCCGGATCAGCGTGGCCCCACCGAAACTGGCCACCACCAGACCGACAACGCCGATCAGCCCGCCGATGAAGAAGCCCCAGTACAGGGGCTCCATCCTGCTGTCAGCGTCGGGGCTGCCCAAGGTGCTGCCGATGAGGATGCCGAAGAAGGGGGCGAGCAGCGCCAGGACACTTCCGAGCAGCAGACGCCAGAAGCCGGGTGGGGTGGGCTCCAGGCGCACCCGCCTGCCCGGAGGTGCGGGAGTGTCGTCGTAGACGAGCTCGGTTTCGGCAGCTGGTTCAGTGTTCGTCATCGTGATCGCCCTTCTGCGGAGTCGTCGACAACAGCCAGTCCGCGTGTCTCGGTGGAGGTCCGTCCGGCCTTGGGCTCGGTGGGAGCACTGGTGCCGGGCGCGAGGTGTTCCAGGGCCCCCATCAAGGGCCCGATGATGTCCATCGGCAGCGGGAAGACCACCGTCGAGTTCTGATCGGCTCCGAGCTCGAGCAGGGTCTGCAGGTAGCGCAGCTGCAGCGAAGCAGGAGCCTCACTGAGGGTCTTCGCTGCGTCGCGCAGCTCCTCCGACGCCTCGAGCTCACCATGAGCGCTGATCACCTTGGCCCGGCGTTCACGCTCGGCCTCCGCCTGACGGGCCATCGCCCGCTGCATCATCTCGGGGATCTCCACGTCCTTGATCTCGACCACGGCGACATCCACACCCCACGGCACCGCCTGCTGGGCGATCGACCGATAGAGGTCCTCGTTGAGGTCTGCCCGATGGGCCAGGAGCGTGTCCAGGTCGGCGCGTCCGACCACGGACCGGAGAGTGGTCTGGGCGAACTGGGAGGTCGCCACCGCATGGTTCTCCACCGCCATCACCGAGCGCACGGGATCGGCCACTTTGAACATCACCACGGCATTCACGCGGGCGGTGACATTGTCACGCGTGATGACCTCCTGCGGCGGGATGGTCAAGGTCACCACCCGCTGATCGACCCGCACCGAACGGTCCAGGAACGGCAGCATGAACACGAGACCCGGTCCGAGCGGTCCCCGCAGCCGACCGAGGCGGAACACGACCAGCCGCTCGTACTCGCGCACCACCTTCAGCGAGGCGATCAGCAGTGCGAGCAGAAGAACGACCACGACGATCGCGATGATCGCTTGGCTAGGCATTTTCGTCGGCTTCCCTTCGTGCGGAGGTGTAGCGGGTCTGCCCGAGCACCAGCGGGACGCTCTCGGCAGGTCGCCGATCGGACGCATAGCTGGTCCGCCGGCGTTCGATCGTCTCGACCGCCAGGGCCCGGTCCTCGAGGTTCTCATCCAGGGACTTGAACAGCACCCCCTGAGGATCGACCGGAGTGTGGCGCAGATGAGACCACAGCGGAAGTCCGGCGACCGCGATCGCGAGGCCGGTGGCCAGCAGCACGACCTGCTGGGTCCAGCTCTCGACGACGAAGGAGCCGACCACCGGGAACACGACGGCGAGCACGGACACGGCGCAGGCGATGCCGCGGTGGAACCGGGCGGATTCCGAAGCCGGCCAGGAATCCACCTTCCGACCCAGCTCACGCCCGTCGTCCGACGAGGTGCAGCTGTCCTTGACCGGACAGGAATTGCAGACCGTGGGGCTGCCGCGATACCGCATCACGCGGTTCTCGGGGTCGAACGCCTGCGGCCACAGCCACTGGTCCTCAGGGCACAGCCACGCGTCGTGATCATCGTGGTACACGAATCCTCGGGTCTGCAGCTCTTCGTGGGCGGTATGGGCGCGCTTGGCGAGCAGGTCGATGCAGTAAGCGACCAGCAGCAGAGCCACCCCGTAGCCGCCGAACAGTCCCGTTGTGATTTCGAGGGCACTCATGATGTCGTCCCCTCCCCGTCATCGGGTCGCCGATCCGAGGCGTACCTGCTGGGGGGCGCAGTGTCCGCCACGGTCACGGAGCCCGCCGCCGGGGAGTGGGCGGATCCCGTCCGATCCTCACGGGCTTCCGGGTGCTCCTCGACGAACAGCGTCTCGGGCTCCATCCGCGTGACTGTGGCCTTGACGCCGTGCCGCACTCCCAGCCAGGCGATGTACACGAACGGGAGGATGCCTCCGATCAGGAACACCACGTCGCCGGGCATGCGCATCCATTCCAGCGCCAGGTTCCCCGGCTCGGTGAGGTAGCCCAGCGTGCGAGCTTCGAAGTAGCCCTGGTTGACGGAGGCCCACAGCTGCAGCACGCCGAGCGGCAGCAGGGTCGCGAACATCATCCATGCGAGCCCGATGTTCAGCGACCAGAAGGACAGTCGCGCGAGCTTCTCGGGCCACCTCTCGGGCGGGATGATGTAGCGCAGCGCGAACAGCGCCAGGCCGACGGCCATCATCCCGTACACGCCCATCATCGAGCCGTGCGCATGGTTCGCCGTCAGCGAGGTGCCGATCTGGTAGTAGGAGACGATCGGCAGATTCACCAGGAAGCCGAAGACGCCCGCTCCCAGGAAGTTCCAGAAGCCGACGGCCACGAGGAACATCACCGCCCAGCGGTGCGGGAACGGCCCGCTGGAACGCGATTCCTGGCGCGCGCCCAGCTGCAGGAACGTCCAGGCCTCGATGGTGAGGAAGGTCAGCGGGATCACCTCCAGCGCCGAGAAGACCGCGCCGAGCGCCATGTGCTCGACCGGCGTGCCGGAGAAGTACAGATGGTGCATGGTGCCGATGACTCCACCCGCGGAGTACAGGATGACGTCGAGGAGGATGATCTGGATCGCGATCTTGCGACGCACGACGCCCAGCATCACGAACAGGTAGGCCACCATCACCGTGGTGAACAGCTCCAGGAAGTCCTCGACCCACAGGTGCACCACCCAGAACCGCCAGAACTCGGCGACGGTCAGGTGCGTCTCGTTGGTCGCCAGCAGACCGACGCCGTAGAACGCCGGGATCGCGAGCGCCGCGTAGACGAACAGCCAGGGCATGTTGAACTTCGACTCCGTGCGCAGCCGCGAGCGGATCGCGCGGACGATGATGAGGAACCACAGGAACAGCCCGACCACCAGGAGGATCTGGAAGACGCGGGGCAAGTCCAGGTACTCCCACTGCTGGGAGAAGAGCGGTGAGCCCTCGGCCCAGTCCGGGCCGTAGATGCTGATCGCGGTGCCACCGAA
>NZ_JAJTWW010000017.1 GCF_021729135.1 Brevibacterium daeguense
GATCTGGAAGACGCGGGGCAAGTCCAGGTACTCCCACTGCTGGGAGAAGAGCGGTGAGCCCTCGGCCCAGTCCGGGCCGTAGATGCTGATCGCGGTGCCACCGAACATGCCGACGACCACGAGCGCGAGCGCGCCCAGCAGGCCGTAGGACAGCAGATGCTGCCCTCGCGGCTCCCTGCCCGCGATGATCGGGGCGAGGAAGATGGCGGCGGCCAGGAACGCGGCGGCGGTCCACAGCAGGGACAGCTGGACGTGCCAGGTTCGGGCGAGGTTGAACGGGAAGATCTGCGCCAGATCGAAGCCGAAGAAGCCCTGGATCTCCACCCGGTAGTGCTCGACGGATGCTCCCACTGTGGCCTGGATGAGGAACAGCAGGGCGACCACGAGGAAGAACCACGCAGTGGAGCGCTGGGCCTTCGTGATCCCCACAGCCCCGGGCTGCAGGAATCTCAGGCTCGAGGTGTCGTTGCCCTTCCAGCCCAGGTTGGAGCTCCAGCGTCCGTAGACGGCGAACAGGATGCCCAGGCCGGCCAGCAGCGCGACCAGGGAGATCCCCGACCACACCAGGATGTCGGCGGTCGGATGGTTGTCGACGCGAGGTTCCGCTGGCCAGTTGTTGGTGTAGGAGTAGTCCAGGCCGGGTCGTTCCGCGGCGCTCGCCCACGCCGTCCAGGCGTAGAAGGCGGTCAGGTCGTGGATGTCCTGCGGGTCGGTGATCGCGTTGGGGATCAGCCCGTGGGCGGTGCTCGGCTCGCCGAAGAACTCGCCGTAGTACTGCTTGAGCTCCTCGAAGGCGCTGATCTGCTCGTCGGTCAGGACGAGGACGCCGGACTCCTCGTCGTACCTGTTGGTCCGCTGCATCTCCGCAGTGGCGTCCGCGGGCTCCTGCACTCCCTGCTGCTCGAGCTCATCGTTGATGTGCTCGCTGCTCAGCCGGAGGTACTCCGCCGTGTAGTCGGGCCCGAGGTAGGCACCATGTCCGACAACCGATCCGTACTGCTGGATGCCGCGGGTCAGGAACACGTTCTGACCGCTGGTGATCTCCTCGCCGGTGTAGACCACATCTCCCTGCTCGCTGACCACCTGCTCCGGCTGCGGCATCGAATGGGTGTAGGTCCGGTAGGCGAGAACGCCCATCACGAAGAAGCCGAAGATGAGCACCAGCGCGACGCCCTGCACCCATCCTTTGGAGATTGCGATCTCCGACTTCGAACGCTGACCAGCGCCTGGCTTGCTCAAGCTCACGGGATCCAACCTCTGTATCTCGGGGCGACGCGGTGGGGAGACCGGTCCTCAACACCCCGACGCTATACAGGGAATTCTCATGGAGTCAACGACAGACTCTTGCTTTCCTCCAAGTTCGCTTGCAGTTCATTCCCGGTGCCGCTGCTGCTGAGATCGCCGCCCGGCCGCGTGAGCCCTGCGTGGTGATGATCCCGATCGCCGCCGGCTCGCCGTGCGTCCTCCCCATCGACGTGGAAGTCCGGCAGAGGACGACAGCGGCCCTGCCTGTTCCCAGGCAGGGCCGCTGTTCAATGTGGAGGTAAGGGGACTCGAACCCCTAACCCTCTGCTTGCAAAGCAGATGCGCTACCAATTGCGCCATACCCCCGAGTGAGTGCTCCGATCCTACACGCTGTCCGTGTAGCCGGACCATCTCTGATGATTGCGCTGCCGACGGCTGCGCAGTCCGGCGAACACTCCCGCTGCCGCGGAGAGCAGTCCTGCCACGGTCCACCACTTCTTCACGTCAACTCCGTTCGCAGTGGTTCCGTGGGCCTAAGAGGACTTGAACCTCTGACCTCTTCGTTATCAGCGAAGCGCTCTAACCGCCTGAGCTATAGGCCCCAATGGGATGAACCGAAAATCAACTATAGCCAGATCCCGCCCGCTGCGCAAAACCGGTGCGGCCGACAGTGATCCATCCCTCGTCCCTGATGATCCCGAACGGGCATGACACCCCGAGCAGGAGCTCAGAACCGCAGCTCAGTCGTCGGTCAGCGTCAGGTGGAAGCCGCCGACGATCGAGGCGCCGATGTTGTAGAGGAATGCGAACAGCGTCGACAGCGCGGTGATCAGCACGACGTTGACCAGTGCCAGGAGGACCGAGAAGGACAGCATGCGGCCCAGGCTGAACAGCCCGAGGATCTGATCCGCGCCCTCCGTGCCGGCGATCTCCGCCAGCGTGCTCTGCATGCTGCTCAGAGTGCCCGTGGCCTGCAGCACCAGCCACAGCACCAGGGCGGCGACCACGGTGGCGATGCCGATCGCCACCGACAGCAGGAAGGACATCTTCATGACCGACCAGGGGTCGAGCTTGGCGACGGTCAGCCGAACGGTCCGCGGACCCCTCTTCTTCGCCTTGTCGCCGATCTTCACTCCGCCGGAGGAGGCCCGCACGGGGCCGCTGCCGACCGCCGCCGCCGGGTCGTCCGGCCGCGCGGCTGACATCCGCTGGGTTCCCGACCCGGCGCTCAGCCGCGTCCCCCCGGAGGAGACGCTCGTGGGCCCGCTGCCGGTCTGGCCGCCCGTGGCGGGGGAGCCGCCGGGTGGCCGACCGGTGGGGGCCGTGGGCGCAGCGGTCCGCGGAGCGGCCGGAGCAGCCGGGCTCGCCGCAGCGGTGTGACCGGAAGTCGCGGCGCGGTCGGCGCCTCCACCGGAGCCCGAGGCGCCCGCCGGGCCGGAGCCCACGGGTGGCGCCTGGGTGCGGGGCGCCTCGGTAGTGGGCTGCGGCCCGCCGCCACCCGCCGTCAGACGAGTGGATCCGGAGGAGGCCCGGATGACTTTGCCGGACTTCTGGTCGTTGTCACTCACTGCTGTCTTCACCTTCGCTCTTCGACGCCGGATCACTCGGGTCGAGCGCTTCGACTGCAGCCTCCACAGTCTCTTCGTCCACCGGCGTCTGCGCCTCGTCTTCCACGACCGTCTCCGGGCCGCGGGTTACCGCAATGATACGGTCGTTCTTCCCAGGCTTGGCAAACACCACACCCATCGTGTTGCGGCCGGTGGCGGGCACCTCGTCGATCACGGATCGCACGACCTTGCCGCGCTCCATCACGACGAGCACCTCCTCGCCCTCGGACACGATGAGACCGCCCACCAGATCGCCGCGCTGCTCGGTGATCTTGGCGACCTTGATACCGTAGCCGCCGCGGCCCTGCAGCCGGTACTCCTCGATCGGAGTGCGCTTGGCGAAGCCGGCCTCCGTGACGACGAAGACGTAGGTCCCCGGCGTGATGACATCCATCGTCAGCAGCTCGTCGTCGGCCTTGAACCTCATGCCGGCCACACCCGAGGTTGCGCGTCCGGTGGCGCGGATCGTCGCGTCGTCGGCCTTGAAGCGGATGGACATCCCCTTGCGGGAGACGAGCAGCAGGTGGTCCTCGGCGCTGACCAGGCGGGCCGACACCAGCTCGTCGGGCTGTCCGTCGGCCAGCTGGCGCAGGTTGACGGCGATCACGCCGCCGGTCCGGTTCGAGTCGTATTCGACCAGCCGGGTCTTCTTGATCAGGCCGCTCTTGGTGGCCAGCACCAGATAGTCCTGCTCTTCGTAGTCGCTGATCGAGAGCACCTCGGCGATGGTCTCCCCGGGCTGCAGCGCCAGCAGGTTCGCCACGTGCTGGCCCTTGGCGTCGCGCGAGCCCTCCGGCAGCTCGTAGGCCTTGGCCCGGTAGACCCGGCCGGTGTTGGTGAAGAACAGCAGCCAGTTGTGGGTCGAGGTGACGAAGAAGTGGTCGACCACGTCGTCGCCGCGCAGCTTGGCGCCGGTGATGCCCTTGCCGCCGCGGTGCTGGGCGCGGTAGAGCGCCGACTGGGTCCGCTTGGCATAGCCGCCGCGGGTGATCGTGACGACGACCTCCTCCTCGGGGATGAGGTCCTCGATCGACATGTCGCCGTCGTAGCCGGCGAGGATCCGGGACCGGCGGTCGTCGCCGAACCGCTCCACGATCTCATCGAGCTCCTCTGAGACGATCTCCCGCTGGCGGGCGGGGGTCTCCAGGATGTGGTTGTACTCCTTGATGAGCTCCTCGAGGCGAGCGGCCTCCTCCTCGATCTTGAGCCGTTCGAGGGCGGCGAGCCGGCGCAGCTGCAGGTCGAGGATCGCGTTGGCCTGCACCTCGTCGACGTCGAGCAGCTCCATCAGGCCGACCCGGGCCTCCTCGGAGGACGGCGAGCGGCGGATCAGGGCGATGACCTCGTCGAGCGCGTTGAGCGCCTTGAGGTATCCGCGCAGGATGTGAGCGCGCTCCTCGGCCTTGCGCAGCCGGAAGCGGGTACGCCGGACGATGACCTCGATCTGGTGGCGGACCCACAGCCGCAGGAAGGAGTCGAGGCTGAGCGTGCGCGGCACATTGTCGACCAGCGCCAGCATGTTCGCCGAGAAGTTGTCCTGCAGCTGGGTGTGCTTGTACAGGTTGTTGAGCACGACCTTGGCGACCGCATCGCGCTTGAGCACGATCACCAGGCGCTGGCCGGTCCGGCCGGACGATTCGTCGCGCATGTCCGCGATGCCGGGGACCTTGCCGTCCTTGACGTAGGAGGCGATCTTCGCCGCAAGGCTGTCAGGGTTGACCATGTAGGGCAGCTCGCTGACGACCAGGCAGGTGCGGCCCTGGATCTCCTCGACCTCGACGACGGCGCGCTGCGTGACCGAGCCGCGCCCGGTGCGGTACATGTCCTCGATGCCCTTGCGGCCGAGGATCGTCGCTCCGCCGGGGAAGTCGGGGCCTTTGATGATCCCCAGCAGCGCCTCGAGCGCCTCGTCCTTGCCGGCCTCCGGATGCTGCAGCAGCCACTGCGCCCCTGCGGCGACCTCCCGCAGGTTGTGCGGCGGGATGTTGGTGGCCATGCCGACGGCGATGCCGGCCGAGCCGTTGACGAGCAGGTTCGGGAACCGGGCCGGGAGGTAGACCGGCTCCCGGTTGCGGCCGTCGTAGTTGTCCTGGAAGTCGACCGTGTCCTCTTCGATGTCCCGGACCATCTCCATGGCCAGCGGTGCCATCTTGCACTCGGTGTACCGCGGGGCGGCGGCACCGTCGTCACCGGCCGAGCCGAAGTTGCCCTGTCCGGAGATCAGCGGGTAGCGCATCGTCCACGGCTGCACGAGGCGGACCAGCGCATCATAGATCGCGGTGTCGCCGTGCGGGTGGTACTGACCCATCACGTCGCCGACGACGCGCGAGCACTTGTTGAAGGAGCGCTCCGGGCGGTAGCCGCCGTCGTACATCGCGTAGAGCACGCGCCGGTGCACGGGCTTGAGTCCGTCGCGGACGTCGGGCAGGGCGCGTCCCACGATCACGCTCATCGCGTAGTCGAGGTACGACCGCTGCATCTCCAGGTTCAGGTCGACCTGCTCCACGCGCGAGGCGACCACGGTCTCCTCGGCGCCTCCGGTGTCCCCGGTGCCGTCTGGCTGAATGTTCTCGGTGTCGTCGGCCACTTGTCTGCTTACCTCTTAGTCCTCGCTGATATCCGTGTATCAGTCAGTATTCGATTGGGGCTAGAACCAGGAATACTCTCCTGCGCAGCTGCCGCCGGTCCTGCGGTCGCACAATGCGCGGAGAGGGTCCCGGTCAGATGTCGAGGAACCGGACATCCTTGGCGTTCTCCTGGATGAAGCGGCGCCGGGATTCGACGTCCTCGCCCATCAGCACCGTGAAGATCTCCTCCGCCTGCGCCGCGTCGTCCAGGGTGACCTGCTTGAGCAGCCGCTTCTCCGGGTTCATCGTCGTGTCCCACAACTCCTCGTAGTTCATCTCGCCCAGACCTTTGTAGCGCTGGATGGCCTGATCCTTGGGCAGGCGCTTGCCGTTCGCCTTGCCCTCCCGGAGCAGCGCGTCGCGCTCCCGGTCCGAGTACGCGTACTCGTGCGCGGAATTGCTCCACTTGAGGCGGTACAGCGGAGGGGTGGCCATGTAGACGTAGCCGTGCTCGACGAGGGGCCGCATGTAGCGGAAGATCAGCGTCAGCAGCAGGGTCGCGATGTGCTGGCCGTCGACGTCCGCGTCGGCCATCAGCACGATCTTGTGGTAGCGGAGCCTGCTGATGTCGAACTCCTCGCCGATCCCCGTGCCGAAGGCGGTGATGAGCGACTGGATCTCCTGGTTGCCGAGCGCGCGGTCGAGCCGGGCCTTCTCCACATTGAGTATCTTGCCGCGCAGCGGCAGGATCGCCTGGTGGATCGCGTCGCGGCCCTGCACGGCCGAACCGCCGGCCGAATCGCCCTCGACGATGAAGATCTCCGACACCGCGGGGTCCTTGGACTGGCAGTCGCGCAGCTTGCCGGGCATGCCGCCCGATTCGAGGAGGCCCTTGCGGCGGGTGGCCTCGCGCGCCTTCCGGGCGGCCATCCGGGCCTGGGAGGCCTGGATCGCCTTCCGCACGATCTCCTTGGCCTGGTTGGGGTTGGACTCCATCCAGTGGCCGAGCTCGTCGCGGACGACCCGCTGGACGTAGGTCTTGGCCTCGGAGTTGCCGAGCTTGGTCTTGGTCTGGCCCTCGAACTGCGGTTCGCCGAGCTTGATGCTCACCACCGCGGTCAGTCCCTCGCGGATGTCCTCGCCCGTGAGGTTGGCGTCCTTCTCGCGCAGCAGCTTCTGATCCCGGGCGTACTGATTGATCAGCCACGTCAGCGCCGTTCGGAAGCCCTCCTCATGCGCGCCGCCCTCATGGGTGTTGATGGTGTTGGCATAGGTGTGGACGGATTCGTTGTAGCCGTTCGTCCACTGCATGGCGACCTCGAGGGCGATCTTCTGCTCGGTGTCCTCCGACTCGAACGCGATGATCTCCTCGTTGATCAGGTCCGTCTTCTTCGAGGAGTTGAGGTAGTGGACGTAGTCGAGCAGGCCGTGGTCGTACTTGTAGCTGACCTCGCGCGGCTTGGAGACGCCCGAGTCCTCGGCGTCGAGCTGCACGTCCTCGTCATCGACTTCCTCGACCCGCTCATCGCGCAGCGTGATCCGCAGGCCCTTGTTGAGGAAGGACATCTGCTGGAAGCGGCCGCGCAGCACCTCGTAGGAGAACTCGGTGGTGTCGAAGATCTCCTCGTCCGGCCAGAAGGTGATGGTGGTGCCGGTCCGGTCGGTCGCCTCGCCCTGGACGACCTCACTCATGGGCGCACCGCGCCGGTAATGCTGGCGCCACACGCTGCCGTCGCGGTGCACCTCGGCCTCGAGCCGCTGGGAGAGCGCGTTGACGACCGAGGAGCCCACACCGTGCAGGCCGCCGGAGACCGCATAGCCGTTGCCGCCGAACTTGCCGCCGGCGTGCAGGATGGTGAGCACCACCTGCAGGGTCGGCACGCCCTCGGACGGGTGCATGGCGACGGGGATGCCGCGGCCGTCGTCGGAGACGCGCACGCCGCCGTCGGCCAGCAGCGTCACGTCGATCTGGGAGCAGTACCCGGCGAGTGCCTCGTCGACCGAGTTGTCGACGATCTCGTAGACGAGGTGGTGGAGTCCACGCTCCGAGGTGGAGCCGATGTACATGCCGGGACGTTTGCGAACCGCCTCGAGGCCTTCAAGAACGGTGATATCACCGGCATCATAGTGTCGGTTCTCCTCGACAGTCATAGGGCTCCTTCTCTCTGGGCAGAAATCAGTCTCAATCTTACCCCGTGACAGCTCGGAACATGGCCTTGCCCGGCTCAGAATGCGCCTTATTTCCCGATTTCACCGGCGCAGACGTACCGCGCCCTGTCCGCAGGGGTTCCAGTCCGCTGCAGGGCTGATTTCGCGTTCGGAGGTCACAGGTCGGGCCCGCGCGAGATCACAGCCCGGGGATCGCCGAGGCGACCGCCCACCCGGACACCAGTGCGGCACCCCCGATGAGCACCGCGAACAGCAGCAGCCAGACGCCGGCGGGCACCCGGGTGGCCTGCGCCAGCAGCCGGGCGTCGCTGTCGTGGGTGCGTCCGCGCAGGTGACCGCGGACCAGGTTGACCAGCGCCCGCACCGCCCCGCACACCAGGAAGATGCCGATCCCGACGACGGTGCTGCTCAGCCAGGGGTCGGGAGCCGCCGCCAGCAGGACTGCGGCGAGCAGCACCGTCAGCGGAGTCAGCAGCCAGGCGAGGATGCCGCGCATGAACAGCAGGGACAGCAGCAGGATCGCGGTGGCTGCCGCCAGCGCCGCCCCTGCCCAGCCGGACATCCCGGCCAGCACCAGCGCGGCTCCCACCAGTGCGGGAACCGGATAGCCCCAGAAGGTCGTCCACGGGACCGAGGCGGCCGTCCCCTTGGACGTCGTCACGCCGGCATGGTTGCCCGACAGCCGAATGCTCACCGATCGGCGTCCGGTGAGGAGTCCGGCGAACCCGTGTCCCAGCTCGTGGACGATGGTGACGACGTGGCCGGAGATGCTCCAGATTGCGCGCGGGACGACGAGCACCAGCGCGACGGCGAGGGCGATCGCGACCAGCAGCAGCGGCGATTCCGGCAGGGCGGTCGCCGAGGTGGCCTGCTCGATCATCCGCTGTGCACCATCGAGAACCGTCACGCCGTCCCCGGCCAGGACCGTCACCCTATCCATAGGTGTCCCGCGGTCCGCGCCCGGCCACGCTGCGCCGACCGTGCTTCCATGACCGCTGAGTCGGGCCGAGGATCGTGAGCTCCTCGACGACGCGGGAGCCGAGCTCTCGCTCCAGACGGTCGAGCAGGTCTCTCGTCATGATCCGCAGCTGAGTTGCCCATGTCGTCGATGATGCCCGCACGACCAGGACGGGAGGTTCGAACTTCTCGGGAGAACAATGTGCGGCCACGTGCGGCCCGACCAGATCGTGCCATCGGCCGATGACCGCCCCGACCTCCAGCGAGGTGCCCCAGCCGTGCTTCTGCGCGACGGTCTCCAGGCCGGTGCGCAGCGGCTGGGGATCGCGGGGGTCGGCGCCGGTCCCGCTGTACACCGGTTCCACCGGGCCGGCGACATTCCGGCGCGGTCCGCGGTAGATCGGGCGGAACTCGGAATCGGCCATCCGCCGCACCCGGTCGAGCGCCTCGAGAGCGGCGACCGGTACGGCGTCGAGGTCACCGGCCTGCGGCATCGTCGACTCCCTGCTCGTCCTCGTGAGCGTCGAGGGCCTGGCCGCCCAGGCCGAGGAGGTCGACGATCGTGGCCGACAGCTCCTCGGGCACGTCTCCGGCGACAGCGGCGGTGATGAGCACCTGCTCCGCGTCGACGACTTTCGCGGCCAGTCTGCGCCTGCGCCCTGCGTCGAGCTCGGCGAACACGTCGTCGAGGATGAGCACGGGCTGGTCGGCCGGATCGTCCGAGTCACCGCGCAGCAGCTCCCAGCCCGCCAGCCGCAGTGCGAGCGCAAGCGACCAGCTCTCCCCGTGGGAGGCGTACCCTTTGGCCGGCACCGCGCCGATCGACAGCAGCACGTCATCGCGCTGGGGGCCGACCAGAGTCAGCCCGCGCTCGGTCTCCGGGCGCCGCCGGGCCAGCAGCGCCTCGACGATGACATCCCGGGCGTCAGCGGTCGAGGTGACCCCTGTGTAATCGATGCGCGAGGAGTACTCGGCGGTGGCCTGCCGGCGTTCGGTGCGCGCCTCGGCGGCGACATAGGCGAAGTTCTCGGCCAGCGGTTCGCGAAGATCGGCGAGCAGTGCGCGACGTCCGATGACGAGCTGGGCGGCCGCCTCGGCGAAGGCCTGGTCCCAGATGTCCAGGGTCGCCTCGAGGGCCGGGTTCGGCTCGGCGCGGAGACTCTTGAGCAGGGCGTTGCGCTGCCTGAGCGCGCGCTCGAAATCCGCGATGACGCCGGCGAAGCGCGGCTGGCGGCCCACGAGGAGCGTGTCGAGGAAGTCGCGACGGTCGCCCGGCTCACCGCGAACCAGGCTGAGATCCTCGGGAGCGAAGACGACACTGGGCAGCAGCCCGATGATCTCGCGAACCCGGACCGGCTGACGGTTGACCCGCGATCGGTTGGCGCCTCGGGCCTTGATCGTGACCTCGACGGTGACCTGCCGCTGTCCCCGGTGGGCGAGCGCGGAGACCGTGGCCTGCTCCGTGGCGTGCCGGACCAGCGGCAGATCCTGGGAGACGCGGTGGGAGCGCAGCGCCGACAGGTAGCCGAGGGCCTCGACGAGGTTGGTCTTGCCGGAGCCGTTCGGTGCGACGAACGTCGTGACGCCCGCGCTCAGTTCGACGTCGAGTGAGACGTAGGAGCGGAAATCACGCAGCGACAGTCGCGAGACCCACATCAGAACCTGATGATGGGCATGAGCAGATAGCGGTACGAAGGATCGTACTCGCCGTCGATCTCCTGCTGTCCGGAGATGACGACCGGCTTCTTGGGCTCGGTCATCGAGAAGCGGACGAAGGGGGAGTCGATCGCAGCCAGGCCTTCGGAGATGAAGTTCGGATTGAAGCCCGTCGTGATGTCTTCGCCGTGGAGCTCGACCGGCAGTGCTTCGCTGGCCTGGGCGTCGTCGCCGGCGCCGGCCCGCAGCGTCAGCGCACCGTCGGCGAACTCGAATTTGATGGGGGTGTTCCGCTCGGCGACGAGGGACACACGGCGCACGGCTTCGCGCACAGCGCCGGTCTCCAGCACCGCGTGGATCGGGACTTCCTTGGGGAACAGCGAGCGCACCTTCGGGTAGTCGCCCTCGACCAGGAGAGAGGTCGTGACCCTGCCGGCGGAGGAGAAGGCGAGCATCTCCTTGCCGCCGGAATTGGCCAGCGAGATCTCGACGTTGCCACCCATCGCCTTGGCTGCGTCGGAGAGGGTTCGACCCCTGACGAGCGCGCTTGCGGAGATGTCCGGCTGCCGCGGATTCCAGCTGAATTCACGGACCGCCAGGCGGTAGCGGTCGGTGGCCAGCAGGGTGACGGTGTCACCCTCGATCTCGACTCGGACGCTGGTGAGGATCGGGAGGGTCTCGTCCTTGGACGTTGCGATGCTGACCTGGCCCACCGAATGGGAGAAGTCGCCGGAGGAGACGACGCCGGAGGTCTCCGGGACTGCGGGCAGCGCCGGGTACTCCTCGACCGGCATCGTCATCAGGGAGAACCGGGAGGAGCCGCAGGTGAGGTCGACCTTGTTGCTGTTGAGCTCGAGGGTGACGGGCTGGTTGGGCAGGGCCTTCGCGATGTCCGCGAGCAGCCTTCCGGAGACGAGGAAGGTGCCGGGCGCCTCCACCTCGGCGGCGATCTCGACGCGGGAGGAGACCTCGTAGTCGAAGACGGCCAGCTGCACGACTCCTTCGGCCTGGGCAGTGACGAGGATGCCGGTGAGCACGGGAACTGCCGGCCGCTGCGGAAGAGTCTTGGTGGTCCAGGTGACGGCTTCTGCCAGCACATCGCGTTCGACCTTGAACTTCACGGCTTGTGCGGACTCAGCGTTCACGACTCTCCTGCGGTTGAAATCCTCGTGCGCACAGAGCGCTCCTGGCGAATTGCAACTTTACACACCGCCCACCGGCGTGGCGAATCCCCCTCAGCGCTGGATTTGTGCTCGTGTACGGCCGCAGCCCCGGGGTGTGAAGACCCGACAACCGGGGCATTTCGGCCGGCTGTTCGATTCGTGCTCGAAAGCCCGCTGGTGCCCGGGACTGGTCGCGTGATTGCGAGAGTCGAGCCGAGCAGGGCGATCAGCGGTGCTGGATATCTTCTCTTGTAATCAGAAGCAGTAGTAACAGCACCTGTGGAAACTGTGGAACTACATCGATGTCATCGAGATCTGATCGGCCCGACAGGGCATTCGGTGCGGTGGACAATGTGTGGAGTTCTGATGACCTCGCAGTGGAGACGTGTGAGTTACAGTCATGTATTTACACACGAGTCCACCGGCAGCGTGAGAGCCGTGCACCGGTGGGTACCCAGGCTGACCAGCGTTGCCCACAGGGTTTTCCACAGGTGTGCATATCGCGAATCACAGCCGATGCTGTTGTTTGATGCGATTTGTGAGTTCGGTGACCTGGGTGTAGAGCGCCCGGCGCTCGGCCATCTGCGTTCGAATCTTCTTGTTGGCGTGCATCACTGTCGTGTGGTCGCGCCCGCCGAACGCCTGGCCGATCTTGGGCAGCGACAGGTCCGTGAGCTCGCGGCACAGATACATGGCGATCTGCCGGGCTGTGGTGAGCGTGCGGGACCTGCTCGCGCCGCACAGGTCATCGAGGGTGAGTCCGAAGTAGGCCGCCGTCTGCCCCATGATGTCGGCTGCGGTGATCTCCGGGGTGTCGTCCTGGGTGATGAAGTCCTTGAGGACTGTCTCCGCCAGTCCGACTTCGATCGGCTGATCGTTGAGATTGGCGAAGGCCGTCACTCGGATGAGTGCGCCCTCGAGCTCGCGGATGTTCGAGGAGATGCGCGAGGCGATGTACTCGAGCACGTCGTCGGGGACGGGCAGATGGTCCCCGGCTGCCTTGTTCCGCAGAATCGCGAATCGGGTCTCCAGATCCGGCGGCTGCACGTCGGTCAGCAGGCCCCACTCGAACCGGGAGCGCAAGCGCTCCTCGAAGCCCTTGAGCATCTTCGGCGGCTGATCGGAGGTGATCACGACCTGCTTGTGCTCGTTGTGCAGTGCATTGAATGTGTGGAAGAACTCTTCCACCGTGGCGTCCTTGCCCTGCAGGAACTGGATGTCATCGATCATGAGGATGTCGACTTCTCGGTACCGGCGCTGGAATGCCGGCCGCAGGGCGTTGGAGGTGGCGGAGGAGCCGATGGTGTTGATGAAGTCGTTGACGAATTCCTCGCTCGACACGTAGCGGACCCGGATATTGGGGTACAGCTGCATCGCGTAGTGGCCGATGGCGTGGAGCAGGTGGGTCTTGCCCAGTCCGGAGTCGCCGTAGATGAACAGCGGGTTGTAGGCCTTCGCCGGGGATTCGGCGACGGCGAACGCCGCTGCATGGGCGAAGCGGTTCGACGCGCCGATGACGAAGGCGTCGAAGGTGTACTTGGAGTTGAGCTGGGAGATGCTGCCCTCGACGCCGTCGGCTGCAGGGGCGGGTTGAGTTCCCGGCGTTGCCGGAGCTGCGGGGGCGGGCGGGAACGCCGGCCCGGCAGCCGGCGCGGCAGGAGTCGGGGCGTACGAGTCGGCCGGGGCCCAGCCCGCGGTCGGTGGCTGCTCGGGATGACGATTCTCTGCAGCGGCCGGTTGCTGGTAGGCGGGCGGCTGCTGGTAGGCGGGCGACGCCTCGGGAGCGGGACGAGGGGTTTCCGTGGCGTGCTCGTGCGGAAGCTGGACTGGAACGTCGAGACCGGGTTCGACCGCGATCGCGAACGTCACGTCCTGGCCGAGCGTTTTGGAGAACTCCCGGGCGAGCGGTTCGCGCAGGTGGGTCTCCAGCGTCGTGCGGGTGAGTTCATTGCGCACGGAGAGGACGACGAGCTGGCCCTCCACCAGAGCCTTCGGCACGGCAAGGGTCAGGAAGCCCTTCTGATGGGCTGTGATCGTCGGGTCGTTGAGAAGATTGGACAGGACGACCTGCCAGATCTCGTACAGGTCATCCTGCTGGCTGGTTTGACTCACAGGTCCTCCGTTCCGGTTAGTCGCGCACATCTGTGGAAAACGACAGTTTGGGGTTCCACACAGTTTTCCACAGTTTGTGGAGATGGACCACGCCGACCCCGAAATCATCCACATCGGTGGAGAAAGGTGTGGAAATCACACCGATGTGAGTTGTGGACCCGCCTGTTTATGCCGAAATGTGAATAACTGTCGTCCGGAAGCTGACGGGAGTACGACGACGTTCAACCGGAGTTCACTCTTCCGTAGGAAAGGGCTCATCGGGGCGAAGATGCACAGCGGTGAAGATGACCAGCGGGAAAGCGCAGGCACCTGCCCAGGAAGGCAGCGATACCACAGTTTGACCCTCATCCCGTGCCCCGCCTAAACTGGGGTGTCCTGTGTTGCGGGCCCACCTGAGTTGTGAGTAACTTCCCCACGGCCTTCAGTCGCAGGAATGTCCGGCCGCGTGGTCGATCATGAATTGCGAAAGCAGCTTGGTGCTGCCCGCACCAGCAACGACAGATAATCGGAGAACCGAAGTGAGCAAGCGTACTTTCCAGCCCAGCAATCGCAAGCGGTCCAAGACCCACGGCTTCCGCCTTCGGATGCGCACCCGTGCAGGGCGCGCCATCCTGTCCTCGCGTCGCCGCAAGGGTCGCAGCGCACTGTCTGCCTGATCGTGCTCCCCGGCAGGAACCGGATTCATCGCGGCGAAGATTTTCGACGTGTCTTCCGCACTGGCCGCAAGGTCGGGTCGAAGCAACTGGTGATCCATTACCTGCTCAGCACGGACGAATCCCACGCCGCGCGCGTGGGATTCGTCGTTTCCAAAGCCGTTGGCAACGCGGTGGTGAGGAACAGGGTGAAGCGACGGCTGCGCAACATCGTCTACGCCCGCCTGGCTGAGCTCGATGACGGAGAGATGATCGTCATCCGGGCACTTCCCGCAGCTGCGGGGGCAGAATTCGGCCAGTTGGAAGCCTCCGTCGACCGGCTGCTGCAGAAGGCGCGGCCATGAGAAGCGCAATAACCGCCGTGAAGTGCGGACCACCGACTGATGGAGCCAGGCGATGAGACACGGGGAGAACACCCCTTCGTCCCTGCCGCCGTGGCCGTCGGATCCGGGACCTCGCGTGCTGCACGCGCTCAGGATTGCTCCGCGCATGCCGTTCGTCTGGTTCATGCGGCTGTACCGCCTGATTATCTCTCCGCTCTACGGAGATGTCTGCCGCTACTATCCGAGCTGCTCGAAATACGCCTTGGACGCCTTCGAGACGAAGGGTGCCGCAGTGGGAACGGCGCTCGCTGCCTGGCGCGTTCTCCGGTGCAATCCCTTCTCCTCCGGCGGAGTCGACTATGTGCCCGGCTCCCTCATGGCCCGCAGGAGCGAGGCGATTCGGGCCACAGGCAAAGATGGCACAATGTACCGAGATACGAACACGGATGACCGCCGATCCTCGCGGTCGAGGAGAGACTGAATGGGCTGGATAGACACACTGCTGCTGCCCCTGCAGTGGGTAGTGGCATGGATCCTCGCGATCTTCCATCAAATCTTCACCACTCTCGGCATGGATGGTGGAAGCGGGTGGACGTGGATCCTGTCCATTGCGGGTCTGACGATCGTGGTCCGCGCAGTGCTGATTCCGCTCTTCGTGTACCAGATCAAGGCGCAGCGCAAGATGCAGCTGATCCAGCCTGATATTCAGCGCCTGCAGGCCAAGTACAAGGGCAAGAAGGATCAGTTCTCGCGCCAGGCCATGGCTGAAGAGCAGATGGCGCTGTTCAAGCAGCACGGCACGAACCCATGGGCGTCGTGTCTGCCGCTGCTGGTCCAGATCCCGATCTTCCTTTCTCTGTTCCGGGTCATCAACAACACGCATGGCATCGCTGCCGGCACGATCGAACCGATCGGCGGCCTGACGCGCGAACTGGCGATGTCTGCCGACGCCGCGACGATCCTCGGCATTCCGCTGCAGGCAACCTTCATGAGCGACGGCATCGGGGTCAAGGCGCTCACAGCAGTCCTCATCATCATCATGGGCGCGTCGCAGTTCATCACGCAGAAGCAGATGATGACGAAGAACATGTCGGAAGCTGCGCTGAACAACCCGTTCATGCAGCAGCAGAAGATGATGCTCTATCTGATGCCCGTCGTGTTCGCGATCGGCGGCATCTACTTCCCGCTCGGCGTTCTGGTCTACTGGCTGGTCTCCAACTTCTGGACCATGGCTCAGCAGTTCATCGTGATTCGCAACATGCCGTCACCTGGCTCCAAGGCTGAGAAGGAACTCATGGAGCGTCGTGCGAAGAAGGGCAAGACGGCCCTGCCCGGATCGAAGCCGATCGAGATGGCGCCGCAGCCCGAGCCTGCCCCCGCAGCCGGCCAGCGCCAGCAGCCGGTGAGCAAGGCTCGTCAGAAGAAGAAAAAGAAGAAGAAGTAAGAGGACACCGACTTCGATGACTGAGAACACCGAGACCGAGGCGGTCGAGGAGATCAAGCCCACTCGGGCCCAGCTGCTCGAGGAGGAGGGCGAGATCGCCGCTGACTACCTCGAAGAGCTGCTCGACATTGCGGACGTGGACGGCGATATTGATATCGACGTGGCCGATGGGCGGGCCGAAGTCGCCATCGTCTGCGACGATGACGACTCCAACCTGTCCGCCCTCGTCGGCCCGGACGGCAAGGTTCTCAACGCTCTGCAGGAACTCACCCGCCTGGCGGTGCAGACGAGTACCGGCCAGCGTTCGTGGCTGATGCTGGACATCGACGGCTACCGCGACCGGCGCAAGGAAGACCTTCGGGAGCAAGCGCGGAAGGCTATCGAGACGGTCAGGTCGACTGGCGAGGTCTTCGAATGTGCTCCGATGAACTCCTTCGAGCGGAAGGTGGTTCACGACGAAGTTGCGAAGGCCGGCCTGAGTTCGGAGTCAGAAGGAGAGGGTGACCGCCGCCGGGTGGTCATCAGGGCACAGTGACTGACCAGGAGATCCTTGCCGAGGTCGAACCGGAGCCGCTCTTCGCTGCGGAGCTGTTCGGGGATCGGATCGAGATCGCCCGCCGTTATGCGCACCATCTGGCGACCACGGGCGTTGAATGGGGACTGCTGGGCCCGCGGGAGCTGCCGCGGCTGTGGACCCGTCACATCCTCAACTGCGCGGTCGTCGCTGAACTGATCTCCCCTGACGATGTCGTCGGGGACATCGGCTCGGGCGCGGGGCTGCCCGGGATTCCCCTGGCTCTCGCACAACCCGCTGCGCGCTATGTGCTGGTCGAGCCGATGGAGCGTCGCGTCGACTGGCTGACAATGGTCGTCGACGACCTGGGGCTGGACAACGTTCGGATCGTGCGGGCGCGAGTCGAGGACCTTGTCGACGAAGAGGTCTTCACCGTGGTGACGGCACGCGCCGTGAAGTCCTTGGCTGTGCTCATCGAATGGTGTGCACCAGTGCTCGGACCTCGGGGCCGGCTGCTCGCGCTGAAGGGAGCCTCCGTCGAGGACGAGATTGTCAAGGCGAGGAAGCAGATTCGAAGGGCTAAGCTCAATCAGCCGACGGTACGTGAATTGGGGTCTCCCCCGCTGGAAGTTCCGACTCGTGTCGCAGAATTGGTGCGGCACTGAGAGTTGAGGTACATCGTGTTCATTCGTCGGATGCACATCATGTCCCGGGCAGGTTTGGACGCCCAACCTGCTCCCCTCTGATTAGAACAGCAATAGAACATATAAGTTCAGTGATGTTCGCCGGATGCGGGTGTTTCACGTGAAACTTCCCCGGCCGCTGGTTAGACTCTCAGGGGACTACTATTCCCAGGACGGAGCGTGCACTATGCCGATTATGGACGAGTCGACTCCGCTCGGGGCGGAAATCGCGCGCGATACTCGCCGTGCGCAGCGCCTCGCGACGACTACATTTCCCCGGCCGGAGTCGACCCGGATCTTCACCGTGGCAAATCAGAAAGGTGGCGTCGGCAAGACGACTACCGCCGTCAACATCGCTGCTGCTCTTGCGAACCAGGGTCTGTCGATTCTCGTGATCGATATCGATCCCCAGGGAAACGCGAGCACAGCGTTGGGAATCGAGCATTCTACTGATGTCAACAGCATCTACGACGTGCTCATCGATGAGATGCCCATGGCCGAAGCAGTGGCACAGTGCCCCGACTTCGATCATCTGCAGGTCGTCCCGGCGACGATCGACCTCGCCGGCGCAGAGATCGAGCTGGTGTCGCTTGTGGCGCGGGAACGGCGCCTCCACAACGCCCTTGCCGACTATCTGCGAGAGCGAGATGGAGCAGGAGACCGCGTCGACTATGTGATCATCGATTGCCCGCCGAGTCTGGGATTGCTCACGGTCAACGCCTTCGTTGCAGCCAACGAAGTGCTCATTCCGATCCAGTGCGAGTATTACGCTCTGGAGGGCCTCAGTCAGCTGTTGAACAATATTCAACTGATCCAGAAGCACCTCAACCCGGCGCTATCGGTGAGCACGATCCTGCTCACCATGTTCGACGGACGTACCAACCTGAGCTCGCAGGTCGCCGAGGATGTGAGAGCGCATTTTCCGCAGGAGGTGCTCAATGTGGCGATTCCGAGATCAGTGCGGATCTCCGAAGCGCCCAGCTATCGCCAGACCGTGATCACTTACGAACCCAATTCTTCCGGAGCACTCTCATACCGTGAGGCGGCCGAGGAGATCGCACACAGAGGAGCACAGAGGAATGGCTGAGAAGAGACGGGGACTGGGACGGGGACTGGGCGCGTTGATCCCCGACGTAGTCAGCGAGGATCGCCCTGTTGATGTCTTCTTCCCTTCCCAGTCGACGTCGGAGGACACCGCTTCGGGAAGCGGTCGAGAGACGGCTGCGTCGCGGCTTGCCCGCGATCCCGCCGCAAACATGCGCCGAGCGCACACTCAGAAGAAGAACGGTGGGAAGAAGCAAGAGGGACCTGGCAGTCGGGACCACATCGCGCAGGGCGCGACTGAGCAGACGGCCGAAACAGCTGAAGCCGGCTCTTCTGGATCTGGGGATGTTTCACGTGAAACGGATCTGAAGTCGGTCCCGGGTACCGCATTCGGTTTGATCGAAGTGGAGTCAATTCGAGCCAATCCGAAGCAGCCCCGAAGCATCTTCGACGAGGACGCCCTTGAGGAATTGGTTCATTCCATTAAGGAGGTCGGGGTCCTTCAGCCCATTGTGGTCAGGGTTGTAGACTCCTCAGCTCCGACTTACGAGCTGATTATGGGCGAACGTCGTCTCCGTGCTTCCAAAGAAGCGGGTATGGAGGCTATTCCGGCCATCATTCGTGAAGTTCCTGAGACAGACCTCCTGCGCGACGCGCTGTTGGAGAACCTGCATCGCGTGGACCTGAATCCCCTTGAGGAGGCGGCTGCCTATCGTCAGCTGCTCGACGACTTCCAGTGCACACAGGAGGAACTGTCCGAACGGATCGGCCGATCACGTCCACAGATCACCAACACCTTGAGGCTGTTGAAGCTCCCTCCACTCGTTCAACGACGTGTTGCTGCCGGCGTGATCTCGCAGGGCCATGCGCGCGCGATTCTCGGCCTGATCGACGGTGCGCAGATGGAGGTCTTGGCGCAGCGCGTGGTGGCTGAAGGTCTGTCGGTGCGCGCAACCGAAGAAGCCGTGGTCTTGATGAACAACGGCGAAAAGCAGCGCGGATCACGAGAAGTCCGTCCTTACAACCCTGAGTTCGCTTCGATTGCTCGAACCATCGGTGACCGTCTGGATACCAGAGTCAATATCACAATGGGCAAGAACAAGGGCAAGATCAGCGTCGAATTTGCGAATGAAGACGACCTCAAACGGATCCTGGATACCCTCGGACTTGTTGCAGGGACGTCATAGTTCGACCGGCCGTTGGCGCAAGCCACTGCAGCCGGCCTTAACGGGTAGGCAGCTGCTCGAAGACCAGGCTGAGGACTTCACCGGGGTGATCCCGAGAAGTGTTTCTATGACTTCGCTTCTTCCTCTGGCGACGTAGGCGAGGTAACGGCTCGATTGGGAGACCAGCCTTTCGGCCCGGATCACGTCCCGGCACTTTAGTTGGCGCCTGGCCGATCCATGCTCTATCCCCCGCAACGTGCCCGTACAGCGGGGTCGTACCGGCGAGACCGTGGCCAGAATTCCCGAGTTCACTCGATATGCTGTTCACCAGAGCGAGGATGTTCCACGTGAAACGACGACACCACCACCACAGCCGCTCATGTTTCACGTGAAACCAGCGCCTCCTTTGATTCGTGCGTTCCTGGTCGACCCACACACGCGCTTTCAGCTGCCAGTCGTCTAGGCGAGGCCGAGTTCGTGCTGCCAAGGTGGCTGCACAGTACGGCAGCGTAGCGAGAGCATAGTCTTGTTCCGACCACTGATCGAATTCTGGTGCTGGTCGAATGCCGAATGCCTGCGAATCGGTTCGGGTCCGGAGTTGCCTCGATGTTCGCACCGGCGACCAATAGATCGTGATCACTGTTTCCCGGGAAGGATAGTGCGTTCGGGGCTGGCCGACTTCCGGAAGAGCACTGCGGAACGCGGGAAAGCCACGCTTCCGGACAACTATCTGTACCGAAAATGGCGCCCACGGCCGTCGGAGCAATGTTTCACGTGAAACGGGAGCGCCGCCCTGGTCACGGGGACAATTCGTGGTGTAGCTCCGTTCTACCCAGCTGCCTGTATCCCGCACCGATATTCACCATACGGAGCTGTCATTGTAGGTCGGGTCATAGGTCCGCTCCGTTGTCATCGCCAAGGGCGGGACACAAGGCACCCTGCGCTCGTCTGGGCGTGGAAATGGTTCCCCGCCATCCTGAACGCCAGCCACAATTTTCTCCGCACCGGCTAGGGAGGGCGCGAAGGGCGCACGCATGACATGGCGCGAACAGGGTTGCTCCCGAACACCCCAATGATTGCGTCGAAGAGCACCAGCGGCGGGCCCTGCCTCCCTCGAAATTGGGTGTACTCCGGTGAAACGAGTACTCCCACGGAGATACTTGACGTACCTTCTATCCATCCAGTTGGCGGAACCGTACTCAATTTTGAAGTGCAATAAGGCATACAGGACACTGCAAAGCCCCGAAGCGTCCGTATGCCCAGCGAACGAGCTGATGTTCCACGTGGAACATCCCCACTATGTGGCCGTTTGGCAGTTCATTGCGGAGATCAGGAGCCGCACCGTGCCTACTAGGTTGTAGGTGGGAAGATTCGGTCGGCTGGTGCGGGCCCGAGGGCGGGTGTCGAGGATGCCGGAGAATCGTGCCCGCACTCAAACGGGCCTCGGGATCGGTCGGTCCTGGCCTCGGCGCTGACGGCGGAGCGGACAGATGACGCCAACACGCGTTGATGGGACGTGGAGGGGCGGCGTACGGCGCCCTGCGCTGGATAGTGCCGGCTCGGCACGTGGAGAGCTGGGGCCCTGCCGCAGCGTGTTCATCTGGCTTGGAAGCGGGCTCACTGCGTCGGGTGAAGCTTCGAGAAGGCGCGTCAGGTGCAGGCAGCTGCGGGCACGGCCGAGTCGATGATCTGGCTCGAAGCAGGTGCGTGTGACAAGTCCAAGCTTGGTGCTTGGATCGGCGGCTCGACGTCGAGGCGGCTCCGACGGATACCAGGATTGCAGATACTCGCCGGCTCCGCTCCATCCGCGGCGCGCAGGTGGCGTAGGTTGCTGATGTGGTCAATGATGAAGCGTCCCTGCAACTGGCGCCGGCCCGACGGGTCGAGCCCACTTCAATTGTTGGAAGCGCGATCGTTGGCGCCGCACTCGCGGCGACCTCGGTGTACCGGTACCCGCTCGCCATCGCCGTTCGTCGCAACGGACGGATAGAATACCGGGACCTGACCCTTGAGGCAACCTCCGGCCGAGTGTGCAACTCGGGAAGCAGGCCCTTGTGGGCCCAGGACAGATGTTTCACGTGAAACGCGAGCAGAGGCGATCTACGGGAACCGCAGGCGCGGACGACTCGTCCTCCTGGCCCATCGTTGCCCTGCACTGTCAACTATCGTGCGTCGAGTTTCACTAACCGAGGGCGGCGATCCAGAGAACTGGCTAGCTCCCGTGTTCCACGTGAAACATTGCCGTTGACCGGCCAAGTAGACTATCTGCGCGCTTGGAAGGCAGAGAGATCCAGAGTGCCGGTTGGCGGATCACTGTCCTCGCGAAGATAGAGGCGCTGCAGAGAAGCCGCAATTGCTTCTGCGATTCTGTCGCGGATCGCCGATTCCGCCAGTGCCGCGCGATCGGCGCAATTGGTGATGTACCCCGGGAGCACGTGGACTTTCGGAGTGCGCAGCCGACGAAGGGACTCCCAGGTACGGGCGTGGACGCGGCCATCCAGCAGATCGGTGCGGGCACAGATCTCCTTCTGCACAAGTTCAGCCAGTGCCCTTCCCACAGGAGAGACGACAGAGCGCTCATCCTCACGACCGAAGTAGTAGGTTGCAGCACCATTCGCTGTCGGAGAGCTGCTTGCATCCAGATTGATCGTGATGACCGCAGATGCCCCCAACTCGTCGGCGAGATCGTCGGACTTCTGCTGGGCTGTGACGAGGACTGTAGCTGCGCCGAGGGCTGCCAGGCGACCTTCCAGGCGGCGTCCGATGTCCGAGGAATGTTGGTTCGCCAGCTCAGCAAGGTCCTCGGGATAGAGGGTAGTCGCGAAATCCGACTGCGCAGTAGCCGCTTCGATGACGAAGATGCGCCCGACCAGGGAGGGGCCGGAAGCATTGACCCGAGCTCGCTCTTGGAGGGCGAAGACGTTGCCATCGTTCGTGCCTCGGTGCACTGCGCGCAGTCCTTCCAGAGTCACCGGTCCTGCAATGCCGTCGGCTCTCAGGCCGATGCCGGATTGAGCCTCGCGCACGGCTGCGTCCGTGACCTGGGCAAATACGTAGTCGATCGGCCGCGTGTACATCCCGAGAGCGCTCAGGATCGACTGCAGTTCTGCGACGTCGTCGCCGCGCAGGGGACGCACCGGGTCGTACCGGAGCACACGATCGCCCAGGCGGAATCGTGCCAGCTCAATCTGCGCGAAAGTCTCCGGACCGAGGGCTCCGTCGCAGATGATTCCGCGCTCCTGCTGGAAAGCGCGGACCGCGTAATCGAAAGCCTGATCGAATACCGGCGATTCGGTGTCGCCTACGTTGAGTCCGATGCGGGCCAGTTGCCCCTTGGTTGCCAGCAGCACCGGACTGGTGTCACCAAGAGACAGCAGCGGGAAATTGGACGTAGGACTCATCGGTCTCGCAAGCTGTAGTAGTCGGTTCGGGTAAGCAGAAGGCGCCTGTTGAGCGTACAACAGGCGCCTTGTAGTCGGCTGAGATCCGGCGTCAGCCGATGAACTCCTGCAGTTCCTGAAGCAGAGCCGGCTTTGGACGAGCACCGATGATGGTCTTGGCCACTTCACCGTCTTTGAAGACGTAGAGCGCGGGAATCGAGGTGATTCCGTAGGCGGCAGCCGTCTCCATGTTCTCGTCGGTGTTGACCTTCACGACATTGAGCTTGTCGGCGTTCTCGTCTGCGATCTCGTCGACGATCGGCGACACCATGCGGCACGGGCCGCACCAGGGTGCCCAGAAATCGACGAGAACGGGCTTGTCGGATTTGAGGACCTCGGCGTCGAATGTAGCGTCGGTGACTTCCTTGGACATATTCTTCACTCCTTTGACAGTGAAACCTGCAGCGCGGGTTCCTTGAGGTTTGCCAGATAGTGCTCTGCATCGGTGGCTGCGACACAACCGGATCCGGCGGCGGTGATCGCTTGCCGGTAGACGGGATCAATGACATCCCCCGCGGCGAAGATTCCCTCGACATTCGTCCGAGAGCTCCTGCCCTCCACCGCGAGGTATCCGTCCTCGCGCAAGGTGAGCTCGTCCTTGACCAGATCGGTGCGCGGATCCGAACCGATGGCGACGAACATGCCGGTGACCGGCAGCTCGCTGGTCTCCCCGGTCGTGGTGTTGCGAACGGTCAGACCGGTGAGCGAGTCGGTCCCGTGTATCTCGGCGACTTCGGAGTCGAGCAGGAACTCGAGCTTCGGATCAGCCTTGGCGCGGTCGATCATGGTCTGCGAGGCCCGGAAGTCCTGACGGCGGTGGATCAGGGTGACCTTGGATGCGAACCGGGTGAGGAAGGTGGCCTCCTCCATTGCGGAATCACCACCGCCGACAACGGCGATGTGCTGGTCCTTGAAGAAGAAGCCGTCACAGGTTGCGCACCAGCTGACTCCGTGGCCCGACAGTTCCTTCTCCCGCGGCAGTCCGAGCTCCCGATAGGCGGAGCCGGTCGACAGGATCACGGAGCGAGCGGTGTACTCGGCTCCGAGAGCGGTGGTGATGCCGTGCGCACCGGGGTTCATCCGGAGTTCGGCGACATCGTCGTACAGCACCTCTGCACCGAATCGCTCGGCCTGCGCTCTCATGTTCTCCATCAGCTCCGGGCCCTGGATGCCCTCCGGGAAGCCGGGAAAGTTCTCTACATCGGTCGTGTTCATCAGCTCACCGCCGGCAGTGACGGATCCAGCGATGACCAGTGGCGCGAGATTGGCGCGGGCAGCGTAGATGGCTGCTGTATAGCCGGCAGGTCCGGAACCGATTATGACGACTTGACGCTCGGTCATGAGTACTCCTTGGCTGATGGGCTGCCCGGCTGTCGGCGCCGGCCATCGCTGCAGTGTTTCTGGATACGGAATTTTCTGTTCGCAAGCACAACGTGATGATCGGGCCGCTTTATTCCGGGTGTCCTCAAGGCTGCGCTCCGGGTCAGGAAAGTCCGATTTCGCTGATCCTCGCGCGGAAGCCATCTTCGGTCTCCGGCAGTTCGGTGATCCAGACGAACACATGGGTGCCCGTGGCCGGTTCGTCCAGGTCGAACGAGCCGGTGTCGTCGGGCAGTGAGCCGCGGCCGACGACCTCGGCTTCCTCCGGGTCAGCCGAGTCTCCGACGCGGATCTCGATCTGGCCTCCGGGACTGCCGGAGATCAGGTCGACGGCGTTGATCGTACCCTCCTCCTCGAGTTCGAGGACGATGCCGAGCCCGTCCTTGAGTCCTCCGAAGGCCGCGGAGTTGTAGTTGTCTGTCTGCCAGACGCCGCTCACGCCCGGCAGCACATTGTCGACATCCGCGTTGTTCTCCGCGCCGTCGCCCTGGGGATCGAGGGCTTCCGCCGAGGCGATCGCGGGCGGCACACTGGCAGTGCCGGTGTCCTGCCCCTCGCCTTCCGATGCGGTCTCCGGTGGAGCAGTCGCAGGGTCCTGCACCTGCGGCGCGGACTCCTGTCCCGGTCGCAGGAATATGCCGACGATGAGGCCGATGACCACCAGCAGGACGATGACTGCCAGGGTCAGCGGAACTGCCGTCGAACGTCGCTTCTTCTGCCGCCCTGGGCCAGCGGGGCCACCGGTGACAGCACCTTCACCATTCGAGCCACGGCCTGCACCGTCCGAGGCGCCGCCACTCGGCGCGACACCGGCACCGCTCGAGGCGCCACTCTCCGGTGCACCGCTCGCCTGGCCGGGTCGGCCCGCGGCCCCCGCAGTTCCGACCCCGGCCGCGGCAGTCGCCGCGCCGGCGGTCGCACGGGCCGCAGTTGAGCCGCGAGAGGAACCGGGGGAGGTGGCCCCGGCCCTGGCCTGATGCCGGATGCCGGCCGTCGGCTGCGTGCTGACGGCAGGCTTCACCGTCACCGCGGATCCGGCGGTCTTCGCGCTGCCCGAATCAGCTCCGGCGGCGCCACCAGCAGTCGAACCTGTGCCGCGGTCCACATCGGCGGCGCCACCAGCCCCTGAGCCGGCACCGGGCTGCTCCGGGTTCCCGCCGGCCGGCAGCTGCTGAGTCGGGACGTCGGGCCCTGCAGTGACATCGGCGCGGCTCCGGGCACGGGCAGCCTCCAGGCTCCGCCGGGCGTTCTCCTCCGCCTGCCTCTGCAACTGCAATTCGCGTTCGTACTCCGCGCGCTGGCGGGCGATCTCATCCTCGCGGGTCGTGAACATCCCCCCGAGGAACCATGAGCCGTCGTCCTCGGCGTCCTCGTTCTCATCGGAGTGGCCGGCGGCGGCGCTATCCGACTGGCCGAGTTCGATCGCCTGCGTGTCCTCGGCTCTCAGCGACTGTTCGGCCCGCTTCCACTGCTCCGCCTGATCGCGGGTCATGATCGGCTGGGTCCTGTTGGAGTCGACCTCGCGCGAGGCGTACTCCGAGTACGACGAGTACATCTCCTCGGGCTGCCACTGCGGGGTGTCCTCGGACGCCTCGACGAGCGATTCCGCGGAGATGGGGAAGGTCGTCGCCTGCCGCATCTGCATCCGCTCGTCGAACGGCGCCCGGTTTCCGTCGGCAACACCGGCTGCCAGGCCGTGTGTGCCCGGCCGCGTCATGCCGATCCGGGTGAGAGCGGCCTGCAGCTGCTGGGGGGTGGCGCGGCGGGTCGGTCTGGTCGTCTCGTCCGGCACGGCAGGACGCTCCGTCTTGCGCTGGGGACGCGCCCCCGCGGTCCGGTCCAGGTTGCCCGTCGGCGCGGTGGTCGAGAGCTTCTCCGCGGGTGTGACGGTGAACTGCGCCTGGTCGTCGCGGAGTGCCTCATCCAGGCTCACCGCCGTCTGCGCTATCCGGCTGAGTGCGCGGGTGTCCCATTGCCCCAGGTAGCGGACGATCTCGCTCGGGCTGCGAGGCCCCGGCTCGGTCTTCGTCACGATGGCGGAGACGAAGTCCTCGAGCTCCCGCGGGATCCCCGGCGTGATGGCGTCGGCCCGGACGAAGCGGTTGTTCTTGCGGGGGGCGACCGGGATGCCGGCGCGCGGCTCGTCCCCCGGCCAGTGACCCGTCAGGCAGGCGTAGAGGATGTTGACGATCGCCAGCGCGTCCTCGCGCAGGCTGTCCCGGTCCGACAGGGAGTCCAGTCCGAGTTCGTACGGCTCATCGGCGACCGCGGCATCGATGGCGACTCCGTGGACGACGACGTCTCCTTCGGCGTTGAGGCCGACCGACTCCGGGCCCAGGCACAGGTGGTGAAGGCCCCGCTTGGAGGCGTGGACGAGTGCGGTGGCGAGTTCTCCGACGACGGCGCGTGCCGCCTCGGGATCGAGGGGCCCGTGGGCGAGCAGCTCCGGCAGACCTTTCGCACCGGTCCGCTCGCAGACCACGTACTCGATGTCCTCGAAGCGCCCGACGTCGTGGATCCCGGGAATCCGCGGATCGGTGAGCAGCGCGGAGCGCCGTGCGGCGTCGAGGAGGTCACCGGAGCGCGAGGCGTCCGCCGTGTACAGGATCGCCGGCTGATCGAGAATCGCGTCGAGCACCAGGCAGACGGACCCGATGTCGGGGAACTCGGCCAGCCAGGGTCGCACAACCTCGGAGACGACGTACCGATCGGCGACAACCGTGCCGCGTTCCATTCTCATCAAGGGACCACCTCCGCAGACACCCGCTCCCGCTCAGACCTGAATACTACCGTTTCAGGACCCGCCGGACCGTTTCAAGCGCGGCGCGCAGCTCAGAGACTCGGAGAACCCAGCAGACTGCCAGGTAGAGACCGAGCATTGCCAGGCCGATCCAGGCCACCGTGAGCAGGGCGGGCAGCCGACCGTCCCACGCCTCGGGCCCGGCCCAGCGCAGCAGGCCGAAGCCGGCGGCACAGCTCAGCCCGCCCGCGACCGCGAACTTGGCGTGCGCCAGCAGGATCTGCCCGGTCCCGAGGTGTCCGATGCGCCGCCGCAGCAGCACCGCGCTGAGGAAGCACGCCAGCAGGTAGCCGCAGCTCATGGCCAGGCCGATCCCCGCGACGATCAGGGGTTTGGGCAGCAGGAAGCCGGCCGCCAGCACCCCGGCGGCGGTGAGCACCACCTGGGGAACCTGGATCCAGAACGGGGTGCGCGCGTCCTCATAGGCGTAGAAGACGCGCTGCAGCAGATAGTTCGCGCTGAACGGGACCAGACCGATGACCATCGTGACGATGACGGGGGCGATGGAGCGCGCCTGCTCCTGGGAGCCTCCGCCGATCACCATCGCGGCCGGACCCGCCAGGGCGATGAACGCGACGGTGGCGAACACGTTGACGAGGCCGACGAGGCGGGTGCCCAGTGCCAGCGAGGAGCGCACCGAATCGACGTCGTCGTCCGCGGCGTAGGTGCTCAGCGAGGTGAACAGCGCAGTCGCCAGCGACACCGCGACCAGCGAGTGGGGCAGCATGAACATCAGGTACGCGAGCGAGTAGGCGGCATTCGATGCCGAGGGCTCGCCGGTGGTCGATGAGGCCGTCGAGGCGACCTGGCTGGTGACGATGTAGCCGAGCTGACCGACCAGCACCGCCGCGAATGTCCAGCCGGCCACTCGGCCCGCCGTGCTCAGTCCGAAGCCGCGGAATCCGAAGGTCGGCCGGTAGGTGAAGCCGATCCGCTTGAGCGGCCAGATCAGCACGAGCGCCTGGCACATCACCCCGAGGGTGGCCGAGCCGGCCAGCAGTGCGATCTTCCCGGCGTCCCAGGTGCCCACCGCGTGCTCGCCCTGCTGACCGGTGCCGAACACCGCGATGAACACGAGGAGTCCCGCGATCGACACGACGTTGTTGAGCACCGGCGCCCACATGTAGGGCCCGAAGGACGACTTGGCGTTGAGCACCTGGCCGAGCATCGTGTACAGGCCGTAGAAGAAGATCTGCGGCAGGCACCAGTACGCGAAGGCGACGGCGAGCGCGGTCTGCTCCGGACTCCATGCGGAGGTGGAGTACAGGCGCACGAGCAGCGGGGCGCACAGGGTAGCGACGACGGTGACCGCGAACAGCAGGGTCACGGTCAGGGTGAGGAGCCGGTTGGTGAAGTCGCGGCCGCCGTCGGTCCGGCGGGTGGCCCGGACGATCTGCGGCACCAGGACCGCGTTGAGGACGCCGCCGGCGAGCAGCATGTACAGGTTGTTCGGAACCTTGTTGGCGATGTCGAAGGCGTCGGCGGCGCCGCCCACGGTGACGCCGATCGCCGTGGCCAGCAGCATCGCCTTGACGAAGCCGAGGATGCGGGAGACGAGGGTGCCGGCTGTCATGACCGCGGAAGACTTCGCAAGGGATGCGAGCTTCGTGGCTGCCACTGGGGCTCCTAGGGGGTGTCGGATTCTTGGGCTCGCGCGACCGCCGCGTCGAGCTGGCTCTGGGGAATCTTACGCCTGCCCCGCGCGATGGACTTGACGAGTCCGATGACGAACACGACGAGCAGGCCGGCCCCGATCACCGCGGTTCCGATGTTCTCCCAGTCGGCCCGCACCCGCACCAGCAGCTCCCCGGTGCTCGGTGCGACGTAGCCGTTGAGGGCGACGACCTGGATCATCGTCTCCACGTCCCCGTTGGCCAGGCCCTCCACCGGGACATCCACCCGCGTGGTCTGCCGGGGCGGCAGCACGACGGGTTCCGTCGTCTGCGTGCGCAGCTGCGGGGTGCGGGCGGTGACCTGCACCGTGACGGTCGCCGGCCGGTCGGTGGTGTTCTCGACGCGCACCGGGACCGTGGTCCGCTCACCCGTGACGAGCAGGACCGGCGAACCCTGCTCGGGGGCGATGCCGTCGATGGTGGCGTCGACCTCGTCGGTCGCCTGACCGGTGCACTCGGGGAAGTTCGGTGCGTCCGCCCAGGTCGCCGAGGTGCACGACAGGATCATCCGGTCCAGGTCCTGGCGGGCGAGTCCGGGTTCGCTGAACACCGCGGCGAACGCCTCGGCCCGCTCGTGTGCCTCGGCGAGGTGGCCGAGGCCGTCGGCGCTCAGGCCGGCCTGCCGGGTCGGGTTGACGAGCGGGGCGCGCGCGACCGGCTGGGATTCCAGCAGCGAGCTGAGCGAGCGGTGCTCCAGCCACCCGGCCGAGCGGGTCGCCTCGGCGATCAGGCGCCACGACTCGTCGGCCCCGGTGCGGGGCATCATGACCAGGAGATGACGGGGATCGTAGGGCCGCTCCGAGGTGATCGCGGAGCTCTCGGCGACGTATTCGCTGACCGCCGAGGCGCGGGCCGGCTGGGCGGCCGCGTCGGCGACGGCATCCGACAGGCCGGTGTCGACGACGAGGGAGTCGGCCAGCGGACCGACTCCGGCCCCGCCGACCGGGGACAGGCCGATGGTCGAGCGGGCGTCCGAGGTGTAGCCGGTCAGCGCCGGCTGCTGGAGATCGGACAGGATCACGGTGTCGGTGCCGCCGTCGACGATCTCGTCGAGATTCTCCGCGGTGACGGTGCCCGACACGGGCCAGACGAAGTCGGTGCGCGCATCGGGGAGGAGTTCCCTGACGACGGCGATCTCATCGGAGGCGCGGTCGGCGAGCCCAGCAAGGCCCGCCTCGCGCAGGGCGAGCAGGTCGGCGTCGGCCCACGGCAGGGCGATGACCTCCCGGTCGGCGGCGAGTTCGGTGAATCCGGCGAACCAGTCGCGCAGCGCCGGGGTGGGGTCCTCGCCGGTCTCCGGCTCCTCGATGAGCTCCTCGGGATCGGTGGGCGCATCGGTGCCGGAAGGCAGCGAGGAGGTCGGGGCGGGCGATTCGGCTTCGGAATCGCGCAGCGCCATCTCGACCGAGACCAGCAGCCGGGGATCCACGGCCAGGGCGATCGCGGCATCCACCTCGGCGGCGGCGAGCAGTCGGCTGAGCTCACCGTTCGCAGCGGACTGCTCGAGCTTCTCCGGCGAGATCAGCCCGGTGGGCGAGAATCCCGGCAGCGTCACCGGCATGATCATGGTGATCCCGGTCGGCTCGAAGTCGGGCTCCGGATACCAGGTGGTGAACGCGGTTGCGGTGTCGGCGGTCGGGCCCGCGCCCGTCTGCCCGTGCAGGCGCACGGCCACGCCGCGCGCTCCCCAGGAGCTCAGCGGGTTCTGCGTACCGAGCCCGAGCTGGTCGGCCGGGACCTCGAAGCGGAAGTCCGAGGTCGACCCCGGGGCGACTGTCTCCGGCAGCTCGGGGGTGACGACGGCCTGGTCGCCGGCGCTCCCGGTATCCGTCCCGGAGCCCGCGCCACCGGCCCCCGTGTCGGCGCCGCCGGGGCTGTCCGCACCGCTGCCGGAGCCGTCCTGCCCGGCGGTCGCGCTGGTGGCGAGCAGTCGGTGGGAGGACACGTCGGTCTTCCAGGCGTTGATCTCCGCCCGGGAGTCGAGCCGGTCCGTCGACATCAGGAGCTCGAGGCGGGGCCGGGTCAGCTCGGAGCCGCCGGGATTGCGCAGCCGGCCTGCCACCTGCAGGGTGCCGTCGGGATCGAGCCAGGTGGTGACCTCCTGCAGCCCGAGGTGCGGTCCCGACGGTTCGGCAGCGGGGGCATTCGGAGCCGGGGAGGCGAAGGCGTGAGCGGGGAGCGCGTGGAGGCCGCCGCCGGCGAGCATGAGCAGCACCGCGGTGAGCAGGATGAAGAGGAGTCTGCGCAGTGGTGCAGGTTGATGCCGGATGCCGGCCAGGCTCATGTCAGGAACCGGGGGAGGATGGTGCGGGCAGCTGCCACGATCCGCCTCTCATTGGCGAAGGACAGCTGGGACGGGAGCTCGTCGAAGGGGACCCACGCCGCATCGACGGCCTCGTGGTCCGGATCGTTCTCCACCGTCAGCGTGCCTCCGGTGGCGCGCAGCAGGAAATGGTGCACCACCTTGTGGACCCGATAGCCGGCGACCGAGAACCAGTAGTCGACGCTGCCGAGCGGGGCGACGACGTCGCCTTCGACGCCGGTCTCCTCCGCGATCTCCCGCCGGGCCGCCTGAGCGGCGGTCTCATCGCCCTCGAGGTGCCCTTTGGGCAGGCACCATTCGAGGCGGCCGGCCCGATTGATGCGCGCGATCACGGCCACTTCCAGGCCCGGGGAGGCGAAATCGACCACGATGCCGCCCGCGGAGGTCTCCTCCACGGTGTTCGAGCGGGACGGAAAGGGTCCCGGTTTGGGCAGCGGCCTGGGCATGACTTCACCTTATCCGGATCGTCTCAACGTTTGGTGGTTGCCGCCGTCGGGGCGAGGCGCGGCACCGGTACCCTTGGGTGGAATCGAATCCGAGGAGGTCTCCATTGTTCCTGGCGCAGGCGCACACCCGACTGGCCGGCGCTCTCGACGCTCTCGACGAGATCCTCGGGCCACTCGGGAAGATGTTCGCCGACGCCGGCTTCGAGCTGGCCCTCGTCGGCGGTTCGGTGCGCGATGCCCTGCTGGGCCGCGACATGCCCGACCTCGACTTCACCACCGACGCCCGACCCGATGACATCCTCGGACTCATCGGCGGCTGGGCGGACGCCCACTGGGACATCGGTAAGCAGTTCGGCACGATCGGGATGCGCAGGCGCGGCTATCAGATCGAGATCACGACCTATCGCGCCGAGGCCTACGACCCGGATTCCCGCAAGCCCACCGTGGCATTCGGCCGGCACCTCGACGACGACCTCGTCCGTCGCGACTTCACGATCGGGGCGATGGCCGTCCGACTGCCCAGCCGGGTGTTCGTCGACCCGTTCGGCGGTCTCAGCGACCTCCAGGAGGGCATCATCCGCACCCCCGGCAGGGCGGAGATGAGCTTCTCGGACGACCCGCTGCGGATGATGCGGGCCGCCCGTTTCGCCTCCCAGCTGGGCTTCACCCCGGCTGACGAGGTGGTCGCGGCGATGACCGACATGGCCGAGCGCATCACCATCATCTCCGCTGAGCGGGTGCGCGACGAGCTCGTCAAGCTCATCTGCGGGCGCGAACCGCGCACCGGCGTCGAGCTGCTCGTGGCGACGGGTCTGGCCGATCACATCCTGCCGGAGGTGGCGGGACTGCGGCTGGAGCGCGACGAGCACCACCGGCACAAGGACGTCTACCAGCACAGCCTCACCGTGCTCACCCAGGCCGTCGAGCTCGAGGGACGTTACGCCGAGCGCCAGACGGAGCAGGGAATCGCCGCCGACGACCCGCAGCGGATCCCGGTGCCGGACTTCGTCGTCCGCTTCGCCGCACTCATGCACGACGTCGGCAAGCCGGCCACTCGGAAGTTCGAGAGCTCGGGGGCCGTGACCTTCTACCACCATGATGTCGTCGGCGCGAAGCTCACCGCCAAGCGGATGAGGGCGCTGCACTTCGACAAGGACACCATCAAGAAGGTCGCCCGGCTGGTCGAGCTGCATCTGCGGTTCTACGGGTACGGGGACGCGGGCTGGACGGATTCGGCGGTCCGCCGCTACGTCAACGACGCCGGGGATCTGCTGACCCGGCTGCACATCCTCACCCGCTCGGACGTCACCACGCGCAACCGGCGCAAGGCCGAACGCCTGGCGCACGCGTACGACGACCTCGAGCACCGGATCCAGGTGCTGGCCGAGCAGGAGGAGCTCGACTCCATCCGCCCGGATCTCGACGGCACGCAGATCATGGCACTGCTGGACCTCCCGCCCGGACCTGCGGTGGGTCGGGCCTATCGGTTCCTGCTCGATCAGCGGATGGAGCACGGGCCGCTGGGCGAGGACCGGGCAGCGGAGCTGCTGCGGGAGTGGTGGGCCGCACAGCAGGCTCAGCAGGCCGAATCCTGAGCGGCGGGCCGGATCCTGAGACCCTGATGCTCACCGGCGCACCGCTCAGCTCGGGGTCCGGACCTCCTGGTAGCTTGTGACTCGGACGCAGAGGTGACGTATTCGTCAAAGGAGAGCATATGAGCACCGCTACCGACCGGTTCCGGGCTGCCCGGGACCGGCTCATCGAGCTTCGGGAGGACTACGACGGCGCGGTCGCGGAGTTCGAGTGGCCGCGGTTCGAGAACTTCAACTTCGCCCTCGACTGGTTCGACGAGATCGCCCGGGACAATGACAGCCCTGCGCTGTGGATCGTCGAGCAGGACGGCACGGAGGGCAGATGGAGCTTCCGGGAGCTGGCGGAGCGCTCGAACCGGGTGGCCAACATGCTGCGGGCGGCCGGAGTGCAGCGCGGCTCGCACGTCATGGTGATGCTCGGCAATCAGGTGGAGCTGTGGGAGACCATGCTCGCCGGCATCAAGCTCGGCGCGGTGCTGCTGCCCACCACCACGCAGCTGGGCTCCGGCGATCTCACCGATCGCGCAGAGCGCGGCGAGGCCTCTTTCGTCGTGGCCGGTCCGGAAGACGCGGCGAAGTTCGACTGGGTGCCGCTGCCGCTCACGCGCGTCGTGGTCGGGGCGGAGCCGGCGCGCGACACCGACATCGCCTATTCCTCGGCCGCGGACTTCCCGGCGGAGTTCACCGCGGACGGCCCGACGAAGGCCGACGACCTGCTGCTGCTCTACTTCACCTCGGGCACCACCTCGAAGGCCAAGATGGTGGCCCACACGCACGTCTCCTACCCTGTCGGCCACCTGTCCACGATGTACTGGATGGGCCTGGAGCCCGGGGACGTCCACCTCAACGTCGCCTCCCCCGGCTGGGCCAAGCACGCGTGGTCGAACTTCTTCACCCCCTGGATCGCCGAAGCCTGCGTCTTCCTCTACAACTACTCCCGCTTCGACGCCCCGTCGCTCATGGCGACCATGGAGCGCGTGGGTGTGACCAGCTTCTGCGCCCCGCCCACCGTGTGGCGCATGCTCATCCAGGCCGACCTCTCCCTGCTGGCGACCCCGCCGCAGAAGGCCCTCGGCGCCGGCGAGCCGCTCAACCCCGAGGTCATCGACCAGGTCAAGGAGAAGTGGGACGTGCTGATCCGGGACGGCTTCGGGCAGACGGAGACCACCCTGCTGATCGGCAACTCCCCGGGCCAGCCGATGAAGTACGGCTCGATGGGCAAGCCGCTGCCGGGCTTCGACGTCATCCTGCGCGACCCCGCCACCGGCGAGCTCACCGACGAGGGCGAGATCTGCCTGCGGCTCGATCCGCGGCCGGTCGGCCTGACGACGGGGTACTGGAACGACGAGGCCCGCACCGCCGACGCGTTCGTCGACGGCATCTACCACACCGGTGACGTCGCCGCACGCGACGCTGACGGCTTCATCACCTACATCGGCCGCGCCGACGACGTCTTCAAGGCCAGTGACTACCGGCTGTCCCCGTTCGAGCTCGAGAGCGTGCTCATCGAGCACGAAGCCGTCGCCGAGGCGGCCGTCGTCCCATCGCCGGACCCCGTCCGCCTGGCAGTCCCCAAGGCCTACGTGGTGCTCGGCGCCGGCCACCAGCCGTCTCCGGAGATGGCTCGCGACATCCTCAAGTTCTGCCGCGACAACCTCGCCCCCTACAAGCGGATCCGGCGCATCGAGTTCACGGAGCTGCCGAAGACCATCTCCGGCAAGATCCGGCGCGTGGAGCTGCGGGCCCGCGAGCGGGAGATCCACCCCCGGCAGGGTGCATCCACGATCGAGCACTCCGAGTACTCGGACGCGGACTTCCCCGATCTCAAGGGCTGACCCGCCCGCTCATTCGCGGCCGTCGATGTGATATAGCTCGCATTCGAACATCTGGTGTGAGCCGCGGCCTTGACCCGGCGGTAACCTGGTATGTACCGCTGTCACGGTTCTGATCTGGAATCCTGTCGTGACGGCCGGCCGGAATCGACCTCAGCGCACGATTTCGGCTCACACCTTCTGCTCACCGGACTCCAAACATTGAATGCTTGGCTTGTCCAGTTCAGTGACCTGACATCTTGGGGGATTCTTGGCCAAGGGCACACACACCGCGTCTTCGAGCACGTCCGGCGAAGCCGGCGGGAAGACCAGCTCGAACAAGGGTCTGCTCAACTATCCGCGTGCCGGAGTGACGGGGTGGACCCGGTGGCTGCCGTCCCTGCGACTGCTCGGCGTTGCCGTGCTCGCCGCGTTCGTCCTGGCGATCGCGGCGTTCAGCGTCGGCTATGCAGTCACCGACATTCCCGAACCGAACGCCGAGGCGGCCGGCCAGACGTCGACGGTCTTCTGGGATGACGGCGAAACCCCGATCGGCACCTTCAAGATCGAGGACCGGCAGCCGGTGTCGATCGACGAGATCTCCCAGCCCATGCAGCAGGCGGCGATCGCGGCCGAGGACCAGTCGTTCTACGAGAACCGCGGAATCTCGATCAAGGGCATTTCGCGCGCGGTGTGGGGCGTGATCACCGACGATTACGCCGGCGGCGGTTCGACGATCACCCAGCAATACGTCAAGAACTTCTACCTGTCCAACGAGCGCAGCCTGGACCGCAAGGTCCGCGAGATGTTCATCGCGATCAAGATCGATCAGGAGATGACCAAGGACGAGGTGCTCGCCGCCTATCTCAACACGATCTACCTCGGCCGTCAGAGCTACGGCGTCGAAGTGGCCGCTCAGAACTACTTCGACAAGCCGGCCTCCGAGCTCGACGTCTCCGAGAGCGTCCTTCTGGCCGCGATGATCCAGCGTCCCGGCGCTGCCGACCCGGCGGCGAACCCGGAGGAGTACGAGGCCCGCTTCCAGTACGTGCTGAAGAACATGGTCGAGCTCGGCTACCTCACCGAGGACGAGGCGTCCGCGGTGGAGATGCCCGAGATCAATGAGACCAAGGGCGACAACCAGTTCAAGGGCCCGAACGGCTACCTGCTGGACACGGTCCGCAAGGAGCTGCAGCGGGCCGGCATCGAGCCGGAGCAGATCGACCGCGGCGGACTCGAGATCGTGACGACCTACGATCAGGACGACATGGCAGCCGCCGTCGATGCGATCGAGGAGCTGCCGGAGCTCAAGTCCGGCATGCACGTCGGTCTGCTCTCGATCGACCCCGCCACGGGCGGTGTCAAGGCGATGTACGGCGGGGCGGATTACCTGGAGCGCCAGCAGAACGCCGCGACGGAGGACACGTCGCAGACCGGTTCGGCCTTCAAGCCCTTCGCCCTGGTGGCCGGCTTCGAGAACGGCTTCCGGCTGACCGACACCTTCACCGGCAACAGCGGTGTGACGATGACCACCGAGGGAACCCCCTGGGCGCCGCGGAACTACGGCGGCTCGAACTACGGGCCCGTCAGCCTGCTGACAGCGACCCAGAAGTCGATCAACTCCGCGTATGCCCAGCTCAACATCGAAGTGGGGCCGGAGAAGACCATGGATGTTGCCGTGCGCGCGGGTCTGCCGGAGGATTCGCCGGGGTTGGCCCCGAATGCGGCGAACGTGCTCGGCACCGCCAACGCCTCGGTCCAGAGCATGACTTCGGCCTACGCGACCTTCGCCTCCAACGGCATCTACCGGGCCCCGCATCACGTCGAGAAGGCCACGACGCCGGAGGGCGAGGTGGTGTACGAGCCGGACACCGAGGGAGAGCGGGAGTTCGACGAGAACGTCATGGCGGAGACCAGCTACGCGCTGTCACGCGTGGTCTCCGGCGGCACCGGATCGTACGCGCAGAACCTGGGCCGGCCCGCCGCCGGCAAGACCGGGACGTCCCAGGACTACTACTCGGCCTGGTTCGCGGGCTACACCCCGAACATGGCGACCGCCGTGTCCATCTATCGTGAGGACGAGGCGGGCAATCCGGTGACGATCGGTTCGTACGGTGGTCGCGGCACCATCACCGGCGGCACCTTCCCGACCATCGCGTGGACGAACTATATGACGAAGGCGCTCGAGGGGGAGCCGGTCGAGAAGTTCCCCAAGCGCGGAGAGCTGCCCGACGTCGAGAAGCCGCAGGCCCCCGAGAACGACCCGGGTGTGCCCAAGCAGGTGCCCCAGCGTCCCAACCCGAACCCGAATCCGAACCCCGCGCCCGACCAGGGCGGCGGATCCGGCGGCGACGAGCCTGCCCGGGAGCCCGAGGAGGAGGCTCCGGACCTCGGCGACGAGCCCCCGGAAGAGGAGCCCGAGCAGCCGGAACCCCCGGCGGAGGAGCCCGAGCCCGAGCAACCGGAGCGCCCCGAGCCGCCGAAGGAACGCCCCGAGCTGCCGGAGCCTCCGGTGGAGAAGCCCGAGCCCGACCGGCCGCCGCGCGAGCCCAACGGCCCGCCGAGCCTCGGCTGAGTCAGTGTGTGGCCCGACGACCTCGGGCCGCACTCGCCAGTAGGCTTGCTCCATGCCTCGGACCACTCCCGAATCCCTCGCCCGCCCCATGCTGGGCGGGCCGATGGGTTCGCATCTCGCCTCGGCGACCGCCCGCACCAGGGCCTGGTCCGCCGGCGCGATGATGGGACTGCTGGGTCTCAGCTCACTCCTCGGCGTCCTGCTGCAGGCCCCGTGCCTCCACCGGGGCTGGGAGCTGCCATTCGCGTCCTACCGGATGTGCGCCTCGCCGCTGGCCAACGTGATGATGGGCACCTCCTTCCCCTCCGCGCCCGGCAGAGCCTCCGGCGACATCGTCGGGTTCGCACCGGTCACTGCCTGGGTCGTCGAGCTCGGGCGGCTGCTCGGCACCGGCGATCACCGCCAGGACACCGCTTTCCTCATGGTGTTCGTCATGCTCTTCAACGTGCTGGCATTCGCCGCGGCCGGCATCGCCCTGATGCTGCTCGCCCGCGACCGGTCCTGGTTGCCCGTGGCCTTCCTCTCGCCGGTCGTCATCTTCTCCGTCGGCCAGTCCCTCGACCCGGTCGGCGTCGCCCTGGCGCTGTGGGCGCTGGTGCTGCTGCGCCGTGACACCCCCGGAGGGTATTCACCGCTGGCCGCAGGAATGCTGCTGGCTCTGGCCGCCTTCATCAACCCCCTGGCGGCGGTGGTGCTGCTCGCTGCTGTCGTCGTGGGCCTGTCCGAGGGCAGGGGTCGGGAGCTCGTGGTCGTGGGTGGGGCCTGGGCGATCATCGCGGGAATCCTGCTCGTCGCCGACGGCCGGCTGTTCGGCCGCCTCCAGTACTGGTGGCAGAATGCGATCGACCGCGGCTCGATCGCCTCACTGCTGAGCTTCGAGCCCGGGCTCAACAGCGCGGTCGTGGTGCTGGTGTCGGTCCTGGTCTGGGTGCTGAGCACCCTGACCGTGGTGATCGTGCTCATGGTCATGGCCGCGGACGGTCGCCGGCTGTCACTGCCGGCGGTGGCGACGGTGCTGATCGGCTTGAGTCTGGTCCTGATGCCGGCAGCTCCGACGGTGAACGCGCTGTGGCTGGTGCCGTTCGCGGTGCCGGCGGTGCATCACCTGGGAGTGCAGATCGCCTGGGGCCTGTCCGAGGCGGGCCTGGCGATGGCAGTGAGCCTCTCGGACGTCACCGCGCTCGAGGCGTCGAACGGACTGGCACCGATGTGGCTGGCGGCCTTCACTCTGCTCCGCGTCTTCGCGATCGCGGCCGTCATCTTCTGCGCAGTCGAGAGGCTGACCGAGGAACCCGCGGCCGGGGGTGCGAGAGCGCTGGCCGACGAACCCGCGGCCGAGGGTGCGGGAGAGTCGGCTGAGGCTCGGGCTCCCCGAAATGACAGCATCCCCCAGAACCCCTAGAATAGTGAGGTCTGTGCTGCCGGCGGACCGATTCCTCCCGACGGCGCGGTACACCGTACATACCCTCCTGCCATGGACCGACCATGGCCGCTGAGACCAGAGGAGGTGGGTTGCACGTGCGAAAATACGAGCTCATGCTCATTCTTGATCCGGAACTCGACGAGCGTTCCGTGAGCACCACTGTCGAAAAGCTGACCAAGGTTGTCACCGCTGACGGCGGATCCATCGACAACGTGGACGTCTGGGGTCGTCGCCGCTTCGCGTACGAGATCCAGAAGAAGACCGAGGGCTACTACGTGGTCGTCGACTTCCAGGCCAACCCGGACACCACCAAGGAGCTTGACCGTCAGCTCGGCCTCAATGAGACCGTGCTGCGCACCAAGATCCTTCGCCCGGACGCGAAGTAATCACTCACCGGAGCCGCTGAAAAGGAGTCACCATGGCAGGCGAAACGATCATCACCGTCGTTGGCAATATCACCGCGGATCCTGAACTGAGGTTCACTCCGAACGGCGCGGCCGTTGCCAACTTCACGGTTGCCTCGACGCCTCGCACCTTCGACCGTCAGGCCCAGGAGTTCAAGGACGGAGAGACGATGTTCCTCCGCTGCAACGCCTGGCGCGAAATGGCCGAGAACGTGGCCGAATCCCTCCAGCGCGGTTCCCGAGTGATCGTCCAGGGACGTCTGAAATCGCGCACCTTCGACACCAAGGAAGGTGAGCGCCGCACCGTGTTCGAGCTCGATGTCGACGAAGTCGGCCCGAGCCTGCGCTACGCCAGCGCATCCGTGACCAAGAACGAGCGCGGAGGCGGGTTCAGCGGAGGCGGCGGAGGCGGCGGCAACTTCGGCGGCGGTCGCGGGGGCAATGCTCCCGGCGGCGGCACCGGAGGCGGCTGGGGGCAGAACCCCAACGCCGGCGGTGCCGGACAGGGCGGCCAGGGTGGACAGGGCGGCCAAGGGGGACAGGGCGGCTACAACCGCGGTCCCCAGCAGACTCAGCAGGACGACCCCTGGGCATCGTCCAACCCACAGAGCGGTCCCGGCGGCGGTTGGGGCAACCCGACCGACGACGAGCCCCCGTTCTGATCGAAATTTTTTTGACAGGAGAAACTCATGGCAAAGCCGGATACCCGGAATAAGCCGATCAAGAAGAAGGCGAACCCGCTCAAGCGGGGCGAGGCTTCTCAGATCACCTACAAAGACACTGCCACCCTGCGCAAGTTCATCTCCGATCGCGGCAAGATCCGCGCTCGGCGCGTGACCGGCGTGACCGTGCAGGAGCAGCGCGTCATCGCGAAGGCCGTCAAGAACGCCCGCGAGATGGCACTGCTTCCCTACTCGAGCTCGTCTCGCTGATCGGGGGAACCATGGCTACCAAGAAACTCATTCTCAACCATGAGGTCGACGGCCTCGGTGCCGCCGGCGACGTTGTCGAGGTGCGCGCGGGCTACGCGCGCAACCTGCTGATCCCGCGCGGCTGGGCCACTCCATGGACCGCCGGAGCGCAGAAGCAGATCGAGGCGCTCCGCAAGGCCCGCCAGGCGCGTCAGCTTGCTGACCGCGATGAGGCGATCGCCCTCAAGGAGAAACTCGAGTCGACGACCGGTCGCATCGAGATGAAGGCCGGTGCCCAGGGCCGCCTGTTCGGCGCTGTCACCCCGGCGCTCGTCGCCGAGGCGCTCTCCGCCTCGTCCGGCGCAGAGATCGATCGTCGTTCGGTTGCACTGCCCGGCCACGTCAAGTCGGCCGGCTCGTACACCGCCACCGTGCGCGTGCACGACGAGATCGTCGCCAACGCGAAGTTCGAGGTCATCGGCAAGGCCTGATCCTAGGCTCTGCCCGTGCCGAGGACGCTGATTCGAGACTTCGGCACAATCACGCGAGACTGCCGCCCCGCTTTCGACTGGAAAGCGGGGCGGCAGTCTCGATTCAGACGGCGAAGCCGATGTGGGAGGCGGCATCAGACGCTGAAGGCACAGGGCACGCGGCGGGTGCCCGCCGAGCACCTGGAGAGACTTCGGGATGACACCGAGGCGCCGGGCTTTTGGCAGGCTTCTGTCCGCACGGCCACAATGAGCTCATGCGCACTCCCCGTCCCACCGAACGTCCCTCCTTCGCGCAGCGGGAGGCGTACCGCAAGGTCCTCGCCGAGGGGTACGCCCAGGGGCGACTCAACGAGCAGGAACTCGCCCGTCGCGCAGGGGCAGCGGTGCACGCGAGCACGCTAGCGGACCTCGAGGAGCTCATCGCGGATCTCCCGCGGGGATCACTTCCGGTCCCCATCGAGCCGGCGCAGCGGCCCCGGAAGAGGCCCGGGGACGGTCCGACTCGCCGCACCGGCGGTCGCAGAGCACGCGTCCTCATCGCCGCTGCTCTGGTGGGCGCATTCGGAGGCTGGGTGGTGGGAAACATCACGCTCGATATTCAGCAGGCCGAGGCCGCTGCGATCGCGCTGGAGGAGCTGGAGCGCGAAGCTGACGGAGATGGCGAGGACGGCTTGCTGAACCCCGCGCTCGATTCTGCACAGGTCTTCCGGGTTCACGCTCACGCGATGGACCAGGAGGAGGCGTCTCGGATCATCATCAGAGGGAACGGCTCGACGATCGACGTCCCCCTGGAGGACCGCACGATCTACAACACCGTACAGGTGGCTTCGGACGGCAGCGTCAAGACTCGACCGGGCGGGACCTACGAGGACGAGTACCCGCAGGCCTACTTCGCACCCTCCGCGCTCGACCCTGCGGTGCTGGCCACCATGGTGGAGAAGGCCCCTGAGATCTATGAAGACGTCACTGGGCAAGCGGCGCACCCGACCGTGGCGTTGGAGGTGCGGGCAGCGAGCAATGAGTACGCAGGCGTGGCCCAGGGAGATCCCGTGGTGCTCGCGCGCCTGGGGAGGGACGAGTACCAGAGCGGGGGCGGGGCAGTCGTGTGGACCATGACGGGCGAGGAGATCCTGGCGGTGTACGAGCAGTGACAGGCAAGGCAGATCGCGGGGAAGACGGCGGGTGGGTTCGTTCCTTCCTCGCGCGACCCGTGCTTGCTCCCGCAGTCACCGGCCTGCTCTCCGCGAGCACACTTTTCGCCCTGGTCGTGCTGCCCGCGGATACGGGATCGAGCGAAGCCGCTGGATCCGATCACGCTGCCGAGCAGGCGGGCGCTCCCGCGGTGGACTGGGAACCGCAGCCGATCGCTGAGGAGCTCAATGCGGTGGAGCCGATGGATGTCACCACTGTCGCCGACGCCATCGCGGCCGCGCAGCGGGCCGGGCTGATCCGCATCGGGCAGATCGACCTGGACGAGGACAGCACTCTCGTCACCGGCGAGGACGAGTCGGGGACGCTCAGGCAACTGAGCCTCAATCAGGGCGACGCTGGAATCCTCTCCGATGCACACGGCAGCATCGACTCCTTCCTCGAACCGGTGGAGCTCGACATCGACCCAGCAGCGGCGATCGCTAAGGCGCGCGAGGTGCTCGGTGGGGAGGGCGACGGCGACGTCCGGACTGTGATCGTCTTCCAGGGCGACGGAACGGAGCGGGACGGCGGGGAATCCGGTCCTCTGATCGAAGTCGTGTTCTCCGCGGGGTCACGGGTGACGCTCAGGGCGGACGACCTCAGCGTCGTCGACTGAAGAGCAAAGCGCTGAGGTGCGTCGTCGCGACGTGTGGCATCGCGACGTATGGCCTCGCGACGTGCGGCGCGCAGACCTTCGAGCTCATCGCTCCGCGACGACATTCCCGATCGCGCCCTCCAGCTGAGGCCACCGGAATTCGAAGCCGGCCTGCTCCAGCCGCTCGGGCAGCACCCATCTGCTCTTGAGCAGCATCTCCGGCTCCACCCGCAGGACGAACATCGCCGGCTCGAGCATCCACCGGTAGGCGGGCAGCCCGAACGGTCGGCGGACTGCCCGGCGCAGGATCGCCATGAGCTCCCGGTTCGTCACGGGGTTCGGCGCGGCGAGGTTGACGGCTCCTGAGATGTCCTCGTGTTCCTCGATGAACCGGATCGCGGCGAGCACATCGTCGATGTGGATCCAGCTGAACCGCTGCTCGCCGCGAGTCCGGTGGGAGGGGCTCAGGTCCCCGGTGGGATCCGGGCCGATGCCGCGATACCGTCTGTGCGCCGGCCACCACCCGTCGATCTGCGGACCTCCCAGCCCCAGCCGGGTGATCACCAGCAGCTTGTTCGTTGCCGGTCCGTCCCCGAGCACGATCGCCATCCGCAGCGCGACCCGGCGCACCCCGGGCAGTTCCCCGGCGAAGAACTCCTGTTCCCAGGTGCGCGCCACATCGACCGAGAATCCGGTTCCGAGCTCGCCGCTGTCCTCGGTCTGCGGCCGGTCCATCGCGTGCCGGTAGATAGTCGCCGTCGAGGCGTTGAGCCACAGGCGCGGGGGGAGCTCGGCCTTCGCGACCGCCTCGCGCAGCGCTCGGGTGGTGTCGATGCGGGAGTGGAGGATCGCGTTGCGGTTCCGGTCGTTGTACCGTCCGCTGACGTTCTTTCCGGCGAGGTTGACGAGCAGCTGGGCGCCGTCGACCAGCCTCTCGATCGCCCGGGGATCGCTCCAGGTCACCGGACCGCACCGGCCGATCGTCGCGACCCGGTAGCCGCGGCCGGCGAGGTCCTCGCTCAGGCGCTCACCGATGAAGCCCGATGCCCCTGCGATCACTGCCAGTGGTGTGCTCATACGTCGACCGTACAGGTCTTGATGCGCACGCCCGAGGAAGGGAGCAGGGCCGCAGGAAGCCGTGGGCGACCCTGGGAGTGGTCGACGACGAGGTGTAGTCGTACTCACGTGACAAGAAGCTTCTCCCCGAGTGCGTGCTACCCTCGAACAGCCGCGACCGTCGAGACCACGACGCACAGCCGCAGAGCACTTGAGCCCGCATCACCGCAGCCGGATTTCCGCTTCCTCAGGAGCGAGTCCAGAGGAGCGAAGAGCCCCCATTCGCCCGCCGGCGCAGGAGCGCCGAGTGCCGCCCACCGAGCCATTCCTCGGCATTGACCTGTGCTTGCAGCATTGAGCCTGCAGTCGTCGTGATCCGGACGGCGCGGACTGTCATGTTGCCGACCAGGAGTGTGTATGTCGTTTTCGGAAGACGTGAACCGGGCTCAAGCAGAAGTGGGCCGCGGACCCATCTCCCGCGACCGCCTCGGCGGGACCGAACGGAAGAGGCCGGGTGCCGACAGGGAACGGGGCCGGCCCCCGGTCTCCAGCACCGAGCTTCTCCGCGGCCCCGAAGAGCTCAACGCCGATCGCAGCGGCCCCCGGGTGAACTGGCGCGTTTTCCTGATCTCCTCGCTTGTCATCATCGCCTTCTCGGTGTGGGCGATGGTGACGCCGGACAGCGCCGCCACGACCATGAAGTCGGTCGTCGGCTGGATCGCCCAGAACCTGGGCTGGTACTACGTCCTGACAGTCACGATCGTCATCGTCTTCGTGCTCTGGGTGGCGCTGTCCAAGGAGGGCACCGTCCGCCTGGGTCCCGACCACTCTCGGCCCCAGTACAAGCTCTTCACCTGGGTGGCGATGCTGTTCGCCGCCGGCGTCGGCATCGACATGCTCTTCTACTCCGTCACCGGCCCGATCACCCAGTACATCTCCCCGCCTACCGCCGACCCGCAGAGCGCGGAGGCGGCCCAGGACGCGGTGATCTGGACGATGTTCCACTACGGCGTCGCCGGCTGGTCGATGTACGCGCTGCTCGGGATGGCGATGGGCTACTTCGCGTACCGCTGGGGCATGCCGCTGTCGATCCGCGCCGCCCTGTACCCCCTGCTGGGCAAGCGCGTGAAGGGCGCGACCGGTGACGCGATCGACATCATCACCCTGGTCGGCACGGTTTTCGGCGTCGCCACGTCGATGGGGATCGGCGTGGTGCTGCTCAACGTCGGCTTCTCGTGGCTGTTCGGTCTCCCGCAGGGTCTGGCTCTGCAGATCGCCCTGGTGCTGGTCGCCGTCGTGATGACGATCGCCGCGTGCACCTCGGGCGTGGACCGGGGAATCCGCGTGATCTCCGAGCTCAACCTGTGGAGCGCCGGGGCGATGATGCTCTACATCCTCGTCACCGGGCAGACGTCGTTCCTGCTCAACACGCTGGTCGAGAACATCGGCCGCTTCGTGTGGTCGCTGCCCGACCGCACCCTGCAGACGATGGGCTACCAGCCCGAGGGCGCGGAATGGATGGCCGGCTGGACGCTGTTCTTCTGGGCCTTCTGGCTGGCGTGGGGACCTTTCGTCGGGCTGTTCCTGGCCCGGATCTCCCGCGGTCGGACGCTGCGCGAGTTCGTGATCGCGGCGATCACCGCTCCCGTGCTGTGCGACTTCATCATCGTCTCCCTCTTCGGCAACAGCGCGCTGCGCGAGGTGCTGGACGGCAACACGGAGTTCGCCGAACTCGCGATGGAGAGCCCGGAACAGGGCTGGTACGCGCTGCTGGAGATGTTCCCCGGCGCCGCGTTCCTCATCGGCCTGGCCACGCTGTCCGGGCTGCTGTTCTACCTGACCAGCGCGAACTCAGGGGCGATGGTGATGTCGAACTTCTCCTCGTGGATCCCGGATCCGGGTCAGGACGGACCCAAGTGGCTGCGCATCTTCTGGGCGATCCTCACCGCGGTGCTCACGATCGCCATGCTCGTCGCGGGTGGCGTGACCACGATGGAATACGCCACGCTGATCTTCGCCCTGCCGGTCACGGTCATCGCCTACCTGGTGATGGCGTCGTTCTCCAAGGTGCTGCGGATGGAGCGGGCCGAACGCGAGGGGCGCGAGCTGCGCCGGAGCTCGACAGCCGTTCACGGCGGTCCGGTGCCGGAGAAGACGTGGCGACAGCGCCTGGCGAACCTGCGGTCCTATCCGACGCAGAAGGCCGTGGGGCAGTTCGTGGGGCGCGTCATCCGGCCGGCCCTCGAGGAGGTCACCCGGGAGTTCATCGCCCAGGGCTACCAGGCGGAGCTCAAGGCGCTGGCCAACCCGGAGACCGGCGTCACCGAGCAGACGTTCCTGGTCGACATGGACGACCAGCGCAGCTTCCAGTACCAGGTCGCCGCGGTCGAGGCTCCGGTGCCGATGTTCGGCGGCCGGATGTCGCGGGAGACGGACGTGTACTACCGGCTCGAAGTCTTCACCCACACCGGCTCCGAGGGCTATGACCTCATGGGACTGTCCAAGCAGCAGGTCATCAGCGGCGTCCTCGACCGCTTCGAGGCGCACCTGGGATTCCTCAAGGTCTCCAGCGCGTCTGCCTCGGCTTCCGTCCTGACGCCGCCGCTGCCGGTGACGGCCACCGGATCCCTGCCGGAGGTGCCCGCCCTCGAACAGGGTGCGAAGGACGTGTAGTCCGGATGGTCAAGGGACGCGCTGTCCGCATCGGCGAAGGTCAGGGCGCCGGAATCAAGCAGGACGGGTTGCCGGACCACAGCAGGGGAAATCTCCATCCGGGGCTGGAACAATAGCGAGCATGAGTCAGAACCCGTCTTCCGACAGCTTCCGCCCGGAGTCGCCTCAACCGGAGCCGACTGAGCCGGAGTCGCCTGAACCGGAGTCGAACAGCCCTCGGCCCGGCACGCCGTCCGGGCCGGGGTCGGCCTCGCTCGAGTACGTCGAGCCGAGATCGACCCCACCGGAGTTCGTCGAGCCGGGACCGGCCGCCCCCGAACCCGAGGCTCGGCCCGCGGCGATCGCGATGGCAGCCCCGCCGGAGCCTGAGCCGGCGGCCGGGTCCGGGTCGTGGTCCGCCGGGACCGAGGCGGCGGCTGGATCCGCCGGGACCGAGGTGGCGGCTGGTTCGGAGTCCGCCAACGCCGAGGCGACTCCGGGGTCCGGGTCGAAGTTCGCCAAGGCCGAGGCGCCGACCGGGTCCGGGTCCGGATCCTCCGGCCCCGAGCCGTCCTCCGGGCCGGCGTTCGCCTCGACGCCGGAGGACATCGCCCGGGCGGCGGGCCTGCAGAAGATGCGCCGGCTGGCCACCGGTCTGCTCATCCTCGCCGCGCTGATCTTCCTCGCCACCCACCTGTTCACCGACCTGACCGGGATCTGGGGCTTTGTCGCCCGCGGCTCCGAGGCCGCGATGATCGGCGCGATCGCCGACTGGTTCGCGGTGACCGCGCTGTTCCGGCATCCGCTCGGCCTCAAGATCCCCCACACGGCGATCATCCCGCGCAAGAAGGACGTGCTGGGCGAGAGCCTGTCGACCTTCGTGGCGGTGAACTTCCTCAAGTCCCACACGGTCGCCACGAAGCTGCGCAAGGCCCGGCTCACCCAACGGGCCGGCGCGTGGCTGGCGCAGGAGAAGAACCAGCAGATCGTCGTCACGCGCGCCGGCCAGGGCCTGGAATACGTGCTGCGTCGGGTCGATGACGACGCAGTCGAAGGACTGACCCGCAACGTGCTCGTGCCCAAGCTCGTCGACACGCACAAGGCACCGGTGCTCGGCCGACTGCTCCAGGAGATCGTGCAGGACGGCGCCCACCACCGCCTCGTCGACCTCGTCGTCGGCGAGGCCTACATCTGGCTGTCGAACAATCCGCGGGTCATCGACGAGATCGTCCACCAGAAGGCGCCCGACTGGGTTCCCGGATTCGTCAACGACACCGTCTCCAACCGGCTGCGCCGCGAGGTCCTCGGCTGGGTGGGCGACGTCCGGGACCAGCCGTACCACAAGGCCCGACAGGCGCTCGACCGCTGGATGCTCGAGCTGGCCGAGAATCTCAAGGAGGACACATCGATCTCCGAGCGAGCCGAGGGGGTGCTCGACGACCTGCTCCGCCAGGAGGGCGTCGTCCACTCGGTGCTGGAGATCTGGGAGTCGCTCAAACGGCTGCTCCGGGGGGCAGTGCTCGATACCGACGGCGAGGTGCACGGCCGCATCCGCTCGATGCTCGACCAGTTCTCCGAGCGGATGGTCAACGACGCCGAGTTCGCCGAGCAGATGAATGAACGGATCGCCACCATGGCCGGCGACCTCGCCGAATCGTTCGGTGCCGAGATCGCCAGCGTCATCTCCGACACGATCGCCGGCTGGGACGCCCGGGAGGCGTCCGACCGGATCGAGCTCTACGTCGGCAAGGACCTGCAGTACATCCGCATCAACGGCACCGTGATCGGCGCTCTCGTCGGCCTGGTCATCCACGCGGTGACCCTGCTCCCGTGGATGTGAGGGTGGGCTGGCGACCGGGACGGAGCGCGCCCGCTGGGGCTGCTCCGGTCCCGGTTCCCACTGATGACCGGGAGCGACTCGCACTACCCGACTGCGCCGTAGATCTCGCGCAGGTACTGCTCGCTGCGCCCGGAGCCGACCACACCCGGCCCCATCCTGTTCATCATGTAGGCGATCGTCATTCGCCGGTCGAGGTCCATGATGATGACGGATCCGCCCCAGCCGCCCCAGTAGCAGATGCGGCCTTCGGGCAGGGTCGGCATCGCCTCGGGATCGGCCAGGGCGAAGCCCATTCCGCGACGGATCGGTACGCCCAGGACCAGGTCTGGTCCGGTTGCCTGCACGTCGAACACCTGGTCGATCGTGTCCTGCGAGAGCAGCCGCACCCCGTCGACCTCCCCACCCAGCGAGATGGCCGACAGCATCCGGGCGACCGAGCGGGCGTTGCCGTGGCCGTTCGTGGCGCCCATGTCGGCCCGCCGCCACGCTTCCGTGTTGGCGGCGGTCGGGTCTGCCACCGGACCGGTGAACGTCTTGACCATCGGATGGTCGGCGGGCACGGCGGCGAGATCGACTCTCCTTGGCGGAGGGGGAACGATCTCGGCGACTCTGTCCCAGTCCTCGCGCCGGGCACCGATCTGGAAGTCGGCGCCCAAGGGCCCTGCGATCTCAGCGTCGACGAACTGCCTGAACGTCAGGCCGGTGGTCCGCCGGATCACCTCGCCGATGAGGTGTCCCTGATTCTGCGAGTGATAGCCGCCGGCCGTTCCGGGCTTCCACCACGGAGCTTGGGCCGCGAGCGCGGCCGTCGATTTCTCCCAGTCGTACATGTCCTCCACGGTGAAGGGCTTCTCCCACCCCGACACGCCGGAGGTGTGGGCGAGCAGGTGACGGACCTCGATGTCGCTCTTCCCGTTGGCGCCGAACTCCGGCCAGTACTTCTCCACCGGGGAGTGCAGGTCGATCTCGCCCTGGTCGGCGAGCATGAGCGCTGCCAGGTAGGTGACGGTTTTCGTCGTCGACCAGACGTTGACGATGGTGTCGCTCGTCCAGGGGAGGGTGCGGTCGGCGTCCTGGTACCCGCCCCACAGGTCGACGACATTCTTCCCATCCACGTTGACGACAAGGGAAGCGCCGAGCTCCTCCCCGGATTCGAGGTTCGCCTCGAATGCGGAGCGAAGTCCTGCGAACCGGTCGGTGCTGGTGCCCTGAAGCGGTGAGATCATACGTGCTCCTCATCTGTGCGTACGGCTCCATTGCCGCACTTGGTCGTGAGTCTAACCGCGCGGTAACCCGGTTGAGGAGATTGTGCTGCCGCGGGCGCCTCACGCCCCGACGGTCACGGCGGTCTGCACCGGTTCGTGATCGGAAGCTGCCGCACCGCCGAACCGCACCGCGTTGATGCCCGCCGCGTGCACGGTGATCCCGGCCGTCACCATGATCCAGTCGATCCGGCGTCCGGCCCGAGGCGCCCGATAGTTCGAGAAGGTGCCCCACGCCTCGGTGAGCCGGTGCTCCGCGACGGCCCACGAGTCCCGGAGCACTTCTCCTGCGGTGAGCTCCCGGTAGGGCGCCGACCCGATGTCGGCGTTGGCATCCCCCATCACGACCGCCGGATCGTCCTGCTCCTTAACGAGGCGCAGCAGCATGCGCGCCGATTCCAGCTGTGAGCGCCGCGACAGCGGGTCGAGGTGAGTGTTGATCACGCACAGCCGGTTCCCCGTCGACCGGTCGACGAAGTGCGCGACGACTGCCGCGCGGGGGAACAGATTGCCCCAGGTCCGGGAACCGGCGACGTGAGGGGTGGCGGAGAGCGCCGGCTGGCGCCAGCCGACGAGCTCGAGGCGGCGTGAGTCGAAGATGATCGGCGTCGCCTCGCCCGCGAGAATCCCGCCGGCGCCGTCGAACCCGGACCCGGTGCCGGTTCTGGTTCTGGTTCTGGTTCTGGTGGGGCTGCCGGTGCCGGACAAGGACCCGGTGGGGCTGTGGTCCCGACCCAGCGAGCGGTAGCCGGACCCGAGGCTAGCGAGCACCCACTCGATTTGCTCGGGCAGCGCCTCCTGGACACCCAGCACCGTCGGCCGCTCGCTCGCCAGCAGCCGGCGGACCAACTGCCTCCGATTCGCCCACAGGTCCGGGTGCCGCTGATTGAAATGGGGGACCGGGCGGCGGATGTTGAAGCTCATCAGATGCAGCCCGGGCGGCCGGATGGGCCCGATCAGCGCATCACTCATCGGTGCCGTGCCTTCCGGCTGTCGTCGTCGCCGTGCACCGCTCTTCACCCGCCATCGACGCCCCGCCTTCCCGCGTCCCAGCGCCGTCGGGACGGCTTGGACAGCCAGATCAGTCCCGCGCTCGCCGCCGCGGAGACGAGCCCGAGCACGAAGACCGTGACGAAGCCGCCCGCCTGCGGGATCTCGGTGCCGCCGACCTCGATGCTGGAGGCGGCCAGCACCATTCCCGTCACGGTGGCGCCGGAGCTGGTGCCGATGCTGCGCATCAGCGCGTTGACGCCGTTGGCGGAGCCGGTCGCATCAAGCGGGACCTCCGCCATGACGAGCGTGGGAATGGCGGCATAGCCGATCGCCACGCCCGCGAGCAGCACCGAGCTGGACAGGATGAGGTGCCAGACCTGGTCGTGCCAGATGATGGTGAAGGCGTACGCGGCGGCGGAGGTCAGCGCTCCGACGCAGGTCGCCACCCGACCCCCGTACCTGGTGGTCAGGCGGGCGGCGAGCGGGGCAGCCGCCATCATGGCCAGGGCGCTGGGCACCAGGGCGAGGCTGGCGGTGATCATGCTCAGGCCCAGACCCGCCTGAGTCCCGGTGGGCAGCTCCAGGATCTGCAGGAATGCCACCTCGGAGATGAAGAAGGAGAACCCGAGGGCCACCGTGCCCAGGTTCACCAGGAGCAGCGGTCGCCGGGACAGCAGACGCAGGTCGACCATGGGCTCGTCGATCCGCAGCTGGTAGAGGCCCCACAGGGCGAGGACCGCCGCCCCGCCGAACGAGGTGCCCAGGGTCAGCGGGGAGGTCCATCCCCAGACCGGGCCCTGCGAGATCGGGATCAGGATCCCGCTCAGACCCACCGCCAGACCGATGGCGCCGGGGATGTCGAGGCGCTGGCGACTGTCGCGGCTGCGGGGCACGACCAGCCAGATGAGGGCGAAGTTCAGCACTCCCAGCACCGCCGAGGACCAGAAGAGGAGCTTCCAGTCGCCCACCTGCACGATCCACGCGCTGAGCGGCAGCCCGATCGCGCCGCCGAATCCCAGGCTGGCGCTGATGAAGGCGATCCCGGTGACCCGCTGCCGGGGGTCCGGCTGGTCGCCGAGGATCGAGATGCCCACGGCGATGATGCCCATGCTCGCGCCTTGGAGAGCACGCCCGACCAGCAGCCAGCCCAGCCCCTGGGAGAGCGCGGCGATCAGGGAGCCGGCGAGCAGCAGACCCATGAGGGCGAGCGCGACCTTGCGCTTGCCGATGATGTCACCCAGGCGCCCGGAGATCGGGGTGGTGACGGCCGCCGCGAGCAGTGCGACGGTGAGGACCCATGCGGTGGAGCTGCGCGAGGCGTCGACAAGCACCGGCAGGTGATTCTGGATGGGCACCACCAGGGTCTGCATGAACGACACGCTGGTCCCGGCGAATCCGAGCACGGCCACGAGCGCCCATGGGCTGCGCACCCTGCCCGCGGCGTCACGGAACATGGTGGGCACTCGTCGTCGGGTTCACCGTTCTCCTCGTTCAAGCACCGATGCTTCGCTTCGTACCCTATCCGGCGGAAGCGAGCGGTCGCGGTGATGCTCGTCTTTCCGTGCTTGACCCTCACGCGACGTCAGGGACGACTGTGGACGCGTGAGCAATACTGAGCAGATGAGCAGAGAGCGCGATCCCGCTCCCGAGGCGGACGCCGGCTTGACCGTGGGCCGTACCGCCGAACTCGTGGGAGTGAGCGTGCGGACGTTGCACCATTGGGACGAGATCGCCCTGGTGCAGCCGTCCGAGCGGACATGGGCCGGCTACCGGCTCTATTCCGGCGCCGACATCGCGCGGCTGCAGCAGGTGCTGGTGTACCGGGAGATCGGCATGCCCCTGGCACAGATCGCCGAGGTGCTCGACGACCCGACCGCGGACGTCGCCGACCACCTCGGCCGGCAGCGCGAACTGCTCATCTCTCGGATCGCTCGCCTGCAGGAACTGGTCTCTGCAGTCAACCGCATGATGGAGGCGAAAGAGATGAACGAAGAGCTGACACCCGAGGAGCAGGCACGCAGCTTCGGCTCCGAGTGGCACGATCCCTACCACGAGGAGGCGAAGGACCGCTACGGGCACACGGAGGAATGGGCCCGGTCCCAGGAGCGCGCGAAGCAGCTGTCCCCGGCAGAATGGGACCAGGCCAAGCGCGACCTCGAGGCGCTCGAGGCGGCACTCGCCGAGGCCAAACGGGGCGGCGTCCAGCCCGGCACCGAGGCGGCGAATCGGCTGGCCGAGCAGCACCGGGCCGCGATCGGCCGCTGGTTCGAGGTGAGCCGCTCCAAGCAGGTGCTCATGGCACGCAACTATGTCGACGATCCTCGCTTCACCGCGCACTACGACGACCGGGAGGCGGGCCTGGCCACGTGGCTCAAGGCGATCATCGACGCGAACGCCGAGGCGCATGGGGTCGACCCGGCGCGCGCGGAATGGGAGTGAGCGGGAGTGGGCGTGGTCAGGCCCGCTAGGCCGAGGGCTCGGCGGTCCCGCTGGGTGCCCGGTCGTCGGCGAGCAGGGCCGAGGCGATGGTGCGGGCCTTGACGAGCGTCTCCTCGTACTCCTCCTCCGGATCGGACAGCGCCGTGATCGCTCCGCCGACCCCGAAGGTCGCCCGATCCTCGGTGACGACGGCGGTCCGGATCACGACGCTGAGCTCGAGCGCGCCGCTCAGCGAGATCCAGCCGAGCGCCCCCGAGTAGACGCCGCGGGGACCGTCCTCCAGGTCGTCGATGATCCGCAGCGTCCGCCGCTTGGGTGCTCCCGTCATGGAGCCGCCGGGGAAGGCGGCGCGGATCGCGTCGAATCCGGTGCGCTGCGGCCGGAGGCGGCCGCGGACGGTGCTGATGAGCTGGTGCACGGAGGGGAATGACTCGACGTGGAAGAGGGCGGGAACGTGCACCGACCCGTGTTCGCACACTCGGCTGAGATCATTGCGTGCGAGGTCGACGATCATGAGGTTCTCGGCGCGGTCCTTCTCGCTGCTGGTCAGCTCGGCCATGAGCTCCGCGTCCTGGACGCCCGTCAGTCCCCGCGGTCGAGTGCCCTTGATCGGGCGGGTCTCCACCCAGCCGTCGGCGTCGACGCGCAGGAAGCATTCGGGGGAGGCGCTGAGCACCGAGAAGCTGCCGCACCTCAGGAGAGCACCGTAGGGGACACGGGCCGCTGCGCGGAGGCGCAGGTAGGTGGGCAGCGGAGACAGGCCCTGTGGGAATTCGAGCATGTTCGTCAGGCAGACCTCGTAGGTCTCGCCCGCACGGATCAGCTCCTGGCAGCGGCGGATCAGGTCCAGGTAGTGCTGCTTGTCGTGGCGGGCGAGGAAGCTGGTCTCGATCGTGGCGGTGTCGGGAAGGGGTGCCGAGGCGGCGGCGTCCAGGGCCTGGCCGGCGGAGCCCGGTGCGGGAGAGGTCAGCACCGCGGGAGAAGTCAGCGCCGCGGCGGCGAGCAGCGCCTGCTCGGTGTCGTCCATCCACACCTGCGAGGCGCTGCTGACCGGATGGCCGGGGTCGGTGCTGCGCAAAGCCAGGAGCAGGCAGCGCCCGTCACGGTGATCGAACACGATGGCGCGCTCGGCGAAGACCAGCCGGCAGTCGGGCGGCTCGGACGGATCCGGGTCGGGGACGCCCTCGGTGTCGGCCTTGAGGCCGTACCCCAGGTATCCCACGTAGCCCAGGTGGAAGTCGATCGGCTGGTCGGGCGGAGTCATGCGCTGGAATGGCGCGAGCTCGCGCTCCATGACCTCGAGGATGTCGCCGTCGCACACCCGGGTGGCTCCGGCAGCGGAGGTGCGCAGAGTCGTTCCGCTGCCCGCACGGTAGGTCAGCACGTGGGAGAGCACTCCCTCGCAGGAGCCCATCACGCTCATCGTCGACCGCCGGCCCGGCTCCGGCAGGGAGGCGCCTTGCACATCGCTGCTGTCCAGCCAGAAGCTGGTGTCGTCGTGCTCGTACAGGACGGCGTAGGACTGCTCGGGAGCCACGGACGCGGGGAGCTCGCGCACGTCGATCCACCACTCGTGCGGCGCATCGGTCTGCGGGGGCCGGGCAGTCCGCTCCTCCGCGATCGGGTCCTCCGGGACCGGATGCTCCGGGACCCAGGCACCGCCCGAACCCGCCTCCACCGCAAGGAAGTTCGCCAGGATGCGATGGCCGGAGCGGCTCAGGACCGACTCCGGGTGGAACTGGACTCCCCAGTGCGGGCGCCTCGGGTGGCGCACCCCCATGATCACGCCGTCGGACGAGCGGGCCGTGACCTCGAGCTCGTCCGGCACCTCGGCGACCGCCAGCGAGTGGTACCGGACCGCGTCGAACTGTGCGGGCACGCCGGCGAACAGCTCGTCGCCGTAGTGATCGATCACCGCGACCCGACCGTGCACGGGTTCCGGCGCCGCCGCGACCACCGCGCCGGCCCTGGCCGCGATCAGCTGGTGGCCCAGGCACACGCCGAGCACTGGCACCTCGGCCTCCTCCAGCGCTCGCGAGCAGATCCCGACGTCCTCCGGCACGAGCGGGCTGCCCGGCCCCGGGGAGAGGATGACGTGGGAGAACCGATGCAGCTCGATGCTGCCGAAATCCGCGTCATTGGGCACCACGGTCGGGGGCCGACCGATCAGCTGCGCGACCATGTGCGCGAGGTTGTGGGTGAAGGAGTCGTAGTTGTCGACGATGAGGACCTCGCCGGGGCGTGGGCGGCTCACCCGGCCGCCTCTTTCCCGAGGCGATCGCGGTTCGTCATCATCGGGCCGCCGCTCCCGCCGGCAGTTCCGCCTTCCAGGTCCGCCAGCCACGCCGAGGCGGCCCGCTCCATCGCGAGCAGCCGCTCGCGGTACCGCCGGGCGCGGCCCTGAGCAGGCACCGGCTTGCCGTCCCAGGTGTGCACGACCCGGATCCCGTGCAGCGAGCTGAGGATCCACACCTCGTCCGCCGAGCGGATCTCGTCGACTCGAGCGTCGCACCGGGTGACCGGGATGCCGTCTGCCTGCACCGCCCGGGTGACGGCGGCTTCGGTGACGCTCGGCAGCCGCTCCTGCGTGGCGGCGACGCAGAGCGCGCCGGCGCGCCAGTGCACGATGCTGCTGAACGCGCCCTCCCGCACGAACCCGTCGCGGTCCACGAGAACGGCTTCGTCGGCGCCGGCCCGCTGCGCCTGGGCGCGCCAGTGGTGCTGCAGCGGGAAGTCGGGGCCTTTGAGCGTCGGAGCTGTGCGGGTGTCGGGTTCGGCGCAGGTCCACAGGGATGCGTCGGTGCGCAGCGCGTGCGGCTCGAAGGGACGCAGCTGGAAGGCCAGGGCCCCGTCATCGAAGGTGACGAGCGGGAAGAACCAGCCGGGCGCCTCGGGAACGCGGTCCGCTGTGCCCGCATGCTCCTCGGGAACGCGGTCCGCTGTGCCCGCATGCTCCTCGGAATCCCGCTCCGCCTCCACCGCCAGCAGCAGTTCGGCATACTCGGACCCGACCCGTCCCCGCTCCCAGCCGATCGCCGCGGCCATCCGCGAGATGTGCGCGTCGAGGGCGAGCACGCGACCTGCACGCACCAGGAAAGAATCATGCACCGCCACTGGCCCACCTCCGCCTTCTCATCGCCTCATAGTAGGGCCCCGAACCTCGTTCGAATCGCGGAGGATTCGCGTTCGGAAACGCGCTCGCCGGTGCTACTATGCATCTGCCCGTACACGAATCCGGCCTGAGCCGAACGGCGCACTGCCGCTGCCGTCCGCCTCAGCTCGCAGTCGCACATCTCTCGGATGTGCTCGCCAGGAGACGCCATGACTACTTCCCACTCCGGTCCGCACTCCGGATCAGCCCCAGCTGCGGACTCGGCGATCGAGAAGCGCGTGCTGAAGAAGATCACGCGCCGGCTCATCCCCTTCATCATCCTCATGTACTTCATCAACTACCTCGACCGGACGAACCTCGGGATCGCTGGTCCGGGCGGCATGAACGAGGACCTGGGCATGACCGCAACCCAGTTCGGATTCGCCGCCGGCATCTTCTTCTTCGGCTACCTGCTGCTCGAGGTGCCGTCGAACCTCGCGTTGCACCGATTCGGTGCTCGCCGGTGGCTGGCCCGGATCCTCATCAGCTGGGGTGCAGTCGCCTCACTCATGGCCTTCGTGCCCAGCCCGTTCTGGCTGTACGTGCTCCGGTTCCTGCTGGGCGTGGCCGAGGCCGGCTTCTTCCCCGGCATCATCCTCTACCTCACCTACTGGTTCCCCACCAGCACCCGGGCCCGCGCAACCGCGCTGTTCATGCTCGCGATCCCGCTGTCCAACGTCATCGGGGCGCCACTGTCCTCGTGGCTGATCGAGAGCGGCAACTCCGTCTTCGAGAACTTCGCCGGCTGGCGCTTCATGTTCCTCATCGAGGGCATCCCGGCGATCATCCTGGGCATCGTGTGCATCTTCTACCTCACCGACCGGCCGCGGGACGCCAAGTGGCTGGAGCCGGAGGAGCGGGAATGGCTGGCCCTGAAGATGGAGGCGGAGGAGGCCTCGACCGCCCAGACCTACCACTACCCGGTGAAGCGCTCCCTGCTGAACCCGCGCGTGTGGGCGCTCGCCTTCGTCTACTTCGGCGCCGTCTACGGGCTGTACGCGCTGAGCTTCTTCCTGCCGACCATCATCGCGGGCTTCCAGGAGACGTTCGGCGTCGAGTACACGCTGCTCGAGGTCGGCTTCATCACCGCGATCCCCTACGCGTTCGGCGCCTTCGCGATGTACTTCTGGTCCCGGCACGGTGACAAGACCGGTGAGCGCGTGTGGCACGTGGCCCTGCCGCTGTTCATCGGCGGCGCCGCCATCCCGGTCGCGCTGTACCTCAACTCCCCGTTCACCACGATGATCGCCGTGACGATCTGCGCGATGGCGATCTGTGCGACCCTGCCCACCTTCTGGCCCCTGCCGCAGGCGTTCCTCGCCGGAGCCGGAGCGGCTGCCGGGATCGCCCTGATCAACTCGCTGGGCAACTCCGCCGGCTTCTTCGCGCCCTATGTGACCGGCTGGCTGGCAGAGGCGACCGGCACGCAGAACGCGGGGATGTGGGTGGTGGGCGGCACCATGGTCGCCGCCGGAATCGTCACCCTCATCCTCAAGGCGGCACCGCGACCCGACGCCCCCGAGGCGGCGAGCGCCTCGGGCCGGGCTGTCGAGTGAGGCTCGGGGCGGACGCTTGAGCATCCGGATGGCTGATTGGGCTTCATGAGTGACTGATCGGCCCGCGTCCGTGCCCGTGTCCGCTCTCGCCGTGCTCTACCCGGCCATCGCCGAGGTGTCCCGCCGGGTGGGAGCGGACGCGGTCGGGCTGATCGATGTGGATGGTGTGGGCGGGTCGAATCTCGATGTCGACCGAGCGCTCGTCACCTACAGCACTGGTCTGTCCCTGGGGCATCCGTCCTCGCCGCTGCAGGTGTCCGCGACGGTGGTGGGAGACCAGCCGGTTCCGGCACGGGCGATTCCCGAGGTCGTCGCCAGGATCGAAATCGTTGTGGAGCAGTTGCGTGCGGCCATCGGTAAAGTTCCGGAGCACGGGCTGCCCGTGGTCATCACGACCTGGGCGCTCTCCCGGTGGACTCTCGAAGGGCGCCTGGGCTTCCTGCATCGCCTCGTGGATGCAGGGGCCGAACGGCCTGTGGCGTGGGTGTCGGTCGAGGGTGTCGGCGTCGCACCGGCAGTGCCGACGCTCGGTGATCGCCGCGCCTCGGGTCACAGCATCATCGGGCTGGCGGTGTTCGATCACCGCACTCTGCACGTCGAGGCGGTCGGCCGCTGCTGGTCGAAGGGCCGCTGGCTGATGTGGCTGGGCGGCGGGGACGCCGGCTGAACCGCGCCACGTTGATGGCTTCGGGCAGGACCGACAGAACGACATCAACGTCCTCGGCCGTCAAGGGGATGGTTCGACCTCTGCTTCCGGCCCGAACCTGTGAATCGTCTCGGCGTGATCTCACAGGGCACGGTGATCGGTCCACAGGTGGCCGACGGGCACCCACCGCGTGGGCTCGACGGGTCTGCAGCCTGATGAAGACCATGTCCGCAGGTGCCCGTAGAGTGCCGTTAAAGTGGTGGGTCTGTGTGACCGGCGATCGTCGGAAGCGGTGACTGGCGAGGTGGGTATGAGCGTAGCGAACGATTGGCAGCAGGCGGAGAGCGGACTCCGGACGCCGCCGCAGGACATGGAGGCCGAGCAGAGCGTGCTCGGCGGGATGCTCCTGTCCAAGGATGCGATCGCCGACGTCGTGGAGAACCTGCGCGGCGAGGACTTCTACAAGCCGGCGCACGAGACCATCTATGACTGCGTCCTCGACCTCTACGCCCGGGGCGAGCCCGCCGACGCCGTCACCGTCGCCAATGCGCTGTCCAAGTCCGGGGACCTCGCCCGGATCGGCGGCGCGGCGTACCTGCACACCTTGATCTCCTCGGTGCCCACCGCTGCCAACGCCGGGTTCTACGCGAACATCGTGCGCGAGCGGGCGCTGCTGCGCAAGCTCGTGGAGGCCGGCACGCGGATCGTGCAGATGGGCTACGACGCCCAGGGCGACACCGACGACCTGGTCAACCGCGCGCAGTCGGAGATCTACCAGGTCACCGAGCGCCGCGCGGCGGAGGACTATGTCCGGCTGTCGGAGATCATCGAGGACACGGCGGCGGAGATCGAACGCTCCGGCGAGCACGGCGGCGATACGACCGGTGTGCCCACCGGCTTCGTCGAGTTCGACGAGCTGACCAATGGCCTTCACCCGGGGCAGATGATCGTCATCGCGGCACGTCCCGGCGTGGGCAAGTCGACGCTGGCGCTGGACATGGTGCGTTCGGCGGCGATCGCGAGCGACCAGACCACCGTGATCTTCTCGCTGGAGATGGGTCGGCTGGAGCTGTCGATGCGCCTGCTGAGCGCGGAGTCGAGCATCAAGCTGCAGGACCTGCGCCGCGGCGAGCTGACCCCGCAGGACTGGACGACGCTGGCGGCGACGATGGCCCGGATCAACGAGGCGCCGCTGTTCATCGACGACTCCCCGAACATGGCGCTGACGGAGATCCGCGCCAAGTGCCGCCGGCTCAAGCAGCAGCACAACCTGCAGATGGTCGTCATCGACTACCTGCAGCTGATGAGCTCGGGCAAGCGGGTGGAGTCCCGTCAGCAGGAGGTCTCGGAGTTCTCGCGCTCGCTCAAGCTGCTGGCCAAGGAGCTCGAGGTGCCGGTGATCGCGCTCTCGCAGCTCAATCGCTCCTCCGAGCAGCGCACGGACAAGCGGCCGATGATCTCTGATCTGCGCGAATCCGGCTCGATCGAGCAGGACGCGGATATGGTGCTGCTGATCCACCGTGAGGACATGTACGACAAGGAGTCCCCGCACGCCGGTGAGGCCGACATCATCGTGGCCAAGCACCGCAACGGCCCGACCGGCGAGATCAAGGTCGCGTTCCAGGGTGCGCGGTCCCGGTTCGCGAACATGCCGCGGTAGAGGGCGCGCGTGTAGCGATGTCTACTACTTTGTTCAGAAACCGCGAAACATCTTTTTCCCGTCTTCAATATCTAAGCATTTGACCTGCGTCCTCGCGCGCCGGCAACGTTGCGGCGGGCTTCGCAGTGACGTCTCGTGCCATTACGACTGTGAGGTCTGGAGGGGCGATGGCAATGCCGTAAAACGTTAACAGTAACGTCTATTGCTTTGTTCGCGGCGTCCGACTATGGTGAGGTCACTGGAATCGATTCTCCACAGAGTAGTGAGGAACTGCGATGAGCCTGTCACCCTTGATGAACTCCGGCCTGTCCCCCGATCGGACCCATACTCACGGCAAGAGGGTGAGCACTCCTGTTGATGCGATCCATCCCCTAGATCCGTTGACTGAAGATGAGATCGAAAAAACTCGTGCGGTCCTCGTTGGTGCGGGTTACCTGACTGAGCATGTCCGCGTCGCTGCTTTACTGCCTCTCGATCCTCCGAAGGAAGCAGTCGCACGATGGCGTCATGGTGACCGAACTGACCGCCGTGCCCTTGTCACTCTGCTCGATCGGACCTCCGGAAACGCTGCCGAGGCCATAGTGGGCATCAGTCGTTCCAAGGTTGAGGATTACAAGGTACTTCCTACCCGAGAAGAACCATACGGCCAGCCTCAGATCCTCGAAGAGGAGTACATGGGGATGGACGAGATAGTCAAGGCGTCTCCCGATTGGCGCGCCGCAATGAAGCGACGCGGGCTAGAGGATTACATTGACACGTGTTATTGCACGCCGCTGGCGCCCGGGTTCTTCCCGGGGCGGGAGGATGAAGTCGGGCATCGTGTGGTTCGCTCGCTTACCTACTTGATCCCCAATCCTGGAGATAATCCCTGGGCTCATCCGGTCGAGGGTTTGATTGTCCTTGTGAACCTTATTGACCAAAGAGTTGTCAGAGTCGAGGACCGGGGGAACGTCCCTGTTCCGACTCAGCACGGTAACTACGGATTGGAAGTACGTGGCCCGGCCCGCTCGTCGTTGAAACCGATTGAGATCACCCAACCCGACGGTCCCAGCTTCGCCGTGGAAGGGAATCAGGTCCAGTGGGAGAACTGGAAACTTCATATTGGGTTCAACGCCAAAGAGGGATTAGTGCTCAATCAGGTCAGTTTCCGGGACGGGGACGAGGACCGTCCGGTCCTCACTCGCGCAAGCATCCCGGAAATGATCGTTCCCTACGGGGATACTCATCATACGCGTTATTGGATTAGCTATTTCGACGCTGGTGAGTATTTGCTCGGGCAGAATGCCAACTCTTTGGCCTTAGGCTGCGATTGCTTAGGCGTCATCCACTATTTCGACGCATTCGTCGCCGATGGTTCCTGTAAAGCCCGAAAGATCCCGCAAGCTGTCTGTATGCATGAGGAGGACTACGGGATCCAATGGAGACACACCGACCATCATGGTCGTCCTGATGTGCGCCGTAGTCGCCGCCTCGTGGTGAGCTACTTCGCGACCGTCGGTAATTACGATTACGGATTTTTCTGGTACTTCTACCTCGACGGGTCGATCCAATTTGAAGCGAAGGCCACAGGCATCGTTTTCGCCGGCGCCAACCATCCCGGTGCTGAAGATCCTCATGGCACGGAGGTTGCACCCGGGGTGTTCACGCCAGTTCACCAGCACATCTTTAGTGCACGCCTCGACGTGGCGATCGACGGAGAAGACAACACCGTGCACGAGATCGAGATGCGACAAATCCCGACAGGGCACGAAAACCCGTTCGGCAATGCTTTCACCTGGGATGACACCCAGCTCAAGACAGAGTCCGAAGCGCAACGCCTCGCCAACAACGAGATGAATCGAGTGTGGTCCGTACGAAGCGCTCACCGCAAGAACTACGTCGGCAAACCCACTGGATACTGGCTGATTCCTGAGGGAAAGGCGACGTTGCTGGCGCAGCCCGATTCGACGGCGTATGCCAGGGCGAATTTTGCGACGAAGCATCTCTGGGCTACTCAATACACCGCGGGTGAGCTGTATCCTGCAGGCGACTACCCTAACCAGCACGCGGGCTGGGACGGCTTACCTAAGTGGACAGAGGCTGATCGAAGTCTCAATGGCACGGATATAGTCTTGTGGCACAGCTTTGGTTTCACGCACATTCCGCGAACTGAGGACTGGCCGGTGATGCCAGTCGACTATTCTGGCTTCTGGTTCAAGCCACATAGCTTCCTCGATCAGAATCCCACTTTGGACCTCCCGTCTGGAGGGGACTCCTCGCGCGCGAAGCAGGACGGCGATACCTGCTGCTCTATGTAATAAGAGGGGGCGGGGCGCGAGGGTCTTTAAATGAATACTCTGGCCGGTACGATTATGGTCGCGGCCGCCGGGGCCTGTTTCAGCGGTTCACTAGTTGGACGGCGGCCGCTACCAGTTCTCGCAGCATCTTTAATGTTTGCCGGGATGATCGATCTCGCCTTTCTCGCGGCGTTGTCGCCGGTTTGGTGGATGTTCCTGCTGATTCTTGGCGGACTACTTCTCAGTGTTGATCTGCGAATGCCTCAGAACCAGTGCACGGAAGTCATCACAGGGAGGAATGATCTGGTCCTCCCGTGCAGACCGCTAAGGCGTGACGGCGCGCTTCGCCGTCCGGTCATGGTCTCTGTAGCTCTCGCTTATCCGGCGATGGCGTGGCTAGCCTTATCCCACGATCACGGGACACACGGCTCAACGGGTGGAAGTGCCGAATTCCACGCAGGGTCTCATAGTCAACACGGCACGGATTTGCTAATGCTTGTGCTGCCACTCGGAACGATCCTCCTGATAACTTCTCTTGCTGTGCTGGCGTGCGTCTCCCTGTGGCGCTGTCGCTTGCTGCTTTCCGTTGAGGCCGGGGCGATGTCCGCGATGCTCGTCGTTATGCTCTTCACGATTGTGGAGGTGTGATCCACTTCGCTGAAGACTGAGCCGGTTACGAGAAAGCAGAAGTCGCCCCGATATGCTTGCCCCATGGGCGCACCGCGGCGAGACGAAATGGGAATGGTATCGGATCGGGCGCTCGAAATGATGATGCAGGTGGCTGTGCCGCAGTCTCTCGACTCTTTGAGCCGAGCTGAGATGATCATGCGACGCTTCCAAGCGGCGATCAGCGTCGGAGTACTCAACGTCGGGGACCGTTTGCCTCCGGAGTCCACCCTTTCGGAGCACCTCGGCGTGTCTCCGCTCACCCTGCGCCACGGCCTACATATGTTGCGCGACAAAGGTTTGGTCGACACGCGTCGAGGACGAGGCGGGGGAAGCATTATCAGCGGTCAGGTCGAAATTCTCGACGAGGATATCGATGAGCGCCTGGGCTGTATCAGCACCGATGACCTCAAGGACCTTTTCGACGTTGCCGCTACTATCGCACGCGGGGCGGCGCGACTTGGTGCAATGCGTGCCGACGAGCAAGACGTGAGCTGGATGCGGTCCCGGAACGCACAGTTCCTCTCCGAGGTAGACAGCCCGGGACTGCGCCGAGCCGACGGTCGCTTCCACATCAGCCTCGGCGTCGCCGCTCAGTCACGGCAGATCACTTCTCTCCTCGTGCGCATACAGACGGACGTCGCCCCGATATCCTGGCACTCTGAAGAGATATCGTCCCGCAAACTCGAAGCATATGAGGAACATGAGGCCATAATTGCCGCGATTGCCGCAGGTGACGTTGAGTTAGCGGACTCGTTGGGTGCGGTGCATTTCGAGTCGGAGCAAATCCTTGCCGTCGAGCGCCACCTGAAACTCGTGACAAACGAAACGAGGACACCGTGAGCAAAGCACTCGAGTCTGCCCTCCTTGAGAGCTCGGAGACGATAGCGCAGTACTTGGATGCCGTCTTTCAGTCATTAGACGAGTTGCGTCGGGCTGCTTCTCCTTTGTTGGCCTCGTCCATGGTCAAACATGACAGTCTGGACGAGCTTGAGCCTTTAGTCCGGTCCATTATTGAGCAACACGACGGACTCGTTATCAGCGCTGGAGTGGCAGTGGCACCGGGCGTCCTAGTTGATGCACCAGCATGGATGCAATCCTGGCATTGGACTGGTTCAAAGCTGGGCTTCACTCGCCATGATCTGAATCCAGATTCGATCAACTTCTACGACTACATCGACATGGCTTGGTTCAAGACTCCAGCGGAGCAGGGACGGCCAGTCGTTGCCGGCCCATACATGGACTTTGGTGCCACAGACGCGCGCATCATTACCGCCAGTATGCCTACCGCGAGTCGGAACTCCACCGTCAGTGTTGTTGCCGCTGATCTGTCGCTTGAAAGGTTGGAATACCTGCTGCTGACTTCTCTCGGACCCCTTGAGCCGGCCATCGCACTCCTGAGCAAGACCGGAAAGGTCATTGCCACCAACTCGGCGAAGGTTGCTGTCACTGGGGAGCTGCCCAAACCCTGGCAGTTCACAGTTCTCATCCCAACCACCGCCATTGACTCGAGCTGGCGCCTCATAGCAGCGGATTGAGTCCGGGCAGTAGAACTCGGTTCGGGAGCCTCAGTCTTTAAACCGTTAACAGTAACGCCTATTGCAAATGACGCGACAGGGGAATAGCCTGACTTCACCGCATCCTCAAAGAGGAGCATGCGGGGGACCCTATTAGCTACGGATGTGGCCCAAATGACGACTCAAACCGAAGTTCATCTCAAGAAAACTCTCGGCCTGCCATCGATTGTGCTTTTCGGTCTTGCGTACATGGGGCCGCTAATCATGATCGGCATGTTCGGCGTGATCGCAGCAGCGAGCGATGGCGCTGCGGCGGGCGCAATGTTTCTAGCTACCGTCGCTGTCCTCTTCACCGCACTCAGTTATGCACGTATGGCCCGCCACTTTCCCGCCTCAGGCTCTGGCTACACGTATGTCCGCAAGACTGTCGGGCCCCGCTCCGGCTTCATGACTGGCTGGGTGCTCTTACTGGACTATGTATTCATTCCGCTTGTGATCTGGTTGGTCGGCGCTGAGTATCTCTACGCCCAGTTTCCTGATATCCCTCGCGCCGTCTGGCTGATAATTTTCATCGCAGCCACCACCGCAATCAACATCATCGGCATCAAGGTGGCCGACAGGGCCAACATGGTCGTGATTTCCTTCCAGGTTGTGATTCTCGCGCTCTACTTCATTCTTTCGATCAACCACATCGTCCAGGAGGGTGGCGCTGGAGCATTTCTGACGATGGAGCCGTTCATAGGAGTGCATCAGGAAATCGGGCCGATCGCCAGCGGTGCGGCAATAGCGGCCTACGTTTTCCTTGGTTACGACGCTGTAACCACTTTGGCCGAGGAGACAAAGAACGCGCAGCGAACTATACCTCTTGGCCTTGTGCTCGTCGCACTTTTTGGTGGTGTGATTTTTGTGATCACCGCATTCTTGATGGGAATAATTCTGCCCGCCGGATCCGAGTATGCAGAGGCGGCTGGGTCAGAAGTGGCTCTGACGATCGGCGGCCATGTCTTCGCAGCCTTCTTCCTCACCGCACTGGTGGCGCAACAGTTCAACGCCGGCATCGCCGCTCAGGCAAGCTCAGCTCGACTGCTTTATGCGATGGGACGGGACGGCGTATTCCCTAAGAGTTTCTTTGGACGTCTGTCGCCACGGTTCCTGACTCCAGTCAACAACATCCTATTCTGTGGTGGCATTGGACTCATAGCAATCTTTCTGTCGCTCAGCACGTCGACGTCTTTCATCAATTTTGGCGCCTTCGTCGGTTTCACAATGGTGAACGTTGCCGTTATCGCCTACTTCATCCGTAATCGATCACAGGAGCGGCTCAACCCGGCCGTCTACGTTGTACTCCCTGCGATCGGCGCAGTTATTGATATCTACCTGCTGCTCAATCTCGATGGCCTCGCAAAGCTAGTGGGAGGCTCATGGATGGTCTTGGGCTTCATCTACTTGATTGTCCTGACAAGAGGATTCACGCGTCCGACCCCTGAGCTCAGCGCCAACGCGCTCGAAGCCGCCGACCCCGACGCCGTGAAGTCGGCGAAAATCGATATGCGAGCAGGCGATGCTAACGCCTAGCGTTTGCGACGGCATCTCTTGGAGCTCATCTCTCGCCATTCAAACTTCAACGAATAGTCTAGCTAATTCGTTCCAAAGGAGGGTAATCCTGTGTTAGCAACAACGAAGTCATTCTGTTCATGGATCGACGGCGAGAAGCGCTCATCCGATCGCACTTATCCAGTCATTAATCCTGCGTCGAATGAACGAATCGGCGAAATTCAATCTGCGGCTACTGCGGACGTCGAAATAGCAATTGGAGCCGCTCGTCGCGCCTTCGAAAAATTTCGCCGAACAGCACCAGGAGTACGTGCGGATTGGTGCTACTCCGCGGCCTCACAAGTTCTCGCCCACGAAGAAAGGCTTGCAACGGCCCTTTCTGAGGAACACGGCAAACCCTTTTCTGATGCATTAGCTGAAGTCCGCTCAGCGGCGAGCGGGTTTCGAGTCGCAGCGGAGACGCTTATGGGCGATCCAGGAGAGACACCGCGGTTGCGGGATCCCAACAAGCGGATCAGCGTCACCCGGGAACCGATCGGCGTGTGGGCAGTCATAACCCCTTGGAACTTTCCGCTCAACATTCCTGTCGAGTATCTCGGACCCGCCTTGTCGACTGGAAACGCTGTCGTATGGAAACCTGCTCCGACAACCGCGAGAGTAGCTGCGATATTTCATGAGGTACTACGTGGGTCTGATCTGCCAGAGCAATTACTGCAACTCATTCTCACTGATGAACTCGCTGTAGCTCAACACCTAACCACTCATCCCGGGATTGACGCAGTTGGCTTTACTGGAGGTTCGCAGGCCGGACGCGCGATTGAGCAGGCCTGCTGGGATAAGCATCTGGTGCTTGAGCTTGGTGGTAATACTTCAGTGCTCGTGTTCGATGACGCTGATCTTGACAGAGCTGCAGCGGCGATCGCTTCCGCCGGTTTCTGGAACGGTGGTCAAGTCTGTAGCGCGGCCGGTCGAGTTCTCGCTGCAGACTCCATTGCCGACCAACTCGCTGATCGGATCGGAAAACACGCGGACGAGCTAGTAATCGGAGATCCTGCCGATTCGACCTCAAATCTCGGCCCGCTCCATCTTCCGGAAGGCCTCAGACGCGTTCAGGGGCTAGTCGATGAAGCTCTTTCACAGGGGGCTCACAAAGTTGCTGGTGGCAAGAGTCTTGAGCGTAGCGGCAACTATTTCATGCCGACGGTGCTGGCTGATGTACAACCCGCAGCCGACATCCATACTGAGGAAACGTTTGGTCCCGTCGTGCCGATCACTCGTTGTTCTAGCGACGAGGAACTCGTCGCCGCCGCCAAAGAAGGTGAGTACGGCTTGGTCGCCGCGGTTTTCACAGAGAGTCTTAGCCGTGCCTACCAGGTAGCCGAGCAGTTGCCGGCAGGGCTCGTGGTGGTCAACGACTCAAGCAACTACTGGGAGCTCAACATTGCGTTTGGAGGTGCGCCAGGGCGCAGATCGGGTCGGGGCCGTCTTGGAGGACGCTTCGCCCTCAACGAGTTCACTATCGCGAAATCCGTCGTACTGGATATTTCGTAGGGAAACGCTCTAGCCTCGATCTTTCATGGGTCGGGGCTGGTGAGGTGGT
>NZ_JAJTWW010000018.1 GCF_021729135.1 Brevibacterium daeguense
GTTCGGCGGAGCGTTTCGGCTGCTCGCAGCAACGCGACGGCTTCCTGGTCGGAGGTGGTGCCGGCGGTCGCTGTCACCATTCCGGTGTGTTCGGACAGCGCGTCGAGGACAGTCAGCAGGCCGGGTGCGGCTGACTCCAGATGAACCTGCGTGGTCGCATCCAGCAGTCCCGACCTGACAGGGTGCCCCGCCGGATTCGCGGCATCGGCCGACGCTTCGGGAGGGGAGGCGGCAACGCTGACGCCAGCGCTGGTGCCGAAGTCAGCCGGCGCCTCGGGAGCGGCGTCATTCTCAGGTGCGGCCGGCGCCTCGGGAGCGGCGCTGCCTCCGGGTGGGGTGGGGACATCGTCGGGGATCGGTCTGCTGGGAGGTTCGGCCTTGGCGACCAGCGCGGCCAGAACCTGCTTGACGTTATCGGGATCGATCAGGGTCATGGGGGAACCTCCGATGCTCGTACCCCAACCCTATCAACAATAGAACACGAATAGAACAGTAATGCGGATAAAGTTGTCCCAATTTCCATGCGGCATTCTGTTGGTCGAATCAGCTGAATGATGAGCGGGGCCGGGTGGTAGGGGAAAACCACCCGACCCCGAGTCTTGGTGTCGGTGCTGACTCGTCGTCAGCTCCTATTCAGCAGAAGTTTCAGTCCGGCCGCACGCTTCGGGCCGGACCGCACGCCTCAGTTCGAACGCATTGCGAGGCCAGGCCGGATACCACGTCTCAGCCTCACGCTGCGGCGGAACGGGCTGCTCGCCGGCGTCTGGCGCCGACGAAAGTGAGAATCAGGGGGAGCAGTGAACCGAGCAGAACGATGACTCCGACTGCAATTCCTGCGTCCATCCAGAACTCAGCCGGGAAGAGGCGGATGAGCGCGTCGTCCAGGTAGAACTGCCACGTTCCCTCCTCGAAGAAGAGGGCATGGAAGCCGGTGAAGAACTGGTCCCAGCCGGTGAAAGCGAGCACTCCTGCCGCGATCGCAGCGAGCAGCGTGAGAATGGCTCCGAAGCGGATGCCGTGACGAATGCCCGGACCGGTGCGCCGGGACAGGTAAAGGGCGAACACGATGCCGACGATTGCCGCGATGATCGCGACCAGGTACAGCAGTGTCACGAGCGATTTCACATCAGCCATGTGGGAGATCTCTTCCGGGCCGAACACCGGAACACCGTTGGGCAGCACGACATCGGAGAGGTACCGGCTCGAGTCGAGGTTGTTCAGATAGTCGACGACATAGGAGCCATAGTGGAGGCGGTCCTCCGGAGTGAATCCGTAGTTGTCGGCGGGGAACCCCGGTCTGTAGAAGTACTCGAATTTGAGGAAGAATCCGGACGCCACTGCTCGGACCGCGAGTGCTGCGAGCACGAAGGGCATGGCCAATGTGATCCAGATGGTCCCGATGACGTCGAGGACCCCGAATCCGCGCGACTCCGGCACATCCACGTCCCTCGACTTCTCGGACCGGGAAGGCGCCGAGGTGCGAGCGGCACTGCCGGACGCCGCTGGACTCGCAGCAGGACCGGTGCCGCTGAGCATCGCCCATTCCTCATCGGAGAGCATTGCCGGCTTGGCGCTGGTCTGGGCCGCTGCCGGCGAGGCGCCGGAGGGATGGACCTCGCGCGTCGGCTCGGGTTCGTCATGAAGGGGGTCGAAGGCCTGAGTGTCCTCGAGGTGCGAACCGGAGGCAGAGTCACCGGACCGAGCCGCCGCGTTCGGTTCGGAGCCCGAACTCAAGCGCCGCGACATCAGGTCATCGGTGTTCTTCGGTTCATCAGTAGCCACGCCTCCATTGTTCGCCCCATCCAAGTGCGGGCGGGGGACCGACACGCGGATGCGGCGAACTCGCGGGCGGGGAGCGACGGTCGGAGCAGACCGCGGTCAGCCGTTCGAAGCTCACCCGAACAGCACTGCCACGACGAGAATCGTCGGCACCGACAGCACGGTGGTGATGAAGACAGCATCCCGAGCCAGGCGTTCGGACTGGTTGTATTCCAGCGAGTAGATGTACACGTTCTGAGCCGTCGGCAGGGCGGAGGTGACGACGATCCCCATCAGATCGAGTCCTGAGTACCCCAGCAGCGGACCGCCGACCACCCAGGCGATGAGCGGCTGCGCGATCAGCTTGAGCGTGGTGATCATCGTCAGCTGCGAGCGGGCGCCCGGCACCGGCAGCTGCCAGCCGTCCTTGAGCGAGATGCCGAATGCCAGCAGCGCGCCCGGAACCGCAATCGCGGCGAGCATGCTCACCGGCTCGTGCACCACGCCGGGCAGCCGGATGCCCGTCAGTGAGGATGCGACGCCGATCGCCGCGCCGATCACGATCGGATTGCGCAGCACCACCACGACCGCCTTCCACCATTCGCCGCCCGCTCCTGGCCGGGTCGAGTCGAGGAGCGCCATGCTGACCGGCGCGAGCACGATGAGCTGGAACAGCAGCACGGGAGCGACGTAGCTCAGGTCGCCGAGCACATAGGTGGCGATGGGGATGCCGAGGTTGCCGATGTTGACGTAGCTCACCGACATCGCGCTGATCGTCGATTCGCCCAGGCTGCGCCTGCGCACTGCCTTGGTGAGGACGAATGCCGCGATCCCGACGAGCAGGGCTGAGCCGCCGGTGGCCACCAGCGCCGACGAGAAGATCATTCCGATCTCGGTCTCCGCCAGGGTGATGTAGAGCAGCGCGGGAGTGGCCGCGTAGAACACGAGCTTGGCGATGACCTGCTGCCCGGTAGGACCGAGCACGCCCGTGCGACCGAGGATGAATCCCGTGAGTATGACGACGCTGATGACGCCGAAACCCTCGAGAACTCCGATCACTGTGCCCTGTCCCTTCCCTGCCCCCGCCCCTTCTCTGCCCCGTCCAAGAGTAGACCTGCGACGGCGACCGCCTGCGCCCGCCGTCGCCCTGCCGGTTGCAGAGGCGACCGAGGGCCCCGACTGCAGCGCCCGACCGTCCTCGTGGAAATCCGTGCCCGCCCCTGCCGGTACCCTGGTGGGGACATGAGCGAGCATCGAAAGACCCGGTCATCCTCCCGCCGGAATCCGCGCAGCAGGGGTCGCGACCCGCGCAGGCGTGACACGGCGCAGCGCACGGCCCGCCTGCAGGAGGCACGGCGTTCGGTTCGACCGACGATCACCTACCCGCCGCAGCTGCCGGTCAGCGAGCAGCGGGATGCCATCGCGGAGGCGATCCGCGACAACCAGGTCGTCGTCATCGCCGGTGAGACCGGGTCCGGCAAGACCACTCAGATCCCGAAGATCTGCCTGGAGCTCGGCCTCGGAATCGACGGACTCATCGGCCACACCCAGCCGCGCCGGATCGCGGCCCGCGCTGTTGCCGGCCGGCTGGCCGAGGAACTCGACCAGGAGCTGGGGGAGGGCATCGGCTACCAGGTGCGCTTCACCTCGCAGGTCGCCGACAGCACGCGCGTCAAGGTGATGACCGACGGCATCCTGCTGGCGGAGCTGCAGCACGACAAGTTCCTGAGCGACTACGAAGTCCTCATCATCGACGAGGCTCACGAACGCAGCCTCAACATCGACTTCCTGTTGGGCTTCCTCGCCCGGCTGCTGCGCAAGCGCAGCGATCTCAAGGTGATCATCACCTCGGCGACGATCGATCCGGAATCATTCGCCGCCCACTTCGATGACGCTCCCGTCATCCGCGTCTCCGGGCGGACCTACCCCGTCGAGGTCCGCTACCGCCCACTGGACCCGGACGCAGGGGAGGCAGACGACGACTCGGACGGACCCGGCGACGACGGCGCCTATGAAGCCGGCGCGATGGACCAGACCGAGGGGATCCTCGCAGCATTCGACGAGCTCGCCGCGGAGGAGCCGGGCGACATCCTCGTCTTCCTGTCGGGAGAGCGCGAGATCCGCGACACCGCCGAGGCGCTCACCGGACACCTCAGCAGGCGCGGCGGCCGCCATGCGCAGTGGGAGATCGTGCCGCTGTTCGCCCGGCTCTCGGCAGGCGAACAGCAGCGAGTGTTCGCCCCGCACTCCCGGCCTCGCGTGGTGCTGGCCACCAACGTCGCGGAGACCTCCTTGACGGTGCCGGGCATCAAGTACGTCATCGATGCCGGCACGGCGCGGATCTCCCGCTACTCCAACCGCACCAAGGTCCAGCGGCTGCCCATCGAGCGCATCTCGCAGGCAAGCGCGAACCAGCGCAAGGGCCGTTGCGGACGAACCAGCGACGGCATCTGCATCCGCCTGTACTCGGAGGAGGACTTCGAATCCCGGCCCGAGTACACCGACCCGGAGATCCTGCGGACGAACCTCGCCAGTGTCATCCTGCAGATGAGCGCGCTCGGATTCGCCGAGCGGGAATCCGATATCAGCGCCTTCCCCTTCCTCACTCCGCCCGACCCCAAAGCGGTTCGCGACGGTCGCGTGCTCCTGGGCGAACTCGGCGCGCTGCAGACCGACGAGGGCCGGATCCGGCTGACCGGAATCGGGCGCAAGCTCTCCCGGCTGCCCATCGACCCGCGGCTGGCCCGCATGCTGCTCGCCGGGGCAGAGGCCGGATGCGGCGGAGAGTTGGCGGTCATCGTCGCCGGGCTGTCCATCCAGGATCCCCGGGAGCGCCCCACCGAAGTCCGTGCGGAGGCGGACGCCCAGCACGCGCGCTTCCGGCACGACACGAGTGACTTCCTGGCCCTGCTCAACCTGTGGAACTACCTCAGCGACTCCGCTGCGGCTCTTTCCTCGTCGAAGTTCCGCCGCCAGTGCAAGTCCGAATTCATCAACTTCGTGCGGGTGCGCGAATGGCAGGACCTCGTCGGCCAGCTGCGCTCGCTGCTGGGCAACACCGGCGTCCACATCGAGCGGGCGAGTTGGCGGCCGCTCGATGCGGACACGGAGGCAGCCGGGTCCCGGCGTAGCCAACAGCGCCGCGGACAGGGCGGGAAGAAGGCTGCGCTGTACGACGACGAGGCCGTCCAGATCCACCGGGCTCTGCTGACCGGCCTCCTGTCGATGATCGGCGTGCGCACGGCCGACGGCCGCGAGTACCAGGGAGCTCGCGGGACCCGGTTCGCGATCTTCCCCGGCTCGGGGCTGTTCAAGACCAGGCCCGAGGTCGTGATGTCGGCCGAGCTCGTGGAGACCTCCCGGCTGTGGGCCAGGACCGTGGCTGCAGTCGAGCCCGAGTGGGTCGTCGAGGCCGCAGGACCCCTGGCAGTGCGGCAGCACAGCGAGCCCCACTGGTCGCAGAAGACCGGCTCGGCCATGGCCTACGAGAAGGTCTCCCTCTACGGTGTCGCCCTGATCTCCGACCGTCGGGTGGGCTACGGGAAGATCGACCCCGAAGTCTCCCGCGAACTCTTCATCCGCCATGCGCTGATCGACGGTGAGTGGCGCGACCGGCATGCCTTCCTGGCGCGCAACGCCGCCGCCGTGGCGGAGGCGGAGGACCTCGCATCGCGGATCCGCAACCGCCGGCTGCTGGCCGAGGACGAAGTGCTGTTCGACTTCTACGACTCCCGGCTGCCGGAGACGATCGTCTCCGGGGCCCATTTCAACAGCTGGTGGAAGAAGAAGCGGCAGCACGAGCCCGAGTACCTCGACATCCAGGTCGATGCTCTTCTGAGCGAGGATTCGGCGGAGCTCGCCTCGCAGGCAGCCGAGGACTTCCCGCTGGAATGGCCGCTGCCCGACGGCAGCGCCGCGGTTCTGCGGTACGCCTATGCCCCCGGCTCGAACGCCGACGGCGTGACGGTGGAGATCCCGGCCGAATCGCTGCCCGCGGTGGAGTTCGACGAGTTCACCTGGCAGGTGCCCGGTCTGCGCCATGAGCTCGTCACCGCCCTCATCCGGTCGCTGCCCAAGGCGAAGCGCAGATATTTCGTCCCGGCCCCGGACGTCGCCGCCGAGGTGCTCGCCGGCCTGACGCCGTATGAGGGCAGGCTTCCCGAGGTGCTCGCCGCCGAACTCACCGCGCGTGCCGGGGGAGGGGAGCTCACCGACCTGGTCCCGATCACGATCTCCGCCGACGACTTCGACCTCGGCCGCCTCCCGTCCCATCTGGTCATGGAGTTCGCCGTGCGGCAGGGGAACTCGTTGAGCCGTCCCACGACGGATGTGGGGGCTCTGCTGGAGACGACCCCCGCCCCGAAGCCGGTCGAACGCGCGCAGCGCTCGGGCGGTTTCCAGCCCCGCGAGCGCATCACCAGCTGGGACTTCGTGCTCGACCTCGAACCGGTCGGCACGGGCGGCAGCACGCAGGTGTATCCGGGACTCCGGGACGACGCGGACTCCGTCGCACTCACCGCCTGGCCCGATGAGACTCGAGCACGCCTCGGCACCCGCAACGGCCTGCTGCGGCTGCTCGCGCTGTCGCTTGCCGACCGGACCGACTACGTCGCCGACCACCTGTCGAACTCCGAGAAGCTCGTGATCGCCGGCAACGCGCAGGGCCGACCGGACATCCTCCAGTCGTGTGCACGCGTCGCGGTCGACAGCCTCGTCGGCGCTGAGGTCGAGGTGCGCACTCCGGAGCAGTTCTCCCGGCTGCGCGCTGAGGTGGACGCGCAATTCATCCCCGCATGCACCTCGGCGGTGGGTCTGGCCGTCGGCATCTTCGAACGGGCTGAGAGAGTGCGCAGGTCAGTGTCGAAGGCCTCGTCACTGGTCCTGCTGCAGAATCTCACCGAGCTCAAGGAGTGGCTGGGAGACCTGCTCGCCGCGGATTTCCTGACCACCACTCCCGCTGCCCACCTGCACCGCATCCCGGTCTACCTCGATGCGGCACTGTTTCGAGTCGAGAAGATGCAGGAGTCGCCCACGCGCGACAAGCAGCTGATGGATCGAGTGCACGTGATCAGCGCGAAGGTCGACAAGGCGCTGGAGGCGCGGTTCCGCGAAACCCGCGGGCTGCCGATCGGGCGGCGGTCCATGATCCTGCCCCCGGAGTGGTCAGCGCTGCTGTGGGACATCGAGGAGCTGCGGGTGAGCCTGTTCGCCCAGCACCTGGGAACCAGCCATCCGGTCAGCGAGCAGCGGATCGCGAAAGCACTCGCTCGCCTCTGACGGGGGCTTCCGGTCACGGGCAGGTCCGTCCGGGGCGTGGCACCTCGTCACGGCAGCTCGTCACGGCGGTGCTCATGGCAGCTCGTCACGACGGCGCGTCAGATGGGCGATCTCGGCGGTATTGCCGGCCAGCTCGATGGCACGGTCGTACGCCGCACGCGCTGCCTCGCAGCGGTCCAGCCGACGCAGCAGGTCCGCGCGAGTGGCGTGATAGGCGTGATACCCGCCCAGGGAGTCCTTGAGGCGCTCGACAGCCGCCAACGCCACCGCGGGATCGTCGCGCTCTGCGATGGCGACGGCTCGGTTCAGGGCGATGATCGGCGACGGGTCGAGCCGGACGAGCCGGTCGTAGAGCCCGACGACCAGCGACCAGTCGGTGTCCTCTGCCCTGCGCGCGGAGGTGTGCACCGCGTTGATCGCGGCGAGGAGCTGATAGCGGCCGGGTGCCGTCCCGGTGGCCAGGCGCTCTCTGACCAGTCGGTGCCCCTCGGCGAGCAGCGCTGCGTCCCACGCTCCCCGGTTCTGCTCGTCGAGTGTGATCAGCTCGCCATCGGCGGTGACGCGAGCGGCGCGGCGCGCCTCGGTGAGCAGCATCAGAGCCAGCAGGCCGATGACCTCGCCATCCTCCGGCAGCAGAGTCCGCACCAAGCGGGTGAGCCGGATCGCCTCGGCGGTCAGGTCAGGGCGCACCGGGTCGGCGTCGCACCCGGTGGCCAGGTACCCCTCGTTGAAGACGAGGAACAGCACGGCGAGCACGCCGGAGACGCGGGCCGGGAGATCCGCCGCCGACGGCACCCGATACGGGATGCGGGCCGTCTTGATCTTGGACTTCGCACGGGTGATCCGCTGCCCCATGGTGCTCTCCTGCACCAGGAATGCGCGGGAGATCTCCGGCACGGTCAGGCCGGCGACCAGACGCAGAGTCAGTGCCACCCGCGCCTCCATCGACAGCGCGGAGTGACAGCAGGTGAAGATCAGCCGGAGCCGATCATCATCGATCGCTCCCAACGGCTGGGCGGGAACGTCCTCGAACAGCATCTGGGCCTCCGCCTGCTTGTCGCCGCGCTTGGCCTCGCGCCGGATCCGATCGATGGCCTTCCGGTAGGCCGTGGTGGTCAGCCAGGCTCCCGGATTGGGAGGCACGCTGTCGGCAGGCCACCGTTCGACGGCCGCCGCGAACGCCTCGGCCGCGGAATCCTCGGCGAGATCGAGATCACCGAGGCGTCGCGCCAGAGTGGCAACCACCCGGGCCCATTCGTCATGGAAGACCTGGGTGATCGCCTGCTGGACGTCGCCTCTGCTCACAGGAACGGCCGCACCTCGAGTTTCCGGTTGCAGACCTTCGATCCCTCGGTCGCGAGCGCCAGCGCCTCGTCGAGATCCGCGGCTTCCAGGATCCAGAATCCGGCGAGATGCTCTTTGGATTCGAGGAACGGACCATCGGTGATCAGAGGTTCGTCGCCCCGGTTGTCGACGACGGTGGCCGAGCTCGGATCTGCGAGGCCGCCCGCGAATATCCAGTTCCCCGCCTCCCTCAGCCGATCGTTGAACTCGTGGATGGCTGCCATCTCCTCGTCGGTGGCGAGCCCGGCGGTGTCGTCGATCACGGAAACCAGGTAATGCATCCCACATCATCTCCTGTGGCTGGGGACTCCCGCGGGCGGGCGTCCGCTGTTCTGGTCAAGAACACCCTTCCCCCAATCCGACCTCACCCCCCACTCCTGCCGCAAGACCGGATTCAGCCATGCAAGGCGGGCCGGTAGGCGAGCTCGTGACCGGATTCACCATGCAGGAAGGGCTGGTAGGTGAGCTCCTGGATGTGCCCGTCGAACGTCCGGCTGGCGAGCAGCTCGAGATCGAAGTCGTCCGCACCCCGGAAGATCGGCTCGGTTCCGGTCCGGCCGGAAACCACTGGGAAGATCGTCACCTGGAGGCGGTCGACGAGACCGGCGGCCATCAGCGACCGGTTCATCGACAGGCTGCCGTGCGAACGCAAGGGCACCTCGGACTGCTCCTTGAGCGAAGCGACGACGTCGACGGCGTCGCCATTCGCGCAGGTTGCATTCGGCCACGCGAGCGGTCCGGCAAGTGTGGTCGACACCACCGTTGCCGGCAGATCCAGCATCGCGGTGACCCAGGGATCGCCCGTGCCCGTGTCCTCCGGGTGCGAACCCCGCATCTGCACGAACTTCCGGAAGGTGGCGGATCCGAAGACCATCCGGGTTGCTCCGCCGTACATGGACAGACGGTGGGCGAGCAGTTCGGGGCCCTGCTTGCCCCAGTAGCCGCCCCAACCGCCGCCGCTGTAGGAGCCGAAGCCGTCGAGGGTGGAGAAGACGTCGAAGGTGTAGGTCGCAGTCATGGGAATCTCCTCGTGAAGGTCATGGGGTGTGAAGGTCAAATGGGTGTGTCAGTGCAGGTGGAGGATCTCGAGGCCCTCACCGGCCTTCTTCGCCGGCGTTCGCCTCGGACATGGCAGGCGCGTAGCGGGGACGTCCGTGGGGCCGGAAGACGTGCAGCGCGATGCCGTTCGCGGTGGATCGCGACGCGACGAGGTCGAGCGCCATATCCGGCCCGGTGTCGGGAAACAGGCGGGCGCCCTGTCCGACCACCACCGGGTAGATGAGCAGGGTGATCTCGTCGACCAGCTGGTGGGCGAGCAGCCAGCGCACCACGCTGAGGCTGCCGTGCACCTGCAGCTCGCCCCCCGGCGCGGCTTTCAGCCCTCGGACGGCGGCCAGCGTGTCACCGGACAGGACCGTGGTGCCCTCCCACTGCGGGTGGGCCAGGGTGTTCGATACGACATACTTCGGACGCCTGTTCAGCGCGGAGCTGATCGGGTTGTCGCCCTCGTTCGTTCCCCACGTGCCCGATCCCCAGGAGCCGGCGAACACGTCGTAGGTCCTGCGCCCGAGCAGGAACGCGTCGGCACGCTGGTAGAGCTGTCCGAGGTACGCCTCGGTTTCCTCGTCGAACAGCGGCATCGCCCATCCGCCGCGTTCGAATCCGCCGCGACGGTCTTCGTCCGGGCCGCCGAGGCCCTGCATGACTCCGTCGACAGTGACATTCGTGATGGTCGTGAGCTTCATGATTGGCATCCCCTTCCAGGCGGCATCGTTGATGGCCGCTCTCACCATTGCTACGAATGCTTCACTGCAGATCCGACAAGGTGTCCGGAAAATCTGTTCAGGAGGTTTCCGCATGCAGAAGGTGTACGCAAAGAGACACCACCCGGAGGGGTTCGGGAAGGCGACGAGGGGACCGGTCGGAATCGTCCGGCGAGCGGCGACGTGCTCCGCGCTCCGCCGGTGACTTCCGGAACACGCTCCGGACGGTGACTTCCGGAACACGCTCCGGACGGTGACTTCCGGATCACGCTCCGACGGCTGACTCCCGATTCACGCTCCGCCGGTGAAACCGAACAGCACCCAGCTCAGCGGCAATAGGCCCGCGCAGCCGACCGTGGCCAGCGCCGAGCCGATCCGCCACCGCCAGCCGGATCGCCGGAATCCGATCCACAGACACACGAGCGTGCCGACGAGGCCCACGAACCCGGCGATGGCCATCAGCACGAGACCGATCACTGTCCCGGTGTCGGTCCCCAATGCCACGACGTAGAACCCGATCTGACCGATGAGCAGCGAGAATTCGATCGACAGCCACAGCAGCGGGAGCGCGGCAAGTGCTGCCAGGATGAGCGGCAGACGCCGCAGCCACCGGTCCGCGCGCTTCGGATCGCCGGCAGCCCGCGAGTACTCCTCTTCGTCCTCCATCACGCTCCAGAGTAGCGTCACAGCCCTGCTGGAGAGTCGTTCAGATCACGTCTGAGCCGGGGAATGAACCTCCATGGAGCGGCGTTGTCCGAAGCTGACGCTCATCGAACGCGTGCTTCCCATCCCCGATCCGCTTGCCGCAAATCATGTGTGCCCGCGCGTCTTCGATAGCTCCCACTCTGCCCATCCGGTGGCTGCCTCAGGTCTGAGAGCCGAGCAGCCGCGGCTCGAAGCAGAGCGCTGCTGCCGCGTCGCGGAGCAGATCAACCCATGCCGAGCATCGGCATTCATCAGCTGCGCTTCCGCAGCAGAACTGCACCAGGAAATTGGAGACCACCATGGCCCGAGCACGCTCCAGCGAGGTGATGACCGCTACGTCCGTCGAAGCCCGCACCCCACTCCTCACCGAACTGCCCGTGGATTCCGAGGCGCCCCGACTGCTCGGGGAGACCTCGACGACTGCCGAGTCGCCCGAGCTGGGCGAGCCGACGCCTCGGGCCGCCGATTCCCGGATCACCCCGCGGAAGACGCGGGCCGCCATCGCCAGATCCGTTGTCGCCCGACGGACGGTCGGTGCGATGAGAGCCGCTGTCGGTGCGCCTGCGGCCAGGCGCACGGTCGGCGCGGTCAAGGCCGCGCTGGGCAAGCGCGCCACGGCGACAGCCGGAGAGCCGATGAGCATGCGCGCTGCCGTGCCGGCGATCTTCGCACTGGCGCTCGGCGGCTTCGGGATCGGCGTCGCAGAGTTCGCCACGATGGGGCTGCTGCCCTACATCGCTGACGACTTCGGCGTGTCCATGACCCAGGCGAGCCATTCGGTGACGCTCTACGCGCTCGGCGTGGTCGTCGGCGCACCGCTCATCACCGCTCTGGCAGCAAAGATGGAGCGCAAATCGCTGCTGCTGGGCCTCGCCGCGCTCTTCGTCATCGGCAGCATCGTCTCGACCGCAGCGCCGACGCTCGAGCTGATGCTGGCCGCGCGGTTCCTCAACGGACTGCCGCACGGCGCGTTCCTGGGGATCGCGGGAATCGTCGCTGCAGGACTGGTGCCGGAGAACCGCAGGGCCACCGCGCTGGCAGGGGTGTCGCTCGGACTCCCGGTGGCCAACATCCTCGGCGTTCCCGCGGCCGCTGCGCTGGGTGCGACCATGGGCTGGCGCGCGGCTTTCGCGATGATCGCGGTGGCGGGCGTCATCACCCTGCTCGCGGTATTCGTCCTCGTCCCGAACATCAGCGCTCCCAAGCAGACGGCCTCGACCCGCAGCGAGCTCAGCACCCTCAAACGTCCGCAGGTGGTCATCACCCTCGTTGCCGGTGCCATCGGGTTCGGCGGAGTGTTCGCCGTGTACACCTTCATCGCTCCGACCATGACCGAGGTCGCGGGGCTGTCGGCGACCCTGATCCCGTGGGTGCTGGTGTGCTACGGCGTCGGCCAGACGCTCGGTGCGATCATCGCCGGGCCACTCGTGGACAAGTCGATCGAGAAGTCGGCGCTGGCAGGCATCATCGGCGTCGGGGTCGTGCTGCTGATCCTCGGCTCCTTCACCCACGTCGGGACGATCGCCGTGTGCTGCGTCCTGTTCATGGGACTTGTCGGGTCCATCTTCACCACTGCCCTGCAGGCGCGGCTGCTGCGGGAGAGCCGCGACGCCCCGTCGCTCAGCGCTGCGATGAACCATGGGTCCTTCAACTTCGCCAATGCCTTGGGCGCGTTCCTCGGGGGAGTCGTGATCGAGTCCACGCTGGGCTACCGTGCGCCGGCGCTGCTCGGAGTCGGTCTCACCCTCGTGGGCCTGACAGTGATGAGCATCGGCGTCGTGACCCGCAGGCGCTCGACGACCCGCACCGTCATTCCGCTCGATGGCTGAGGCAGGGGTGCGGAGCCGCGCCGGCCGGCCGCACGGTAGACTGTTTCGGTGACTTCCGGGGCAGACATCAGCGCACAGACCGTTCGAGAAGAGGCAGCGCGCAGGCGCACCTTCGCAGTCATCTCCCATCCCGACGCCGGAAAGTCGACCCTGACCGAGGCGCTCGCGCTCCACGCGCGGGTGATCGGGCAGGCGGGCGCAACTCACGGCAAGGCGGGGCGGCGATCGACTGTCTCCGACTGGATGAAGATGGAGCAGGACCGCGGCATCTCGATCTCCTCGGCGGCCCTCCAGTTCGAGTACCGCGATGCAGTCATCAACCTCCTCGACACCCCCGGTCACGCGGACTTCTCCGAGGACACCTATCGGGTGCTGTCGGCCGTGGACTGCGCCGTCATGCTCGTCGACGCCGCGAAAGGCCTCGAGGTGCAGACCATGAAGCTGTTCGAGGTCTGCCGTCACCGCAAGATCCCGATCATCACCGTCATCAACAAGTGGGACCGCCCGGGCAACGACGCGCTCGCCCTGATGGACGAGGTGTTCGAGCGCACCGGGCTGACCCCGACCCCGCTCACCTGGCCGGTCGGCCAGTCCGGCGATTTCCGCGGCGTGCTCAACCGCGCGGACAGCACCTACACCAAGTTCACCCGCACCGACGGCGGTGCCACCATCGCCGGCGAGGAGACGATGGCCGCCGCTGCCGCCGAGGCGCTCGAGGGCACCGCATGGACCGACGCCGTCGAGGAGAGCGACCTGCTCGACCTCGAGGACCAGAACCATGATCAGGACGCATTCCTCGCCGGCCGGACCACCCCGGTGATGTTCGCCTCGGCAGTCCTCAACTTCGGAGTCCACAAACTCCTCGACACCCTCGTCGACATCGCTCCCGCCGCCGAGGCGCGCCTCGACAAGAATGACCAGCCGCGCCCCGTCGACGCCCCGTTCTCCGGGTTCGTGTTCAAGGTGCAGGCGGGCATGGACGCGAACCACCGCGACCGGCTCGCCTACATCCGGGTGTGCTCGGGCGTGTTCGAGCGCGGCATGGTGGTCACCCACGCAGCCACCGGCAAGCCCTTCGCCACGAAGTACGCGCAGCAGGTCTTCGGTCGCGACCGGGAAGTCATCGACACCGCCTTCCCCGGCGATGTGGTGGGGCTCGTCAACGCCTCGGCGCTGCGCGTCGGGGATTCGCTGTACCTTGACGAGAAGGTGGAGTTCCCGGAGATCCCGACCTTCTCGCCGGAGCATTTCATGGTCATCCGGGCGAAGGACTCCTCGAAGTACAAGCAGTTCAGACGCGGGATCCAGCAGCTCGATCACGAAGGCGTCGTGCAGGTGCTCCGCTCAGATCTGCGCGGCGACCAGGCGCCGGTGCTCGGTGCCGTCGGGCCGATGCAGTTCGAGGTCGCCGAGGATCGGATGGAAGGCGAGTTCAATGCGCCGTGTCGGATGGAACGGCTCGCCTACACGATCGCCCGGCGCACCACCCCGGAATGCGTTCCGACGCTGGCCAGGGAGCGCTCGGTCGAAGTCCTGTCGCGTTCCGACGGGGAGCTGCTGGCGCTGTTCTCCGATCGCTGGCGGTTGCAGGGAGTGCAGCGCGAGCACCCGGACCTCGTGCTCGAGCCGCTCGTGGTGTCGTGAGTCCGAGCCGGGTGCTTTGGCTCCCGGATACTGGCCGGTTTACGATAGGTAGTCGTGCCTGATGCCTTGCCGGAGAAACTGACGTTTCGAGTCCGGCCCTATTGTTCAGGTTCTAGAAGGAGAGATCGACCAAGTGGGAAATAATCCGATCCGCGTCGCCATTGCCGGGCTGGGCAATTGCGCGACGTCGTTGATTCAGGGCGTCGAATACTACAAGGACGCCGCCGTCGATGAGAAGATTCCCGGCCTCATGCACGTGAACTTCGGCGACTACCACGTGGGCGATCTCGACTTCGTCGCCGCATTCGACGTCGACGCCAAGAAGGTCGGGCTCGACATCGCGGACGCTCTCGCCGCAGGGCAGAACAACACCATCACGATCGCCGAGGTGCCCGCCACCGGTGTCGAGGTGCAGCGCGGCCCCACGCTGGACGGCCTCGGCAGGTACTACCGCGAGACGATCGAGGAGTCCGCCGCGGAACCTGTCGATGTGGCAGCGGTGCTGAGCGAGCGCGAGGTCGACGTGCTCGTGTGCTACCTCCCCGTCGGCTCCCAGGAGGCCACGGAATACTACGCGCAGGCCGCACTCGACGCGAAGGTCGCCTTCGTGAACGCGCTTCCCGTCTTCATCGCCGGCACCAAGGAGTGGGACGACAAGTTCCGCGCCGCGGGCGTGCCGATCGTCGGCGACGACATCAAGAGCCAGATCGGCGCGACCATCACCCACCGGGTCATGGCCAAGCTCTTCGAGGACCGCGGAGTCGTTCTCGACCGCACGTATCAGCTCAACGTCGGCGGGAACATGGACTTCAAGAACATGCTCGAGCGGGAACGGCTGGAGTCGAAGAAGATCTCCAAGACGCAGGCTGTCACCTCGAACACCACTGCGCGCCTTGCCGCGCGGGACGTCCACATCGGCCCCAGCGACTACGTCGAATGGCTGGACGACCGCAAATGGGCGTTCGTGCGCCTGGAGGGCCGGAACTTCGGCGATGCCCCGGTCTCGCTCGAGTACAAGCTCGAGGTGTGGGATTCGCCGAACTCGGCGGGCGTCATCATCGACGCCGTCCGGGCGGCCAAGATCGGCCTCGATCGCGGCATCGGGGGAGCGCTGATCTCCGCGTCCTCGTACTTCATGAAGTCCCCGCCGGAGCAGTGCTCCGACGAGTCCGCGCATGAGGCTGTCGAGGCATTCATCCGCGGAAATCTCGAGCGCTGACCTGCGCCGACCCTTCGGGGGCGGGTACACTTCTTCGGCGGTGACCACTCGTGGTCGCCGTGAAGGCTGACCGCTCCCGACCCCCGAAGGATCCCCATGTCCCCCTCGAGCCGGCGCACTGTCACCGCGCCGAAAACCGATGATCTCAACTGGCTGATGCGGGCCCTGGTCTTCATCGAGAAGGCCGGCAACAAGCTCCCGCACCCGTTCTGGCTCTTCCTGGGCCTCGCCGCCCTCGTGATGATCCTGTCCTGGTTCCTCGCCGAGGCCGGGGTGTCGGCGGTGAATCCCGCTGACGGCGACACGGTCACCGTCGTCAACCTCCTCTCCCAGGAGAGCCTGCGGGAGATCGTCTCCAACGTCGTCACGAACTATGTGACCTTCCCTGCCCTCGGCCTCGTGCTCGTCGTGCTGTTCGGCGTCGCCGTCGCCGAGCGCTCGGGCCTGATCCCCACGCTCATGCGCTCGGCGCTGACGAATGTCTCGCCGCGCTGGATCACCCTCATCGTCGCCCTGGTGGGGGCGGCAGGCTCGATGGCCTCCGATGCGGCCTACATGATCGTCATCCCGCTGGGCGGGCTGGCGTTCAAGGCGGTGGGCCGCAACCCGGTGATCGGCATCGCGGTCGCCTACGCCGCCACCTCCGGTGGCTACTCCGCAGCCCCCTTCGTCAATTCTCTCGATGCCATCCTCGGCGGCATCTCCACCGCGGCCGCCCACATCATCGACGAGAGCTACACCGTCACCCCGGTGGCGAATCTCTACTTCAACTTCGTGTCGATGTTCGCGGTTGCGCTGGCCGTCACCCTGGTCACCGAGCTGCTGCTGACCAAGCGCGGAGACCAGCTGGAGCTCACCGAGGAAGATGTGCCCGAGGGGCAGGACGCCGATCTCAGCCAGCGGGTGACGCCGGTGGAGAAGCGCGGCATGATCGTCGCCCTCATCACCCTTCTCGCATGCGTCGCGCTCATCGTCGCCCTGGCCTGGCCCGCGAACTCCTTCCTGCGCGATGCCGAAGGCGGTTTCGGGCCGGAGTCGGGGCTGATGGCCGGCATCGCGGCGATCATCGGCTTCGGCTTCTTCGTCATCGGCATCTCCTACGGTGTGGCCACCGGCTCCATCCGCAGCGCAAACGACATCCCGGAGATGATGGTCAAGGGCGTGGCGCCGTTCGTGACGGTGCTCGTGCTGTTCTTCGCCGCGGCGCAGTTCCTGGCGCTGTTCCGGATGTCCGCCCTCGGTGAGATCCTCGCGATCAAGGGCGCCGAGCTGTTCCAGAGCCTCGGGGCGAGCTCGCTGGTGATCCTGCTCGGCGCCTGGCTGCTGGTCGCCCTCGGCGCCCTCTTCATCACCTCGGGATCGGGACTGTGGACGCTGATGGCGCCGGTGCTGGTGCCGATGCTCATGCTGCTGGGCATCTCGCCCGAGACCACCCAGGCGGTCTACCGGATCGGTGATTCGACGACCAACATCATCTCGCCGATGAGCCCGTACTTCGTCATGGTGCTCGGCTTCCTCCAGCGGTACAAGAAGGACGCGGGAATCGGCACCCTGCTGTCCCTGACGATCCCGCTCTCGATCGGCATGTTCGTCATCTGGGGCATGCTCTTCTTCGCGTGGTGGGCGCTCGGGATCCCCTGGGGTCCCGGTGCCGAGATCAGCTACAGCCTGCCCTGAATCGACAGGCACGGTGGCACCGGGCGGCACGACGGTGGCACCGGGGCGGCGGAGAGATCCGCCGCCCCGGTGCGTGTGCAGGGAGGGACGCGGTGCGAGCCGGACAGCGGCGAAATGGTCGGTAACGGTTCGGAGTCGGGTGCCTCGTGAAGGTGATTTGTCAGCTTCCGCCGATAGGATTGTTCGCAGTCACCACTCCATTCGAAAGGAACTCGATGAGCAACCCGCTTGTCCGCCGAGGTCTCGAGCAGGGGATCCAGGCCGGGCGCTCTCAGCCCCCGACCCCCTCGGCTCAGGAACTCGACCAGATGTACCGGATGCCGGCCGCGCAGCCGCGCATCCCGCAGTCCGAGCGCGTGATGACCTACGACGACGTGCTCATGAAGACGGCGGCATGCTTCGGCGTGCTGCTCGTGGGAGCGCTCGTCGGCTGGTTCGTTCCCGTGCTGGCTCTTCCCGCGGCGCTGGTGGCGCTGGTGCTGGGTCTCGTCAACGCCTTCAAGAAGGAGCCCAGCCCCGGCCTGATCCTGGCCTACGCCGCGATCGAGGGCGTGTTCCTCGGCGGCATCTCCGGCATCTTCGAGGCGTCCTTCCCGGGAATCGTGGTGCAGGCCGTGCTGGCCACGCTGTGTGTATTCGGGCTGATGTTCGCGCTGTTCAAGTTCAAGGTCATCCGGATGAGCGCGCGATTCACCAAGTTCCTCATGCTCGCCGTCGGCGGGTACGCGATCTTCTCGATCGTGAACTTCTTCTTCGCGATGTTCACCGGCTCCGGCGGCGCCCGCAGTGTTGAGATCACCTTGTTCGGGATCACCATGCCGCTGGGTGTCGTCATCGGCATCGTCGCAGTGGTGCTCGCCTCGTTCACGCTGGTCGCCGACTTCCAGATGATCGAGCAGGGAGTGCAGCACCGGATCCCGGAGAGGTACTCCTGGACCTGCGCGTTCTCTCTCATGGTCACGCTCGTGTGGCTCTACATCGAGATCCTGCGACTGCTGTCGTACTTCAGGAACGACTGAGACCATGAATGACACCCTGGCGGCGGATCTCCATGCGGAGGTCCGCCGTCTGCGCATTCGCGTGGCGGGCTTCGACTCCGCCGCCCTCGATCTGCGGACTTCGCGGAGCCGCACGCGGCGCGCGGCGATCCGCAGCGCACTTGCCAGACTCTCGGACGCCGGGGCCGGGAGCAGGCTCGTGCCCGAGCTGGAGGACCGGGTGCTCGCCGACCAGCTCGTCGTCCTCCTCACCGACTGCTCTCCCGAGTACGGAGCGACCGAGGCGATGACGAAGCAGGCACTTGCCATCGCCCGTGACCTGCGGGTGGAGCTGGGCTGAGCTGTGCCGCGGAGGCGGTCCCGGCCCGACGGGTCCCGGCCCGACGGGTGCCGGCCGGACGGGTCCCGACCGGACGGGACCCGGGCCAAGAATTCGAGTGCAAGTCCTCGCCGTTCGGCGTGAGATAGGTCTCACCGACCGAGATAAGCGTCAGCTCTGACTGGTTTGCGAGTACTGTGGGCATGGTCACAGCGAACAGGAGGAGGGGCGGGCGCCGTGCACAACGGGCAGCGACTGTGGTCCAAGGACTTCATCCTCGCGCTCGGCGTGGCCAGCTTCCTCTCGTTCGTCTTCTATCTGCTCATCACCACGATGGCCGAGTATGCAGCGGTCCGCTTCGGCGCCTCCGACATGCTCGCCGGCTTCGCTGCCAGCGCCTTCGTGGTCGGAGCCCTGGCCGCCCGGATCGTCACCGGGGTGTTCCTCGACGTCGTCGGCCGCTATCGGGTCCTCATCGTGGGCGTGGGCGCTTCGGTGGCGGCCACGCTGCTGTACCTTCCGGTGGACGGGCTCTGGACCCTCATCGCGGTGCGCATTCTCCACGGCATCACCTTCGGCACCGGACACACCGCCATCATGGCGTCCGTCCAGAGCATCATCCCGGAAGCGCGGCGCGCGGAGGGCACTGGATACTTCTCGACCTCGACCACGCTGGCGGCCGCGCTGGGGCCGTTCCTCGCTCTCTTCCTCATCCGCGACCACGGTTATGAGTGGCTGTTCATCGCCTCGGCGAGCTTCTCCCTCATCGGCTTCATCGGCCTGCTGTTCCTGCGGATCCCCGAGAGCGCCTCCGGCGTCGGGAGGCGGGTGAGCCGCAGATCCTTCCGGCCGTCCAACCTCCTCGATCCCGCAGGGCTGCGGATCGGGTCGATCATGTTCCTGGCCGGTATCGCCTACTCCTCGATCATGGCGTTCCTCACGGGTTACACAGCCTCGCTCGGGATGGCCGATGCGGCCCCCTACTTCTTCCTCTCCTTCGCAGTCTTCTCGCTGGCTGCGCGCCTGACCCTGGGACGAGTCCAGGACCGATTCGGTGACAACGTCGTGATCTACCCGCTCTTCAGCGCCTTCTTCACGGCGATGATGCTGGTGATGTTCGCCCAGTCGCCCTGGATGATCGCGGCGGCAGGGGTCTTCGCAGGCGTCGGCTTCGGTTCGCTGATGTCGAGCACTCAGGCGATCACGATCTCCGCCGCCGGACCGGCTCGGGTGGGAGTGGCGACCTCGACGTACTTCCTCATGATGGACCTCGGGTTCGGACTCGGGCCGGTGGTCCTGGGCAAGATCGTCGGCCGCTTCTCCTACGAGGCGATGTACGCGTTCGCCGCGAGCGTGGTGGTCATCGCCGGGCTGCTCTACTTCCTCGTCCACGGGAGGTCGGCGGGTCGGCGGCGGTGAGCTGCCGGTAGGATGGTCCGGTCGTGGCGTCCGAACCGGTCGTCCGCACCTGCCCCACACCGTTTGCCGGAGGAAGGACACTGTGGAGACGTCGCGACTGTGGACCAGGGACTTCGTGCTCGCCTTCGGCATCAACCTGGCGATGTCCCTGACCTTCTACCTCCTCATGACCTCGATGGCCGGCTACGCCATCGACCGCTTCGGGGCCGGGGAGACGGTCGCGGGCCTGGCATCGAGCGCCTACATCATCGGCGCCCTCATCGCCCGCATCTTCGCCGGAAAATTCCTCGACTTCGTCGGCCGCAAGCGCATGACCCTGATCTCGCTCGTGGTGTTCGTGCTCGCCGCCATCGCCTACATCCCGCTCGCGGATGTGTGGTCGGTGATCGCGGTTCGATTCATCCACGGACTCGCGTTCGGCGCGGGCAACACGGCGGTCCAGGCCTCGGTGCAGATGCTGATTCCGCAGACCCGCCGCGCAGAGGGCACCGGTTACTTCGGCACCTCGACCTCACTGGCGACGGCCGTCGGCCCGTTCCTGGCGGTCTACCTCACGCAGCACTTCGGCTATTCCGCGATGTTCTGGGCCTCGGCGGCCTTCTCGGTGTTCGGCTTGGTGCTGGCGCTGTTCATCCGGCTGCCGGAGCGCACGCCCAGCGCGGATGAGCAGGCCGCGAAGTGGCAGCTGAAGCTGTCGTCGATCATCGACTATCGGGCGCTGCGGATCTCCTCGATCATGCTGCTGGCCGGACTCGCCTACGCCAATGTCCTGGCCTTTCTGACCACCTGGGCCACCGAGCTGGGGGTCCCGGAGGCGGCGAGCTGGTTCTTCATCCTGTTTGCCGTCGTCATGCTCGCTTCGCGGCTGTTCGTGGGACGGATCCAGGACCGGCGGGGCGACAACGTGGTGATGTACCCGATCTTCTTCCTCTTCGCACTGAGCTTCGTCATCATCGCGCTCGCTGAGAGCGGCTGGGCGATCGTGCTGGCGGCGGTCCCGATGGGTCTGGGATTCGGCTCCCTCTTCCCCTGCACGCAGGCGATCGCAGTCAACGTCACATCTCGCGAGCGGATCGGCCTGGCGATCTCGACCTTCTTCATCATGCTCGACCTCGGCACGGGGCTCGGGCCCGTCCTGCTGGGAGCGATCGTCCCCCTGGTCGGGCTGCAGGGCCTGTACCTGACGTGTGCAGGACTGGTGGTGCTCGCGGGGGCGGTGTACCACGGAGTTCACGGCAGGGTTCAGAGCAGGCCCTGAACCGTACCGCAGCCCTGCCGGCAACTCGGGATGGGCGACAGCGTGACCGGTGGGCGATGCCGGCTCCGGAGCTCAGAGGCGGTGACGCCAGCTGCCGCGCACCGTGCGGCGGTGCGAGCGGGCGGGAGCAGCGAACCGGCGCCTCGGCTGCGCGCTCTGCTGCGAGGCGGACGCCTGGACCAGCCGCAGCGCCACCAGCGCCGCGACGACTGCTGCCCGGGCGAGCTCGCGTTCGCGCTCCGGGCTCAGCGGCTCCGACGCCGAGGTGCTCGTCACCTCGACGTCGAACTCCGGGATCGCTTCCAGGCCCGGTTCCGCCGAGCGGTCCAGCTCCGGCGAGCGGCCCGGTTCCGGCGAGTGGCCCGGCTCCGGCGAGTGGCCCGGCTCCGGAAAGTGGCCCGGTTCCGTCGAGCGGTGCAGCGACGCGGCCCCGTTCTGCGCCGAAGGGGGAGTGCTCTGCTCGGTCACAGCGGGATGTTCCCGTGCTTGCGGGAGGGCGCATCGACGTGCTTGTTCGCCAGCGCGCGCAGTCCGCGCACGATCCGCTCCCGGGTCTCGCTCGGCCTGATCACCGCATCGATGTACCCTTCCTCGGCAGCGAGGTACGGGTTGAGCAGAGCGTCCTCGTACTCCTGGATGAGCTCGTCGCGCAGTGCGTCCACGTCCTCGCCCGCCTCGCCGGCGGCCTTGAGCCTCCGCCGGTAGACGATATTGGCGGCGCCCTGCGCCCCCATCACTGCGATCTGCGCGCTCGGCCACGCGAAGTTGAGATCCGCGCCGAGCTGCTTGGATCCCATCACGCAGTACGCACCGCCGTAGGCCTTGCGGGTGATCACCGTGATGAGCGGGACGGTTGCTTCGCCGTAGGCGTAGATGAGCTTGGCGCCGCGGCGGATGATGCCGCTGAATTCCTGGTCGGTGCCGGGCAGGAAGCCGGGGACATCGACGAAGGTCAGGATCGGCAGGTTGAAGGCGTCGCAGAAGCGGACGAACCGCGCCGCCTTCTCCGAGGCATCGATGTCCAGGGTTCCGGCCAGCTGCATCGGCTGATTGGCGATGATGCCCACCGCGGTGCCCTCGACCCGGCCGAAGCCGGTGATGACGTTGGGGGCGAACAGCTCGGAGGTCTCCAGGAACTCGCCCTCGTCGAGCACCCGGGTGACGACGTCGAGGATGTCGTAGGGCTGGGAGGGGGAGTCCGGCATCAGCGTGTCGAGCGCCTCGTCGTCGTGGTCGACGGTGAGATCGGCGGGCGCATGGACCTGCGGTGCCTCGTCCAGGCTGTTCTGCGGCAGGAAGGAGAGCAGATCGCGCACATAGTTGAGCGCATCGGACTCATCGGCGGCGAGGTAGTGGGCATTGCCGCTGACCGAGTTGTTGGTGCGGCCGCCGCCGAGCTCCTCGTGGCCGACGTCCTCACCGGTGACGGTCTTGATGACGTCGGGACCGGTGATGTACATGTGCGAAGTGCCGTCCACCATGATCGTGAAGTCGGTCAGCGCCGGGGAGTACACGGCACCGCCGGCCGACGGTCCCATGATCAGGCTGATCTGGGGGATCACACCGGACGAGGCGACATTCAGGCGGAAGATCTCCGCGAACAGCGCGATCGAGCCGACGCCCTCCTGGATCCGGGCGCCGCCGGAGTCGTTGATGCCGACGATCGGGCAGCCGAGCCTGAGCGCGAGCTCCTGCACCTTGACGATCTTGCGACCATTGGCCTCCGCCAGCGACCCGCCGAGCACGGTGAAGTCGTGGGCGAAGACGGCGACGGTGCGGCCGTCGATGGTGCCGAGTCCGCACACCACCCCGTCCCCGTCGGGACGGTTGGCCTGCATCCCGAACTGCGTGTTGTGGTGGCGGACGAATTCGTCGATCTCCTGGAAGGAGTCGTCGTCGAGCAGCTGGTCGATCCGCTCGCGGGCGGTCTGCTTGCCTCGGTTGTGCTGATTGGCCACTGCCCGCTCGTTCCCGGCGTGGGCGGCACGCCGGCGCTCCTCGAAGGCGGCGATGCGTTCGGCGGTAGTCCGCGGCACCGCGGGCACAGTCGTATCACTCATGTTCACTAGCGTATCGGCAGGTGGATCGCGTTGTGTGGAGGCGCCAAAACGCACTACGGTGATCTGGTGCACAGCCAACCTGCTCGCCCCGACTTCGACCTCTCCCGCTTCCAGGACGAATCCCGCCGGCGCGGAGTCTCCGTGCCGTCCATCGAGTGGCCTCCGGAGCTCGGGTCGACGAACGACGAACTCGCCGCCAGACTGGAGTCGTCCCCGGGTGAGGTGGCCGAGTACGCGGTGATCGGAACCGACTTCCAATCCGGGGGACACGGACGCCTGGGCAGGCCCTGGACGGTGCCGCCGCGCGCCTCGCTGACCTTCTCCGTGCCGGTGCGCGTCCCACCGGGCTTCCCTGTCGACCGCCTGGGCTGGCTGCCGATCACTGCCGGATGGTGCGTTGCCGAGACGCTCCGCGAGCACGAGATCGCCGCCGGGGTCAAGTGGCCCAACGACGTCCTCGTCGACGGGAAGAAGATCTGCGGCATCCTGACCCGAGCCTGCCCCACTCCCGGTGGACTCGTCGTGATCATCGGAATCGGGGTCAACGTCGCGTTCACCGCAGACGAGCTCCCGGTGCCGACTGCGACCTCCCTGTCGCTGCTCGGCGCCGAGGTGCGCCGCGAAGAGCTCCTCGCATCCCTGCTGAGCCGCCTGCAGCCGGCGATCGCCGAGGTGCTCGCCGCCGGTGATCTCGTCCACACCACGGCCACCGCCCGCCGCGTACGGGAGACGATGGTGACCCTGGGCTCCTCCGTGCGGGTCGAGCTGCCCGGCGGGCAGGAACTCGTGGGCCGCGCCCGTGACCTCGATCCTGCGGGCAACCTCGTGGTCGAGACGGCCGATGGCGAGCATCGCATCACCGCGGGAGATGTCATCCATGCGAGGTCGGCATGACCGACTTCGAGGACTGGCAGCCAGCTGTTCCCGGCGATATGCCGGAGCCTGACCCGGAGCCTGACCCGAAACCCAGGTCGGAACCGGAACCGGAACCGGAGCCGGAGTCTGAACCGGAGCCGGAGCCTGAGCCTGAGCCGGCACCCAGGTCGGAGCCGGACTCGGTGGCGGAACCCGAGCTCGGGCTGGAACCGGTGCCGGTGCTCGAGAAGTCGGCGCCTGGATTCGAGCCGGCACAGGAATCAGAGCCGCCGCGAGCGACTCCGGACCACGCGCCGGCAGCCGACCAGCCTGCGGCTGAGGACGCGGGCGGCCCGGAGTCGGGTATCGACAGCGAAACGGACGCCGGCCTCGCGACCGGCCCGGACGCTGATGTGGACGCCGAGGCGGGCACGGACGCCTCGGACTTCTTCCGCGCGCTGAAGGCGGAGAAGCCGCGGGCCGAGGGTGCGCCGAAGACCGAAGGGGTCCGGTTCCTCGACGAGTACGAGGTCGGCGAACGGGAACGCGCCGAGATCGAGGACACGATCTACGAACTCCGTTCGGCGGCGCAGCGGCTCGAGGAGCGGCTGCTCGGCGGCAAGCGCGTGCTCACCCGCAGGGAGGTCGCCGGACTGGCAGAGGTGTCGACGCTTTCGGCCCGCAAGCTGTGGCGGTCACTCGGATTCCCTCGGGTGCCCGAGGGTGAGGCCGCCTTCACCGTCGCCGACGTCAGGGCGCTGCGCGAGGTCGCCCGCGTGGTGGCCACGGATCTGCTCGACGAGCAGACGGTCCTGTCCCTGATGCGCGCGACCGGCCAGACGACGGATCGCCTGGTGGTCTGGCAGATGGAGACGCTCGTCGAATATCTGGCCGAGGCGCAGGGCCTGGAGGATTCCGACGCCCGGCGCGTGGCGCTCGACCTCTTCGAGCAGATTCTCGACCCACTCGAGGAAGTCCTCGTCTACGCCTGGAAACGCAACCTGGCGGGAGCGCTGGGCCGGCTGAACGTCAATGTCACCAGCGGCCTGGCGATCGAGAACCGGCAGGGCTGGTTCGACTCGTCGATGCCGCTGGCCCGCGCGGTCGGCTTCGTCGACCTTGTGTCCTACACCCGGCTGTCGCAGCAGATGGAGCCCAAGCAGCTGGCCTTCATGGTCAAGCGGTTCCAGGACCTCGCCTACAACATCGTCGCGACCGGGGGCGGTCGGGTGATCAAGACCGTCGGGGACGAGGTGTTCTTCGCCGCGGAGACGCCGCACGCCGGCGCCGAGATCGCACTGACCCTGCAGGAGGAGATCCGAGAGGATGTGCAGCTGCCGAAGGCGCGCGTCGGGTTCGCCTGGGGGAAGGTGCTCTCACGGCTCGGCGACATCTTCGGCTCGACGGTCAACCTCGCGGCCCGGCTGACCGCCGTCGCCGACCCGGGAACAGTGGTCACGGACTCGGAGACTGCGAATGTCATCCAGCGGACCGACGCCTACGAATTCACGGAGCGCCGCACCATCACCCTGCAGGGACTCGGCGAGATCTCCGTGATGGAGATGGACCGCGGCACTGCGGAGCCGCTGCCCCTCGACTTCTCCGACTGAGCCGCGGCCCCTCGACTTCTCCGACTCAGCGACGCCTGTCTCCCGGTCTCCCTGCCTCTCTGCAGCTCCGTCCTCAGAAGAGGGATTCCACCTCGCCGTCGTCGTCCCGGGAGACGATCACTGCGGCGTCCTCGTCGTCGGTGCGGGCCCGCGCGATCGCCTCCTTCTCGGCTTCGAGGTCATCAGCCGTCGCCCGAGGCGCGTGCGCCGGGAGTCCGGTGCCCGCGCCGAACTCCGTCGGCGCCTCGGCGGCCGAGGCGCCGGCCGGCTCCCCTGCGGAGGCAGCGGCTTGGGCTGCTGCCGCCTCGGAGGCGGTGGCGTCGGCGCCGCGGGCGTGGGGGAGCGCGCCGACGGTCTCGATCCTGGCGTCGAGCGGCGTGCCGGTGCCGTCGCGGCGGCCGAACTCCTCGGGCAGCCTGCGGGCCGCTCCGTTCGCGGACGCCGCCTGCGGGCTGGGGCCGGTATGGGCGAGGGTGAGCTCGGTCTCGTCCTTGAGGAATCGATGCGCCCGGACTCCTGCAGTCGCTCGTCCCTTGACGGGGAACTCGCTCAGCGGCGTGAGCTTGATCGAGGATGCGGGGTCGCCGGAGAAGTTCACTCCGCCAGCGATCGTGACCACGGTGTTGTCCTCGCCCGGATCGACGAGATCGAACGCGATGACTCGTGCGTCAGCGCCCAGCTTGATCCCGGCGACGCCGCCGGCTCCCCACCCCTGAGCACGGACGAGGCCGGCGCTGTAGGTGAGGAGCTGCCCGTTGGAGGCCACGAACACGGCCTGCGCCGCATCGATGTCGGGCAGCTGGCCGAGACCCACCACGGTGTCCTTGGGCTTGAGCCTGATGACGTCCCAGGAGTCGCGGTTGGTCGGGGCTTCGGCCCCGGCCACGCGCTTGATGACCCCTTCGGCGGTGCCGAGCACGAATTCGGCACCCGGATCGACGAGGCCGAGCACCTGCTCACCGGCGTCGAGAGTGACGAACTCGCCGATCCGGACTCCGCCCGCGAGTCCGGGTCGGGTGGCCTGGGGCGGCAGTGCGGGCAGCGCCACCACGTCGATCTTGATCATGCGGCCCTTGTTCGTCACGGCGCCCAGCATCCCGCGGGAGGTGGTCGCCACCTGTGAGCGCATGGCGTCGTGCGACACTCGGCGGCCATTCACGGGCAGGACGGACAGGGCATTAGTGCGGGCGATGCGGCCCGAGGTGGACAGCAGCACCCAGCACGGTTCGTCGGCGATCGTGAGCTCGGCCTGGCCTGCCTTCTTCCCGCGGGACGCGAACACCTTGTGCGAGCCCTCGACGAGCGCGGTCCGCCGAGGCGAGTCGAGCGCCTCGGCGGCCTGTCCGAGCTCCTCGGAGACGAGGGCACGCAGCTTCGCCTCGTCCGCGAGGATGCTCTCGAGGTGGGCGATGCGCTCGCGCAGCTCGTCGCGCTCGGCCTCGAGCTCCAGCCGGGAGAACTTCGTCAGCCGCCGCAGCTGGAGGTCGAGGATGTAGGTGGCCTGCACCTCGGTGAGCTCGAAGACGTCCATCAGCCGGGTGCGGGCGGTGGCGGCGTCGTCGGAGGTCCGGATCAGCTGGATGACCTCGTCGATGTCGAGGATCGCCAGCAGCAGGCCCTCGACGAGGTGCAGCCGGTCCTGCGCCTTGCGCAGCTGGAACGCGGTCCGGCGGCGCACCACGTCGAGGCGATGGGCGACGTAGACCTCGAGCAGCTCCTTGAGCCCGAGGGTGCGCGGCTGGCCGTCGACGAGGCACACGTTGTTGATGCCGAACGACTCCTCCATCGGGGTGAGCCGGTAGAGCTCCTCGAGGACCGCCTCGGGGTCGAAGCCGTTCTTGATGCCGATGACCAGGCGCAGCCCGTGCTTGCGGTCGGAGAAATCGTCGATCGAGGCGATTCCGCTGAGCTTCTTCGCCCCGACCATGTCCTTGACCTTCTCGATGACCTTCTCCGGGCCGACGAGGTAGGGCAGTTCGGTGACCACGATGCCCTTGCGGCGGGCAGTGAGGTTCTCGAACTTCACCGTGGCCCGGGTCCGGAAGCTGCCGCGCCCGTTCTGGTAGGCATCGCGGATGCCGGCCAGCCCGATGATGCGCCCACCGGACGGCAGATCCGGGCCGGGCACGAAGCGCATGAGCTCCGAGAGCTCTGCACCCGGGTGCTCGATCAGATGACGAGCAGCGGAGATGACCTCACCCGGGTTGTGCGGGGGCATGTTGGTGGCCATGCCGACGGCGATTCCCGAGGCGCCGTTGATGAGGAGATTCGGAAACGCCGCCGGGAGGACCTCCGGCTGGGTGAGGGTGTTGTCGTAGTTCGGGACGAAGTCGACGACGTCCTCTTCGAGCCCGGCGATCATCGCCATCGACGCGGCCGTGAGCTTGGCCTCCGTGTACCGTGGCGCGGCCGGTCCGTCGTCGAGGCTGCCGAAGTTGCCGTGACCGTCGACGAGCGGGACGCGCATGATGAAGTCCTGGCTCAGCCGGACCAGCGCGTCGTAGATCGCCGTGTCGCCGTGCGGGTGGAGCTTGCCCATCACGTCGCCGACGATGCGGGAGGACTTCACGTGACCGCGCTCGGGTCGCAGGCCCATCTCGCCCATCTGGTGGATGATGCGCCGCTGCACCGGCTTGAGGCCGTCCCTGGCGTCCGGGAGCGCGCGGGCGTAGATCACCGAGTACGCATATTCGAGGAAGGAGGTCTCCATCTCCTCGGAGACGTCGATGTCGACGATCTGACCTGCAACCGGATCTGCCATGGAACTCCTCAAACAGCGAAAACGACAGGCCTATCGTATCGGCAAGTCCGGCCCGCCCCCGGAATTCAGCGGTTCCCGGAGGTGCGAGGCGCGGTTCACGGGAGGTGCGGCGGTGCGGAACGCAGGCTCGTCCCATTGCGTGCGAACAATTCTGCTTGTGTATGACCTGCTGAGGTCGTACTGACCGCAGAAAGTCGCACGGTGCGAGCATACGGAGCGGGCACCGCGTGTCCGGGTTGCGGTCGTCGTGCGACCCGGCCGCGGGCTACGGATGGTCACAGGGCGGGATCGCGGCAGGTGCTGTCCACAGGCACACCGGGGTGACCCCTTCGGCACCGGCGGATCGGCGATCGTAGAGGCGTGTTCAACGTGTTCTCTCGGTCCCAGGTCCTCGCTTCCGGTATTGACGACGCAGCCCTCCAGGCAACTATCGGCTGCTGCATCGAGCGCCTCGCAGCGGGCATCTATGTTGTGATCCGGGTGTGCGGACGGGGACCGCACCGGCGGTTCCAGTACTTCCTCGACGATGATCCGCTCGTGGAAACCGGAGAACTCACCCGATGGGAACGCGATCGCTTCCGGCACCTCGGGTGGCTCACGAGCACCACCCGGCCTCGCGAGACCGACGTCATCAGCCACAGATCTGCCGCGATGGTGCACGGCCTGCCGTTGCTGTCCACCCGGCTTCCTGTGATCGAAGTGAGCAATCCGCAGGCAAAGGGAACCACGGCAGGCCTGCGCAGGCGCCTCCGCGCGATCCCGGAACCCGACAGAGCGCAGTGGTCGATTCGCGAAGCACTTTCCGTGACGACTCCCGCCAGGACCGCTGCTGACCTCATGCGGGATTGCGGCTGGCAGTCCGGCATCATCGCGGCTGAGCATTTCGTCGGCTCACCCGAATCGGGCCCGGCCTCCCGACGCGCGGCGTTCCCTCTGCCCTCTGAGGTGCGTACCGTCCGAAAAGCCCAGCTGGCAGCCGTGATCGACCGGATGCCTGACGGTCGGGGCTCACGACGTATGGCGGCGATTGTCGACTACAGCGACGGACTCTCCGAATCCCCTGCTGAGAGCTTGGCCGTCCTCGGCCTGTGTCATCTGGGAATTCGCGATCTCGAACAGCAAGCGCGCCTGTTCGGACCTGACGGCCGGTTCGTTGCGAGAGTCGATTTCCTGATCGAGCGCTTGGGGCTGGTGCTCGAGGTGGACGGTGACGCGAAGTACCTCGCCGATCACAGCAGCCGATGGGTCGATCGCAGGGTGTTCGACCGCGAGAAGGATCGGGAGAATGCGATTCGCTTCCTCGGCTTCCGGGTGGTGAGGCTGCGGTGGAAGGACGTCGTGGAGCCGGCGAACTTCTCGGCCGCGATGCGCAGGGCGGGAGTGCTGCCCTCCGGCATCCCTCGCTGAACCCGGACGGTGCGAGCTCGTGAAGAGGAGTGCGACTCATTTCGGTCGGACAGACCCGAGAAAGTCGCACACTGGCCGGGTTCGGCCGTGTGCGGGGCCGGACGCTCAGCCCAGGCTCATGCGGCGGCGCTGGGAGTCGATCCGGTCGGGTTCGGCGACGAGCTCGACCTTGACGCTGAGCAGGTGGGCGTCGTCCTCGGTCACCATGATCGGCCGGATCTCGATGTCGCGGACGGACGGGAACGAGTCGACCAGCGTCGACAGTCGCAGGATGACGTCCTCGGCCGGCTCGACGTTCATCACCGGCAGCCCCTTGTACCCGAACAGCCGTGGCGAGGCTCGCAGCGAGCGCACCATCCGCCTGGCATCGACATCGGTCAACGGCGCGACGCGATGGGACACGTCGTCGAGCAGCTCCGAGGTGTCACCTGCAAGCGAGAAGGAGACCATCGGTCCCAGCAGCGGGTCCTCGCCGGCCCGGATCACGCAGGCCAGCCCCGGAGGCGCCATCGGCTGCACATCGATGCCGTGGTCGTCCTCCGGTCCCAGATAGGTGCCGATCACCTCGGCGATGCCCTGCCAGTCCTCGCGGAGCTCGGCCTCGTCGTCGATGTTCAGGCGCACGCCACCGAGCTCCATGCGGTGGCGCAACCGCTTGTGCACGGCTTTGAGAGCCACTGGGTAGCCGAGGCGGTCAGCCGCCGCGAGCGCCTCGTCGACGGTGTGGGAGGTGAGGTAGGGCAGGAAGCGGATGCCGTAGCTCTCCAGCAGCGCGCGCGAGTCGTCCCGGCCCAGCAGGACCCGCTCGCCCGGCGGAACCCCTTCGAGGTTGCGTTCGATGATCTCCCGGGCCCTGCGCGGCTCGACGTCGTCGAACTCCGGGTAGCGGCCGCGGTCGGACCTGCGCCACATGGCGTATTCGGTGGTCCGCGCGAGCGCCCACACCGCATCCTCTGGTCCGACGTAGCTCGGCACCGGGTGGGCGCGGCGACCGCCCTCCTCATCCCTCGTGTAGGCGGTGAGCTCGTCCTTGACGCCGTGCACTCCCAGGAAGCAGGCGACGGTCGTCTTGCCCGACTTCGCCGCCTCCTCGGCGAGGACCGCTGCGATCTCCTGCTCGCCGGCTCCGGCCGAGGGCGTGAAGGTGACGACCACGCTGTCGACCATCGGGTCGGAGTACATCTCCGCCAGCCGGCTCCCGAACTCCTCGGCGGCGACCTCGGGGTGCATGGACACCGGTGCGGTCTCGACACGCAGCCCCTCGGAGCGGGCGCGCTGCACGACCAGGGTCGACAGCGCGGCCGAATTGCCGATGACGCCGAGGCGCCGGCCGGCGGGCATGGGCTGCGAGGAGAACACCTGGGCGACGTCGAAGAGCTGGTGGATGGTGTCGGCCCGGATCACTCCGGCCTGGGTGAGCACCTGGTCCAGCGCGGTGCTCGAGAGGCTGGACACCCTCACCTGGTGACCGGGCGGGAGCTCGCGGCCGGTGAAGGGCGACTTGATGACGATCACCGGCTTGACCGAGGAGACGCGGCGGGCGATCCGGGTGAACTTGCGGGGGTTGCCGATCGACTCCAGATACAGGCCGACGGTCGCTGTCGCCGGGTCCTCCTCCCAGTACTGGAGCAGGTCGTTGCCGGACAGGTCGGCGCGGTTGCCCGCCGACACGAAGGTCGAGATGCCCAGTCCGCGGGTCTTGGCGGCGGCGAGCAGCGCGGTGCCGAGTGCACCCGATTGGCTGAACAGGCCCAAGGTGCCCGCGTCGGGCAGGAACGGGGCGAGCGAGGCGTTGAGGGACACCTCGGGCGCGGTGTTGGCCAGACCGAAGGAGTTCGGACCGACAACCCGCATGCCATTTGCCCGGGCGGTGGCGACCATCTCCCGCTGCAGCTCGAGCCCGTGCTCGCCGGTCTCGGCGAAGCCGGAGGAGATCACCACGACCGATTTCACGCCGTGCGCCGCGCAGTCCCGGACGACGTCGATGCAGGATTCGGCCGGCACCGCGATGACGGCCAGGTCCACCGGCTCGGCGATGTCCTCCAACGATTTCACCGTCGGGAAGCCGGCCACGGCGTCCGCCTCGGGGTGGACCACGGAGATGGTGCCGGCGAACTGCGCGGCGGTGAGATTGCGCAGCAGCAGGTTTCCGGTCGAGCTGCGCTTGCGGCTCGCACCGATCACGACCACGGAGCTCGGGTGGAGGATCGAACGGACGCTCAGCGCCTCTGCGCGGTGCTCGCGGGCCTCCTGCACCTGGATGGACTTCTCGGTCGGATCGATGTCGAAGCGGACTGCGACCACCCCGTCGTCGAACTCGCGGGAGATCTCGTACCCGGCGGCGGCGAAGACCTGAAGCATCGAGCGGTTCTGAGGCAGCACCTCGGCGGTGAAGACGCGGATGCCGCGCTCCCGAGCGGCGGCGGCGAGATGCTCGAGGAAGATCGACCCGATGCCGCGTCCCTGGTGGTCGTCCGCGATGTTGAAGGCGACCTCGGCCGACTCCTCGTCGAGCCGGTCGTAGCGGGCGACGCCGATGATCTCCTCGCCGATCGTCATCACGAACGCGACCCGCGAGTCGTAGTCCACCGTCACGAAGCGGTCGAGGTCCTTCTTCGGGATCACCGGCAGGGGAGCGAAGAACCGCAGATAGATCGACTCCGGGGACTGCTTCTTGTGCATCGTCTGGATGGCGTCGGAATCGGAGGGGAGGATCGGGCGGAGGTGCGCCGTCGCACCATCCCGCAAGACGACGTCGGCTTCCCAGTACGCAGGATAGTGTTCCATGACTCCCAGCATATGGGCTCGGCCCGAGCCGAGTGCGGAGCAGGCGGGTGCGAATCGGCTGTGTCCGCGGTCTGCGGCACAATGGGACCATGTCACTTCCGCATTCACTCGTCACCGATCTGCAGGCTGCCGGCTACTACCCGCAGCTGGCGGGGAGCATGCTCGTCGAGTCGCTGTTCGACGAGGAGGTCGTCTCCCACCTCGTCCACATGGACACCCATGTGGACCTCGACTCGATCCACCGGCACGTCACCGCCTTCATCGTGACTCCGACGCGGCTCCTGCTGACCCACGTGGATGATGAGCCGGACTACGCGCCGGGACAGCGGCCGCGCGGGATGACCTCGACCGAGGACATCCCGCTGGAGCGGCTGCGGACTGTGCTGATCGGCCGCACCTACGAGAACCCGGCGCAGTTCCGCCCCGGCGACCGGCCCGTGGAGGTCTCCATGACGCTCGGCTGGGGCTCGGTGCGCCGGATCGAGGCGTTCCCGGAAACCTGCGGCGACCCGGACTGCGAGGGCGATCACGGCTACGGCGGGAGTCTGTACTCGGAGGACGTCACCCTGCGCGTGTCGGCGCAGGCGGAGGGCCAGAAGGCCGTGGACCAGGCCGAGGAATTCGCGCTGCGGCTGCGGCGGGCAGTGTTCGAGGCCCGCCGTCAGGCGGTGCGCTGATGCACGCGGAAGCCCCCGACTACCGGGAATCGGCCCTGCTGTCGGACCTCGTGCCCGCGGCCGCCCTGAGCCTGGGCGCGGGGCAGATCCTCGACGCCGGTGCCGGCCGGCGGGCCGCCCGACTGGCGTTGGACTCCGAACTCCGCGTGGCGGTCGTGGCGCTCATCGACGGGATGGGCGCACGGCTCCTGCGGGACCGGGCGGCACACGCGCCGTTCCTGCGCTCCCTGCTCCCCGAATCCCTGCCCATGAGCGCAGGCTTCCCCTCGACGACGGCGAATTCGCTGTCCTCACTGGGGACCGGAATGCTGCCCGGCGCCCACGGAGTCGTGGGCTACCGCCTGCTCGACCCGGAACGCAGCATCGTGTTCAACCAGCTGACCGGTGACCCGGATGTGGACCCGGAGGTCTGGGTGCCGGACGCCACCCTGTTCGAGCGCCTGACCGACGCCGGGGTCGACGTCGTCAACCTCGGTGAGCCGAAGTTCGCCGGCCGCGGACTCAATCAGTCTTCTCTGCGCGGCGGGCGCTTCCTGGGGTCGACCACCTTGGAGGAGCGGGTCGGCCACGCGCTCGAGGAGATCCGCTGGCCCGGGCGCAGGCTGATCTATCTGTACTGGGGCAACCTCGACAAGACCGGCCACGTTCGTGGAGTCGACTCCTGGGAGTGGCTGGAGGAGCTCGAACACCTCGACGGCAGGCTCGAATCGCTCGCACAGGCGATCGGCCCCGACACCGGGCTGTTCATCACCGCAGACCACGGAATGGTCGACGTCCCGCACGAGAACCGGCTGGACCTCGCGGAGGAGCCGGCCCTGCGTGCGGGGGTCGCGGCCATCGGCGGTGAGCCGCGCGCCGTCCACGTCTACACGGAACCGGGTGCGGCCGGTGAGGTCGCGACGGCCTACCGCGAGGTGCTCGGCGAGCGTGCGCTCGTGCTGGAGCGGGAGGAGGCGATCCGCAGCGGCTTCTTCGGCCCGGTTCGACAGCGCAATCTGGCGCGCATCGGTGACGTGCTGGCGATCTGCGCCGAGGGGTTCGGCATCGTCGACTCGACCTCGGATTCGCCGGCGGCGCTGTCGCTGCTCGGACACCACGGCGGCATCACCGAGCGGGAGCTCGACATTCCCCTGCTGCGCGTCGGGGGCTGAGGCCGGCACTCGCCGCCGTCGCGCGCCGGCGGCAGTGCGCCGGCGGCAGTGCGCCGGCACGGGGTTGCCCCTCAGCCGCCCAGGTTGATGATCTCGCGGCGCTGCGGCGGCCGTCGGGGAGTGACCCGGTAGATCACCAGGCGGTACATGAAGTACCGGAAGATGTTGCCCAGTCCCACGCCGATGACGTTGGCCGAGATGTTGTCGGCGAGTGCGGAGCGGAATCCGAGCACGTAGTGGGAGAACCACAGGCACCCCATCGCGATGAGGAGGCCGCCGGCGTTGACGAGGAAGAACCACAGAGCTTCTTTTCCGGCCGACTGGTTGCGACCGTCGCGGAACGTCCAGTAGCGAGACCCCAGCCAGGACACGGTCGTCGCGACCGTGACGGAGATGACCTTCGCCCACAGCGGTCCGATGCCGACCACTTCGAGCCGGAGCAGATTGAAGAGCAGGAAGTCGACGATGAAGGCGACGGTGCCGACGGCGGAGAACTTGGCGACTCGCACAGCCTCCTTGCGAACTCCCATGTGTCACCTATCGCCGTCGGACATCGGGGTGGACCGCCGGGTGGATCATCGGGCCGGTCCAGTTGCCAACGGTACCGGAACGCAACTGGATGTCAGCTGGGAGACGGATGACACCGGAATCCTGCTCAGCCCCCGGACCCAAGGCGCGCGCCGCCCGCTCGGCTCGCTAAGGTGAGAGGGTGAGTTTTCCCAGAATCGGCGTCATCGGCGGCGGCCAGCTGGCGCGCATGATGGCCCCCGCAGCCGAAGCCCTCGGTGTCGGCTTCCATGTCCTCGCGGAGACCGCGGACTCCTCCGCCGCACAGGTGGCGGGCGAGGTCACGGTCGGCGACTACACGGACCTGGCCACCCTCGAGGCGTTCGCCCGCACCGTCGACGTCATCACCTTCGACCACGAACACGTGCCACCGGTGCACCTGCGCACCCTGCAGGACGCAGGTCACACAGTCCGGCCGGGTCCCGACGCGCTCATCCACGCCCAGGACAAGCTCGTCATGCGCCGCCGGCTGGACGAGCTGGGCCTGCCGAATCCGCGCTGGGCCGAAGTCCGCTCGAATGCCCAGCTGCAGGAGTTCGGCGACCGGATCGGTTTTCCCGTGATCCTCAAGACCCCGCGCGGGGGCTACGACGGCCACGGTGTGCGCGTCGTCGACCGCAACGAGGACGCCGGCGACTGGCTGGACCAGCACGCCTCGCTGCTCGCCGAGGAGCTCATCGACTTCCGGCGCGAACTCGCCGTCATGGTGGGGCGCTCGCCGATGGGACAGACCGCGGTGTGGCCGGTCGTGGCGACCTATCAGCAGAACGGCGTGTGCAAGGAGGCCGTGGCCCCTGCACCTGATCTGGAACCGGAGCTCGCGAAGCGGATCACGGCCGATGTGCTGACAGTGGCCGGGGCACTCGGCGTCACCGGCGTGATGGCGATGGAGATGTTCGAGACCGCCGACGGCTACGTGGTCAACGAGCTGGCGATGCGACCCCATAACACGGGGCACTGGACCCAGGACGGCTCCATCACCTCTCAGTTCGAACAGCATCTGCGCGCGGTTCTCGATCTGCCGCTGGGCGACCCGGCAGCCCGCACGCCGGCGACGGCGATGGTCAACGTGCTCGGCGCGGACCAGGACGACCTCTATCACCCCTATCTGCACGTGATGGCGCATGATCCGCAGGCCAAAGTCCACATGTACGGCAAGTCGGTGCGTCCGGGCCGGAAGCTCGGCCATGTCAACGTCGCCGGAACGGATGCAGAGGACGTGCTGCGGCGAGCCCGCCATGCCGCCGACTTCATCGCCGGCGTCGACACCGACCCCGAGCCCGACCGAAAGGACCGCTCATGACCACTCCCGTCGTCGGAATCGTGATGGGGTCGGACTCCGACTGGCCGACCATGGAGGCAGCAGCCGAGGTGCTCGACGAGTTCGGCATCGGGTACACCGCCGAGGTGGTCTCCGCCCATCGCATGCCCCACGACATGATCGAGTGGGGCACCACCGCCGCCGACCGCGGTCTGCAGGTCGTCATCGCCGGCGCCGGGGGAGCGGCGCACCTGCCCGGGATGATCGCCTCGGTGACCTCGCTGCCGGTCATCGGGGTGCCGGTGGCGCTGCGCCACCTCGAGGGCATGGACTCCCTGCTCTCGATCGTGCAGATGCCCGGCGGGGTGCCGGTGGCGACGGTCTCGATCGGCGGTGCGAAGAACGCGGGCCTGCTGGCGGCGCGCATTCTGGGAGCGGGCGGAGATTCCGAGGGACAGCGCCTCCGCACGGCGATGGACGACTATCGTGAGAGTCTGCGGTCCGTCGCTGAGGCCAAAGGCCGCGCACTCAGCGAACGACTGCGCGCCGACGAGAGCTGACGGCCGAGGATCTGACCCAGCGAGCGTTGAACAGCGAGCGCTGAACAGCGAGACCCGACACACCCTGCTGGAACATCGAACACGTGCGAAGGAGAACAATGTTCGACCTCTACAAGCCGAGCGAGGACCACGAGGAGCTGCGAGCAGCAGTGCGCGGGGTCGTCGAGGACAAGATCGCGCCGCACGCGGCCAGCGTGGACGCCGAGTCCCGCTACCCGCGGGAGGCCCATGATGCGCTCGTCGCGACGGACTTCTTCGCCGCCCATATCCCGGAGGAGTACGGGGGAGTGGGGGCGGACGCGCTCGCCGTGGCCATCATCATCGAGGAAGTCGCCCGTGGGTGCATGTCGTCCTCGCTGATCCCGGCCGTCAACAAGCTCGGCTCGATGCCGGTGCAGCTCGCCGCCAGCGAGGAGATCAAGCGGAAGTACTTCCCGCGCGTCGCCTCCGGGGAGTGCGGCTTCTCCTACGGACTGTCGGAGCGCGAGGCCGGATCCGACACCGCGGGGATGAAGACGCGAGCGGTCCGCGACGGGGACGACTGGGTGCTCAACGGCGTCAAGACCTGGATCACGAACGCAGGGGAGAGCGAGTTCTACACGGTCATGGCCGTGACGGATCCGGACGGTCCCCGGGGCAACAACATCACCGCCTTCGTCGTCGAGAAGTCCGACGAGGGGTTCAGCTTCGGCGAGAAGGAGCGCAAGCTCGGCGTCAAGGGCAGCCCCACCCGGGAGCTGTTCTTCGAGGACTGCCGGATCCCCGGCGATCGAGTGGTCGGTGAGATCGGCGGCGGACTGAAGCTGGCGCTGCAGACGCTTGATCACACTCGTGTCACGATCGCCGCCCAGGCGGTCGGCGTGGCGCAGGGTGCGCTGGACTATGCGATCGGCTACATCAAGGAGCGCCGCCAGTTCGGCAAGGCGATCGCAGATTTCCAGGCGATCCAGTTCATGGTCGCCGACATGGGGATGAAGCTGGAGGCGGCCCGGCAGCTGACGTACGTCGCGGCCGCGAAGAGCGAGCGCAGTGATCCGGATCTGGGCTACTTCGGTGCGGCGGCCAAGGCCTTCGCCTCGGATGTGGCGATGGAGATCACGACGGACGCGGTCCAGCTGCTCGGCGGTGCCGGGTATGTGCAGGACCATCCGGTCGAGCGGATGATGCGCGATGCCAAGATCACCCAGATCTACGAGGGCACGAACCAGGTCCAGCGCCTCGTGATGGGCCGCAAGCTGCTCGCATGACACGCAGGCCGCTCGCGTGACACGCAGGCCGCTCGCGTGACACGCAGGCGGCTCGCGTGTCGCAGGCCGCTCGGGTGACACCCCTGCCCACGGGCTGGGAAGAATCTGCGGGGATCCTCGGGCCCGGGTGAGTCGCCTCGGGAAGGCCGTTGCCCGGTCGTATCCTGGGGACTCCATCGCCTGAGCAGAAGCACCGGGCGGATGCCGACAGAGAGGCCGAGGTGACCGAGCGCCGTACTCCCAAGTACACCGACCCGATCCGGTATCCGCAGTATGCGAGCCAGCAGACCCGCAACCTCCGCGCGTGGGTGCTGCTCGTCGCGACCGTGCTGCTGCCCGGATCGGTGCAGTCCCTGTTCGGTGTCCGACGGTGGGCCCGCTTCGCCCTGTCACTCACCCTGGTGAGCTGGGGGGCGATCGCGCTCATGGCGGTCGCCGCCCTGCTGCGGCGGCAGGTTGTCTTCACCCTCGCGACGAACCCCATCGTCCTGACGCTGCTCACGCTCTGGCTGCTGGTGTTCACGGTGACGTGGGTGCTGTGCTTCCTCGACACTTTGCGCAGGATCCGGGTTGTCGGCCTGACGCCGCGGACCCGGCTCGGCGTCCTCGGAGCGGGCATGGCGTGCGTGCTGGTGGTCGCCGGGGGGCTGAGCTGGGGGACTGTGACCGCCAACAGCCAGCGGCAGCTCATGAGCGAGCTGTTCGCGGGCGGACTGGCCCAGCGGCCGGCAGACGGCCGATACAACATCGCCCTGCTCGGTTCGGATGCCGGCAAGGGGCGCGAGGGCATCAGGCCCGACAGCATCTCGCTGGTGTCGATCGATGCCCGGACGGGCGAGACGATCATCATCGGCCTGCCCCGCAACCTGCAGAACGTGCCGTTCCCGGAGGACTCACCGCTGCACAGCGAATACCCCAGCGGATTCTCCTGTGGGGACGAATGCCTGATCAACTCGGTGTACCAGCTCGGCGAACAGCACGCCGACGCGTATGACGACGGCGCTCCGGCCGGTGCCCTGGCCATGAAGGATGCCGTCGCGGGAGTGACCGGGATGAAGGTCCACTACTACGCGATGATCGATCTCAAGGGCTTCGAGAGCCTCATCGACGCGATGGGCGGCATCGACATCGTCTCCGGGAAGCGAGTCCCGATCTCCGCTCCGATCGACAAGTCGACCGGCAGGCACGGGCCGGTGCGCGGATGGATCGAACCGGGGGAGCAGCACCTGGACGGGTTCCACGCCCTCTGGTTCGCCCGCTCGCGCGAATTCTCCAGCGACTACGAGCGCATGGTGCGCCAGCGCTGCGTCCAGGAGGCGATGCTCGCGCAGCTGGATCCCGCGACCGTGCTCGTGCGCTATCAGGCGATCGCCAAGGCGGCCCCGGACGTGGTCTCCACCGACATCCCCCAGCTCCAGGTCGACCGCTTCGTCGAGCTCGCGCTCAAGGCGAAATCGCAGCGCATCGAGTCGATGAATCTCACTCCTCCCGAGGTGATCCCGGCCGATCCGGACTACCCCCGGGTCCACGAGCTCATCGACGAGCGGATCACGGCTCTCGAGGAGGAGGACGCCGAGGCGGCGGCCCCCACCCGGCACCTCGACGGCGGGAACTCCTCCCCGCTGCCCGTGCAGCTCCTGGCCGCCCCGGCCCCGGCCCCGGAGCTCGGGCCTGGCGCAGGACAGGCCGATGCGCAGTACAGTCGTGCGCATCCAGCCGTACCGACGCCTGTGCTGCGACCTCTGGCGCAGCCCGCGCCCGAGGAAGTCGAAACCGACCGCGAGATCTGCTACGTGCCGTAGCGGGACCAAGATCGCATACGGGAACATCCGCAATTCAGCAAAACATTTCTATCGGCGTGTCGCCGCGAGAATCCGGGGAACGACATTCGTGTAAGTCTGTTCGTCTTGCGGATGGCCAGCGTGACACGCCGAAATGTGTGTAACAATTCTGAGATGTTGAGGTGATTCGGCATCTTCCCAATGACGAGTTCAACTCATGAAGCCTAACTTCCCTGTCTTCCTCGAAAAGGCTGAAATATGAGATTCGCAATGCCATTAGTGGCGTCATGCGCTGCTGCGGTGATGGTGTCGACCCTCGGGGTCACCATTCCGGCGGCAGCCTCGGGCGCACCAACGGTGACCCCCGACATCGAAGAACGTGACCTGACCTCCGTGGACGAAGACGGTCTGGAAGCTCCGGGCGCGCGCTCCGCGTCGCCTGCCACAGCCCAGACCACCAATCAGAGCACGACCAACCTGCCGAATCTGCTGCGGTCGCCCGATGCGCTCACCGCGCTCGGCACCGCGCCGATCGGGACCTTCGAGAAGGGCTCCAGCGTCCTCAGGCCGCTGAGCCTGGCGGAGACTCCTGATCAGGACGCGGAAGCCGAGCCGGGGGCCAGCGACTCCGCTCCAGGAGAAAGCGAGTCCGCCCCGGCACCCGATGAAGCCGAGTCGACGGAATCTGCGGCTCCGGACATGTCCGGCGGCGTCAAGGAGAAGACCGAGGACGGCATCAATATCGCCGCGATCTCGGACGTGCTCGACGTCCCCGACTCCCGCTCCTCCGTGGTGGGCGTGACCTTCGCGAACAGCGAATCGGTCACCATCGAGGTCCGGACCAAGTCGGCGTCCGGCTGGTCCGACTGGTACCACCTCGAAGAGGACAACCCCGGCGACGGCACGCCGGGCACGGAGCCCTTCGTCGTCAGCAGCGCCACCGATGTCCAGATCCGCGTACTCGGAGACGAAGCTCCCGAGGACACGCGCCTCATGGTCATCGACCCGAAGCACTCGGCGGCGGACGCGAAGGCCGTCGAGGACAACGCTCCTGTCGCCCCGCCGAGCACCGGCGGAGCCGAACCGGTGGGTGCTCAGCCCGCGGCGGCCGGCACCCAGCCGCTCGCCGTACAGCCGACAGGCGCCTCGGCGACCGCGGGATCCGGGTTCGTCCCCGGCTCGGCGAGCGTGGAGAACAGCTCGGTCAAGAAGGTTGCGAAGCCGGCGATCGCCAGCCGCAAGTCCTGGGGCGCGAACGAGAGCCTGCGCAAGGGCTCGCCGGACTACGCCTCGAAGGTCAAGGCGGCAGTCGTGCACCATACGGCCGGCTCGAACAGCTACAGCGCCGGCGACGTGCCGGGCATCCTGCGCGGCATCTACAGCTACCACACCAAGGGCCGCGGCTGGTCAGACATCGGCTACAACGTGCTCGCCGACAAGTTCGGCCGTCTCTGGGAGGGCCGCGCAGGCGGTCTCGACCGGGCAGTGATCGGCGCACACGTCGCCGGCTACAACACCGGTACGTTCGGCATCTCGGTGATGGGCACCTACGAGAAGTCCGCACCGCCGCAGGAGACCATCGACGCGGTCAACCACGCCATCGCCTGGAAGCTGTCGGCCAACGGTGTCTCCGTCAAGGACAGGGCGACCGTCGGCGGCAGGACGATCAACGCGGTGGTCGGCCACCGCGACCTCGGCTCGACGAGCTGCCCGGGTGCCGCGTTCTACTCCAAGATGGGGCAGATGCGCGACGCGATCGGGAAGATGCAGTCCTCGGGGGCGGTCGAGTCCGGCAAGACGGAAGCCCCGAAGCCCGAGCCGAAGCCGAAGACCGCCATCGAGTCCTTCTACGAGGGCAAGGAGGACCTGCTCGGCAAGCCGGTGACCAAGGAATGGGACCACGCCGGCGGCAAGGTAGTGACCTACGAGAAGGGCTACATCACCTGGTCGAAGAAGACTGGCCCGCAGCTGATCCGCGGAGCGATCGGCAGCCTCTACAAGAACGAGGCGATGCGCAACAAGCTCGGACTCGCCACGGCTGCGGAGAAGGGCGGCCTCAAGGGCGGCGGGGCGTTCCAGAAGTTCCAGAACGGCTCCGTCCACTGGTCGAAGGCCACCGGTGCTCAGGCAACGTGGGGAACGCTCCAGAAGTACTGGGGCTCGAAGGGCTATGAGAACGGCCACCTCGGCTACCCGAAGTCCGCGCCGACGTGCACCGACGACCGCTGCGAGCAGCTGTTCGAGGGCGCGCGACTCGTCTGGGCCAACGGCTACGGGGTCACCGAGTTCTCACCTCACGGCAACATCGAAGGCTCGGCGCGTGACCTCAACGTGCCGCAGGCCGGCTCCGCGGATGAAGAATCCGCGGAGCCCGGCTCCGGGCCTGCTGGACCCGGGGAAGGTTCAGCAGGCCCGGAAGCCGACACCGAGGACGGCACCGACGAGGACTCTGCGCCTGCTGGACCCGGGGAAGGTTCAGCAGCCGAGGAGACCGAGGCGCCCGCCGAGGAGACCCCTCGCGAGACCGAGCAGCCGGAGGAGACCGAGGCACCTGCTGAGGAGACCGAGCAGCCGGAGGAGACCGAGGCACCTGCTGAGGAGACTCAGGAGCCGGAGGAGACCGAGGCACCTGCCGAGGAGACTCAGCAGCCGGAGGAGCCGAAGAAGGACGAACCGAAGCCCGAGGAGTCCAAGCAGGAAGAGCCCAAGAAGGAAGAGCCCAAGTCTCCCGCTCAACTCGAGCAGGAGAAGCGGGACGCGGTGCTCGCCACGGCGCGCAAGCACCTCGGCGTTCCCTACCGCTGGGGCGGAAGCTCTCCGCGCAGCGGCTGGGACTGCTCCGGATACGTGCAGTACGTCTACGCGCAGAACGGGATCAAGCTGCCACGGACCACGAGCGCGCAGCGCAATGCCGGCAAGGTGATCAAGGCCTCGGAGGCCAAACCGGGCGACCTCGTCTGGATTCCCGGCCACATCGGCATCATCTCCGAGACCAAGGGCCAGATGTACGACGCGGGCTCGTCCCGGACGAACACGAGCAAGCGCAGCTACTCGTGGATGCTGAGCCGCGGCGCGGTCTTCATCCGAGTCGTCGACTGAACGGCACCGCGAGCGGCACCCGGCAGCACCGCCTGAGCGGCTGAGTCGGGGGTACCGCAGCAGCAGCTGAGCCGGGAATACCGCGTAGCGCTCGTCGCGCGGGGGGCGGCAGGACACCGAGAGGTGACCTGCCGCCCCGCTGCTTTTCGCTTCCTGCACAGCGTGATCTAGGCTTGCGGTCGAGATCGAGACCTGGCCCTGGGCGCGGCGCCCGCCGACGGTCGAGACCG
>NZ_JAJTWW010000019.1 GCF_021729135.1 Brevibacterium daeguense
CTAGGCTTGCGGTCGAGATCGAGACCTGGCCCTGGGCGCGGCGCCCGCCGACGGTCGAGACCGACAGAAGGATGGAACACTGACCATGCAGCTGCTGACCAATACGGTGCGCGACTACGCCTGGGGCAGCCCGACGGGCATCCCCGAGATCCTCGGGCGCGAGCCCGACGGAACTCCGGCGGCCGAGCTCTGGGTCGGCGCACATCACGGCGCCCCGTCGCAGATCGATGACACCGGCCTGGACGCGTGGATAGAGCAAGCCCCCGTCGACCGCCTCGGGCAGTCCTCCGTCGCCGCCTTCGGGGAGCGCCTGCCCTTCCTGCTCAAGATCCTGTCGGCGGAGACCGCGCTGTCCATCCAGGCTCACCCGACTCTTGAGCAGGCGCGAACGGGCTTCGAACAGGAGACCTCGACCGGAGTGCCGCTCGATGCGCCGCACCGGAATTACAAGGACGCCTGGCACAAGCCGGAGCTCATCCACGCCCTCAGCGACTTCTCCGCACTGTGCGGATTTCGTCCGATTCCGGCCGTGCTGGCCACGATCGCGCGGTTCGAGGTCGCTGCCGACGACGCGGACCGGGGGTTCCTGCGGGAGTGGCGCCGGACCCTGGAGCGGCCCGAGGAGTCCGAAGCGCTGCGCACCGCCACGAGTCTGGTCCTCGGCCGGGCGAGCGAATTCGGCCGACTGGCCGATCGCTTGGCGGCCCTCGAAATTCCCGAGGCGCCGGCCGACGATCCGTCACGGGTGGGCTCCGCAGTCGATCCGGTGGAGACGCTGCGCCAGGTGAACCGTGACTTCCCGAGCGACGCAGGAGCCCTCGTGGCTCTCATGCTCAACCGCATCAGCCTCCGGGCGGGGGAGTCGATGGCGCTCGACGCCGGAGTGCTGCACGCCTACCTGGGCGGCCTGGGCGTGGAGATCATGGCCTCGTCCGACAACGTCATGCGCGGCGGCCTGACGTCCAAGCACATCGACCTGGCCGAGCTCGACACCGTGGTGCGGTTCGAGAGCGCAGAGCCGCAGCTCGTCAGCGCGGACGATCGTGGGGTGCTGCGCGGTGTCACCGAGGACTTCGCGCTGCAGCGGATCGATGATGCCGCCGACGTGCCCGTGGCCCGCAGCGGCGCGGTCGTGCTGCTGTGCACCGCCGGCTCCTTCCGGGTGTCCTCGGGTTCCGAGACGCTCGAACTGCGCAGCGGGGACGCCGTCTTCATCGGCGCGGACGAACCCCAACCCGTCGTCACCGGATCCGGCGCACTGTTCGCCGCGACCACGGGACTGCCGCCCGAGGAGTGAGCCTCCCTGCTGACAGACTCAACGCCCCGCTTCCGGTGGGAAACGGGACGATGATCCGGGATCCGGTCCTTCTCGCAGTGGTCAGCCGACGTGGGCGGGAATGCGCATCTCCGGCACTTCTGCGGGCACTTCGAGGCTGCCTCCGGTCTTCTCGCGGATCTCGTCGATCTCGATGCCGGGGGCGCGCTCGACCAGGCGGAACCCATCGCCGGTGACGTCGAGGACTGCGAGGTTGGTGATGACCCGTTCGACGACTCCCTTGCCGGTCAGCGGCAGCTCGCAGGAGTCGAGCAGCTTGTGCGAGCCGTCCTTGGCGACGTGCTCCATCACGACGAGGACCCGCTTGGCGCCGTGGACGAGGTCCATCGCCCCGCCCATGCCCTTGACCATCTTGCCGGGGATCATCCAGTTGGCGATGTCGCCGTTGCCGGCCACCTGCATCGCCCCGAGGATCGCGACGTCGATCTTGCCGCCGCGGATCATGCCGAAGCTGGTCGCCGAGTCGAAGAAGCTGGCGCCGGGCAGCACCGTGACGGTCTCCTTGCCGGCGTTGATGAGGTCCGGGTCCAGCTCGTCCTCGGTGGGGTAGGGGCCGACGCCGAGCAGACCGTTCTCCGACTGCAGCACCAGGTGCACTCCGTCGGGCACGTAGTTCGGGACCAGGGTCGGCAGCCCGATGCCGAGGTTGACGTAGGCGCCGTCGCTGAGCTCGGCGGCGGCACGGGCCGCCATCTGGTTGCGTGTCAGTGTCATGTCAGGCCTCCCGCAGTGTGCGCTTCTCGATGGGCTTCTGAGCCGCCTGCTCCGGGGTCAGGGCGACGACGCGGTGGACGAACACACCGGGCAGGTGGACGTCGTCGGGAGCGATCTCGCCGGGCTCGACGAGCTTCTCGACCTCGGCGATGGTGATCTTCGCGGCCTGGGCCGCCGGGGGATTGAAGTTGCGGGCCGAGCGGTGGAAGACGAGATTGCCGTGCCGATCGCCCACCGCGGCGCGCACGAGCGCGAAGTCCGGGGCGAGCGCGTGCTCGAGGACGTACTCCTGCTCCTCGCCGAAGGTGTCGAGCACCTTCGTCTCCTTCGCCGGGGAGGTCTTGGTGACGTTGCCCTCGCTGTCGTAGCGCCAGGGGATGCCGCCGTCGGCCACCTGGGTGCCCGACCCGGTGATGGTGTAGAACGCGGGGATTCCGGCGCCACCGGCGCGCAGCTTCTCCGCGAGAGTGCCCTGGGGAGTGAGCTCCAGCTCGAGCTCGCCCTCGAGGTACTGGCGGGCGAATTCCTTGTTCTCGCCGACGTAGGAGGCGATCACCCTGCTGATCTGATGCGTTTCGAGCAGCTTCGCCAGGCCGAAGCCGTTGGCCCCGGCATTGTTCGAGATGACTTCCAGGTCGCCGGTGCCCTGGTCGCGCAGCGCTTCGATGAGGGTCTCGGGCACTCCGACGAGCCCGAATCCGCCCACCGCCAGCTGCGCGCCGGAGAAGACGTCGGCAACCGCTTCTGCGGCTGATGCAACTACTTTGTCCATGTGCCGATTGTGCCATGGACCACCTGCTCACCGTCCAACCTGCGCTGCAGCCGTGAGTCGTCGGCGATGTCGGTGAGGATCAGTGTGCCGCGGATGAGCACGTTCAGCAGCTCGGACCATTCGTCGGCGCTGCGGGGAAGCCCCGCCAGGAGCGCCGTCCCGCTGGTGTCTGCTGTCCGGGAGTCGGGACCGGGTGCGCTCTCACCGGCCGACGCGCTGCCGGTGGCGCCGCCGGCACCGGCGACCCGCGCCCCCGCTCCTGCCTCAGCTTCCGGAACCGGGATGCGATGTGCTTCCCCGGACACATCCACGAGATCGAGGTGCGTGGGCGCACCGAGGGCTGTGACGTCCGGGTAGGCGCGGACTGCGGAGTTGTAATCGATGCAGCCGGCTGGCGCCTCGGCGCTCAGGGCGAGGGCACCGGTGGCGTAGACCAGCACCTCGGCGGCGGAGTCGTCGACCGGCGGGGGCGAGGCCGGTGCCCGGGAGTCGTCGAGGTGTTCGGGCCGCATCGCCACCCACTCGTCCTCCGGCGGTTCGCCGTGCGGGTCGAGGAGCGACACCTGCGCGCCCAGCGACCAGGCAGCCAGCATCGCTGCCAGCACCCGCCAGTGGAGATGCGGTGGGCTCGGGCACACCACGCCGAATCCCACCTGCGGCCCGACCCCGAGCTCGCCGAGCAGGCCTGCGGTCTTGTAGACCCAGTTGGCGCTCACGCGGCCGGTGAGCTCGAGCCGCTCGCCGCTCTCGGCGAGGAAGACCAGGGCCGGGTCCGGCCGAGCAGACAGCTGGGCGATGAGATCTCTCATGCATCCTCCATGACGAGTTCGATGGTGAGTTCGGCCCCGGACGGGGCGCCGTTCGATGACCAGGTGTAGCGGACGCGTGCGCCGAGCTCCTCGGCGAACAGGGCCGAATGCAGCCGATCGACCAGCGCCCCCAGGCCGATCGCCGCCTCCACGAGGCGATGACCGCCGGCCTCGGAGCTGCGGCCGGACCCGCTGGGGGAGATGAGGATCCGCGAGCCGGCTCCGGTGACCCGCATCCGCCAGTGGTCCTGCCCGGGAGTGCGAGCTCGGGTTCCCCGCGCCGCCGCCAGCGCGCGCGAGACCCGCGTCAGCATGTCGTCATCGCCGTCGGCAGACGCCGGGGGAGCGGCGGGTTCCGAGCCCAGTGCGGCGTGCACGGCCTCGACGTGCCCGTGGCGGAACCAGTCCTCGGCTTCGTCCCGATTGAGCTCGCCGGCTCCGGGATGGTCGGAGTCGAGCAGGTCGCCGAGTCCGCGCACCACTGCGACCGGCAGGCCGCGCGCCGCGCCCTTGACGAGATCTGCGGCAGCGGCGATCTCGTCGGCCACGGCACGCTCGGTGACCTGCTGGGTCCGCCCGGAGTCATCGGGGCGGCCGCGCTGGGAGTCCAGTCCGCGCACCCCCGAGGCGCCGAGAGCGAAGTCGACCACTCCGCGTCGCCAGGGGCGGGACGTGGTGTCGGAGACGATGACTCCGAGCCGGACGCCGAAATATCGCTCCAGTCCGGAGCGGAGCTGGGCAGCGGCCGCATCGGGATCACTCGGATGCAGCACCACCGCGCCGTCCGCATTCGATCGGTCGAGCCCGGCAGCCGCCTGCACCGTCCCGGCGCTCGTGCGGACGATCGCGACCGTGGCGGGGCCCTGCGCGGAGGAGAAGCTGCGCGCGGCGATCACACCGTGGGAATGCTGCGCGACGAGGTCCTCGAACTGCGCACGGTCGCCGACCTGCGCCAGCCGGCCCTCGGCCTTGGCGACCACCTTCGAGGCGACCACGAGGATGTCGCCGTCCTTGATCTCCACCCGGTCGCGGTCGATCGCGCTGCAGATCAGGGCAGCGAGCTCACCGCCGGGCGCGACTGCGCCGATCCCGGCCACTGCGTAGACGGTCAGCAGCCTGCTGGGGGAGAGTCCCATCACCGGTCCCAGACGGTCCGCGTCGCGGTCGAGGTCGGCAGGTCGGAGCATGCCTCGGCGATCGTGCCGGTGACCTCGCGGCCGCCGAGGCGCCTGCGCAGCTCGTCGGGGAGGAACTCGGCTCCCAGCGTGAGCAGGCGGGCGCGGGTGCCGGTGAGCGCGTCGATCACTCCTGGCAGCTGGAGCATCGGAACGGTGTCGTAGGCGGCGAACTCATCGGCGCGGACGAGCACCACATCCGCTTGGCGGATGGCCTTGAGGACGCCCGGGGCCGCCTTGGCACCTTCGAAACCGCTGCGGACGACGCGCTGGACCGCCGGCGAGGGATCGGCGCGGTAGCGGCGGGCCGGCCAGGCTTCCTCGTGATCGTCCTGCTTCACCACCACGAGGGTCTCCACGGAGTCATCGGAAGCCGGCAGCAGCGTGAACGACGGGGTGTAGCGGGTGGCCATCGCCTGGACGACCTGCGACAGCGGATAGCCCAGCCCGAGCAGCCGGGTGCGCAGCACAGCTGCGGCCAGCGAGGCCTCCGTCATGCGGAACCACTCCGCGTCGACGTGGTAGGCGGCCAGCTCCTGCACCGCGCCCCCCGGCACAGCAGTGCCGGGCGGGAGCAGGCAGGCGTCGAGATCCGGAGTGAAGCGCAGCCCATGGACGGTGACATCGGTGAAGGTCGATGCGATCACGGTGGCCTGGGACCGGGGCAGCGACGCGGCGAAGTCGACGACGTCGGCGAGCACGCCGGTGGAGGTGTCCGTCAGAGGGAGAGCGGTGATCTTCATGGTTCCCATGATCCCAGGAAATCTCCTGTGATTCGTACGACTTCCGGATCCAGTGCTGAATCAACCGGGAAAAATCTCGGGAGGCACAGATTGTGGTCACCGGGCGCTCCGTCCACCAAATGTAGTGGTCGAGCAGTGGGCGCCTGGGAACGCGCGTTCGAATACTGAGACGAGGGGGCGCGGTCATACCAGGTCGAGGGTTGACTAAAGTCGAATGACACGCGTGTAATTTTCATAGGGGGAAGTCGGAGCGACGCCGGGAACACGGTGTCGACCCCGACGAAGAAAGGGGAGGAACTCGTGTCAGAAGCGCGGAAGTACGCCGAGGAGTGGCGAACATCACAACAGCCTGGAGTGATCTCCCGGACTGCCGAAGACTGGTTCGTGGACCCGACCCGACCGGAACCGTCCTTCGTGCCGGATCCGCTGTCGCTGGATCCGACGAGCCTGCAGCCTGTGCCGACTGCAGAAGAATCATATGCCGCAGTCTCGCCGTTGTCACTGCTCCTCAGCGGTGCCGGAGAGGGAGTGTTGGGATGGCAGGACCAGGCGCTGTGCGCCCAGACCGATCCGGAGGCGTTCTTCCCGGAGAAGGGCGGGTCCACCCGTGAGGCCAAGAGGGTCTGCGCCTCCTGCGATGTGCGTGCTCAGTGCCTTGAGTACGCGCTGGAGAACGACGAGCGGTTCGGCATCTGGGGCGGACTGTCCGAGCGTGAGCGCCGCCGGCTGAAGAAGCGGGTTGTGTGAGCTTTGCCGTCACAGCAGTCGTCGACATCGACGACTGCCCTGCCGAGCCCAGCCGGCTGCTCGCGCTGCGCGAGCGCTTCGCCGACCTCACCACAGTCGTGCTCGCCTCAGCGGCCGGTTCGCCGGGTGACGCGGCGGGTTCGGCGAATTCCGTCCTGCAGCCCGGTGTGCTCCACGTTGCGGACTCCGAGGTGGCACAGCTTCCTTCCGTGGCCGGCGCCCAATTCGTATGGTTCCTCCCCGCAGGTGCAGTGCCGGACCCCGAATCCCTCCCCGCGCTCATCGAAGCACTCACCACCGCGGAGTCCCTCGGCGCGGCCGGCCCCAAGCTGCTTGCCGGCGCCGAGGGCGACAGGCGCAGTCTGGTCTCAGCCGGCGTCACCACCACCCCCCAGGGGCTGCGGGTCAATCCGGTCGCCCCCGGGGAGGTCGACCAGGGGCAGTACGACAGACGGCAGGACACCCTCGCTGTCGATGTGCCCGGCATGCTCGTCCGCGCAGAGCTGGTGTCGTCTATCGGCGTCCCCTCCCGAGTTCTGTCGAGCGCTTATCGAGGCATCGAGTACAGCCGCCGCGTGCGCGGAGCCGGATATCGCGTGGGCCTGGTGCCCCAGGCGAGCGTGCGCCTGCCCGCCGCTGCCGCCGCGGGCTATCGGTCTTCCGCCCGGCCGCTGACCGGTCAGCAGGCGCTGCGCGAGGAGCACCGCTACCGACTGGCGGTGACGCCTCGCAGTCGCGTCTCGTGGACGGTGCTCAAGCTGTTCGCCGCCGCGCTGCTGGCCGGTCTCGGCAGACTGCTGGCCAACGACCCCAGCCGTGCGCTGTGGTGCCTGCGCAGCGCATTCGCCCTGCCTGCCGACGTGCGCGCCACCTCGAAGCTGCGTCGCTCCCGGTCCGGGCACGACGGCTCGGCGCAGCTGTTCGCCGGCCGGCGTGAGCTCGAGATCATCCGCCGGGAGCTGCGGGGGAACCCGGCGACCGAACAGCCGGACGAGGACGCCGGCGGCGCCCGTCGAGACGTGGCGCTCAACACCTCCGGCGAGGTCGCGGGCTTCTCCGGGATCGACACGCGCAGCCGCCGCAGCCTGCTCTTCCACCCGCTGACGGCCGTGCTGTTCGTGACCCTGCTCGGCTCCGGACTGCTCTTCCATTCGCTCATCGGCCCCGGTGCCGTCGGCGGCGGTGCACTGCCGCGCTTCGATGTCGCCTATCCAGCGCTCATCGAGCGCATCCTGGTGCCCGTCTCCGAGCTGGGGCTCGGCAGTGTGACGGTGGCAGACCCGGTGCTCAGCGTTTTCGCGGTGCTCGGGCTGCTGTTCCTCGGAGACCTCGACCTCATGATCCGGGTCCTGTGGTTCGCGGCACTGCCGCTGGCGGCGCTCGTCATGTACCTGTGCGCCGGCCGGATCGCGCCACCGTCCGGAGTCCGCGGCCTGCTCGCTCTCGTGTGGGCCTGCTCCCCGGCATTCCTCTTCTCCCTGATCGAGGGTCGCTACGGCACGGTGCTGGCCTGGATCTGCGCCCCAGCCGCCTGCTGGGCGCTCGAGCGGGCTGTTCGACTGCGCCGCTCCACCGCCGCCGCTGGAGCAGGACTGGCACTGGCAGTGATGCTGGCCGGCAGTCCCGTCCTCGTGGTGCCGGTGCTGGGGGGACTCATCGTCCTGCTGGCAGTGCTGCGGCGATCCGGGCTCGTGTGGACCATCCTGCCGTCGCTCGCGCTGCTGGCTCCGTGGCTGCTGGCGGCGGTCGATCACCTCGACGTCTTCCTCACCAATCCCGGCCGGGTGTTCGACTACGCGACGCCCGCGAGCTTCGAGCTCGCATTCGGCTACCCCGCGCAGCCGCAGTCGGCGCTGCTCGCAGCCCTGCTTCCCGACGCTGCGGTGCCGTGGGTGCTGTTGGCGATCATGCTGCCTCTCCTGTTCGCCGGAGTGCTCGCCCTGACCCGGATCCAGAACTCCCTGGCTCTGCTCGCGGCCTCCACCGTGCTCTACGGCACGGGACTGGCGGGCGGGGTCCTGCAGGCCGCGTTCGGGTCCGGACTCACCGCGGACGGCCTCGTCGCCTCGTTCACCGGCGACTCCCTGCTGATCATGGGTCTCGGCGCCGTCGGATTCGTCGCGTCGGCTCTGTGGCCGACGGACTATGACCGGGCCTCCCGGCTGCGCGCGCTGTCGGTGCGCCTGCTGGTGCCGGCAACCGCGCTCATCGTCCTCACCCTGTTCGTCGGGCAGTCGCTGCTGGCCGGAATCGCCCTCCAGCGGTCGACGTCCTCGGTGCTGCCCGCCTTCGCCGCCGAGCGCAGCGCCGGTCCCCTCGGTCAGCGCACCCTGGTGCTGCAGGAGCGGGGCGGGCAGCTCTACGGCACGCTCGCCTCGGCGTCCTCCGGCACCGTGGTGCAGACCGCGACCCTGCACGAAGCGGCCGCCGTCGACGGCGGATTGCTCGAGCGCCGACCCGTGGCACTCGACGAGGCCGATACGGCGCTGGCGATCACGATCGGCCGACTCACCGCCGGCGACGGCGCCGACGCCCGCGACGGGCTGAGGTCCATCGGCGTCGGATTCGTCGTCGTCACCCCCGATTCCGGAGAGTCGCTCACCAGGCTGGTCTCCGTCTCCCCGGGGCTGACCCGGCTGGGCGACACCGACCTGGGCCACCTGTGGCAGGTGGTCTCGGAGACGGCCCCGATCTCCTACGCCTCGGTCGTCGCCGATGACGGAGCGGTCGAGGCGGTCGAGGTCCGTGACGGGACCGCGCAGATCCCGCCCGGAGACTCCGAGCGGCGGCTGGTGCTGGCGGAGCGGGCGGGGCTCACCCGGGCCGCGATCGACGGCACGGAGCTGCCGGTTCTCGATGGGGACTGGCAGGCCGCCTTCGCAGTGCCTGCCGACGGCGGTGAGCTGCGCCTGACCGGCACGCGCCCCGCTCATGCGGCGACGGTGCTCGTCGGGTGGGCTGTCGTCCTCGTGGCCGTGCTCGTCGCGATCCCGTTCGGCGCGGCTGCGCAGACGAATGGTCGGGCAGGCGGCGGCAGTCGTGCGAGCGATCGTGCGCCCGTCCTCGGCTCCCGGGGGAGTGGTCGGGCAACCGCCGACGGCCCTCCTGCGGGCGATCGTGAACCCGTCCGAGACACTGTGAGCGCCCGCTCCGGTGCTCGCAGTGGAGATGGAGACAGCTGATGGCGCTGAATCGACGCAATGGGCGATCGCTGGTGACCTTCGCGGGCTTCGCGGTGCCCGGCCTGCTGATCGCGACCACCGGCTTCCTCACGCCGTTGGCGAGCGGCTCGATCAATCGGGGAGCGGAGCAGATCCGCCTGCCCGCCTCCGACACTGTCTCCTGGTGTCCCGGTCCGCTCGACGTCGCCGGTCAGGCGGCCGGCACCGACGAGGAGTTCACGACGTCGCCGGTCCCGCCGACCACCGTCCAATCGGCCTCCGTGCAGACCTCCGCCCCCGACGGCAGCCGCGCGGCCGCAGGCGTGAGATCGCAGGCACTGGGCGGGCAGGAGAACTTCACCGTGGGGTCGTCAGGCGGGTTCGCCTCCGGTGACGACTCCGTCACCGAGCCGACACTCGTCATCGGTCAGGCGGAGTCGGAGCATCCGGCGCTCGTCTCGGCCGGGCAGACGGTGCAGGCCTCGGAGGGCGACTTCGCCGGGCTGGCTGCGCTCAGCTGCGTGCGGCCGCGCACGCAGGTCGACTTCACCGCGGGGGACACCTCGACGGGGGTCGACTCCCGGCTGCTGATCGCCAACCCGTCCCAGGCGCCCATCACCGTCGCGATCTCCCTGACCGGCGAGATGGGGCCGATCACCCCGGCCGGTGACGACACCCTGAGCCTGCAGCCCGGCGAGCAGCGATCCGTCGTGCTCGGCGCTCTCGCCCCTGAGCAGACGGTGCTCGGCGTCCGAGCGGAGGCGACAGGCGGGCTGATGGCGGCGGTGCTGCAGCAGACCCGGCTCGACGGACTGACCCCGCGCGGGATCGAGTACGAGGCGCCCGCCCGCGCCGCTGCGGAGACTGCCGAGGTGCCGCTGGCCGTCGACGGGCGCGGCGTGGTGCGCGTGACCAACACCGGTGACGCCGCGACGACTGCCACCATCGAGTACATCGGCACCGAGGGTCCAGTGGAGATCGAACGCGACTCCGCGGCCGTCCCGGCTCACGCCACGGCGCAGATCGAGCTCGGCGAGGTGCCCGCCGGTGTCGTCCGCATCACCGCGGCGGCTCCCGTCGTCGCCGGCGCCGAGGTCGAACGCGATATCGGTGACAGCGGCAGTGAGTTCGCCCTCATGCCCGCGGTCGAGCCATTGGGCGCCGGTCAGCTGCTCGCGCTGCCGCGGGGCCCGGAGGCCACGCTGATGTTCGGCCCCGCAGCAGGAGAGGTGTCGCTGGCCGGTGTCCGGGAGGACGGCACCGTCACCGACGCGCGCGCTCTCGGTCTGGCGAGGGATCGCAGCTCGGCCGTCCGTCCGGACGAGCTGTTCGGCGAAGCCGTCGTCGGCGTCGTCCTCGATTCGCCCGGCGGCACCGCCGTGCACGCCGCCGCAGCGGCTGCCACCGAGACCGGGCTGAGCGGACTCGTGATCCCCGCCGCCCCGACCGGGATCGGCTACCGGGACATCCGGCTCCACAACTGACCGGGTTGACACCGCACGAGCGCGGCCGACCGGGTTCCGACGCGCGCCGGGGGATCAACGGCCGGCCGGGTTCCGGCAGCGGCGGGGGCCGATCGAAGTGCCGGGCAGCCGGTCAGCGCGTGGGCCGTTCAGCCGGTCAGCGCGGCCACAGCTCCTCGGGGTCGCGCCCGCACAGCAGCCCCGCCTGCTCGCTGATGACTTCGCCGAGCAGCTCCAGCAGCTCCGAGCGCGAACTGCAGCGCGAGACGATCGGCATCCGATGCAGCACGATCGTCGCCGGCCGCTCGGGGGTGGCGGGGAAGACGCGCCCGAGTTCGATTCCGTCAGCTGCCAGCGGGGCGATGTCGAAGGCCAGGACCACCTCGTCGAGCTCACCGGCCGCGCGCCTGCGGATGCGATCGAGGATGCCGGCAGCCAGCCTGGAGAAGCGCTGCGTACGCGTGGAGGCAGCCGGGACCGAGGCGCGGAAGAGTTCGGAGCGCATCCCGCGGCCATGCCGGTCGCGAGCCGTGGAGCGGGACATGAAGCCGATTGTATTAGACTCGGGTGCTGTGTCCGGTGTGAGATTGTGTTCCAAGGTCAAGTGCGGCAGCAGCGCGACTTGGACTCTGACGTATGTGCATGCCGACGCCTGTGTCGTGATCGGCCCCCTGGCGATGCGCTCCGAGCCCGGGGCCCACGACCTGTGCTCGTTCCACGCCGAGCGCCTGACGGCCCCGCAGGGCTGGGAGCTCATCCGACTGGGCGGTGGAGATGCCGCCCCGGAGCGCAGCCGCGATGATCTGCTGGCGATCGCCGACGCGGTGCGCGAGGCCGCCAAGCCGAGGCCTTCGCCGAGCGATCGCCCGCACGGCCATCTGCGGGTGGTGGGGGACCCCGACGAGTGACGGACCGGGTGAACCGCTTCCGCCGAGTGCTCAAGGCCTACGACTTCCGCGGGCGGATCGGCGCTGACCTCGACGAGGACCTGATCTTCGCGATCGGATTCGGTACCGCCCGAGCGATGGCGGAGCTCCACGGAGCGCAGCGGCTGCTGATCGGCTCCGATATGCGACCCGACTCCCCGCGCTTCGCGGCGCTGCTGGCCGCGGGCGTGAGCGCAGCCGGAGGCGATCCCGTGGTGGTCGGACTGTGCTCGACGGATCAGCTGTACTTCGCCTCCGGTCTCTGGGACCTGCCGGGCCTCATGGTGACCGCCAGTCACAATCCCGCCGACTGGAACGGGATCAAGGTGTGCGGCCCGCGCGCCGGGGGAATCGGCCGCGACTCCGGCCTCGGACTGATCCGCCACCATGCTCTGTCCGCTCCCGAGGCGCCCCGCGCAGTGGCCGACCGGCTGCCGGAGCCGGACGGTGCTGCGTCCGCTGAGCTGACGGCGGAGTACTCGAGGACGGTGCGCCGTCTCACCGGAGTCGCACGCGTCACCCGGCCCCTGCGCGTCGTCGTCGACTGCGGCAACGGCATGGCCGGCAAACTCCTGTCCGAGGTCTTCGGCACGGCAGCCGGACTGCCCCCGGTGCCGTTCGAGGTGCACGGGCTCTACACCGAGCTCGACGGCACCTTCCCCAACCACCCCGCCAATCCGCTCGACCCGGCCAACCTCCTCGACGTGCGGCGGGAAGTGCTCGCACGCGGCGCCGATCTCGGGCTGGCCTTCGACGGCGACGCCGATCGCTGCTTCTTCATCGACGAGACCGGCCGCGCCGCCTCGGCCTCGGCCGTCGGAGCCCTGGTGGCGCAGCGGGAGATCGGCCGCGCGCGCCAGCAGGGCGAGGACCGACCGGTCGTGCTGCACAACCTCATCACCTCGCGGGCGGTGCCCGAGGCGGTGCGCGCCGCGGGAGGCCGCCCGGTCCGGACCCCGGTCGGCCATTCGGGGATCAAGCGCCTGATGGCCGAGCACTCCGCGGTCTTCGCCTGCGAGCACTCCGCGCACTTCTACTTCCGCGACTTCTTCGGTGCCGACACCGGGATGCTCGCCGCGTGCCACGTCATCGCCGCGCTCGCGGAGACCGACGCGTCGCTCGGCTCCCTGCTCGCCGGATTCGATCCCTACAGCGCCTCCGGAGAGATCAACTCCGCGGTCGCGGATCCGGACCGAGCGCTCGACCGGTTCCGCTCGGCGGCCGAATCCGGGCTTCTCGGCGCGGGGACGGTCGACGACCTCGACGGGGTGATGTTCAACGGCGAGGACTTCTGGTGCAATGTCCGCAAGTCGAACACCGAGCCGCTGGTCCGGCTCAACTGCGAGACGGGCTCCCCCGAGGGCACTCGCAGGCTCAGCGAGAAGGTGCTGGCGATCGTGCGGGCGGAGGACGCGGCGGAGGATGCGGCGGAAGGTCGCGCCGCAGAGCCTCGCGGCTAGACTGGACCACGTTCGTCGAACCCCGAACTTCTCGAAACGCAAAGGATTCTCTGTGCTCGAATACCGCATTGCCGACATCAGCCTCGCGGAAGCGGGGCGCCATCAGATCCGCCTGGCGGAGCGTGAGATGCCCGGCCTCATGGCCCTGCGCGAGGAATACGCCGACCAGCAGCCGCTCAAGGGAGCGCGGATCGCCGGTTCGCTGCATATGACCGTGCAGACCGCAGTCCTCATCGAGACGCTGGTCGATCTCGGGGCCGATGTCCGGTGGGCCTCCTGCAACATCTTCTCCACGCAGGACGAAGCCGCGGCGGCCGTGGTCGTCGGCACGGGCACCGTCGAAGAGCCGGCCGGCGTCCCGGTGTTCGCATGGAAGGGTGAGACCCTCGAAGAGTACTGGTGGTGCACCGATCAGATCTTCCGGTTCCCGGAGGGCGCGAACCTCATCCTCGACGATGGCGGGGACGCCACCATGCTCGTCGTCGACGGCGCCGTCGCCGAGGCCGCCGGGGGAGTGCCCGAGCCGGGCGAGGACGCACCCGAGGAGGCCAAGGTCTTCGCTGCTCGCCTGCGCGAATCGCTCGCGGAGGATCCGCAGCGTCTGACCCGCATCCGCGACGGGCTGCTCGGCGTCAGCGAGGAGACCACGACCGGTGTGAATCGGCTGTACCGCCTCGCCGAGGTCGGTCAGCTGCCGTTCCCCGCGATCAATGTCAACGACGCCGTCACCAAGTCGAAGTTCGATAACCGCTACGGCATCCGCCATTCCCTGCCCGACGGGCTCAACCGCGCGACGGACGTCCTGATCGGCGGCAAGGTCGCCATCGTCGTCGGCTACGGGGATGTCGGCAAGGGCGCCGCCGAGGCGCTCCGCGGGCAGGGAGCACGGGTCCAGATCGTCGAGATCGACCCCATCTGCGCCCTGCAGGCCGCGATGGACGGCTACGAGGTCGTCCACCTGGACGAGGCGATCGGCGCCGCCGACTTCGTGATCACCACGACCGGCAACACCAGGGTCGTCAGCACCGAGCAGCTCGCGCGCCTCAAGCCGGGAGCGATCGTCGGCAACGTCGGCCACTTCGACGACGAGATCGATCTGGCCGGGCTGGCCAAGCAGCCCGGAGTCGAGGTCGTGGAGATCAAGCCCCAGGTGCACGAGTGGACTGTGCCGGTGCCTGCTGACCTCGGCCTGGACCGGGAGACCACGTCATTCATCGCGCTGTCGGAGGGCCGTCTGCTCAACCTCGGCAATGCGACCGGACACCCGTCATTCGTGATGAGCGCGTCGTTCACCAACCAGGTGATGGCCCAGCTGGAGCTGTTCGCGCGGCACGACGCCTACCCGCCGGGCGTGCACCGGCTGGCCAAGGAGCTCGACGAGAAGGTCGCCCGGCTTCACCTGCCTGCCCTCGGCGCGAAGCTCACCGAGCTGACCAAGGAGCAGGCGGAGTACATCGGAGTGGACGTCGCCGGACCCTACAAGGCCGACCACTACCGGTACTGATCCTGCGGCGGCCGGCCGTGCGGCCTGCGCTCAGAGTCGCAGGCCGTGCGGCAGGGCGCCCACGCGGGAGCGGAACTGAGCCGTGGTGCGCGCTGCCCGCGCTATCCGGCGAGAGTGCTCCCAGCGCAGGTGACCGACGATGGCTGCGAGGAAGTCCTCGGGGTGGGTGCCTTCCGGCGGCGCGGGTGCGACGTAGGGGTTGACCTCCTCGGCCAGCTCGATGGCGCGCTCCAGCCGCGACTCCGGTGCCCGCTGACTCGCCGTGGTGAGGAATTGAACGATTCGGTAGTGCAGACCGCTCGGCAGCGCCGACACATCGGCGCGGCTGATCCACGGCACCAGATGCCGGGGGACCCCGATGGACGCCGGCCGGGGAATCGCCGCCCGCTCGTTGACTGCGAGGGTGCCCGCCAGATAGTCGCCGAGCCGCTTGCTCTGCGGCGACAGCAGTCCGACGAACGCGGCGACGCCGCCGCCGGTCGCCAGCACCTCGAACTGCCACAGGAGGGCCCGCAGGAAGGCGTGCCGGAAGGCGATCGCGCCCCCGTCCTCCCGGACGATGCGCAGCCCGCACACGAGCTTGCCCAGTGAACGACCGCGAGTGAGCACTTCGATCGTGCAGGGCACCAGCACGAGGGTCAGGACGGTGAGCAGGATAAGCGCCGCCCGGGCGAGCAGAATGTCGATGAAGTTCAGCCGGTAGAGCGCCCACGCGGCTGCGATGAAGATGCCGACGTACCCCGTGACGTAGACGATGGCGTCGATCGCGCAGGAGACGGCGCGGGCGGCCAGAGAGGCGGCTCGGATGTCGAGGACGACCGCTTCCCCGGTGACGATGCTGGTGCTCACGGGACCATCGTGGCACACCCGGCGGCCGGTGCCGCGCAACGCGGCGCCTCGACTACGCTGGGATGCTATGGACCCGGCACTGCTCGCCGAGCTCCACGGACCGGCGTGGGACCGGCTGTCGAAGCTCGCGAAACGCAATTCGCTCAGCGCAGCTGAAGCCGAGGAGTTCCTCTGGCTCTACCGCTCCGCGTCCAAGGACCTCTCCCGGATCCGGACGGTGGCCCCCGACTCCGAGGTGTCGGTGCGGCTGTCGAACATCGTCCACCGCTCCCGGATGCAGCTGACGGGAGTCCCGCAGGGGTTCCATCAGTCGATCGTGCAGTTCTTCACGGTCTCGCTGCCGGCCGCGCTCTACTCCACCCGCTGGATGTTCCTGGCGGTATTCGTCTTCTTCGTCGGCCTCAGCGTCGCCACGACGGTCTGGGCCCACAGCGATCCGCAGGTGCTCGGCGCCTTCGGCACTCCCCAGATGCGCCGGCAGCTGGCCGAGGAGGACTTCGTCGACTACTACTTCGAACATCCCAACGGCTTCTTCGCCGTCGGGGTGTGGGCGAACAACGCCTGGATCGCGGTGCAGTGGGTGGCGCTCGGCATCACCGGGATCTATGTGATCTACGGCCTCATCGTCAACGCCGTCAACGTCGGCCTGTCCGGTGCCATCATGTTCGAGTTCGACCAGGGCGCCGACTTCTTCAGATACATCCTCCCGCACGGCATCCCCGAGATCACCTGCATCCTGATCGCGGCTGCGGCCGGGCTGAAGATCTTCACCGCCTGGGTGGTGCCGGGGCCGCTGCCCCGGCGCGCGGCGCTGGCGCGGGCCGCCCGTTCGCTCATCACGGTTGCGCTCGGCCTGGTCCTCTTCCTCTTCCTGTCCGGCCTCGTCGAAGGGTTCATCACGCCGTCATCGCTTCCCGACGTGATCCGGATCGGCACCGGCGTCCTGCTCACCGCGGCGATCTTCGCCTATGCCATCGCCCTCGGCAGACCTGCATTGGCCGCCGGTGACAGCGGCGATCTCGCAGCCGACCGCGCGGGCTTCCAGATCGTCGCCGCCGACTGAGCGGGTTCGGATCGGGGGACGAGCATGGGACCCCGCGACCGACGGCCGTGGTCAGGACAGGCTCACAGCCGCCCGGTGGCCTTGAGAGCGATGTAGAGATCTGCGAGGCGGGGCGCCAGCTCATCGGGTTCCTCATGGACCGAGCGGATTCCCATCTCGGACAGGGCGTGGATGAGCGAGCGGGTCTCCAGCAGCTCCCGCTCGGCCGCCGCGGCGCGATAGGCCTGTGCGGGGCTGAACACGTCCTGGCTCATGTCCGCCAGTTCCGGATCCGCGACGGAGGCAATCGCGATCGTGTGGCGTGCGCGCAGCGCCGGCAGCGCCGGCAGCATGTCCTCCGCGATCGTCGCCGGGTCGAGTGCGGTGATGAAGACGACGAAGGCATGCTGCGCCGAGATGCGCATGACCGCCGAGGTGATCGCGTTCCAATCGGCGTCGATGAGCTCGGGTTCGACCTCGGTGAGGACGGTGGACACCTTGCTCAGTGGATCATGAGCGGTAATCGGTCCCGCGGACGTGCGGACCCGGGCGTCGGCGACGAGCAGGTCGACCCGGTCCCCGCCCCCGGCGGCCAGCGCACTGAGGAGCATTCCCGCCTCGAGCGCCGCGTCGAACACCGTGCCGGCGCCGCTGCGCCGAGCCGCCAGCCGAGAGGAGTCGATGACGATGACGACCCGGCGATCCCGCTCCGGCCGCCAGGTCCTGACGGTGAGCTGCCGGGCGCGGGCGGTGGCGCGCCAGTCGATGGACCGGACGTCGTCGCCTCGGACGTACTCGCGCAGCGAATCGAACTCGGTGCCCATGCCCCGGATCATGGTCGCGGTGCGGCCGTCGAGCTCGCGCAGCTTGGCGAGCTTGGACGGCAGGTGACGCCGGGACAGGAACGGCGGCATCACCCGGATCGCGGCGGGTACAGCGAAGCTGCGCTGCCGGTTGAGGATTCCCAGCCACGAGGACGAGCGCAGCGTGAGCCTGTCCGCGGGCAGCACTCCGCGGCGCCGGGGCACCAGCCGCAGCACTCGCTCCTCCCGCTCGCCCGCGCGCAGGCGGGTGCGGAACCGGACGTCCTCGGCGCCGGCGCTCGGCACCCAGGCATCGCGCACCAGCAGCCGCTGGGTGCGTCCGCCCTCGTTGACGAGCGTGAGCGTGCTCGTGGTCTCCTCGCCGAGGCGCACCTGTCGTCCCGGCGTGCGCTGGGCCGCGATCGCGGCCGGGTTCGGCGTGAGGAGCCAGTCGAGCGCGGAGATCAGGAGCACCCCGGCGATCACCAGGCCGGCGGCGTGCCAGCCGGGAACCAGCATGACCGGCACCGCGGCGAGAGCCACCAGTGCCGCGAACCGCCAGGTGGGCGCCATCAGCGGGGGACTCGGGTGGTCTCGATGATGGAGCTGAGGACCTGGTCGACGGTGATCCCGTCCATCTGCGCCTCGGGCCGCAGCAGCACCCGGTGGCGGAAGGTCATCGGGATCAGCGACTTGATGTCGTCCGGGGTGGCGTAGGCCCGCCCTGCCAGCCACGCCCGGGCCTGGCCCGCGGCCAGCAGCCGGGTGGCCCCGCGCGGCGAGATCCCCAGCGACAGGGAGGGGGCCAGCCGAGTCGCCTGCACGAGATCGACGATGTACTCGACCACCTCGGGCGCGACATGCACGGTCCCGGCGCGCTCGGCGGCCTGCAGAAGCGTGGGAATGTCTGCGACGGCCTGGACCTCGCGGAGGTCGTGCGGGTCGAATCCGGCCGCGTGGCGGGTGAGGATCTCCATCTCGGTGTCGCGAGGCGGCAGCTCGAGGACGAGCTTGAACAGGAACCGGTCGAGCTGCGCCTCGGGCAGGGGGTACGTTCCCTCGTACTCGATCGGGTTCTGGGTGGCAGCCACGAGGAACGGCGCCGGGAGCGGACGGGTGGTGCCGTCGACGGTCACCTGGCGCTCCTCCATCGCCTCGAGCAGAGCCGACTGGGTCTTCGGCGGGGTGCGGTTGATCTCGTCGGCGATCAGCAGATTGGTGAACACCGGGCCCTCGCGGAACTCGAAGTCCCCGGACCGGGTGTCGTAGATCATCGAGCCGGTGACATCCCCGGGCATCAGGTCCGGCGTGAATTGGACGCGCGCCGACTGGAGCTCGAGTGCGTGTGCCAGGGTGCGCACCAGGAGCGTCTTCGCCACCCCGGGCACGCCCTCGAGCAGCACGTGACCGTGGCACAGCAGGGCCAGCAGGATCCCCTCGACAGCGTGCTGCTGGCCGACGACGACCTTGCCGACCTCGAAGCGCACCGCTGCGATGCGCTCTCGCAGCTCGTGGTCGAGCGGGGAGAGACGGTGGCGCTCGGCGAGCCGGGCCTCCAGGGTGGGCGGAGCGAACTGCGTGTGATCTGTGCCCGCAGCCTGCCCTTGCGCGAACCCGCCGGGCGCGGGCGGAGCGGGGGCGAAGCCGGGCATCGGCGGCTGGCCCTGCGGGATGTGCACCTGTCCCTGCGGGATGTTCGGCGGTGCCTGTCCGAAGGGCACCGGCAGCTGTCCGTCCGGGGACGGCTGCTGCTCCTGCGCGCCCGAGGCGGGGAACTGGCTCATGGGTGGGAGACCTCGCTTTCGATGTTCGAGATTTCGGTCGCGATGTCGACGAGCTGCCTGTCGGACGTCGGGACGGCTTCGATGAATGCCCGATGCACCTGCGCCCGGTCATGTCCGGTGTGCGCGGCCACGGCATCGCAGATGTCGGCGGCTCGGGCCGACGGCGGCAGGCCGAGGCGCCGGGCCAGCCGCAGCAGTGCCGCCGTGCGCAGGGAGTGGAGCGCCTGTTCGCGGGCGCCGGACCGCTGCAGGATCCCCGCCCGGCCGATCACGGTCTCCACCGGCGGGACGATGACCGGCAGGCGCTCGACGGCCAGCGGTCCCAGCCGGCGGCCGCGCCACAGCATGAGCGCCGCCAGCAGCGGGATGAGCCACAGGAAGGCGACACCGAACCAGGTCGGGACCAGGGCGAGGGGATTCGCCGGCCGGCCGTCCTGCTGGGCCCAGGGCTGGTCGGAGGCCTGCGGGTAGTAGTAGACGACGCGCTCATGCCCGCCCAGCGCACCGAGTGCGAGTGCGGCGTTCCCCTGCTCATCCAGGCCGGCGTTCGACAGCCAGTGCGGATCGGCCAGAACCGTGATGTCGTGGCCGGGCAGCTGCTCGCGGGCCACCGCGCCGTAGCCGGCCTGATCCCAAGGGTGGTGATAGCAGATCGTCACACGGCCCTCGCTCAGGCCGGTGCTCGCGTAGCGGTTCGCTGTCCCGGAGACGGCTCCGGCGCGGCGGGCCGGCTCCCATTCGCAGTCGGGCGGCATCGGCTCGGCGGAGTTCTGGGCGTCGGTCACCTGAGTCGCGGTCGTGATGCCATCGGTGTAGCCGTCGACGTAGAGACCCGGTGAGACGAGCACGAGGGAGTTCTCCCCGTCGGCTGCCGCCTGCGCGAACTCGCTCTGCGTGCTCGGCTCCAGATTGCCCGAGGGGTCGTGGATGAGGACGGTGGTGCCGGGTTCCGCGGCCAGGGTCTGCGCCTCGGTGAGGGATTCCGTGGTGGTGACCTCGACGCCGTGGTCGCGCAGCACCTCGACGATGGCGCGGCCGCCATCGGGAGCGGACGAGTCCCAGTGGAGGGGCCGGGAGTCGGCGCTGCCTGCCGAGAGCAGGAACCCGACGATCGTCACCAGCAGCAGCGCAACCGCCGCCACCACCCACACGGTCGCGGATCTCGCACCGGTCCTGAGGACGCGCAGACGTCCCGGACCCGCGGCTCGCGCGGTTCCGCGCACCGCCACGTCGATTCCGGCGCTCACGCTGTCACCGACCCGTGAAGCTGGTCGTCGAGCCTCTCGATCCGGCGGTAGGCGGCCTCGTCGGCGCTGCCCTCCCCGAAGGTCACGGCATCGAACACCGCGCCGGCGTCCAGCAGGGGGACCGCATGATCGGGCCGCGCGGCAGCGGCGGCGCGGGAGAGCTCCGAGGCGGTGCTGGCGGCTCCGATGTCGATGTCTCCCGACCGGGCGAGCGCGGCGAGGAGCGCGCGCACTCCTTCCTGCACCGCAAGGTTCCAGTCGCGGGCGGCGGCGGCGCGGCGGGCGCGCGCACGCAGCTCGTCGGGATCGAGTCGGGCGTCGGCCACCCGCACGTCGTGGCGGGGGACGCGCAGGCTGCCGCCGGAGCCGCGCCCCACCCGCCAGGCGATCAGGACCACCAGGGCGATGACGAGGGCGATCACACCGAACAGCAGCCAGGGCGACCGGATGTCACCGGCTGCGCCGAACAGGTCGCTCAGCAGGTCGCCGAAGGCGCGCCCGAGGCGCTCGAGCAGGGTGAGATCGGATTCCCGGTAGACCGGGTCGGCGAGCTCGTCCTCGGCCCACTGGCGGGCCTCGTCCCGGCCCGGGGCGAGCACCGGGTCCTCCGCTGTGCTCACCGGGCGGCCCTCCGCTCGGCCTCGCGCAGGAGGATGAGGTCGTAGCCTTCGGTGCGCATCAGCCGGTCGAAGTAGACCACGGAGACGAGGCCTGCCAGGTACGCGAACAGGGCGGCGGTCGCTGCGAGCGTGACGAAGACCGTGACCAGGGCCACGAGCGTGAGCGCGATCGCGCCGAAGGCGGTCACCGACGCGGTGCTCAGCATCGTCAGCGACACGATGATCAGGGCGACGTAGACGATGATGATGATCGGGGTGATGACGATCGACACGAGCTGGTTGGACAGCGCATAGCCGAGCACCAGCTGCCCGGCGGTGCGCCAGAAGCCGTGGCGAGTCAGGCGCCAAGAGCGGCGGAAGGCCTGACCGACAGTCGCCTGCTCGTGGCTGATGACGCAGCCGACGAACGCGGTCCTGATGCCGAAGTACACGGTGAACGCCAGCCAGCCGAAGACGCCGAGCAGGAGCACGATGGCGCTGCCGGTTCCCGACCCCAGGCCTGCCAGCAGCAGCGCCGGTGCCGAGAGCGCGATCAGGGCGCCCAGATGGAGGGCGAACAGCAGCACGGTGGTGAGCACGAGGCGGAGGCGGACACCGCGCAGGGCGGCCCAGCCCTGCTTGAGCGTCATGCGCTCCGAATCGAAGGCGGCGCGGGTGCCGACGGCGGTGACCCCGGCCAGCAGGTGGACCAGCGACAGCGCGGTCAGGGAGGCCACGAGTGCGCCGACCTGGGTGATCACGGCGAACCCGGCGGTCGCATCGGGGTCGGCGAACACCTCGGCGAGGAGGCCCGCGGATGCCCACACGACGGCCGATCCCAAGGCGGCGAGCGCGAGCGCCCACAGCGTGAATACGATCAGTGCGAGGCCGACGGTCAGCGCCGGCGCGAACCGGAGGAGGCGGAATCCGCCGTCGAGTCCCTCGAAGAAGCGCTGCGGACGACGGGCCAGCACACCGGGCTCCGGAGCCGGCCTCCACAGCGATCGGATCGGCTCCGGATCACGGAGCTCGTGGCGACCGGTCCGCCAGTTCATCCGCGCGTCCCATGCGGCGCCTCGGGCTTCGAACACGCGACACCACCTCGGAACCGGTCGGGACTGACAGCCCAATCATGCCAGGCAGTCCGGAGTCTGTCGCGACTGACGTGAGCTCGGGCCACCGGGTTCGAGCGCCGAGACCTGCCGGGACCCGAAATTCCGCAAATGCGTCCCATGCGCGACAATGGACTCCATGACTTCTCGGATTCTGGTAGTGGACGACGACACCGCCTTGGCGGAGATGATCGGCATCGTGCTCAAGAGCGAGGGCTTCGAACCGCACTTCTGCGCGACCGGGGACGGCGCACTCGACGCGTTCCATGCGGTGCGACCGGATCTCGTGCTCCTGGACCTCATGCTGCCCGGCAAGGACGGACTCGAGGTGTGCCGCGAGATCCGCGACGAGTCGGGCGTGCCGATCATCATGCTCACCGCCAAGTCCGACACCGTCGACGTGGTCCTCGGACTCGAATCCGGTGCTGACGACTATGTTCCCAAGCCGTTCAAGCCCAAGGAGCTCGTCGCACGGGTGCGCGCGCGGCTGCGCGAGTCGGAGCCGAGCGCCCCGGAGATCCTCGAAGTCGGCGACGTCCGGATCGACGTCGCGGGCCACAGCGTCACGAAGGGCAGCAGCCAGGTGTCGCTGACGCCCCTGGAGTTCGATCTGCTGGTGGCGCTGGCGCGTCGGCCGTGGCAGGTGTTCTCCCGGGAGACCCTGCTCGAAGAGGTGTGGGGATACCGGCACGCCGCTGACACCCGGCTGGTGAACGTGCACGTGCAGCGGCTGCGCTCCAAGATCGAGAAGGACCCGGAGAAGCCCGAGATCATCGTGACGGTGCGCGGCGTCGGATACAAGGCGGGCCAGGGCACGTGAGTCGAACCCCGGCGCTCGCCGGGTTCCTGCGGACTCTCGAGCGAGCCTTCACCACCGGCTACCGGTGGATCGCCGGCGCGTTCACCCGTTCCCTGCAGTTCCGGATCGTGGTGCTCACGATCGTGCTGACGATGGTGGCGATCTACGGCGTCGGCACCTACATGTCCCAGCAGATCGCCCGCGGCCTGTTCGAGGCGAAGCTCACCGCGGTGTCCGCGCAGACCGCCGGCTACACCGCGGAACTGCAGTCGCTGTCCGCACTGGATGACGACCAGGCGCTGGCGGAGGCTCTCAACACCCAGCTGCGCTCGATGCTGTCCCGCTCGCCGACGCCGCTCCGGTCGATCGCGCTCGAGCCGCAGGAGCGCTCCGCCTCGGTCCCGCCCCTGCTGACGCTGGTCAGCGGCGAGGAGTCGATCCCGGTCTCCGACCTGCCCGACGCCTACCTGGCGGCGGTGGACCGCGCCGGCCCGGGTGAGCAGCTCTACCAGTCGGTGACGCTGCCGGACCAGTCGCCCGGGCTCGTGGTCGCCCAGCAGGTCGCCATCCCCTCGGCCGGGCAGTTCGAGCTCTTCGTCGTCGCCGAGCTCCAGGAGGAGCAGAACACACTCGACTTCGTGCTCCGCGCGATGCTGGTGGCCGCGCTGGTGCTGGTCGTGCTCGTCGGCGCGGTGGCCTGGATCGTGACCCGACTGGTCGTCGTGCCGGTGCGCACCGGCGCCGAGGTGGCCCGCCAGCTCGCCGACGGCGACCTCGACCAGCGCATGCCCGTGCAGGGCCAGGACGAGATCGCGACGCTGGCGCAGAGCTTCAACGACATGGCGGACAACCTGCAGGATCAGATCACCCGGATGGAGCAGCTCACCGTGCTGCAACGGCAGTTCGTCTCCGACGTCTCCCACGAGCTGCGCACCCCGCTGACCACGATCCGCATCGCCTCCGACATGATCTACGAATCGCGGGACGAGTTCGACGAGTCGACCTCCCGCAGCGCCGAGCTGCTGCAATCGCAGGTGGAGCGCTTCGAAGTGCTGCTGGGCGACCTGCTGGAGATCTCGCGCCACGATGCCGGAGCCGCCGCGCTGGATGCGAAGCCGACCGACATCGGCGAGGTCGTCACCTCGGTGCTCGACACCCTGTCGGTGATCGCCGCCCAGTCCGGCACCGACCTGCTGCTCCACGCCCCGTCCTCGCCGGTGATGGCCGAGGTCGACAGGGTGCGGATCACCCGCGTGGTGCGCAATCTCGTCGTCAACGCGATCGAGCACGGCGAGAAGGAGCGGATCGACATCTACGTCGCCGCCAACGCCGAGGCGGTCGCCGTCAGCGTCCGCGACCACGGGATCGGAATGACGGAGGAGCAGGTCGAGCATGTCTTCGACCGGTTCTGGCGCGCCGATCCCTCCCGGCGGCGGACATTGGGAGGATCCGGTCTGGGCCTGGCGATCTCACTGGAGGACGCCCGGCTGCACGACGGCTGGCTCCAGGCCTGGGGCCGGGCCGGCGAGGGCTCGTGCTTCCGCCTCACCCTGCCGCGCCGGCAGGGGCAGGCCATCACATCGTCACCGCTGCCGCTGCCGCCCGCGGACGCTCACATCCAGGGCACCTCGCTCGTGGCCGGACCGAGCACCTCGGACGGCTCCGTCCGGATCCAGACCGGCAGCATCCCGATCGTCGTCGACACCTCGGAGTCCGACCATGAAGCCGAATAGTCTGCTGGCCTGCGGTCTGGCCCTGGTGCTGCTGCTGAGCGGCTGCGTGTCGATCCCGCGCGACGGCGGGATCGGACGGATCGACGTCGGCGAGGACTACGGGGGCGTGCAGTCGCGCGTCGATCCCGACGGACCCGTGCCGGGGGCCGGGCCCGATGAGATCGTCCGCGGCTTCCTCGCCGCCGGGGCCGGCTACAGCAACAACTTCGAGGTCGCCCGCTCGTTCCTCACGGAGAGCTTCGCGGGGGAATGGGACCCGCTCGCCTCGGTGCGGGTGATGCCTGCGGGCACCGGGCTGGATGAGGTCACCAGCGAGATCACCTCAGACTCCCAGAACGTCTCCCTCGCCGTGCCGGTCCAGGCGGTCCTCGACGAGCGCCGGATCTACCGCGAGCCCAGCGACGCCACCCACCTCGACCTGGATTTCTCGCTCCGCCAGGTCAACGGGGAGTGGCGGATCTCCTCGGCACCGGCGGGCATGGTCGTCTCCGCGACGAGCTTCAGCAGCATCTTCCAGTCCTATCCGCTGTACTTCTACACACCCGGCTACGAGTACCTGGTGCCGGACGTCCGCTGGTTCATCCGCTCCCCGGCCACTCCCACAGAGGTGATGAGCGAGCTGCTCCTCGGTCCGGCCGACCACCTCGGCGGCGCTGTGGTGTCCGCCGTCCCCGAAGGCACTCAGCTGAATCCGCGGGCTGTCGGCGTCACGGAGGGCACCGCCGAAGTCGGGCTGTCCGACACGGTGGAGGGGCTCGACAGTCAGACCTGGTCGCGGCTGCACACGCAGGTGTCCGAGACGCTCACGGAGATCGGTGCGGTCACCGCGGTCGAGATCTCCGCACCTTCCGGCGTGGTCGACCCCGAGGCGAGCTCACCGGCGAAAGCGCTCGTCGAGATCGATTCCCGGCCGGTGGTGATCTCGGACGGGCGCCTCGCCCGGGGTTCGGGCACGCAGATCGAGCCCGTGCCCGGCAGCCCCGAGCTCGCCGCCGGCGCCTCCGATCCCGCGGTCGCAATCGACGAGTCGATGTACGCCTACCTCGGCGCTGAGGGTGCTGAATTGCACCGGCTCCGGGGCGCCGACATGAGCGACGTGAGCATCCTCACCGGAGACCAGCTGGTGGGCCCCAGCTTCGACCGCTACGGGTGGACCTGGACGGCCGAGGCGGAATCGGAGGGCATGCTGCAGGCAGTGGACTCCGGTGGGGAGCTTGCGCGGGTCGACGCGCCGTTCGCGGACGGCCGCCGCATCATCGCGCTGCACGTGTCGCGGGACGGGACGCGGCTGGGAGTGCTGAGCGCGGACGACGAGGATCAGCCGCGCCTCGACATCATCGGCATCACCCGCAATTCCTCCGGAGCGCCCACCGGCACCACAGCGGCGAGTCCGATCACGGTGGCCGCAGGGTTCGAGCAGATCGTCGACTTCTCGTGGGCGGGCAGCGGAGCAGTGGTGCTGCTCGGTGCGCCCGGCGACGGCGCCATCCAGCCGTACAGCGCGCCGGTCTCCGGCCCGGTCGAGTCGCTCGGGACGGTCGACGGCGGTTCGCGGATCACCGCCGGCAACGACCTGCGCTCCCTGCGAATCAGCACGCCGTCGGGGGAGATGCACATCTACGGTGCCGGCAACTGGCAGAAGGTCGTCGACGCCCGCGCATTCGATCCCGCATATCCCGGCTGAGCCGGAAGCAGGGACGGTTGCGAGGTCACAGCGGTGCGGTGCCGCTTGTGCGCCCATCGGCTCCCGGGGGACAGTGGCGGCATGCGCCAGGTCCTCACCGAGATCCTCGAACTGCTCGTGCCCCGCAGCTGTGCGGGCTGCGGCGCGGAGACCGTGACGCTGTGCGGCCGCTGCCTCGAGCAGCTGGCCGGCCCGGTCAGGGCGACCGTCCCGCGGTACGGCATCCTGCCGGTGGTCGGCGCCGGCGAGTACGAGGACGTGCTGCGAAGCTGCCTGATCGCCTACAAGGAGCACGGCCGGCGGGATCTGATCCCGGTGCTGGCCGGGCTGCTGGCCCGCTCGGTGGTCACGATCCTCGAGCACTCGCCGGATCCGGGCGCAGGCGCTCTCCTCGTCCCGGTGCCCGCGGATCGCTCCGCGATCAGGCGCCGCGGCGCCAACCATGTCTCCGTGCTCACCGAGCGCGCCGCCGGGATGCTGCGCTCGGAGGGCCTGCGGGTCGAGCTCGCCGACATCCTCGAAGTCGCGGCTCACCGCGACCAGGTCGGGTTCGGCTCGCTGGGGCGGCGGCGGAATGTTCGCGACACCCATCGGGTCCGCCCGGGGACCGGCTTCCCGAGCGGACTGTCCGACAGAGCCGGCGGGCTCGACAGGTCGGGAGCCGGCGAGCGCGCGAGGTCGAGAACCGATGAGCGCGCCGGGCCGGGAGCCGGCGAGCGCGGCAGGTCGGAAGCGGGCGAACAGCCTCGGGTCATTGTGCTCGACGACATCTGCACGACAGGCTCGACCGTAGCCGAAAGCGCCCGGGCGCTCCGCAGATCTCGCATCCCGGTCCACGGGATCGCAGTGGTCGGGATTGCTCCCGGGGGAACTCGATTCGCCCCGGGGGATGGTATTTAATGGAATGTACCCATCTCTCAAGCGATGGGCACGGAGCGATCCGTTTCCCGACGTGTAAAGGAACGCACAATGGACATCGTCGTCAAAGGTCGTCAGCTGACAATCTCCGACAGCTTCCGAGCACATATCGAGGACAAGGTCGCGAAGGCCGAACAGCTCGCCCCCCGCGCGCAGCGGATCGAGGTCCAGGTCACCAGCCAGCCGAGCGCCCGTCAGCCGGACACCGCGGAGACAGTCGAGCTCACCGTGGTCGGGAAGGGGCCGGTGCTGCGGGCGGAGGCCCACGCCTCCGACAAGTACGCGGCGCTGGACCTGGCATGGGCCAAGCTCCTGGAGCGGCTCCGCCGTGCGCGTGATCGCCAGAAGGTCTCCCGCAGCGGTCACCAGCGCCCCCAGTCCACGGGCGAAGCGCTCGCCGCGATGGATTTCGTTCCGCCGGAGGACAGCGATTCCGACGCCCGGACCGAACAGGCGCCGGTGGACCGCACCAACGGCCGCATCAAGGCGGAGGGGGATTCTCCTGTCATCCTCCGCGAGAAGAACTTCCCGGCCTCGCCGATCGGCATCGAGGAGGCACTCAATCGGATGGAGATGGTCGGACACGACTTCTACCTCTACATCGACGAGGACACCCAGAAGCCCTCGGTGGTCTACCGCCGCAAGGGCTGGAGCTACGGGGTCATCGCCCTGGATCCGGAGCTCGCCGAAGAAGCCCACTGATCGAGCCGGATCGAGACGGTGATCCGCTCGATGACCCCGGAGGCGGCCAGGCGCGCAGCGCTGGCCGCCTCCGGCTTTGCCTCCGGGCGGCCGAACTCCGTCACGCGCCGACACCTGAAGAGGGTGTTCGGCAACCTGGGCCTCGTGCAGATCGATTCCGTGGCCCGCGTGGTGCGGAGCCACTACCTGCCCTTCTACTCCCGCCTCGGGCCCTACCCGATGCCGTTGCTCGACTCCCTGCTCCACCAGCCGGAGCGGATGGGTGTGGAGTACTGGATGCACGAGGCCGCCTATGCCCCGCCGTCGACGATCGCCCTGGCGCACGGACGCCGCGCTGATTGGTGGGTGCGGGACTACGGGCAGCGCGACCCGCAGACCGGTCGCGCGTTCGTCTCCCTGATGGCGGACCTGGAAGCCGAGCTCACGGCCGGACCGGGCACCGCTCGGGAGCTGGCCGCCCGCGTATCCCACGACATCCCCGAACGCCCCCGCGATCACTGGGGCTGGAATCCGAGCCGGGTCAAGGCGGGTCTCGAGGCTCTGTTCCGGGCAGGAAGGATCTCGGTTGCCGCGCGCAGCCCGGCCTTCGAGCGGGTCTTCGCGCTGCCCGCTGACGTCCACAGCGGACTCCCGGTCCCCGAGCTGCGCTTCGGCCCGCCGCACGACCCCGAACTCGGTCTGCGACCTCACGCACCGCGCCGGATCCGAGGCAGCAGCGGGGTCAGCGACGATATCCCGGCGCTCGTCCGCATCGCGGCGGCGGCGCTGGGAGTCGCGACCGCCTCGTGCCTGGCCGACTACTTCCGGATGCCGGTGAAGCCGGTGCGGGAGGCGGCGGCAGAACTCGCCAGGACCGGCGAGCTGATCGAGGTCGACGTGGCCGGGGTGCACGCATTCCGATGGCACGCGGCGGTCGTGCCCCGACGAATCGACGCCTGCGCCCTGCTGGCGCCCTTCGACCCATTGGTCTTCAACCGGCGGCGGATCAGCTGGCTGTTCGACTTCGATTACCGGATCGAGATCTACACCCCGGCGCACGCACGGGTGCACGGATACTATGTGCTGCCCTTCCTCTTGGGAGAGGAGCTCGTGGGCAGAGTGGACCTCGCGGCAGACAGGGGGCGGGATGCACTCGTCGCTCACGGGGTGCACTGGGAGCCGGGTCACCGGCATGAGCCGGAGCTGATGCAGGAGCTGCATCGGATGCGCGAATGGCTCGGGCTGTCCTCGCTGGTGATCAGCGGCTGAACTGGCGGTGGCGCTATGCTGATGGACGGACGACAGAGATGAAGGACTAGAACCGGTTGCCCACCGGTCATCGAGGAGAAACGTGGCCAACTTCCTGGAAAAGCTGTTGAGGTCCGGTGAAGGCCGAACTCTCAAGAAGCTGCGCAACTACACCACGGCGATCAACAGCCTCTCGGACGAATTCGCGGAGATGTCGGACACCGAGATCCGCGAGGAGACCGATCGCTTCAAGGCGCGCATCAGCGATGGCGAGACCCTCGACTCGCTGCTTCCGGAGGCGTTCGCCGCAGTGCGCGAGGCGTCGAACCGGACACTGGGCCTGCGCCACTTCGACGTCCAGCTGATGGGCGGGGCCGCCCTGCACCTCGGGAACATCGCCGAGATGAAGACCGGCGAGGGAAAGACCCTCGTCGCCACGGCGCCCGCCTACCTCAATGCGCTCGCGGGCAAGGGCGTGCACATCGTCACGGTCAATGACTATCTGGCGGGCTACCAGTCGGAGCTGATGGGCCGCGTCTTCCGCTTCCTCGGCATGGAGACCGGCTGCATCCTCTCGCAGCTGAGCGCAGACAAGCGACGTGAGCAGTACCGGGCCGACATCACCTACGGCACCAACAACGAGTTCGGGTTCGACTACCTGCGCGACAACATGGCGTGGTCGGCCGACGAGATGGTGCAGCGCGGACACAACTTCGCGATCGTCGACGAGGTGGACTCGATCCTGATCGACGAGGCGCGCACCCCACTCATCATCTCCGGCCCGGCCGAAGGGGATGCCAACCGCTGGTATGCCGAGTTCGCCACCGTCGTCCGGCGGCTCAAGGCCGGCAGCGACTACGACGTCGACGAGAAGAAGCGCACCATCGGCATCCTCGAGCCCGGCATCGACAAGGTCGAGAACTACCTCGGCATCGACAACCTCTACGATTCCGACAACACCCCGCTCATCAGCTTCCTCAACAACGCGATCCGCGCCAAGGAGCTGTTCAAGAAGGACAAGGACTATGTCGTCCTGAACGGCGAGGTGCTCATCGTCGACGAGCACACCGGCCGCATCCTCAAGGGCCGCCGCTACAACGAAGGTCTCCACCAGGCCATCGAGGCCAAGGAAGGCGTCGACGTCAAGCCGGAGAATCAGACGCTGGCGACCATCACGCTGCAGAACTACTTCCGCCTCTACGGCAAGCTCTCGGGCATGACCGGCACGGCTGAGACCGAGGCCGCCGAATTCATGTCCACCTACCAGCTCGGCGTGGTCCCGATCCCGACGAACAAGCCGATGCAGCGCGTCGACCAATCCGATTTCGTGTACAAGCACGAGACGGCGAAGTTCGATGCGGTCGTGGACGACATCGCTGAGCGCCATGCGGAGGGCCAGCCGGTCCTCGTCGGCACCACGAGCGTCGAGAAGAGCGAGTACCTGTCGAAGCAGCTTGCGAAGAAGGGCATCCGGCACGAAGTCCTCAACGCCAAGAATCACGCGCGTGAGGCGGCGATCGTGGCGATGGCCGGCCGCAAGTCCGCGGTCACCGTCGCGACCAATATGGCCGGCCGCGGCACCGACATCATGCTGGGCGGCAACGCCGAGCACATCGCGGTGGCAGCGATGGCCGAGAAGGGCCTCGACCCCGTCGAGGATTCGGAGGAGTACGAGAGGCTGTGGCCCGAGGTGGTGGCCGCTGCCGAGGACCGGGTCGAGGAGGAGGCCGAAGAGGTGCGCGAAGCGGGCGGTCTGTACGTCCTGGGCACCGAACGGCACGAGTCGCGCCGGATCGACAACCAGCTGCGCGGCCGGTCGGGACGCCAGGGGGACCCGGGTGAGTCCCGCTTCTATCTGTCGCTGACCGACGACCTCATGCGGCTGTTCGGATCGGGCGCGGCAGAGCGCATCATGGCCACGGCCAACGTGCCCGATGACGTGCCCCTGGAGTCCAAGATGGTCTCGCGGGCCATCCTGTCGGCTCAGACGCAGATCGAGCAGCGCAACGCGGAGCAGCGCAAGAACGTTCTGAAGTACGATGACGTCCTCAACCGGCAGCGCACCGTGATCTACGAGGAGCGGCGCCGTGTGCTCGAGGGTGCCGACCTGGCCGAGCAGGTCCAGCTCTTCCGCGACGATGTGCTCGAGGCCTACGTCACTGCCGCGACCGCCGGCCCGCCGGAGACCTGGGAGATCGACCAGCTCTTCGCGGCCCTGAGCGAGCTCTACGACCCGTCGATCACTGCCGACGACCTCATCGAGGACGTCGGCGGCAAGGGCAACCTGACGCGGGATAAGCTGCTGCGCGAGATCCGCGCGGACGCCGATCTGGCGTACGACCAGCGAGAGGAGACGCTGGGCGAGGAGGCCATGCGGGAGCTCGAGCGGCGCGTGGTGCTGTCCGTGATCGACAAGCGCTGGCGCGAGCACCTCTACGAGATGGACTACCTCAAGAACGGCATCGGCCTGCGGGCGATGGCCCAGCGCGACCCGTTGGTGGAGTACCAGCGCGAGGGCTACGAGATGTTCAGCACGATGCAGGAGGGCATCAAGGAGGACGTCGTCCGCCTGACCAACAAGCTCGAGGTCAAGGTCAAGGTCAATCCGGGCGAGGACCTCGAGGATCCCTCCGACGATTTCGTCGAGGTCGAAGCCGAGGAGCTCAAACCGCGCAAGCCGAAGCTTCAGCTGTCGGCACCCTCGGATTCCGGCGGCGTCCAGGTGCGATCCGCGGACGGCGGTCCGAGCACCGCCACAGCGACAGCGCCCGCGGCAGCAGACGCCGGCAACCGCGCTCAGCGCAGAGCGGCCAGGAAGCACTGACCGACCGAGGAGCCGGAGGCCGCCGGCTCATCACACCGTGACGAACTGGGTGATGAGCCAGCGGCCTCTCTCGTGTTCCAGCCGCATTGCGACAGCGCGATGACGGCGAGCGCTCCGGACGACTACCGCTGCCTCGACGACGTTCTCGGAGATCGCGCAGAGCCGGGGCGTGCCTGCTGCGAATGTGCTGGTGCGTGGAGCGACTGCCCGGGCCAGGTCCTGACGCAGGGCTGCGTGGGTCCGAATCCGCTCACGCAGCGCCGGGGCGATCCAGCGCGCCACCGATCCCGCCGGCCGAACACCATTGAGCACTTCGACGACTGCCACAGCAAGTGAGCGGACGGTCGCGACGAGCAGTTCCGAGGGGTCGGCCTGTCGGCGGACCGGCCGCGACGGCTCACGGTGCGGGGGAGTGCGGACGATCTCGTGTCGCGGGGACGGACGGCTGAGGGTGAGGGGGGTATTCACAGGGTCTCCAGTCGCATTCCGGGGATGATGAGGTTGGGATCGGGTCCGATCCGGTCCTGGTTGGCGTGGTACAGGTCCTCGACCGTGTCCGCGACGGGCGCGGAGCCGGCGGCAGGGCGCAGATCCGCTGCGATCGACCACAGGGTGTCGCCGGGAGCGACGACCACCGTGGCTGCGGCAGGCTCAGTCGCCGGGTCCGGTCGGGGCTTGGTGTCAGGACCTGGATCAGGACCGGGCGGCGGCTGCTGCTCGGTGGGCGGCGGTGCGGGGGAATCGGTGTCTGCCTCCTGTCGGGGGAGGTCGGCCGCAGCGCTGTCACCGGCGACGCCGGCTTCCTCGGTCGGCGAGCCGGGCGACTGATGCGAATCGGGTGGTTCGCTCACCGGCCAGCCCGGAGACTCCTCTGGATGCGGCGCGCCGGGTTCATTCGCCGGCCAGCCCGGAGACTCCTCGGGATCCGGCGATGCTGATCCCTCAGTGGGCCACCCGGGGGACTGCGCAGCCGCCGGTGTCGCACTGACAGTGGATGACGACGGAATCGCGCCGGCTGGTGACGACCAGGCGGGGGAGTGAGCCGCGGTCGTCGCCCCAGGATCGGGCTGGTGGGGCGCGGCAACGACCGGCGACCACGCCGCAGAGCCGACCACGACAAGACCCGCTGCCGAACCGATGAGCGATCTGCGCAGGTGACTCGGACTCACGGCGATTGCCAGGCGGGCGAGCCCGCGTCCGGTCGAACTGCTGATCAGAGCTGCGAGACGGGCTGCGAGCAGCAGCAGGACTGCGGCGGAAGTGCGGGCGCCGACGACGATGAGCGCACCGCCGAGGACCAGGACCATGCCGGCGCCGGCGTCGCCGCGCAGCAGCATGTCCCACAGTCCTGACACCTGTGTCAGCAGCCAGGTGGAGGCCGCGAGATGCGCGGCCGCCGCGAGAAACGGCAGTGCTCGATTCATGGGACCCCCTCGTCTCAATGTCCAAACTATCGCAAACATCGTCAAAGGGTGTCAAACGGAGCTTTATGCCGGTGACGAACGAGATGCGGCGAGTTTTGCGTTCGGCGCCCCCGAGGGACAGGATGAGGGGCTATGAGCGAGGACAGATTCGACCGGCTGTTCGCCGACCTGAGTGCGGCGCACGACGGCGCCGAATTCCACGAGCGGGTCGGCGAGTTCGGCGATCTGGTCGCCGGAGAATTCGCCGACAGCCTCCTGGTCAGCCGTCTTGCGGGCAGCCTCGGCGACCGCGTGGAGCTGGTCGTCGCCGGACTGCCGCTGTCGGGAGTGCTCAGAGAGGTCGGCGGTGACTGGTGCCGTATCTCCGGTGGCGGTCCGGATCCGACTGATGAGGCGGTGGTGAGCCTGCGAGCGCTCGACAGTGTTCGGCTGCGATCGACTGCGCAGGCTGGAAGCTCTCGGGTTTCGGTCCTGTCGATCGCGTCGCCGCTTCGCGGCTGGGCCGCGGACCGCACCGAATGTCGGATCGTCTACGGCGCGGAGAGGCAGGCCGCCGACGGAAAGCTCGACGCGGTGGCGCGGGACTACGTTCAGCTCCGGCGGCCGGGAGGCCGGTTCGAGCTGATCCCCTTCTCTGCAATCGCGCTGGTCAGGTGCGTGCGGCACAGCTGAGCCGGAACGGTCGGCACTCGAGCTGACCGGAACCGCGCCCGGCCCCGGATGGTCGGAACCGGCGGATGCTGCTGCGGCTCAGATGTCGGTGTGTCCGGCCTCGACTTCGGCGCGGGTCTGCTGGTACATGCGCTGGATGTAGTCCTCGAGCTCGGTCTTCTCGACCCGCCATTGGCCGCGGCCGCCGACCTTGATCGCCCGCAGCTCGCCGGAGCGCACCAGGGCGCGGGCCTGGGCGGCGGAGACGTTGAGGATCTCGGCAACGTCGGTCAACGGCAGGAAGCGTGCTTCTACGACCATGTCCAGTCCTCCCAAGGGTGGACCCGGGATCGGTCCGGGCCCGTCTCAGATTCGTCCGCGACTGTTGATTCGGGGACGTTTGTGTATGAACAATAGCACTTGAGTGCATTTGCGCACCTCCCCTCCTGATCCCCGAACCGAAGGTCATCCCATGTCCCAGCTCCCCATTCGCCGTGCCGAGCGACTCCGCGCGCCGCGCTGGCGCGACCCACGCCTGGTGATCGGTGCAGTCATCGTGCTGCTGTCCGTGCTCGGCACCTGGTTCGTGGTGCAGCAGGCAGCGGCCACCACGACCGTCTGGGCCGCCTCCCGGCCACTCGTGCCGGGCAGCGTGCTCACTCCCGAGGACGTGGTTCCCGCCGAGGTGCGCCTCGGCGAGGAATCGGGGGTCTACCTGAGCACGGAGAACAGCATCCCCGAAGGCGCGACCGTGCTCGCGTCCGTCGCGCCGGGAGAGCTCGTGCCGGCGTCTCAGCTCGGCTCCCCGGATCAGCTGGCCGGACGCGTGATGGCGCTGTCGGTGCCGGATGCGCTTCCCGCCGCGGTCCAGCCCGGCAGCAAGGTCGATGTCTGGGCGACCGACGCGGAGGTCGAACCCGTGGATCCGCGGGAGATCCTCACGGCCATCGACGTCATCGCGGTGCAGCGGGAAGCGGGCGACTTCTCCTCGTACGGAGGCCAGCGGATCGAGATCTTCGTTCCCAACCAGCAGGTCGGCTCGGTGATGCGGGCACTCGCGGCCGGCCACCACATCTCCGTGGTCGCGGTGCCCCAGCAGGCGGCTGGGCGATGATTGAGGTGGTCGCAGCCGTCGACGTCGAATTCGAATCCGCGATCGTCGCGAAGCTGGCGGCGACTCCGGACATCGAGGTCGTGCGCCGGCCGGCCGACGATGTGGAGCTCCTGGCAACCGCGGCCGCAGGGATCGGGTCGGTCATCGTCCTAGGCAGGTATTTCACCGGAGTGGACTCCGAGGTGGTCCGTCGGCTGCAGGGCCTCGGCGCCCGGGTCCTGGGACTGGCCGCCGATCCAGAGGTGCTCAGCTCGTGGGGAATCGCCGCTTGCGTCTCCCCGTGGGCCGGGAGCGAGGAACTGGCCGCCGCGGTCCGCGATTGCGCCGCCTCCACCGTCGCCGCACCTCCGCCGGAGGCGTCCCCGGAACCGAACGCAGAGGCACACCGCGGACCGATCATCGCGGTCTGGGGAACCGGCGGGGCGCCGGGCCGGAGCACGATCGCCGGTGCACTCGCCCACATCCTCGGTGACGACGGCAGGTCGGTCCTCGTCGATGCGGACACTGTCGGCGCCTCGCAGGCTGCCATGCTCGGGCTGCTCGACGACACCCCGCAGCTGGCGGCGCTGTGCCGAGCGGCTGCCAGCGGTGCGGTGGGCGGAGTGCTCTCCCGCCACGTCTCACTGGTCGACGAGCGGCTGAGCGTCGTCACAGGGCTCAGCCGCGCCGAGCGCTGGCCCGAGATCAAACCGGCAGTCCTCGCCGAGGTGCTCACCGCGCTGAGCGCCGAGTACCGCCGGGTGGTCGTGGACGTCTCCGACCGCATCGACCCCGATGACGACTACGCAGACCCCCACTACGACCGCCATGCGGCCACGCGCGCGGTCCTGGACTGCGCCGATCACGTCGTGGTCGCGGCGGCTGCGGATCCGCTGGGACTGCAGCGTCTCGTGCGGCTGCTGGAGACGCCGCGAGGGCTTGCCGTCCGCGACGACTGCACCGTGGTCGTCAACAAGGTCCGCGCGACTGCGGTGGGCCAGGGGGCCGAGGAGCGGATCCGCAGCACGCTCCTGCGCTTCGCAGGCCTCGAGCAGGTGGTGCTGCTGCCCGACGAGCGCGCGGTGACGGATGCGGCGCTGCTCGCCGGCCGGACCGTCCCGGAGTCCGCGCCGCGCAGCGCGCTGGCTCTGGCGCTGGGGGAGTTGGCCGGGAACCTGCCCGGTGCCTCCGTCCCCACCCGCCCCCGCGCCGGGCGACCGAAGCGGAGGTGGAGAATGTGGGTATGAGTGCTGCCGCAACCATCCGCGCATATGTGCCCCTGACCCATCAGCAGCTGGCTGCCGCCTGGCCGCAGATCGACAGCGCACTCGGCTTCGCGCCCGATTCCGCCGGCCGTGCTCAGCACGGGGAGGCGCTGGAGGAGGCCGAGTGGATCGCGATGGTGACCGCTGCCGAGGTGATCACCGAAGAGGCCGCCGCGCAGCGCTGTGCCCGCGTCGTGCTGGCCTGTGACCTGCCCTCCGGCCTCCAGGTCAGGCCGGTCGCCGCCGGAGTCGACGCCTTCGGACCCACCCCGCTGGACCCGTCCTGGGTGGTCTCCGCGCACATCGACGCCCCGGACGTGGTCGCGACGCTGCCGGACGACACCGACGGTGCCGCTGATGCGCTGCAGGATTCCGCCCTGCTGTGGTTCGACGTCTCAGAGATCGCCGAACTTGTCGAGGCGTTCGATCAGCAGTGATTCCACGTACGGCTCGAGTGCTGATTCGACCATGCCGCCGAACATCGGGACCGAGGAGACGATCCGGGTCACTGCGTGCAGGTCCGTTCCGCTGACGGCTGCCGCCCGCAGCGCGATATCGATGCTGATGTCGACCGGAGCGCCGCGCACCTCTGCGTCGATCCGCAGGTCGGAGGCAGTCGCATCATGTGCTGTCGGCGGCGCTTTGACCTGCTGGACGAGTTCCGCGCCGGCGCCCAGGAAGCGCGTAGCGATGGCCGGCAGCCGCTCCGGTGGGATCACGGTGAGAGTCGTCAGCCGGATTCCCTCGACCCGCCCCGAGTGGACCGTCACCGTGGTCCTCTCGCTCAGCCACGTCCGCTCATCAGCGATTCGGTCGAGGATGTCGGCCGGGAGCAGCGGAACGCGGCGGCGGAGTTCGATCGTCTTCATGGCATCAGTCTGTCACGACTCGGGTGTCGGGATCCTTGCCCGGCGAAGGTGGCAGCACCGCCCCGGACCGGCGCGCGGAGGCAACCAGACCTGTCGAGTCCACCGGCGGTGGCAACCCTGCCGGTGGAACATAGAGTAGAGGGTGGGAGTCGATGGCGACGCCCCGACTGCAGTCCGCGACGAACATGAGGTGGCACCGTGACCGAGGTCCGATCGGCCGAGATCGCTCAGCACTGGCTCGAGCTCACTGGCAGCGCTCCCCCCGCCAATCTGCTGGCGGCCTACTTCCCCAGACCGGATGCGGTCGACCCGGACTCGTACCGCCCGCGGGAATGGGCGGCGGCAGCTGTGTCCCACCTGCGCACTGCGCTCCGTCACCGTCCGGGGATCCCGACCATCGACATCTACAATCCGGGCCCCGATGACCCGGAGAACGTCGGCAACCGCACGGTGATCAACATCGTCACCGAGGATATGCGGTACCTGCTGTCCTCGGTCGTCGCCGAGCTCACCAGCTCAGGGCTGTCGGTCCGTGAGGTCCGTCATCCGATCCTCGTCGTCGAGCGCGGCGCAGGCCTCGCCGTGGTGGCTCCCGGCGAGCTGAAGCGCACGGTCACCGACACCACGGCGCTGCCGGTGATCTCCGCGGACAACGGACCGGGGGAGAGGGCCGTCGAGTCCTGGATCCACCTGGAGGTCGACCGGATTCCCGACGACCGATTCACCACCGTGATCGACACCATCCAGCAGACGATCACCTTCGTCACCGCCGCCGACCGCGACCGGGAGCAGATGATCGCCGGCGCTCGTGCCATCGCAGCCGACCTGCGTGCGCGCCCGCCGCGGCCGGAGCTCGCAGCAGAGGCCGTCGAAGCAGCTGAGCTGCTGGAATGGCTCGAGGGGCGCTTCGCCTTCATGGGATATCGCGAATACCGGCTGACGGAGAAGGGCGGGGAGAAGATACTCGAGCCGATCGAGGACACCGCGCTGGGCATCTCCGCACTGCGTCCCACCATCTCCTCGCCGCTGTCCCGGGCGGTGTCGGCGAAAGCGGAGGAGCCGCGGGTCCTGGTCCTGACCAAGGCGAATTCCCGCTCCAAGCTCATCCGGCGCAGCTTCATGGACTACGTGGGCGTCAAGACCTTCGACGAATCAGGGGCGATCGTCGGCGAGCGGCGATTCGTCGGGCTCTACACATCGGGCATGTACACCGCTTCGGTCCTCGAGATCCCGGTCGTGAAGTCCAAGATCCGATACGTGCTGCAGAACTCCGGCCTGCAGCGCCACACCCATTCCGGGGATGAGCTGCTGTCGCTGCTGGAGAGCTACCCGCGTGACGATCTCCTCCACGCCGACGCCGAGGAGATCCTCGACGTCGTCCTCAAGGTCCTCGGTCTGGAGGAGAAGCGCGAATCCAGCGTATTCATCCGGCGCGATCCCTACGAGCGCTACGTCTCGGTGCTGGTCTACGTTCCCCGAGATCTGTACGACACCGCGGCCCGCCTCCGCGTGCAGGCGGTCCTGAGCGAGCGCTACTCGGCCCAGAGCGTCGACTTCGACGTGCTGCTGAGCGATTCGGCGCTCGCGCGCCTTCACTTCGTGGCGCGTCTGCCGCGTGACGGGGTGCTGCCGGACATCCCGGCCGAGGTCGTGTCGGAGGAGATCAAGGCGGCGCTGCGGTCCTGGGAGGAGGACGTCTCCGAGTACCTTGTGCCGTCGCAGGTGCCGACCACAGCCGAGGAGATGGCCAGGCACGACCTGTGGGCCCGCGCGTTCCCCGCCGGGTACCAGGAGTATCACAGCCCCCAGCAGGCGGTCGAGGACATCTCCCGCTTCGAGTGGCTGAGCTCCGACGAGGAGCCGCTGGTGCGGATCTACCGGCCGGAATATCCCGACGATGCCGATGTCCGGCTGGCGTTCTACCGGATCGAGCCGGCAGGCCTGTCCGACATCCTGCCGTTCCTGGCGAACTTCGGGGCGCGGGTGCTCGACGAACGGCCCTACGAGTTGGATCTCGCCGACGGCACTCACCGGTATCTCTACGACTTCGGCCTCAGCTTCGAGACCGACGTCACCGAAGCGGACTACCGGCGCATCGAGCAGGCCTTCACGGCGGCGTGGACGAACCAGCGGGAGACCGGGGGAATGGACCGGCTCATCGTGTCGGGGATGCGGTGGCAGGACGTCAGCATCATGCGCGCCTTCACGCACTACCTCCGCCAGACGGGCTTCCAGCTGACCGAGCGCCACATGGGCCAGATCTTCACCTCCCACCCGCACATCGCCGCTCGGCTCATCGACTGCTTCCACGCGAAGTTCGACCCGGACCTCGAACTCGACGAGGGCGGCCGAACGGAGCTCATGTCGACCATCCGCGAGGACATCGTGGCAGCGCTCGCCGAGGTGCCGAGCCTGGACGCCGACCGTGTGCTGCGTGCCGTGCTCGAACTCATCGACGCGACCGCGCGGACGAACGTGTTCCAGCCGGCGGACGGCAGCATGCCCGCGGCGGCAGTGTTCAAGTTCTGCCCGGCCGAGCTCGATTTCGTGCCCAAACCGCGGCCCGCGCTGGAGATGTGGGTGTACTCGCCGGAGGTCGAGGGCGTGCATCTGCGGTTCGGACCCGTCGCCCGGGGCGGTCTGCGCTGGTCGGACAGGGCAGACGACTTCCGCACCGAGGTGCTCGGCCTGGTCAAGGCCCAGATGGTCAAGAACGCCCTCATCGTGCCCACCGGCGCCAAGGGTGGGTTCTTCCCCAAGCGGCTGCCCGATCCGGGGAAGGACAGGGAGGCGTGGGCGGCAGCCGGACAGCGCGCCTACGAGCTCTTCATCGGCGCGCTGCTCGACATCACCGACGATCTCGACACTTCCGAGCACGGCACCCGGGTTGCCCGGCCGGAGCGCACGATCGTCCACGATGGGGAGGACAGCTACCTCGTCGTCGCGGCGGACAAGGGCACTGCGCGGTTCTCCGATGTCGCCAACTCGATCGCGCTGGAACGCGGCTTCTGGCTGGGAGATGCCTTCGCCTCGGGCGGGTCGGTCGGCTATGACCACAAGGCGATGGGCATCACGGCGCGCGGCGCCTGGAAGTCGGTCGAACGTCATTTCCGCGAACTCGGCGTCAACACCGCCGAGCAGGAATTCACCGCAGTCGGCATCGGCGACATGAGCGGAGACGTGTTCGGCAACGGGATGCTGCGCAGTGAGGCCACTCTGCTCGTGGCGGCGTTCGACCATCGCGACATCTTCATCGATCCCGCTCCGGATGCGGCTGCGTCCTTCGCAGAGCGGAAGCGGCTGTTCGAGACGCCGCGGTCCAGCTGGCAGGACTACGACCGGAAGCTCATCTCCGCAGGCGGCGGCGTCTTCTCCCGGGCGGCGAAGTCGATCGACCTCAGTCCCGAGGCGGCCGAGCGACTCGGGATGCGGCCAGGTGCCTACGCGCCGAACGAGCTCATCCGGGGCATTCTCCAGGCGCCGGTGGACCTGCTCTACAACGGCGGCATCGGCACCTATGTCAAGGCCGAGTCGGAGAGCCACAGCGCCGTGGGCGACAAGGCCAACGACCCGATCCGCGTCAACGGTGGTCAGCTGCGGGTGCGGGTGGTCGGCGAAGGCGGCAACCTCGGATTCACCCAGCTCGGCAGGGTCGAGGCGGCGCTGGCAGGCGTCCGTCTCAACACCGATGCCGTCGACAACTCCGCAGGAGTCGACAGCTCCGACCACGAGGTCAACATCAAGCTCATGCTCGACGCGCTGATCCGGCGCGGTGACTTCCCCGAGGAGCAGCGCGAGTCGGTGCTGCTGTCGATGACCGATGAGGTCGCCGACCTGGTGCTGGCCAACAACTACAGCCAGAACGTGGCCCTCGGCGAGGCACGCGACCGGGCGCGGCGCATGACGGGGACCCAGCGGAGGCTGATGCGCTACCTCGAGCGCAACGCCGACCTCGATCGCCAGGTGGAGTTCCTGCCCGACGACAAGCAGCTGAGGCGGCGCGCGGAGAGCGGCGGCAGCTTCACCTCGCCGGAGCTCGCGGTGCTGCTGGCCTACGTCAAGATGGATGCCGCCGATCGGATCCTGGGCAGCGAGGTCCCCGCCGAGGACTGGATGACCCGTCACCTCGTCGGGTACTTCCCCCGCAGCCTCGCCGAGAAGCACGCACACGGGTTCGGCGCCCATCCGCTGCGCCGCGAGATCGCGACGGCGCGGCTGGTCAATCGGGTCGTCGACCGGGGCGGCCTGACCTACCTGTTCCGGATGCAGGAGGAGACGGGTGCTTCGATCCCGCATATCGCCCGCGTGTTCACGGTGGTCAGCGACATCTACGACCTCGATGAGCACTTCGAGGCGGTCTGTGCCCTCGACAACCAGGTTCCGGCCGAGGTCCAGGTGCTGATGCTCCATGGGTATGTGCGCCTGCTCGACCGGGCGTCGCGCTGGATCGTCCACCAGGCGCCCGACAGCCTGGACGTGACAGCGGAGATCCTCCGCTACGGCCCGGTGGTCCGTGAACTCCGGCCGCAGGTTCCCGCCCTGCTGCGCGGCGAGGATCGGGCGGAGCTCGAGGAGGCCGCCCACCAGCTGATCGGGCACGGAGTCCCGCAGCCCCTCGCCTTCCGCTGTGCCGCACTGCTCGACGAGTTCGCCCTCCTCGACATCGCGCAGACCGCGGCTCGGTCCGGCGTTCCCGCCAACGATGTCGCCGAGGTGTACTACGCCATGACCGACCTGCTGGCCGGAGCGGCGGTGCTGGGGATGATCGGGGAGCTCGACCGCAGCAACCGCTGGACGGCACTCGCGCGGGGGGCGATGCGCGATGACTACTACCAGGCCGTGACGGCGATCGTGCTGGCCGTCCTCGACTCGACGGACAGCGATCGGCCCACCGCGGCCGAGCGTGCCGACGACCGCATCGCGCAGTGGCGGGCCCGCAACGACACAGCGCTGCGCCAGGTGCTGTCGACGATCGAGGAGGTCAGGCGACTCGACTCCGTGGACCCCGCACCCCTGTCGGTACTCTTGCGGATGATGCGATCGGTGGTCCGGTCCACCGTGTGGCGCTCGGAGAGCGCCTGAGCCGAGGAGGAACATGAGTCTGCTGAGCGACCTGCTGGCCGCCGAGGGGATCGTCGACGAGGAGGATGTGGAGTGGCTCCACGTCCTGGTCGGCGACTGGCAGCTGATCGCCGACCTGTCGTTCGCGGACCTCGTGCTGTGGGTGCCGGTCGGCGACGAAGCGCGGCGCGCCCAGGGCGCCTCGGAGGAGGACTTCCGGATCATCGCCCACTGCCGGCCGACGACCGGGTCCACCGTCTACCCCCACGACGAGGTCGGCTCGATCTCCAGCGTCGAGGAGCGGGAATTCCTGCACACGGCGATGTCGGAGAAGCGGATCGTGATCTCGCCCGAGACCTCCACGCCGCTGTCGGGGGCCGAGGCGGTGCCCGTGGTGCGCGCCGGGCGCGTGGTCGCGCTGCTGACCCGCCACACCGAGGAGAGCCGCCGGACGGGAACCTCGCGGCTGGAGCGGTACTACCGCAGCTGCGCCTCGATGCTGCTGTCGATGATTGCCGAGGGCGAGTTCCCGGACCTGTCGGCACCATCGGGCGCGCGCCGCGGCGAGCCGCGCGTGGGCGACGGCCTCATCGTGCTCAACCGCGAGGGACGGGTGCGCTACGCCTCGCCCAACGGCGTCTCCGTGCTGCACCGGCTGGGCCACGAGGGTGAGATCGAGGGCAGGTATCTGGCCGAGGTCGTCTCCGGCCTCATCGAGCAGCTCAGGCCGGTGGACGAGACGCTGCCGCTGGTGCTGACGGGGCGGGCGCCGTGGCGGACGGAAGTCGAATCGGGACGGGTCAGCGTGTCGCTGCGGGCGATCCCGATCAAGCGGGCCGGCAACCGCACGGGTGCGATCATCCTCGCCCGCGACGTCTCCGAGGTCCGGCGGCGGGATCGCGAGCTGCTCAGCCGGGACGCGATGATCCGGGAGATGCACCACCGGGTCAAGAACAATCTGCAGACGGTGTCTGCCCTGCTGCGGCTGCAGACACGCAGGATGTCCAGCCCTGAGGCGCGCGATGCGCTGCAGGAGGCGATGCGACGAGTGTCGATCATCGCTGTCGTCCACGACGTCCTCAGCCAGGGGATCGAGAGTGAGGTCGATTTCGACGAGGTGGTCGACAAGGGCCTGCGGCTGACCCGTGAGCTGGCCTCGCCACAGGTGCGCGTGACGCTGAGCCGGAACGGCAGCTTCGGCCCCATCTCCTCCGGCGACGCGACCGGCCTGGCCATGGCGCTGATGGAGCTGGTGACGAACGCGATCGAGCACGGCTTCCCGGTCACCTCGGAGCCGCAGGCGCCGGGCGAGACGGTGCTGGGCATTGTGACGGTCACCCCCGAGCGCGACGACGATCGCCTGCGGGTGACCATCGCAGACGACGGCGTCGGGCTGCAGCCCGGAGAGGGCCCGGGGGCCGGCCTGGGCACGCAGATCGTGCAGAGCCTGATCGCCAACGACCTGGGCGGCAGCATCCAGTGGCGTCCGCGCGAGGGTGGGGGCACCGAGGCAGTGATCGACGTGCCGCTGAGGTCCGACCGGCTCTGAGACCGGACACGAAGACGGCGGGACCGGAGCCCCCAGGGTTCCGATCCCGCCGTCTTCGGGCGAGTGTCAGCCGGCGCGGCGGGCGCGGGCTGCGCGCCGCTTGAGCGCGCGGCGCTCGTCTTCGCTCAGGCCGCCCCAGACCCCGGCATCCTGGCCGGTCTCCAGAGCCCACTGCAGGCAGGTCTCCATGACCTCGCAGCGACGGCAGACGCTCTTGGCCTCTTCGATCTGCAGAAGAGCGGGGCCGGTGTTGCCGATGGGGAAGAAGAGTTCGGGATCCTCATTGAGGCATGCCGCACGATGGCGCCAGTCCATGGTGTCCTTTCCTGAAAGGAATATCGCCGATCAAGTCCCCAGGGAACTGAAATCGCTGAATCGCCCGGCTCGCGGGCATGCGTGATCGGCGTTCGAGATGAAGTGATCAACTCAAGGTTCACACATCTCGGACAGGGCGCACAAGAGGTCACCAGTGTGAAATCACTGACATCTCCCCATTCTGAGCCGAACAAGGACGCTTGCGCAAATCGAGTCGCGCGCCGCTCGGCACGGCAGCTCCGAGGATCGCTCAGCATCAGCTCCGAGGATCGCTCCGGACCGCTGGGCGGTCAGCGCTTGTGCGTGTGCTCGCCCTCTGCTTGGCTGGGGAACATGACACCTGACACATCTGCAGAATCTGCCGGCCGGCGCCTCGGCGACCTGGCCGATGTCCGCCTGATCTCGATCGACGGGGTCGCTCCGCAGATCGACCCGAGCGCCTTCGTCGCCCCCGGCGCCACCCTGATCGGGGACGTGCGGATCGGACCGGGCAGCAGCATCTACTACGGCTGCGTGCTGCGGGCGGATCGGAACTCGATCACGATCGGGGCCGGCACGAACGTGCAGGACAGCACCGTGATGCACTCCGACCCGGGCAAGCCCGTGGTCGTCGGCGACCGGGTCTCCATCGGCCACCGAGCGCTCGTGCATGGCTGCATCGTCGGCGACGACGTGCTGGTGGGGATGAGCTCCACCCTGCTCAACGAATGCAGGATCGGCTCCGGCTCGCTGGTGGCCGCCGGAGCCGTCGTCCTGGAGGGCACCGAGGTGCCCGAGCGGTCGCTGGTCGCCGGCATCCCCGGCAAGGTGCGTCGGCAGCTCACCGACGAGGACCTGCTCCGAGTTCACGCCAATGCGCAGTCCTACGAGGAGATCACTGCCCTGCACCGGGAGCGCGGCCGGCTCCTCTGACCGCAGTCGACGAATGAGGATCGCCTGGCCTTGCTGGAGCGAGTTCGGGAACCGGGAGAGAATGGAGCCATGAAGGTCCTGCGATTCTTCCGACGCTATCCACTCGTCGCGCTCGCCCTGCTCGCGCTCGCGGCGGCGCTCATCCTGCTGGCCGTCGGACAGCCGACAGCGGCGCAGATCCTCGCGACCGCCGTCATCGCGTTCGTGGTCCTGCACACCGGCTGGGGGATGATCAAGGACATCCTCGCCAGCCATTGGGGTCTCGACATCCTCGCCGTCGTCGCAATGGTGTCCACCATGCTGGTCGGGGAGTACATCGCCGGGCTCATCATCGTGCTGATGCTCACCGGCGGCGAGGCGCTCGAGGATCTTGCCGCGACCCGTGCCGGACGGGAGCTCGACGCGCTCATCAGCCGAGCTCCGCAGTTCGCCAATCGCATCGAAGCGGACGGGCAGATCACGCAGATCCCGGTCGGCGAGGCGGAGGTCGGCGATGAGCTGCTCGTCCGCCCGGCAGAGGTGGTGCCGGTCGATGGCGTGCTGGTCAGTGAACATGCCTCGATCGACGAGTCGTCGCTGACGGGCGAGCCGCTGCCGGTGACGAAGTCCGGTGGCGAGGAGCTCTACTCGGGTACGGTCAACGGCACCTCGGCGTTCACACTGCGCGCCACCGCCTCGGCCGCCGACTCGCAGTACGCCGCGATCGTGGAGCTCGTCAGCGAGGCAGTGGAGTCGAAGGCGCCGCTGGTGCGGCTGGCGGACCGCTATGCGGTTCCTTTCACGGTGGTGTCGCTGCTCATCGCGGCCATCGCCTGGGCGGTCAGCGGCGATCCCGTGCGATTCGCGGAAGTGCTCGTGGTCGCGACGCCGTGTCCGCTGCTGATCGCCGCTCCGGTGGCGTTCATGGGCGGCATGAGCCGCGCGGCCCGCAGCGGGGTGATCGTCAAGAACGGCGGCGCGCTGGAGGTGATGGCGCGGGTGAGGTCGGCAGCTTTCGACAAGACCGGCACGCTGACCCGCGGTCGCGCGACCGTCCAGCGGGTGCTCCCTCACGAGGGCTCCGCTGACGAGCTCCTGACGCTGGCCGCGGCGGTGGAACGCTACTCCACCCACGTCTTCGCGCAGTCGATCATCGAGGCGGCTCGCGCGCGCGGCCTGGATCTTCCGGACGTCGCGGCGGCCGAGGAGATCGCGACCAACGGCGTGCGCGCCCGCGACGCCGGCGGGTCCGAGATCCGGGTCGGCAAGCCGGCTTTCGTCGCCGAGGTCATCGGCGAGTTCGACCGCGCCGAGCTGGAGTCGGGCGAGACCGCTGTCTACATCTCCCGTGCGGACCGCCTGGCCGGCGTGATCGTGCTGTCCGACCCGCCCCGCCCGGAGGCGGCGGCCACCGTCGCGACCCTGCGGCGCCTCGGCGTGGGTGAGATCCTGATGGTCACCGGCGATGTGGAGTCGACCGCGGAGTCGGTCGCGCAGGATGTGGGCGTTGATCTCGTGCATGCGGAGGCCACGCCGCAGAGCAAGGTCGAGATCGTCGCCGGGATGGCGCACCGCCCTGTCGTCATGGTCGGCGACGGCATCAACGACGCTCCGGTCCTGGCGGCCGCCGAAGTCGGGATCGCGATGGGTGCACGGGGCGCCACGGCGGCCAGCGAGTCGGCATCGGCCGTGATCACGACCGAGGACCTCTCCGCTGTCGCCCGGGTCGTCGACATCTCCCAGCACACGGTCCGGATGGCGCTGCAGAGCATCTGGCTGGGCATCGCGATCTCCGTCGGGCTCATGCTGGTGGCGGCATTCGGATTCCTGCCTGCCGTCGTCGGAGCCATCCTGCAGGAGGGTGTGGACCTGGTCGCGATCCTCGGAGCGCTGCGGGCGCTCGGCGGTCCGGAGCTCAGGCTCGAGGACCCGCAGCGGGATTTCGCCAGGCCCGCCCGCGTTTGAGAGGATGGGCGCGTGAAGAACGTTCTTGATCCTGCGCAGAATCGTGTCGTCATCATCGGAGGCGGCCCCGGCGGCTACGAGGCCGCGCTGGTCGCGGCGCAGCTGGGCGCCGACGTGATGCTCATCGAACGGAACCGCTGCGGCGGCGCGGCCGTCCTCACCGATGTGGTGCCCTCCAAGACGCTGATCGCCACTGCCGAGCTGATGGGCGACATCGCCGGCTCCGACGCACTCGGCATCAGAATCAGCGACATCGACTCCGCCGAGGCGACGGAGTCCACGGGCGGGCAGGTGCGAGCCGACCTCGGAGCGATCAACCAGCGCATCCTGGGCCTGGCGAACGCGCAGGCGACCGACATCTACGACGGGTTGGTGCGGGCCGGTGTCAAGGCGATCAAGGGGGAGGCCACCCTCATCGGCCCACGCGAAGTCTCGGTGGTCGAGAAGAGCGGCGCCGAGTACACGCTGGACGCGGACACCATCCTGATCGCCGTCGGCGCGCATCCGCGCGAACTGCCCGACGCGCAGCCCGACGGGGAGCGGATCCTGACCTGGACCCAGCTCTACGACCTGCAGGAGCTGCCGGCCCACCTCGTGGTCGTCGGCTCCGGAGTCACCGGTGCGGAGTTCGCATCCGCCTACAACGCCCTCGGCTGCGAAGTCACCCTGGTCTCATCGCGGGATCGCGTGCTCCCGGGCGAGGACGCGGACGCCGCCGAGGTGCTCGAGAAGGTCTTCCGCGGGCGGGGCATGAACGTGCTCTCGCGCTCCCGTGCCGCGACGGTCAAGCGCTCCGGCGACGGCGTCGAGGTGCAGCTGGTCGACGGTCGGAAGGTCCACGCCTCGCACTGCCTGATGGCGGTCGGGTCGGTCCCGAACACCGAGGACCTGGGACTGGACGCGGCAGGCGTGCAGACCGAGGACTCGGGACACATCGTCGTCGACGGCGTCTCCCGCACCTCGGCGCCGGGCGTCTACGCGGCCGGCGACTGCACCAGCGTCCTGCCGCTCGCCTCGGTCGCGGCGATGCAGGGGCGGATCGCGATGTGGCATGCGCTCGGCGACGCCGTCTCCCCGCTCAAGCTCCGCAACGTCGCCTCCAACGTCTTCACCGCCCCGGAGATCGCGACCGTCGGCTTCACGCAGGCGAACTACATCGAGCATCCCGATGACGTCGAGACGGTGACGCAGGTGCTCAGCACCAACGCCCGGGCCAAGATGCAGGAGATCACCGACGGCTTCGTCAAGATCTTCGCCCGCAAGGGTTCGGGCTCGGTGCTCGGCGGCGTGGTCGTGGGTCCCAAGGCCAGCGAGCTGATCCTGCCGATCACCCTTGCGGTGGAGAACCGGCTGACCGTCGATCAGCTCTCGGCGAGCTTCGCCGTGTATCCCTCGCTGAGCGGATCCGTGACCGAGGCGGCCCGCAAGCTGCATCACCACGGCCACTGAGCCCGGCTCCCGAGCACACCGCGCCCCGGCCGAGGACGAACCTCGACCGGGGCGCGCCGCTGTCCGGAGTGCTCAGGCCTCGAACTCGACGAGCGCGGCGCCGGCGCGCACCGACGCACCCGGTTCGACCAGCACCCGGGCGATCGTCGCCTGGTGAGTCGCGGTGAGCGGCTGCTCCATCTTCATCGCCTCGATCACGGCGAGCCGGTCTCCGGCTGACACCGTGTCGCCGGGGGAGACGTCGATGGAGACGATGGTGCCCTGCATCGGGGCCGCCAGCACCGGCGAGCTGTCCTCGCGGCGGGATCCCCGGCGCCGCAGACCCCCGCGCCGGGGCTGAGCACCGGGAGCTGCCGGTCGGGCGAGATCGGCCGGCACCTTGACGGTCATGCGGTGGCCTTCGACCTCGACGACGATGTCGATGACGTCCTCGGCGGGCTGAGCGTGCGGGGTCATGTGATCCTCCGGGGTGTCGAACTGGGTCATGTACTCGGACTGCAGCCAGTGGGTGGAAACGGTGAAGTCGTCGGCGAAGGCGGGTTCGTCGACCAGGCTCCGATGGAGCGGAATCAGCGTCTTGACCCCGTCGACGACGAACTCGTCGAGAGCGCGACGAGCCCGGGCAAGCGCCTGCCGGCGGGTGTCACCGGTGACGATGAGCTTGGCCAGCATCGGATCGAAGTCGGTGCCGACCTCGGTGCCGGTGTCGACCCCGGAGTCGAGGCGGATGCCGGGGCCGGCCGGCGGGAGGAACCGGGTGATCCGCCCGGTCGCCGGGAAGAAGCCGCGGAAGGCGTCCTCGGCATTGATCCGGAACTCGATCGCATGGCCGCGCGGGGCGGGCAGGCTCTCCGGCAGCGTGTCCCCGGCGGCGATCCGCAGCTGCCAGGCGACGAGGTCGACGCCGGTGACCTCCTCGGTCACGGTGTGCTCGACCTGGATCCGGGCGTTGACCTCCATGAAGGTCAGGGTGCCTTCCCGCCCGAGCAGGAATTCGCAGGTGGCGGCGCCGACATAGCCCACGTGGCGGAGGATGCTGCGTGAGGCCTCCGCCAGCACGGCCTCCTGCTCCGCGCTGAGCAGCGGGGCCGGGGACTCCTCGATGATCTTCTGGTTGCGCCGCTGGAGCGTGCAGTCCCGGGTCGACACCACATGGACCGTTCCGGCGGAGTCGGCGATGCACTGGGTCTCGATGTGACGCGGGTCGATGATCTGCTGCTCGAGCAGGCACTCGCTGCGGCCGAAGGCCTTGAGCGCCTCGCGGGAGGCCGATTCGAGCGCTGCGGGAAGCTGCGCGGCGTCGGCGGCAGTGCGGAAGCCGCGCCCGCCGCCGCCGTACACCGCCTTGATCGCGACCGGGTACCCGATCTGCTCAGCGATCTGCAGCGCCTCGGCGGTGTCGGCGACTGCTCCGCCGGAGCCCCGGGTGATCGGGGCGTCGACCGCCTCGGCGACCGCTCGAGCCCCGGCCTTGTCGCCGAGGCGGGCGATGGCGGCAGGCGGCGGGCCGACCCAGACGAGACCCGCGTCGATCACCGCCTGCGCGAAGTCCGGGCTCTCGGCCAGGTACCCGTAGCCGGGATGGACGGCGTCGGCACCGGCCCGCTGTGCGAGGTCGATGAGCTGGGAGATGTTGAGGTAGGTGGCAGCGGGTCCGAGACCGTCGAGCAGCCAGGCGTCGTCGGCCAGCCGGACGAAGGCGGATTCCGAATCGGGGGAGGTGTAGGCCGCGACTGCCCGCAGCCCGAGATCGTGGCAGGCGCGGACGATGCGCAGTGCGATCTCCCCCCGGTTCGCGATGAACACCGTCCTGATCGGGCGGTGCGTCACGCTGGCGGAGTACTCCGCCGCCGTCTGTATCATCTGGCTCTCCTGACGAGATCATGGTGGACGAAGCCAATCTAGAGAACATCACCAAAGGCTTGTGGGCAGACGACAAAACTGTCGTCGGAAATTCTCAGCGGCGTCCGGAGTGTCACATGACGGAGCCGTCACCTCACTGGGCGGGTTCAGCGATTGACGTCCCAGAGCGAGGGCCAGAAGAATCCGAGTGAGGTGACGAGCTCGCGCACCAGCGGCAGGCTCAGCCCGATGACGTTGTTGTGGTCGCCCTCGATGCCGGTGACGAACGCTCCGCCGTAGCCGTCGATCGTCAGCGCCCCGGCGACTTCGAACGGCTCCTCGGTGGCGATGTACGCCTCGAGCTCGGCAGACGTCGGGGCCGCGGTGTGGATCACCGAGGTGCCGACCGCCTCGGCGGAGCCGACGCGCCGCCAGCCCGAGGTGCGTTCGAGCCGGGCGGCGAAATGGCCGGTGTGGAGGTGCGCGCCGGCCCCGCCCATCCGCCGCCAGACAGTCCGCGTGGCCTCGGCGGTGTGGGGCTTCCCGACCGCCCGACCGGCGAGCTCCAGGATCGAGTCCGAGGCCAGCAGGACCAGCGGCCCGGGAACGTCGACCAGCTGGGGATCCGCGCAGATCCGCTCGATCACCGCCTCGCCCTTCGCGCGGGCGAGCAGCGCGGCGAGCTCCGGGACGCTCGCGTCGGGATGGGCCGCCTCGAGGGCGTCCTCGTCGACGTCGGAGACGATGATCTGCGGTGTGATGCCGGTGCCTTCGAGGATCCGGCGCCGGGCGGGGGAGGCGGACGCGAGGACGACAGTGGTCACGAGGGGATCTCCTCCGGGTCCGGCGCCGGCCGCCGGTCGTCCGGGGCCTCCCGGAGAGTCGATGTGCGCGGACCGGAAGGCCCTGACGGGTGGGCGAGCTCTGCGCCCTCGTTCGCGGGTGGTTCTTCGCCACCGGGGAGGACAGCGCGGGGGAGGTCGAGGTCGGATGCGATTCTGCGCAGCACCGCGGCCGACAGCTGAGCGTAGCCCAGCGGGCTCGGGTAGCGGCCCTCGATGCTGATCAGGCCGATCCTGCTGGTGCCGGCCAGCGCACGGTTGGTCGACACGGGCACCGCGCCCGTGCTTACGGCCGCCAGCCACTGCGAGCCGGACAGGACCCGGGAGCTGCGCCGGAGGACGTCCCGGAGCGGGCGTGGGGTGCCGGGCAGACCAAGATTGGGGCAGGTGAGGACGATGACGCGATAGCCGCCCTCGCGCTGCAGCCGGTTGATCGCATTCGACAGGACCGGAATCCCGATCGAGCCGGTGATCGGGTGGATGAGATCGGCCGTTCCCATCGAGATGACCGCATACCGCGCTTCGCCGGCCCCGGAGCGCGAGCGGCGCAGCCGCCGGTCGGACAGCACCGCATGCACCTGGTCGACGATGTCGTCGGCGCGCGCGGACGGCCGCGCGACCGAACGCAGCCGAACCGGGCGGTCCAGCATGGTCGACAGCCCACGGGCAAGGAGCAGGGGTGGGGTGCGCCGGCGGTGACCGACGCCGAGCCCGGCGAGCCAGGAATCGCCGAGCACTGCCAGGGCCGGGAAATCCTCTGCGTCCCGGTCGGCCGGCGGGAGCGGCTCGAAGCGGCCGAGGCGGGAGTCGACGAGCAGATCGAGGTCGGGGATCCGCCGACGGGAGTCGAGGTCGACTGCGCGCCGCAGGCGTGCAGACTGCATCCGGAGCAGTACGCTGCCGACTCCCGCGAAGCTCAGCGGCAGGCCGACGCCCAGCGCCAGCGTCCAAGCTGTAGTGCGACGCATTCAGGTCCTTTCCGCTCCCCGGGAAAGTCTAACGATACCGGTGGACGGGAGCGGATAAGGTGGCCACATGGCCAATGAGACCGGGCGCGGAATGACCAAGCGGCTGCGCAGCGTATGGGACGATTTCCGAGCGAAGCGGGACGAGGCCGCCCAGCGGCCGGGCGGAAGCTTCGGCACGCTGGAGACGGGCCCGGTGGTGCACACGGGGCCGAGCGAGGAGGAGCTGGCGCGCGGGGCCTACGAGCCGTATGTGGCACCGCCGTTCCGGTTGGCCGCGGCGTGGAGCTGGCGCGGGTTGGTGGTGCTGGCCGCCATCGGCGTCGCCGTCTGGCTGCTGTCGAGGATCAGCGTCATCGTGCTGCCGGGCCTCATCGCCCTGCTCATCGCCGCGCTGCTGTCCCCGCCCACGGCCTTCCTGAGGCGCCATGGCTGGCCTCGGGCGCTGGCGGCGGCGGCGACGTTCATCGGATTCCTCGTGTTGGTGGTGGGCCTGGTCTCCCTGACCGGACAGCAGCTCGTCGCGGGCTTCTCCGACCTCGCGGACCAGGTCGTGGCAGGCTTCCGCACGATCAGCGACTGGCTGCTGGGCAACCCCTTCGGGCTCGATTCCACTCAGATCTCGAAGGCCATCGACGACGGTGTCAACCAGCTGATGGAGACTCTGCAGTCGAACTCGGGTCAGATCCTCGGCGGCGCGGTGGGCGCCGCGACTTCGGTGGGCAGCTTCTTCACGGGCCTGCTCCTGACCCTCTTCACCGCGTACTTCTTCCTCTTCGACGGGCGGCAGATCTTCAGCTGGTTCATCGGCCTGCTTCCCAAGCCGGCGCGAGCGCGGGCGGAGGGCGCATCGCTGCGCGGTTGGCAGACCCTCGTGCAGTATGTGCGGGTGCAGATCATCGTCGCCGGTGTCGACGCGATCGGAATCGGCCTCGGAGCGTTCTTCCTGGGTCTGCCGCTGGTCATCCCGCTGACGGTGCTCGTGTTCATGGGTTCGTTCATCCCGATCGTCGGTGCGGTCGTCACCGGCTTCATCGCCGTGGTCGTCGCCCTCGTCTCCCAGGGATTCGTCTCCGCGCTCATCATGCTCGGCGTCGTCCTGCTGGTGCAGCAGCTCGAGGGCAATGTGCTGCAGCCATTCATCATGGGCAAGGCCGTGTCCGTGCACCCGCTGGCGGTAGTGCTCGCGGTCGCCGCCGGCAGCTTCCTCTACGGAATTCCCGGTGCGCTGTTCGCTGTTCCGGTGATCGCCGTCATCAATACGGTGGTGCTGTACCTGGCCGGTCGGGACGTGTTCGCACCTGATTCCACGGCCAAGAGACTCCATGAGGACGGTGAGGAGAGGCCCCTGCTGGAGGAGGACCCGGAGGAGACCAGTCCGCTGCGCCCGACCCTCGAGGAGGAGCGGGATCCCGAGGAGGACGCCGCGAGGGCACGTCCGCTGGGTGGAGCCGGGAACGCATATGGCGCTGACCGCAGCCCGGGCGCCGAATCGGGGCGGGACGCTCAGCCGGGTCGGAACCCGCAGCCGAACGGTGAGCGCGGGGATCGCCCCTGACGATGATGAAGGCGGGCCGCTGCCTGCGCAGCGACCCGCCTTCATCGATGTCCGGGACGGGTCGACCACTCCAATGACGGAGCGACCACTCCAAGGTTGAGGCCTGGCGCTTCAGAGCCGACCCTCGCTGTTCAGCGCCGACCCTCGCAGCGGTCGAATCAGCCTTCGAAGGGCTCGACGGACTTCACGGTGACGGCGATGGTCTTGCCGTTCGGCGCCTCGTACTCGGTCGAGTCACCGACCTTGATGCCGTTGACCGAGGAGCCGAGCGGAGACTGCTCGGACACCACGTTGATCGACTCGTCATCGCCCACGATCTCGCGGGAGCCGAGCAGGAACCTCAGCTCCCGTCCGGCGGCGTCGACGACGACGACCTTGCCCGGGCTGACCATCGAGTAGTCCGTGTTCGCCTCGCCGACCTTGGCGGTGCGCAGCAGATGCTCGAGCTGCTGGATCCGGCCCTCCTGCTTGCCCTGCTCCTCGCGGGCTGCGTGGTAGCCGCCGTTCTCCTTGAGGTCTCCCTCGTCGCGAGCAGCCTCGATGCGCTCGGCGATTTCGACACGGCCGGGACCTGTGAGGTAGTCGAGCTCCTTCTTGAGCCGGTCGTACGCTTCCTGGCTGAGCCAGGTCTCCTCGCCGGTGATTCCCTCGGTCATGTCTCTCCTAACGGTGGCCTGGACGATGTGCAATGACAAAACCCGGATACCCTCAGGCATCCGGGGTGATGTTGTTGATCGCTCAGTCTAGCCGAGGAACCAGCAAGATTCCACATGGCCGCTTGCCGCCAGCTGCGTCGTGGAGATCTCCACTCGCAGGTGAGAAGGCTGCGATTCGTCCGCTGCGGGATCGGGGGCGATGGTGACCTCCCGGAAGCCGACGACCGCCTCGTTCTCGTTGGTGGCCTGCACTGCGCACCGGATCGCGCGCTGGGAGTCCGGCACCACGGACATCTGGGTGACCGTCAGGGTCGAATCGACGATCTCGTAGCTCACGGTCGTCGGGTTCACCGGTGTCCGGCTGGGGGCCAGCGCGTACCATGCAGCGAGCGCCGACATGGCCAGGATTCCGATCACCGCGGCCAGGATCTGCCGGCGCCGGCGGGACTCGGGCGGCTTCCGCCGACGAGCGGACCCGTAGCGGTCGCTGAGAGAGGCCTGTGCAGTCGTCATGTGTTCCTGATCCCGATTCGTCGCATGTCTGTGCAGCGCACTAATCTAGACTAGTCGAATTGTCCGATCCCCTGTCGCCCGGTCCCCGCCGGCGCCGTGCTTCATCGAGAGGTCTGCAGAACCCATGAGTCATCCGTCCCAGGCGTCACTGCCGTACCACGGCCTGCGTCTGCTGGCAGTTCACGCGCATCCGGATGATGAGTCCTCGAAGGGCGCTGCGACCACCGCCCTCTACTCGAGTCTGGGGGCGCGGGTGATGATCGCGACGATGACCGGCGGGGAAGCCGGCAGCATCCTCAACCCGGCCATGCTGCAGAGTCCGAAGGCCTCCCGCGACATCGCGGGCCTGCGCCGCGAGGAGATGGCCGCGGCCGTCGCCGAACTCGGCGCCGAGCACCGATGGATCGGGTTCGTCGACTCCGGTCTGCCGGAGGGCGACCCCGCCGTCGAAACCCCTCACGGCTGCTTCTACCGCACACCCGCCACGGTCGCGGCCCGTCCGCTGGTGCATCTCATCCGGTCCTTCCGTCCGCATGTCGTGACCACATACGACGAGGCGGGCGGCTATCCGCACCCCGATCACATCAAGACCCACGACGTCACGATGAGCGCTCTGGATGCTGCCGCGGAGGCAGGCGCCAACCCGGAGCTGGGCGAGCCGTGGCAGGTGCAGAAGGTCTACTACAACCAGGACCTGTCCCCGAAGAAGTGGCTGACGATCCACGAGCAGATGCTCGCGGACGGGCTGGAATCGCCCTTGGGCGAGATGCTCGACCGCTACCGGGAGTTCAACGAGCGGCGGAAGACCTGGCTGTCGACCCGGATCACCTGCGGGGAGCATTTCCCGCGGCGCGATCGGGCCCTGCTGGCCCACACCACTCAGATCGACCCGAACTCAGGATTCTTCTCCGACGCCAGGCGCACCGCAATGAGCTTCTGGGCCACCGAGGAGTTCGAGCTGGCTGTCGACGGGACCGGCAGACCGCCGCTGGACCGCAGCCGGGACTTCCAGGAGTGGGACCTGTTCGCAGGCGTGACCCGCGATGACGGGCGCCGCGTGCCCGACGAGGGAATGGACGTGCTGCTCCGTTCCGCGCCCCAGACAGAGAAGGATCGGTCGTGAACGCCCTTATCGCAGTCCTCGCCCAGACGCCGGTGCCCGAAGAGGACATCGTCTACCCGGATCCGGTGACGGTGACCCCCGGCACGATCGGCTTCCTCTTCACCTTCTTCGTGGCCGTCGCCGTCGTGCTGCTCGCCCGCGACGCTCTCCGTCGGGTCCGACGGGTGCGCGCAGTCGACAACGCTCAGGAGGTCTATCCGATCCCGATGCGCAGGCAGGCCGGTGAGAAGCCCGCCGCCGAGCCCGACGCCGGCTCCGCCGCAGGTGCCGGTTCTGCCGGCGTCGCGGACGCTGCAGCCGCCGGTCCGGGCGATGGCTCCGCCGGCACCGATGGCTCTGCCGGCACCGATGGTCAGGGCCCGGACGGCAGCACCGCCCAGCCGCACAGCGGACGCTGAGATCTGAAGTCAACCGGGGCGCCGCTCAGAGCTCCGGGTTGATCGTGACCGCCGCGACGATGAGTGCTGCCAGGTGGCTGCCGAAGCCCAGCACAGTGAAGGTGTGGAAGATCTCGTGGAAGCCGAACACACTGGGCGCAGGATCAGGGCGCTTGATGCCGTAGACCACGGCGCCCGTGATGTAGAGCGCGCCGCCGACCACGACGAGGATGCCGACGGCGAGGTCAGCCTGCCAGATCTGCGGGATGTAGCCGACGCCTGCGATTCCGATGCCGATGTACACGGGCACGAACAGCCACCTGGGCGCCGTGGTCCACACGAGGCGGAAGACCACGCCGAGCGCGGCACCCACCCACATGATGGTCAGCAGCACCACGGCGTCGCTCCGGTCGAGCATCATCACCGCCAGCGGCGTGTACGTGCCGGCGATGATGAGGAAGATGTTGGCGTGGTCGATGCGCCGCAGCAGCAGGCGCACCTTCGTCCGCCAGCGCCCGCGATGGTAGATCGCCGAGGTGCCGAAGAGCATCATCCCGGTCAGCGTGAACACCGCCGCGGCCAGCCGTGAGGCGATCGTCGGGGCCAGAATGATGAGGGCCAGCCCGCCGACGACGGCCAGCGGGAACGCACCCGCGTGGATCCAGCCGCGCCACGTCGGCTTGAGCTGACCGGCGAGCCGGCTCAGCTCCAGGCGCAGGGCGCGCCCCCGCCGGGAGGAGTGGAGATCCCGCTTCGGGGCACGTGCGGGGCGCACCGCCTCGGGCCCGGTCTCAGTGCTCGGTTCCATCCTCCAATCGTAGGCGGGGCGGCTGAGCGACTCCGGCGGACGGGTAATCTGAGACGGGATCGAACGAGCAGACTTCCCGGCAGCGGGAGACGAGGACTGGGTGAATGATGGGAACGCCGCGGTCATGGCTGTACCGTCTCTACGACCGACGCATCAAGCAGGAGATCGGGCCCGGAGAGCAGGTGCCGCGGCACGTCGGCGTGATCACCGACGGCAACCGCCGCTGGGCGAAGGAGTTCGGCACCACGACCGAGCACGGCCATCGGATGGGCGCGGACAAGATCATCGAGTTCCTGCAGTGGTGCGAGGAGATCGGCGTCGAAGTCGTGACGCTGTACGTGCTGTCCAAGGAGAACCTCGCCCGGCCGGCCTCGGAGGTGGCAGCGCTGACGAGCATCATCTCGGAGATGGTCGATCGGATCGCCGACCGGGACGTCGTCTCCATCCAGCTGGTCGGCGACCTGCGGGTCATCCCGGAGCCGCTGCGGTCGCAGCTCGCGGCCGCCCAGCAGCGCTCCGCCGCCGGCGATCAGACCGCGAAGACGATGACCGTCAACATCGCCGTCGGGTACGGCGGCCGCCAGGAGATCGTCGACGCCGTGCGGTCCTGGCTCGAAGAGCAGCGCGCTGCCGGCGCCGGGCTGAAGGACGTGATCGGCGCCCTGAGCGAGGATGTCATCTCCGAGCACCTCTACACGAAAGGCCAGCCGGACCCGGACCTGATCATCCGCACGTCGGGGGAGCAGCGCCTGTCCGGCTTCATGATGTGGCAGAGCGCCTACTCCGAGTTCTACTTCTGCGAGGTCTACTGGCCGGATTTCCGCCGCACCGACTTCCTGCGCGCCGTTCGCTCCTATGGCCGCAGGAATCGCCGCTACGGCAGATGAGCGCGGCCTGGCGATTCAGGCGCTGTTCACCCAAGAGTTACGCGGAAGCCGGGTGTTGCTGGCCGCGCGGGGACTGGAGCGGACGTAGGTTGAGAGGAGTTGGCCGACACCAACCCGAGGTGAATGCCTCATCGGGGAAGGATCGAGGCACAGGCACCTCGGCAGACGATGCTTAGGGGAGCCCATGGCTGCATCCACCGACCTCCACACCTACGTTCTCGACACCTCGGTACTGCTTTCGGACCCCAACGCAGTGCTGCGGTTCGATGAGCACGAGGTGGTGATTCCGCTCATCGTGATCACGGAGCTGGAGGGCAAACGGCACCACCCGGACCTGGGCTTCACGGCTCGCAGGGCGCTCAACCTCCTCGACGAGTTCCGTCAGGACTTCGGTCGGCTCGACGAGCCGGTGCCTCTCAACGATGAGGGCGGCACGCTGCGGGTCGAGCTCAATCACATCGATTCGACGTCCATGCCCGTGGCGTTCAACCGCGCCGAGAACGACACGCGGATCCTGTCCGTCGCCCGGAATCTGCAGGCTGAAGGCCGCAGGGTCGTGGTGGTCACCAAGGACATCCCGATGCGGGTGAAGGCCTCAGCGCTCGGACTCCGCGCCGAGGAATACCTCGCCGAACTCGCGATCGACTCGGGCTTCACGGGGCTCGCCGAGGTGGCGCTCGCCGAGGACGAGATGGCCCGCCTGTTCGACACCGGATTCGTCGAGACCACGGCGGCCTCGGAGCAGGTCGTCAACACCGGCCTGGTGCTGTCGTCGCCGCGCGGTTCGGGGCTCGGCCGAGTGGTCGGTCCGAACTGCATCAAACTGGTTCGGGGGGACCGCGACGTGTTCGGCGTCCACGGCCGCTCCGCCGAGCAGCGGATCGCCATCGACATGCTCACCGATCCCGAGCTCGGCATCGTCTCCCTGGGCGGGCGTGCGGGCACCGGCAAGTCGGCGCTGGCGCTGATGGCCGGGCTGCAGTCGGTGCTGGAGGACCACACACACGAGAAGATCATGGTGTTCCGTCCGCTCTACGCGGTGGGCGGGCAGAATCTCGGATACCTGCCGGGGTCCGAGGGGGAGAAGATGAATCCCTGGGCGGAGGCGGTGTTCGACACCCTGGGCGCGCTGGTGTCGAAGAACGTCATCGAGGAGGTGGTGCACCGCGGCCTGCTCGAGGTGCTGCCGCTGACGCACATCCGCGGTCGGTCGCTGCACGACTCCTTCGTCATCGTCGACGAGGCGCAGTCCTTGGAGCGCAACGTGCTGCTGACAGTGCTCTCGCGGCTCGGCAGCAACTCCCGCGTGGTGCTCACCCACGACGTCGCCCAGCGCGACAATCTGCGGGTCAGCCGCCACGACGGCGTGTCGGCGGTGATCGAGAAGCTCAAGGGCCATGATCTGTTCGCCCACATCACGCTCACGCGCTCCGAGCGCTCGGCGATCGCGGCGCTCGTGACCAGCGTGCTGGAGGAGTTCGACCTGCACTGAGCAGGAGGACTCAGGCCTCCGGGCCGGGCGGCGGCTGTCGGGTGAGATCCGCATGGAGATGATGGGTCATGGGCTCTCCGACCGCCGCCATCGCGAAATCCACCGAGAGCGTGTCACCGGACAGCCGGTACACCCGCTCGGTGGACGTCACGTGCTTGGCGGTCGCGGAGTTCATCACCCGCGAGGACAGCCGGAGCTCGAATCCGTCCGCTGCCCGGCTGAGCGTGCCCTCCGCCAGCTCGGTCTGGCCGGTCGGCAGGGCGAGCACGAACTCTGCACGGTCCGCCTCGGGGACCCGCAGGTAGCCGGTCTCCGTGTGCATCGGCTGCCCAGCGGGTGACCAGGTGCGCTGCAGGTAGTGCAGGAAGGGCTTGCCGACGTCGGTGAAGGTCAGCTCCTCGGTATAGGAGAACGGCTCGATCGTGGGATATTCGCCGCGGCCTGGGCCGCGCCAGACGCCGATGATGGCAGCGGCCGGAGCGAGATTCGGGTGAGTGCTCATGCTCCATGGTAGGCATCGTCCTCGCGCATCGCAGGCGCGAGCTCAGATCGGTCAGCGGCGCACTCGATACCGGAGGTGCAGCACCCGACTGCCCTGGATCACCGCGTCGGGATCCTCCAGCAGGTGCTGCGCGTCGACCGACCCGAAGTAGCGCTTGCCGGACCCGAACACGACGGGGACGATGTCCATCCGCACCTCGTCGATCAGGCCCGCGGCAAGCACCTGGCCACCGACCTCGCCGGCGGCGACCTCGACCAGGCGGTCGCCCGCGAGCGCCTGCGCCCGGACCACGGCTGCCTCTACGCCGTCGACGAAGTGGAACGGCGCCTCGGGATGCCAGCCCTCAGGCCTGCCCCGGTGAGTCACGACGATGACGTGGTCGACCCCGCCCGGAGGCTTCCCTTCCCAGCCGTCCGCGATGTCGAAGACGTGGCGCCCCACGATCGTCGCCCCGATCCGGTCCCAGTACGGCCGGGTGTAGTCGTAGGACGCCTGCGACACCTTCAGCACGCCGCTCTCGTCCAACGGGACGTCCCCGCTGAGCAGCCAGTCGAACAGCGGTCCGGGCTGGTCGCCCTCGTCCGCGATGAAGCCGTCGAGCGATACCGAGGCGTACATGACTGCTCTGCCCACGAGGCGCTCCTCTGCTCTGGGTGCAATGAGTCCAAGGCTAGGCGAACTGGGCCGTCAGCATCGAGCCGGCGTCGATTCCGGCGAGCGACCGGCCGGTCACCGGCGCAAGCGCGTCCCGGCTCACGTGCCGCGACGCCCCGGCACCGAATTCGATGCCGGGGCGTCAGCGGTCGGAATTCTTCAGCCGACCGGGTGCGGCGCTGGTCTCAGCGGACGCACGACCGCACCGCCGACGGTGCGGTCGTGCAGTCGCCGACCATGGTCACCTGTAGTCGCCGATCATGGTCGTGACGTCGAGGGCCTTGTCGAGATCCTGCTCGGTGATCGAGCCGTTCTCGACGAAGCCGAGGGCGATCGTGGCCTCCTTGACGGTCATCTTGTTGGCCACTGCGTGCTTGGCGATCTTCGCGGCGGCCTCGTATCCGATGACCTTGTTGAGCGGGGTGACGATCGACGGCGACGCCTCGGCGAGGAAGCGGGCGCGCTCCTCGTTCGCCGTCAGTCCCCTGATCATCTTGTCGGCCATCACGCGGGAGACGTTCGTGATCAGGCGGATCGACTCGAGCAGGTTGGAGGCCATCACCGGGATGCCCACGTTGAGCTCGAATGCGCCGTTCGTGGACGACAGCGCCACGGTGGTGTCGTTGCCGATGACCTGAGCGGATGCCTGGATCGCAGCTTCGCAGATGACCGGGTTGACCTTGCCGGGCATGATCGACGAGCCGGGCTGCAGGTCGGGGATGTGGATCTCGCCCAGACCGGTGTTGGGACCGGAGCCCATCCAGCGCAGGTCATTGTTGATCTTCATGTAGCTGTAGGCGATGGTGCGCAGCTGACCGGACACCTCGACCAGGCCGTCGCGGTTGGCCTGCGCCTCGAAGTGGTTGCGGGCCTCGGTGATCGGCAGGCCGGTCTGCTCGGCGAGCAGCTCGACCACGCGGGAGGAGAAGCCCGCCGGCGTGTTGATGCCGGTGCCGACTGCGGTTCCGCCCTGCGGCACCTCCGCGACCCGCGGCAGCGCGGCGTCGATCCGCTCGATGCCGTAGCGCACCTGAGCGGCGTAGCCGCCGAACTCCTGGCCGAGCGTCACCGGGGTGGCGTCCATGAGGTGCGTGCGGCCGGCCTTGACGATGTGCTCGAACTCGGCGGCCTTGTCCTCCAGCGCCGAGGCGAGGTGGTCCATGGCGGGCTTGAGATCGTTGACCAGCGCCGAGGTGACCGCCACATGCACCGAGGTGGGGAACACATCGTTCGAGGACTGCGAGGCGTTCACGTGGTCGTTGGGGTGGACCTCGATGCCCGTGCCTTCGAGCGACCGGGACGCCAGCGTCGCCAGCACCTCGTTGGTGTTCATGTTCGAGGACGTCCCCGACCCGGTCTGGAACACGTCGATCGGGAAGTGCTCGTGGTGGTCCCCGCCGATGATCTCGTCGGCGGCGGCTTGGATCGCGGAGGAGCGGTCGGTGTCGAGCACTCCGAGCTCTTCGTTGGCCCGGGCGGCGGCCTTCTTCACCTGCGCCAGCGCCGCGATGTGGGCGCGCTCCAGGGTAGTGCCGGAGATCGGGAAGTTCTCCACCGCGCGCTGGGTCTGCGCCCGGTAGAGGGCCTTGGCCGGTACCCTGACCTCGCCCATCGTGTCGTGCTCGACGCGGAATTCCTCGGTCATACTGTGTCAGCTCCTTGCTGTCGGTGCGGCGCGGCCGTAGACGACCGCGAGTGCGGATGAGCGGTCGCGTGCGACCGCAGGGACTGTCAGCCGACGATCGGCGCGGGTGCCTCGGGCCGTCCGCCCTCGTACTCGCCGAGTTCGGCGACGACATTCACCTGGCCATCGGACAGATGATAGGTCAGGCCCAGGATGACCAGCCTGCGCTCCTCGAGCGCCCGGCTGAGGATCGCCGAGCGCTGGGGCAGCCGGTGGACGGTGTCGATGGTGTTCTGCGCGACGGTGCCGTTGACGTCGCCGCGGCCGGCGCCTCGGGCCCGGACGACCGACGGGTAGATCCCGGACACGACGTCGGCGATGAAGCCTTCGGGCACGTCTCCGGAGCCGAACGACTCGACGGCCGCGGTGATCGCTCCGCAGCTGTCGTGGCCGAGGACGACGAGCAGCGGTGTGCCGAGCACCTCCACGCCGTATTCGAGGGTGCCGATCGTCACCGAGTCGGTGACCTGTCCGGCGGTGCGGACGACGAACATCTCACCGAGGCCCACATCGAAGATCATCTCGGCCGCGACGCGCGAGTCGGAGCAGCCGAACAGGGTGGCGAAAGGGGCCTGCGAACTCGCCAGCGCCCGACGGCGGGAGGAGTCCTGGTTCGGGTGCTGCGGGGTGTCGGCAACGAAGCGCCGATTGCCCTCGAACAGGCGGACGAGCGCGGATGCGGGCGTGGAGTAGGAGTTCTGGCTGGAATCAGAGGAGGCCACGGCGTGCTGCCTCCTCTGCTGCTTCGACGTAGGAGTGGGTCTTCTCCAGCTGGTGCTCGGCGTAGACGTTGCGCACGGTGCCGGACTTCGACCGCATGACCAGCGAATGCGTGAGCACCCGCTGCCCCTCGTAACGCACTCCCTCGATGAGGTCGCCCTCGGTCACGCCGGTGGCCACGAAGAACGTGTTGTCACCGGTGACGAGGTCGTCGGTGTTGAGCACGGTGTCGAGCTGCAGGCCGCCCTTGCGGGCATTCTCGCGCTCCTCGTCCGACTGCGGCCACAGGCGGCCCTGGATCACGCCGCCGAGGGCCTTGATCGCGCAGGCGGTGATGATTCCCTCCGGGGTGCCGCCGATTCCCATGAGCATGTCGATGCCCGTCTCCGGGCGGCAGGCGGAGATCGCGCCGGCGACATCGCCGTCGCTGATCAGACGGATGCGGGCTCCGGCCTGTCGCACCTCGTCGATGAGCTCGGCGTGACGGGGACGATCGAGGATCACCACGGTGACCGAGGACATGTCCTTGCCCTTGCCCTTGGCCTTGGCGACCCTGCGGATGTTCTCCGCCACGGGCAGGCGGAGGTCGACGGAGTCGGCGGCCTCGGGGCCGGTGACGAGCTTCTCCATATAGAAGACCGCGGAGGGGTCGTACATCGAGCCGCCCTCGCTGACGGCCATCACGGAGATCGCGTTCGGCATGCCCTTGGCAGTCAGGCTCGTGCCGTCGATCGGATCGACCGCGACATCGCATTTGGGGCCGGCGCCGTCACCGACGGACTCCCCGTTGTAGAGCATCGGTGCTTCGTCCTTCTCGCCCTCGCCGATGACGACGGTGCCGTCCATCCGCACGGTCGAGATGACGTTGCGCATCGCGGCGACGGCGGCGCCGTCGGCGGCGAGCTTGTCGCCGCGTCCGACCCAGGGAGCTGCGGCGATCGCGGCGGCTTCGGTGACCCGCACGAGCTCCAGGGCGAGGTTACGGTCCGGCCCGGATGAGGTCTTTCGACTCTGGGACCACTGATCGGTCACGGCCACGGGCGGGGTCTCTGCGCGACCTCCGCTGTGGTGGGCCTTCTCGGGCTGGGCGCTGGGTGGCGGGCTCGTCTCTGTCATGGCTTCATTGTGCCATCGTTGCTCAGCTCGCCATCGGCGGGTTTGGCGTCCGCGAAGCGAACGCGGGACAATGGCGGGGTGAATACGCAGCAGGAACCCCGGGTGCAGCCCGGGTCGCGAGACGAGATGCGGCAGCTTCGCACGGGAGCCAACTGGGTGAACATGGCGATCGCCCTGGGCGCATGCCTGATCGTCGTGCTCGCCGCGCTGGCCTTCGTCCCGCGCCCGGAGACCGAGCTCACCCGCGAGATCGACTATGTCGGCGTGGCGCAGAGTGCTCAGCAGGATGCGGAGTTCCGGCTCGCGGTTCCCGAGCTTCCCGAGGGCTGGGTGAGCAACGAAGCCTCGTTCCGTCCCATGGGTTCGCCCGAGTCGGAGACCTGGTACGTGTCCTGGGTGGGTCCGGAGCGCGGGTGGGTGTCCCTCAGACAGTCCCAGGGCGATGAGAACTGGGTGAAGTCGATGCTCGACGAGGACATGCTGCAGACCGGGGCCCGGGATATCGCGGGCGAGTCGTTCGCGACCTACGAGGACAGCGGCGCTAGGCAGGCTCTCGTCGGCGAGGTCGGCGAGACCACCCTCGTGCTCAAGGGCACAGCGCCCTGGGAGACCTTCGACCAGTTCGCGTCGCAGATTGTCGAGGACGCGAAGGGCTGACGGGGGCGGTCTGCTCGGTGGATGATCCTCAGGGCTGACACACCTCAGCGCTGATGCTCCTGAGACGTCCCAAGCGTCATTCCGGCGCGGCGTCCTCGCGCGCGGCCTTCGCCTTCTCGAGCTTGTCACGGGCACCGTCGAGCCAGTTCTGGCAGCGGTCTGCCAGCGCCTCTCCGCGCTCCCAGAGCCGCAGCGACTCCTCGAGCGGCAGATTCCCCGCTTCCAGACGGTTGACGGTGGTCACGAGCTCGGCCCGTGCCTGTTCGTAGCTCAGGGACGAGATGTCCGGCTCTGCAATGTCGCTCACTGGGGTTCTCCTGTCGTCGGCTGTGATCTGTGTGTGCTCGGTGGCCCGGATGCTGCGGCAGAGGAGGCGGGGTCCGCGGGGCCGGAGTGGGAGTCTGCCCCAGAATTCGGGGCGGCCACTCCTGGGTGCTGTGAGTCGGGGTGGATGGACGTCACCGCGGCGTCGAAGCCGCCTTCGGCGACCCGCACGGAGACAGCCTGTCCGGCTTCCACCGTGTGGGACGATCGCACTGCGGTGCCGTCGACTGTCTGCACGACTGCATAGCCGCGGGCGAGTGTATTGCGCGGCGACAGGGCGCGGACCTGCGCACGCAGATGCTCGACCGCGGCCGAGGCGTGGACCAGCGCCGCCTTTCCGGACTGCCACGACCGTGCACGCAGGGCCTCGATCTCCTGTTCCCGGCTGGTGATCATCGTCTCCGGCTGGGCCATGACCGGCCGTGACCGTACCGCCCTCAGAGCTTCGGATTCCCGGCGGAGCAGGCGTTCGAGCGCTCCGTCGAGCGCGGCCCGTGCCTGCAGCAGGTTGAACTTCTCCTCCTGAAAGTCCGGGACGATCCGCTTTGCTGCGTCCGTGGGAGTGGAGGCGCGAAGGTCGGCGACCTCGTCGAGGATGGGCCGGTCCGCCTCATGCCCGATCGCCGAGACCACCGGGGTGAGCGCCGCGCTGACGGCCCTGACGAGGGATTCGTTCGAGAAGGGCAGCAGGTCTTCGAGGCTGCCGCCGCCGCGGGCGATGACGATGACGTCGACCTCGGGATGGGCATCGAGATCCAGCAGTGCTGCCCTGACCTGCGGGACCGCGTCCGGACCCTGGACGGCGACGCTGCGGATCTCGAATTCGACGGCCGGCCAGCGCAGACGCGCGTTGCGCACGACGTCCTTCTCCGCATCCGAATTCCGCCCGGTGATGAGTCCGACCCGCTGGGGCAGGAAGGGCAGGGGCTTCTTGAGCTCGGGATCGAACAGACCTTCGGCCGCCAGCATCCGCTTGAGCTTCTCCAGTCGTGCGAGCAGCTCGCCGAGGCCCACGGCGCGGATGTCATTGGCCCGCATCGTCAGCCGGCCGGCTTTGACCCAGAAGTCCGCCTTGACGTTGACCACCACGCGTGCGCCTTCGCTCAAGGGCGTGTCGACCCGATCGAGGACGTTGTTCCACACCTGCACGGGCAGGGACATCTCCTCGTCGACGTCCCGCAGAGTCAGATAGCTGGCCTTGCCCCGGCGGTTGAACTCGATGACCTGGCCTTCGATCCAGACCGCGGACATCCGGTCGATGTACGCCTTGATGTTGCGGCTGAGCAGGCTCAGCGGCCACGGGTTGTCCGGCGTGGTCTCTGCCGCCGTCGCCGGGAGCACCCGGGTGGGGACAGCCCCCACCGTGCCCGGCGTGCCCGAGATCCTCTGGGCCACTGCACTCCACCTACCTCTGCTCGTGTGTGTCTGCCCGGAAGTCTAGTGCCCTGCGCGGACACGGCGGCAGCAGTGATGCCCGGGGCCGGCGGGCAGCCGGACGCGCCCGGGCATCCGTTGGCATCCCGAAGCGTCCCGGGGCGCTGTGGAGCCGTTCAGGTTGCGCCCCTAGACTGGTGGGGTGACTTCTACAGTGACTGTTCCCGTTCCTGCCATGCCGCGCAAGCGGAAGGCTCCCTCCGAGATCAGGTCGCCCGAAGGTGCTGAGAAGAAGGTTCTCCTGGCGGCCCCACGCGGCTACTGCGCCGGCGTCGACCGTGCGGTGATCGCCGTCGAGCGCGCGCTGGAGCACTACGGTGCGCCGGTCTACGTGCGCAAGGAGATCGTCCACAACCGGCACGTCGTCGACACGCTGTCGGAGCGCGGTGCCGTCTTCGTCGACGACACCTCCGACGTCCCGGAGGGCGAGCGGGTGGTGTTCTCCGCCCACGGCGTCTCACCAGAGGTCCACCGGGAGGCAGCCGCACGCAGCCTGTCCACCATCGACGCCACCTGCCCGCTGGTCACCAAGGTCCACCGCGAGGCGGTGCGGTTCGCCCGCGACGGCTACCACATCCTGCTCGTCGGCCACGCCGGTCACGAAGAGGTCGAGGGCACGATGGGGGAGGCGCCTGAGCACATCACCCTCGTGCAGAACCCCGACGAGGCCCGCACCGTCGAGGTCCCCCAGCCGGAGAAGCTCGTGTGGCTCTCCCAGACCACGCTGAGCGTCGACGAGACGATGGAGACCGTCAACATCCTGCGTGAGCGGTTCCCGCACCTGCAGAGCCCGCCCAGCGACGACATCTGCTACGCCACGCAGAACCGTCAGGTCGCGGTCAAGAAGATCGCTCCGGGCGCCGATCTCGTCCTCGTCGTCGGATCTGCCAACTCCTCGAACTCGGTGCGCCTGGTCGAGGTCGCCCTCGAGCAAGGTGCGAAGGCCGCGTACCGCGTGGACTTCGCCCGCGAGGTCGACGAGAACTGGTTCGACGGGGTCGCCACCGTCGGCGTCACGAGCGGCGCCAGCGTGCCGGACACGCTCGTCCAGGACCTGCTGCGACTGCTCGCCGACTACGGCTTCGACTCCGTCGAAGAGGTGCGCACCGCCGAAGAGGATCTGGTCTTCTCACTCCCGCGCGAGCTGCGCAAGGATCTCAAGGCCGCCGGTCAGGAGACGTCGAACAAGAAGAACGGGGCCGACCGCACGCACGACCTCGTGTGATCGCTCACGGCACGTGATACTCCGAAGCCCGGATGAGAACTTCCTCATCCGGGCTTCGCAGTCAGCTCGACCTCACATGTACGGATCGGTGATGGCCCGCAGCTCCGCCAACGCTTCCCTCAGGCCGGTGTAGCGGCGCGGACCCAGGTAATCACGCCATTCGCTCTCGATCTCTGCCTCCATCTCCCGGGCGCACCGCTGCGCCGCCTGCCCGCGGGCCGCGACGCGGATCAGCTTCGCGCGGGCGTCGGCTTCGTCCGGCACCCGGACGATGTAGCCGGAGCGCTCGAGCTGGCTCACGAGGTGCGCGGCGGTCTGCTTGGACAGCCCGGCGGATTCGGCCAGCGTCGTCAGCCGCATTCCCGCAGGGTTGAGCCGGGCCGCCACCCGAGCCTGCGCAGGTGTGAGATCGTCGAACCCGTGCTTCGCCAGGTGCGCCAGGATCCGTGACTCCGCGTGCCTGTGCGCGACGAACATCAGAGTCGGGGTGTTCGGCTGATCCGACACGGTCTCTCCGTTCGTCCGGAAGGCCCTGCTGCTGGGGCGTGGGGTGAGAAACCCCTTGACACGATAGTAAAGACTCTTGATCATTGTAGTCAAAGGATTTGACTACTCGCGTCACTGCCGCCCAAGGGGGAGTCATGGATCGCTCGCAGACCTGGGAATGGATCGTGCAGGAGCGCCACCAGCTGGCAGGGGTTCTCGCTGATCTGAGTCCGGCGGAATGGGACACGCCTTCGCGTTGCGCGGGGTGGACCGTTCGAGACGTCGCCGCGCATGTGATCGCCTCCCCGCAGCTGTCCGCACCCGCGATGCTGCGCACTTTTCCCTCGCTCGCTCGCTACGGCTACAACGGGATGATTCTGCGCGACGGTCAGCGGCGGGGGAGAGCGTCGACCGAGAGCATCCTCGCCGACTTCGCTCGGTGGTCAGGGGTCCGCCGTGCACCTTTCGGGCTGACGCCTGCGGAGCCGCTGGTCGACATCCTGGTCCACACGCAGGACATCCTGCGGCCGTTGGGACGGGTCCACCGTCCGCCGGTCGCCGCTGCGATGGCGGCCGCCGACCGGGCGCGGCGCCTCGGCTTCCTGCTCGGCAGCCGGAGGACCGTCGGCATGGTCAGGATGGTCGCGACCGACGCCGACTGGGCCCGCGGGGCCGGCCCCCTGGTGCAGGCGCCGATGGAGGAGCTCCTGATGCTGTGCGCCGGCAGGCCGCCTCGGTGGGAGGCCTGCGCGGGTCCGGGTGTGGAGGCTCTGCGCGCTCGGACGCTGCAGGACCATTGACGGCGTGGTCCACTGCCGAGCCACTGATGCCGTGACCGCATCACGTCTGCCGCTGCACGGTCAGCTCCTCGGCCGTGACCACACGGGGAGTGGCGGACACCGCGTCGAGCATTTCGAGCTCGCGGTCCGCGACGCCGGTGGTCGAGAGCTTCCGCGCCGTTACGAGGAACCGGTTCTCGAAGGAGCCGACGAAGGTGTTGTACTCGGCAACCGCCCTCTCCAGGCTTGCACCGACCTTCTGCAGGCCGCCGGATAGATTTCCGACGCGTTCGTACAGCTGCTTGCCGAGCCGGATGATCTCCTGAGCCGATGAGCTCAGCTCGTACTGCCGCCAGTTCAGCGCGACCGTCTTGAGCAGCACGAGCAGGGTCGAGGGCGAGGACAGCACGACATTCCTACTCAGTGCCCGCTCGACGAGGTCCGGCTCTGCCGCGCAGGCGGCGGACAGCAGCCCGTCGGTGGGAACGAAGCACACGACGAACTGGGGAGACACGTCGAATGCGCTCCAGTATTCCTTTCCGGCCAGGGAGTTCACGTGCCGCAGCAGGGCGGTGGCGTGGTCCGCTTCGGTTCCGTGCTCCGTCAGCCGGGAGGACAGCGGCGCCTTGGCGTCGATCACGATGGTGCCCCCGCCGGGCAGGTGGATGACCATGTCGGGCCGGACTGTGGCACGCGTGGTGCGGGCTGTGAGCTGGGTGTCGAAGTCGACGTGCTCCAGCATGCCGGCGTATTCGACGATGCGTCGCAGCTGCACCTCTCCCCAGTCGCCGCGCTGAGCAGTGGAGCTCAGCGCGCCGAACAGGCTCTGGGTGGACTGCTGGAGCTCGGCGCTGCGACGTGCCAGCTGAGTGATCTGCTCGTCGAGGCGGGTGAGCTGGGCGAGCCGGGCGCGGTCCTGGTCGCCGACGGACTGCTGCAGCGCCTTGACGCCTGCCGACAGCGGGCCGACTGCGGCGGTGACCTCCGTTGCCAGGCGCGCGTCTGCCTCGAGAGCGGCGGCGCGCTCGCTCAGCAGGCGCTGAGCGGTGCGTGCTTCGGCCAGCTCCACCGACTGCGCGGAGCGCCCCCGCTGGAAGCCGAGCAGATAGCCCAGCACGGCGCCGATGACGAGGACGATGACGACGAGGCTGACGGTGAGGAGATCCATGAACTCATGCTCGCACCCGGCACGGACATGGGCGGAGCGCGGGAGCAATCCGGACCGGCATCCATCTGGTCACCATCGATCACGAGGGCGGTGCCGAAACATGCCCGGGCAACCGGCCTCGGACCGACAGGTAGCATGTTGGGGTGGCTCTTACTATCGGAATCGTCGGACTGCCCAACGTCGGCAAGTCAACCCTGTTCAATGCCCTGACGAAGAATCAGGTGCTCGCCGCGAACTACCCGTTCGCCACCATCGAACCCAATATCGGGGTCGTGGAGCTGCCGGATCCCCGCCTGGATCGGCTCGCGGAGATCTTCGGTTCGGCCCGCATCCTGCCCGCGACCGTGAGCTTCGTCGACATCGCCGGCATTGTCCGGGGCGCCTCGGAGGGGGAGGGACTGGGCAACCAGTTCCTGGCGAACATCCGCGAGGCCGAGGCGATCTGCCAGGTGATCCGCGGGTTCTCGGACGCCGATGTCGTCCACGTCGACGGCAAGATCGATCCGGCCGAGGACATCGACACGATCAACACCGAGCTCATCCTCGCCGACCTGCAGACCATCGAGAAGGCGACCCCGCGCATCGAGAAGGAAGTCAAGCAGAAGAAGACGGAGCCCGAGGTGCTCGCGGCGATGCAGGCCGCGCAGGGAATCCTCGAGGAGGGCCGAACGCTGTTCCAGGCGATGCAGGCCGACGGCTTCGATACCGCTCCGCTCGAGGATCTGCAACTGATGACGACCAAGCCGTTCCTCTATGTCTTCAACGTCGACGACGATGTGCTCGCCGACGAGGCGAAGAAGGAGGGGATGCGGGCGCTGGTCGCGCCGGCCGAGGCGATCTTCCTCGACGCCAAGTTCGAGTCCGAGCTCGCCGAACTCGACGACGACGAAGCCCGCGAGATGCTGGAGTCGACCGGCCAGGACGAGGCCGGCCTCGACAAGCTCGCCCGAGTCGGATTTGACACGCTCGGCCTGCAGACGTACCTGACGGCCGGGCCGAAGGAGGCCCGCGCCTGGACGATCCCCAAGGGCGCCACCGCGCCCGAGGCGGCAGGCGTCATCCATACCGACTTCCAGAAGGGCTTCATCAAGGCCGAGATCGTGTCGTTCGAGGACCTCGACAAGCACGGCTCCATGGCCGAGGCGCGAGCAGCCGGCCGTGTCCGGATGGAGGGCAAGGACTACGTCATGGTCGATGGGGATGTGGTCGAGTTCCGTCACGGAATAACCTCTGCGGCTCAGGGTAAGAAGTGAATGAGCTCTCGAAGCTCGCGCCAGTCGGTCCTGGTTGAAGTGAACACCCGGATGCGCTCACGAGGGACGTCTTGTGTCTCACGCGTCGGAAGGGCGCTCCGAGTCGCCTTTGGCGTCCAGCGTCAATGAAGGGACCACACCGAGCTGATCGGCCAGGGTGTCGACGGAATCCAGTGACAGGTTCCGTTCCGCGCGTTCGATCCCTGCCAAGTATCGCGGACTCACGCCTAGCTGCTCCGCAAGCTGCTCCTGAGTGAGTCCGCGAGACCGCCTCACCGCACGCAACTGAGCGCCGAGCGCAACTCTGAGTCCTTTATCCGTCACCTCTCCACTGGAACTGATAAGTACTTGTCAGTACAGGTACTTATAAGTTCCGGTAGGCTGTTGTTTGACAACCGACTCGTGGCCACGAAGTGCTGTTCCTGCGCTATCGGCCCGTGGACTCGAGCAACAGAACCAGCGGAACGGAGCCGCCCATGAAGTCGACTGATCGCACCACGACAACTTCTCCGCCCAAGAGCGCAAGGGCAGTCGCCGCACTGGCTGGCCTCGCGCTCCTGCTGTCCGGCTGTGGAGAGGGTGAGACTGCATCCGGCGCGAATGGGTCCGGCGACAGAGTAGAGCAAGCGGCGGACCAGAACGTCTGCCAGTTCGACCAGGCTCGGGTAGATGACTCCGATGACCAGCAGCCCTTCGTTTCGAGCGAGGGAGAGGTCGTGGTGCAGCTCTCTGGCGAATTGGCTGCAGCGATTCCGGAGGACAGCGCCGTCGCGATCGATGAGCTCGTGCTCACCGCCACGGCGTTCAGCACCGGCATCTGCCGCCTCGAGGTCGAGATCGTCTACACCGACGGGGGAATGGAGGTGGTTGCGGCCGGCGCTGTATCTCCGCGCGACTCGGCAGAAGAGAACGCGGCGGTTGTACTGCTCAATGCCGGCACGCGCGCGGACATCGAGGCCGTCGCCGAGGTGCCGAGCGACGACGAGGTCGAAAAGGACGTGACGTACGTGACGAACGATCTTTCGCACATCACCGTCGTCGACGAATGCAGTGACGCCGCCGACGATGACTTTGCGTCATTGAAATTCCCGTACTCCGTCCAGCCGGAGAGACCCGACGCCATGGAAGGTGACATCCACGAGTTCGCCACGGCCGAGGTTGCGGTCATCCCGGGCAGTCAAGGTGGCAGCGACGGTGCCTCGATCATCATCACCGGAGACACCGACGCCGAACTCACCGCGACTGGCCAGTGGGCCCCGCCCGAATACTGATTGAAGGAGACAACGATGGACGCACTGCCCTCCGACCTGTTCGCGAAACGGCTCCGCTTCGAGCGCGAGCGTGCGGGCATCGACGCCCGTGAGCTCTCGAGTCGCATCACAGCGCGGCTCGGCGGCCCGAGTGATCCTGGTCTGGTCTCGCGGATCGAGGACCGGACGCTCACGCCCCGACTCGACGAAGCCGCCACGGCGGCCGAAGAGCTGGGGATTTCCCTCGCCGTGATGATCGCCGCCGCGCCCGACGAGGCGATCGACCGCGAATTCGCGGCGCTCTCCGCCGAGCGGCTCGTCGCCGAGGCACTGCGGGCGAAGGCGGACGCCGCAGCCGATCGCGCTCGCCAGGACCTTATGCGCATCGACCAAGACCTGCGCGTGCTGTCCTCCCAGCGCCACCAGGCCATCGACGTCGAGTAAGTGGGGGAGTAGGGCAGCACCATGACGACCAAGCAAATGAGCATCTGCGGACATGGCGGCAGTGTGCGCGTCTCGGCGTCGCTGCGGCTGCCCCAGCTCAGATCGCGAGCAACACCGCTCGCGATGACGTAGGCCCACAGCATCGAACACGACACTATGGGCGAAGTTCGCGTCCCGAAAGACGCGCTGTATGCTGCGCCAACGCAGCGTGCCGTTGAGAACTTCCCGATCTCCGGCGACCGGTTGGAAGACCGTCAGATCATTGCGCTTGCCCAGGTGAAGCGCGCGGCGGCGCTCGTCAACGCCAAGCTTGGCATCATCGATGAGGGTCGCGCGAACGCCATTGCTGCAGCGGCCGAACAGATCGTGAACGGTCAGCACCTCGACCAGTTCCCGATCGACGTGTACCAGACCGGGTCGGGTACCTCCTCGAACATGAACATGAACGAGGTGCTCGCGCGTCTCGCCACCGAATCGCTCGGTGACACCGTGCACCCGAACGACCACGTCAACGCTTCGCAGTCTTCGAACGACGTGTTCCCGACTTCGGCACACGTCGCCGTGACCGGCGCGCTTCTCGAAGACCTCGTGCCGGCGCTCGAGCACCTCACCGAGGCATTCGAGAAGAAGGCAGAGTCATGGAAGGACGTCGTCAAGGCGGGCCGCACGCACCTCATGGATGCGACTCCGGTCACCCTCGGCCAGGAATTCGCCGGCTATGCGCGCCAGATGCGTCTCGGCATCGAGCGAGTGAACTCGACGATCGAGCGCGTTGCTGAGGTTCCCCTCGGTGGTACCGCGACCGGAACCGGCATCAACACGCCACAGGGCTTCTCGGAGCAGGTTATTGACGAGCTCGCGAAGAACACCGGCCTGCCCGTGACCGAGGCCAAGGACCACTTCGAGGCCCAGAGCGCGCGTGACGGACTCGTTGAGGCATCGGGCGCGCTTCGCACCATCGCCGTGTCGCTGACGAAGATCAACAACGACCTGCGCTGGATGGGCTCGGGCCCGAACACCGGTCTCGGCGAGCTCCACATTCCCGACGTCCAGCCCGGCTCGTCGATCATGCCTGGCAAGGTCAACCCCGTGGTTCCTGAGGCCGTGCTCATGGTGTGCTCGCGCGTCATTGGTAACGACACCGCGATCGCGTGGGGTGGCGCATCCGGCTCGTTCGAGCTCAACGTGCAGATCCCGATGATGGCGACCACGCTGCTCGAATCGATCCGGTTGCTTGGCAACGCGTCGCGCGTCCTTGCCGACAAGACGGTCGAGGGGCTCACCGTGAACGAGGAGCGCGCTCGCGAGCTTGCCGAGTCGTCGCCGTCGATCGTGACACCACTCAACCGCGTCATCGGCTACGAAGCCGCATCGAAGATTGCGAAGCAGGCGGTCGCCGAAAAGGTCACCGTTCGCCAGGCGGCGATCGACCTCGGCTTCGTTGAGCGCGGGGAGATCACCGAGGAGGAACTCGACGAGAAGCTTGACGTGCTCAAGATGACCTCGCCGAACCTCTAGTTCGCCGAGAGAGTTCGTCGAAACAGCGAAAGGGTCTGTGCGCTCGGCACAGGCCCTTTTCGCTTGCTGTTGACCCCCGCATCCATATCGACATACGATACATATCGAGATTCGATATTAACGAGATTCGATATGGAAGAGGCAGCGTGTCCGAGACACACATCCACCAGCCGAAGTCCTTGCGCGATGACCTTTGGACCGTGATCTTGATCGCGGCGGCCGGGCTCGTCCTCGTCATTGGGCCAATCATCGCGACGGTTGCTGAGCACCTCACGGCGGGCAACGCAGTCGTCTCAATTGCGGGCCTCGAGGGTGCAGAACTGCCCGAGGCGTCCGGTGCGGTCGCAATAGGGGAGCACCTCTCACTCGTTGTGCCGCTCGCAGAGCAGTCGCCATTTGTCGCCCTGCTCCTAGTGGGTGCGGCGGTGCTCGAGCCCGTTCTCTGGGTGGCCGTCATGGTTTCGATCGTGCTGCTGACGCTGACCGTAATCCGTGGCGGTCTCTACTCGAAGCGATTCGTGCGTCACCTCGCCACCCTCGCGGTGACGTTCTTCCTCTCGCTCGTCGTGCCGCCAGCGTTGCTCTACATGGGCACAAACGGTGTGCTCGCGACCCTTGGCTGGGTCGACGTCGCTAGGCCCGCCATCGACGGCATCGAGTTCTGGTGGTTCTATGTGTGCGTGGCGCTGCTGCTGTTGGTGCTCGTCATGCACCGCAACGGGAAGTTGCTCGCGGAGTCGCAGGAGGGGATCGTCTAGTGGCGCGCGTCATTTGCCACCTGGACCGGCTGCTCGACGCACGAAACCTTTCCCTTGCCGAGCTGGCGCGCCGAGTTGATATGAGCCCGGTCAACCTATCCATTCTCAAGAACAATCGGGCGAAGGCGGTGCGCTTCGACACGCTCACGCGCCTGTGCGTCGCACTCGACTGTCAGCCTGGTGACCTGTTTGAAGTCGTAGTTGAGTCGCCCGCAAGCACTCAGCGCGGCTGAAACGGGCCCGGGCTCGGCTGGCTCCGCTAGAAGATGCGCGCGGCGAGCTCTTGCACCGACTCTGCGGAGTGCGAGCCGTAGAGCACGTGGGTCGCGTCGTCGTCAACGTGGACAAGCGAGTAGAGCGTGTTGCCCGCGTCGTCAGGATCGAGGTCGCGGTAGTCGTATTCGTCCCACTCGACCCCGTCGATCATGATCGAGCCGGTCGGCGAACTACGATCAACCTTCTCGTACGTCCAGGTGTCGTTCGCACCCAATCCCTGGCTCATCCCGACAAACTCTTGCGCCCGGTCGTCGCCGAGGACGAGAAACCCGACGTACCACTCGACGACGCCGTCCTGGCCGGTGCGAATTTCGGCCTGGTTCGCTTGCCAGCTACTTGGCACGTCTGGATTGGTGAGCGTCTGTTCATAACCCGGTTGGGCATGGTCGGCAACCTGCTGGAAGTCGACATCCGGCAAAATCTCGCGATCGTCTCGCGGTACAATCCACACGAGCACGAGCACCGCGAGGATCGAGACGCCGAGCGCCGCAATGAGATTTTGAATCGTCTTGCGCTGGGTGGTGCACGCCCGAGCACCGGATCTGACCAGGGAGCGAGAGGGACCAACAGGTCATGCCTCGCCAGGGGCAATCACGTCCATCAGCACGCACAGCGCCGTCACCTGATCGACCGCCGGTGTCCCGGCCCCGCTCGATCCGGCGCTGCTTCCGGGTGACCTCGCGCGCGTGATCGCGGATGAACAGCGCGACCGGATCAGTTCCTAGTCCTGAGGGCCGGGACGACGAGTTCAGATTCGTGGCGCTCCAGGTTCGGGTTCGTCCCAGTGAGAACCTGTTAGGTGAGAGTGGCGGCCCTGTTGTTGACCCCCCGAGTCGACTTGTTTGCTCGCTAGCCTACTGCTGTGAGCGACGACGAGAACACCAAGGACTCCGCGGGCAACAGTGGTTCAGCTGGCGATCCAGGAAAAAGCCCCGGGCTCACACCCGATCTGGAGGCCGGACTGCACAAGACGCTGGAATCCATCCAACGATCGCTTTCGTCTGTCCAGCCACCGAGGTACACGCTGCCCGAGTCCACTCTCAAGAACATCGCTTCCGTGTCTCGAATCGCCGAAGCGCAGCAGGCACAACTGGCACAAGTAATCAAACCTCTGCTCAACGCCCAACCGTTCTCCCAAACGCAGGTCGCGATGATCAGCAGCGACATCTTCAAGAGCCATCGCCTGACTCAGTCCACGCTGAACCGGATTGCATCCCAGCTGAACAGGAACACCGACTTCGGCATCGCGGAGTCTGCCACCAGAGCTGCCAACAGGTTCGTCGCGCAGCAGACCTCCTGGCTGCAGAACATCGTTCCGGCCGTCGACGTGATACCCGCCGCCTTCTACCCGCCGAACCTACGCGACATTGACGGCCTGAGGTTCGTGGAGGTCGAGCAGGTCGTGATGGTTGACGGAATTCCCCTCTACGGTCTGCCGCGCCCGTCTACATCGGAATTGTTGATTCGAGCCGATGGAGCGAGGAAACGACGTGACATCCTTGGTCGACGCTGGAAGAGCATCTCAACCGACTGTCGGAGGGCAGTCGAGGACTGCGGTTCTGATCGCGTTGCCCCCTACATTCGCTTCGTGTTGGCTGCGCTCGACGCATTGGAAGCAGGGCACACCGAGGCTGCGCAGGCGCTGGCTGGCTCACTGATCGACACCATCCTCAACGCCTACTTCGGAATCGATCGATACAAGTACACGCCCAATAAGCGCACGCGCACAACGGACGCGTACGACGAGTTCAGCGTTCGACAGTTCATCGCCTTCGCGCCCTTGTGGCAGACGTACCAGCAGTACTTTCCGACCAATGGCGACAGAGTGCCCATGGCCTTCAACCGCCATGCCACAGCGCACAAGGTGAGCCCTCGTCAGTTCAACCGTCGCAATGCAGTCCAAGGAATCATGTTCGCCTGTAGCCTGATTTACCGACTCGATGAGGAATCCCCTATATCTTAGGCAATCGCAAAGGGCTTCCGTCTCGTAGTCATCTTTTCGACATGTGGGTGCCTGAGTCCTTCCTCATCGGAGCTTGATCGCACGAACGGCTCCGAGGGTGAGCAGCACGATCAGCGAGGTCAGTCCGAGGGCTGTGCCGAGGATCGGCAGCGCGTCGCCTGCGGTGAGTCCGCCGGAGCCGGCAAGGGCCGTGGAGCCGAGGTTCAGTGCCCGCGTGTTGATCGCCTGGGGCAGCACGTAGCTGAGCGGCCGGAGGGTGTGCGAGGTGACGGTGGCGACGCCGAGGACGCAGCCGAGCAGGCAGATCGCGACGGGTGCGGCGAAGGACTTGAGCAGCATCGAGAGCAGCGACTGGATGGCGATGAGTGGCAAGGCGGTGACAATGGAGATGATCCCCACGAGGACGAACTGCCACGGGATCGCCCCGTCCAAGTGCAGTACCAAGGTGCCGGAGAGCAGTGTGCCGGTGACGAGGACGAGCTGCATGAACGCCACCGGGATCGTGATGGCGGTGATCTTGGCGAGGACGAGTCTGATCGGCTGTCGGGTAGTGGTCAGCAGCAGGTTCCAGTTGGTGCCGCGGTGTTCCATCCGCCAGACGGTCGCCGCGAGCAGCCCGATGCCGATGGAGAAGAACAGCAGCCCGTAGAACAGGGTGACCTGAGAGGTGAAGGACGCCCATCCGGCGTCCAGCGCGTCGCGGTTGTTGGCGAGGTTGATGCTGCCAGTGGCGACGGCGAGCAGGGGCAGGATGAGCGCGATGAGCCAGGTGGCCGATCGCTTGAGCTTGATCAGTTCAGCGCGGAGCACGAGAGTTACCTTTCGATCCGGTCCAGGCGGCCGGTGACCAGGGTGAATACAACGCCGACGAGGACGAGGAAGCCAGCGATCCAGGCGTACGGCGGGGTGATGTAGGTGACGCCGGCGCTGTTCTGACCGGCATGGGAGATCAGCGCGTAGTAGCCCCACGGGATGAATCGGGAGACCGTCGCGGGCACGAGCAGGGCGAACACGGCGAGGAACCCGCCGAGCATGCCGACGCCGACGCTGATCAGCTGGTTCTCCTCGATCGAGGCGAGCCAGATGTGCAGGGCGAGGAACGCGACGTCCGTGAGGAACAGCAGGGCGGTGTACCCGATCCAGGGGCCAGGGTCGAGGGGCACTTGGATACCGGCGATCGTTCCGGCACCGATGACGAGCAGCGTTTGAACGATCACTGCCGGCAGCAGGATCATGCTCAGGGCGGCGAGCTTCGCTCGGCACAGCGTCCCGGGGGAGTATCCGGCGGTCGAGGCCAGCGTCCAGCCGACCCCGGAGTGCTCGATCTCGGTCTGGCGACTCGCGAGCACGGCGGCAAGGATCGGCGAGGTCATCGCCGCCATCATCGTGTAGGTCAGCAGGAGAGCAGCCCACGGCATCGCCAATGGGTCGTCGAAGCTGTCGCGGGTTCCACCGGAGAACAGGGATGCGCTCGACAGGGCGGCGACAACGACGACCAGGATCGTGAGGACCAGGCCCGAGCGCAGGCGTCGCATCTTGCAGAACTCGAGGCGAATCGCCCGGATCACAGCAGACCTCCACGTCCCGTGAGATCCATGAACACGTCCTCCAGGCTCTGCTGGACTCGGCGCACCTCGTGGATCGGGACCCCGGCAACCGCCAGCCGGTGGACGACCTTCGCGGTCTGGTCCTTGTCGATCCCACTGATCCGGATGCCCTCCGGAAGCGGGACTGCCGTGATGGCCTGCGCCAAGGCTGCCTCGGGGTCCGGGGTCTCGATGATGAGATCGGGCACGGAGTGCTCGAAGAGCTGGTCGCGGGTGCCTTGGAAAATCATCTTCCCGCTGGAGAGGATCCCCAGCACGCTGGCCATCTTGTCGATCTCGGCGAGCTGGTGGCTGGAGACCATGATCGAGATCCCGCGCCCGGCGAGATCGACCAGCAGGGTCCTGATCTCCTCGATCCCGGCAGGGTCGAGCCCGTTCGTCGGCTCGTCGAGGATGAGCAGCTCAGGATCCCGTGCCAGCGCCATGGCGATGCCGAGGCGCTGCTTCATGCCCAGGGAATAGTTGCGGACGAGCTTGTGCTGGTGCTCGGTGAGCCGCACGGTTCCCAGTGCCTGGTCGATCTGGGTGGTGGACAAGTCGAGCATGTCCTGGACGATGCGCATGTTCTCCCGCCCGGTGAGATGGCCGTAGCCGGGCGGAGCCTCGATCATCGACCCGATTGACGGCAGCAGCTGAGTTCGGGAGGCCCGCGTGAGGGGCTGCCCGAGGATCTCGATGTCGCCGCTGGTCGGCTGGGTGAGACCCAGCAGCATCTTCATCGTGGTCGACTTGCCCGAGCCGTTCGGGCCGAGGAACCCGTACACGTGCCCCTCCGGGACGTGCAGGTCGAGCGAGTCGACCGCGGTGTGGGACTTAAAGGTCTTGGTCAGGCCGCGGGTAGTGATGACGGCGCTCATACGGGCGTGGCTTCTGTCGTGTGATTCATACCTTCCACGATCCCCGGCTCGGGCGATCAGCAGATCGTGCCGCGGCACGAGACCGCGCTTCATACCGCGGTATGAACCCTCGACAAACCGCCCGACTTAGCATGGAATGAAATGGAATCCTTCACGCTCGCCACCGTCGCTGAACGGTTCCCGCCCGTGCTTCGCGCCCACCCGTGGCTCCTCGATGCCGTTCTCGCAGTCCTGGTTGTCGCGATCGGCGCGATCAGCAGCCCTGGATTGTCGCTGGAAACGCCGTTGCAGGTGCTCTACACCGGCATCGTGATCGGCAGCGCTGCGGCCCTGGTCGTTCGCCGCACCCGTCCGCGCGCTGCACTGGCCGCGATCGGGGTCCTGCTGCTGGTGCATCTCGTCGCCGGGATCGAGCTCGGCATCTGCGTGGCGACGATCTGCGCGATCGTCGCCTACACGACGCAGACTCAGCTCGACCCGCCGGGGCGCCGGATCTTCCTGGCCGCCGTCTACGCCGGCACGGTCATCGCGATCATGACCGCACCGATAGCGACATCGGGCATCGGGATCCGGGACCGACTGGTCGCCGCCGCCGTTGCGCTGGCGGTGCTGACCCTGGCAGTGCTGACTGGTGTGGTCCGTCGGCAGCGACGCTCGCGCTACGACGCCGCAGTCGAGAGGGCCGCGATGCTCCAAGCCCAGCAGGAGACCCAACGACGTCTGGCCGTCATCGAGGAGCGCAACCGGATCGCCCGTGAGATGCACGACATCATCGGCCACTCGCTCAATGCCATCGCCGTCCAAGCAGAGGGCGTCCGCCACGTGCTGGGCAGTGACGTCGACCGCGCCGATCAGGCACTGGCCGACATCGGGAGTCTGAGCCGACGCGCCGTCGACGACGTGCGCGACCTCATCGACGTCCTTGCCGCCGAGGACGCAGATGCTCCTACCCGGCCCGCGCCCACGGTCCGTGACATCCCCGAGCTCATCGACTCCCTGCACTACACGCACACCGCGATCCGGCTGCGCATCGACGGGGAACCCGACACGGTGCCCGAGCATCTCGGGCTGACCGTCTACCGGATCGTCCAGGAGGGACTGACCAACGCCCTCAAGCACGCCGAAGGCGCACCCGTCACAGTCACCATCACGATTCACGCCCGGGAGGTCGAGCTGATGATCCTCAACACCGCAGGTCGGGCAGCACCCGCCCAGGGCCGATCCACCGGAGGGCACGGAATCGTCGGCATGCAGGAACGCGCCCGGGCCCACGGCGGTTTCCTCGACGCCGGACCCGACCCCACCACCGGCGGCTGGCGGGTCAGTGCGAAGCTGCCGTGGGCGCGCGCATGATCACCATCGGACTCGCCGACGACGAGCCCCTGTTCACCGCGGGGCTGGCCATGATCCTCGACGCCCAGCCCGACATGGCCGTGCTCTGGCAGGCGATCGACGGTGCCGACGCCCTCCGACACCACCACCAGGAGCAGCCCGACATCCTGCTGCTGGACATCCAAATGCCGACCCTGGACGGCCTCGCCGCAACCCAACAGCTCATCACGGCCGGGACCCGCAGCAAGATCATCATCCTGACCACCTTCGACAGGGACGAATACGTGCTCACCGCCGTGGAGGCCGGAGCCGCCGGCTTCCTCGTCAAGAACACCCCACCCGACCACTTGACCGAAGCAATCCGCAGCGTGCACCGCGGCGACGCGGTGATCTCACCCGGACCCACGCGCCGGCTCTTCGCTGCCTTCCGACTCGGGCCAGCCACACGGCCGTCAGCGCCGTCGACGATGGACGAACGTGCCGTCTCCGAGCTCACGGCGCGGGAACGCGACATCCTCGTCCTGATCGCCGACGGGCGAACGAACCAAGAGATCTGCGATGAATTGTGGCTGTCCATGCCGACCGTCAAGACCCACATCGGCAACCTGCTCGCCAAGACCAGTGCACGAGACCGCGTGCAACTCGTCCTGTTCGCCCTCAGAAACGGACTCGCGGCGGTCTGAAACCAGTCAGAATCCCCAAGCACAACACGTTCCTACGTCTCCCGGACATCAGATGGCGCGTCCGTCGTGGTCCCCGACAGCGATGACCCCCGCAGCATCATGGTCGGAGGACTGAACCGCATTGCGTCGGGGGCTTGAACGAGGCGGCGACCATGATCGCTTGGATCTTCCTCAATGCCTTGTGTCCCGGCCTCCGGTCATCGCTTCACCACCGGGGCACGATAAGTCGAGTCATTGAGCCGCCGCGCGGCGAGCAGTTCGCAGCCAGGCGAGGAACCCGAGTGTAGCAACTGCCGAGCTGATCGCGAGGGCGAGTCCGAGGCGGTCGGTGTTCGCGTAGGCGTCGGTCCACACGAACACGGCGGCCGGCCAGATCGGAGTGTCGGTCATGTGCTCAGTGGCGGCGATGGAGCCGAAGGCGAATGCGGCGAGTGTGAGGACCAGGGCTGCTCCAGGCCCGTATCGGGCGGTCAGGCTCAGATTAACGGTCAGCGCCGCCACACCTGTGGTTCCTGCCAGCAGCGCGAACGCCGGGGCCTCCGGTCCCTGAATGAAGATCGTGCCCACCATCAGCACAGCGATCAGCTGGATCGCTGCAATGAGGACGACCGAGGTGGCGAGGCGGTTCGTCGATGTGCGGGTGGCGAGGATTCGCCAGGCGTCGCGGTGACCGTTCCAGGTGGTGATCGCGAGTATGCACGCACCGAACGGGACCACGACGTAGGAGATCCAGCCGCGCAGGTAGAACTCGCGGATGCCGGACTGGGTCCACACGAGGGTGATGAGCACGAAGCTGACGATGATCAGTGCCAAGCCCCACGGGATCGGCGTGCGCCGCAGGGCGGAGACGAGCGCAAGGTCGACGTTTCGACGGACGAGACGATTCCCGGAACGACCGGCTCCGGGCAGGGCGGTCCGTTTCCCGTCCGACTCCGCGCGGCGATCTTCGCGGGAGCGCCTGATTCGCGGCCTGCGAATCCCGAAGCGCACGGCCGGCAGTGCCGACCACAGCAGCAGCACCAACACCGTGGCGATGGCCGATGCGAGGATTGGTTCCCACGGTGACCAGTCGTGGATGGGTGAGTCGGGGGCGAGGCGCACCCCGTTCTGGTGGATGCCGAGCAGAGGGAGGCTGGCGCGGACTGACCAGGTCCAGGGTTGCAGCAGCCAGCTTTCGGTCTCGCCCAGGAGCGTACCTGCGGCCTGCCAGGCGATACCGACGAGGAGTGTGGGCAGGAAACCGACCAGGCCGGCTAGTCCGAGCGCGACCGCCGCGGGGAACAGGGAGAGCAGCCACTGTGCCAGCGCCAGGGTGAGCACCTCGCCGATTGGCGGGTCGGTGAGCCCTGCTGTCAGGCCGATGAGGACGGCGGGGACCGTCACGGCGAGCGCCAGCAGGCCCAGGAGCACAGCGATGACCGTGAACCGGGCCAGGAGCGCTGTGTGATGGGCGATCGGCCGCCACAGCATGCCGCCCTCTCGGGCACGGGTCTCACGGGCGACGCTGAGTGCTGCAGTCATCACCGCAAACGGGACGAGCAGCGCTGTGTGGTAAAGGGCGTGCCAGAAGAACAGCGACTCCCAGTCAGTGACGCCTCCGGTTGCTGTGGCCACCCAGCTTGCGGCCTGGAGGACGCCGATGGCGAGACCGGCGACCGGAACCCAGGTGGCCGCGCTGCGCCGAGTTCGAAGAAGTTCGGCCGCCAGGGCGGGGCGGAATCCGATCAGGGACTGCGAGGTGAGGTGCGTGGCGCTCATGCCGTGGCCTGCCGGGTTGCGCGGAAGTATTCCTGTTCCAGCTCACCGGCGGGCGCGAGGTCGCCAAGGGGTCCTTCGTATACCAGTCGGCCGCGGGACAGGATGCCGATGTCGTCGGCCAGGCGGGTGACTTCGCCGAGCTGGTGGCTGCTGATGAGCACCGTGGTCCCGCGGTGGGCGAGCCGGCGGATCAGCTCGCGCAGCTCGTGGATGCCGTCGGGGTCGAGCCCGTTCTGCGGTTCGTCGAGCACGAGCACGCGGGGGTCTCCCAGGAGGGCGATGCCCAGCGCGAGGCGGGCCTTCATCCCGGTGGAGAAGCTGCGTGCGCGCTTCCTGCCGGTGTCGTGAAGGCCGACCTTCTCCAGGGTGCGGGAGATTGTTTCAGCGTCGTTGCCGACCAGCCTGGCATGGACTCGGAGGTTCTCGCGGGCGGACAGGTGCCCGTAGAGGGCAGGCCCGTCGATCGATGCTCCCACCGCGGAGAGCGACGCTCGACGGAACGGCTCACTGAGGAGATAGGTGGTGCCGGAATCGGCGGGGAGCAGGCCCAGCATGATCTTCAGCGCTGTGGATTTTCCCGCGCCGTTGGGGCCGAGCAGGGCGTAAACGCGACCAGGTTCGACGGTGAGATTCAGGTCGTGCAGGACAGTGTTGCGGCCGAAGGCCTTGCTGAGGCTGCGGCAGCCGAGCATCGGCAGGTGTGGTGTGGTCATGCGTCCAGCTCATCAAGGTCCCGACCGCGCTGTCTTCCTGCTGGGGCGCGAGATCGTCGCCGGCCTGGGCCGCGGGTCTCCTTCTCAGGGAGGACCGCGCTCAGCGAGGATCGGGGAGTTCGATGCTGCCGTGACCGCTGACCAGCCCGAGGCTGTGGGCGAGGATGACCAAGGCGATCCGGTCGCGGGCTGCGAGTTTGGTGAGAAGACTGCTGACATGGGTCTTGACGGTCGTCTCCGCGATGTACAGCTCCGCTGCGATCTCGGAGTTCGACAGCCCCCGCGCCACCAACCGCCACACCTCCGTTTCGCGCCCGGTCAGCCCGGCGGGGACGCGGGACGGGGTGGTGCCGGCCTCGCGCGTGATCTTCTCGAGCAAGTGCGGGGCTGACTGGGGATCGATCACTGCCTGCCCCCGGTGAAGCGACCGGATCGCTTTCAGCACCGTCTTGGGCTCGGAGTCCTTGAGGAGGAAGCCGCGGGCACCCGCCGCGACCGCCCCGATGACCAGGTCGTCCACGTTGAACGTCGTCAGGACGAGGACCCGTGGCAGCGGGCCGGCGGCCGTCAGCCGCCGGGTCGCCTCGACGCCGTCGAGCACCGGCATCCGAATATCCATCAGCATCACATCGATGGAGGTTTCCGCCGCGAGCTCGACGGCGGTCTGGCCGTCACCCGCGGTGGCGACGACGCTCAGGTCCTCTTCGTTGTCGATCAGCGCGGCGAATGCCTGCACCAGTAACGGTTGGTCATCGACCACCGCAACCCGGATGGGCGTCATGCGTGAACCTCCTCAGTGATTGGAACCCGGGCGTGGACTCCGAAGCCCCTCTTGCCGTCTAGCCTCGATCTTTCATGGGTCGGGGCTGGTGAGGTGG
>NZ_JAJTWW010000002.1 GCF_021729135.1 Brevibacterium daeguense
CGCCGGGCGTCCGCCGATCGGCGGACGCCCGGCGTCGTCGTCAAGGGCATCGGACCGAACCGTCAAGGGTATCGGACCAAATTGTCAAGGGTCTCGCCCCCGGAACGCCGCAGACGCCGGCTCAGGGGCAGCGCGCCGAAACACCGGCGAACGCCGCCCGATCGAACTGCTGCGAGCTACTGCTGAAGCGCGGCAGCCAATCGGGCGGGCTGCTTCGAGGATACGAGCCAATATGGTGTCGGGTCCTGCGGGTCATCGATCGTGACCTTGACAACTGTCTTCACCCACGGACGGATGACGAGAAATGCGCGTGCATCCAGCTGCGCGCCGCGCGCCAGGAACGACTCAGCAGGATCCATCGCCTCTGCCCCGGTGATGAATCGACGCTCGATGTGAGCGGGTCCAGCGAGAAACTCCTGGTCCGTGACCAGCAGAGTGGGGGAGGCGGAGCGCAGCCACAGCACCACTGCCGCAAAGATGACGATGGGAACGATCACCGCACCGGTTGCCCACACCGGATAGACCATTCCGGCGGTCATCGCAGACAGCGCCGCTGCGACGATCCACCAGCTGATGGGAGGCCACACCTTCTCCCGATAGCTCACGCTCGTATTGGTCGCAGAAGTCATACGTCGATTCTCCCACAGCGGATTCTGCGCACGGCATCTCGCCTGAGGAGCCCGGCTCGCAGGCGGGTCAGGGCACGGGGACAGGGCAGAGCTCGCTGGGCGGGGTGGAGTGCAGCTCGCAGGCAGGACAGGGCACCGCTCGCGGGCGGGACAGGGCAGAGCTCGCTGTCGGGATAGAGTGCAGCATCCCGGCGGGATAGAGTGCGGCACTGTGGCTATCGAAAACCTGAACATCGAGATCCGACAGCTTGACCCCGACCTGCCGCTGCCGGCCTACGGGCATCTGGACGACGCCGGGGCTGATCTGCATGTGAGCGAGGACCACACTCTGCAGCCATTCGAGCGGCGGCTCGTGGGGACTGGGATCGCGATCGCCGTTCCTGAGGGCTTCGCGGCCTTCGTCCACCCCCGCTCGGGGCTGGCAGTGCGCAGCGGTCTGTCGATCGTCAACGCCCCGGGCACGATCGATGCCGGGTACCGCGGGGAGATCAAGGTGCCGCTCGTCAATCTCGATGCTCATCAGCCGATCGTGCTCGAACGCGGCGACCGGATCGCACAGCTCGTGATCCAGCGGGTGGTACATGCTGTATTCACTCCTGTCGCTGACCTGAGCGTCACCGTCCGCGGGACCGGAGGGTTCGGCTCCACCGGGGTCTAGACTTGAGCACACCAGACCAGAGGGAAGGACACCATGGGCCTGTTCGACCGTTTCCGCAAGTCCAAGAAGGACGATCGCGAGGACTTCGACGATGTCGAGGCGGATGTCGATGATGCCGACGACACCTCCGATGACGACGTCTACTCCGATGACGACGACCTCGGTGAGACCAACCTCGGTGAGGACGTCGACGGCACTGAGACAGCCGAAGCCGCTGAAGGCGACGACCTCGGCGACGAGGAGGAGTTCGCCAAGGCGGCTCCGCTCGACCGCCTCGAGAATGGTCCCTGGGATGCGGATGAGGACGCCGGGGAGGAGAACCGGGTCGACCTCGGCGCGCTTCGGGTGCCGGTTCGGGACGGGATGCAGGTGCGCCTCGACGCGGAGGACAAGACCGGACGGATTCTCGCCGTGACGCTCGTTCACAAGGGCGGTGCACTGCAGCTGCAGGCCTTTGCCGCACCTCGCGGCGAAGGCCTGTGGAACACTGTTCGGAAGCAGATCGTGGACAACGTGACCCAGAAGGGCGGCACGCTCGAAGAGCTCTACACCGAGCTCGGCCACGAACTCCTGACCAAGATCCCCGCGCGCACGTCGGACGGCCGCGCTGCAGCTCGAGTCGCACGGTTCGCCGGCGTCGACGGGCCGCGCTGGTTCATCCGCGGCGTCTTCAGCGGCAAGGCGATCACCGATGACGAGGTGCGCGCCGAACTCACTGCGCTCTTCCGGGGCACGATCGTGAACCGCGGCATCGAGGCGATGCCGCCTCGAGAGCTCCTCGTCCTGTCCGAGCCCAAGGCTGCCGCCGCGCGAGCGGACGACCAGGACGCCGAGAAGGACGATGACATCAACCCGTTCGAGCGCGGGCCCGAGATCACCGAAGTCCGCTGATCGACGCCATCGGCAGGCCCATGGGCATCGTCAGCCGGCTCATCGAGCGCTTCGGCTCCAGAGACGCCGAGGCGGCGGCCGACATCCAGCGCGCCAGTGCGGTTCCCGACACCGTCGCGCTGGCAGACGTGGTGCCCCGCGCCCGCGTGCGAGTGGCCGGAGTCGTAGTCGCCGTCACCCGGTCCCTGCCCGAGTCGGCACCTCAGCTCGACATCATCATCCGCGACGGCACGGGCGCGGTGGCCGCCCGCTTCCTCGGCAGGCGTGAGATCGCCGGCGTGCTGCCCGGTCGCGTGGTCGCGCTCGAGGGGCGGTTCGGGATCCAGGATGGGCAGCTACTGACTCTCAACCCCGCGTACCAGCTGGTCGGAGCCCCACCGGACTGAACGCCGGCTGCTCCGCGCCTGGTCGTGCCGGTCATCCCCCTCTCCGCCGACCCGCAGCGGCCGGGCCTGCTGGTCACTGAGCGGCCGGGCCTGCTGGCCTGCGCCGGTCGGGCCGGCTGCTCAGTCGCCGGACCGCAGGAGACGCAGCAGCGACTCCTGCTGATCCGGATCGGCAATGAAGAAGAGTTCGTCCCCGGACTCGATGACATCGTCCTGAGACGGCGCGAACGCCTTCGCGTTCCTCACGATCGCCACCAGCACTGCGTCGGGCGGCCAGGCGATCTCGCCGATGCGCCTGCCCCGCACCGGAGTGGTGTCCTGTGCGGTGAACTCCAGGAGCGCAGCCTGGCCCCGTTCCAGATGCATCAGCTGCACCAGACCGCCCACTTCGACCGCCTCCTCGACGAGGGCGGTCATCAGTCGGGGCGTCGACACCGCGACGTCGACGCCCCAGTTGGAGTCGAACAGCCATTCATTGCGCGGATCGTTGACCCGCCCCACTGTTCGGGGAACCCCGAATTCCATCTTCGCCAGCAGGCTGAGCACCAGATTGGTCTTGTCGTCACCGGTGGCGGCGACCACGACGTCCGCCCGGTCCAGCCCGGCCTCGTTGAGGCCGCTGAGCTCGCACGCGTCGGCCAGCACCCACGCCGCACCCGGCACTCGGTCCTGCTGGAAAGCGTCCCTGCGCTCCTCGATGAGGACGACTTCATGGCCTTTGCCCAGCAGCTCGCGGGCCACTGACCGACCCACCGATCCGGCGCCGGCGATCGCGACCCTCACCGCGCTTCCCCTCTCACAGCGACTCCACCCTCGTCACGCCTCCGCCTCCGGGATCGGCCGGTCGAGTGCGCGCACGATGTCATCGAGATCGACGACAGCACAGAGCACGTGGACGAGGTCTCCCTCCTGAACCAGCATGTCCGGGGTGGCGAGCATCCCCTCGCCGAGCCGAGTGACGTAGGCGACACGCGCCTCGACTGCGGTTTCGATGTCGGCGATGGGCCGGGAGATCCAGTCCGGATGGAGGTGCACTTCCGCCAGGACCAGCCGGCCGGACGGCTCCCGGTACTGGCTCACCGCGCCCTGGGGGATCATCCGTCTCATCATCTGATCGGCGGTCCAGCGGACGGTGGCCACGGTCGGAATGCCCAGGCGTTCGAAGATCTGCGCGCGCCGCGGATCGTAGATGCGGGCGGCGACGTTGGCCACGCCGAAGGTCTCCCGCGCGACTCGGGCCGCCAGGATGTTGGAGTTGTCGCCGGAGGAGACCGCCGCGAAGGCGTACGCTTCTCCCGTTCGCGCCCGGGTCAGGGTATCGCGGTCGAAGCCCATCCCGGTGATCGTCGACCCGGAGAAGTCCCCGCCGAGCCGGCGGAAGGAGTCGGGGTTGCGATCGACGACTGCAACCGTATGACCGGCCGAGTCGAGCGTGCGGGCCAGGGAGGCGCCGACCCTGCCGCATCCCATGATGACGAAGTGCATCCCCGCCGTCCCTCTCACTCGTGACCTACCATTGGTGCTCGTGGCAAGCAGTTTTTCCGATACCGTCAAGAGACTACTCGTCGGACGGCCGTTCCGCAGTGATCACTTTCGTCGCGAAGCGCTGCCGAAGCGGCTTGCCATGCCCGTCTTCGCCTCCGACATGCTGTCGTCGGTGGCCTACGCCCCGGATGAGATCCTGCTTGCGCTGTCGCTGTCGGGGATCGTCGCCCTGACGGTCTCTCCCTGGATCGGGCTGGCGGTCGCGGTCGTCATCCTCGTCATCGTGCTGTGCTATCGCCTCAACCTGCAGGCCTACCCCTCCGGCGGAGGCGACTACGAGGTCGCCGGCACGAACCTCGGGACCAGGGCCGGGCTCGTCGTGGCGGCCTCGCTCCTCGTCGACTTCGTGCTCACGCTCGCGGTGTCGCTGACGGTGTTCGCGAGCTACATCGGAGCGATGTTCCCGGATCTCAAGCCGTACCGGGTGCTCATCGCCGTCATCGGCATCGGGCTGGTCACGCTGGCGGGGCTGCGCGGCAGCTGGGCGACTCGCGGTCTGCTCGCGGTGCCGACCTACCTGTTCGTCGGCGCGGTGCTGCTGACTCTCGCCGTCGGCTTCATCCGAGTGCTCAGCGGAGACACGCCCGAGGCGGTGACAAGTGATTTCCTGGCGCTGCCCGGCAGCGACGAGGAGACGCTGCTCACGGGGTTCGCCGCAGTCTTCATCGTGCTCCGGGCGTTCTCCTCCGGCTCGGTCGCGCTGGCCGGTGTGCAGACGGTGGCCACCGCTGTTCCGCTCTTCCGTCCGCCGCGCGGCCGCAATGCCGCAGGCACACTGCTCGTCACGGGGCTGCTGTCGGCGATCATGCTCGTCGGGATCACGTGGCTGTCCGCGGTCATCGGCATCAAGTTCGTCGCCCGGCCGGAGGAACAGCTGGTGACCGGCAGCGGTTCGCCGGTCGGGGACTTCGACCAGGACCCCGTCCTCGGACAGCTCGCGCAGGCGGTGTTCTCCGGATTCCCGTTCATGTTCTACGTCGTGGCAGCGGTCGCAGCGCTCGTGCTGCTCGTCGCGGCCAATACTGCGGTCGAAGGTTTCCCGGGCCTGGCCTCGCGGCTGGCGCGCGACGGGTTCCTGCCGCGGCAGCTGGCCAGCCGCGGGGACCGGATGACATTCTCCAACGGCATCCTGCTCCTCGCCGCCGCGGCGATCGTCCTCGTCGTCGCCACTCAGGCTCGGGTCCCGGATCTCATCGAGCTGTACCTGGTCGGGGTATTCCTCGCCTTCGTGCTCGGCCAGGCCGGGATGATCCGACACTGGACCGTGCGCATCCGGACGCTCGTCACCTCACCGCTCCGGCGGCGCATGCAGCTCAACCGCCTGGTCGGCTGGCTCGGCCTGCTGCTGACCGGTCTGGTGCTCGTCGTGGTGCTGAGCACGAAGTTCTTCGCCGGCGCGTGGATCGCCGTGGCCGCCATCGCGATCCTCTACGTGGCGATGGGCCTCGTCCGGCGCCACTACTCCCGCGTCGATGCGGAGCTGACGCCCGAGGCGGACGACGACTCCGCCCGCACCCTCCCTTCGAACACCCACGCAGTGGTCGTGGTGACCGCCATCCACAAGCCGACGCTGCGAGCTCTGGCCTATGCCCGAGCCAGCCGGCCGACCTTCGTCAACGCGATCACCGTCGCAGTCGACGAGGACGGTGCGCAGCGTCTTCAGGAGCGGTGGGATGCGATGGGTCTGCCAGTGCGGCTGACGATCCTCGACTCTCCCTACCGGGACCTCAACGGGCCGGTGATGGACTACATCACGGGCATCCGCAAGCGGACCCCTCGTGATCTGGTCATCGTCTACCTCCCGCAGTACATCGTCGGCAGGTGGTGGGAGAACCTGCTGCACAACCAGACCTCGCTGCGGCTGAAGACGCAGCTGCTCAACGTGCCGAACGTCGTCGTCGCGAGCGTTCCGTGGCGTCTGAGTTCGTTCCACCGAGCCCGTGACCAGCGCAATCGGCGCGTCGGGCCGAGCGGGAGCAAGCCCACGGAGCACTGAGCGGGAGCAAGCCCACGGAGCAGCGGGTGCGGCGGGCGCCTTCGGCAAAGTGCAGCCGCGAAAGCGCTCCTGCTTCGGCAAATCTGCGCTGGACCGAGCCGGCTTCGGCAGACCGGCGCTCAATCTGCCGAACGCCCGGCCGCGCCATCGGGCGGAGGTCTGGGGTAACCTGCTGGTTCGACGAACGCGTGACGACGGTCGGGGTGAAGTCCCGGGAAAGGGCTGGACAGCCGCATGACCGAAACCAACGGAGAGACCGCCGAATCGACAGAGGTCATGGATCTCCTCGTCGAATCGCCCGCAGCCGGAGGCGAATCGATTGCTCGTCACAACGGCCAGGTCGTGTTCGTCAGCGGCGCGATCCCCGGCGAAACCGTTCGGGCCGCGATCACGGAGAAGAAGAAGCGGATGCTCCGCGCCGACGTCATCGAGGTGCTGGAGCCCTCGGAATTCCGAGTCCCGGACCGTCGGGCTTCGCTGGGAGCCGACGGGGTGGGCGGAATGGAGTACTCCCACGTCGACCTCGCGCACTCGCGCGAACTCAAGCGCCAGGCCGCCGCCGACCAGTTCACCCGCCTCGGCGGGCTCGACCTGACCCCGGACGTGCTGCCTGCCGCCCGCGAGGCGGCAGGCGGCTCCGGGCTGGACTGGCGAACTCGGATTCAGCTGGCTGTCGACACGACCGGCAGACCGGGCATGTACGCCGCGCGCTCTCACACCGTCCTCCCGGTGCGCGAGCTGCCGCTGGCAGTCCCGGCCCTCGCCGAACTCGGTGTGCACCACCTGTCGCTGCCGGGCCTGACGCGCATCGAGCTGGCCGCCGGCCATCAGTGCGGCGCCCTGGTGGCGCATGGCCAGGCGAACCCGCAGACGCTCGAGGTGCTCGAGAGTGCCCTCGCGGACGCACCGGGGGAGTGGAGTCTGCTGGTCCGCTCACGAGGCGCCGGCCGCAACCGTCGAGGCGGCGCCTCGGGGAGCCTGCTAGTCCTGCGCGGCACCGGCGAGGTGATCGAGACGGTGAAGGGCATCGACCGGAGCTTCCGCCTCCGGGCGGATGGCTTCTGGCAGGTCCACGTCGACGCTGCCGACGAGCTCTCGGCGAGGGTGGTCGAGCTGACAGCAGGGTCCGCGTCGGTGCTCGACCTGTACTGCGGAGCAGGTCTGTTCAGCGTCGCCATCGCCTCTGCCCACGGGATCCCCGTCCACGGCATCGAAGGGTCCGCCCCGGCCGTCGAGTCGGCGACGGCCAACGCCGCCGGACTGGGCGCCGAGTTCACCGTGGCGCGCATCGAGCAGCTGCCCGAGCTTCCGATGGCCGACACCGTGGTGCTCGACCCGCCCCGGTCAGGGGCAGGTGCTGCGGTCACGGGGCTGCTGGGCGCCTCGGCGGCGGAGCGGATCGTCTATGTGTCCTGCGACGGCGCGACGTTCGCCCGTGACGCCAAAGCGCTCGCCGAGCACGGTTTCCGGCTGGCGAGCACTGAAGCGCACGATTACTTCCCGCTGACGGCGCACACGGAGTTCGTCTCTGTTCTCACGCGGTGACTCTCCACCTGGGGCGAGGCGTCAGTAGCGGTAGGTGGTCTCCGGTGCCTTGCTGTCGAGCAGTGCCAGGACGATGAGGGCCACCCAGGTGAAGAAGAATCCCCAGATGCCCCACCAGAACTTCGAGCGGCTCTTGCGTCCGGCCACCTTGCGGCAGATCCAGCCGAACAGCAGGCCCAGCACGATCGCGGTCAGCCCGAATCCGGCACCGAGTGTTATCGGGTCCATGCAGCACTCCTTCTCTCCGATGACCGCGCAGGTTCGCGGTTCGCATCACAGTCAACAATTGTCCCGCGTCCGGGAATTCCGCGCACGGGGGTTTTCCCGCCGATCGCCCACTCACGCTGCCCGTCCGCGGACAGCCCCGGGTGGGACAGCATCCGTCGGTGCGGGATCCGGGCTGCTGCAGCTGTCCGAGGTGTGGTGGTCGGCACGCCGCCGGGCCGCCGGCCGCGGTGGATACCCACTGCTGAATCCGGTAAGATTTATCTCGACGTCAAGATATCTTCGGAAACGTTTGTGTGGGCTAAATGCCGCACAAGAGACTGAATCGGTCGGGTTTCCGCTGCAGAAGATATCGCGTGCCAACGAACAGGAGAGTCACTGTGAGCAACGTCGACACTTTCGAGTCGAAGGGCACCCTGGAAGTCGGCGGCAAGTCCTACGAGATCTACCGCCTTGCCGCGGTCGAGGGATCCGAGAAGCTGCCGTTCAGCCTCAAGGTGCTGCTGGAGAATCTGCTCCGCACCGAAGACGGTGCCAACATCACCGCCGACCACATCCGCGCCCTGGCGCAGTGGGATCCGTCGGCCGATCCCGACACCGAGATCCAGTTCACTCCCGCCCGCGTGGTCATGCAGGACTTCACCGGAGTCCCCTGCATCGTCGACCTCGCCACCATGCGCGAGGCGGTCGAGGAGCTCGGCGGTGATCCCGCCAAGGTCAACCCGCTCGCTCCGGCTGAGCTCGTCATCGATCACTCGGTCCAGATCGACGCCTTCGGCACCGCTGACGCGATCGAGCGCAATATGGACATCGAGTACCAGCGCAACGGCGAGCGCTACCAGTTCCTGCGTTGGGGCCAGACTGCATTCGACGACTTCAAGGTCGTTCCCCCGGGCATGGGCATCGTCCACCAGGTCAACATCGAGTACCTGGCCCGCGTCGTCATGGCCCGTGAAGTCGACGGCGTCGTGCGTGCCTACCCCGACACGCTCGTCGGCACCGACTCCCACACCACGATGGTCAACGGCCTCGGCGTGCTGGGCTGGGGCGTGGGCGGCATCGAGGCAGAGGCCGCGATGCTCGGCCAGCCGGTGTCGATGCTGATCCCGCGCGTCGTCGGCTTCAAGCTGACCGGCGAGATCCCGTCCGGCGTCACCGCCACCGACGTGGTGCTGACCATCACCGACATGCTCCGCCAGCACGGCGTGGTGGGCAAGTTCGTCGAGTTCTACGGACAGGGCGTCGGCTCGGTGCCGCTGGCCAACCGCGCCACGATCGGCAACATGAGCCCGGAGTTCGGCTCCACCGCCGCGATCTTCCCGATCGACGACGTGACTCTCGACTACCTGCGCCTGACCGGCCGCTCCGAGGAGCAGATCGCCCTTGTCGAGGCTTACTCCAAGGAGCAGGGCCTGTGGCACGACCCCAGCACCGAGGTCGAGTACTCCGAGTACCTCGAGCTGGATCTGTCCTCCGTGGTGCCGTCGATCTCCGGGCCGAAGCGTCCGCAGGACCGCATCGAGCTCACCGACGCCAAGTCGCAGTTCGCCAAGGACATCCACAACTACGCGAAGCCGGGCGAGGAGAACAAGTCGAGCGAGGTCTCGACCGCTGATGGCCGTGCCTTCGAGCTGAGCAACGGCGCGGTGGCGATCGCCTCGATCACCTCCTGCACCAATACCTCGAACCCCTCGGTGATGATGGCTGCCGGTCTGCTGGCGCGCAACGCCCGGGAGAAGGGCCTGAACTCGAAGCCGTGGGTCAAGACCTCGATCGCCCCCGGCTCGAAGGTCGTCACCGACTACTACACGAAGTCCGGCCTCATGGACGATCTCGAGGCGCTGAACTTCTACGTCGTCGGCTACGGCTGCGCCACCTGCATCGGCAACTCCGGTCCGCTCGAGGACGAGATCTCCCAGGCGATCCAGGAGAACGACCTCTCGGTGACCGCGGTGCTGTCCGGCAACCGCAACTTCGAGGGCCGCATCAGCCCCGACGTGAAGATGAACTACCTGGCCTCGCCGCCGCTGGTCATCGCCTACGCGCTGGCAGGCACCATGGACTTCGACTTCGAGAACCAGCCGCTGGGCAAGGACACCGAGGGCGCCGACGTCTACCTCAAGGACATCTGGCCCAGCCCTGAGGAGATCGAGTCGGTGATCGGCTCGTCGATCGACACCTCGATGTTCGACACGCAGTACGGAACGATCTTCGACGGCGACGAGCGCTGGCAGCAGCTCGACACTCCGGAGGGCAACACCTTCGAGTGGGACTCCGAGTCCACCTACGTGCGCAAGCCCCCGTACTTCGAGGGCATGTCCAAGGATCCGGAGGCGGTCGAGGACATCTCCGGCGCACGGGTGCTGGTCAAGCTGGGAGACTCGGTCACCACCGACCACATCTCCCCGGCGGGCTCGTTCAAGGCCGACACCCCTGCGGGCAAGTACCTCATCGAGCACGGCGTCGAGCGCAAGGACTTCAACTCCTACGGCTCGCGCCGCGGCAACCACGAGGTGATGATCCGCGGCACCTTCGCCAACATCCGCCTGAGGAACCAGCTGCTCGACAACGTGCAGGGCGGCTTCACCCGTGACTTCACCCAGGACGGTGGTCCGCAGACGACCATCTACGATGCCTCGGTGAACTACCAGGAGGCCGGTGTCCCGCTGGTCGTGCTCGGTGGCAAGGAGTACGGCTCCGGCTCCTCGCGCGACTGGGCGGCCAAGGGCACCAAGCTGCTCGGCGTGTCCGCGGTCATCGCGGAGAGCTTCGAGCGGATCCACCGCTCGAACCTCATCGGCATGGGCGTGCTGCCGCTGCAGTTCCCGGCAGGGGAGTCGGCTGACACCCTGGGACTGGACGGCACCGAGAGCTTCGACATCTCCGGCGTGACCGAGCTCAACAACGGCACGACCCCGAAGACGGTCAAGGTCAAGGCCACCAAGGGTGACGGGAACGTCGTCGAGTTCGACGCCGTTGTTCGGATCGACACCCCGGGCGAGGCCGACTACTACCGCAACGGCGGCATCCTGCAGTACGTGCTGCGGCAGCTCGTCGAGGCCTGATATTGCGACTGACAGTGCACTGAGTCCGATCAGTGCCCCGTTCGTCCGATCAGGGCACGAAGTGCGGTCAGTGCACCCAGTCCGACCAGCAGGCGACTGACGGTGCGCTGAAACCATGAACAGTGGGCCGGGACTCCCTTTCGGGAGGCCCGGCCCACTGCTGTGCTCAGGGACCTGCTTCTCTTGGCTGCTGGTGCCCTTTTCGGGTGCTGGTGTCTTCTCTTGACTGCCGGTGGGCGGCGGTCGGAATTCGCTGGGCCCAGGCGCGGAGCTTCGAAATTCGCTCGCCTCAGGCGCAGGCGTTCTGAATTCGCTCGCCTCAGGCGCGGAGCGCCGGTCCCTGCCGCACTGTGAGACCGACGCGCGGCGGCACAATCAGCTGTCTAAACTCGAACGGTTGCGAATGCGGCGATCCCGCGGAGCATGAGCGAAATCGGTTACGAAAGGCGCTACCAAGCTGCGTCCATCCCGCAGCTCTTCGGTGGTCGGAGGGTTCCATCTGCCCGCCCTCCGGCGCGTGACGCGTCGCTCTTCCTTCAGAGTCCCGTCGTCTGCACCTCAGGAAAGCCCGTGACACCCGAAATCATCTCCATCGTCCTCCTCATCCTCATGTTCGTGATCGCCACCTGGCGCGACGTCAACATGGGCTTCCTCGGTTTCATCGCAGCCGTAGCACTCGGCGCGGGGGTTCTCGGTTTCGACCTTGATGAGTCCCTGGCAGGGTTCCCGGTCGATCTTTTCGTCACCCTGGTGGGGCTGACATACCTGTTCGGCTTCGCTCAGGACAATGGGGCGATCGACGTGATCGTGCGCTGGGCGATGCGCTTGGTTCGGGGGAGACTTGCGATAGCGCCGTGGATATTCTTCTTCCTCACCGCGGTCCTGATCGCGCTCGGCGCACTCTTCGCGGTGGCAATCGTCGCCCCGCTGGCGCTGACGTTCGCCCGGCGCAATGGTCTCAACCAGTTCCTGACCGGGCTGCTGGTCGTCCACGGTGCGCTGGCCGGCGCATTCTCGCCCTTGAGCGTCTACGGCGTCTTCATCTCCGATTACCTGAATCAGAGCGGGTTCGAGAACGATCCGCTGAGTCTCTTCCTCGCACCATTCCTCTTCAACCTGGTGTTCGCCACAGTGACCTTCCTCGTCATGCGTCGCCGGCCCGGTCCACGGGCTGCTGGGGATGCTGATATCGAGTTCACGGCAGAGGGGCCGCAGCGGCTCACCGGATTCCAGACGCTGACGCTGGTGGTCCTGGCAGCGATGGCCGTGTCGGTGATCGTCGTCGGCTGGGACATCGGCATCGTGTCGATCTCACTGGCGGTCGTGCTGGCCTTCGTCAACCCGGCGGCCGGCAAGGCGGCAATGTCCCGCGTCTCGTGGTCCGTGGTGATTCTGATCTCGGGCGTCCTCACCTACATCCATGTTCTGCAGGAGGCCGGCACCGTGGACTGGGTGTCGCAGGGAATCAGCGCGATCGGGGTCCCGCTTCTGGCCGCTCTGCTCTTGTTCTACATGTCCGGACTGGTGTCCGCCCTGGCATCGTCACTCGGGATCATCGGAGTGGTGATGGCGCTGGCCGGCCCCTTCCTCGCCTCGGGAGATGTGCATGTCGCCGGCTTCGTCGCGGCCTTGGCGATTGCGGCGACGATCGTTGACATCAGCCCCTTCTCCACGAATGGCGCGATGCTGCTGGCGAACGTCCACAGCTCGGTGCGTGACGACTACTATCGCGGCATGCTCGCCTACGCGGGCGTGATGTGCGCGGTCGGGCCCGGAGCGGCCTGGCTGATCGCGGCGGTGCCGACATGGGCTGCCGGCTGACGCGGATCCTGCTGTTGCCGGGGCCGGCGCTCGACCGCCGAGGAGGCTCGCCTTGCACCAGCACTCTGCCAAGCAGACTCGGCCGGAGCTGCTGACCGGGCCGGTGCCCCGCCGAGTGGGTTCAGGGCATTGCGGTTACGCTTGTTAGTCTGAAGCAACTGAAGAACCGCAGTGCTCGGGGTTCTGCCGAGTGCCTAAGGAGCAGCGAATCGCATGACTTTCCTGGAGAACATCACGTCCCCGGCGGACGTGAAGGCATTGACCGATGCCGAATGCCAGGTGCTCACCAAGGAGATCCGGGACCACCTCATCACCACCGTCGCAGGGACCGGCGGCCACCTCGGCCCCAATCTCGGCGTCGTAGAGCTCTCGACTGCCCTGCACCGCGTCTTCGATTCGCCGACCGACACGATCCTGTTCGATGTCGGCCACCAATCGTATGTCCATAAGCTTCTCACCGGGAGGTACGCCGAGTTCGGCACCCTTCGCCAGCGCGGGGGACTCTCCGGATATCCGTCTCGGGCCGAGAGCGAGCACGATGTCATCGAGAACTCCCACGCCTCGGCGGCACTCTCCTGGGCGGACGGGATCGCGAAGGCCCACCAGCTCAAGGGAGAGACCGAACGCTACGTCGTCGTCGTCATCGGCGATGGAGCGCTGACCGGCGGAATGGCCTGGGAAGCTCTGAACAACATCGCGGCAGATCAGTCGCAGCCGCCCCGCAAGCTCATCATCGTCGTCAACGACAACGGCCGCTCCTATGCGCCGACAGTCGGCGGTTTCGCGCGACACCTCGATTCGCTGCGGACGAACAGCAGCTATGAGCGGATCCTGACCTGGGGCAAGGAGCGGCTGCAGCAGTCGGGTCCTCCCGGCCGTGCCGCCTACAGCGCTATGCACGGCGTCAAGCGGGGCATCAAGGACATGGTTGCGGCGCCGCAGACCGGCATGTTCGACGAGCTCGGGATCAAGTACCTGGGTCCCGTGGACGGACACGACCTCGAGATCATGGAGCGGACGCTTCAGCGAGCCAAGAGCTACGACCAGGGCCCGGTCATCGTCCACGCGCTGACCCAGAAGGGCCGCGGATTCGCTCCGGCTCTCGAGGATGAGGCCGACCAATTCCATGCTGTCGGAGTCATCGATCCGGTCACCGGAAAGGCTCAGCCGTCGACTTCCACTTCGTGGACCTCGGTGTTCGGCAATGAGATCGTCGAGGTCGCTCGACGGCGCAAGGACATCGTCGCCATCACCGCGGCGATGCTGATTCCGGTCGGACTGCAGAAGTTCGCCGAGGAGTTCCCCGACCGGGTGTTCGACGTCGGGATCGCCGAGCAGCACGCAGTGGCTTCGGCAGCTGGACTGTCGTACGGCGGGCTGCATCCGGTCGTCTGCCTGTATGCGACCTTCCTCAACCGCGCATTCGACCAGCTGCTCATGGATGTGGCACTGCACAAGCAGGGCGTGACCTTCGTGCTCGACCGTGCCGGTGTCACCGGTCCGGACGGTGCCAGTCACCACGGAATCTGGGACATGGCCATGCTGCAGATCGTGCCGGATCTGCAGCTGGCCGCTCCGCGCGACGCCACTCGACTGGCCGAGGAGTTCCACGAAGCGGTCGAGGTGGCCGATGCTCCCACTGTCGTCCGCTTCTCCCGTGGCTCGGTCGGCACCGACATCGACGCGATCCGCCGGACGTCGGACGGCGTCGACGTGCTCGTCGAGGTGCCTGCGGGAATGCCGCGCGACGTCCTCATCGTGTCGGTCGGCGCATTGGCCGACAGGGCTCTTCAGGTTGCCGAGGAACTGCGCCGGAGCGGCATCGGCGCGACTGTCGTCGACCCCAGGTGGGTGCTGCCCGTGCCGGATTCGGTGCTCGAGGGAGGCAAGAAGCACGCGCTGGTCGCGGTCATCGAGGATGGTGTGAAGATCGGCGGGATCGGCTCCCAGATCCGACAGGATCTGCGCGACGATGACTCCCGCACCGGCGTGCTCGAACTCGGCGTGCCCGACGAATTCCTTCCGCACGGAACCCGCGACGAGATCCTGGAGTACGCAGGGCTGTCCGTGCCGAGCATGGTCGAGAAGATCGTCCATATGCTGCCGGAGGACATTGCGCGTCGGGTGGCGCGCACTTCGACAACCGCCGTGTAGTCCGGCCTTCGGCGAGTGGCCGATCCGCCGGCACACCGGCACCCCTGCTGCTCAGCCTGCCGTTGTGACTGCTGCGCGGGCACACCTGCTGAGCCGGCACCACCGACGCGCCGGCACACCTGGTGTGTCTGCTCAGCCCGCCGCTGTGACTGCTGCGTCTGCGCGTGCGCCGGCTTCGGAGAGCGCTCGTGCCGTCAGCTCGATCTGCCATTCGCGCGCGCCGTGTTCGCGGAGGAACCGTTCGACCTCGGTCGGCGTGCCCACGGTGCTGCCGGCGGCAAGGGCCTTGACCAGGCGCGGAGCGACGGCGAGATCATGCGGAATGTCGAGCTGCTGCGCGATCTGGTTGACGACGGGCTTCATGGCTTCCAGCCGCGTCTTGATCACTGCGCGATCGACCTGGGGCTGCGGTGGCGAATCGGGCGAGCGGCGCGAGGGCAGTTGCGCCTCCGGGAGGGCGTCGGCATCCGTGATGGCTTTGTACCACCGGTAGAGGGCGGCCTTCGTCATCCCCGACACACCGGGAATGCGACGCAGGTCCTCCGGCTTCTTGACTCGCGCGCCGGCCAGCTCGACCATCACCTTGTCCCGGAGGATCCGGCCGGGCGCTTCGTCCTGCTGGCGGGCGAGGCGGTCACGCAGATTCCACATCGAACGAACCCGCGCCATCGCCCGCCGCGATCGCACTGCACCGAAGCCGTTCACTCTGCGCCACGGTTCGGAGTAGACTGCCGGCTCGAACGAGAGCAGGTGAATGAACTCCTGACGCGCGAACTCGGCTTTGCCCGAGTCGGTCAGCTGCTCGACGAGCACCTCGCGGACGGGGATGAGCAGCTCAACGTCCAGCGCCGCGTAGTTGAGCCAGTCTCGCGGCAGGGGCCGCGTCGACCAGTCCACATTGGAGTGCTCCTTCGCCAGCCGAACGCCCAGCGTCTCACCCACGACGGCCGCGAGGCCGAACCGCTCGTATCCCAGCAGGCGAGCCGCCACCTCCGTGTCGAACAGCGCGTCGGGCGTCATCCCGCGTTCGGCGAGGCAGGGCAGATCCTGGGTCGAGGCATGCAGGATCCATTCCACATCCCGCAACGCCTCATCGACACTCGAGAGGTCCGGGAGCGCCTCGGGGTCGATGAGAACTGTGCCGGCGCCTCGGCGGCGGAGCTGGATGAGAAAAGCGCGGTTGCCGTAGCGGATGCCGGATGCGCGCTCCGCGTCGACTGCGACGGGGCCGGTGCCGGCGGCGAGGGACTCGACAGCTGCGGCCAGGGCGTGCGGAGTGTCGACCAGGTCCGGCACTCCGTCAGCTGGTGCGGACAGCAGCGGCAGCGATTCGTCCGTGTGGGTGGAACTCACCGGCGCCGCCCCGGCAGCGGTGTGACGCCTTCGGGAAGCGGCGGCAGTCCCGCGACCGTGCACAGCAGTTCGACCCAGGCGGAGACGTGGCTGCCGATGTCCTCGGGTTCGGCCAGGACCGGCGTCCAGGAGCCGCGCAGCTCCAAGTCGATCGTGGAGGGCCGGTCGGCCAGAGTTCCGAAGCTCTCGGACAGCACGCGGGTGGTGGTTCCGCCCGCGTTGCGGACTTCGCAGTCGTTGTTCTCCAGCGATTCCGTCAGCCAGGACCAGGCGACTGAACCCAGCATCGCCTCGTTGCCGAGTTCCCGTTCGAGTTCCGCGCGGATGTAGCTGACGATCCGGAATTCACCGTCCCATTCTGCTGGGCGGTCAGGGTCATAGAGGACGACCATCCGACCGGTGGCGAGCTCGCTGATGTTCTCGCCGGTGGCGGCGAGGAACTCCTCATCGGCATGGACTTCAGCACCGAGGGCGAGGGCGTAGGGGGCGAGTTTGCTCGGCGCCGGGATCTCGGTGATCGAGACCTGCGGAGTGCTCGTCACTTCGCGCAGGACCGACGATGCCCGCGCAAAGGGCTCTGGATTCCGAATCAGCGGCGATGGGATTACCACGTGATCTAGATTAGGCCCAAGCTCAGACATCGCCCAGCATCCACGCCGGGCACCGTTGAGACTTGGGGTCGAGGTGACGTCGGCAACCGTCAAGGACGAGGCGGAATCTGCCGCCCGGCAAGGCCTGGGCGAGGCGAATTCAGCCGCCCTGTCCATCGGCCGGGCCCGAGCCGGTGAGATCGCCTGTCCTGGGTTTCGGGCGGTTTCGCCCGGCCGCTCGGAAGGTGAGATCATGGGGAAATGGCTTCGACACTCGTGCGCGCTGCCCTTTCGCAGCCCGTTCAACACACCCCCGTCTGGTTCATGCGGCAGGCTGGCCGCTCGCTTCCGGAGTACCGAGAGCTTCGCAAGGACAACGCGATGCTCGAGGCGTGTCGGACTCCCGATCTGGTCACGGAGATCACGCTGCAGCCGGTGCGTCGCCACAAGGTCGACGCGGCCATCTTCTTCTCCGATATCGTGGTCCCGCTGGAGGCCGCAGGTGTGGACGTGGTCATCGAGCCGGGTGTGGGTCCGGTGATCGCCACTCCGGTGCGAACTCGCGCGGATCTCGACCGGATCCCGGACCTCGACGCCGAGGCGCTCCCCGACATCACCGAATCCGTCACCCGACTGGTGGCCGACCTGGGGGAGACCCCGCTGATCGGATTCGCGGGAGCGCCCTTCACCCTCGCCAGCTACCTGATCGAGGGCGGCCCGAGCAAGAACCACGAGAAGACCAAGGCGATGATGCTCGGGGACCCGGAGCTGTTCTCCGATCTGCTGGCCAAGCTGGCTCGGATGTCGACGACCTTCCTCGATGTGCAGCTGTCCGCCGGTGCAAGCGCCTTCCAGCTGTTCGACTCCTGGGCCGGTTATCTCAACCCGGCGGACTACAGGCAGTCGGTGCTGCCGCACTCGACGTCGGTGCTCGACGCGCTGCGTCACCACGACGTGCCCAGCTTCCACTTCGGGGTTCAGACCGGAGAGCTCCTGTCGTCGATGGCGGAGGCGGGATCCAATGTGATGGGGGTCGATTTCCGGGTCGATCTGGCCGCTGCATCCTCACGGGTGAAGCAGGGGCAGGCTCTGCAGGGCAACCTGGACCCGGCCATGCTGTTCGCGCCGTGGGACGTGCTCCGGCCGCGAGTCGAGGCGATCGTGCGTGCTGGGCTTTCGCATCCGAACGGGTACGTCTTCAACCTCGGCCACGGCGTGCTGCCTGCGACGGACCCGGCCGTACCGGGCCTGGTGGTCGAGGAAGTCCACCGAGTCTCACGCGAGGTGCTGGCCGAGCAGTCGGAGCAGGCTTCACGGTCAGTGTCGGCTTCGCAGTCGGTGCAGGCCTCACAGCCCGAGGCCGGAGAGTCTGCTGGGGGCGGCGTGCGGTGAGCCGAGTCGTTGTCGTCGGCGGCGGAATCTCCGGACTCGTCGCGACCTACCGGATTCTCGAGGCCCAGCCCGATGCATCGGTGACGATTCTCGAATCCCGCGGGCGCCTCGGCGGTTGCCTCAAGTCCTCAGACCTGGGCGGATTCGCTGCCGTCGGTGCCGATGTGGGCGCCGAGGCGAGCCTGTACGTGCGGCCCGAAACGGCCGGCTTGTGCCGAGAGCTCGGGCTCCCACTCGAGTTCCCGTCGCGGCGGCACAGCTCGCAGATCTACTCACGAGGCCGGATGCACGGAATGCCGAATGGGACGCTCATGGGTGTTCCCGCCGATCCGGAATCGGTGCGCGGCCTGCTCAATGACGACGAAGTGGACCGCGTGCGGAATGAGCGGCTGACGCCGGCCGTGACCGGTGATGTGTCCGTCGGCGACTTCCTGTCAGCACGCCTGGGCGGCGCTCTGGTCGATACGGTGGTCGACCCGCTGCTCGGCGGCGTCTACTCCGGACGTTGCCGCGATCTGTCCCTCGCAGCCACGATCCCGGCACTGCTGCCGGCTGCTCAAGTCGGGACCTCGGTGCTCGAGGCGGTCGCGCGGGTGCAGGAGGCGAAGGCCCGGCGCACGGCTGGTGCCAACGTGCCGGGCTCGCAGGGTGCTGATTCTCCGCCGGTCTTCATGTCGCTGCGCGGTGGGATCACCAAGCTCACCGACGCGCTGGCCGAGCGGCTCAGGGAACTCGGTGCGGTGTTCGAGTTGAACACAGCGGTGCGCGGGGTCGAGCGGGCCGGGGGGCAGTGGACTGTTCGCTTCGGCGGTGCAGCCCTCACCGCCGACCTGCTGATTCTGGCTGTGCCGGCACCCACGGCCGGTGAGCTGCTCGGATCCGTCGACGAGGAGGCCGCGAACCTGCTGCGGGGCGTCGAGTACGCGTCGTCCGCAGTCGTGACTGCGGTCGTCGACATCGCCGAGGCGCCCCTCCCCGGTTCCGGGTTCCTGCTCCCGCCGACCGAGGACGCGTTCATCAAAGCGTCGACGTTCGCCTCCAACAAGTGGCCGTGGCTCGCGGAGATGCTGCCGTCGGACACAGCGGTCGTGCGGATGAGCGTCGGGCGCTTCGGTGACCATCCCGGGGTGTGGGCCGAACTCGGCGATGAGGAGCTGATCGCCCGATCGATGGCGGACTGGCGCCGGATCACCGGGCGAAGGGCTCCGCTGCACCATGCTGAAGTGCAGCGGTGGACCGCTGCGCTTCCCCAGTACTTCCCGGGTCATCTTGAGCGAGCAGCGCGCATCGACGCGAGGCTGAGCGGGATCGGTGGTCTGGGGCTGGTGGGCTCTGCCTACGAGGGTGTGGGTATCCCCGCCTGCATCAGCAGGGCAGAGCGCGAGGTGGCCCGTCTCCTCGATCCTGCGTCCGCCTCGGCCCCATGACCTCTTCGCGGGATCCTTCCTGCCACGTCGCGGGTGCAGACACGGGTGCCGTCGCGAGGCTGGACACGGGTGCCGTGGGAGGCGAGACGCGAGTGCCGTCGGGAGGCGGGACGCGGATGCCGTCGCGAGGTCAGCGGGCCGAGTGACGACAGGGCGGCCGGCGGCGGTGACAGTGAGGCCGCGTTGACAGGAGGGCCGGCAGTGACAGGAACAATGAGCTACGAGACGACCAATGAGCACAGCAAAGAAAGAAGGAAGAGATGACGACGTACGTGCAGCCGACTCCTGAGCAGATCGAGAAGTTCAACCAGGAGATTCGCTACGCCTGCTACAGCGTGTTCTCGGTGGCGGGAGAGATCGGCGATGAGGATCGCGCCGCGCTGGCCGAGGAGATCACCCAGAAGCTCTCGGCGCTGGCAGAGCAGGGACTGGTGGTGCGTGGGGTGTACGACGTCTCCGCGTTCCGGGCCGACGCCGACGTGATGTTCTGGTGGCATGCTCCGACCGTCGAGGCGATCCAAGCCGCGTACTCGGTGGTCCGCAACTCCCAACTCGGCTCGATTCTGGACCCCGTCTGGTCCGCGATGGGCATGCACCGTCCTGCTGAGTTCAACAAGGCCCATCTGCCCGCGTTCCTGACCGATTCTCAGCCGGGCGACTACATCTGCGTCTACCCGTTCGTTCGCTCGTACGAGTGGTATGTGCTGCCCGCTGATGAGCGTTCGAAGATGCTCCGCGAACACGGTATGGCCGCGATCGATTACAAGGATGTCAAGGCGAATACCATCTCGGCCTTTGCCTTGGGCGACTACGAGTGGCTGCTGTCCTTCGAAGCGCCGAAGTTGGACCGCATCGTCGATCTCATGCGTGACCTTCGGGATACCCAGGCTCGCCTCCACGTGCGGGAGGAGATCCCGTTCTTCACCGGACCGCTGCGCGAGCTCAGCGAGATCGTCAGCAACTGGCGCTGAGCAGGAGTCAAAGGGGCTGACGCTGAGCAGGAGCGCAGGCGGCTGGTGCTGATTGCTCAGGCAGCTCGCGGCCACGGTACGGGGCAGCAGTCTTCTGGTGCCTGTTGATCGGTAGCACATCGGCTGGCCGCCGACCGCGGCAAGGAGTATTCGTCAGGCCCGCAGCGGCATCGCTGCGGGCCTCTGGCTGTTTCGCTGTCCGCTCTCGGCTCTCGAACGCACGGAGTCCACGCGCGATTGGCATGGCGGTTTCCGGTGTCGATTCATGTTCTGTGCGCTTTTCTTTGTATTTGTTCGAATCCTCTTGACGATGTTCGAATCAATGAGGATAATTGAACTGAGCACGTGATTCTTGCAGTCACTGTCGACGAGGGGAGCGCCGTGTACTACTCTTCAGCGGGGGACGAGGAGTTGATAGCTGGTGTCTCGACCTCCTCGTCTCGTTTCGGTCCATCTGCTGAGGAGCCGGACGATCTGGCCCGGCCGTCCCCGGTTCTTGCCACCGCCATGGATGTGGAATGCGTTGAGGAAAAGCTTCCGGAGCTGCTCCACGTCCTCAGTGTCGTGGCCCGCGTCTCGGGCGATATACGTGCGGGCGAACGACGCTTGGCTCCGGAGGAGGCTCTTGCGGCCGTGCGGGTGCTGGAGGATGTGCGGCGCCGGCTTGATGGCTTGTCTGCAGAGGCCACCGCGATCTTCGCTCGCGAAGGCGACCCCAAGTCATACGGTGCACGCAACTTGCGGTCTCTGCTGCGTGAGCAGCTGAAGCTGTCGTCGGCGGAAGCAGGTCGGAGAGACAAGCTCGCGGCATGGGTCGGTTCGCGCACCGGTCTCACCGGCGAGGTCTTGGGGCCGGAGCTGCCGGTCGTCGCCTCTGGAATACATGAGGCCGAATTCTCGACCTGCCAGGTGCTCGGGACAGCAGAAGCGCTTCGTCGTCTGCCTCCGGCTTCGCGAGCAGCTCACCAGGAAGACCTTGAGAAGATGTTCGCTGACAATCTGAACTCGGTGCAGGTGAAGGACATCGACACGCTGGGAATCCGAGTCCTCGACTACCTGGACCCGGATGGGGCATGCCCGCGGGAGGAAACGCATCCTGACACCTATCACGTGACTGTCACTCCCAGGCGCAATGGGGACTGGAGCCTGTCGGGTCTGCTCACGGCGACCACTGGTGCTGCTCTCCATGCGATGCTGACTGATCGAGCGAAGGCCGACCGTGCTGGCGCTGAGCCGGCCGAGGGGAACACAGCTGATAAGTCGATGGACCCGCGCCCCGGACAAGGCGAGGACGTCTTCGAATTCTTCGAGCCGTCTCCCACCGGGGTACTGGGAGACGGCTCCGATGTCATTCAGCAGGTGCCGAAGGACATTCGCCCGGACGGCGTCAGGCGCCATGAGCGGTTCACTGCCATCGTGATGTCAGGTGCACGCGAGCGCAAGCAGCACGGCGCGGCCTACGCATTGGTGATATCAGCAACCGCCGAGCAGGTGGCGATCGGCAAGGGCGAAGCGACCACTCAAGCTGGAACTCGGGTCCGACTGGAAGAGGTGCTGAATCTTTCTGCTGGAGGGCAGTTCTATTACCATTCGACCAAGAAGGGCACGGGAACAGTCAGTGTCCGCACTGAGGGCCGGTTTGCTACCGCAAATCAGATGGCGGTGCTGCTGGCGCGCGATCGCGGATGCACGTTCCCCGACTGCGATATCCCTCCCGGTTGGTGCGACGCCCACCACATGATTCCGTATGCCATGGGTGGGTCGACAGATATCAACAACCTCACTCTGGCATGTTCCTTCCACCACCATTGGCATGAGAAGCGCGGGTGGGAAGCCACAATGGTGGGCGGCCTCCCGGGGTGGATTCCTCCCGCCTGCATCGACCCGCAACGTCACCCCGTATTCCATTCCAGATTTCGATCGATGTTGCTCGAGTTGCCTCCGCTGCTCACCCGGAGCGAGCCGGCTCGCTCTGACCGAACCGACGAGCCGCCATTCTGACCGGCGGAACCGACAAGCCGCCATTTTGACCGGCTGGTCCGACGAGCCGCCCTTCTGCGACTTCGCGAGCGCTTACCGCTGCGCACCATGAGCTTCGGGACCTCGAGACGTGACCGGGTGCCATGAACTCCGCAAGCGTCGAAAGTTGCGGGGGTGCGGTGAACTCCAGGAGCGTCACGGTATGCCGGGTGCAACGGTCTCATCGGGCGTCGAACGCTGCCCGATGCCATGGACTCCGCGAGTGTCGAACGCTGCCGGGTGCGGCGGTCTCCGCGGGCGCCGAACGTTGCGGGCTTTGCCGACCGCGTTCGGTCATAGAGCTCAGCGCCCCGGTATTCGCCGCATCGGCAGGTGAGGGATGCCATCCTCAATAAATGGATCCCCGGACTGCCTGAAACCGAACCGACCGTAGAAGTCCCTCAAGTGCGCCTGGGCGTTCAGGGTCAGGAGTCCGTCACCGAACTCGTCGACCAGCCGACTGATGAGGGCTGAGGCGATGCCTGTAGATCGTTCCCGCCGATCGCAGACAACGCGCCCTATGCTTCGACCCTCGGGATCACCCGCCGGACCGTCGATCAGACCGTAGGGCAGCACCCGTGCGTACCCTCGAGGTTTGACTGTCAGACCGGTCTCCCCACCGTGGGAATCATGGTAGGGCGCGGGCGAACCAGCTCCGTGCACCACAGCGTGCACCGTCTCGGGGTACAGGTCGACGCCGTCGAGATCGAGGTAGGAGCAGTTCTGCTCGACGACGAACACCTCGGCGCGGAGTTGCAGGATTCCGTACAGCTCCTGAGCGGTGAGGTGCTCGAATGCCTTCAGTTCCACCTGGTTCGGCGAGGCGCCGGTGAAGTCAGTTCGCGGGTCCACCTGATGCAGTGAGGCGCCGGCGCACCGGGCCTGCCGCTCGACCTGCAGGGGCGACGCGCCGGCCGAAGAGATCGCCCGGAGACCTTCGCCAAAGGCGCTGGTGTCGGCAGATGGCGGTTCATGTTCTCCCGCGTGCCCGTCCCCGCCGTGCTCTCCCGCGCACCTGTCCCCACGGCGATCGCCATCGCACCTGTCCCCACGGCGATCGCCATCGCACCCGGCGCCGCTGCTGAGAGCCTCGGTGGAGGCACACATCCCCTTGTCGCCATGATCGGGAGTTCGAGCATAATCGGGAGACCGAGACGCTGAAGTCACATGCGCCGGGGTTCGGAGACCTGGTGCTTCGGGTGCTGACATGCCCTCACGCCTTTGCCGCATCCTCGTCGAGCACAAGGCTGATCGAATTGATGCAGTAGCGCAGATCCGTGGGAGTGTCGTAGCCCTCGCCCTCGAAAACATGCCCCAGGTGCGAATCGCAGTTGGCACACCGCACCTCGGTCCGGGTCATTCCCATCGTCGTGTCGCGCAGATATCGAACGCGGTCCTCTGCCAGCGGCGCGTAGAAGGTCGGCCAGCCGCAGTGCGATGGGAACTTCGTATCCGACTCGAACAGCACCGCATTGCACGCGCGGCAACGATAGGAGCCCGGTGCTGTTGTGGTGTAGTACTCGCCGGTGAAGGGCCGTTCGGTGCCCGCCTGGCGCAGCACTGCATATTCCTCGGGAGAGAGGATCTCCTGCCACTCAACTTCTGATCGCTTCACTGCGGGGGTGTAATTCTCGGATTCCATCAGTACTCCTCATCTGGTTCATCCGTCGCCTGGCTGGTCCAGCTCACGGAACTCGGCATCCTCCGATGAGCGGTGCACCTGGTGAACAGTGCTCCCTGCTATGCGGAGCAGCTTCTGTGGGATGCTTGGGTTCTACCGCAAGTCGGTCCCTGAAGCGTAACGAACAAGACGCCTGAGATGTTCCGCAGATCAGTCTCCTGAGTTGCTCGGAGAAGCTTCATGAGCTGTCCGGCAGAAGTCTCGTGTATTGCTTCGACCAAGTATCCTGCGTTGTTGACGAAGTCTCATGAGCGTTCCGGAGAAACGGTGCGGGCCGGCCAGTAGGGTCGCGGACCGAACAGTAGGATTGTTCGATGGAGGTGATTCGAGTGTCGATGTCCAAGAGCGTCCCCGATTCAACCGCTCGCGCGGTGCGACTCGCCTTGGCGGGTCTGGGAGTGGGCGCGGGAATCGGGTTGATCGCCTCGATCGCCACCTCAGGTCTGGCGGTCTACTTCGCTCGTCGCATCGTGATCCCCGAGCAGGCTCCCGAGGAGCTCGAGATTCTCCATGTCGACGGCTTCGACTACGACATGCGCGTTCAGCTCGCTGCCAATGAGGACACGGTGGTCAGCGGCTGCTACGGCCTTTACTTCGACTCCGGTGCCGGCCATGCCCAGATCGGCGACATCCTCGAATACGATCCCATCTCCCGGACGGTGTCCCGGGAAGTCATTGCTGTGACCTCCGGTGATCTCCGCTCTGCACGGTGGGGACGATGGACAGGAGTGTTCTACCCGCACCCTGAGACTCTGGGATTGCAGTACGAGGAGATCACCCTGACCTCCGATGTTGGGGAGCTGCCTGCCTGGTTCTTCCCCACGAGCTCGGAAGCTCCCCGTGACACTTGGGCCATCCTGGTGCACGGTCGCGGTGGATCGCGATCCGAAGGCCTCAAAGCCGTCCCGGTCCTCGAAGCGCTCCGGATGCCCACATTGGCGATCTCGTACCGGAATGACGCCGAGGTGCGCGTCGGCAACGCTTCGCGCTACGGCCTGGGCGATACGGAATGGCTGGATGTCGACGTCGCCATTGACTATGCGCTCGCTCACGGTGCCCAGCGGGTCGTGGTATTCGGCTGGTCGATGGGGGCGGCGATCACGTTCCAGGCTGCGTCGCGCGGACGCAACCGGCGTCATATCGCCGGTCTCGTCCTGGACGGCCCAGTGGTCGACTGGTACGACGTCCTCGATCATCAGGCCCGGATCAACTTCCTGCCCACCCCGGTCGCCCGCCTCGCTCTCGACATGCTGACCCGCCCTTGGGCTCGCCCGATCACCGGGCTGGAGACCCCACTCGACCTCAATCGCATGGACTGGGTGCGGCGAGCTGCAGAGCTCGACAAGCGCGTTCTCCTCATCCACTCCGACGACGATGAGTTCGTTCCGTCGGGTCCGTCACATGCGCTGGCCGCCGTGCGGCGGGATCTCGTCACCATGCCGAAATACGACCGAGCGCGCCACACCAAGGAATGGAACATCGATCCTGAGCGCTGGAACGATGAAGTCGCAAGCTTCATCGAGTCCGAGGTGCTGGTCAACGACAGCGCTGCCGACTGATCCGTCGGGCAGCAGATGGCCGGCGTCTGACGTGGGCTTGCCTCACCTGAAGCCGCATCCTCAACACCTGACGCCGCATCCTCAGCGGGGGAGCAGGGGCGACCTTGCCCGCGAGATGCGTTCCAACCCGGGCAGCACGCCCGTGACTCGGCTCCTGGGCAGAGTGAAGGACCATTTCGTTCCTGGCAGGGGGACTTCCAAACCGACTGGCGGCTGCCCGTTCGAGAGCGGGCTGGGGGCGGCCGCTCCAGCCTCAGCCAGGGCCTGCCCGCTCCAACCCGAGCAGGGGACCGTCCGTTTCGCTCCCGGACAGCTTGGCCGTCACTGCAAACCGGACAGCGTGGCCGTCCTCAGTCCGTCGCGGAGTGGATGGCCAGCCGCTGAATGTAGGTCCTCGAATCGGTGAGCAGGCTCAGTGGGGTGAGCTCGAGGGGGCTGGCGAGGCGGGTGCCGTTGAGCAGACCGGTCGGTCCGATCCCAGTCTCCCCGGCGAGCAGCGGCGAGATCGTCAGACACAGCTCATCGACGACTCCAGCGGCAACCCACTCACCCAGCAGGGTCGGCCCGCCTTCCGAGAGAACCCGGCGGGCGCCTCGGGCGCGGAGGTCGCGGAGCACCTCTTCAGGGGTCACCGAATCCTGGTGGGAGACGACGTTCTCTGCTCCGCAGAAGTCGCGCAGCTCTGCAAGCACTTCCGCGTCCGTCGTCGAGGTGTGGACGACGACGTCCGATGTGCCCTTCTCCGCGAGGCGCTCGAAGTCGAGCCGCCCGGACCGGGAGATGATCACCAGCATGGGAACGGGCCGTTGACCGCGGGCCGTGCGCTGCTCGACGTACCGGGGCTTCTCCGAAAGGCGGGTGTATCGCTCGATACGTGTTGTGCTGGCCCCGACGACGACTGCGTCGGCCAGCGCGCGGAGCACAGAGAATACCCGCATGTCGGCAGGAGACGAGATGGACCCGGTGCGTCCGTCCCTGCCGGTGACCGCCCCATCTGCTGTGACCACCATGTTGACCTGCACTCTCATGCCCGCGGTATGACCGTCCAACGGGCCGGAATCATACAGCTCGACCAGAGCCGGTTCGCCGGGCGCCGGAGGGATCGAGCGGACCTCCGGGATGAGCTGGGTCAGTTCTACCTCTGACGATTTCATCGATGCGTCTCCTCACGCGGTGGGGATGTGCTGACTGGGGCTCAGCTGTCGATCAGGGTCAGGTCGCCGGGCGCGCCCATCGTCTCACCTGCCGTGCTCGGCCTGGTGTGGGCGGCCAGCGCCGCCTCACCTGCCGATGGCGTCGGCGGGTCCCATGATGATGTGTGGTGTGCGCTCGGGATCCATAGTCCGCAGCAGGAACTCCATGTCCTCTGCCTGCATAGTCACGCAGCCCTGAGTGGGAGAGTCGTGATCGACATGCAACCAGATCTTGCCTCCTGCATCCCAGCCCATCGGTCGGGTGTCGTCGGTCGGCGGGGTTCCGGCCGCGCGGTTGTAGTTGATGGCGATGACGTAGCTGAAGACATCGGCCCAGTCCTCTCCATATACGGCCGCAGCACCGGACCGCAGCGCATCGTCCTGTGTGTAGGGCAGCTTCGAACCGGGGTCGGGCAGGTATCCTCCCGCATCGGTGAGAGCGAAAACTCCTATCGGAGAGGTGCGGTCACCCTCCTTCCGATCCTCGCGCCAGCCATTGCCGCCGTGGTGACCGACGAAGCGCCTGGCCTCGGTCCAGGCTTCTCCGTTGCGTTCGTACAGTGCAGTCGTCGCGTTGGTGTCCTCGATGCCCGGCGTAGTCGAGATGAGCACCTGCGAGGACTCCGCAGGCACTTCTGCCATCGTCTCGGGGCCGATCCCCGGGAGCCCCGGGAGGCTGGGGCTGTCCGACGGCGAGGCGGGACCACCGGGGCCGGCCGACGGCGAGGCGGGACCACCGGGGCCGGCCGACGGCGAGGCGGGACCACCGGGGCCGGCCGACGGCGAGGCGGGACCACCGGGGCTGGCGGTGCCGGGAGAGCGTGCTGGGTCCGACATCTCGCCCCTGTCCGAATGTTCTGGGTTCGCCTCGCCGCCTCGGCCCGATTGACCGGACTCGTCAGGACTGAGCAGAGCGGGGGCCGGGAAATCGGTCGGTCGGATCTGCGAAGGGGACGCGAATGAGCCGGCTTCAGCCTTCGACGCAGATGCGTTCGAAGCCTCGGCCGGCACTGTCGAGCAGGCGATGCCGAGCAGCAGGACTCCAGAGAGTGCCGCGAGAAACCGAGCGGCGGAGAGCGCGACCATGCTTCCATGTTTCCACGGATCCCGAAGCAGGTGAACGAAGAGCTCGGCGCGTCGGGGAACTAGCCGGGGAACTCGCCGAGAACTCGCCGGGGACTCGCCACGGTCGGCTCCGGTCTGAGAAGGTCCTGATGCCCCTGAACTCGGCCGATGTCTACACTGGTGACCCATGAGTGTTCCACCGCCCCCTGAACATCGTCCTCAGCGGCGGCAGCCGCAGGACGATCATCCCGCGGAGTCGCTGACGACTCAGCTTTTCGTCGGTCAGCCGAAGCAGCAGGCGGGTTCCGCCGAGACCCAGGCCTGGAGCCCGGATCAGATGGAGGCGCTGCGCAGCGCACGGGCGACAGATCGCAGTGCCGGGGTGGCAGGTTCGAACGAGGGCGATTCGACCCGGATGCTCACCCTTGAGGAGCTCCGGCAGCTCGCCGCCGACACCCATGACGACCGCCTCGACGGTCCGCGCGCGGAGGTGCATCGCGACGCGTCGAAGGCAACCCGCGCAGACGCCGAGCGCGCTCAGGAGATGGCGCAGCCGTCCCGCTGGCCGGGAGCTGCCGGGTCCGGAGGTTCCGCCGGCGTTCCGATGGTGCCTCCGCCTCCCAGCGCACCGCCCGTCGCGGGATCTCATCACCCGCATCCTCACTTGAATGCGCCTGAACCTCGCTTCACCGGTGCGGCGGCATCCGATGTCGATGCAGTGGCGTCCTCATCGTCAGGATCACAGCACTTCGGAGATGGCGCCGGCTACCCGCGCAGCGTGCCTCAGGGAGCAGTGCCTCAGGGAGCAGTTTCGCCGACGATGCCGCCTCAGCCGGGTACCCGGCCGACGGCGCACGCAGCAGCGCCGGCATCGTCGCGCATGGCCGACTCCTCGGTTCTCTCCGGCTCGGGCGGCGTCCCTGGAGCGTCAGGCGGCCTCGGCGTGGCCCGTACCCCCGGCGCTGCGATTGCCCCAGGTACGGCTGGCGCCCACGCTGCCCCCGGCGCCCACGCTGCCCCCGGCGCTGCCTTAGGTACGGCTGGCACCCCCGCTGCCGGTGCCCCAGGTACGGCTGGTACCCCCGGTGCTGTGGTTGCCCCAGGTATAGCCGGGGCCCCCGCTGCCCCCGGCGCTGCCGGTGCCCGTTCGCGTACGGATGGGAAGAAGAAGCCGGCGGGGGTGGTAGCGCTGCTCGTCCTTGTCGCGCTCATCGTGCTGGGCATCGTCGGGTACATCCTTGTCGACTCCCTGACCGGTTCGGATTCGGGCGGCCCGCAGTCGATGCCGGCGCCGCCCCCTGCCGCAGAAGATGCAGCGGGGGATCCCGAGGCGTCCGCCGCTGCCAGCGGCGACGTGCGTTCCTTCGCCTCGCCGTCGGGCAACATCTCGTGCACGATCGAGCCGGAGCGTGCACGCTGCGTGATCTCCAGCTTCGACTACGAGCCACCTGAGGAGCCGGAGGATTGCGCAATCGACAACTGGGGCGGCGTGATCGTGGCCAACAGTGACGGGGCAGGGTTCTCCTGTCTGGAGGCTCCCGAAGCGCCCAAGGCGCAGATGCTCGATTACGGGGAGTCCATCGAAGCGCATGGCATCAAGTGCACGTCGCAGCGTGAGGGAATGACCTGCGTCGCAACTGACTCGGGTACCGGGTTCACGGTCGCCCGTGCCGGGGTGAGCTTCTTGCCATGACGGGGTGAGCTTTGTGCTCTGACCAGGCCGGCTTTCCGTGGCGGCGGCGGAAACCGCCCTGCCTCCTGTCCGCCATTCGGACGATGCGTTCGGAAATGCCCGATCAGAAGGCATAAGGTGAAGGGCATGAGTTGGCATGTGCTCCTCCTTCCCCGCCGCGGCGAGGCCTGATCCAGGCCGCATCCTCGTCGCGGAGTCTGTGCTGTCGGTCGAAACCTTCGCAATCAACACAGAGGAAGCCGAAATGACCAACCTGCAGAAGCCTTCGCCGATGCCCTTTCAGAAGTACAAGTCCTTCTTCGACCGTATTCAGCTCGACATGAGCGATCGCACCTGGCCGAACCAGCGAATCTCGCAGGCGCCTCGGTGGCTGAGCACTGACCTGCGTGACGGCAATCAGGCCCTCATCGACCCGATGACCCCCGACCGCAAGCGCAAGATGTTCGACCTCCTCGTCAAGCTGGGATTCAAGGAGATCGAGGTCGGGTTCCCCGCCGCCAGCCAGCCGGACTTCGATTTCGTGCGCCAGATCATCGAACAGGACGCAATTCCCGACGACGTCCGGATCTCCGTCCTGACCCAGGCGCGCGAGGACCTCATCGAACGCACCGTGGAGAGCCTGGTCGGCGCGAAGATGTCCACGGTCCACCTCTACAACGCCACCGCCCCGGTGTTCCGGAAGGTCGTGTTCGGGTTCGACGGCGACGGCTACGACCAGACCCGAGACATCGCCCTGCGCGGGACGCAGGCGGTCATGAAGCACGCAGAGAGCCTGCTCGGCGACGCGGACTTCGGGTACCAGTACTCGCCGGAGATCTTCGTCGACACGGAGCCGGAGTTCGCCCTCGACATCGTCGGCAACGTGCTGGACATGTGGCAGCCGGCAGCAGGGCGGGAAACCGTGGTGAACCTGCCTGCGACCGTCGAGCGTGGCACCCCGAACACCTACGCGGATCAGATCGAATGGTTCTGTCGCAACGTCCCGTACAGGGATGATGTTGCGATCTCCCTGCACCCGCACAACGACCGCGGCACCGGCGTTGCCGCAGCGGAGCTCGGCATGATGGCGGGCGCGGACCGCATCGAAGGATGCCTGTTCGGCAACGGGGAGCGCACGGGTAACCTCGACCTCGTCACAGTCGCCCTGAACCTGTACTCGCAGGGGGTGGATCCGGAGCTCGACTTCTCCGATATCGACGAGGTCATCCGCACCGTCACCTACTGCAACCAGATCGGAGTGCACGAGCGGCACCCCTACGGCGGCGACCTCGTCTTCACCTCGTTCTCCGGTTCTCACCAGGATGCGATCAACAAGGCGTTCGCTGACCGCGAGCGTCGCGCTGCCGAGGCCGGGGTGCCCATCCAGGAGATGGAATGGGACATGCCGTACCTGCCGGTCGACCCGAAGGACCTCGGCCGCACCTACGAAGCGGTGATCCGCGTCAACTCCCAGTCCGGCAAGGGCGGAGTCTCCTACATCTTGAAGTCGGAGTACGGACTGGATCTGCCGCGCAGGCTCCAGGTGGAGTTCTCCCAGGTTGTGCAGTCGCGCACTGAAGAAGGTGGAGAGGTCACTCCGCAGGAGATCTGGCGAATCTTCAGCGACGAGTACCTGCCGACCGACACGTCCGACGACGTCTGGGGACGCTTCCGGATCCAGGGTCTGCGCACCGCCTCGATCAGCGGCGAAGAGGTCGATTCGCCGAAGAACACGGAGATGATCGAGATCGATCTCGTCGTCGACGGTCAGGATCGGACGTACGAGAGCCGGGGCAACGGACCCATCGATGCTCTGGTCACCCTGCTCACGGAGCAGTTCGACATCGACATCCGGCTCCAGGACTACTCCGAGCACGCGGTGGGGACGGGGGCAGACACCGTCGCAGCTTCCTATGTGGAGCTGGCGGTGGGGGATCGAGTGCTGTGGGGAGCCGGCCTCCATCCCAACTCGACCAAGTCCTCGCTCAAGGCGGTCATCAGCGCCGTGAACCGCGCGGTCCGCTGACACGACCTGCATTCGCTTCCGGAGAGCGTCGGGCCCGCTCGCATGGCGGGAGCCGGGCCGACGCCGCGGATGGGCGAGAGCGAGGGGTGTATGGCGCTTCGGCGAGGTGTGCGTGGTGACTTCGACGCCATGGGAATGTGCGCGATAATGGTCTGATGATGAGGACTTATCGGGACGAAGGCATTGTGGTCGGAGGCCACAAGCTGGGAGAGGCCGATCGCATCATCGTGATCCTCAGCCGCAATCACGGCCTGGTCCGTGCGGTCGCGAAGGGGATTCGACGGACGAAATCGCGCTTCGGCTCCCGGTTGGAACCCTTCATGCTCATCGACTTCCAGTGCCACGTCGGCCGGAATCTCGACATCGTGACCCAGGTCGAGCTCATCGACCCCTTCGCACGGGCGATCGCCGCCGACTACGACGCCTATTCCGCAGCCAGTGTGATGGCGGAGACTGCAACTCGGCTGACCGAGGCCGAACCTCGCACGCGCACGCAGTATCTGCTCCTGGTCTCGGCGGTTCGCTCGCTGTGCAATCGGGAGCACCCACCACGGCTGAGTCTGGACGCGTACCTGCTGCGCGCCATGGCCGTCGCCGGCTGGGCCCCGAGCCTGATGGACTGCGCGCAGTGCGGTGAGTCCGGACCGCATCGAGCGTTCTCCCCTGCGCTGGGCGGAGCAGTGTGCTCGGCCTGCCGACCTCAGGGGACGGCCCTGCCGACCACCGAGACCATCATCCATCTCGCAGCGCTGCTGAGCGGGGACTGGAACCGGGCCGAGGCGACGGCGGAGCACAATTCCGCCGAGGCGTCTCGGCTGGTCATGATGTACGTGCAGTGGCACCTGGAGCGCCACGTCAAGTCGTTTTCAATCCTGGAGAATGCATGAGCTATCCCGCACCACCGCCCCACCCCTCCGGCGCGCGTCCGCCGGCGATCGATGCGAAGTTCATTCCGCGACATGTGGCGGTGGTGATGGATGGCAACGGCCGCTGGGCCAATCAGCAGGGTCTGCCGCGGACCGAGGGGCACAAGGCCGGAGAGTACTCGCTGCTGGAGGTCATCCACGGCGCGATCGAGATCGGTGTGCAGTATCTGTCCGCGTATGCGTTCTCCACGGAGAACTGGAAGCGATCTCCCGAGGAGGTTCGCTTCCTCATGGGCTTCAACCGGGATGTGATCCGCAGACGTCGTGACGAGCTCAACGAGCTCGGCGTGCGCATCGTGTGGTCGGGGCGCCGCGGACGACTCTGGAAGTCGGTGATCACCGAACTCGAGGACGCGATGGAGCTGACCAAGGACAATACGGGCCTGGTCCTGCAGTTCTGCGTGAACTACGGCGGTCGACCGGAGATCCTCGACGCGGTGAACCAGATCGCCCACGAGGTTGCCGAGGGCAGGATCAAGCCCGGCAAGATCACCGAACGAGTTCTGGAGAGCCGCTTCTACTCGCCCGAGGTGCCCGACGTCGACCTCTTTCTGCGTTCCTCCGGCGAGCAGCGCACCTCGAACTTCCTGCTCTGGCAGTCGGCATACGCCGAGCTGGTGTTCCAGGACGTGCTGTGGCCGGATGTCGACCGCCGCACGCTGTGGGCGGCGATCCTTGAGTACGCCTCCAGGGACCGCCGATTCGGAGGGGCGGTCGATCTGGCTTCTTCATGACGGTCCGGAAGACGCGACAGAGGCCGGCCCGAGTGGGCCGGCCTCAGTCGCGCGAGCCGGGCGCAGCAGCTGCGCGCTGCGCCTCAGCTGCGCCTGATGGCGGCAACAAGTGCTGCACCTCGGTGCACCCGACGGCAGCAACTTCCCAGCAGCAACCTCATGACTCTTCAGTGGTGAGTCTCAGTCGCGACGGAACTTCTTGCCCTCGTAGCGATCGCGCCCGCCGCCGCGCTTGTCACCGCGGAAGTTGCGGTTGTCGCCGGGGCCTTTGTCGAAGTTCTTCTTGGGGAAGGAACGGCCGGGCCTGCCGCTGTCGACCCGGAGGTCGATCCGCTTGCCCTGCACCCGGGTGCTCGACAGGCGGTCGAACACCGACTGCGGCAGGTCATCGGGCAGGTCGACCAGAGTGTGGTTGGACCGGATGTCGATATGGCCGATCTGTCCCGAGGTGAGTCCGCCTTCGTTCGCGATCGCGCCGACGATGCCGCCGGGTGCGACACGGTCGTTGCGACCCACTGCGATGCGGTAGGTGCGCATGCCTTCGCGGGAGCGAGGAGCGCGCGGCCCGCGGTCGCTGCGCTCGTTCCGGTCACGCTGGTTGCGCGCCTTGGGCTCCGGCAGCGGCTGAGCGGTGAGGGTGTCCCCGTCCAGCAGCAGCGCTGCGAGGGCCGAGGCGATCTCATCAGCAGGCACATCGTGGATCTGCTGGTACTGCTCGATCACCGGGCGCACCTCAGTCAGGTCGAGCGTCGCCAGCGCATCGGTGATGCGCTGCTGGAAGCGCTCGATGCGATTGTTGGTGAGCTCCTCGACCGTCGGCAGCTTCAGCGGTTCGACCTTCTGTCGGGTCGCCTTCTCGATCGCGCGCAGCAGGTGGTTCTCGCGGGGCGTCACGAACAGGATCGCCTCACCCGAGCGGCCCGCGCGGCCGGTGCGGCCGATCCGGTGGACGTAGGACTCGGTGTCGTGCGGGATGTCGTAGTTGACGACGAGGGAGATCCGCTCGACGTCGAGGCCACGGGCGGCGACGTCGGTGGCGACGAGGATGTCGATCGCCCCGGAGCGCAGCTGCTCCACGGTCCGCTCGCGTGCCTGCTGCGGGATGTCGCCGTTGATCGCGGCGGCCGACAGCCCGCGCGCGCGCAGCTTGTCCGCGAGCTCTTCCGTGGCCTGCTTCGTGCGCACGAACATGATGATGCCGTCGTACTCCTCGACCTCGAGGATCCGGGTGAGCGCATCGAGCTTGTGCGAATGCATGATCGTGAGGAACCGCTGCCGGATGTTCGCCCCGGTGGTGGTCTTCGACTTGACCCTGACCTCGGCCGGGTTGTCGAGGTACTTCCCCGTGATCCGATGGATCGACTGCGGCATGGTCGCAGAGAACAGCGCGACCTGGCGCTCGGTGCCGGTTGCCGCGAAGATCTCCTCGATGTCCTCCTGGAAGCCCATCTTGAGCATCTCGTCGGCCTCATCCAGCACGAGGTGCTGCAGGCTGCCGAGCCGGAGCGATCCCCGCTTGAGATGGTCGATGACACGACCGGGGGTGCCGACGACGACCTGCGCGCCCCGGCGGAGGCCGGACAGCTGCGGGCCGTACGACTGACCGCCGTAGATCGGCAGCACCGAGAAGTCCGGGAGATGCGTCGCAAAGCTGGTGAACGCCTCGGCGACCTGCAGCGCGAGCTCGCGAGTCGGCGTGAGGACGAGAGCGAAGGGGCCGTCGTCCGCTCGCCCGGCATGCGCCAGATGACTGAGCACCGGGAGAGCGAAGGCTGCGGTCTTGCCGGTTCCGGTCTGCGCGAGTCCGATCACGTCACGGCCGGCCGTGAGCAGCGGAATGGTCTGGGCCTGGATGGGAGAGGGCCGCTCGTAGCCGAGGTCGGACACGGCCGCCAGCACCTTCTCATCGAGGTCGAACTCGGAGAAGAGGGGCAGCTCGTCGCTCGACCGGTCGGCCGGAGGTGTCGAGGCCGGAGCGCCTGAGGTGGTCGCGGGCTTGTCTGCCGAGGCGGTCGCGGGCTGGGCAGCGCCGGCTTCAGCAGCCTGAGGAGCGGCTTCGGCAGCCACCGAGGCGGTCGCCGGCTGGGCGGCGTCTGCGTCAGCAGGCGCCGAGGCGGAGGGATTCGGAGTCGAGGCGTTGAGGGCAGGATTGAGTGAGGTCTCGAAGGACATCGGTAACTCTCTTCACGGTTCAGCACACACTTGATCGCAGGTGACTGGTTTGGCGATCGACCCATGCGGCCCGAGCTGCGCTTGCGTGAGCATTACCGGCGAACGGCGTATCCGACGAGCATTCGCACCGGAGTAAGGAGCTCCTGCGCCATAACGGCCTGAAAGGTTTGGGTGTGCGTCCAGTCTACATGGTCGTGCTGATCCCCTGAGCCAGATTCCGGCAGTGGTGAGGAGAGACACACGCACGAGGAGAAGCCGAAGGGGCGAGCCGGAGGAGCGGGAAGGGCACGATCTGGTTCGCCTCGGGTTCACCTGGCCGGCCCATCCGGTGAGGTCGGGGATCTGTCGGTTTCCCCTCCAGCTCGCTTCTTCTCCTGCTCGCCGGTGCGGCTGGACTCACCACGGGTCCGATACGCTGGACGCGCATGCGAACGACAGCCAGCCGTTCGCCCTCGACTCAAGGAGATTTGCGTGGCATCGACTTTGGATTCCGTCATCAACCTGGCCAAGCGACGTGGTTTCGTCTTCCAAGCTGGAGAGATCTACGGCGGTTCCCGTTCGGCCTGGGATTATGGGCCGCTGGGCGTCGAGCTCAAGGAGAACATCAAGGCGCAGTGGTGGCAGAACTTCGTCCGCGGCCGCGATGACATGGTGGGTCTGGACTCGTCGATCATCCTGCCGCGCAAGGTCTGGGAGGCCTCCGGCCACGTCGAGACCTTCGTCGATCCGCTCGTCGAGTCCCTGCACACGCACAAGCGCTACCGTGCCGACCACCTCATCGAGGCCTACGTCGCCAAGCACGGCAAGGAGCCGGAGAACGGCCTTGCAGACATCCGCGATCCCGAGACGGGTCAGGAGGGCAGCTGGACCGAGCCGCAGATGTTCTCGGGCCTGGTCAAGACCTTCCTGGGGCCGGTCGACAACGAAGAGGGTCTCCACTATCTGCGCCCGGAGACGGCGCAGGGAATCTTCGTGAACTTCAACAACGTGGTCACCGCCAGCCGCCGAAAGCCGCCGTTCGGCATCGGCCAGATCGGCAAGGCCTTCCGCAATGAGATCACCCCGGGCAACTTCATCTTCCGCACCCGCGAATTCGAGCAGATGGAGATCGAGTTCTTCACCCACCCGGACGATGCCGACCGCTTCTTCACCGAGTGGGTGGAGGCCTGCTGGGACTGGTTCATCGACCTCGGCATCGACCCCGACAACATGCGTCGCTTCGATGTTCCCGACGACGAGCGCGCGCACTATTCCGCGGCCACTATCGACATCGAGTACCAGTTCGGGTTCCAGGGCTCGGCGTGGGGTGAGCTCATGGGCATCGCCAACCGCACCGATTTCGACCTGTCCAACCACACCGAGAACTCCGGTTCGAAGATGCAGTACTTCGACCAGGCGAGCGGCTCCCGGTACACGCCGTTCGTCATCGAGCCCTCATTCGGCCTGACGCGCTCGCTCATGGCGTTCCTCGTCGACGCCTACACGGAGGACGAGGCGCCCAACACCAAGGGCGGAGTCGACACGCGCACCGTCCTCAAGCTCGATCCGCGACTGTCGCCGGTCAAGGCGGCCGTGCTGCCGCTGAGCCGCAACGAGAAGCTGTCGCCCAAGGCCAAGGGCCTCGCCGCAGACCTCCGCAAGCGCTGGAACGTCGAGTTCGACGACGCCGGCGCCATCGGTCGCCGCTACCGTCGTCAGGACGAGATCGGCACTCCCTTCTGCATCACCGTCGATTTCGACACGCTCGACGACGATTCGGTCACCGTCCGCAGGCGCGACGACATGTCCCAGGAGCGGATCGCCGTTCCCGAGGTGGTGCCGTTCCTCGCCGAGGCGCTCGGCTGCTGAACGTGCACAGGCCGCCGGCTGGGTCGTCATGGCCTGCCCGGCGGCCTGTGTCGTCCGCAGGGCCGGCCGGGGTTGTCGGGACTGCCGGGCTGCCTTGTCGGATGCGATGCGGATCGGGGCCGTCATGAGCTGCCGAGCCGGCTTGTCGTGCCCGAAGCGGCTTGGTCTCAGTCCGTCAGCAGCCCGACGGCTGGGTCCAGCAGGCCCGCTGGGCCCAGCGCGGCCATCAGCGCGGTGCTGATGGCGACGATCCCCAGCGCCGACACCAGCGTGCGCGCCGTCATCGCCTGCAGATCCGGAATGCCGGATTCGGCACCCTGCTGTCCGGATTCGGCTCTCTGCTGTCCGGATTCGGCTCTCTGCTGTCCGGGATCGGCACCCTGCTGTCCGGATTCGGCGCGCTCGTTCCCGGAAGGGGCGTGCTCGTTCCCGAAATGGGGACTGCTGGATCGGGACGGGGGAGAGGCGGCAGCCAGCCCGACGGCCATCGCGACGCGCGGGGGAGCCGCCAGCGCAGCGAACGACCCGGCTGCATTCGCGAGCGCGACCGCGACGAGCGGATTCGCCTCGGCGGTTTCGGCCAGAGCGAGCACGGTGGAGGCGAACATCGCGTTCGCTCCGGTGTTCGATCCGGTGAGCACGGCCCCGAGAGCGCTCAGGAACGGGCCCGGGGCAGTCCCGGCGAACGCCACCCCTGCTCCGATCACCTGGCTCATGCCGTTGACCGACATGAGCCAGCCCATGAGCATGAACCCCGCGGTCGACAGACCCACCGGCACCCACGCACGTGTTGCGGCCCGCACGGTGTGCCGGTCAGTGGTCCGGGGGAGGGCCAGCGGCACCATCAGGCAGGCGATGGCCAGCCACGTGGAGGGGGAGGCGAGCACCTGAGCAAGAGGGTGCTCGCCGCCTCGCACCAGGCCACGTGCCGCCAGCAGCCCGACCGTCAGCACGCTGTACGGCACCAGCGAGCGAGCAAGCACCGCGTCCCCGGTGATGCGGCGCCCCCGCAGTCGGAACACTGCGAGCAGCACCATGATCACGACCAGCGCGCCGACGATCCCGGCCGGCGGCGTGCCGAAGAGGATGTTGGCGCTGAGAATCGCGGCCCACAGCAGCACCGCTGACCCCAGAACCACAGCGCCGCCCACCGGATCCCGCTCCGAACGGCACAGCCACAGCACCGCGACCGCCGCCACCAGCGTCGGCACGATGTTGACGACGCCGGTGGCTACTCCGAGCGCATCCAGTTCGAGCCCGGCCAGCGATGCGGCCACCGCGGTGCCGGGCCCGAGGGCGCCCCAGGGCACAGCGACGAGGCCGAGCAGGCCGAGCAGCGCAGCCCGAGCGGCGGGGTGACCGAGGGACAGCAGGATCGGAACGCCCACGGTGACGCCGATGCCGAACCCGGTGACCGCCTCGGCGAAGGGAACGACACCGAAGACCACCAGTGCGGTGCCCGCCACCCGAGACGGTGCCGCCTGCTCGATCACTGCGCCGATCCGGTCCATCGCGCCGGCGTCCTGCAGCAGCCGGGCCAGGATCATGCCGAAGAGCAGAATGGTGAGCACTTCGAGGACAAGACCCCCGTAGGCGATCGCGCCGGCAGGCTGCACTTCGAGGTCGAACGGACCCGCCGCAGTGAGCACAACCGCCGCAGCCAGCCCCATCGCCGCCGCCACGACCGGACCGCGGCGCAGCAGCAGGCACAGAATTGCGGCGAGCGCGGGCACAGTGCCGAGGAGAAGCGTCATGGTTCCCTTCTACCCCATCACCCAGGGGCAATCCGCCCGCGCCTGCGTCATCTCACTGTGGAGAACGTGAGTTCCCGCGCGGATGCTGGAATAATGCTGATGATGACCATTCCGAGCTCTGTCCTGAGAAGCGCCGCCCCGGCCGGTGCCGTCGAACCCGCCGAGGCGCCCCACGTGTCGGCGGCAGCGTCGCCCACTGCACCTGTCGGTGCGTCCGCTGCGTCTCCCGCTGCCTCTGTCGGCGCGGCTGCTTCGCCCGCTGCACCTGTCGGTGCGAAGGTGCCGACTGCTGCCGCTGTCGGCGTGTCCGCTGCTGGCGGGCCCGTTGTCGCGCCGCCTCGGCTGCCCGCCGAGGGTACGCGCGCCGCACGCGTGGATGTCGCATCCGCGGACGGCGCATCCGCAGACGGCACACTCGCGGAAACTGTGCCCGGGTCCACCGCAGACGCCGAGTTCGCGCCGCGGACCCTGCGCATCGGCGACATCGAGCTGGCCTCACCCGTTGTGCTCGCGCCGATGGCGGGAATCACCAACACCGCTTTCCGTCGGCTGTGCCGCGAGTACGGCGCCGGTCTCTACGTCACGGAGATGGTGACGAGCCGAGCGCTCGTCGAGCGCTCGCCCAAGAGCATGCGGATCATTCACCATGAGCCGTACGAAACCCCTCGGTCCGTGCAGGTGTACGGCGTCGACCCGGAGACCATCGGACAGGCCGTGCGGATGCTCGTGGAGGAGGACCGCGCCGACCACATCGACCTGAACTTCGGCTGCCCCGTCCCGAAGGTCACCCGCAAGGGTGGCGGATCCGCCCTGCCGTGGAAGCTCGACCTGTTCACCTCGATCGTCCGCACCGCAGTCCGAGAGGCGTCCCGGGGGGACATTCCGCTGACCGTGAAGATGCGGAAGGGCATCGACGCCGAACACCTCACGTACCTCGACGCCGGACGCATCGCCCGCGACGCAGGAGTCGCCGCGATCACCCTGCACGGGCGGACCACGGCGGACCTGTACTCCGGAACCGCCGACTGGGATGCGATCGCCCGTCTCAAGGAATCACTGGGCGACACTGTTCCGGTCCTCGGCAACGGCGATATCTTCGCCGCCGAGGACGCCGTGGAGATGATGCGCACCACCGGCTGCGACGGCGTCGTCATCGGCCGCGGCTGCCAGGGACGTCCGTGGCTGTTCGGCGACCTTCAGAACGCCCTCGCCGGTCGTCCTGAGCGGATCCGACCCAGCCTCGGAGAAGTCGCCGACGCCGTCTGCACTCACGGCGAGTACCTCGCCGAGTACTACGCCGACGAGTTCTACGGTGTTCGGGACCTGCGCAAGCACATCGCGTGGTACTTCAAGGGCTATCCCGTCGGCGGTGAGCTGCGACGCAGCATGGCGATGGTGTCCTCGCTGGCTGAGCTGCGAGAACTCCTCGCCGGGCTCGACCGCGCGCAGCCGTACCCGGGCGCCGATGCCGAGGGCTCCCGCGGGCGCACCACCCGCCCCAAGAAGCCCCACCTGCCGGAAGGCTGGCTCGACTCGCGGTACATGGAGGACTCCCGGAAAGCCGAGCTGGCGCTGGCCGAACTCGACGTGTCCGGAGGATGAGGGTGGCCAACGCTGTCGTGTCGGCCGGGGTGGCCGGCTACTCCGCCCACGATCAGGAGCGGTGGGTCGCGGAGTCGGCGAAGAACCCCCGCCGCACCGCCTTCCAGCGTGACCGCGCCCGGGTTCTCCACTCCTCGGGGCTGCGGCGGCTGGGAGCGAAGACCCAGGTGGTCTCCCCGGGCAGTGACGACTTCGTGCGCACTCGGCTCACCCACTCGCTGGAAGTCGCTCAGGTCGGACGCGAGCTCGCGCGATACCTCGGCTGTGATCCGGAGATCGTCGACACCGCCTGTCTGAGCCACGACCTCGGCCACCCGCCGTTCGGGCACAACGGGGAGACGGTGCTCGACGAGATCTGCTCCGGCATCGGCGGATTCGAGGGCAATGCGCAGACTCTGCGGGTGATCACCCGCCTGGAGCCCAAGGTGCTCAGCACCGACGGCCGTCCCGCGGGTCTCAACCTCACCCGCGCAACACTTGACGCCTGCACCAAGTACCCCTGGTCACGCGACGACGCGCCGTCAGGGAAGACGGGCGCACCGGTGCGGAAGTTCGGCGTCTACGACGATGACCGCGAGGTCTTCGACTTCTTCCGGGACGGTCATCCCGACGGTGAGCGGTGCCTGGAGGCCCAGCTGATGGACCTCGCCGACGACATCTCCTACTCGGTGCACGACGTCGAGGACGCGGTGTTCTCCGGCCATCTCGACCTCTTCGCCTACGAGCACGATCATGCGCTCGGCGGCCTGATCGACATCACGCGGTCCTGGTACCTGCCCGAGGCGCGTGACGGGGACATCGTCAAGGCGCTCGACCGGCTGCAGTCGGCGGCGTACTGGCCTGAGGAGCGCTACGACGGATCGCGGCGTGCTCAGGCCGGGCTCAAGCACATGACCAGCCAGCTCATCGGACGGTTCGCAGGAGCTGCGGAGGCAGCGACTCGCGAGGAGTACGGATGGGAGCCGCTGGGCCGCTACGACGGCAGCCTCGTGGTGCCGGAGGCGACCCGCACAGAGATCGCAGTGCTCAAGGGGCTCGCAACAGTCACCGTGATGGTCGCCGAGGATCGGCTGCGCCTGCAGCGGATCCAGGCCCGGGTGCTGTCCACCCTGTGCGAATACTTCTCCGAGCGCCCCGAGGCGATGGATCGGATGTTCTTCCTCGACCATCAGGAGGCAGACACCGACGCTGACCGACTCCGCGTGGTGGTCGACCAGGTCGCCTCGCTGACGGACCACTCCGCATGGACGGCGTATCACCGCATGCAGGCTGACGAAGCGAGCCTGCTGTAGTGCGGGGAGAGCGGGCGCTTCGGGTGCCGGCCGGGAGTCTGCAATGGCGGGTCTGATTCGCCGTGAGGACATCGACGAAGTGCGCGCGCGCGCACGCCTCGACGAGGTCGTGGGCGAATACGTCACCCTGAAGAACGCCGGAGTGGGCTCGATGAAGGGGCTGTGCCCGTTCCACGACGAGCGCACCCCCTCATTCCACGTCCGTCCCCAGGTGGGGCTCTACCACTGCTTCGGCTGCGGAGAGAGCGGGGACGTCTTCTCCTTCCTGCAGAAGATCGACGGCATGACCTTCGCGGAGTCGGTGGAGCGGCTGGCGGAGAAGGTCGGCGTGCAGCTCGTGTACGAGGAGGGCAAGGGGCCCGATCGTGAGGCCGTCGGCCGGCGGCAGCGGCTCATCGACATGCACGAGGTCGCCGAGGGCTTCTTCCGCGAGCAGCTGAAGGGTCCGGCTGCCCAGATCGGACGGCAGTATCTCGATGAGCGCGGATTCGATGCCGACGCGTGCGCGACCTTCGGCGTGGGCTTCGCTCCCCAATCCTGGGACGCCCTGCTCAACCACCTGCGCGGTCGGGGCTTCGAGACCCAGGAGATCATCGCCTCGGGCCTGGTCAGCCAGGGGCGACGGGGGATCTACGACCGCTTTCGCGGACGACTGGTCTGGCCGATCCGCGACGTCACCGGGCGCACTATCGGATTCGGCGCGCGCCGCCTCTTCGACGACGATCAGGGGCCCAAATACCTGAACACACCGGAGACGCCGATCTACCGGAAGAATCAGGTCCTCTACGGCCTCGACCTCGCCAAGCGGTCGATCGCGAAGACGAAGCGAATCGTGATCGTCGAGGGCTACACCGACGTCATGGCCGCACACCTGTCGGGAGTCCAGCAGGCAGTCGCGACGTGTGGAACCGCCTTCGGCGCCGAGCACGTCAAGATCGCCCGGCGTCTGCTCGGTGACGACTCGACCCACAGCGGAGAGGTCGTCTTCACCTTCGACGGCGACGAGGCCGGCCGAGCGGCGGCTCTCAAGGCCTTCGAGGAGGACCAGCGCTTCGTCACCCAGACCTTCGTGGCCGTCGAGAAGCACGGAATGGACCCCTGTGACCTGCGAATCGCTCAGGGAGACTCCGCAGTCCGCGAGCTCATCGAGTCGCGCCGACCGCTCTTCGAGTTCGCCATCACCTCGACTGTCGACCGGTTCGACCTGAGCACCGTCGAGGGCAGGGTCGGAGCAATGCGCGCCGTTGCGCCGGTGATCGCGCAGATCCGGGATGCTGCGCTGCGACCCGGCTATGAGCGATTCGTGGCCGGCCACCTCGGCGTCGACCCCGCGGAGGTGGCACGGGCGGTTCGCGCGGCCCGCAAGAGTTCGGGTCCCGGGTCGTCCACTGCCACACAGCCGGGCCGACCGAGCCAACAGGACCAACGCGGTCAGCACCCTGCTGGGCAGTATGACCGGCAGCAGTCGGGCCAGCGGAGCCGACCTCGGCAGGAGCCGTGGGGTCGACCGGGCGAATCCGACGTTCCCGATCGTCAGGATCGGGGCCGTCGACAGGACTCACGGGGCCAGCAGGGTCAGCGGGGCCAGTCCGGTCAGGGAGGCTCGCAGGATCGGCAGGGCCAGGGAGGCCGACACGGCCGGCAGGGCCGGGACGGTGTGCGCAGCAGTGCACGACCCACAGGGTCGGACGATGTTGCGGACACCTCGGCCGCGGTGGAGGCCTATGCCTCCGAGCTCGGGGGAGCGCCGGTGGACGTCACCGGACTCAAAGTGGAGCGAGGGGCCCTGCAGGTTGCGCTCCAGCAGCCCGGCTTCGTCAATGCCAAGCTGTTCGACGGCCTGAATGTGAAGGTATTCAGTGATCCCGCGCATCGCCTGGTCCACCGCGCCATGCAGGAAGCCGGCGGTATTCGGGTGGGGCTGTCCGATCCGGCGAACTGGCCGGAGAAGGTGCTCGAAGCCGCTCCGGATGAGGTCCGCGGCCTGGTCGGCGAGCTGGCCGTCGAACCGATCCCGGCAACTGACAGCCAGGGAGTCGAGCGGTACTCCCGAGGGATCATCGCACGGCTGTTCGACAAGGACATGGTGCGGATCGCGGGAGAGCTGCACTCGCGGCTGCAGCGCACAGACCCGACCGACGTGGAGACCAGTGCGCGCCTGCTCGATCAGCTGCAGATCCTCGAGCGTCAGCGGGCCCGCCTGCGCTCGATGATGTAGCTCGGCCGGCGTCGCATCGACGGGAAGCCGGACCGAAAGGTCGATCTGGACCTGCAGGGTCTCTCTCGATCGCCGCGGCCCTGGGGCCTGCTCGCCCTGCAGCGCCTCGCCGCGCAGCTCCAGTCTCGCCCCGCCTCGACCTGTCTCGATCCGCCCCGACCTGTCTCGACCTGCGGTGGCGCCCGTCACGGTTCTGCACTCGTGCAAAAATGCATTTGACGAAAAGTTGCATGAGATGCAAAATTGCACCATGAGCATTGCCGAGAATCCCACGAATTGTGCTGCCCCGGAAGAGGAGTCTCACCGGGACCGAAAGGCTCGGCTGACCCGCCGAGCGATCCATGTCGCCGCTGTTCACCAAGTCCTGGACCAAGGACTGGAGAATGCGACCGTCGCGCACATCGCCGCTGAAGCCGGCGTATCGACCCGCACCTTCTTCAATTACTTCTCCTCGAAAGAGGACGCGATCGTCGGCTTCACCGACCGCACCCTCGACGACGAGCAGATCGCGGAGTTCCTGGAACGTCCGCTGGAACCCGAGGCCCTCGTCGAGGACATCGCCCGCCTCATCCACGCCGCCTTCATGCTGACGTTCAACGACGACGAGGTGGCCACCGGTCGGCGCCGAATCTTCGCTCAGCATCCCGCGCTCCTGCGCCGGCAGTTCGAGAAGAACGAACGTCTTGAGGATCAGGTGACCGAGGTCGTCGCCTCACGAATCCGTCAGCACGGCCTCGAATACGACTCGCAGGAGCCGCTCGAGGAGGTGGCGCGGATGCTGGTGCTGGTCTGCGTCGCCCCGCTGCGTGCCACTGCCCGCCGGATCGCGCAGAAGGAGCGCGCGGACCTCGAAGAGGACTATTCGACGGAGATCTTCGAGCGCTCCGTGCGCCTGTTCCTCGATGTCGTGAAGGGACCCAGGAAATGACGGCTGCGCGCAGCGGAAAGCCCCCCGCGTCGGGACCCGAGGCGACCGCCGGTGCAGAGATGAGCAGGACCGCCATCCTGCTCCTCTTCATCGGCCTGATGGTGTCGATGTTCATGTTCTCCCTCAACCAGACGGTGCTGGCCACCGCGCTGCCGACCATCGTCGGCGAACTCGACGGCGTGGATCTCATGCTCTGGGTTTCGACCGCGTTCATGCTCGCCTCGACGATCATGATGCCCGTCTACGGCAAGATCGGTGACCTGTTCGGCCGGAAGCCGCTGTTCATCTTCGCCATCGTGATGTTCATGTTCGGCTCGCTGCTGGCAATGCTGGCCCAGGACATGATGCTGCTCATCGCGGGCCGTGTGTTCCAGGGCATCGGCGGTGGCGGGATGATGATCCTGTCGCAGGCGATCATCGCCGCGGTCGTGCCCGCCCGCCAGCGCGGCAAGTACATGGGCATCATGGGCTCTGTGTTCGCCGTCTCCTCTGTCGCCGGACCGCTGATCGGCGGCTGGCTCACCGACGGACCGGGATGGCGTTGGGCCTTCGCCATCAACTTCCCGCTCGGCATCTTCGCGATCGTCGCTGCGGCGTTGTTCCTGAAGATTCCGCGTGTCACCCACGAGAAGCGACCCAAGATCGACATCGGCGGAATGGTGCTGGTCGCGATCTTCACCTCCTCGGTCATCCTGGTCTCGGCGTGGGGCGGACATCAGTACGCATGGGACTCGCCGGTGATCCTCGGCATGATCGCCGCCGCCCTCGTGGCCGGCATCGCGTTCGTGTTCGTCGAGCGCAGGGTCAGCGAGCCGGTGATCCCGATGACGCTGTTCCGCGACAGGAACTTCGTGCTCGCCACCTGTGCCGGACTGACGATCGGCGTGGCGATGTTCGGCGTGCTCAGCTACATGCCGACCTACCTGCAGATGGTCCACGGCATCGACGCGACGGTGGCCGGCCTGATGATGGTGCCGATGATGGGCACGATGCTCGTGTCGTCGACCGCCGTCGGCTTCATCGTCGCCCGCACCGGCAGATACAAGGCGTACCCGATCGTCGGCATGGTGCTGATCGTCACCGCTCTGGTGTTCATGTCCTTCATGAAGGCCGACTCCCATGCCGTCTGGTCGATCCTGCACCTGGCCGGGCTCGGACTGGGGCTGGGATTGAGCATGCAGCTGCTGGTTCTCATCGTGCAGAACTCCTTCCCGATCGCAATCGTCGGCACTGCCACGGCTGCGAACAACTTCTTCCGCCAGATCGGGGCGACCCTGGGCATGGCTGTGATCGGCGCACTGTTCACCAGTCGGCTGATGAGCAACCTGTCTGCAGTGATGCCGACGGGTGCCGGCGCGCAGAGCGCGAACCGGCTCACTCCCGAGGCGGTCTCCCAGATGACCGGGCGCCTCCACGACGCGGTGGTCACCGGCTACAACGACGCGCTCATGCCCCTGTTCCTCTGGGTGGCGCCGCTGCCGCTGATCGGGCTGGTGTTCGTGCTGTTCATCAAGGAGATCCCGCTGGCGACGCGAATCGACCGGGCGAGCGTTCCTCCTCGCGCAGTCGTGGCGAAAGCACCGGCGGACCCGGCCCATGCGTCCTTGGATACAGTGGACTCGGCCGAGGACGCAGAGGACGAGGAGCGCGACGATGACGGTGCTGACGATTCTGACGGCGGAGGACAAGCCGCGACCCGCTCAATTCGATCGACTGCCGGAGAGCGCAGAAGTCCGGTGGGTGACCGCCCCTGAGCTCGCAGAGGCCCTCGTCGGAGCGGATGCCCTGCTGATGTGGGATTTCTTCTCCACCGCACTGGAGGACGCATTCGATTCGGCGGGCGACCTCAGGTGGATCCATGCCGCGTCGGCCGGAGTCGACACCCTGATGTTTCCGGCGCTGCGGGAGTCCGACATCGTGCTCACGAACGCCCGCGGCATCTTCGACCGCCCGATTGCCGAGTTCGTGCTGGCCTTCATTCTGCTGTTCGCCAAGGACATGCCGGAGTCACTGGAGCTGCAGGCCCAGCGCACCTGGCACCGGCGGGAGACCGAGAACATCGCGGGCACGCGCGCCCTCGTGGTCGGGACCGGCTCGATCGGCCGTGAGATCGCACGCCTGCTCGTGGCGGTGGGAATCGAGGTGCGCGGTGCCGGGTCCTACGCGCGCTCGAACGACCCGGTGTTCGGCGACATCACCGACTCGGCCCAGCTCGCCTCGCACGTCGCCGACGTCGACTGGCTCATCAATGTCACCCCGCTGACTCCCGCGACGACCGGGCTCATCGACGCCGAGGTGCTCGCCGCCCTGCCGACGTCGGCTCGGCTCATCAACGTCGGCCGCGGCGCCTCGGTCATCACCGAGGACCTGGTGGCCGCTCTGCGGTCCGGTGAGATCGCCGGCGCCGGGCTCGACGTAGTGGATCCTGAGCCGCTGCCTGCCGGTCATCCCCTGTGGGAGTGCCCGGGAGCCGTCGTCACCGCCCACATGAGCGGCGACACCCACGGTTGGACCGACCGGCTGGCGGATCAGTTCATGGACAACTGGGATCGGTTCCTGGCCGACGAGCCGCTTCTCAACGTCGTGGATCTGAGCAGGGGCTACGTCCGCTCATGATCGAGGATGAGCGCTACGACGAGCAGCGACGGCAGCTCGTCCGCCAGGAGGTCGCGACAGTCATGGGACTGCGGACCTCGGCATTCTTCGCGTATCTGCTGATTGCGCTCGCCATGCTGTCGGTCGCCGTCGGTGCTGCGATCGCCGCCTTCCGATCGACCCCGGCCGACTCGGTGATGCTGTTCATCGCCACCACGATGACGATGGTCGGGGTGGTAGCTGCCGTGGGCGCTGTGCTGAGCACACGCGGACTGCACAGGGATCCGCTCGACGCGCTGCAGCTGACCCGGCCCAAGAAGACCCGCGCACCCCGCAACATGCCCGCCGGCGTCAGCGTCCTCGTCGTCGCGATCCTGGTGGGCATCCTGCTGGCGTTCCTGCTGCTCAGCGAGTCCATCGCCATGGCAAGCGGAGTGCTGGTGGGATTCGTCTTCCTCGGCCTGATCGGACCCGCCTCGGCGGCCTGCTTCCAGTGGAGTGAGCGCGACCTCGACTCTCAGCTCGCTGAGGATCCGGCACTCCGGGAGCGAGTGGATTCGACGGTGCCGATCTGGGTGCACGACGCGCTGACGGACCGGGCCCTCGAGCGGCGTCGCAACGAGGCCAGGAAAGAGCGCTTCGCCAAGCGGATCGACCCGCCCGCGGACACCTCGGAGCCCTGACCGGGAGCTGACTGTCCTGTCGGGAGCTGACTGGTCTGTCGGGGGACTGACCGGTCTGTCGGGAGCCGATCGTCCTGTCGTGAGCTGAGTGGTCGGACCGGGAGCTGACTGTCCTGATCCGCGTCCGACCACGACTTGCGCCAGTGAACCTCGATCTCGGCGGGTTCTCACGCGCCGCCGGGATCCTCAGACCCAGCCGAGAGACCGCTGCACGGCGTCATCCCATCGTCGCAGGATGCGAGTTCGCTCGCCGGCATCGATCTGCGGCGTCCAGCTGCGGGCGACTGATCGGAACTGGCCGACCTCCTGCGTGTCCGCATAGGTTCCGGCCCCGATCCCAGCGGCGAAAGCGGCTCCGAGTGCCGTCGCCTCCACGATGCGAGGCCGGACGACCTCACACCCGAGCACATCTGCCTGGAACTGCATGAGGGTGTCGTTGACGCTCATCCCGCCGTCGGCGGAGATCCGCTCGATCTCGAAACCGGAATCCGACCGCATCGAGGAGAGCACCTCGGCGGTCTGGAATGCAGTGGACTCGAGAGCCGCGCGGGCGATGTGAGCTTTGGTGGTGAAGCGGGTGAGGCCGACGATCGTCCCGCGAGCATCCGGGCGCCACCGCGGGGCGAACAGCCCCGAGAATGCCGGCACGAAGTAGACATCGCCGCAATCCGGGACACTGGCGGCCAGCTCCTCGATCTCCGCCGAGGAGGAGATCAGCCCCAGCTCGTCGCGCAGCCACTGCACCACGGATCCCGCGACTGCGATCGAGCCCTCGAGCGCATAGCTGGGCGGCTGCCCGGCGATGGTATACCCGACGGTGCTCACCAGGCCATGCGAGGACCGGCGGATCTCCGTCCCGGTGTTGGTCAGCAGGAAGCAGCCGGTGCCGTAGGTGTTCTTGGTGTCGCCGGGGGAGAATGCGCACTGCCCGAAGGCTGCTGCCTGCTGATCTCCGAGGACACCGGTGATCGGCACTCCGCCCAGGAGCTGGTTCGCGTCGACCCGCCCGAATTCGCCGATCGAGGGGCGGATCTCCGGGAGCACGGCCTCCGGGATCCCGGTGATCTCGAGCATGCGTGGCGACCATTGCAGGGACGCGAGATCCATGAGCAGCGTGCGGGAGGCGTTGGTCGCATCCGTGAGGTGCAGACCGCCCCGCGGACCTCCCGTGAGGTTCCAGATCAGCCAGCTGTCGATCGTTCCGAACAGCAGTTCACCCGCCTCGGCGCGCTCGCGGATCCGAGGATCGGAATCGAGGAGCCACATGAGCTTGACCGCCGAGAAATAGGTGTTGACGGGCAGCCCGGTGATGCCGAGGATCTCGTCGGCCAGGCCCGCTTCGGTGAGCCGGGTGACGAACTCACCGCCGCGGGTGTCCTGCCACACGAGCGCCCGGTGGACGGGTTCACCGGTCCGCCTGTCCCACAGCACGGTGGTCTCGCGCTGGTTGGTGATTCCGACGGCACTGATGTCAGCGGCAGTGAGAGAAGCGGTGCCGAGCACGCGCCCGATGACTTCGCGGCTGGTTCGCCAGATCTCGGCGGCGTCATGCTCGACGAGCCCGGTGCCGGGGAAGTGCTGTCGGAATTCCTGGGCGCTGGATGCCACAGTGCGGCCATCTTCGGAGAAGATGACCGCACGTGTGGACGTGGTCCCCTCGTCGAGCGCGAGGATGTGGCCCATGGTCAGACGCGCTTGGGCAGCGACGGGGTGTCGATGCACGCCATGTCAGCCACGCAGCGGACGACCTGGCAGGAGTAGCCGAACTCGTTGTCGTACCAGACGTAGACCACGACACGGTCCCCGTCGACGATTGTTGCCAGACCGTCGACGATGCCTGCCCGCTTGGAGCCGACGAAATCAGTCGACACGACCTCGGGGGAGGCGATGTAGTCGATCTGATTGCGCAGCTGCGAGTGGAGCGAGGTCTCCCGCAGGAAGCCGTTGAGCTGGTCGACCGTGGTCTCCCGCTCCAGGTTGAGGTTGAGGATCGCCATCGACACGTCCGGGGTGGGGACGCGGATGGCATTGCCCGACAGTTTGCCCTTCAGCTCCGGCAGGGCCTTGGCCACGGCCTTCGCCGCACCGGTCTCCGTGAGCACCATGTTGAGGCCGGCCGCACGACCGCGACGCGACCCCTTGTGGAAGTTGTCGATGAGATTCTGGTCATTGGTGAACGAGTGGACGGTCTCGACGTGGCCGTTGCGCACTCCGAACTCGTCGTTGATCACCTGGAGGACCGGGGTGATGGCGTTGGTCGTGCACGAGGCGGCCGACAGGATCGTGTCGTCCGGCCGGATGTCGGAGTTGTTGACGCCGTAGACGATGTTCTTGATGTCGCCCTTGCCCGGTGCGGTGAGCAGCACCTTCGACACGCCGGGGCAGTCGAGGTGCTGCTTGAGACCTTCCTCGTCCCGCCAGCGACCGGTGTTGTCGATGACGATCGCATCCTTGATGCCGTACTCCGTGTAGTCGACCTGCGAGGGGTCGCCGGAGTAGATCACCTGGATGAGGACGCCGTTGGCCTGGATCGTGTTGTTCTCCTCGTCGACGATGATGGTGCCGTCGAACTTGCCGTGCACGGAGTCACGGCGAAGGAGGGAGGCGCGCTTGACGATGTCGTTCTCGCTGTTCTTGCGCACGACTATCGCCCGCAGGCGCAGACCGGTGCCGCCGGCGTGGTCGACGAGGATCCGAGCAAGCAGACGGCCGATGCGTCCGAAGCCGTAGAGCACGACGTCCCGCGGTTCACCGGGCGTCTCTCCCACACCATCCACGACGTCGGCGAGCTCACTGCGGAGGAAAGCCACGAGATCGGACTGGTCGGAGCTGCGGAAGCCTGCTGCCAGGCGACCGAGGTCGATGCTGCTGGTGCCGAGGTTGAGCGCCTCGAGCTCGTTGACGATGGCTGCGGTCTCGGCGATGTCGAGCTCGGCGCCGTCGAAGTGCCGGGCATAGCGGTGCGCCTTGAGGATTCCGGTGACCGACTTGTTCAGCAGGCTGCGGCCGTACACCGTCAGGAGCACGTCATTGTTGCGGTAGAGGCGACCCACGACCGGGATCATCCTCTCAGCGGCATCCTGCTTGGCTGCCCACTCGTCCATTGTTGCGGTCGTCTGATCAGTCACCTGACAGTCCCCTTCATTGCAGAAATTGCGATGTTCCGCAGCGGAAGCTCGATGATCCGCTGTGGAAATCCGTTGCTTGCTTGGATTTTACCCATTGTCGAACGATGCGGGCACCCGGTCCAAGGCGCGGTCTGCGTCCAACTCGGTGCGGAGTCTGCGTCCAACCCTGTGCGGAGCTCACCCGCGTCCCTTCACGAACGCTGAGACTGTCGGATCTCCCGGAATGCTGAAGCGCCACGGGAACGCCTCGGGATCTGCGCCGGGGCCGCTGACGCCCACGCGCGGACCGACGGCGAAAGTTGACAGCGATGCTGGGGGAGTGAATGCCCACTCATCGCCGAACAGGTCCGCACCGTCCGATTCCGTGGTCGCGCCGAGGGCCTGGGCAACGCAGCCGGGCCCGCGGGCCAGCTCGCGATCGGTGGGAGGGGTGCGGCGCCGGACCGAGCGGCGCTCGCGCGCGAGCTCATGGCCTGCGACGACTTCTCCGGCCCGTACCAGCAGACCGGTCGGCTCGCCCTCCGGCTCACAGACCATGTTCAGGCTGTAGTGGATGCCGTAGATGAAGTAGCAGTACAGATGCCCCGGCGGCCCGAACATCGAGGCGTTGCGCGGAGTCCTGCCCCGATAGGCGTGGGAGGCGGGATCGATGCGGCCGTCGTACGCCTCGACCTCGGTGATCCGGACGGCCACCTCCGGCAGTCCTGGGATGCGTCGGGTGAGAACGCCTCCCAGCACCTCGGGAGCGACTTCGAGAACGGGGCGCTCGAAGAATGCTCTGCTGATGGGAGGTCTGCCGTCGGTGGCGACGGGGGCCGAGCCATGGTCTCGTGCACCGGTCGAATTCGTTCCGGTGCGTGATGCCGCAGGGGCGGTGCCCGTGGATTCACCGGTGAGCGGAGTGCTGCTCAAAGAGGCGGTGCTCCTTCCTCGTGTCCTGGTCCTGCTGCATCTCGTGGAAGGTGGTGCAGAGCGAGGACGAGCAGGCTGGTGATGGCGGTGGGCTTCTCGGTCGAGGCTACTCGACGCGGCATGGATGCCGCGATTGCGAAAAATCCCAGACACCGACTATAGGCTTGCCGTCATGACTTCACACGCGACCGAGCAGCTGGCAGCAAGCTCCGGAGGAGCACTCACCGGATTCACCGGCTGGGTCGTCTCGGTGATGGAGACCCTGGGAGTGGCCGGCGTCGGACTCCTCGTCGCGCTGGAGAACATCTTCCCACCGATCCCCAGCGAGATCATTCTCCCATTGGCGGGCTTCACCGCATCCCAGGGCTCGATGAACCTCTTCGGCGCGATCGTCTTCGCGACCGTGGGCTCAGTCGTCGGTGCCCTCGGACTGTATTACCTCGGCTACGCCTTCGGACTGGAGCGGCTGCGCCGCTGGGCGTCCAAGATCCCCCTCATCGACGTCGTCGACATCGACAAGACGGTCTCGTGGTTCGCCAAGCACGGGCCGGCAGCAGTCTTCTTCGGCCGAATGATCCCGCTGTTCCGGTCGCTGATCTCGATCCCGGCCGGGGTCGAGAAGATGCGCCTGTCCGTCTTCATGCTGTTCACGACTCTCGGCAGCCTGATCTGGAACTCGATCTTCGTCGTCGCCGGTTACCTTCTCGGCGAGAACTGGCAGCTCGTCGAGGACTATGCGGGCTGGTTCCAGCGGATCGTCATCGCCCTGGTGCTGATCGCCGTCGTCTGGTGGGTGCAACGGCGGATTCGCCGCAACCGGGTCGAGCGTCGACTCGCCGCGGAGATCGAGGCAGGCGACCCGCACGAATCCGACCAGCGCGAATCCGATCAGCACCGATTCGGCCGGCACGATTCCGAGGACGGGCGCCGACCGCAGTGATCAGGCGCCTCGCCGCGCTGAACAGGAGATGAGCCCCCCGCTCGAGATCGGAGATCCGACCACGAGCGGGGGCTCGACTCCAGCGTGCCACAAGGCTGGGTCAGGCTCTGCTGATCCAGGCCTCAGCTGATCCAGGCCTCAGCCGTGTGAGCCGGGTCCACGGAATCGTGGGCGCTGGGCGGTCCGGGAGGGGTGCCCTCCCCGAAGGGCGAGCCGCCGAACCGCTCGTCGCGGCCGTGCTCGCTCAGCCAGCCGGAGAGGTCCGGGCCCACCGGCACGATCTGCGTCGGGTTGATGTCGGTGTGCACGATGAAATAGTGCTGCTTGATCTGGACGAAGTCGACCGTGTCACCGAACCCGGGAGTCTGGAACAGATCTCTGGCGTAGGCCCACAGGTTGGGGAAGTCGACAAGGCGCTGGCGGTTGCACTTGAAGTGCGAGTAGTACACGGCATCGAAGCGGACCAGAGTGGTGAAGAGCCGCACATCGACCTCGGTGATCGTCTCGCCCATCAGGAACCGGCGGGACTCGAGCCGGTCCTCGAGTGTGTCGAGGGCGTCGAACAGGCGGGTGAACGCCGATTCGTACGCTTCCTGGGATCCGGCGAACCCGCATCGGTACACCCCATTGTTGACCTCGGTGAAGATGAGCTTGATGAGCGGGTCCATCTCCGCGCGAAGATGCTCCGGATACAGTTCGGGTGCCCCGGGCCGATGATGCTCGCGCCACTGCGAAGAGAGGTCGAGGGTGATCTGGTTGTAGTCGTTGGTCACCACAGCCCCCGATGGGATGTCGACGATCGCCGGCACGGTGATCCCGCGCGGATAGTCGGGGAACCGGGCGAAGTACGCCTCCTGGAGCCGCTCGATGCCGAGCACCGGGTCCCTGCCGTCCTCGTCGAGATCGAATGTCCACGACCGCTTGTCGTGCGTCGGTCCCGGCATTCCGATCGAGATCGCGTCCTCCAGCCCGAGGAGGCGGCGTACAATCATCGTGCGGTTCGCCCACGGACATGCGCGCGCCGCGATCAGCCGGTAGCGGCCCGATTCCACTGGCCATTCGGCTTCGGGATCGGCCAGGATCCGGTCGGTGATGTAGTTCGTGTCCCTCTTGAACTCCTGTCCTTCGGTGACATAGCTGCCCTTGGTGTCGTACTGATCTTTCAAGATGTGCCTCCCGGCGTCAGGTGGCGAGCGTGGTTGAACTCTCGAGTCTGGCACATTCACGTCGTCGGAGTCTGTGTGCTGCATGGCGGGGATTTCGCCCGAGGAGCCGCTCGTCGCATGCGGTCCAGCGGACTCGCGCGTCGCCGGCGGTTCGACATCACCAGGTCGACATCAGCAGGTCGCCATTGCGAGCCGCATGGTGCGAGAAGGAGGATTGGGAGACAGTGAGGGCAGTGGAAGCACCGAGGTGGATGCGGCCGGGGAAGCTCGGTCGGCTGGACGTGGAAGCGGGAGTGCGCGCCGGAATCTGCGTGCTCGTGCCGCTGCTGGTGCTCCTGTTCGCCGGGCTCTCCCAGCTGTCCGCCTACGTCGCATTCGCTGCTTTCACCTCCCTCTACGGGCGGTACGAGGCCTACCGCTCGAGGCTGGTGACTGTCGTTGTCGCCGGCATCAGCTTCCTGGTGATCATCGCCGTGGCCATGGTGGTCGCGATGCTCGGCGGCGGCGTGATCACGATCGCTGTCGGCCTGTTCATCGTCTCCGCGCTCGGCGTGGTGCTGTCCTCCCATATGGGCTGGATCCCGTTCGGCTCAGTGTTCTACGTCTTCTCCTTCAGCGTGATCTCCAGCATCCCGGTGACCGCGGAGGAGTACCTCCCGCGATATTCGATCTCGGTGGCCACGGTGGTGTTCTGCTGGATCGTGGCCATGGCCGGCTGGCTGATCCGGCGCGCACCCGGACGACATCAGGCCGTGCTGAGCCGACTGCGGAAGGTCGAGCGCCGGCCCGGTGCCTGGCGCGACGGGATCGTCTGGCTGCACGCCGGGGAGAATGCCCTCGGTGTCGTCGTGGCTCTGCTCATCGCCGCCGGCATGGGTCTGAGCCACTCCTACTGGGCTGCCGTGGCCGTCGCCGCCTGCGTGCCTCGCCCCTACGCGCCGCGCAAAGTGACCCGCATCATCCACCGAGTCATCGGGACCGCGCTGGGCGTCGTCGTCACCGGACTGATCCTGCTGACCGGTCCGCCCGTGTGGGTCGTCATCGTGATCGCCGCATTCTGCCAGTTCATGGTCGAGCTGTTCGTCGGCAAGGTCTACTGGTTCGCGCTGCTCTTCATCACTCCGCTGGCGCTGCTGGTCGGGCAGCTGTCGGCACCGGCCCCGGTGGGCGTCATCCTCACCGACCGGGTGCTCGACACCACGATCGGGGGCATGGTCGCGCTGGTCCTGGTGCTGGCCGGAACCGGAGCCGCAGTCACGTGGAAACAGTACCGAGCGGAGGCTGCCCAGGCCCACACCTGAGCAGCCTCCCTGACCGACCCGCGGCTCCTCCGGCCTCCCGCCCGGCCGGGCCCGAGGCGCCTCGGGACTCGCGCTCTGCCGGTCCCGGGCGCCCTGCTGCCGTCTTCTGCCGCGCGCTTGCCGGTCCCCGGCTGCTACCGGGTGACTATCCTGCTGCCGTCATCTGTCGCGCGCTTCAGCGCACGGGCTGGCCGGCGTAGATCTCGTCGATCAGCTCAGCGAAATCGCGGTCGATCAGGTGACGCTTCACCGACTGCTTCGCTGAGAGATACCCGTTCTGCTCGGTCAGCTCAACCGGCACGATCCGGAACTCCTTGATCCCCTCCGCCTTCGACACAGTCGAATTGGTCCGCTCGACGGCCCGGGCGACCGCATCTCGAACGCGCTCGTCGGAGGCCGCCTCCTTCAGCGTCATCGCCGGCAGGCCCTTGTTCTCCAGCCAGCCGGGCAGCATCTCGGGGTCGAGGAAGATCAGCGCGGAGATGAAGTTGCGGTTGTCGCCGAGCACGACCGGCTGGGCGATGATCGGATGCCTGCGGAGCGAGTCCTCCAGCGGAGCAGGAGCGACGTTCTTGCCGCTCGAGGTGACGATCAGCTCCTTCTTCCGGCCGGTGATCCGCAGGTAGCCGTCCTCGTCGAGCTCGCCGATGTCCCCGGTGGCGAACCACCCGTCGACAAATGTCTCGGCGGTGGCCTTCTCGTTCTTCCAGTACTCCCGGAACACCGAGACTCCCTTGGCGAGCACCTCGCCGTCCGGGGCGATCGCAACCGCGCAGCCGGGCAGCGGCACTCCGACCGTCCCGATCTTCGCCTTGCTCGGGACGTTCACGGTGATGGGAGCGGTGGTCTCGGTCAGCCCGTAGCCTTCGAGGACGACGAGCCCGATGCCGCGGTAGAAATGGCCGAGGTGCTCGCCGAGCGGTCCGCCTCCGGAGACAGCATGCCCGACGTCCCCGCCCATCACGGCGCGCAGCTTCGAGTAGACGAGTCTGTCGAACACCGCGTGCTGGAGACGGATTCCCATCGGCACGCGTCCCTCGTCGAGCGCTCTCGAGTACGCGACGGCGACCGCCTCGGCCCGGCGGAAGATGCCGCCCCGGCCCCCGCTCTCCGCCTTCGCCAGCGCGGCGTTGAAGACCTTCTCGAAGACGCGCGGGACGCCGAGGATGAACGTCGGCTTGAACGACGCCAGGGAGTCGGTCAGCTTCGTCAGATCGGAATTGTGGGCCAGCACGACGCCCGAGCTGATGGCGAGCACCTGGATGAACCGCGCGAACACGTGCGCCAATGGGATGAACAACAGGCACCGGGCGCCCGGCCGGACGACCTCGGGAATCTGCACCTGGGCGGCCTGCGCGGTCTGCACGAAGTTCGCGTGGGTGATGACGCAGCCCTTGGACTTGCCGGTGGTGCCCGAGGTGTAGATCAGCGTCGCCACCGAGTCCGAGGTGACGGCGGCCCGCCGCGCCTCGAGCTGCGCGTCGGAGATCCCGGAACCGGCGGCGCGGAGGTCGTCCAGGCCGGACTCCTCGTAGACCCAGATCGTCACCGGTGAACCGCCCACCGCGGCCCGGACGCGGTCGGCATGCGCGCTCGACTGGACGAAGCCGCGGTCGACGCCCGCGTCCTCGATCATCCAGGTGAGCTGGTCGTGGGATGCCGTGTCGTAGAAGGGGACGGAGATGCCGCCGGCGAACCAGATCGCATAGTCGGCGAGCGTCCACTCGTATGCCGTCTGTCCGAACAGTCCCACCCGCTGTCCGACCTCGACTCCGGATGCGACGAGCCCCTTGGCCACTGCGCGGACATCGTCGAGGAATTCCTGAGCGGAGACATCCTCCCAGCCGTCACCCGCCGGCCGCGCGAGCAGAGTCGCGCTGGGATCGACGGAGACCCGGGCGAGCAGCGTGTCGGTGGTGGTCGACGTCGTGTCGACCTCGTAGCCGGTGACCGGGGTGACGGACTGGGGCATGGTGTGCGCTGACATCGGCATGTCTCCTTCGGATGCTTCGTGCGGGTGCTGTCGTCGGGGAGTGGCACTCCGCGGGCGACTCGGCGATCGGGGGCTGCTGCCTTCGATCCTATGGTCCGGGGTGCGTTGCAGGGCGTCGTCATCCGGGAATCGTTGCGGTTTCTCGACCTTTTCACGGGCCGCGATCCCAGGGAGTACCATGGCTGGGTTGAGTCACCTGGATTGTCGCATACCGCTGATCGGCGACCAACTGGCGAATTCCGCGTAGAACCGCATGTGAAAGGACACCCATGAGCTCTGCCGCTGAGCAGCCCGATTCCGTCGACTTCCGCTATGACGCTGATCTTGCGGGTCGGATCGAGGAGAAGTGGCAGGAGCGGTGGCAGCGGGAGGGGACCTTCGCGGCTCCCAATCCGGTCGGGGAGCTCGCCGAGGTGCCGCGCGGAGTCAAGGCTCAGGACCTCGAGCCGGTGTACATCATGGACATGTTCCCCTACCCGTCCGGGAAGGGGCTGCATGTGGGCCATCCGCTGGGCTATCTGGCCTCGGACGTGTACGCGCGCTTCAACCGGATGCTCGGCAAGAACGTCATGCACGCTCTGGGCTACGACTCCTTCGGCCTGCCCGCCGAGCAGTACGCGGTCCAGACCGGCCAGCACCCGCGCATCACGACCGAGGAGAACATCGCGAATATGCGCCGGCAGCTGCGCCGGCTCGGACTCGGCCACGATGATCGGCGCACCTTCTCCACGACTGATCCGGATTTCATCAAGTGGACCCAATGGATCTTCCTCCAGATCTTCAACTCCTGGTACGACCCCGAGGCGCGCGACGGCAAGGGCGGCGCCCGGCCGATCGAGACGCTGGTCGCGCAGTTCGAGGCCGGTCGCGACACCGGCATCGGTCGGCCCTGGACGGAGCTCAGCGGTGCTGAGCGCGAGGATGTGCTGCAGCAGCACCGGCTGGCCTACGTCTCGGAATCGCCGGTCAACTGGTGCCCGGGTCTGGGGACCGTGCTCGCGAACGAGGAGGTCACTGCCGAGGGCCGGTCGGAACGGGGCAACTTCCCCGTCTTCACCCGCAAGCTCAAGCAGTGGAACATGCGCATCACGGCCTACGCCGACCGGCTCGACGACGACCTGGACACCGTCGACTGGCCAGCGGCGGTCAAGCACATGCAGCGCAATTGGATCGGCCGCTCGACCGGAGCAGTTCTGACGTTCCCGGTTCGCGACGGTCTGGACATCGAGGTCTACACCACCCGACCGGACACCCTCTTCGGCGCCACGTCCATGGTGCTCAGCCCCGAGCATCCCCTGGTGGAGGCGCTCACCGCCGAGCAGTGGGACGCAGACGTGCCGCAGAAGTGGCGCGGTGCAGCGGACACCCCGGCCGAGGCGGTCGCCGCCTACCAGGCCCACGCGGCGCGCATGACTCCGGCAGAGCGGCAGGAGAATCCGGAGAAGACCGGCGTCTTCACCGGCACCACGGTGGTCAACCCCGCCAATGGCCGCGAGCTGCCGGTGTTCGTCGCCGACTACGTGCTCATGGGCTACGGCACCGGGGCGGTCATGGGTGTGCCCGCCGAAGACAAGCGGGACTGGGACTTCGCCAAGGAGTTCGGTCTGCCCTACGTCCGCACGGTGCAGCCCGGACCCGATCATGACGAGGACGCCGCCTTCACCGGCGAGGGCCCCAAGATCAACTCCGCCAATGCGGAGATCGATCTCAACGGCACCTCGGTCGAAGAGGCCAAGGAGCGGATGCTGGATTGGCTGACCGCCAAAGGCCTGGCCCGCGCCGCCACTCAGTACCGCCTGCGCGACTGGCTGTTCTCCCGCCAGCGCTACTGGGGCGAGCCCTTTCCGATCGTCTACGACGAGGAGGGCACTCCGATTGCGCTGCCGGACGAGCAGCTTCCGGTCGACCTGCCCGAGGTCTCGGACTTCTCGCCGCGCACCTTCGCCGCCGACGACGTCGAGAGTGACCCCGAGCCGCCGCTGGGCCGCAACCAGGACTGGGTCAACGTCACTCTCGACCTCGGCGACGGTCCCAAGACCTATCGGCGCGAGACGAACACGATGCCGAACTGGGCCGGCTCGTCCTGGTACCAGCTGCGCTATGCGGACCCGCGCAACGCCGAGCAGCTCGTCGATCCGGTCAACGAGGCCTACTGGCTGGGACCGGACGAGACGAGCACCTCGGGCGGGGCGGACCTGTATGTCGGCGGCGTCGAGCATGCTGTGCTGCACCTGCTGTACTCACGGTTCTGGCACAAGGTCCTCTACGACCTCGGTCACATCAGCTCGTTCGAGCCGTTCCACAAGCTCATCAACCAGGGCTACATCCAGGCCTTCGCCTACACGGACTCGCGCGGGGTCTACGTCCCGGCGGACGAGGTCGAGGAGAAGACCGACGATGCCGGGGTGACGACCTACTGGCACGGAAGCGACCAGGTCGAGCGCGAGTACGGCAAGATGGGCAAGTCGCTGAAGAACATGGTGACGCCGGATCAGATGTATTCCGAGTACGGCGCCGACACCTTTCGCGTGTACGAGATGTCGATGGGCCCGCTCGAGCTCTCGCGGCCATGGGAGACGCGCGCGGTCAGCGGTGCCCAGAGGTTCCTGCAGCGAGTCTGGCGCCTCGTCGTCGACGAGCGGACCGGGCAGACGCTGATCACCGACGACCCGGCAGACGAGGAGACCCGCAAGCTCCTGCACGCCACGATCGCCGGGGTCCGCGAGGACATGGAGAACTTCCGGTTCAACACCGTCGTGTCGAAGCTCATCGTGCTGACCAACCACCTGACCAAGCAGGGGACCGCACCGCGGGAAGTCATCGAGCCGCTGACCATCATGCTCGCCCCGCTGGCACCGCACCTCGCGGAGGAGATCTGGGAGCTGCTCGGCCACCGGGAGACCATCACCTACCAGGACTATCCGGATCACGACGAGCAGTACCTGGTTCCCGACACCGTCACCTGCGTGGTGCAGGTGAAGGGGAAGGTGCGCGATCGGCTCGAGGTGGACCCTGGCATCAGCGCCGAGGAGCTCGAACGCCTCGCGCTGGCATCCGACGGGGCGCAGCGAACGCTCGCCGGCGCCGGAGTGCGGAAGGTGATCATCCGCGCACCGAAGCTGGTCAACATCGTCCCCGACGCCTGAGCCCGAGCGCTGAGCGCAACGAACCCCCGCGGCGAAACATCGGTGAACAATCAATCCCCGCGGCGAAACACCGGTGAACAATCAATCCTCGCCGCGAAACCCTGGCGAAACGCTGGCGCGGTAGCCTGGGGTCATGAGCTCATTTTCTCAGCATATTCGCACAGTGCTCGGCGTGGTGCCCGAGATTGACCCCCGGGTCGAGGTCGATAGGCGTGTCCAGTTCCTCGTCGACTACTGCCTGACCGCGGGCGCCTCGGGCTTCGTCTTCGGCATCTCCGGCGGGCAGGACTCGACGCTGGCGGGGAAGCTCGCGCAGCTGGCCGTTGAGGAGCTGCGGCGACGCAGCCACCAGGCGGAATTCCATGCCGTTCGGCTGCCCTACAGGGTTCAGCACGATGAGGACGACGCGCAGGCCGCCCTCGACTTCATCGGCGCCGATCACGAGATCACGATGAATATCGCCGGTGGGACGGACGGCATCGCGGAGGAGTTCCACAAGGCGCTCGGGCAGCCGATGACGGACTTCGACAAGGGCAACGTGAAGGCGCGGATGCGGATGATCGCCCAGTACGCGATCGGTGCCGACCACGGTCTGCTCGTCATCGGCGCTGACCACGCGGCCGAGGCGGTCACCGGTTTCTACACCAAGTTCGGCGACGGCGGAGCCGACGTGCTGCCGCTCGCGGGCCTGACCAAACGCCAGGGGAAGGCGATGCTCAGGCACCTCGGCGCTCCCGAGCAGCTCTACACCAAGGTGCCGACCGCCGATCTCCTCGATGAGAATCCGGGAGAGACCGACGAGAGCTCGCTGGGGCTGACCTACGAGCAGATCGATGACTACCTCGAGGGCAAGGACGTGCCCGACGACGTCGCCGATCGCATCGAGATGCGCTTCCGCTCGACCGAGCACAAGCGCCGGATGCCGCCCGGACCGGACGACACCTGGTGGATTCGGCACTGACCGGACTGAACTCCGAAGTGATGTGCACGGCAGCGGCGGCTTCTGACGGAGCCGCCGCTGCCGTCGGCTTCAGGAGATGACGCTGTTCTCCAGCGCGATGCGCTCGAAGGACTGCCGCGTGCGGAGGAACGCATCGATCCGGCGCTCACCGATCTCGCGGGCATCAGAGAAGGATCGCCAGCCGCCAGGGCGTTCGTCGCCCGGGACGACCTCCAGCAATCCGTTCTCCTCGCGCGCTTCGGCATCCACCCACTCCGCGAACGCCTTGCCCGCACGGTAGAAGTCCATGAAGGCGAAGTGCGAAGCCTGATTCTCGAAGCTCGTGTGCGAGAACTCGTCCAGGAAGGTGCGCAGCGGCACCAGCAGCTGGGGATCGAGTTCGCTGAAGCCGGACTCCAGGCGGATCTGCTGGACGAGGCCCGATGTCGTCGGAAACAGCTCCCGGATCCGGTCCGCGCGCCTGGTGTCCTCCCCGGGTTCGTCCTCTGCAGGTGCGCTCAGGGTGACGCCGCCGATCGCCCCGCGTGCCTCGGCGAGGCGCGCGTTGAGGTCATCGATCCGGGCCTGCTCCTGCGACCACTGCTGCTGCAGCAGCATCAGCACGCCCAGCATCACTGCTACCGACACCAGGCCGATGATCCAGGCCACTGAGTGCAGGCCAGGAATGAGGTAGACGACCAGGCACACTGCGGCGGTGCCCGCGAGCACGGTGGCGGCAGGTGAATTCAGCAGGAAATCTCCGAGACGCTTCACATGTCCCAGAGTAGTCAATGCCGGCAGTCGATTCTGCTGGATCTATGCTGAGTGAAGCTCTCCAAGAGCCGTCCGGATCGTCGACGACAAGGAATTGATTAGGGAAATGACACGGATTTCGGTCATCGGTTGTGGCTATCTGGGGGCTGTGCATGCTGCGGCGATGGCGTCGTTGGGTCATGAGGTGTGCGGTGTCGACGTGGATGCGGCCAAGATCGAGGCGTTGTCGGCGGCGCGGGCGCCGTTCTTCGAGCCGGGGCTGGGGGAGCTGCTGGCTGCCGGGTTGGAGTCGGGGCGGTTGTCGTTCTCGACGGAGTTCGCCGCGGCTGCGGGGGCGTCGGTGCATTTCGTGTGTGTGGGCACACCGCAGCGCAAGGGTGAGTTCGCCGCGGATATGACGTATGTGGACGCGGCGGTGGAGTCGTTGCTGCCGGTGCTGTCGGCGGGCGATCTGGTGGTAGGCAAGTCGACGGTGCCGGTGGGCTCGGCTGCCCGGTTGGCGGAGTCGGTGCGGGATGCCGGGGGTGAGCTGGCGTGGAATCCGGAGTTCCTGCGGGAGGGGCATGCGGTGGAGGACACGGTGACTCCCGATCGGCTGGTGTACGGGGTGCCTGCTGGCGCGGCCGGTGAGCGTGCGGTGGCGGTGCTGGATGAGGTGTATGCGCCGATTCTGGCGGCGGGCACGCCGCGGTTGGTCGCGGATTACGCGACGGCGGAGTTGGTGAAGACGGCGGCGAATTCGTTCTTGGCCACGAAGATCTCGTTCATCAATGCGATGGCGGAGCTGTGTGAGGCGGCCGGGGGTGACGTGACGGTGCTGGCGGATGCGATCGGGATGGATGATCGGATCGGGCGGAAGTTCCTGAATGCGGGGCTGGGCTTCGGGGGTGGGTGTCTGCCGAAGGACATTCGGGCGTTCATGGCCCGGGCCGGGGAGCTGGGTGCTGATCAGGCGGTGGCGTTCCTGCGGGAGATCGATTCGATCAATATGCGCAGGCGGGTGCGGATGGTGGACCTGGCCCGCGAGGTGGTGGATGGGTCGTTCATCGGGAAGCGGATCACGGTGCTGGGGGCGGCGTTCAAGCCGAATTCCGATGATGTGCGGGATTCGCCGGCGCTGGCGGTGGCCGGGCTGATCGCGCTGCAGGGCGGGTCGGTGACGGTGAGTGATCCGGAGGCGATCGACAATGCCCGCAGGTTGTTCCCGGATCTGGGGTATGAGCGGGATCTGGAGGCGGCGCTGTCGGGTGCGGATGCGGTGCTGCTGCTGACGGAGTGGCAGCAGTACCGGGAGCTGGATCCGGAGCATGCGGCGTCCCTGGTGCGGTCGAAGGCGATCCTGGATGGCCGCAACGTGCTCGATCCGGTGCAGTGGCGGGCCGCCGGCTGGATCTACCGAGCACTGGGCCGACCATGACCGCCGATCCGAGCAGCACCGGACCCGGCACCGGCGGGGGACAGGCCACGCCGACCGGCCTGCTGGTGGACTCGACTGCGCAGCTGTCCGCTGAGCGCGCCGCGGGCCACCGTGCTGCGCTCTCAGGCTTGTTCGGCGTCGTCGATCTCACCGTTGCCGTCGGTGACCAGGAGCGCCCCGACCGGGATTGGTCCGCCGACGAGATCTGCGCCCAGATGCGGGCCGGCACCTCGGTGACCACGTCGCTGCCGGGTGTCGAGGCCTTCGGCGAGGCACTCGATGAGCTCATCGCCGCAGGCGCGAAGTCCGTGCTGATCCTGACCCTTCCCTCGGTGCTCTCCGGCACCCATTCCGCCGCGGTCGCCGCGGCTGCGGACTATCCCGACATCGAGATTCACGTCATCGACTCCCGGACCACCTCGGCCGGCTTGGCCGGCGCGGCCGCAATCGGTGTGGCAGGCATCGCATCGGGGATGTCCGCAGCGTCCGTGGCAGGGGAGATCGAGGATTGGTGTGCGGCGGAGACTCGGACGTTCTTCATTCCCGAGGACTTGGAATACCTCCGGCGCGGTGGCCGGATCGGCACTGCCGCATCCCTGCTCGGCAGAGCCCTCGCGATCACCCCTGTCCTCGGCTTGCGGGCCGGATCGGTTGTGCCCCTGGCCCGCGTGCGGACTGCGCAGAAGGCACACGACCGATTGGTCCGACTGGTGGCGGAAACCTGCGCGGAGTTCACCGAACGCGATTCGGAGGTGCGGCTCGAAGTCGTGGTCCAGCACCCCGAGTCGACGCCGGGGGCGGCGGGCAAAGCCCTGCAGCGCGTCCTCGATCTGCTCGCGCACGCAGAGCTGCACGGCGACCCCGAGATCAGGACCGAGGTCCTCTCGACGGTGATCACCGCGCATGTCGGTCCGGGCGCACTCGGCGTCACCGTGCAGACCCGACCCTAGGCGCCGGCGCGGCCGTTAGCCGGGCGGAACTCGACCGCTGTGGTTGCCTGCCGGACAGGTGCGGTCGCGGTCGCTCGTTCGTGGGACGGGAGAGGTCGCGATCCTGTGCGGGCCGGGCGCGATCGATCGGCTGTCGGACAGGCGCGGTGCCATCGGCAGGTCACAGGACCGGCGAGGGTGCGTCGGCAGCCTGTGGACTGCTCAGCAGGCGTCCACAGGGCCGCTGCGCGAATGAGTCGAGGCCGACTTCCTGTCTAATCTCGCCGCATGGCACCTTCACCCGATGACCGGTTCTCGCTGCTCGTGAGTCGCGGTTCCTCCCGCGGTTGGGTTCCCGAGGATGAGGACCTGGACGACGACCTGGATGACGACGACGGTGAGGAGCCGCGCACCCGCCCGTTCCCCGGTCGCTGGGCGGTCTGGGGGATCGCAGCGCTGACGCTGGCCGGCGTCATCGTCTTCGTGCTCGTCTCACCGACCTCGCAGCCGCCCGCCGGTTCAGTCGACGGTTCGGTCGCCGGTGCGGATGACCCGACCGCGGTGCAATCGGAGCCGGAGAACTCAACGAGTGAGGCCGCCGAGGTCACCGTTCACGTCGTCGGGGAAGTCAATCGGCCCGGGGTGGTGAGCCTGCCGCCGGGAGCCCGTGTGTCCGATGCAGTCGACGCCGCGGGCGGGTCGACTGCCAAGGCCGACACCGGCGCGGTCAACCTGGCGCGTGTGCTGGTCGACGGTGAGCAGATCATCGTTCCGGTGCGCACCGAATCCACTTCCGGGAATCCTGCCGCAGCACCGGCGGAAGGGGGCGGAGCAGCACCGGGGGCCGGGCCGGCAGGGCCGGGGCAGCCAGCGGGACCGGGGCAGCCGCCGGGACCCGGACAACCCGCGGCACCGGGGCAGAAGGTCAATATCAACACTGCCGATGCGGCGGGTCTTGACGTCCTGCCGGGCGTCGGGCCGGCGACAGCCAACGCGATCATCGAATACCGAACCAACAGCGGACCCTTCACCAGCGTCGAGCAGCTGCTCGACGTTCCGGGCATCGGTGAGGCGACGCTGGAACGGCTGCGGGATCTCGTGACCGTGTGATGCGCCCAGGCAGGCGCCGGCGCACACGGCTCGCTCGGGACTGGTCGCGCTCGCTGCGCACGGCAGCTGTGTGGATGATGGGCCGGGCGGGCACCCTGAGGCTGCTCATCGCCGCGGGGTGGGCCTGGATCGTCGCGCTCATCCCCGGCGCCGATGTCCTCCTGGCCCTCAATATCGGGCTGGTCACTGCTGCGGGATCGTCGATGCTCGCGGCTCGCCGCAGCAGCGCGAGGCGTCGCGGAGAGCCGGTGCACCGCCGGGACGCGGATCGCCATCGAACGCGACAGCGACTTCACGGAGACGCTGTCGGCCGGTCCCCGAGGAATCCAGGGCGCCCGTCTGCGGTCGGTCGGGCTGGACGACCGCCTGGATGGTCGCAGTGGGTGCTATCGGTCGTCCTCATCGCGGGGGCGGCCGGCACCGGCGTGAGCACAGCGCGCACCACAGTGCCGGGCGAGCCGCAGGACTACTCGGGTGCCGCCATCGTGCTCACCGACCCGCGAGCGGGGCCGTCCGGCTCCCATACGGCGGCGGCGGACACCGGCATCGGACAGGTCACGGTGATCTCGCGGGAGCCGCTGCCGCCGGCTGGAACCCGCATCCAGCTGCGGGCGCAGGTGCGGGTCGACACGGCCGGCGCCTCGGCCTTCGTCGACTCAGCGCGACCGACGTCCGAACCGGCCCGTCTCTGGCGGCTCCGCGCGACGGTGAGGGAGTTCCTCGTCGTCGCGTCCGGTGCCGCTCATGACGGCTCCGGGCTGGTGCCGGGGCTGGTCGTGGGGGAGACGGGAGGGCTCGCGCCGGGCCTCGAGGAGGACATGCGGACCGTGTCGCTGTCGCACCTGACCGCGGTATCCGGTTCCAACATCACCATCGTCGCTCTGGCCGTCATGTGGCTCGTGGCGCGGGTGACGCCGAGGCGGCTGATTGCACTCGGCACCGCCGTCGCCGTGACTGCGGCCTACGTCTTCGTCGTCGGCCCCGAGCCCAGCGTCACTCGGGCTGCGGCGATGGGGCTGGTCGGGGCCGCGGTGCTTCTCCGCGGCAGCGGAACCCGCGGGCTGGCGGTGCTGTCCTCCGCCGTGATGGGTGTGCTCATCTACCAGCCGAGCCTCGCGTCCAGTCCTGGCTTCCACCTGTCGGTGGCGGCGACGGCCGCGCTGGTGACGGCGGCACCGCGGCTCACGGAGCTGTTGGTCAGATTCGGCGTGCCCTATTTCGCCGCGGCAGCGCTGGCGGTCCCGATCACGGCGCAGATCGGAGTGACTCCGGTGCTGCTGGGCATCGGCGGGACGATGAGCGCCTGGGCCGTGCCGGCCAACATCCTCGCGGCTCCGCTGGTGGCACCGGCGACTGTGCTCGGTCTGCTGGTCCTGCTGCTCGGCGCCGTCGAAGCCGGGGTGCTCGCATTGCCGGGTTCACCGCCGGACTCCGTCGCCCAGTGGTTCGGGCTGCTGGGTGGGGTGGTCGCAGCTCCAGCGAGCTGGTGCGCGTGGTGGATCGCGCGGCTGGCTCGGGTCGGTGCGAATCTGCCCGCTGCCGTGTGGCCGTGGCCGCACGGAGCGACAGGGATCGTGCTCGCCGTCGGAATGGCCGCAGGTCTTGCCGTGGCGGTGCTGGTCCGGCACCGACGCGCGCTGCCGGTGGGATCCGCCGTGATCATTGCGTGCCTGGTCGTCGGCACGCTGGTTCCCGTGCTGCATCGGCAGGTTCCCGGGGACTGGCGGGTGCTGGTGTGTGATGTCGGGCAGGGCAGTGCGACCGTGGTCAGACTTCCGGACCGGCACGTGCTGCTCATCGACACGGGACCAGAACGGCAGACTGTCGATGGCTGCCTCGCGCAGGCCGGCGCGCAGACAGTGCACCTCCTGATCTCCCATTTCGACGCTGATCACTCGGCCGGCTACCCGGGTGTGCTGACGGGCCGCTCTCTCGGTTCTGTCCAGCGCTCGGAGTCGGCCGGCGAGCACCGGCGGGCTCTCGCAATGGAGGAGCGGGTGCCCGATGTGCCAGTCACCGAAGTCGCCGCCGGCGACGTCTTCCGCTTCGGTGAGGTGTCGTGGGAGGTGCTGTGGCCGGAGCCCGGGGCACGAGGTGACTCCGAGGAGTCGAATGCGATGTCGGTGGTGGTCCGGGTTGTGACACCGGAGCTGACGATGATCGTCCCCGGCGATATCGGCGAGGCCGAGCAGCGCCGCTTGGCGCCTCGGCTGTCACCGGCCGATGTCCTGATCGCTCCCCATCATGGCTCCGGCGATCTCAGCGAGGACTTCTATGCCGCCGCTGACGCGCAGTTGGGGATCGTCTCGGTCGGCGCAGACAACTCCTACGGACATCCGAGCAGCCGGAGCCTCGAGGCCTTTGCCCGGGTCCCCGTCCTGCGCACGGACGAGTGCGGCACCATTGCCATCGACGCCGGACTTCAGGTGAGCGTCACCGAGAAGCGCGTCGGCTGCGCGGTTCCGGTCGTCCACCCGACGGTCCGCGAAGGCTGAGCCGATCCTCAGCCGCATTCGAGGCGCCCGGCAGCGCTGGGCCCTGTCCGAGATGCCCGGCAGCCCTGGGGCCCGGTCCGAGGCACCCGGCAGCTTTGGGCCCTGTCCGAGGTGCCCGGCAGCGCTGGGGCCCGGTCCGAGGCACCCGGTAGAGTACAGCCGTGGCACCCAAGCAGAAGCTGATCCCGTGGAATCGCGCCAAGCCGGCGCCGGTCGTGGTGATCTCCGGTGGTGAGGCCGTGCTCATCCGCAAGGCCCAGGACAAGATCGTGACGGCCTGCCGGAAGCACAAGGATCTGGAGACGACCCGGTTGGACGCAGCCCACTACGAGGCAGGGGACCTGCTGCTGGCGGCGGCACCGTCGCTGTTCGCCACCCGCAAACTCGTCATCGTCGAAGCGGTCGCTCAATGCTCCGATGACTTCCTCAAGGACGCTCTGCGCTACGTCGAGGAGGTCAACGAGGACGCCGTCGTCGTGCTGCGGCACAGTGGCGGCAATCGCGGCTCGAAGCTGCTGACTGCGATCGACAAGGCCGGCTACCCGCGGATCGACGCGCAGGTGCTCAAGAGCGAAGGAGACCGGCAGGCGTTCGCCGCCGCAGAGTTCAAGGCCGCGGGTCGGACCGTGGAGCGGGCGGCCATGACGGCCCTGATGAACGCCCTCGGCGCTGACCTCTCCGAACTCAGCGCCGGGGTCGAGCAGCTCATCCAGGACACCTCGGGGACCATCACCGCGGACATCGTCGACCGCTACTACGGGGGTCGCGTGGAGGCGACCGGGTTCAAAGTCGCTGATGCGGCGGTCGCCGGACGCACGTCGGAGGCGCTCTCGCTGCTGCGTCACGCGCTGGCCACGGGGACGGATCCGGTGCCGTTGGTCGCGGCGATCGCGCTCAAGCTCCGTTCGATGGCTCGGGTCCAGGGGCTGGGTGGCAGCTCGGGTCAGCTCGCCGGTGAGCTCAAGATGGCGCCCTGGCAGGTGGATCGCGCCCGCCGCGATCTTCGCTCGTGGAACGACGTGGCGCTGGGCCGGGCGATGCTGGAAGCCGCGCGGGCTGACGAAGCCGTGAAAGGCGCGGGTCGAGACCCGGTGTACGCGGTGGAGCGCCTGGTCACGACTGTCTGCGCGCAGGCGAGGGTCCACTAGCGGCAGCGGGGCCGCGAGTTCTTCGGAAACAGCGGGGGCGGCGAGCTCACTGGCGGCGACGGGCGGCGGGTTCATCAGAAACAGCGGGGCCGCTGCTCACAAGGATGAGCAGCGGCCCCGCTGTGCGAATGGCACGAACGTCAGACGGCGTTGACCTGCTTGGCCAGCTTCGACTTGTGGTTCGCCGCGTTGTTCCTGTGCAGCACGCCCTTCGACACAGCCTTGTCGAGTTTGCGCGAAGCAACCTTGAGGGCGGCCTGTGCCTCAGCGGCGTCGCCGGCCGCGACCCGCTCGCGCACGGCGCGGACAGCAGTCCTCACCTCGGAGCGAACCGCCTTGTTGCGGAGTCGCGCCTTCTCGTTGGTGATGTTCCGCTTGATCTGTGACTTGATGTTTGCCAAGTTCAACACTCTTTCGTGTGAGTCATCTTCAGTGGTCGTGAGGGCTTCCCGGAAGCCTGGTCATGAAGGCGCGGGGAAACACGCGTTCCGCTGCGGCTCTCGGGTGTATGTTCGCCCGACCTCGGTGAGACACGCACCGCGGCGAACACACAGCGGTCAACTGTACACGGAAATCAGCCGGGCCGCACCTCGGACACGATCCGCGAGAACAGCTCCATCGGCATGACCGAGCCTTCCCTCCGGACGGCGTCATCGCTGATGCGCACCACCCGGTCCAGCCGCACCTCGGAAGGCCGGCGCTGAGAATCCCAGTCGCCGGCTCCGATGTTGATGTAGCGGGCGTGCTCGTCCTCCCACACTTCTCCGACGGCGCCGGGGACGTTGTCCTTGCTCGTGAGCATCAGCGCCAGCAGCCAGCGATCGTCGCGTCCGATGATCAGCACGGGCCGATCCTTGCCGCGCTTGTGGTCCTCCTCGAACGGCACCCAGCCCCAGACGATCTCCCCGGGATCCGGTTCACCGTCGAGGTCCGGGGAGTACACGGGACGAACCCGGCCGACGTAGTCGCCCGGGTAGCCACCGGACGGCCGACGAGGGAAGTTCTGCCGGGGACGAGTGCGTGAGGCCTGCCGTGCCGGGGTGAACTCTCCGCCGCGAGGATCCGCGCCGATGGGAGCGGCTGCTGCAGGCCGTTCGGCTGGGGGACGTGCTTGCTCCGACTGCTTCGAAGGCTGATTCTTCGACGACTGCCGGCGGCCCGGCCTCCCGCCCCGGGACTCAGCCTGCGAGACAGGCTGCTTGCTGAGCGTGCGCGTCGGCTGCTGTCCGGTGAGCAGCGAGGTCACTGCGCTGCGGGCCTCGGGATCGGCGAGTTTCCGGGTGACAAAACCAGCGGCTCGGCGCGCTCCGGCGCGCATCGCCTGCTGGGCGAATCGTTTCAGGACCATGAGCTCCAGCCTACAGTTCGGCGCTGGGCCGTCGGCCTGGTCATCCCGGGCCGGCGACGCCTCGGGGACTGTGCAGTCAAGCGGCCTGGTCATCCCGCGCGGGCGACGCCTCGGGAACCGTGCGGTCAGCCGGCACGGCCGTCCCGCCCCGGCGGGGCATCGGGGACCGTGAAATCGGCCTGCACGGGGAAGTGATCGGAGGGGTACTGACGCCCGCGGCCATGGAGGTTGACGGCGGTGCGGATCGGCACCAGTCCGGGGGAGTGGAGTATCCAGTCGATGCGCTGGTTGTCCCGCTTCGGTCCTCGGTACCCGTGGAAGGTGCTGATGTCCGAATCCGCGGCGGGGCAGGTCTCAACGGCGTCGGACAGCAGCGGTCCCGAGGTCAGCATCCGGTGGACCTCCGAGCCCTGCGCGACGTTGAAGTCTCCGGTGACCAGCACCTCGCCGGAGGCTTCCGCAGCGAGGTCACGCAGCGCCTCCGCGGAACGGTGCCGGGACCGCTCAGACTTGTGGTCGAGGTGGGTGTTGAGCAATCGGATCCGCGTTCCGCTCTCCGTGTCGGTGCAGTCGACCACGGTCACGGTGCGCGGATGACGTGCGCCCCACGAGATCGAACCCGCAGCAGCAGGGCGCTCCGAGAGCCATCGCACTGCGACCGCATCGACAGCGATGCGCTCGGAATCGTAGATGACGGCGGTGAACTCGCCTGCGTCGCCGCCCTGACGCCCTTCACCCAGCCATGCGTACCGGGCCGGCAGCGCCTCGGTCAGTCTGCTGAGCTGCTTCAGGACGCCCTCCTGAGTGCCGATCAGATGCGGGGACGCGTCCGCAATGAGCGCAGCTGCCTCCGGCAGTCGACGGTGCCAGGGATTGCGGTCCAGAGCCGGGTAGCGGAGATTGAAGCACATGACCGCCAGCGGCTCGGGAGCCGGGGGCTGATCGGGCATGGGTGCCAGTCTAGTTGGCCTGACCCCCGCGCTGGTGGGTCCGACCGTCGCGCTGGTGGGTCCGACCGGTGCGCCGTGTGGAAGAATAGGGGTCTGGTCCAGAAGAAAGGGAACACACGTTCATGGCCCCTCAGGTGAGTGATTCCGCTGCCTCCCGGATCGCGGTCGCAGCGACCCCGCCGGAGCTGATCCGCAATTTCTGCATCATCGCGCACATCGACCACGGCAAATCCACCTTGGCCGACCGCATGCTGCAGGTCACCGGAGTCGTGCAGCCCCGCGACATGCGGGCCCAGTACCTCGATCGCATGGACATCGAACGTGAGCGCGGAATCACCATCAAGTCTCAGGCCGTGCGGATGCCGTGGGCCGTGGGGGACACGCCCTACGCGCTGAACATGATCGACACGCCCGGCCACGTCGACTTCACCTATGAGGTGTCCCGTTCGCTGGCTGCCTGCGAGGGCGCGCTGCTGCTGGTCGACGCGGCCCAGGGCATCGAGGCGCAGACGCTGGCGAACCTGTATCTGGCGCTCGAGAACGACCTGGCGATCATCCCGGTGCTCAACAAGATCGATCTGCCCGCGGCTCAGCCGGAGAAGTACGCCGAGGAGCTCGCCAATCTGATCGGCACCGATCCGGACGACTGCCTCCGGGTCTCGGGCAAGACGGGTGAGGGCGTCGAGGCGGTGCTCGACCGCTTGATCGCCGAGGTCCCGGCACCGGAGGGCGACCCCGAGGCGCCCGCGCGGGCCATGATCTTCGACTCGGTCTACGACACGTACCGCGGCGTGGTCACCTATGTGCGGGTGGTCGACGGCCAGCTGTCGCCGCGGGACAAGGTCACCATGATGTCGACGCAGACGTCGCACGAGCTGCTGGAGATCGGCGTCTCGTCCCCGGAGCCGGCTCCCAGCAAGGGTCTCGGAGTCGGCGAGGTCGGCTACCTCATCACCGGCGTGAAGGACGTCCGCCAGTCGCGCGTGGGCGACACCGTGACGACGACTCGGAACGGGGCCACCGAGGCGCTCGGCGGGTACCGCGATCCGAAGCCGATGGTGTTCTCCGGACTCTTCCCGATCGACGGCTCGGACTTTCCCGTGCTGCGCGACGCGCTCGACAAGCTCAAGCTCAACGACGCAGCGCTGGTGTACGAGCCGGAGACCTCCGTCGCGCTCGGCTTCGGATTCCGCTGCGGCTATCTGGGCCTGCTGCATCTGGAAATCGTGCGCGAGCGGCTGGAACGGGAGTTCAACCTCGACCTCATCTCCACCGCACCCAGCGTGGTCTACCAGGTCACGATGGAGGACGGGACCGAGCACGAGGTGACGAATCCCTCGGAGTTCCCGGACGGCAAGGTGCGCGAGGTCCGCGAGCCGATGGTCCGGGCGACGGTGCTGACCCCCAGCGACTTCGTCGGGACCGTCATGGAGCTCTGCCAGTCCAAGCGCGGTCAGATGCTGGGGATGGACTACCTGTCCGAGGATCGGGTGGAGCTGCGCTATCGGCTGCCACTCGCGGAGATCGTGTTCGACTTCTTCGACCAGCTCAAGTCGCGCACCAAGGGCTATGCCTCGCTCGACTACGACAACGACGGCGAGCAGACGGCGAATCTGGTCCGCGTCGACATCCTGCTCCACGGAGACCCGGTCGACGCGTTCTCCTCCATCGTGCACCGCGAAAAGGCGTACTCCTACGGCGTGATGATGGTCGGCAAGCTCAAGGAGCTGATTCCGCGCCAGCAGTTCGAGGTGCCGATCCAGGCCGCCATCGGCTCGCGGATCATCGCCCGGGAGACCGTGCGGGCGATCCGCAAGGACGTGCTCTCCAAGTGCTACGGCGGCGACATCAGCCGCAAGCGCAAACTGCTCGAGAAGCAGAAGGAGGGCAAGAAGCGCATGAAGATGGTCGGCAGCGTGGAAGTCCCGCAGGAGGCGTTCATCGCCGCGCTCTCGACCGACGCTCCGACCTCCGACAAGAAGTAGCCTGCGTCGGCCCCGGAGAGGTGCCGGCGCTCGCTCTTCGCGAGTGTGAAACCATATTCAGATGCCCGCCCAACCTGATGGAGAGACTCCGCCCGCCGATGGCTCCCTGCCGCCGCAGGTCGCCGGGGGCGCAGCGGATCGGTCGTTGAGCCTCTACGTCCATGTGCCGTACTGTCGAACGCGCTGCGGCTACTGCGACTTCAACACGTACACGGTGACAGAGCTCGGACCCGGCGCCTCCCGCAGCGACTACCGGGCCACCGTCGCCGCTGAGCTCGATCTCTCGCTGGGCGTCATGGGACGAGCACAGCTCGAACCGCGCGCGGTGTCGACGATCTTCTTCGGCGGCGGCACTCCGACGATGCTGGATGCGCAGGAACTGGCAGGAGTGCTCGGCGACATCCGGGAGCGGTTCGAGCTGGACTCTGCGGCGGAAGTCACCACCGAGGCGAACCCCGATACCCTGAGCCCGGCCTATGTCCGCGCGCTCGCGGACGCCGGCTTCACGCGCGTGTCTCTGGGCATGCAGTCCGCGGTTCCCCACGTGCTGCGCACACTCGACCGGACCCATGAGGCGGAGCGGATTCCCGAGGTCGTGCAGTGGATCAAGGACGCCGGTCTGGACGTCAGCCTCGACCTGATCTACGGAACGCCGGGGGAGAGCCTGACGGACTGGCACACCAGCGTGGAAGCCGCCCTCGCCTGCCGTCCCGACCACATCTCGGCCTATTCGCTGATCGTCGAGCCGGGCACCCGAATGGGAGTGCAGGTCCGCCGGGGCGAGCTGCCGATGCCGGACGAGGACGATCTGGCCGACAAGTACGAACTGGCCGAGGCACTCCTCGCCAGTGCCGGATTCGGCTGGTACGAGGTGAGCAACTGGGCGATCGATGAGAAGCACCGGTGCGAGCACAACCTCGCCTACTGGCGCAATGCCGACTGGTGGGGTTACGGCCCGGGGGCGCACTCCCATATCGGCGGCGTCCGGTTCTGGAATGCCAAACACCCGCGCGCCTGGTCGGACAGGCTGCGGGCGGGTCGGTCGCCGGCAGTCGGCCGGGAAGTGCTCGACGACACCACCCGGGAGATCGAACGCCTGCTGCTCGGCGCGCGCATCCACAGGGGCCTGCTGCTGGATTCGCTGCCTGAGAGCTCCGCAGGTCTCATCCGGGAGTTCCAGGACTCCGGCCTGCTCGACCCCGCCGAGGCGGACGCCGGCTTCTGGACACCGACCCTGCAGGGCAGGCTGCTCGCGGACCACATGGTCCGCCGGCTCACCGATTTCGTCATCTGATCGCGACTGCGACAACGCCCGTGCCGAGCGCCGGAACACTGACGAGGCGCCCCGCACCCGAAACGACGATGCCCTCGGGGATCGTCACAACACTGACGAGGCGCCCCGCACCCGACACGACGATGCCCTCGGGGAACGTCACAACCCTGACGAGGCGCCCCGCACCCGACACGACGACGCCCCCCCGCGCACTGGTGGGCGTCTTTGAGGCTGCATGGGCGTTGCAGGCGGACCCGATGCTGCGCCGCGGGCCGTCGTGACCGTGTCCGGTCACGCGCGCTGCGGCATCACTTCACCATGTCGGGGGCCAGCATGAAGCGGTAGCCCTCGCCCTTGTTCGCCTTGACCGCCGCGATGATCTCCAGAATCGTGTAGAAGACCCACGGCGCGTAGATGAGGGGTGTCAGCAGCCCGCCGATTCCCAGGGTGAGGACCGCGATGATCGTCACGATGACGGTCAGCGCGATGATCGCGATGGTGTTCATGATCTGGGCGTTGAGCGATTGCCGGGCGTGCTCGCGGACGAAGGCGGACTCGTCCTTCTTCACCAGGAACATGATCAGCGGCATGAGCCAGCTGATGAAGATCGCGCCGATGTGCGTCCACATCGCGGCCTGGCGCTCGGAGTCGGTCGGCTGCCAGAATATTGCCGATCCCTCGCCATAGGCGTTCTCCGGAAGCGGCTGACCCGGGATCACTGCCGGGCGACCCGGCTGCTGCGCGTACGGGGAGGCGCCGTACGGCTGTCCGGGCTGAGCGCCGTAGGGCTGCTGGGGGGCGGAACCGTATGGCTGCTGAGGACCCGAGCCGTACGGCGGCTGCGCGCCGGCGCCGTACGGCTGCGCTCCACCGGGCTGAGCGCCGTACGACTGCGCGCCCGGCTGAGAGCCGTAGGGCTGCGAACCGCCGGGCTGCGAACCGTACGGAGACTGTGCTCCGGAGCCGTAGGTGGGCGGCATGGGACGGCCGTTCTGCTCGTCGTGAGGCTGCTGCGACATGGGGATCCTTTCAGAGAATTGCCTGCGCATGATGCGACAGAGTCAACGTTATGCGAGGTGCACCGCGGATGCACTGCGCTGGTGTACCGATTTAGACACATCCGGTGGTCGATGACTCCTCCAGCCGGCTGAGAGGTGCCGACAACCGGCGCGAGCCCGGTCCGGACGGCTGGTCGCTGCGCTGACTCCTCCGGCCGGCGAAGCCGCCACGACAACCGGCGCGAGCTGCCCGTTCCCCGATCCGGCAGCCTGCTGACGGATTCAGCCGGTCTGCTCGACGGTCACGAAGTCGATGAGCTCCTCGACGCGGCCGGACAGCGCCGGCTCGACGTCGGCGATCGTCGTCACCGACCGCAGGATCCGCTGCCAGGCGCGCGCGACGTCCCGGTGGTCATTCGCCGGCCAGCCGATGCGCCGCAGGACGCCGGTCTTCCAGTCCTCGCCGCGGGGCACCTCGGGCCACTCGCGGATCCCGACCACCCCGGGGCGGACAGCCTGCCAGATGTCGATGTAGGGATGCCCGATGATGTGCACCACCCCGGAGTTGCGTCGGTCGGCGAGTGCCGCCTCGGCGATCCGGGTCTCCTTGGAGCCGTCGACGAGGTGATCGGCCAGCACGCCGACCCGGTGGGAGCGATCGGGCCCGAACTCGGCGAGCTTCTCCGGGAGGTCGTCGAGGCCGCCGAGCGGCTCCACCACGACTCCCTCGATCCGCAGATCGTCTCCCCAGATCTTCTCCACGAGCTCGGCGTCGTGCTTTCCCTCGACCCAGATGCGCGAACCGCGGGCCACCCGCGCGCGCTCCCCGGGCACCGCGACCGATCCCGAGGCGGTGCGGGCCCGGGCGGCGGGTCGCTTGGCCTGCGGCCGGGTGAGCGCCACCGGCTTGCCGTCGATGAGGTAGCCGGGGCCGAGGGGGAAGGGACGTCTGCGACCGCGCCGGTCCTCGAGGTGGACGACGTGGCCGACCGAGGTCTTCTCGAATCCGACGACGGCGCCGACCCAGCCGCTTTCGGCGTCCTCGACGACAAGGCCCGGGGCAACCGGGACTTCGCGGGACTGCGGGCGGCGGCGAGCGGTGGGAGAGGCGCCGCTGAGAACGTCCCGCCCATAGGGGTCTGAATAGGTCATGCCGTCACTGTAGCCACGGCTGGGGCCGCCGGTCGGGCACATCGGTCTCGTCGCCGGCCGTGTGTCTCGGGGAGGCGGCGCCGTGTCGGCTGAGCGGTGACGAGCAGTGCAGAGTCGGACGGGGGCGCCGGACCGGGAGGAAGGCGCTGAACCGGCAGAGAGGTGCTGCGGCAGGGGGTGGTTTTGGTCAGTTCCGGCACGCGCGTAGAATTGGCACTCATATGTGTCGAGTGCCAGGGGGTGAAGGACGGATGAATGAGGGGCGCAGAGCTCGGGTGCTTCGCGCGATCGTCGAGGACTACGTCGCCACGAACGAGCCCGTCGGTTCGAAGGCCCTCGTCGAGAGGCACGGACTTCAGGTATCGCCCGCCACCATCCGCAATGACATGGCCGCGCTGGAGCAGCAGGGGCTGATCGCCCAGCCGCACACCTCCGCAGGCCGGGTTCCCACAGACAAGGGCTATCGGGAGTTCGTCGACCGGATCGATGATGTCAAGCCGCTGTCGGCCGCGGAGAAGCGCGCCATCGCACGGATCATCGAGCGTCCCGTCGACATCGACGAGATGCTCGACCGGACCGTGCGGCTGCTGGCGTCGCTGACCCACCAGGTCGCGGTCGTGCAGTACCCGATGGCGACCACGACCGCAGTCCGCCATCTCGAGTTCGTCGATCTCGCCGCCCACCGGCTGCTTGTGGTCCTCATCACCGATTCGGGCCAGGTCGAGCAGCGCATCGTGGACGCCGGCAGTCCACTGGACGAGGCCGGCATCGCAGCGCTGCGCGACGCCTTCAATGACGCGCTCCACCAGGTTCGGCTGAGCCGGGTCGGCTCTGCACTGGAGCGGATCAGCGTCGCTCCGGAGCTGCGTGAGTGGGCGTCGGCGATCTCAGAGGTCGTCGTCGATCTCGCCCGGTCCTCCCGGCAGGACCGTCTCGTGATGGCCGGCACCGCCAACCTCGCGCGCTCCGGACGTGACTTCGGCGAGCACATCGGTCCGCTCTTGGAGGCTTTTGAGGAACAGGTCGTATTGTTGAAGCTGCTGACGTCGATGGTTGCTGAGACCGGACGGGTCAGTGTGCGGATCGGACGCGAGAACCCGGTGGAGTCCTTCGCCTCGACCTCCGTGGTCGCGACGGGCTACGGCACCGACGATTCGGAGGCGAAGCTCGCCGTGCTGGGCCCCACTCGCATGGACTATCCGACCACGATGGCGGCGGTGCGCGCCGTGGCCAGGTACGTCTCCGTGATTCTCTCGGAATAGCAAAGGACATAAGTGAGCAACCACTACGAAACTCTTGGCGTGTCCCCCGAAGCCTCGGAGGACGAGATCAAGAAGGCCTACCGCAAGCTGGCCAGAAAGCTGCACCCCGACGTCAACCCCGGCCATGAAGAGGACTTCAAGAAGGTCGCGGTCGCCTACGAGATCCTGTCGGACCCCAGCAAGCGACGGAACTATGACATGGGCGGCTCCGGTTCGGGCCAGGGCTTCGGCGGCGCGGACTTCGGGGGCTTCTCCGACCTCTTCGAGACCTTCTTCGGCGGCGGCATGGGCGGTGGCCGCACGCAGCCGGCGTCCCGCAGGCGCCGCGGCAAGGACGCCCTGATCGACGTGGAGATCGACCTGGAGACCGCTGTGTTCGGCGGCACGGAGAACATCTCCCTGGTGACCGCCGAGGTGTGCGAGACCTGCCATGGCGAGGGCACCCGGGAGGGAACCTCGGTGCAGACCTGCAGCCTGTGCCACGGCTCCGGCAGCGTCCAGCAGATCACCCGCACTCTGCTGGGGCAGATGGTGACCAACCAGACCTGCAACAACTGCGGCGGCTACGGCACGATCATCACCGACCCCTGTCCCAACTGCGCCGGAGACGGACGGGTGCGGGCCGAGCGGACCCTGCCGGTCCGAATCCCCGCCGGAGTCTCCGACGGAGTCCGGATCAAGCTCGCCGGACAGGGCGAAGTGGGGCCCGGCGGTGGACCGGCCGGCGACCTCTACATCGAGATCAGCGTCACCGAGCACGAGGTCTTCAGCCGCGACGGCGACGACCTCCGGTGCACACTGACCGTCCCCATGACCGCCGCCGCACTCGGCTCGACCATCGAGATCGAGACCTTCGACGGGACGCAGCCGGTCGAGATCGAGCCCGGGCTGCAGTCGGGCAGCGTCAAGCGCCTGCCCGGACTCGGAGCCACGCGCCTGCGTCGCAGCTCGCGCGGAGACCTGCTCGTGACCATCGTCGTGCAGACCCCGTCGAAGCTCGACGCCCGGCAGCGCGAGCTGCTCGAGCAGCTCGCCGCCGAGCGGGACGAGGTCGAGCCCGAGCCCTTGGTCGGCAACCACGCGCGCGGACCCTTCAGCCGCATCCGCGAGAAGTTCTCCGGCCGGTGACCCTGCCTGTCTTCTTCGCCTCGGGGCTCGAGCAGGCCCGGATCGGCGTCCTGCTCGACTGCGGCTCGGAGGTGGCCGGGCATGCCGTCCGGGTGCGCCGCATGAGCGCCGGGGAGGACCTGCAGCTCATCGACGGGTCGGGAACCCGGGTGACGGGCACGATCGCCGAAGCGGCACCGGATTCGCTCACGGTCACCGTCACCGGTGTCGATCGCGAGGCGGCGCCTCGGCCCCGGCTCGTCCTGGTGCAGGCACTGGCCAAGCAGGAGCGCGACCTGCAGGCCATCGAGGCCGCCACCGAGGTGGGTGTCGACGAAGTGATTCCGTGGGCGGCCGCTCGGTCGATCGCGGACTGGCCGGCCAAGAAGCACGGCAAGATGGCAGCCAAATGGGCCAACACCCTCCAGGCGGCTGCGCTCCAGGCCCGCCGCGCTCGGGTGCCGCTGCTGCACGATCTGGCGCGCGGGCATGCGCTGCGCGAGCGATTCGGCACCGGTGACCACGTGCTGGTCCTGCACGAGGAGGCAACGGTGCGGCTGCCGGCCGCAGTCGCCGCGGCGCCGGAGGATGTCGAGCGCCTGATCCTCGTCGTCGGTCCCGAGGGCGGCATCTCCGCGGAGGAGATCACCGCATTCGAGGCGGTCGGAGCGCTGCCGGTGAGGCTCGGCGACACGGTGCTGCGCGCCTCGTCGGCCGGCCCGGTGGGGCTGGCGCTGTGTCAGCTCCTGCTGGGACGCTGGGATGACGCCGACAGTGCCGCCGATCACGCTTCCGGCCGATAGGATGACTGCGGTGGACACAGCATCTCCTGACATCGCAGCCCGAAAGGACACCCACTGAACTCCGATTCCCGCACCACGCAGGTCCGCCTGTCAGTCCCCGACACCATCGACCTCGTTGCGCTGTTCGGCCCGGCAGAGGCCAACCTGCGCGAGCTCGAGGCGCTCGCGCCGGAGGCGGACATCCACTGCCGCGAGCGCGATATCACCATCGGCGGCCCCGAGGACGTAGTGGGCGCGCTCGTGGCCACCATCGGCGAGCTCAAGAAGCTGGCGAACGCCGGGCACCGGATCGATGTGGAGACCGTCCGGCGGGTGCACACCATGGACGTGCCGGGGGCCAGCGCCTCGGAGGTGCTGGGGGAGAACATCCTGTCCTCCCGCGGTCGGACCGTGCGCCCGAAGACCTACGGCCAGCACCAGTACGTGACCGCGATCCGCAACCACACGATCACCTTCGGGCTGGGGCCCGCCGGCACCGGGAAGACGTACCTGGCGATGGCGATGGCGGTCAATGCGCTGCAGCACAAGGACGTCTCGCGCATCATCCTCACCCGACCCGCCGTCGAGGCCGGTGAGAAGCTGGGCTTCCTGCCCGGCACACTCGACGAGAAGATCGATCCGTACGTACGGCCGCTCTACGACGCGCTCCACGACATGATCGACCCGGACCGGATCAAGCTCCTGCTCGACTCGGGAACCATCGAGGTGGCGCCGCTGGCCTATATGCGCGGCCGCACCCTCAACGACGCGTTCATCATCCTCGACGAGGCTCAGAACACCACACCCGAGCAGATGAAGATGTTCCTCACCCGGCTCGGCTTCAACTCCAGGATGGTCGTCACCGGCGACACCACCCAGATCGACCTGCCCGGGTCGACCCGGAGCGGACTCAAGGTCGTCCAGGACATCCTGTCCGGCCTCGAGGACATTGAGTTCTGCACGCTGACGAGCAAAGACGTGGTTCGTCACGCACTCGTCTCCGCGATCGTCGAAGCCTACGACCTGTGGAACTCGACTGCCGACACCCAGAGCCGCCCGCCGCGTGAGGTCCGCTCATGAGCATCGAGGTCGGCAACGAGACGGAGTTCGAGATCTCGCTGACGGAGGTGGAGGAGCTCACCGCGCATGTGCTCGACCGGATGGGCATCCACCCCGCCGCGGAGGTCTACATCCGGTTCGCCGACGAGGACACGATGAGCGCGCTTCACGAGCAGTGGATGAGCCTGCCGGGGCCCACGGATGTGATGTCCTTCCCGATGGACGAGCTGACACCGGGCGACGAGGTCGACGGGGTGCTCGGCGACATCGTGATCTGCCCCGGCGTCGCCGCACGCCAGGCGGTCACGGCCGGGCACTCCCTCAGCGACGAGATCCTGCTGCTGACCACCCACGGACTGCTCCACCTCATGGGCTACGACCACGCCGAGCCGCAGGAGAAGGAGGAGATGTTCGGCCTCCAGCGGCATCTCCTGCTGACCTGGTTCGCGGATCGGGAGCCCGGCCGGACGTCCGTTCCGGAACCGACCGAGGACTGAGCGGTGACGGTCGGATTCTTCGTGCTCGCACTCGTCTGCGTGGCGGGCGCTGCGCTGCTGGCTGCCGGGGAGGCGGCGGTGTCGAGCGTCTCCCACCATCAGGTCGCCGACGCCGTCGCCGAGAACCAGCGCGGTGCCGCGCACGTGGCCCGGATCCTCGACGACCTGCCGACCCACGTGAACGTGCTGACCTTCCTCCGGCAGTTCTTCGAGGCGATGGGCACGGTGTTCGTCGCGATGGCGTACATGAGAGTGCTCGGCGTCGGATGGCAGATGGTGCTGTTCACCGTGCTGACCGCTTCGATCGCGATGTTCGTCATCGCCGGAGTGTCTCCGCGCACCATCGGCCGGCGTCGCTCGCTGTCCGTGTCGCTCGGGCTGGGCTGGCTGATCACCGGCCTGCGCACAGGCCTGGGTCCGGTCGCCCGCGTCCTGGTGTGGCTGGGCAACATGCTGACTCCCGCCAAGGTGTTCCGAGACGGACCTTTCGTCACTGAGGAGCAGCTGCGCGATCTCGTGGACCGGTCGGAGGTGATCGAGGAGGAGGAGCGGGACATGATCCAGAGCGTGTTCAACCTCGGCGACACCCGCGCCCACCGCGTCATGGTCCCGCGACCGGATCTCGTCACCGTCGCCAGCGGCACGACGCTTCCCAAAGCCATGTCGCTGTTCCTGCGCTCGGGATTCTCCCGCGTCCCGGTGGTGGGCGAGGATGTCGACGACGTGCTCGGCCTGCTCTACCTCAAGGACGTCGCGCGCCGCCTCCACACCCACCCCGGCGAGAGCGAGCTGACCGTCGACGACCTCGCCCGGCCGCTCGTCTTCGTCCCGGAGACCAAGCCCGTTGACGAGCTGCTGCGGCAGATGCAGCTGGAGAGCAGGCATGTGGCAGTCGTGATCGACGAGTACGGGGGAGTCGCGGGAATCGTCACCATCGAGGACATCGTCGAGGAGATCGTCGGCGAGATCGACGACGAGCACGACCAGTCCGACGAGGACATCGTCGAGCAGGAGCCCGGGGTGTTCCGTGTGAGCAGCCGGATGCAGATCGAGGACCTGGCCGAGCACTTCGACGTCCGGATCGAGGACGAGACGGTCTCGACAGTCGGCGGACTGCTGGCGAAGGAGATCGGCAGAGTGCCGATCGAGGGTTCGACCGCCGTCATCGCGGGCCTTCGCCTGCAGGCCCTGCCCGGGCAGGGACGGCGGCACCGCATCACGCATCTCACAGTCACCAGGGAAGAGGATGGAGCGCCATCATGAGCATGTTCCGGACAGATGTGCCCGAAGACCACCAGGCCGGTTTCGCCTGCTTCGTCGGGCGTCCCAACACCGGCAAATCGACCCTGACCAACGCACTGGTCGGCGCCAAGATCGCCATCACCTCGGAGAAGCCGCAGACCACCCGCCACACCATTCGCGGGATCGTCCACCGTGACGACCACCAGACGGTGCTCGTGGACACCCCCGGCCTGCACCGGCCGCGCACCCTGCTCGGGGCGCGGCTCAATGACCTCGTCGTGTCCACCCTGGCCGAGGTGGATGTGATCGGCTTCTGCCTGCCCGCGGATGAGAGGATCGGGCCCGGCGATCGCTACATCGCCGAGCAGCTCGGACAGGTCGCCTCCCGGACTCCCGTGGTCGCGCTGCTCACCAAGGTCGACAAGGTCGAGCGTGAGCAGGTCGCCGCGGCGCTGATGGCGGTCACTGAGCTCGGCGACTTCGCCGAGATCGTGCCGGTGTCGGCGAAGGACGACTTCCAGGTCGACACCGTCGACGAGGTGCTCGCGAAGTTCCTGCCCTTGTCACCGCCGCTCTACCCGGACGGAGACCTGACCGACGAGCCGGAATCGGTGATGGTGGCGGAGCTGGTCCGGGAAGCGCTGCTCGAAGACGTGCGGGATGAGCTGCCTCACTCGCTGGCAGTGCAGGTCGAGGAGATGAATCCCCGGGAAGGGCGGCCGGACGACAGCCCGCTGTGGGACGTGCACGTGAACATCTTCGTCGAGCGGCCCAGCCAGAAGGCGATCGTGATCGGCCGGAAGGGCGCCCGACTCAAGGAGATCGGCACGCGAGCCCGCCAGGGCATCCAGGCGCTCCTCGGGACGCCGATCTACCTCGACCTCCATGTCAAGGTCGCGAAGGACTGGCAGCGTGACCCCAAGCAGCTCGGCCGCCTCGGCTTCGACTTCTCCTGACGCGGCTGCCGAATCGGACCCGGCTGCAGAATCGGACCCGGCTGCCGAATCGGGCGCGGCTGCCGAATCCTGTCGAGCGGGTCGATCTTCGGGTCCGCCCCGCTCGGGTGCGGACGTCCGGCTTTGTATGCTTGGACGTTGTGACTACCCTGCAGATCGTCCAGCTGACGGACCGGAACCCGCGCGTCTCTCCTGAGGAGCTGATCACCGGACTGGTTCCGCCTCCGCACTTCGAAGACGTCTCGTTCGACTCGTACCGCCCTGATCCGGCGCAGCCCTCGCAGTCCGAGGCCCGCGACGCACTTCGGGACTTCACCGCCCGCACCCCCAAGCAGGGTCTGCTGTCGAAGCTCTTCGGGGGCAGGCAGGTCGCTGCCAAGGGCGTGTACCTCGACGGCGGGTACGGGGTCGGCAAGACCCACCTCCTCGCCTCGGCGTGGCACGCGCATGAGAAGCCGGCGACCTTCGGCACCTTCGTCGAGTACACCAATCTGATCGGAGCGCTCGGCTTCCAGCGGGCCCGGGACCAGCTCTCGACGATGAAGCTCGTGTGCATCGACGAGTTCGAGCTCGATGATCCCGGTGACACGGTGATGATGTCTCGCCTCATGCGGGAGCTCACCGATGCCGGTGTGAAGATCATCGCGACGTCCAACACGCTGCCCGGCGCGCTGGGCCAGGGGCGATTCGCCGCTCAGGACTTCCTCCGCGAGATCCAGGCACTCGCCGATCAGTTCTCGGTCCAGCGCATCGACGGCGACGACTACCGGCACCGCGGTGCGCCGACACCGCCGGCGCCGGTGACCCGGGCACGGCTCGACGAGTGCGCCGCAACCGCCGCGGGAGTCGTCGCCCGCGACGAGTTCCCCGTGCTGCTCGATCATCTCGCGACAGTCCATCCCTCCCGCTACGGCCGAATGCTCGGCGACGTCGACGAAGTGCTGTGGGACGGTGTCGACACCATCGACAACGAGGGCGTCGCCCTGCGCTTCGTGGCACTGGTGGACCGGATGTACGATCGGAACGTCGAGATCCACAACTCCGGCGTCCGCCTCGACGAGGTGTTCACTCCCGAGATGCTGGCCGGCGGCTACAAGAAGAAGTACCTTCGGTGCCTGTCGCGGTTGACAGCGCTGGCGAGCCAGGAGGAGAGATGACCATCATCGAACCGGCCGAGGTGCCACGGCTGGCCGACAACGTCGAGCAGGCCGCTCCCGGTGAGCTCGCGAAGCTGCTGGAATTCCGGCCCGGTCAGTCCTTCGCGGCGGTGGATGCGGAATCCACGCCGGGCTTCAGCGGCGACAAGGCCGACGGCAGGGCCGCCCATGACCTCGACAACGCGGTGCTCAAGGATCTGCAGGAGCGCCTCTTCGCCAACACCAAGGCGGGCGGGCTCAAGAGGGCTTTTGTGCTGGTCCTGCAGGGGCGTGACAGCTCCGGCAAGGGCGGCATCGTCAGGCATGTGGCCGGCGCGGTCAGTCCTCACGGGGTGGTGACTGCTGCATTCGGAGTGCCCACCGAAGAAGAGGCCGCCCACCATTTCCTGTGGCGGATCTACCGCAAGCTGCCGCGCTTCGGGACGATCGCCGTCTTCGACCGCTCCCACTACGAGGACATCCTCGTCCCGCGGGTGCGGGGCCTGACGCCGCCCAGGGTCTGGCAGGAACGGTACGACGTCATCAACGAGTTCGAGGAAGGCCTCGCCGAGAGCGGAGTCGATGTCATCAAGGTGATGCTCACGATCTCGCCCGAGAAGCAGGCCGAGCGCCTGCGAGACCGCATCGTGCGCATCGACAAGCAGTGGAAGCACTCGCGCGGAGACCTGGAGGACCGGCGGGACTGGGATGAGTACACCGAGGCGTTCCAGGACCTGCTGGAGCGGACCTCGACCGAGAGCGCCCCGTGGTACGTGGTGCCCGCCGACCGCAAGTGGTACTCGCGATGGGCGGTGGTTCGGCTGCTGATCGACCGGCTGCAGGACCTCGACCTCCAATGGCCCCGCGGCACCTTCGACCCCGAGGTGGAACTCGCTCTGCTCGAGAAGAGCGATCCGCGTCGCCGTTGACCAGATCCGCGCCGGCTGCTGAGACGTCGCCTGCTGAGGTGCGTTTCGGGATCAGTCGAGGCCGAGCCAGCCGGGGACGACCCAGCCGGGCACCCACTCCGGGATTCCGACGACGCGCAGACTGACCCAGACCACGCCGAGTACGAATGCAAACGTCAGCAGGCCGATCGACGCGCTGATCGACCAGTGGCTGCGCGCGAGCCACCGGGTCCAGCGATAGAGCGTGGCGCGTCCCCAGAGCAGGAGCGTGCGCGCCCACTCGAACTCCGAGGCGATGACGGCGACGCCGAGGAACACCACCAGCCAGCCCGGACCAGGGAACGGGACCATGATGAGCCCCACGGCGATGATGAGGGCACCCAGCGATCCGACGAACCACTTGTAGAGGAATGCGGTCCGCGGATTCCGGAGGGTGACGGCGCGCCAGCGCAGGAAGCTCAGGCGGATGCGGCGGAACCAGGGTCGGCCCTGCTTGTGATGACGAGACAGCCATCCGGCTGGTCGGCTCCTGCGTGCGCTCACGGAATCAGTGTATGAATCGCCGGTGAAAGAACGCTGAAACCGGCAGGCGAAAGCTGTGACGACCGTCACCACCAGAGGATTTGGCATCGCGGCGGGAACCGGATAGAGTGATTTCTCGTTGCCGGGAAATCCGGCGGCAGTGCGGACGTGGCTCAGCTGGTAGAGCATCACCTTGCCAAGGTGAGGGTCGCGGGTTCGAATCCCGTCGTCCGCTCGGGGATAGGTCAAAACCGTCTCACGGTGGAGTGGCCGAGAGGCGAGGCAGCGGCCTGCAAAGCCGTATACGCGGGTTCGAATCCCGTCTCCACCTCAGTTCGGCCCGTTCGCGGGCAGGGCGCGATTGGCGCAGCGGTAGCGCGCTTCCTTCACACGGAAGAGGTCACTGGTTCGATCCCAGTATCGCGCACGAAGGCCTTCGGGCCTTCAGTGCACAGCCACTCCGGTGGCACGAGCGCGATTGGCGCAGCGGTAGCGCGCTTCCCTGACACGGAAGAGGTCACTGGTTCGATCCCAGTATCGCGCACACGACAGAAGTGCCGGATGTTCACATCCGGCACTTCGCTCATTCACATGACAGTGCCGGCCGGTGACGCGGCGACCGGTCGGTGACGCGGCGGGTCAGTCGCCGACGTCGGGTGCGGCGGGCAGGCGCGGTGGTCGAGATGTGCTCGTTTCGCAACGCGCTCCCCTGAGCCGCTCGCCCCGGAGCCGCTAGGCTGGACAAGTCAGACACATTCCCCTGCAAGAGAAGTGGACTTCTCAGATGTCTTCATCCCATCCTTACGGCTCGGATCCGAACAACCCCTACGGCGGTGCAGACGACTCGAGCGGCTCTTCCCGGTACGGCGGCTCGGACCAGGGTCCCCAGGCACCGCAGTACGGTTCGCAGCCCGGAGATCACGGCGACCAGGCCGGCTACGGTCAGCCGCAGTACGGTTCACAGCCGAGCGGCTACGGTGAGCAGCCCGGGGGATACGGGGGCCAGCCCGGCTACGGGGACCAGTCCGGCTACGGTCAGCCGCAGTACGGTTCGCAGCCGGGTGGCTATGGTGAGCAGCCGCCGGCCTACCAGACCGCGGGAGCCTACGAGCAGGGATCATCCGACCAGTTCACACCCGCGTACGGAGCGGACCACCAGTACGGCGCCTACGGCAGCGGCTACGGCTACGGCGGTGACAACCCCAAGGAGAAGAACATCTGGGGCGTTCTCGCCCTGGTCGCGGGCATCCTCGCGCTGCTCGGCTCCTTCCTCGGCCTGATTCCGTTCGTCGGCCCCGTGCTGGGGATCATCGCATTCGTCATCGGCGTCCTCGCCCTGATCTTCGGCATCGTCGGGCTCAACGCCGCGAAGAAGGGCAGAGCCTCGAACAAGGGCCTGAGTCTCACCGGGCTGATCCTCGGCGCCCTGTCGATCCTGCTGTCGATCATCTTCGTGATCCTCAGCTCGATCTGGAGCGTCAACATCGTCAACGAGGCTGAATCCGCCTATTCCGAGGCCGCCGAGGCACCGACCGTGCCAACCGCACCAGGCGGACCGAACACCGACCCCGCCGGCGAGGCCGACCCGGAGGACACGGCTCCTGTGGAGGAGCCGAATGCTGAGCCGGACGCCGCCTCGGGCGAGGCAGTCACCCTCACTGAGGGAGTGTCGATGCAGGTGTCGGTGGGCGAGGCCACTGTTCCGGATTACGCGGTGGGCGCGGAGGCCACCAATGGCGAGATCGCCGAGGTCGTCGTGACCATCACCAATGACAGCGATTCGTCGTTCGATCCCGGGTTCCCGCTGGTGGAGTGCTCCTACTCCGGTGGCAGCTGCGAGGACATCTTCGACGGCGGCGACTACAGCGGCGCCCTCGGCTTCGAGCCAGTTCCCGCGGGCGAGAGCCTGGAGGTGAAGATGGGCTTCGGGGTGCCGCACGGCGAGATCGATTCGATGGAGCTGGAGTTCTACATCGACGGATCCGACAACGGCTACGAGGCGCCGTACGTCTTCACCCAGGGCTGAGAGCGCGCAGCTCCGAGGGTCGGGGGGGGGGGGGGGGG
>NZ_JAJTWW010000020.1 GCF_021729135.1 Brevibacterium daeguense
GGCGGTGGCCTCCAGCCGGGCGTGCAGCGCCTTGAGCGGCATGAGCGGTCCGGTGAGCAGGAGTCGGCCTTCGCAGTCGTCGGTGGCCCACATCTCCACCCGCCGCCGCTTGTGGGTGTCGGCTTCCCGAGCCACCGGTGGGTCGAGGAGGCGGAGGGTGTCGTTGACCTTGCGGCAGAATCCCTGCCACTGCATCCCCGCCCGCAGCTTCACCAGGACGTCGTCGAGCTCCTTGAGCTGCTTGGCGGAAAGATCGAGTGCCCGCCGGGCCGCGTACTCCAACCGGACATACGTGACCTCGCCCTTCAGCGCCAGCGCGAAGAGCTTCGGCAGGCCGAAGCAGGCGACGGTCGCCACCCGGGCGTGCCCGTAGGCCTTGACGATAGTGGTGTCGAGGACGGCTGCGAGCACGGTGACGTGAGTGCCATCGAGCCGGTCGGCCACCCAGTCGGAGAGCGCCTCATCTTTGGGTGGGGTGAGTTCTTCGAAGTGGCGGGCGAAGCATTCCTCGATCACCGCCTCGGCCAGGAACCGCAGCCGCTGCACCGCCACCACATCATGCTCCGGCAAGAACGCGGCCAACGCGGTCACGGCCGGCCCGTTCTCCGACCTCCCATGGCGGCGGGTCCGCTCGTCCGTGCCCGTCACCTGCGTTCACCCCCGTTCCTGCCTCATCGCAGTGGTCCCGACCCCTCAGGCCCGGCGGGAACCGGAATTCCCTGACCTGTTGGACCCACCCTACGAGGAGCCACGGACACGAACCACCCGAAACAAGACTAAATCGATCAGTAAAATGTTAACGTTCGATAACATTATTCGAAGTTTGACCAGGTGCAGTCCACCGCGAGACCGGAGACCTCACTACGGCGAGAGCGGGTGCGCGGACCTACTCGACACTGCAGGAGTAGTCACGACGCACAACAACAGCACAGGGTCGGACCCTCAGGTCCGACCCTGTGCAGGTGCCGGACCTTCAAGTCCGACCTTTGCATGTACCACTGCAATGCTTCGCCAACCGTAACGGCCTGGCGCTTGGGGCTCCTGCTGCTCAGCAACACTGCTCGCTTGCCAGCCGGAGCTCTCGCACGCCCAGCTCATCAGCCGCAGCTCCCGCACCGTCAGAACGTCAGCAGATCCTCTTCTTCGAGGTGCGTGATCTCGTTGCCGGTGAGCATGACAGCGCGGTCCTCGCCGAACCGCACGCGGGTGATTCCCGCATGAGCCGGGCGGAAGAGGAAGTCGCGCTCCAGGCCGTACTCCTCAGCCAGAAACGCGTTGATCACGCCACCGTGGCAGGCAATCGCCACCTTCTGACCGGAGTGCCGGCTGGAGATCTCCCAGATCGCACTGTGGACTCGCGTGCGGAACTCAGCCGAGCCCTCCCCCAGGGGGATGGAATCCCAGGTCAGCGTCTCGACCATCCGCCTGCTCGCCTCGAGGGCCCGCTCGGTGCCCACCGCCTGTTCGAAGCTCTGCTCGCCGGGGACATCGCGGAAGATCCCGACTTCCCGAATCCGAGCGTCCACGATCACCTCGTGGCCGTAGTGCGCCGCGATCGCCTTGCCGGTGTCGTTGGCGCGAGCCAGGTCCGAGGAGTAGACCGCATCGATACCGACACCGGCCAGCGCCCGACTCACCGCCTCGGCCTGCTTCCAACCGATCTCCGACAGGTGGGCGTCGTAGGCCATCGACTCCGGGGAATCCTGCCCGGCCCGCACCTGCTGGCCGTGCCGGACCAGATAGACCTCTGCACCATCAGTGGCACGCGTGAGCAGTGCCGCACCCAGAGCGCGCCCCAGGAAGTTGCTCAATTCGGCGCACCCCCGTCGACGGTGAGCATTGCACCAGTGGTGTAGGACGCCATTGACGAGGACAGGTAGAGCACCGCACCGACGATCTCCTCGGGCTGGCCGCCGCGCTTGGCGGCGAATTCCTGAGCCCGCTCCTGGAATGCCTCCTGGTCCCAGTGCTTGGACACGTCGGTGAGGAAGGTGCCGGGCACCACCGTGTTGACGCGCACATCCGGACCGTAGGCGTGAGCGAGCGCCATCGTCGTGGCGTTCAGGCCGGCTTTGGCCGCCGCGTAGGGCACGACATTGGGCTTCGGATGCAGCGAGGCGATCGAGGAGATGTTGACGATCGCTCCCCCGCCGTTTCCGGTCATCTTCTCGCCCAGCAGCGCCGACAGCCGGAACGGGCCCTTGAGGTTGAGCCCGATCACCTTGTCGTAGAGCGCCTCGCTGATCCCGCTGATGGAGTCGTACAGCGGCGAGGAGCCGGCGTTGTTGACGAGCACGTCCACGCCGCCCAGTTCCTCCCACACCGTCTCCGCGAACTCGGTGCACTGGTCCCAGTCCGCCACCTGCAGCGCGTACGGACTGACCTTTCCGCCGGTCTGCGCGGTAATCCTCTCAGCGGCGTCCTGGCAGGCCTCCAGCTTCCGCGAGGCGATCGCCACGTGAGCACCCAGCGTCGAGAAGGCACACGCCATCTCGAAGCCCAGCCCCCGCGAGCCGCCGGTGATGACGACCTTCCGGTCGGTGAAATCGAATGCCCAGTCGCTCATGACTCTGCCCCTACCGTTGTCTCTGTCTTCATGACTCGATGATCTCCATGGCCTGATCGAACAGGGACAGGGTCCGCTCGTGCAGACGCCTGCCCACGGACTCCGGGGCCAGCCCCGCCGAGGCGCGGGCGGTCGAGCCCTCCAGGATCGACCCGAACCGGAAGCAGGCCAGCACGTGGTAGAAGTCGACATCGTCGACGTCCCAGCGGCTGACCTCCCCGTAGGCGGCCACGATCTCGGACTTGCCCGGCGCGCCGGGCGGCTGCAGACCGTGCGCCGACGCCAGCAGGTGGCCCAGGTCCAGCAGCGGATCGCCCAGCGTGCACAGCTCCCAGTCCACGATCGCCGCGACCTCCGGCGCCTCGTGCTTGAACATCACATTGCCGGCATGGCAGTCACCGTGGATGATCCCGGTGTTCTGCTCGGCCGGCGTCCACTCGTTCAGCCAGGCCGGGATCGCCTCGACCCCGGGATGGTCCAACCCTTCCCAGGTGTCGAACTCCCGGTAGCTCTCCAGCTGCCCGACCCAGCGGCCAGGCTGGCGAGCCAGCCAGCCGTCCGGCTTCCCGAACCCGGTCAGCCCGACCGCCGCGTAGTCGACATTGCCCAGTTCGGCGACGGCACGCGCATGGGACAGGCCCATCGCGTGCTGCCAGTCGGTGTCGTTGCGGACATGCTCGGGCACCTCGGAGACGCCGTTGAACCCGTCGACGGCGCGCATGATGAAGAACGCGTTGCCCAGCACGTCCAGGTCCTCGCACACGGCGATGAACTCCGGGTGCGGCACCCGGCTGCCGGCCAGCGCCTCCAGGACGCGAGCCTCGCGCAGCATGATCGTGTCAGAGTTCTTCCGCTTGTTCACCGGCGGACCGCGATAGATCAGCCGGTCATCGTTCCAGGTGAACCCCAGCAGCACATTCTGCGTGCCCCCGGTCAGGAAGTCCGGGTCCGCCAGCTGCCCCTCACCCAGCCGCTCCCGCAGCCACTCCTCCAGCCGCGCAAAGTCGATGCCGGCCTGCCGGGCATGCTCGGCCGCGACCGCCGCCTCGTTGGCCGCACTCATCAGGAGACCGCCTCGAGGTACTCGGCGAACTTCTTCTTCGCCTCCTCGGCGCGGGTCGGGATGTGCTCCGAGGGCACCTCGGTGGGCTCGTAATCCCGCAGCACCCGGCGGGACACGGTGACCTTGTGCACCTCGTCCGGGCCGTCGTAGATGCGGGCGGCACGGGCGTTGCGGTACATCTCCTCCAGCGGCAGATCCCCGGTGATGCCCAGCGAGCCGTGCACCTGGATCGCGCGGTCGATGACGTTGTAGAGCACCTGCGCGCCCCAGAACTTGATGATCGCGATATCGGTCAGCGCAGCCTTGGTCCCGCCCTGATCCATCTTCCACGCCGCCTGCAGCGTCAGCAGCCGCGCCGCCTCCAGCTCCGCCTTCGAGGTGGCGACCATGTCCTGGATCATCTGCTTGTCCTTGAGCAGCCCGCCGGACACCTTCCGCGACACCACCCGTTCGCACATGATGTCGAAGGCCCGCTGCCCCTGCCCCAGCCAGCGCATCGCGTGGTGGATCCGGCCGGGCCCGAGGCGCTGCTGGGCCAGCATGAACCCGTCGCCCTCCTCGCCGACCAGGTGGGAGACCGGCACCCGGACGTCCTCGTACAGGATCTCCGCATGTCCCTTGTCACCGGCAGCCGCCGAATGACCCATCACCGGGATGTCACGCAGGATGTTCACGCCGGGGGTGTCGCGGTCGACCAGGATCATCGACGCCCGGCGGTGGGGCTCGGCGTCCGGGTCGGTGACGACCATGACGATGAAGAAGTCGGCATGCGAGCCGTTGGAGGAGAACCACTTGTGGCCGTTGATGACGTACTCATCACCCTCGCGCACCGCACGGGTGGACAGCTGCGTCGGATCCGCGCCGGCACCGGGCTCGGTCATCGAGAAGCACGACCGGATCTCCCCGTTCAGCAGCGGCTTCATCCACCGCTCCTTCTGCCACTCGTCGCCGCCGATCGCCAGCAGCTCCGCATTGCCCGAGTCCGGGGCGTTGTTGCCGAAGATCGGGGGTGCGAACACCGACTGGCCGAGGATCTCGTGCATCAGCCCCAGCTTGAGCTGGCCGAACCCGCCGCCGCCCAGCTCCGGCTCCAGGTGCGCCGCCCACAGTCCCTGGTCCTTGACCTGCTGCTTGAGCTTGTCCGTGTGCTGCTTGAATGCCGCCTCCGGAAGGTCGGCGACCTCAAGTGGGATGATCTCCTCGCGGACGAACCTCCGCATCCACTCCAGCTTCTTCTCGAACTCCGGCTCAGTCGAAAAATTCCAGCTCATATCAGTTCTCCTCCTTGAGAATCGCAAGTGCCTGCCGCGCCAGGCTCTCCACGCCGGCGCCGGCGGTTTCGGGATCGAAATCCAGATCGCCCATCTGCCCGGTGATCAGGCGGGTGTACACGCCTTCGCGGATGCACGCGAGCTTCCACATCGCGAAGGCGGCGTAGTAGTCGACGTTCTCGGCCCGGATCCCGGACCGATCCTCATAGCGGGCGATGAGCTCCTCGGTGGTCGGGAACCCATCGGCCGGCCTGGGCACCCAGATGCTCGTCAGCTCGTCCGGGGTGGTGAGCATCGCGATGAAGTAACCCAGGTCGGTGAGCACCTCGCCGATCGCGGTGAGCTCCCAGTCGACCACCGCGTTGATCGTGCCGTCGGGGGCGAAGATCATGTTGTTCGGCTTGTAGTCGCCGTGCGCGATCCCGATCGCCGAATCGCTGAACTCCGGCATCTCCCGCTTGAGCACGTCGTGGACTTCCCGGATCTCGGGGATGTCCCGCTGGGTGATGTCCTCGAACTGGCCCAGCCAGCGCCGCAGCTGCCGCTCGATCAGACCGCCGGGCCGGCGCAGGTCACCCAGACCGACCGCCTCGACGTCCACCCGGTGGATCGCGGCCAGCGTGTCGACCATCCCGAACGCGGTGCCACGCCGCCGGTCCTCCGGGATCCGCGCCCAGTCCTCAGGCGTATTGATCGGAAATCCCGGGCAGTGCTCCATGAACACGAAGGGGACTTCCATCACCTCCGGATCATCGACGATCTCGAGCACGTTCGTCACCGGCACATCCGTCGGCCCCAGCGCCGCCATGATCCGACCCTCGCGCGCCACATTGTGCGCACTGCCGCCCTTGTGCCCCAGCGGCGGACGCCGCAGCACCCAGCGCTTCTGCCCGTCGACCTCGACGGTGAATGTCAGATTCGATCTGCCGATCGACAGCACCGAGTACGTCACCTCGGAGACTCCGAAGCGGTTCTCGATCCACCGGCCCACCTTCTGCGGGTCGATCCCGGCAGGTGCCAACACCTCGGTCACCTTTGACCTCCTGATTGAACAATCGTTCGATACCTTTGAACCGTAGGTAAACCGGGCGCGAGTGTCAAGCCCGCCGAGGCCCGGCAGGCTCTCGCCGGCCCGGCGGCCGCCTCGGGAACGGCTGTGGAACAATCGTTGAATGTCCTGACCGCGCTCGTTCAAGGAAGAATCTTCGTGACCCTCGATATCTCGACATCCACTCCCGGCCCGCTGTCCGGCGTCATCGTCGCCGACTTCTCGCGCGTGCTGGCCGGACCCTACTGCACGATGATCCTCGCCGACCTCGGCGCGACGGTGATCAAGGTCGAGAGCCCCGGCGGCGACGACACCCGCGCCTGGAAGCCGCCGGCCTACCGCGGCGGCGCCTGCTACTACCAGGCGGTCAACCGCAACAAGCACTCGATCACCCTCGACTTCACCGACCAGGACGACCTCATGGTCGCCAAGGAGATCGCCGCCCGGGCCGATGTCTTCGTCCACAACTTCAAGCCCGGCTCGATCGACAAGTTCGGGCTCGGCTACGAGGGCGTCAAGGAGCTCAACCCGGAGATCATCTACGCCCACATCAGCGGCTTCGGCACGACCGGCGCCGGCCGAGCACTGCCCGGCTATGACGTGCTGGTGCAGGGCATGGCAGGTCTGATGGACATGAATGGCGAACCCGACGGCGAGCCGGTCCGCTCCGGCGTCTCCATCTTCGACCTCACCACCGGGATGATGACCGCTGTCGGCATCGCCTCGGCGCTGCGTCACAAGGAGCGCACGGGTGAGGGGCAGCTCATCGAGAACAACCTCATGGCCAACGCGATCTTCACGATGGCCAACCAGTACCAGGTGGGTGCGACGACGGGGAAGGCGCCGCGGCGCAACGGCGCCGAGCATCCGACGATCTACCCCTACAACGCCTTCCCCACGGGAGACGGCGAGCTCATCGTGGTCGCCGGCAACAACGGGCAGTTCGCACGCCTCTGCCAGGTCCTCGGCACCTCCGAGCTCGCCGCCGACGAGCGCTTCGACGACCCCGAGAAGCGCAACGTCAACCGCGATGAGCTCCGCCCGCTGCTGGAGCAGGCGCTGTCGGCCAGGAGCAAGGACGAATGGTTCCAGCTGATGCGGGACGCGGGAATCCCGTGCTCGCCGGTGCAGAGCGTCGACGAAGGCCTCGTCTCCGCCCAGGAGCTCGGACTCGATCCGCTGTGGCACACCGAGGACCCGGAGTCGATGCCCACCGTCCGCAACTCGCTGAGCATGTCGGGCACGCCGGCGACATACCGCAAGGAGCCGCCGGAGCTCGGCGAGGACTCCGAGGCGGTGCGCGCCTGGCTGGCGCAAGTTGCGACGGAGGCCAAGCGCTAGCGCCCCGAGCACGGCACGCATGCATCAGCCGGCTGACCGTTGCGGTCAGCCGGCTGATCTCGCCTCGGGCACTGCGCCTCGCACGAGAGGTCAGCGCCTCAGCAGCAAGGCCTCACCGCTGAAGCGGAATATGCGGGGCGTTGTCGTCCTTCCACTGCTCCCAGGTCTCGGCGAGCTCGTCGGAGGGAGTGTTCGCCAGCACCTCGGGCCAGCCCGCGCGCAGCTTCTCACCGCGCTCGATGAGCAGCTGATTGCGCTCCTCCATCTCCGGCGTCCACAGCCCCTGCTCCTCGAGGTAGCGGACCACGCCGTCATGGTGAGGCAGCACCATCGGCATCCATTCGATCTCCTCGAACTCCCAGTCCTTGGTGGTCGCCGTGGCGTCCCGGTAGCTCGGGAAGGACTCGTGGAAGGCCTTGGCCATCGCGTAGACCTCGTCAGCGCTGAAATCGGCGTACGTCGTCATCTGGATCGCGTAGGTCGGTCCGCGCTTGGCCTTCCCCTCCATGCCGATCGAGGATTCGAACTCCTCGATGACCACCGAGGGCGCGTACTCCTGGAGCCGCTTCTCCGCCTCCTCGTCACCGTCGAAGTCGATCCACCTGAAGTCCATCTGGGTGGCGACCTCGATGATCGCCGACGACTGCGCTCCGAAGTAGACCATGTCGAGCCCGCCGTTGGCGAACATGTCCGGCTGCGCGCCGTACTCCACCGGCACTTTCACGACGTCCTCCGGGGTCAGGCCGGCGTATGCGAGAATGCCCATGATCTTCTCCTGCGAGGACGGGTTCGCGGCCATCCACGGCACCCGCTTGCCCTTGAGATCCTGCAGCGTCTCGATCCCGGAGTTCGCCGCCACGCCGACCGCAACCGTCGTCGGCGGGGTCCAGAACGTCCGCAGGTCCTGCGGACCCCAGTCCGCCGACACGAACTCGTGCTTGCCCTCGAACGCGTAGAACGCCTCATCGGACAGCCGCGCGGTCTGCGCCTGACCGGTGCGCAGCGGGGTCAGTCGACCGATGCCGGTGTCCGAACCGAGGATCCGGACCTGCGTGTCGTATTCGGAGATCAGCGCCTCGGCGACGGCAGCCTGCTCGGAGTAGTTGGAGGTGCCGACGCCGTACCCGGTCCACACGGTCGTCTTCGGCAGACCGCTGGCGTGGTGCCCGGCGGGGCTCTCCGTGACCGGTTCGCCGGTGTCGGTGATCTCACCGCACCCGGAAAGCGTGAGCACGCCCGCCGTCAGTCCGGCGACGATCACGCTTGCGCGGCGTCGGATCGGCTTCATCGTCAGCTCCTCAGGGATTCGTCCGGCACGGGTGCCGGAGCATGGATAAGGCGGGGAGTCCGCTCGGACTCCCCGCCTTCGGGGATTGTCAGTCGACGAGCTCGAGGATCGTCGCGTTGGCCTGGCCACCGGCCTCGCACATGGTCTGCAGCCCGTACCGGGTTCCGGTGCGGCGCATGTGGTGGATGAGATCGGTCATGATCCGCGCTCCCGAGGCGCCCAGCGGGTGACCGAGCGCGATCGCGCCGCCGTTGGGGTTGACCTTGTCCCAGTCGACGCCGATCTCCTTCATCCACGCCGCCGGCACCGAGGCGAAGGCCTCGTTGACCTCGAACACGCCGATGTCGGAGGCGCTCAGCCCCGACTTCTTCAGCGCCTTCTGGGTGGCCGGGATCGGAGCGGTGAGCATGATGATCGGGTTCGCTCCGGCGAGGGCTGCCGTGTGGACCTTGGCAATCGGCTTGAGCCCGAGCTCGCGGGCCTTCACATCCGTCATCACGAGCAGCGCGGCCGCGCCGTCGGAGATCTGCGACGAGTTGCCGGCGGTGATCACGCCGTCATCCTTGAAGACGGTCTTGAGTCCGCCCAGGGTCTCCAGAGTGCCGCCGGGGCGGATGCCCTGGTCCTGCTTGAACTCGAACTCCTCGCCCTCCTTCGTCAGTCCGGTGATCGGGAGGATCTGGTCGGCGAAGTCGCCGCGCTCGGTGGCGGCCTGCGCCCGGGCGTGGGAATCCAGCGCCAGCTGGTCCATCTGCGTGCGGTCGAAGCCCCACTGCTCGGCGACCATCTCCGCGCCCACGCCCTGGCTGAACTCCTCCTGGCCGTAGCGCTCGAAGATCGACGGGCCGAAGGGCTTGCCGGGGCCGTTGGTGCGGTTGGAGCCCATCGGCACGCGGGTCATGGTCTCGACTCCGCCGGCGACGGCGACGTCGTAGTGACCGGCCATCACCGAGGCGATCGCGAAGGTCAGCGCCTGCTGCGAGGATCCGCAGGCCCGGTCGACCGTGGTGCCCGGGGTGGTCTCGGGCCAGCCGGCGGCCAGCGCCGACCAGCGGGCGACATTGGAGGCCTGCTCGCCGGCCTGCACGACGCAGCCGAAGATCACGTCGTCGACGATCTGGGGATCGAGCGAGTTCCGCTCCGCCAATCCCTTGAGAACGTGGCCCCCCAGGGTCACCGGATGGATGTCCCTCAGCGCTCCGTTGCGCTTTCCTGTCGCAGTGCGGGCTGCGTCGACAATGACTGCTTCCGGCATCGGTCTTCCCTTTCGAACGGCGGTGTTCGGGGCCGCGCGATGAGCAGCATGCGCTGTTCCTCCAGGCGGTCCCTGCGATCGCCCGGCCCGAACGATCGTTAAGTGACTGCCATTCACAGTAGCAAGAGGCGTCACCCTCGTCACACTCCGACCCCTCCCCAAGGGCGAGGAGCAGTGAGCCCCTGGCACGCTGACCAGCGCTTTCGTTCCGCCTCCGGCGGACGGTCGTAACCAAGATCACGATTGATGCCGAATCCTCAAAGGATTTTTGGATTTTGATGTCCTCTGTGCAAGAATTCTCAGGCAATGCCATCAGGAGTGGCTTCTGTCACGGCACGGCCGGTGCTGCTGACCAGGATTTCGAAGGCGAACGTCCGTAGGCGACCTCGCTGGAGGCCTGCCGACTCTGATCTGGCCAAACCGTTCCCGCCACCGGCACCAGCCGGACGGGATCCCCCGACCACAGACGACAGAAGGAATCAGCGCCGATGACCAAGCTCACCAGATTGCTTGCCTCACTCTCTGCCGGCGTGATGCTGCTTTCAGGCTGCGCCACCCTGGAGCTCAACGAGGAGGTCTCCGCCTTCCCCGAGTTCAATGCGTGGACCACCTATGGCACCGGCACGGCGACATATGCAGACCTCGCCGCGGCGTCGAACACGATCTCGAATGCGACCGACTCGCAAGTCCGGATCCTCACCTCGGACACAGCGGTGGGCCGCCTGAGTCCCCTGCGCAACAAGCAGGCGACGATGGCGCGCACGGGCGACGAGTACATGTTCGCGTTCAACGGCGAGCATGACTTCGCCCATCCCGACTGGGGTCCGCAGAACGTGCGCGTGGTGTGGGCCCCGCCGGCCCCTCACTCGCTCATGACCCGGACCAACACGGGTATCGAGACCCCGATGGACCTCAAGGGCAAGAAGGTCCCCGTGATCACCGCCAATCCATCGGTGCAGAACAAGTTCGACGCCGTCCTCGCCTACGCGGGGCTGACCTGGGATGACGTCATCCCGGTCAACGTCGCGTACAGCGAGCAGCCGGGCGCGCTGCAGGCCGGGCAGATCGATGTCCTGTTCCAGCAGGTCTACGGCTCCTCCCTGTTCGAGCTCGAGAGCGCGGTCGACACCCAGTGGCTCGAGCTCGACCCCGAGGACACCGAACGCGTGGCGGCGCTGCAGGAGGTCGCCCCGGCCGTCGAGATCGGCTCCTTCACCGGAGCCGCCGGACAGGAGGAGGGCGAGGAGGCCAACGGCTACATCTACGCGATTCCCCTGATGTCCTACGATTCCGTGGCCGACTCGCAGGTCTACCACACGGCCAAGGCGCTGCAGGAGCACTACCCCCAGTACAAGGACGCCACCGCGACCACCGAGGACTGGGACATCGAGCACATCGTCAAGATGCCGGTGGAGGTGCCGTTCCACGACGGCACTGTCCAGTACCTCGAAGAGATGGGCGCTTGGACCGACGAGGCCGAAGAGCGCAATCAGGCCCTGATCGCCTACGGGGAGCGGATGCGCGAGGAATGGCCGAAGTTCTATGAGCAGGCCGATCTCGACGGGGACATCCACGAGCAGTGGATCGCGTGGAAGGACCAGCACATCGAGCCGGTCGACTGACCGGACCGCAACTCGAACGACTGACGTTCCGGACCGTGCACCGTCCGGCTGATTGACAGGAACAGATATGAATTCTCGAATCACCCCACTGTGGAAGGGGGTCATCGTCGTGCTCACCGTGCTCGGTGTGCTGCTGGCGATGAACCAGGCCTTCTTCTGGAACCTCGGCGGGATCGTCCTGCTGACCAACTCCTATCTCTACCTCACGTTGGCATGCTTCCTGCCGATCGTGTTCCTCGTATTCCCCATCGTGAAGTCGCAGAAGGGCAAGCCCATGCCCTTCTACGACGTCATCCTGGCGGCACTGACCTTCGTGGTCTGCCTGTACTTCGGCGTCAACGGCGAGAACATCGTCAATTTCGGCTGGGACAAGTCCCTGACCTACCCCACGATCACCCTGATCTTCTCGTTCGTCCTGTGGGCGCTCGTCCTCGAGGCGCTGCGCCGTTCCGCCGGCCTCGTGGTGACGGGGATCGCGCTCGCGTTCTCGATCTACCCGATGTTCGCGCTCGGTGTCCCGGTGCCGTTCCTGCAGGGAATCCCCTACGAGCTCGACGACACCGCCCGTATTCACGCGATGGGCGTCGACTCGATCCTCGGGCTGCCGCTGCAGACCGCCGCCTCCATCCTCATCGGCTTCCTGATGTTCGGTGTAGCGCTCCAGCACACCGGGGGCGCGACCTTCTTCTACGACCTCGCACAGTCGCTGTTCGGCCGCTTCCGCGGCGGCTCGGCGAAGGTCTCGGTCATCTCCTCCGGATTCATGGGCATGATGTCGGGTTCGGCCGTGTCGAACGTGCTCACCACCGGCCCGATGACGATCCCCGCGATGAAGAAGTCCGGATTCCCCGGCCGCTACGCAGCCGGTGTCGAGGCGACCGCCTCGACCGGCGGCACCATCACCCCGCCCATCATGGGCGCGGCCGCCTTCCTCATGGTCTCCTTCGTGGGCGTCCCCTATGGTGAGATCGCGCTCGCGGCCGCCATTCCGGCCCTGCTGTACTACCTCGGCATCTACGTGCAGATCGATGCCTACTCGGCGAAGACCGGACTCAAGGGCATCTCCAAGGACCTGCTCCCCAAGGCCGGCCAGACCGCACTCAAGGGCTGGCCGTACATCGTGGCCCTCGTCGGGCTCGTCCTGCTGCTGGTCGTCCAGCGGAACGAGGAGCAGGCACCCTACTGGGTGATCGGATTCCTGCTCGTCGTCGCCCTGTTCTCCAAGGAGCACCGTCTGACCCCGAAGTCCTTCATCGACTTCCTGTTCGCCTCGGGCAAGACGATCGCTGAGATCATCGGCATCATCGCCGGCGTCGGCCTGATCGTCGGCGGCCTGTCGATGACCGGCGTGTCGCTGTCGCTGGCGCGCGAGCTCATCAACCTCGTGGGCGACAACCTGTTCCTCATCCTCATCGCCGGCGCCGTGACCTCGTTCGTGCTGGGCATGGGCATGACCGTCTCCGCCGTCTACGTGTTCCTGGCTGTCGTGCTCGCTCCGGCGCTGACCGCGATGGGCATCAACCCGATCGCCGCCCATCTGTTCGTGATCTACTGGGCGACCGTCTCCTACATCACCCCGCCGGTGGCGCTGGCCTCGTTCGCCGCGGCCAATATCGCGGGCACACCGGCGATGTCGACGTCGCTGACAGCCATGCGCCTGGGATCGGTGAAGTACATCATCCCGTTCGCGTTCGTCCTCAACCCGGCACTGGTGGCCCAGGACTCGGGCATCGTCGAGATCGCCTACACCGCGGTGTTCGCCATCATCGGCGTGTTCTTCCTCGGATGCGCGTTCGAGGGCTGGATGATCGGCACGAACCGGAAGCTCAACTGGCCGATGCGCATCGTGCTGATCGCCGCAGGCCTGGCGACCCTGGCACCGGAGCTCACCTCCAGCATCATCGGTCTGGCCGTGGGAATCGCCGTCATGGTCATCACCCGATTCTGGAACGCGGGCGGGCCCGAAGAGGCTGCAGCGATCGAGCGGGAGCGGATCCGCAAGCTCGAGGCCGAGGATGCCGCCGCTGTGGCAGCCGCCGAGGCCGAGCACGGCAAGCGCGAGCCGGCCATGGTGGGTGCCGCGCCCGAGGCGTCCGACGGTGTCATGGGCCCGACCGCCACCCGGGGGCTGGCCGTCGATCTCGACGCGAACGACGCGACCGTGCTTTCGGACGACGACCGGGCCGACGTCCACCCGGGAGCGTCGGACCGCCAGGGTCACCGGCACGACGACGTCTGATCCGATCGGGGCCGGTGACCCTGGCGGTCGTGACGGGGCCCGACCAGGCGTGCACCGCCGATGAGGGGCGCACAGTCCGAGCCGCAGAGGTTCGGAATGTGCGCCCCTCATCGCATTCACCTTCCGACCGCGTTTCCGGTGTACTCTCGTGGTATAACTTATTGATTGATCGTTAGGTAGAATCGGATACCTTCCGGACAAGGATGTCCCCCGGGAGCCGAGCTGCCGAACCCCTCATTTCTGGAGAGACACCATGCGAGCCACCAACGGGCGGGCAGATATCCTGCGCGCCGCCCGCAACACCTTCGCCCGCAAAGGGTATGACGGCGCCTCGATCCGCGACATCGCGCAGGAGGCCGGACTGAGCCTTTCCGCTCTCTACTACTACTTCCCGTCCAAGCAGGACGCGCTCTACGAGCTGATCACCAAGGCCTTCGAGTGGTACATCGAGCACGCCAACGGAGTGATCGAGGACGCCGGCGACAGCGAAGTCGACAGAGTCGCGAGCCTGATCCGCTTCGTCGTGCGCTACCGGGCGCAGAACGGTCTGATCAGTCGCGTGACGCTGCGCGACACCGAACGCCTGGACCCGGAGAAGTACGAGAAGATCCGAGAGCTCCAGCGCGTCTCGCGGGCGATCCTCACCGATGTCCTGGCCAAGGGCATGGAGACCGGAGTATTCCGGATCGAGAACCCGGATCTCGCAGGACGTGCGATCCTGTCGATCCTGAACTCGATTCCCCTGTGGTATCGGGAGGGCGGGCCGCTCGACATCCCTGCGCTTGAGCGCTCCTACACCGCCTACTGCCTGCGCCTGCTGGGCTACCAGGAGCTCGCCGGGGAGTTCGACCGGCTGCTGAACCTGCCCCTCAACGAGGACGGCACGGCGACATTCATCGAGAGCGAGACGGCCGCCGTGAACGGTTGATGGCCAAGAACGGGCGGCGCCGCCCAGACAATCGCCTTGCCGGTTCGAACGGCGACCGCTAGCCTTGCCCTAACTTAACGATTGTTCGATCGCGCTCTTTGCGTGGTCGAACCCCTCCGGACCGGAAGAGGACTCATGCGCAGAGCAATTTTCACCGAGGAGCACGACGCCTTCCGGGCGATGTGCCGCGACTTCGTCACCAAGGAGCTCGTCCCGGCCTACGACCAGTTCGAGAAGGACGGCAAGGTCGCCAAGGAGTTCTTCGCCAAGATGGGCGAGCTGGGCCTGACCGGTCTGCAGGTGCCGGAGGAGTACGGCGGCGGCGGGCAGACCCACACCTTCAAGTTCAACACCATCCTCAACGAGGAGACCGCCTACGCGGCAACCACCCTCGGCACTCTGCGAGTGCACCAGGATCTGGTGATCCCCTACATCCTCGAGTACGCGAACGAGGAGCAGAAGCAGCGCTGGCTGCCCGGGATGGCCGCCGGCACCACGATGACGGCGATCGCCATGACCGAACCGGGCACCGGCTCGGACCTCACCGGCATCCGCACCAAGGCGGAGAAGAAGGACGGCTACTACCTGCTCAACGGGGCCAAAACCTTCATCTCCGGAGGAATCAATGCCGACCGGGTGCTCGTCGTCGCCCGCACCTCCCCCTACGACGAGAACAACCGCCGAGGCGGCCTGTCGATCCTCGTCGTCGATGCCCATGCCGAGGGCTTCGAGAAGGGCCGCAACCTCGACAAGATCGGCATCAAGACGCAGGACACCGCCGAACTGGCGTTCAACAGCGTCAAGGTGCCCTTTGAGGACCTGCTGGGCGAAGAGGGCAAGGCCTTCGAGTACCTCTCCCACAACCTCGCCCAGGAGCGGATGACGATCGCCGTCAACGCGGTGGCCAGCTCCCAGGCCGCGATCAACTTCGCCACCCAGTACGCGCACGAGCGCAAGGTCTTCGGCAACCCGCTCAAGAGCTTCCAGAACACCAAGTTCGTGCTCGCCGAGTGCTCGACCGAGGTCGAGGCGGCTCAGGTCATGCTCGACCGCGCCATCGAGGCCCTCGACGCGAACGAGCTCACCCCGGCCGACGCGGCCCGGGTCAAGCTGTTCACCACCGAGGTGCAGGCGCGCGTGGTCGACAAGTGCCTGCAGATCCACGGCGGCTACGGCTACATCCTCGAATACCCGATCGCCCGTCTCTACGCCGACGCCCGTGTCACCCGCATCTACGGCGGCACATCCGAGGTGATGAAGACCATCATCGCCAAGGACATGGGCCTGTCCGAGCGGCGCGGCTGATCCCCCACTGATTTCCGCCGCCCGGTCAGCAGTCCGGGCGGCTTCGGCCCGGACCACGACGGTCCGGAACGCACACGAAGGAGAAACCCTATGCAGATTTCCGGACACGCAGCACTCGTCACCGGTGGCGCCTCGGGCCTGGGCCTGGCCACGGTGCAGCGGCTGGTGGGCGAGGGAGCCAAGGTCGTCATCGCCGACGTCAACCCGCCGGCCGACGACGTCGCAGCCGAGCTCGGCGACAACGTCCGCTTCGTCACAACCGACGTCACCGATGAGGATCAGGTCTCGGCGGCGATGGACGCCGCCACCGAGCTCGGCGACCTGCGCGCCGTCGTCCACTGCGCCGGCATCGGCGGTCCGATGCGCCTGGTCCAGAAGGACGGCACGGCCGGGGACCTCAACCACTTCAAGAAGATCATCAACGTCAACCTCATCGGCACGATGATCGTGGCCAGCCAGGCCGGCGTGCGGATGGCCAAGAACGAGGAGATCGACGGGGAGCGCGGCGTCGTCATCTTCACCGCCTCGGCCGCGGCCTTCGAGGGCCAGATCGGTCAGGCCGCCTACTCGGCGTCCAAGGGCGGAGTCGTCGGCCTCACCCTCTGCGCAGCACGCGACTACGCCTCCAAGAAGATCCGCGTCGTCACCATCGCGCCGGGCACGGTGGACACCCCGCTGCTGGCCAAGGCGTCGCAGGAGGTCCGCGACTCGCTGGCCGCGATGGTGCCGCACCCCTCGCGCCTGGCCCGCCCCGACGAGTACGCCCACCTGGCGCTGTCGATCATCGAGAATGCGATGATCAACGGTGAGACCATCCGGATGGACGGCGCAATCCGGATGGCTCCGCGCTGACCCAGGCGATCCCGCTTCAATGTCGAAGAAACCGAAGGAGACACTCTCATGACCGAGACCACTGAGACGACCACCGTGCAGGACGAGGTGCTGACCGAGGTCCGCGGCCAGGTCCTCATCATCACCCTCAACCGACCCAAGGCCAAGAACGCCGCCACCGAGAACATGGCCAAGAAGATGGCCGAGATCCTCGACGACTTCGAGAGCAGCGACGAGCTGTTCGTCGCCGTCATCACCGGCGCCGGCAACACCTTCTGCTCCGGCATGGACCTCAAGGGCTTCGTCCGCGGAGAGCGTCCCTCGGTCGAGGGCCGCGGCTTCCTCTCACTGACCGAGCAGCCGCCGAAGAAGCCGATCATCGCAGCGGTCGAGGGCTACGCCCTGGCCGGCGGCTTCGAGACGATGCTCGCCTGCGACCTCGTCGTCGCAGCCGACACCGCGAAGTTCGGCATCCCCGAGGTCAAGCGCGGCCTGGCCGCGGCCGCCGGCGGACTGGTGACACTGCCGCAGCGCACCCACCGCGCCGTGGCCATGGAGATGGCCCTGACCGGCGACATCTACTCCGCGGAATTCGGCAAGACCAACGGATTCGTCAACCGCATCGTCGGCGACGGCCAGGCCCTCGACGCCGCCATCGAGCTCGCGCAGACGATCGCCGCCAATGGTCCGCTGGCGGTCAAGGCCTCCAAGCAGGTCATCGTCGAATCGGCCGACTGGTCCACCGAGGAGAAGTTCGCCAAGCAGTCCGCCATCGTCGACCCGGTGTTCACATCCGCCGACGCCAAGGAAGGCGCAACCGCCTTCGCCGAGAAGCGCGCACCGCGCTGGACCGGCAAGTGACCTGACGCTCGCTCGACCGCGGGCTGACAGCCCCAGCCGACCACACCGCACCCCCGGCCCGACTTCCTGCAGGAGTCCGGCCGGGGGTGTGATGTTTCGCACCGCGGACGCTCCCGCACCGCTTCGCGTTTGGTGAGAACCAGAACGAGTTGAGACCATTCAGCCATGTCGAGAATCACATGCCCAGTCCTGTCCGAAAAGGTCACCACCGCGGCTGAGGCGGCGAAGTTCATCAGCCACGGAGACAACGTGGGCATGAGCGGCTTCACCGGCAGCGGTTATCCGAAGGCGGTTCCGGGCGAACTCGCCCAGCGCATGACCGCCGCACACGCGGCGGGCGACGAGTTCACCATCGGACTGCTCACCGGTGCCTCCACTTCGCAGGAGCTCGACGGCGTGCTCGCCAAGGCCAAGGGCGTGCACCTGCGAGCTCCCTTCAACACCGACCCGGACATGCGTCGAGCCATCAACGCGGGCGACGTCGAGTTCATCGACACCCACCTGAGCCACCTCGCCCAGCAGGTGTGGTTCGGCTACTACGGGAAGCTCGATGTGGCCGTCATCGAGGTCGCCGCAGTCCTGCCCAACGGGCTGCTCGTCCCCGGCTCCTCCGTGGGCAACAACAAGACCTGGCTCGACCAGGCGGACAAAGTCATCCTCGAGGTCAACGAGTGGCACCCTCGCGAGTACGAGGGCTTCCACGACGTCTACTACGGCACCCAGCTCCCTCCGCGCCGGAACCCGATCGAGATCCTGCGACCCGACCAGCGCATCGGGGACCCCTATCTGCGCGTCGACCCCAAGAAGGTCGTCGCCATCGTGGAGACCAACGCGCCGGACAGGGACAACGCCTTCGCGCCCGTGGACGAGAAGTCGGAGGCGATGGCGGGATACCTCATCGACTTCCTCCGCCACGAGGTGCGAGCCGGACGCATGCCCGACACCCTGCTGCCCATCCAGTCCGGCAGCGGCAATGTCGCCAACGCCGTGCTCGACGGGCTGAAGACCTCGGAGTTCGAGCACCTCACCTCCTACACCGAGGTGATCCAGGACAACCTGCTGGGGCTGCTCGACACGGGCACTCTCGACTCGATCTCGGCCACCGCCTTCAGCCTCTCGCGCGAGGCAGCGGAGAACTTCAACGCGAATATCGAGTCGTACAAGGGCCGCATCCTGCTGCGCCCCCAGGAGATGTCGAACCACCCGGAGATCGTCCGCCGGCTGGGGCTCATCGCGATCAACGGCATGGTCGAGGCCGACATCTACGGGCACGTGAATTCCACCCACGTCTCCGGCTCGCGGATGCTCAACGGGATCGGCGGCTCCGGCGACTTCGCCCGCAATGCCTTCCTCAACTTCTTCGTGTCGCCGTCGACCGCCAAGAACGGGGTGATCTCCACGATCGTGCCCATGGCCTCCCACGTCGACCACACCGAGCACGACGTGCACGTTCTGGTCACCGAGCAGGGGATCGCCGATCTGCGCGGCACGTCGCCGATCAAGCGGGCCCGCCGCGTCATCGACAACTGCGCACACCCCGACTACCGGGATCGGCTGCACGACTACCTCGACCGCGCGATCGCCGCATCGAAGGGAGCCGGCCACTCGCCGCACATCCTGTCCGAGGCTCTGAGCTGGCACACCAACTTCCTCGACAGCGGCCAGATGTGACCGCAGCACGAAGGGCTGGAGTGACGCAATCCATCGCGTCACTCCAGCCCTTCGGCGTCACAGCCCGACTCTTGGCGTTACAGCCCGGCTTCCGGCGTTACCGTCCGGTGCCGTACGCGATCAGCTCGGGCGGTGCGGGAGCATGACCTCTTCGAAGTACCGCTCGCCGAACGGGTCGATGAAGTCCTCGTCCTCCATGTCGTACCACTCGTCGTAGTCGGCGAAGGTGCCCTCGTCCTTGTAGCCGAGCTCCTGGGCCACTCCGCGCCATTCCTCCATCGACGCCGGGATGTCCTGAGTCGCGCCCTCCGGAAGACGGCCCTCCTCGACCTCACCGTCGACGAGTCCCACCGACGACTCCTTGAGCCGGTCCTGCAGCTCCTGGTCCATCTCCTTGAAGGATCCGCCCTGCTCGCGCACCGTCTGGGCGGCGACATAGTTGCCGCCGAGGTCTCCGCGGCGCGACTGGATGAACTCATCCTGCATCGAGTCGAAGACCAGCTGCTGCACTGCCAGGGGCCACGAGTTCCAGGCGCTTCCCGCGTACACGCCGCCCGGCCCGCGGGCGAAGGTCACATCGGTGGTGTAGCCGATGTTCGGCGCGACCTCGATGAACCCGCCCGAGTCAGCGGCCAGGGTGGTCGACAGGGTGCAGTCGACCGTGCCCCGCTGGAGCGCCTCGAAGGTCTCCGTGTACTGCAGGGACACCGGCGAGGCATCGAGGGCGTTGAGCTGCTCGGTCTGGGCCACCGACGAGGCGCGTACCTGGTTGCCGTCCCAGTCCTCCGCGGTCGAGTGCTCCTCGGAGCACAGCGTCAACACGGCACCGGCGGCGTTGAACAGGTTCAGCGGCTCGATCCCCTGGTCGCGGAACTCATTCACGAGGTTCTCGTCGTTCCAGGTGAGTTCACCGATCGCGGCGTTCGCGGCCAGCTCGTCCACGAGCGGCGAGGTGCCGGTCAGGGTGGTGCCGGTGACCCAGGCCTGGAAGATCGGGAACTGGTCGGGCTGGTAGATCGGCAGCATGTAGGCCACGTCGACGCGGCCGTCGACCAGGGCGTCGGGAAGCTCCGTGTAGCCCGCGATGCCCTGCGCGTAGGTGGTGTCCACGGTGATCTTGCCGTCGGAGAGGGTTTCCAGGTTCTCGATGAAGGCCTGCGCGCGGTACGCCTCGGGTCCCTTCGCCGACTGCGCTGAGGGCTGGTACTTGATGGTGACCGGATCCACGTCGGCGAACGCGGCCTTGATCTCCTCGGCAGAGGCTCCGTATTCGTAGCCCTCGCCGCTGCCGCCCTCGGCTCCCGTGCCACCGCCGCCGGCCGAACCGGCACAGCCGGTGACTGCGAGCGCTGCGGCGGCCGCGCCTGCGACCACCGCAGCGGCGCGCGAACGTCGTTTGAATGTTGTCATGAGAACCCCTCGAGTCTTGCCCCGAACTCTGCGTCCGGCGCAGTCGCCTGCTCCAGGGCGCGGTCCCGGCTCTTCTGCGAGCTCGGGCCCGGCGAGACCTCCGCCGAACATCCCTGGGTGGACTACAGTATGAACGTTCGATAAGTACCCGTCAACCGCACCCGAGCCGGTCCTGAACAATCGTTAAGTTAGGATTGATCCGGACTGCACAGCATGCGCAAGGAAGGGCATACATTGACGCACTACTTCCCGCCGGGGATGCCGGAGCACCTCTCCTACCAGCCCGCCGCGGTACCCGAGGTCCTGATCGCCGCTGCCGGCAGCTACGGTGAGCGCGCCGCCGTCGTCGATGGTCCCGAGCAGCTCAGCTATGCGCAGCTCCATGCCCATGCGCTGTCCGTCGCCGCTGAGCTGCACGACGCGGGGATCGGCCCCGGCAGCGTCGTCGGCCTGCACCTGCCCAATGTCCTGCACTACTTCACCGCCTACTACGGCGCACTGCTGACCGGCGCAGCCGTCACCCTGGTCAATCCGCTGCAGCCGGCTGCCGCGCTGGCGCGTCAGCTGGCCGACGCCGGCGCCGAGGCGGTCGTCACCCACCCTGCCCACCTCGCTCCTCTGCTGGAGGCGGAGCAGGAGCTCCGTCTGTCTCGCGTGCTTATCTCCCCGTCCTCCTGGGCGGCCGGGGCCGACGACGCCCAGCTGCAGCGGGCCGCCGAGGTCATGGGCTCCGGCCCCTACCGGTCTCTCGCCGAGGTGATCGCTGCCTCGGCCCCCGACTTCGAACCGGTGATCGCCGGCCCCGATGACGTCGCCCACTACGCCTACACCGGCGGGACCACGGGCAAGTCGAAGGGTGTGCGCGTCCTTCATCGCAATGTCATCGCCAACATCACCCAGATGGCCGCGTGGCGCCTGCACTCGACCGTGGAGCGCGCCGCGGACGGCCTGCTCCGCCTGGCACCGATCCCCGATCTCGGCACCCCGTACGTGGTGCCCGGGCAGTCGGCCACCATCCAGGTGCCGCCGCTGTTCCACGCGCAGGGCCTGACGAGCGGCGGAATGTTCATGCTCGGCGGCGTCACCATCGTGCTGGCCGGCCGGTTCGACCCGCAGACCTTCGTCGAGCTGACGAACACCTGGGAGGCGGCCTACGCCTCCGGCAACCCGCCCATGTACCTGGCAGTGTCAGCCCACTGCGCCAAGACGGGCCAGACCATGCCGAGCATGAAGCTCGCGATCTCCGGGGCGGCACCGCTCGACTCGACGTCGATCGCCCGGATCGGGGTGGCGATGCCCAACGCCGTGGTCGGCGAAGGCTACGGCCTGACCGAGGCGACCTGCATGGTGACCTCCACGCCGGTCCAGCCGGGCACCGTGCAGAAGGTCGGGTCGGTGGGCATCCCGGTGTGCGACACCGAGATCGAGATCCGGGACACCACGGGCACCCGTGTCCTGCCCGACGGCGAGGAGGGCGAGCTCTGGGTGCGCGGACCGCAGGTCACCGACGGCTACAGCAACGCGCCTGAGCAGACCGCAGCGCAGTACGTCGACGGCTGGCTGCGCACGGGTGACATCGCGTCACGGGACGAGGAGGGGTTCGTCCGGATCCACGACCGCGCCAAGGACATGCTGATCTACAAGGGCTACAACGTCTATCCGCGCGAGCTGGAGGACATTGCCGCGGGCCATCCCGAGGTGGCGCAGGTCGCCGTCATCGGCAGGCCGGCGGGAGAGGCCGGGGAGATCCCCGTGGCGTTCGTCGTCGCTCGTCCGGACAGCTCGGTGACGCCGGAGTCGCTCATGGACTGGGTAGCGCAGCGGGTGCTGCCGTACCAGAAGCTCCGCGAGGTGCACCTGGTGGGCGCACTGCCGACCTCGGCGGCCGGCAAGATTCTCAAGACCGAGCTGCGCAGTCTGCTCTGAGCAGCGGGCACAGTCGGAGGTGGCAGCATGAGCGCGCAGTCCATGGTGCGGGAGATCGAGGCGGGTCGGCTCGCCCTGCACGCCGTCTGCGCCCTGTCCGTGGTCGCCGGCTTCGTCCTGTATGGCACCGGCCTGCTGCCCGCGGTACTGGCGATCGGCGGCCTGATCGGCCTCGGATCGCTGACTGCGGCCGTCGTCGAGCTGATCCGCAGCACCCGTGATCGGCCGGCGGAGGAGCCGTTCTACCCCGAGGTGGATGCCCTGCCGCAGACGTCCGTGGCCGAGTTCCGCCGCGGCGCCCACCGCCTGTACCGCACCGCCCAGATCACCACCCCCTCCTACATTCCCGCTCTCGGGATCCGCGGCGTGATCGCCTTCTTCGGCTGGATCGTGATGCTGGCTCTGGTCGAGGAGATCTTCAAGCCCGGGCGCCTGGCCGCCGGCCTGTTCTGGTTCCTGCTCGTCGGGGCGGCGACTGCCCTAGCCTTCGGGAGCAAGGTGGCCTCGAACCACCGGCAGCACACGCGCAACGCCCAGGTCCTGGCACTGGCCCGGCGGGTGGAGGACAAGCATCGCGCAGGAGAGATCCCGCTGGCACCGCCGGACTGGGACGGGCCCATCCCCAGCCCTCTCTGAGCTTTCCCGGCCGGCATTCTCGCGCCGGCGGTTCTTCCACTCCACCATGACGTGCTTCGCCGCCCCGGTTCACGCGCTCTCGCACGATAATGACAGGTGTACCCGCTGCAGCCGGCAGTGGGCAGTCTGCTGCTGCGCAGCCCGAGCTGGGAGCATGGAACATGAACTGGTCGGATTGGCTGACGCCGAGCATGTCGGTGCTCGAACTCGTCGCTCGCGGAACGATCACCTTTCTGCTGCTGTACATCCTCATCCGGATCGTCGGTCGTCGGGAATCCGGGGGCGTCGGAGTCACCGACCTCCTCGTCGTCGTGCTCATCGCGGACGCGGCGAGCACCGGCATGACCGGTGACAGCCAGACGATCGCTGACGGCTTCATCCTCGTCGTCGTCATCCTGTTCTGGAGCATCGTCATCGATGCGCTCGGCTATCGGTTCCCGCGGTTCGCACGGCTGCTGAAGTCCGGCCCGCAGCCGCTCATCGTCGACGGAAAGCTGGTCCGCAGGACGATGCGTCGGGAATTCATCACCTACGAGGAGGTCATGTCCCAGCTGCGGCTCCAGGGCCTGGAGGATCCGTCCGAGGTGCAGCGGGCCTACATCGAGCCCAACGGCAGCTTCAGCATCGTCACGAAGAAGCAGGCCGCGGACGAACCGCCGGGCAGTCACCAGCACGACTGGGGCTCCGACCAGGACTGACCCGGCACGGAGCGCAGAGATGACCCGGTATCAGAGGCCGTCGTCGCTGTCCTGCCGCGACTGTCCGGCGTCGATCTGCACGATCCCCGCTATCCCCCGTCCGATGCCTGCACCCACTCGACCAGCTCGCGCCAGGGGCCCACCAGCGAGGACTCCGGCAGCGTGATGCTGTGCTCGGGAGTCTCGATCGCGTAGACGAAGCGATCCGCCCCCGGCGAGCCGACGGCACCTGGCCGGCTCTCCTCAGCCTCATCCCACGGACAGGCGTCGAGCAGCCGGCACCAGCGGTGCTCGTCGGGCCCTTTCGGCTGCACGCTCCAACTCCGCCGCATTCCCGCGAAGCCGCCGCTGCGCGTCACCTCGATCCTCATGACAGCACCTGACTCCGGCCGGGCAGCCGGACACCCACCTCGTCCCAGGCCTGCTCAACGGCGCTGGTGACGGCAGAGCCCGAACCGAAGCGCCGTTCGGCCGCGGTGCGGGTCGCCTCCGCGAACAGGGAGAAGCTGCAGTCGGACGGCAGGTCCGCGACCGTCACGGTGTCGTACCAGACGCGTCCGACGTGCTCCCACACGTAGCCGCCCAGCGCAACCGCGGCCCGATAGAAGGCGTGGTTGGGAATCCCGGAGTTCAGGTGGACTCCGCCGCTGTCCTCCTCGGTGTCGAGATAGCCGTCCATCGTCGCCGGCTGCGGATCCCGGCCCAGCCGCTCGTCGTCGTAAGCGGTGCCGGGCGCGGCCATCGAACGGATCGCCGCGCCGCTGACCCGAGGGGTGAACAGCTCCGCACCGATCAGCCAATGCGCCTGCCCCGCGGTCTGGCTGCGGCTGTACTGCTCGACCAGCGCCCCGAACACGTCGGACACGGACTCGTGGATCGCTCCGGCCTGGCCGTGATAGGACAGCTGGGTGACGAACTGGGTCATCCCGTGCACCAGTTCGTGAGCGACGACGGACAGCGAGGCGGTGAAGCGGTTGAAGATCACCCCGTCCCCGTCCCCGAACACCATCCGGGTGCCGTCCCAGAACGCGTTCTCGTAGCGCACCCCGTAGTGGACGGTGGCCGGCAGCGGCATTCCCAGCCCGTCCATGGAATCGCGGCCGTGCACCTCGGCGAAGTAGCGATAGGTGTCGCCGAGGTGTTCGTAGGCCTCGTCGACAGCGGGGTCGCCTGTCGGGTCCTGACCCTCCGCGCGGACGAGCACACCCGGCAGCGACTCGGTGCACTGCGCATCGGAGATCCGCCTGGAGGGCGCGAGCAGGCCGGGCGAGCGCGCGGCGACGGCGGATCTGGGACGGACGGTGGGCTCCTTCGCAGCCGCGACGCGGAAGCGGTGGAGATCGTCGATCTCCCGCAGTGCCCGCCGCGCGGCCGTCGGGGCGGGGCCGGCCGACTCCTCGTCGAGTGCGGCGATCCGCCTGAGCAGATGGGGTGGAACGATGAAGTGCGTCATAAGACCTCCCGCGTGGAGGCCGACATTACAACAGCCCGCTGACACACAACAGCCCGCTGACACGGACAACGCATCGGAACGGCCCTCTTCCCGCGCTCACCTCCCGAAGGGTTCCGTCACCCGCCCGCGGCCACGCGGCGGCGTGGAGGCCTGGATTACAGTAGTGGGCAGTGCCCACCGCCAGTCGTCAACGGAGACCCCATCCATGGTGAAGAGACAGCTGCCCCGTCCGGCCGAGATCCTCGAGCTCATGCAGTTCCGGAAGTTCGAGCCCAACCCCAAGAAGCGCCGCCTGGCCTCGGCGCTGACAGTGGCAGATCTGCGCCGGATCGCCCAGCGCCGCACGCCTGCGGCCGCGTTCGACTACACCGACGGCGCCGCAGAGGAGGAGCTCTCCCTGACCCGCGCGCGGCAGGCGTTCGAGGACGTCGAATTCCATCCCGGCATCCTCACCGACGTCTCCCGCGTCGACACCTCCACCCAGATCCTCGGCGGCAGCTCCGCCCTGCCCTTCGGCATCGCCCCCACCGGATTCACCCGACTCATGCAGACCGAGGGCGAGACCGCAGGCGCCGGCGCAGCCGGAGCAGCCGGCATTCCCTTCACCCTGTCCACACTGGGCACCACCTCGATCGAGGACGTCGCCGCCGCCAATCCGCTCGGCCGCAACTGGTTCCAGCTCTACGTCATGCGCGACCGCGAGATCTCCTTCGGGCTGGTCGAGCGCGCCGCGGCTGCCGGATTCGACACCCTCTTCTTCACCGTGGACACCCCCGTCGCCGGCGCCCGCCTGCGCGACACCCGCAACGGCTTCTCGATCCCGCCGCAGCTGAGCATCAACACCGTGCTCAACGCGATTCCGCGCCCCTGGTGGTGGTGGGACTTCCTCACCACCGCCAAGCTCGAATTCGCCTCCCTCAAGGAGACCGGCGGCACCGTCGGCGAGCTCATCGACTCCGCAATGGATCCGACCATCGACTACGAGGACCTGGCCGAGATCCGCAGCATGTGGCCGGGCAGGTTCGTGGTCAAGGGCGTCCAGACCCTCGAGGACGCCAAGAAGCTCGCTGACCTCGGCGTCGACGGGATCGTGCTGTCCAACCACGGCGGCCGCCAGCTCGACCGCGCTCCGGTCCCGTTCCGCCTGCTGCCCGGAGTGGCCCGCGAGGTCGGCCGCGACACCGAGGTGATGGTCGACACCGGCATCATGTCCGGGGCCGACATAGTCGCCTCGATCGCCCTGGGCGCGAGGTTCACCCTCATCGGCCGGGCCTACCTCTACGGCCTGATGGCCGGCGGCCGGGAAGGCGTCGACCGGGTCATCGAGATCCTCGCCGACCAGGTCGAGCGCACCATGAAGCTGCTCCAGGTGTCCTCGATCGAGGAGCTCGCACCCTCCCACGTCACCCAGCTCACCCGCCTTCAGAAGGTTGAACCGACCGACTCCGCGCGGTCTACACTGGAATCATGAGTGAACCCAGCGCCAAGGTGACAGACATTCCGGAGGATGCGAACATCCTCGACGTCCGCGAGGACGACGAGTACGCGGCCGGACACATCGAAGGCGCGCAGCACATCCCGCTCGGTGATCTGCCGGCCCGCTACGGCGAGGTGCCGATGGACGAGGACGTCTACGTCATCTGCCGCACCGGCGGCCGGTCCCGGATGGCGGTCTCCTGGCTGAACCAGAACGGCTTCGACGCGATCGACGTCAAGGGCGGAATGGGCGCCTGGAACCTCGATCACGGCAAGCCGATCGTCTCAGAGACCGGCGCGGAGCCCTGGGTGAAGTAGCCTGGGGCACTTCCCGCAGGATTCAGCCGCCCCGGCCGGCGATCCCGGCAGCGGACCACATGGCGAGACATTTCGCGTCCCGGCTACTCTCGCCCACCCCGGTTTGGCACAGTGGAGCTCATGACCTCACGTGCCGGCCTCCCCGCTGAAGAATCCGATCTCGTCGACATCCCCCACCTGCTCGACGCGTATCACGACATCGTCCCGGACCCTTCGGACCCGGGCCAGCGGGTGGCGTTCGGCACCTCGGGTCACCGGGGTTCGAGCCTCAGGGGATCGTTCAACGAGGCCCATATCGCGGCCATCACCGCCGCCATCGTCGAGTACCGCTCTCGCCAGGGCTACACCGGCCCGCTGTACATCGGCCGCGACACCCATGCACTGAGCGAACCGGCGCTGCTGACCGCACTGGAGGTCCTCGCCGCCGCCGAGGTGCCCACGATGATCGACGACCGCGACGGCTACACCCCGACCCCGGTCCTCTCCCGGGCGATCCTCAAGCACAATGCCGCCCGGGGCGCCGCGCAGGGCCAGGCCGACGGCATCGTCATCACGCCGAGCCACAACCCGCCGTCGGACGGCGGGTTCAAGTACAACCCGCCGCACGGCGGACCCGCCGACTCCGACGCCACCGGGTGGATCGAGAACCGCGCCAATGAGCTGCTGGAGACCGGGTGGCGGTCCGTTCCCCGAACTCCCTTCCAACGCGCCTTCCACCTCGACAACACCACGAACTTCGACTACACCTCGAGCTACGTCGAGGACCTCGGGCTCGCCATCGACATCCCGGCCATCCGGCAGTCCGGGCTGCACATCGGCGCCGACCCGATGGGCGGGGCCAGTGTCGACTACTGGGCCGCCATCGCGGAGGCGCTCGACCTCAACCTCGAAGTGGTCAACCCGGATGTGGATCCGACCTGGTCGTTCATGACGCTCGACTGGGACGAGAAGATCCGGATGGACTGCTCCTCCCCCAGCGCAATGGCCTCCCTGATCGCCGGCCGCGACGACTACGACATCGCCACCGGCAATGATGCCGACGCCGATCGCCACGGCATCGTCACCCCCGACGCCGGCCTGATGAATCCCAATCACTACCTCGCGGTCGCGATCGACTACCTGTTCAGCCATCGCCCCCGGTGGTCCGCTCAGGCGGCTGTCGGCAAGACGCTCGTGTCCTCCTCGCTCATCGACAAGGTCGCCGCCGCCCGGGGCCGGAGGCTCTACGAGGTGCCGGTCGGATTCAAGTGGTTCGTCCAGGGGCTGCTGGACGGCTCGGTCGGCTTCGGCGGCGAGGAGTCGGCGGGGGCTTCGTTCCTCACCTTCGATGGCAAGGTGTGGACCACCGACAAGGACGGCATCCTGCTCGCGCTGCTCGCCGCGGAGATCACCGCCGTCACCGGCGACACCCCCTCTCAGCGGTTCGCCGGCCTCGAGCGGGAGTTCGGCTCCAGCGCCTACGCCCGCGTCGATGCACCCGCCACCCGGGAGCAGAAGTCCGCCCTCAAGAAGCTCAGCCCCGAGCAGGTCACCGCCGATACCCTGGCCGGCGAGCCGATCACCGCCAAGCTCACCGAGGCGCCGGGCAACTCGGCGGCGATCGGCGGCCTCAAGGTGACCACGGACAGCGCCTGGTTCGCCGCCCGCCCGTCCGGCACCGAGGACGTCTACAAGATCTACGCCGAGTCATTCAGAGGTCCGGACCACCTCGCGCAGGTGCAGCAGGAGGCCAAGGCCGTCGTCGACTCCGTGATCAGCTGACGCCGCGATGCCCTCGGCTCCGGCGGTCCGGGCACAGGGCTAGACTTCACTGGTGCTGCGCAACTACCAGGAGATCTTCGCGCTGCCCGGGGCGCTGAGATTCTCCCTCGCCGGGCTGATCGCGCGCTTCCCGATCGCCGTCCTCGGCCTGGGCATCGTGCTCTTCATCCAGGGCGTCTCCGGCTCCTACGGCATCGCCGGCATCGTCACCGCCACCTTCATGGTCGCGCAGGCGGTCACCAATCCCTTCATCGCCCGCCTCGTCGATCGGTTCGGCCAGGCCCGAGTCATGATCCCGGTGGTCATCGTCCACCTCCTGGCGCTGACGGGACTGCTCGTCACCGTCTACGCCGACTGGTGGTTCGGCCTGGTGTTCGCCTTCGCCGCCCTGGCCGGCGCGACCGTCGGCTCGCTGGGCTCGCTCGTGCGGGCCCGGTGGAACGCAGTGACCACCACGACGCGCCAGCTCGACACCGCGTTCAGCTGGGAGGCGGTGGCCGACGAGATCCTCTTCGTGTCCGGACCGGTGCTCGTCACCGCACTGGCGACCGCGGTGTTCCCGCCGGCCGGCATCCTCTTCTCGATGGCGACGACGACCATCGGCTCGGTCCTGTTCTACTCGCAGAGGTCGACCGAGCCCGTCCCGCACCGGAGCACGGGCTCCGACCGCGGGAAGGTCCTCACCAACCTCGGGATCTTCATCGTCGTCGTCGCCCAGGTGCTGCTCGGCATCAACTTCGGCGCCCTCGACGTCATCGCCGTCGCCTTCGCGGAGGAACAGGGACGGAAGGCGCTGGCCGGCCTGCTGCTGAGCGCCTTCGCAGCCGGTTCGCTGCTCGCCGGGGCGATCTACGGCGCGCGCACCTGGAAGTCGCGGGTCCACCATCGCTTCACGGTGCTCCTGGTGCTGCTCGCGGCCTCCACCTGGCTGCTCTTCCTCGGCCGCGACATGGTGAGCTTCGCGATCGTGATGTTCCTCGTCGGCCTGACGATCGCACCCACCCTCATCGCAGCCTCCTCGGTGATCAAGGAGCTCGCCCCGCCGCAGCGTCTCACCGAGGCGCTCGCGTGGATCAGCACCTCGCTCGGCTTCGGAGTCGCGATCGGCTCGGCACTGTCCGGCATCGTCATCGATGCCGCGGGCGCCCGCGCGGCCGTCATCGTCATGGTCGCCGCCTCGACCGCCTCGGCCCTGGTGGCGGTGATCTTCATCCGCGCGATGGATCCGCAGGTCAGCAGCCACACCGCCCGAGCCGGGCGCACCGTCATCGACACCTCGGACCAGTGACCCGGGAAGGACCCGGCCCACCGGCCGGCACCGGCAGAACTGCGGCCGAGCAGTGCTGTGGATCACAGAGCGCACTGAGTTACTGACCGGTTACACTTGACGAGCCGTGGCGGTCCGGCTGAGAAAGTGTCGGGCCGTCACGGCTTTCGACACCCGCCGCCCGGCCTCCTCCCCCGCAGACCCCACTAGGGTATGGCTATGCACATCCTCCTGGCCTGCGACAAATTCAAGGGCACGCTCACCGCCGCCGAGGTGCACGCCCACCTGACACCACCCCTCGCCGAGGCCGGACACCACGTCCGCTCCCTACCGATCGCCGACGGCGGGGACGGCACCGTCGCCGCCGCCGTCTCCTCGGGCTTCTCCGAGCAGCAGGCGGAGGTCACCGGTCCGCTGGGCGAGCGCGTCACCGCGGTGTGGGCACGGCGCCGGGACACCGCAGTCATCGAGATGGCGCAGGCCTCGGGCCTCGCGCTCATTCAGCCCACTCGCGGAACCGCCCTGCACTCGACGTCGATCGGCACCGGCGAGCTCATCCGCGCGGCGCTCGACGCCGGCTGCACCCGGATCGTGCTGGCAGTGGGCGGTTCGGCGACCACCGACGGCGGCGCCGGCATGCTCCGCGCGCTCGGGGTGGAGTTCCTCGACCGCAGGGGGATTCCGGTGTCGCCCGGCGGCGCAGGCCTGACGCGACTCGCCCGCGTCGATCTCAGGGGACTCGACCCGCGGCTGCGGGACGGAACCGCTCGGGTGATCCTCGCCTCGGACGTGGAGAACCCGCTCCTCGGCGACGCGGGGGCCGCCGCGGTCTACGGCCCCCAGAAGGGCGCCGTTCCGGAGGACGTGGCGCGGCTGGATGCGGCGCTCGCCGGATTCGCCGGACTGCTGGCCGACGATGAGTCCCACGCAGTGCGTCCGGGCGCCGGTGCGGCCGGCGGGGTGGGCTTCGCCGCCTTCGCGGTGCTGGGCGCGGAACCGGTGCCCGGCGCCGAGTACGTGATGGATCTGATCGGCTTCGACCAGGCGCTGGGCCAGGCTGAGCTCGTGGTGACCGGGGAGGGCCGCTTCGACGCGCAGACGCTGTCCGGCAAGGGCCCCGGCGCCGTCATCTCCGCCGCCGCCGAGGCGGCAGTGCCGGTCCGCGTCGTGTGCGGCTCGAGCGAGTTCACGGCCGCCAGCGCGGAGGTCCGCGGACTGGCCGGGCTGCACCCCATGACCGATCACGCGGACCTCGCAACCTGCCTCAGCGACCCCGGTCCGGTCCTCGAGGCGGTCGCTCGAGAGCTGGTGGGGTCGCTGAGCGGCTGAGGTCCTACTTGGCGTCGTCCTCGGTGCCCGGGAGTCCGCGGTTCTTGCGGACCAGCAGCAGGACGACCATGACGACGATCGCCAGGGCACCCACGCCCAGCAGCACGATCATCGGCGTGGACACGCCGCCGGCAGTGTTCTGCGCATCGCCCGATTCGAGCTCGCCGCGATCCTCGCTGCCCTGCTGCGGCTCCTCGTCGACCGCACCCGCTCCCAGGCCGAGACCGGTCTCGGACGGGTCACTGCTCTTGGCCGGGTCACTGCTCTCGACCTCGCCGCCGGCGCCGCTGTCGTCCTTGAGGGTGAAGGTGAACTCCCCGCTGATCGGATGGCCGTCGGAGGAGACGACCCGCCAGATCACGGAGTATTCGGCCGGCGCCAGATCGTCCGGCAGGGCGGAGGTGAGTGTCGCGCCCTCGACGGCGATCTCCCCGGCCGACACGTCCCGCTCGCCGTTCTCCATCACCTGGATCTCAGCGCCCATCTCCTGGATCTCACCGCTGAACTCGAGCTCCAGCCAGTCGGGCTGCTGCTCGAGCTCAGAGCCGTCCTCAGGATTGCTGGCGATCAGCTGATCGTGGGCAAGCGCCGCCGGGGCGAACATCAGCCCGAGGGCGACGAAGAATGAGGCAGCCAGGGCGAGGAGGGGGAATCGTGTGCTGCGAACGGTCACGGAGTACTCCAATCGATAAGCGGATTGCCTCCATTATCGACCATGGACGGCCGCCTTGGCGATGCGGCCCCGCGGCGCGCCCGGGATGTCACGATCTGCCGGTGCGGGATAGGTTGGACTGTATGAGAGAAAATTCCCTGCCCTACGGTGACCCGGCGGTCGACGCTCGGACAGATCTGTTCCGCCATGTCAACGGCGCCTGGCTCGACAGCTTCGAGATCCCGGAGGACCGCGCCGGTGACGGCACCATGCGCACCCTCTACGACGCGGCCGAGATCAAGGTCCGCGACCTCATCACCGGGCTGGCCGACGGTGAGCACGAACCCGGATCCGAGGCGCAGAAGATCGCCGCCCTGTACACCTCCTTCATGGACACCGACACCGTCACCGCGCGCGGTCTCGATCCGATCCGCGTCGAGCTGCAGAACATCGTCGACGCCTCCAGCCACTCGGAGCTGGCCAGCCTGCTCGGCAACTTCGAGCGCACCGGCGGCCCCGGCCTCGTCGGTGCCTTCGTGTCGCCGGATGCCAAGGAGTCGGACGTCTACGCCCTGTATGTCTCCCAGGCCGGTCTGCACCTGCCGGACGAGACGTACTACAAGGAGGACAAGTACGCGGAGATCCGCGAGGCGTTCAAGCGCCACGTCGCGAAGGTCTCCGAGCTGGCCGACCTCCCGGAGCATTCCGGACGCTCGCACGAGGAGCTCGCCGAGCTCGTGATGGACTTCGAGACCCGGCTGGCGAAGCACCACTGGGATCGGGTGGCCAATCGCGATGCCGAGGCGACCTACAACAAGTTCGCCCGGTTCGAACTCGACGAGCTCGCCGAGGGCTTCGACTTCGAGGCGTGGTTCGGCGGCTCCGAGACCACCGATGTCAGCCAGCTCGTCGTCTCCCAGCCGTCCTTCATGACCGGCATGGCGCTGGAATGGTCCGCGACTCCGCTGGCGGATCTCAAGGCGTGGCTCCAGTTCGGCGTCATCGAGTCCTTCGCAGGCCTGCTGCCGGAGGAGTTCGTCGAGGAGAGCTTCGACTTCTACGGCCGCACCCTGTCGGGCACCCCGACCCAGCGGGAGCGCTGGAAGCGCGGAGTGGGGCTGGTCGAGGGCATGCTGGGCGAGGCGGTCGGCAAGCTCTATGTGCAGCAGGAGTTCCCGCCGGAGTCGAAGTCAGCCATTCGGGACCTCGTCGACAAGCTCATCCGTGCCTACGAGGTCTCGATCACGAACCTTGCCTGGATGGGCGAGGACACCAAGCGGCGGGCGCTGGAGAAGCTGGCGAAGTTCACCCCCAAGGTCGGCTACCCGGACAAGTGGCGCGAGTATCCGGCAGAGATGATCGCCGACGACCTCATCGGCAACGTCAAGCGGGCCAGGGCGGCGGAGCACCAGCGGCACATCGAGCGGATCGGCAATCAGATCGATCGCACCGAATGGCTCATGACCCCGCAGACCGTCAACGCCTACTACCACCCGGTGATGAACGAGATCGTCTTCCCGGCCGCGATCCTGCAGCCGCCCTTCTTCGATCCCCATGGGTCCGACGCCGCGAACTACGGCGCGATCGGCGCGGTCATCGGGCACGAGATCGGACACGGGTTCGACGACCAGGGATCGCGCTACGACGGCGACGGCAACCTCGTGGACTGGTGGACCCCCGCGGACCGGGAGCGGTTCATGGAGCGCACCGAGAACCTCATCGATCAGTTCGACGCCCTCGTCCCCGCGGGGATCGACGACGCGCACCACGTCAACGGAGCCCTGACGGTCGGCGAGAACATCGGCGACCTCGGCGGGCTGTCGATCGCCTGGAAGGCACTCCACATCCTCGCCGAGGAGCAGGGCCGCGAGGTCACCGAGGCAGAAGGACGCGAGTTCTTCTACGCATGGGCCGGCGCCTGGCGCTCGAAATTCCGCAAGGAGGAACGCCTCCGGCGCCTGAGCGTCGACCCGCACTCCCCCGAGGAGTTCCGGTGCAACCAGATCGTCAAGAACATGGACGCCTTCGTCAAGGTGTTCGATGTGCGGCCGGGCGATCCGATGTACCTGGAGCCGGAGGAGCGGGTCAGCATCTGGAGCTGACCCTCCCGATCAGCTGCCGGCAGCCTCCTGCCCGGCGGCAGCCTCCTGCTGGCCAGCGGCCTCCTGGGCCGCGAGCCATTCGGCCACGCGACGGGAGCTCTCCGCCTCGGACAGGTCCTCGACGCGGGACATGATCGACCACCGCACGCCGAACGGGTCGCGGATGGAGGCGAACCGGTCCCCGGACACGAAGGTGCCCACGGGTTCGCGGATCGTCGCCCCTGCCTGTTCGGCGCGCGCGACGGTGTCATCGACATCCTCGCAGTAGAGACCCATCGAAAGGCAGTCCTCGTCGCCCTCGGGCATCGGCACGAGGCCGAAGCTCGGATTGGGCTCGCCGAGCTGCAGCCTGCCGCTGCCGAAGTCGAGCTCCGCGTGGACCACGACGCCGCCCAGCTCGGAGACGTCCACGATCCGGGCGCCGAACACCGACCGGTAGAACTCGATCGCGTCGCGGGCATTCGGGACGGCCAGGAACGGGGTCAGGCTCGTGGATCCGTGCGGAATCCCCCTGGTGGTGTGCTCTCCGGTGACCCCTCGCTGGGGTGTTGTGTCTGCATTCATGCTTCGACACTACGATCGCCCGTCCGCCGCTGCCTTGAAGATTCGCGACAGCTTCGCTCCGCCGGCGGGCTCCTCGGCTCTTGTCGGCCCCTTCGCCGCAGGTCTACCGTGAACACATGGACTCGGTCGAGGAGTGGGTCCGGCGGGAGCCTGCTCCGGCGCTTCGAGGACTGATCGACGACTACGTGGGATACCGGCTGCTCGGTCAGCCGCCGGCCGTGCACCGGGGCCTGCCGTCCCGGCACATGACGTTCATCATCAGCATCGGCACCCCGATCGACGTGGTCCGGCAGACGAACGCGGCCCAACCGCCCGAGCGCTACCGGACGGTGATCAGCGGACTCCAGGCCTCCTCGGCGCTCATCGCCCACAGCGGCAGCCAGGAAGGCGTGGCGATCAGCCTGTCCCCGCTGGGTTCGGCGGCCCTGCTGCGCCTGCCGGCCGCCGAGCTGTGGGATCTCTTGTGCGCTTCGAGCGCGCGGTCGGCCTGCTGCGCGCGGCCTGCCGCGGATCCGGGATGACGCCGACCGAAGTGGCCCTCGCCTGCGGCTACGCCGACCAGGCCCATCTCTGCCGCGAGGTCGCCCAGCTGGCCGGCTGCAGTCCCGGGCAGCTCATCGCCGGAGACGTTCCAGTCGCTCCCGAGGCCTTGTGACCCTCACCGCGGTTCCGTTAGGTTGGCGCCAGGGCGCCTTGCGTCCGGAGCAGATTCCGCCGGTCCGGCGCCCCGATCCCACCGACGCAACGAAGCGAGGGAGCGCACGTGAAGATCCCGATCACCCTGGAGGTCGACGGTGAGCCGCGCGAGCTCTCGGTCGACACCCGCACCACTGTCCTGGACGCCCTGCGCGAGCGGCTGGGAGTCACCTCCCCGAAGAAGGGCTGCGATCACGGCCAGTGCGGCGCATGCACCGTCCTCCTCGACGGCAGCCGGGTGAACTCCTGCCTGCTGCTGGCCGTGGCCGCCGACGGCTGCGCGATCACCACCGCAGCCGGCCTGGGAGCCGGGGCCGCGCTGCACCCGATGCAGCAGGCGTTCATCGAGCACGACGGTTTCCAGTGCGGCTACTGCACGCCGGGCCAGATCTGCTCGGCCGTCGGCATGCTCGCCGAGGCGGCCGCCGGCCACCCCAGCCACGTCACCGCTTCCGCGTCCGCGTTCGAGTCGGACGGCGAGGACGGCGAGGACGGCGAGGACGGCGAGGTCCTCCTCACCGATGACGAGATCCGCGAGCGGATGAGCGGCAACATCTGCCGCTGCGGGGCCTACGTCAACATCCGCGCCGCGATCAGCCAGGCCGCGGCCCACGCAGCCGGCGCCGATCGGAGCGCCGTACCCCACCCGCACTCGCGGCCGGCCGAGGAGGGCGCCTCGTGAATCCCTTCGACTACGCACGTGCCACTGACATCGACGGCGCCGTCACCGCCGTCGCTGCACGCCCCGGCGCCGCCTTCCTCGCCGGCGGCACCAACCTCGTCGACCACCTCAAGCTCGGCGTCGCCAGTCCGGAGGCGCTGATCGACATCCGCCGGCTGCCGCTCGATGAGGTCACCGAGCTGCCCGACGGCGGGGTGCGCGTCGGGGCCACCGTGACCAACAGCGAGCTGGCCGCCCACCCGCTGATCCGGGAGCGCTTCCCCGCCCTGTCCCAGGCGCTGCTGTCGGGTGCCTCGGGTCAGCTGCGCAACCTCGCCACGACCGGCGGCAACCTGCTGCAGCGCACCCGGTGCGTGTACTTCCAGGACGTCACCACCCCGTGCAGCAAGCGCGAGCCGGGCAGCGGGTGCTCCGCGCTCGACGGCTACACCCGCTACCACGCGATCCTCGGCGCCTCGGAGCACTGCGTCGCCGTGCACCCCTCCGACATGGCGGTGGCGATGCTCGCCTATGACGCCGTCGTGGTGACGACCGGTCGGAACGGTGAGCGCCGGATCCCGCTGGCCGAATTCCATCGCCTGCCGGGCGATGAGCCGTCGCGTGACACGGTGCTCGAGCATGGCGAGCTCATCACCGCCGTCGAGCTGCCGGCGCGGTGGTCCGCAGACATCGGGGCCGGCCAGGAACGCCTCCGGTCCACCTACCGCAAGGTCCGCGACCGCGCCTCCTACGCCTTCGCGCTGGTGTCGGTGGCGGCGGTCGTCGAGCTGGCGGCCGAGGACAGCGGGGCAGCCGACGCCGCACCGCGCATCGCCGACTGCCGCATCGTGCTCGGCGGAGTCGCCCACCGCCCGTGGCGGGCGGAGCGCGCCGAAGACGTCCTCCGCGGCGCACCCGCCGCCGAGGACGCGTTCCGCCGGGCCGCCGAGGCGGAGCTCGCCGCCGCCCGGCCGCTGCGGGACAACGCCTTCAAGATCCCGATGGCCCGCAGCACTCTCGTGGCGGTGCTCCGCGAGCTCACCGCGGGACCTCACGATCAGGAGCCGGCGCGATGAGCATCACCGTCTCCCCGTCAGCGACGAACGCGGGACTGACCCGGATCGACGGCCCAGCGAAGGTCACCGGCACCGCCGCCTACGCCTTCGAGCAGCCCGTCGAGAGCCCCCTCTACCTCCACCCCGTGCAGGCGACGATCGCGCGCGGGTCCGTGCGCTCCATCGACACCTCCCGCGCCTCCTCCCTCTCCGGCGTCGTCGATGTCATGACGCACGAGAACGCGCCCCGGCTGGCCGACGCCTCCGACGCCGAGTACGCGATCCTGCAGGGTCCCGAGATCGGGTTCCGCGGGCAGTTCCTCGCGGCCGTGGTCGCTGACACGCCGGAGATCGCCCGGCACGCGGCCGGCCTGGTCACCGTCGACTACGAGGTCTCGGAGCACGACGCGGAGCTGCGGTGGGACCATCCGGAGCTCTACGCCCCGGAGCAGGTCAACGCGGGCAAGGCCACCGACACCGCCACCGGTGACGCGGACGCGGTGCTGGAACAGGCGGCGGTGAAGCTCGATCGGATGTATTCGACCCCGTGGGAGAACAACAATCCGATGGAGCCCCACACCACGATCGCGCTGTGGAACGACGAGGGACTGACGCTCTACGAGTCGACCCAGGGAGTCCATCCCGTCCGAATGGCGATCGCGCCGGTGTTCGGGCTGCCCCCGGACGACGTCCACGTCATCGCCCCGCACGTCGGCGGCGGCTTCGGGTCCAAAGGCCTCCCCCACGCCAACCTCGTGCTCACCGCACTCGCCGCCCAGCGGCTGCGCGGCCGGGCAGTGAAGTTCGCGCTCACCCGGCAGCAGATGTTCTCCGTGGCCGGGTACCGTTCGCCGACCATCCAGCGCGTGCAGCTCGGCGCCGACCCGAGCGGTCGGCTGGCGGCACTCGCCGTCGACGTGGTCGTGCAGACCTCCCGGATCAAGGAGTTCGTCGAGCAGGCGGCCTCGCCGGCGCGGATGATGTACGCCGCCGAGCACCGGCGCACCTCCCACCGGGTGGCCGCGCTCGATGTCCCGATCCCGTCATGGATGCGCGCGCCCGGCGAGTGCCCCGGGATGTTCGGCCTCGAGGTCGCGATGGACGAGCTCGCCGAGGAACTGGGGCTCGACCCGATCGAGCTGCGCGAGCGCAATGAGCCGGAGATCGACCCGGAGACCGGCAAGCCGTTCGCCAACCGCAGGCTGCTCGACTGCTTCCGGCTGGGCGCGGAGCGGTTCGGGTGGGACCGGCGGAACTCCCGGCCCGGGAGCCGCTGGGAGGGGCGCCGGCGCCTCGGCATCGGAGTGGCGTCCGCGACGTACCCGTACATGCGGCAGCGGGCCAGCTCGGCGCGCATCCGCTACGAGGGCGAGGGGGTGTACGCCGTCCACATCGGAGCAGCGGACCTCGGCACCGGCACCTGGACCACCCTGACCCAGATCGCGGCCGAATGTCTCGACGTCGGCGTCGAGCAGATCCGGCTGCAGATCGGCGACTCAAGCCTGCCGATGGCGACCGTGGCCGGCGGGTCATCGGGCACCGCCAGCTGGGGCAGCGCGATCCTGGCCGCGGCGGGCAGGTTCCGCGAGGAGCACGGCACCGCGCCCGAGGCGGGGGCCGAGGTCCGAGTCAGGTCACCCAGGCAGCTGGAGACCGAGGGCCTGTCCATGCATTCGTTCGGCGCGCACTTCGCCGAGGTGTCCGTCGACGCCGACACCGGGGAGATCCGGGTCGACCGGCTGCTCGGGGTGTTCTCGGCGGGGCGGATCATCAACCCGCGCACGGCTCGCTCCCAGTTCCTGGGCGGGATGACGATGGGGCTGGGCATGGCGCTGCACGAGCAGAGCGTGATGGATCCGCGCTTCGGCATCGTCGTCAACCACGACCTCGCCGAATACCACGTGCCGACCAACGCCGACGTGCGGGACATGGAGGCGGTGTGGCTCGACGAGTTCGATGAGCATGTCGGGCCGCTGGGCGCTCGGGGCATCGGGGAGATCGGGATCGTCGGGACGGCCGCTGCGATCGCCAACGCCGCCTGCAATGCCACGGGGATCCGCGTGCGCGATCTGCCGATCACCCCGGACAAGCTGCTCGGCTGACGTCCCCGGGCGGATCCTCCTCGCTCACCGGCTGTGCGGTATCCGGCGCGCCCGCGTCAGTGCTTCGTGTGCACGAGGCGGGCGAACCGCTCCACCATGTCCCGCCAGGTGACGGTGTACGCCTCGGCCCGGGAGCCCGCCTCGGCCTCCCCCGCCAGCTTGGAGATCTCGATGTAGCCGATCCCGTCGGAGCCGAGCTTGGAGATGTTCTTCCGGAACAGCGAGTCATCGGCGACCTCGGCGCTGACCGCCAACGGCACGCGTCCGAGGTCGGCGGGCATTCCCGCGAAGGTCATCCGGCCGGCGGTGAGGCTCTCGTGGCTGGCCGCCTGCGCGAGCAGCTCGGCGGACGCTCCGGCGGCCACCACCGGAAGCCGGACGGCCATGACGTCGGTGAGGACCTCGGTGATCTCGGCGCGCTGCTCTGCCGTCAACTGGTCCCCGCGATCGAGCCCGAACAGGACGACCGCCTCGTACCCGGCCAGCGGAGGCAGCTCCTCGCCTGCGGTCGGCCGCACCCGGGTGACGTCGAGCCCGTTGTCCTCGAAGTGCTCGACGAGGGAGTCGAGGTCGTCGGCGATCGAGCCGAGCTCGGTGCTGCTGCTCGTCTCGATGAGCAGGACCGGGGTGTTGATGCCCGCCTCGCTCATCGTCTGGGTGGGCCTGCGCTCGCCGGCTTCGACCGACAGCGGCAGGATGTTCTCCGGCACCGGTGCGGGGGTCGTGGCGTAGGGGGTGAACGCGAAGCCGTCGTTGACGGTCCGGTTGAAGTCGAGGATCACCGTGCCCGCGGCATCGGGCAGTCCGGTGGTGAGCCGGCGCCACGTCGCGGTGGTGAAGCCGTTGGTGTAGTCGTGGAAGCGGATGCTCAGGCCGGTCTGCCGGGACCCCTCGGTCTTGAGCCGGTGCACATGCCCTTCGAACTCGAATCGGACCTCGCCGGTGACGCTCCGATCGAACTCCAGACCGGGAGCCGCTGTCGGGACCGTGCGGATCATCGGATCCGGGAATTCGATGTAGGTGGCCGGCACCACCCACCGAAGGTCCGGGGTGAAGGTCGGGATGTCGATGAACCGGGACAGCAGAGGCGACTTCGAGTCGTGCCGCCGCACGCCGATCCAGCCGCCGCGGTTGAACAGCTCGTACATCACGCTCTCGACCACGATCCAGTCGACGGAGGCCCCGTGCGCCACGCGCGCCGACATCTGCGTGGGCGAGTCGATCCGCACCTCCGCGACGGCGCTGGGACGGCTCATCGTCTCCAGCGCGTCCTTCCCGGGTCCTGCCATGATGCCGTCGGCCACGGTGAAGTGCACCCAGTCGCCGTTGCGGACGAAGGTGCCCGGTCCGTTCTCCCAGGTCGCCGGCTCCCCGTCCGTCAGCCAGATCAGTCCGGTGACGCTCAGCCAGCCGAAGGGAGTGGCAAGCTCTGCGACGCGCGCATCATGCCATGCCTGCCATTCTGCGGTGTACTGGTCCACGGTTGTCCTCGTCTCGAAGGTGAGTCCGTGTTTCATCGTAGGTGATGAGCGCGCCATGTACACCGCAGCAGGCGCTGGACATCGCAGCAGGCGCTGGACACGGAGGCGCACCGCGGGTTCAGGCGCCGGGAGGATGCGGTTCCGACCCCACCGGGTTCGCCCGTGCGGCGCCTCGCCGGCCTCCTGCCGCGGCGCGGTCGACCATCACCTGCACCAGGGCCAGCACCAGCAGCAGGGACAGCGCGGCGATCGCCACGAAGAAGCCCTCGCGGTAGCCGGCGAGATCGACGATCGCTCCGGTCGCCGCCGAGGATGCCGACTGGCCCACGACCACACCGGTCGACATCATCGCCATCACCGTAGTGGTCCGCCCGGGCGGCGCCACCTCCGAGGCGATCGAGTACAGGGTGACCAGGCAGGGGCCGATCCCGCATCCCATGATGAGCAGGGACGGAACCACCAGGCCCAGGCCCTCGGCCGGGATCAGCAGCAGCGAGCCTGCCACTGCCAGGCCGGAGAACACGAGCCAGCGGGCGACGAACGTGAACCGCTCCGGCAGCAGGACGACTCCGAGCGCACACAGCGCCGAGCCCACGCCCATGATGCCGTAGAAGATGCCCGTGGCGTCCTCCTGCCCGAACTGGCCCATGAAGTTCGTCAGCGCCGTCAGCGATGAGCCGAAGAAGAGCCCGATGGCCGTCATTCCCGCCACTGGCACGAGGACCACGGGCCGGAAGATCAGCGAGACCGGTGCGACGTCCTCACGCTGCTCCCCGGTCGCAGCCCTGTCAGCTCCCGAGGCGTCCGCGCCTTCCGAGACCGCGCCGGCCGCCGAGCCGCTCCCGGGTGCCGAAGCGTCCGCGCCGAGGACGGTTCGCGCGTGCCCGCGCACGTACCGCACCGAGGGATGGAGGGCGAAGGTGATGACGCCGAGGACGGTGAGGACTGCCGCGAAGTCGAGGGGCACGACCACGCCGAGGAGGACCGCGATGAATCCGACGAGGACGGGGCCGAACACGAACACGAGCTCATCGGTCATCGACTCGTAGGAGAGCACTGTGGTAGTCGCGCGGCGGGCGCGCTCGGCGGAGAACTCCGCCCGGATCGCGTGCAGCCACCGCGTCCTGACCATCGAGGAGGCCTGTGGGGCACTGGCCCCGATGAGGAATCCGGCGATGAGCACGGCAGCGGCGGGCGCCTCGGCGCGCAGGGCGAAGGCGAGGCCGAACAGGGCAGCGGTGTTGGCGACAGCGGTCGTGAGGAGGACCGGCTGCTGTCCCCAGCGGTCGGCGGCAGCGCCCAGGAGCGGCCCGAGGAGCGCGGTGCCGACCCCGACCAGCGCCGCCGTCGCCCCGGCGAGGGTGAAGCTGTCGCGGGTCGAGGAGACCGCGGTCATGACCGCGACGACCGACATCGCGAAGGGCAGTTTCGCGATGAGTGCGATGGGGAGGAAGCCCCACCCGAACACGCGGCTGAGGTTGGCGAACACGATTGACTAGGCTACATCGTTATGAGCATCACGACTGAATCCGGATCCGGTGCCATCGCAGCCGACCTGGCGGCCTTCGTCCATGAATCGCCGTCCTCGTACCACGCCGCGGCCACCGCCCGGTCCCGGCTGCTGGCCGCCGGCTTCAGCGAGCTCGATGAGCGTCAGTCGTGGGAGCTTGCGGCGGGCGGGAGATACCTCGTGATCCGTGACGGCGCGATCCTCGCGTGGGTGATGCCGGAGCAGCCGACCGCCGCGCCCGGCTTCCGCGTGCTCGGTGCGCACACCGATTCGCCGGCGTTCAAGCTCAAGCCCAATCCGGGATTCACCGCTGAGGGCAGCCTCCAGGTGGGTGTGGAGATCTACGGCGGTCCGCTGCTGAATTCCTGGCTCGACCGGGAGCTGCGCTTCGCCGGTCGGCTGGTGACGTCCGAGGGCCGGACGGTCCTGGCGCAGACGCCGGCGATCGGACGGATCCCGCAGCTGGCCATCCACCTGGACCGGCAGGTCAATGAGAAGCTCGCGCTCGATCGGCAGCGGCACATGCAGCCGGTGATCGGGCTGGAGAACATCGCCGGCCCGTCCGCTGTGCTCGAGGTGCTCGCCGCCTCGGCAGGGGTCGACGCCGCCGACGTCGTCGGCTTCGATGTCGTGACGATCGCGGCGCAGGCGCCCGATCTGTTCGGCATCCACGACGAGTTCCTCGCCTCGGCCCGGCTGGACAATCTGTCCTCGGTGCATGCGGGAGTGGCCGCGCTGGCGCTGATCGATCCGGTCGGCCTCCGGGAGATCCCGCTGCTGGCCGCCTTCGACCACGAGGAGGTCGGCTCCGAGAGCCGCTCGGGTGCCGCCGGGCCGTTCCTGGCAGACGTCACGGAGCGGATCGTCGGCAGCCTGGGCACCGACTCCTCGGCCGGTCGCTCGGCCGGTCCCTCGACGCGTCCCGCGGCGGGCAGCCGGGAGGCCTTCCTGCAGTCGATGGCGAAGTCGATCTGCTTCTCCTCCGACGCCGGTCACGGCGTGCACCCGAATTATCCGGAACGCCACGATCCCGTCAACCGGCCGCGGCTGGGAGGCGGGCCGCTCCTGAAGATCAATGCCCAGCAGCGCTACTCCACCGACGCGGTGGGGACGGCGGCATGGGCGCGGGCGTGCGCGACGGCGGGGGTGCGCTACCAGGAGTTCGTCTCCAACAATGCGATGCCCTGCGGCTCGACGATCGGCCCGCTCACCGCGACCCGGCTGGGCATGACGACGGTCGACGTCGGGATCGCGCTGTGGAGCATGCATTCGGCCCGCGAGATGTGCGCGGCCTCCGACGTCGCGGATCTGTTCCGGGTCGCCCACGCCTTCTTCGCAGGGAGGTGAGCTTCGCAGGGAAGCGGGCGTGAGGACCCGGAACGATCAGTTGGTGAGGATCACTCGTACATCGCGATGTAGCGCCCGATGACGCCGCCGGCACGCAGCCGGTCGATCGCCTCGGGGATGTCCTCGTGCCGGATGTGGTTCATCGGCGGGTTGAGCTGGCCGGACTTCATCAGCTCGTAGATCCCGGCCAGGTCCTCCTGGGTGCCGGACTTCGAACCCTTGATGGTCAGCTGCTTGGTGATGAGCGGATAGGTGTTGATCGTGGATTCCAAGCGGCCCATGCCGACCTGCACGAGAGTGCCGAATTCGGCCAGGGTCTCCACAGCGGCCGAGGTCGTGGTGCCGAAGCCCGCGTAGTCGACGATGAGGTCGAGCTCCTTGTCCTTGAACGCGTCGATCGAGTCGGCGACGTCCGTGAGCCCGATCTCCTCGGCGAGCTTCTGGGTTTCGGGGTTGATCTCCGCGCCGTAGACCTCAGCGCCGACGATCGCCGCGCTGCGGGCGCCGATGTACCCGAGCCCGCCGAGCCCGATCACGCCGACCTTCATGCCCTCCTTCGCGCCGCCGGCCGACATCATGGCGTGATACGCGGTCAGGCCGGCGTCGGTGGCCATGGCGCCGAGGTCGAACGGCACCTCGTCGGGCAGCGCGACGAGATTCGCGTCCGTGGCGACGAGCTTCGGGCCGAATCCGCCGTCCCACTGGCCGTAGCCCAGCGCGTCGCCGTCCGGCATGACCGGTGACAGCCCGACGCGGTCGCCCACCTTCCACTTGTCCTCGAGGCCGTCCCCGACCTCGGTGATGACGCCGGCGTTCTCGTGACCCATGGTGCGCGGCAGCACCGGGAACAGCGCCATCCAGCCCGGATCGTCGAGGGCGGAGACATCAGAGTGGCAGATGCCCGCTGCCTTGACTTCGACGACGACCTGTCCGGGTCCGGCCTTCGGCTCCGGGACCTCGTTGAGTTCCAGCGGCTTGTCGGTTCCTGTGAATTGCCAGGCTTTCATTGCGCTCCTTCCAGACGGGACGGACACCGGAGACGGTGCCCGAGCGGCTGAGTCAGCCTGGCTCAAGGCTATCGGCAGCCCGGCAAGGTGTCATGTCCGATATGTCACAGCCGAGGTGGGCCGCAGCGCGTCAGGTCGTCGCCTCCAGCTCCGCGATGAGCGCGTTCTCGCCGGTCAGCGGCAGCGAGCACAGGGTGCCGCGGCAGACGACCGCGATGCCATCGCGCACCTGCCCGGAGTCCGGGTCCTTCAGCTCCGGTCCCCGGGAGTCAACGACGAAGACAGCCGGGTGCCGCAGCGCTGCCCGCACCAGTTCGGGATCCGCGGTCGCCACGCGCAGCGGGCCGGTGGCGCAGTGCTCGCTGAGGTAGAGCGCCCAGCCGCAGCCGCGCGGAGCCTGCGCCGCCAGCGCCCGGTAGCCGCCGAGCAGCCGGTGCCCGAGGTCGGCCCAGGAGTGTTCACCGGCGGTCTCGGCGGTGAGCTCACCGAGCAGGAGGAACAGCTCGGCGGCGGCGGAGCGTCCGGCCGGTGCGGTGTTGTCGGTGGGGTCCGAGGTGCGCGCCCCGATCACCTCGTCCTCACCGTCGTAGCAGGTCACCGGGTCTGCCGACGCGTCGATGAAGGTGCCGAGCAGGTGTCTGCCGATCCGCAGTGCCAGGTCCAGCCACGGGTCCTCGTCACCGACACCACTCACGTCGGCCTGCTCGCCCGCTGCTGTCGGCGCCGCAGGCTCCAGCTGCTCGCTCAGCTCCGCGGGCGGTGCGAACCCGGCCTCCCGCAGCGCGAGGCCCGCCCGGGCCAGTCCGGCCCAGTCGACGAGCCCGGCGGCGCCGGGACCCGGGCGGGCGCCTCGAGAGCTGCGCGGCAGAGTCATGGCCCGCAGGTCGCACGTGCGCAGCAGCGCGGTCATCGCCTCGCCGGCCGCCTCGGCCCAGCGGGGCTCGTCGAACACTGCCGAGGCCCGGGCGAGCGCGGTGATCGCCAGTCCGTTCCACTCGGTGACCACCTTGTCGTCGAGGTGCGGCCGGGCGCGGGTCCCGCGCTCGGCCAGCAGCACTCTCTTCTCCTCCAGAGCCTCACTGACCTGCCACGGCCGGATGTCGACGTCGGCGCTGCCGTCGGTGAGCCAGGAGTGGATGTCGGGCCGGGTGAGCACGCCGCGACCGGAGTCCTCGACGTTCCCGGCCGGCGCGAAGTGGACGAGCTCGGACCCGCGGGTCAGCGGCAGCGTGTAGTAGGCACCTTCGCTGTGCTCGCCCTGCTCGTCGACGGAGTCGGCATCCAGCCCCGAGGCGAATGCCCCCTCCGGCGTGCGCAGCGAGTCAAGGAGGAACTCGGCGGTCTCCTGCGCCTCGCGGGCGGCGAGCGCCTGGTGCTTCACCGGCACCCGTGCCGCGGTGCGGGACACGATCGCGCTCTCCAGGGTGTGCCATTCGGCGGCCGCCCGCAGGTAGAGCGCGTTGTCGTAGAGCATCTTCTCGAAGTGGGGCACATGCCAGCGGGCGTCGACGCTGTAGCGGGCGATCCCGCCCTCCACCTGATCGCGCATCCCGCCGCTGGCGATCCGGGCGAAGGTCGTGCGCACCATGTCGAGGGCTCCGTGATCACCGGCGCGGGCGGCATGCTGGATGAGCTGCATGAGGTTCATCAGGGGCGGGAACTTCGGAGCGGTCCCGAAGCCGCCCCAGGTGCTGTCGAAGCTGCCGGCGAGCTGTTCGACCGCGGCGGTGAGCTCCTCGTCGGTGAGCGGGGTGTCGGCGGCGCCGGCAGGCAGCGAGGCGGTGATCGCATCGGCGAGCCCGGCCAGCTGACCCGTGAGGTGGCCGGCGATCTCCGCGACCCTGTCGCGCTCGTTGTCCCAGGTGTTCGTGATGGCGGTGAGCACCTGGCGGAAGGACGGCATGCCCTGCCTGGGCGTGGGCGGGAAGTAGGTGCCGGTGAAGAACGGTCGGCCGTCCGCGTCGGTGAAGATCGTCATCGGCCAGCCGCCGGCGCCGCGCATGGCCTGCAGGGCGTTCATGTAGTGGCTGTCGACCGTGGGCAGCTCCTCCCGGTCGACCTTGATGCAGACGAACTCGCCGTTCAGCTGCGCCGCTGTGGTCTCGTCGGAGAACGACTCCGCCGCCATCACATGGCACCAGTGGCACGTGGAGTAGCCGATCGAGATCAGAACCGGGACGTCGCGCTCGCGCGCGGATGCGAATGCCTCCGGACCCCATTGCCACCAGTCGACGGGGTTGTCGGCGTGCTGTCGGAGATAGGGGCTGGTGCTGTCTGCCAGTCTGTTCGCCATGTCTCCAGCGTCTCACCTCGGGCGGCGGCGATCCAGGCGTCGCGCGGACGGGGATCATCTGCCCGCAGCGGCGTGCAGGTCCCGCACCGGTGCGGGTCCATTGTCACGCGTCCCGGCCCTGGCTAGGGTGGGGATCATTCGCTCGACGAGGAGTTGCCATGACTGATCCCGACCGCCTGCGCACGCTGTTCACCGCCACCGAGCTGCCCATCAGCGAGGAGCGCATCGAGCAGAACGCGGAGACCTTCTCCGGGCTGCTGGCGCTCATCGCCGCGGTCCGCGACCACGACTACGGCGACACCGTCCCCGCCACTCCCTTCCGAGCCTCCTGGAGCTGACCGATGTCGATTCTCGATCTCTCCCTCTCCGAGCTCGCAGCGCAGATCAAGGCCCGCGAGATCTCCCCGGTCGACGTCACCGAGGCCTCGCTCGCGCGGATCGCGGAAGTCGACCCGCACGTCACCGCCTTCGTCACCGTGACAGCGGATCTCGCTCGGCAGCAGGCCGCACAGGCAGCCGACGAGATCGCCGCGGGCCGCTACCGGGGACCGCTGCACGGCATCCCCTACGCCGCGAAGGACCTGTACGACACGGCAGGGATCCGCACGACCAGCTCCTCGCAGGTGCGCGCCGACCACATCCCCGCCACCGACGCCGCCGCGGTTTCTCAGCTGCGCGAGGCCGGGATGATCCTCGTCGGCAAGACCGAGACCCACGAGTTCGCCTACGGGGCGCTGACCCCGCAGGCGGGAAATCCCTGGGATCCGAGCCGCACTCCGGGAGGGTCCTCCGGCGGCTCCGGAGCGGCGGTGGCCGCGGGTGCGGTCCACGTGGCACTCGGCACCGACACCGGCGGGTCGATCCGCATTCCCGCGGCGGTGTGCGGAACCGTCGGGCTCAAGCCCACCTACGGTCGGACCTCGCGCTTCGGGATCGCCCCGCTGTCCTGGGCCCTCGACCATGCCGGCCCGCTGACCCGGAACGTCATCGACTCCGCCCTCGTGCTCGACGCGATGACCGGCTACGACCGCCGGGACCCGGCGTCGGTCGATCTCGCCCGGGCCGGACATGAGGCCGGGTCCCTCGCCGAGGCGGCGGGCGCCTCGGGAGCAGGAGCCGGCGCCTCGGTGGCCGGCCTCCGCGTGGGCGTGCCGCGCAACTTCTTCACGGAGAACGTGCAGCCGGAGGTCCTGCAGGCGCATCAGGCCACGCTCGAACTCCTCGCCGGCCTGGGCGCCGAGCTCGTCGAGGTCGAGATCCCCTACGCGGATGCGATCATCCCGACCGAGTGGGCGATCCTCATCGCCGAGGCCAGCGCCTATCACCTGCAGACCATGCGGGAGCGCCCCGAGCTGTTCACGGAGGAGGTGCGCACCTTCAACGAGGCCGGCGAGCTGATCCCGGCGGTCGACTACATCACGGCGCAGCGGATGCGCACGCTGATGCAGGATGCCTGGCGGGAGATGTTCGAGTCGATCGACGTGCTGGTCGCGCCCACCGTGGCGGCGACGGCGTTCGAGCGGTCCAACCCGCGAGTGACCTGGGCAGACGGATCGACCGAGGAGGGCACGCCCGCCTACGTCCGGCTCAGCGCCCCCGGCAATCTCACGGGGCTGCCGGTCCTCCAGGTGCCCAACAGCTTCACCGCCGACGGCCTGCCGACCGGCGTGCAGATCATCGGGCGGCCCTTCGCCGAATCGACGATCCTCACCGTGGGGCTCGTGCTCGAGGCGAACACCGACGTGGTCGGCAGGACAGCACCCGTGCTGGACGCCGATGCACAGCCGGTGGCGGGGCAGGAGGGGCGGCTGTGAGCTACCACCCGAGCGAGCAGTCGGCCTCATCCCGCACACGGGCGCCGATCCGCATCCGCCACCTGGCGGAGTGGAAGGCGCAGGGGCGGCGCTGGCCGATGCTGACCGCGTACGACTACTCCACGGCCGTGGCATTCGACGACGCCGAGATCCCGGTGCTGCTGGTGGGCGACTCCGCCGGCAATGTCGTCCATGGGGAGTCGACGACGCTGCCGGTGACCGTCGACGAGCTCGTCCCGCTGGCCCGCGGCGTGGTGCGCGGCGCTCCGCACTCGCTGATCGTCGTCGACCTCCCGTTCGGCTCCTACGAGGTCTCGCCGGAGCAGGCGCTGCTGACCTCGATCCGGATCATGAAGGAGACCGGAGCTCACGCGGTGAAGCTCGAAGGCGGCGCGGAACGGGCGAAGGCGATCCGCGCGATCGTCGACGCGGGGATTCCCGTCATGGCGCACCTGGGATTCACTCCGCAGAGCGTCAACGCACTCGGGGGCTTCCGGGTGCAGGGCCGGGACGAGGGGGCCGCCGCGAAGCTGCAGTCGGACGCATCGGCCGTCCAGGCGGCCGGAGCCTTCGCGGTCGTGCTCGAGATGGTTCCTGCCGGGCTTGCCGCCGAGCTCACGAAGACGCTGCAGATCCCGACGGTCGGCATCGGGGCAGGCGTCGAATGCGATGCCCAGGTGCTCGTCTGGCAGGACATGGTCGGCATGACACCGGGCCGGCAGCCCAGGTTCGTGCGCCGCTTCGCGGAGGTCGGCGAGGCGCTGCGGACGGCCGCCCGCGACTACGCCGCGGCGGTGGAGTCCGGCGAGTTCCCGGCCGACGAGCACTCGTTCTGACGGTGCTCGGCTCGTCCGGGACGATCCTCAGACCGGCGAGTCGTCGTCGAACGCGGTGTCCCGTCCGAGCGCCTCGACCTCGTCGAGTTCGCGGCGCCGCCGGTCGAAGGTGCGGCGGGCGATGTCGAAGGCCTCCGGACCCAGCGGCAGCCGCCACGGACGCTGCTGACGGTTCCCGTGCGCCAGGCTGACAAGAATGTCGGCCGCTCGCGCAGGATCGTTGGGCTGCCTGCCCGACCGGGCCTGGTACGCCTCGAACTCCTCTGCGAACACCTCGACGTAGGCAGGGTGCTCCGCCCAGTCGTGCGACCGACCGGAGAAGTCGGTCCGGAACGGGCCCGGCTCGACCAGCGTCACGTCGATGCCGAACGGGTGGACCTCACGGCCCAGTCCTTCGGACAGTCCCTCGAGCGCGAACTTCGACGCCGAGTACGCCGATGATCCGAGTCCGGACCGGAATCCGGCCACGGAGGACATCTGGACGATCCAGCCGCGGCCGGCCGCGCGCATGCTCGGAAGCACCGCGCGGGTGACCTCGACCGCTCCGAAGAAGTTCGTCTCGAAGAGTCGGCGCAGCTGCTCCATCTCCCAGGCCTCGACAGCCCCGCGCAGGCCGTAGCCGGCGTTGTTCACGAGCACGTCGATGCGGCCGAACTGCCGGAGAGCCGAGTCGACCGCCTCCCTGATCTGCTCGGGGTCGGTGACGTCGAGCGCCGCGCTCGTCACCAGCGCCGGGTGGGCGGCGACCAGGTCTGCGAGGGCCTCCGGTCGCCTCGCCGTGGCGACCACCCGGTCCCCCGCCTCAGCAGCCCGCCGGACGATCTCCCGCCCGAGCCCGCTGCTCGAACCCGTCGCGAACCACACGAGCTCAGTCGGCTCATCACTGTCGGCCATGCCCACCCCTCGATCCTCGTCGCAGCTGCGGGCCGGGCAGTGCACTCAGCGATGACTGCGCTGCCGCCCGTTCACTTCCTCGTCGAGTGTAGGCGAATCACGGCGTCCGGTTCATGGTCGCAGGCTTGTCGTCCCTGCAGGTTCACTGCCCTGCAGGTTCACTGCCCCTGCAGGTTCAGCTGTCGTCTCTCGGATCGCGCACCGGATGGTCCCGAGGCGGAAGATGAGCTCGTGGATCATCTGCTGCGCGGCGACCAGGCCCTTCGACTCGGCCTCCACCGCGAGCAGGTGCAGGGCTGCGCCGTGAACGGGGGTGCCGCTGATCGCCCCGCGCGCCGCGGCCGCATGTGCGGCCCCGATGAGGTGACGAGCGGCACCGGCGCGGTAGGGCACTTCCAGGAGGCCGTCGGCGTAGGCAGTCGCCGCCTCGGCCTGCCCCGACATCGCGGCGGCATAGGCGCCGAGCCCCAGCGCGAGCGGCAGCAGCTGGTCCGCATCCGAGTCACGCAGCGCCTCGATCGCCAGCCGCAGCTCGGCGTGCGCCTGCCGCATCGAATCCTGCCGGATGAGCACCCAGCCGGCCGCCAGGTGGATGATTCCGCCCGCCTGCAGCAGTCCCGGCGGGGCGCTCTCCAGATAATCCGCGATCAGCTGGTCGGTCTCGCTCCACCGGCTGCTGCTCGCCACGGCGATCAGGTGCCGGGACAGCACGAACTCCGAGTACGGCAGGAACCGGCGGCCGCGGCGCTGGAGAATCTGCATCGCCTCGGCGGTCAGGGGCACCGCCGAATCGGGGCGGCCGGTGGCGGTCAGCGTGTCCCCGAGCATGGCGAGCGCGACCATCCGCGCCTCCTGGCTGGCTGCGGGGCTGGCGATGATCCCGCGGAGAGCGTCCTCACCTCCGTCGAGATCACCCTGCAGGGCGCGGGCGTGCAGCCGCAGCAGCTCGGCTCCCACCCGGGCCAGCTCCGCTCCGCGCACGGCGTGGTCCCCGGATCCGTTCGCGGCGGCGACGACCCTGTCCACATCTGCCGACCACGCGTCCGCCATCGCCTGGATCTCGTCTGCATCGGCGCCGGACTGGAGCCGGATCTGCGCGCGGAGCACCACCGCCTCCGCCTGCATCGCCAGGTCGGTCGGTCCGCTCTCGGCAGTTCTCAGCAGCCACTCCGCACTGTCCGGCCTGCCGAGGGCGCAGTGTGCGCGCGCCGACTGCACCGCGGCCGGACGGATGAGGTCGGCGTCGCGGACAGCTGCCGCCGCACGGGCGGCAGTGTGCGGGTCCGCGGTGCTGTTGGCGATCACGGCCGCCCGCAGCAGCCACCGGTCGGGAACGACCGCACAGCTGTCCAGGGCGCACACCACCCACGAGGCGAGGTCGCGCTGGGCGATGGGCGCGGGACGGGTCAGCTCGATGATCCGAGTCCGGATCTTCTTCCGGCGGCTGTCCGGGATCGAGCACCGGATGACTCTGCTGTACAGCGGGTGCGCCAGGTGCGCCTCCCGGCGGTCGTTCGGCTCGACGGAGATGATGCCGCCGGCCTCCAAGTCGTCGAGCGTCCGCGCGTCCGCGAACTCCATGAGCACCGGAAGCGGGAGCGATCCCGCCAGGGACAGCGCTTCCAGCGCCGGGCGCTCGACGCTGTCCGCGGCGATCTTCGACCTCACCACCTTGACGAGCACGGGGTCGGGAGCGGTCGGCTCGGCGGTCATGATCCACACGCCGTGACGGCGAGCCAGCCGACCGAGCCGGCGCTCGCTGTCGAGGAGGGCCAGCAGCGCGAAGGGATGACCGCCGGATTCACGGGCGAGGATGCGGGCGGCGCTGCTCACGATCTCGCCGCCGAGCGTCTTCACACATAGCTCATGCACCTCCTCGTGCGTGAGCAGCGGAAGCTGATGGCGCTCGAGCAGTCCGTCGCTCCACAGCGTCAGGATCGGCCTCGGCACGTCCGGGGTCGGCCGCGCCAGCAGCAGCAGATGCGACGGCGCGGTGATCGCCGCCTGCGCCAGCACCGCCGCGCTGTGCTCATCCAGGGCGTTCGCGTCCTCGACGATCACCAGCGGGGTGGCGCCGCCGGCAGCAGCCTCGGCGCGCAGCCGCAGCTGGAGCGCGCGCAGCACCGTGGGCGCGTTGCGCGCGTCCGCGGCCGTGCCCGGCGGCGCCAGTCGCTCGAGTGCGCCGAACGGCACTCCCCGCAGCGCCTCGGAGGCGTGGACCGTCACCCGCGGGATGCTCTCGCCCAGCACTGCCACGAGCGCGGCCGCCAACGCGGTCTTGCCGTATCCCGGCCCTCCGACGATCAGATTCCGGCTGGGCCGCGAATCCGAGAAATCTCTGACGAGCCGTTCGATCAAATCCCGCCGTCCGACAAATGTCGGCGGAGCCATCGTCTGTGCCATAGCGGAGTCTCCTTGTGACCGAATGACCGAATGCTGTGTTCTCGGATCTGGGGGGTTCACGGGCGTCCTGTCCGGTGCGAGAGCACCCCGTCCGGAACGGTGCTCTCGAGCAGGCGGGTGCGGTGGTGGCAGGCGCGCGCACTCGGAAGCGAGACGCCGATCGTCTTCGCGATGAACGGCTCCCCGATGCTCACGGTGGTCACCGTGCCGTGCTCGACGTGGAGCAGGCCGAGCGCGGTGAGGTCGTCAACCGCGGTCTCGCCGATGAAGCGCCGCACCAGGTCGAGGGGAAGCGTCTGGGACAGCGAGAGCAGCTCGAGCACCTCGCGCTGGTCCTGCGGCAGGCGCCGGAGCCGCTTGTGCGCGAGCTCGATGCTGTGCGGGCCGATGACCTCCTCGCGCACCAGCCGCAGCACCCCGTCGACCTCGACGAGGGTGCCGCCGGCGCGCTGGTCGCGGACCAGCGCTTCCAGGTAACGGGGGACCCCGCCGCTCATCGAGTGCAGCCGCCGCGCCGTCGCCGCGGAGATCCGAGCCCCGAGGACATGCTCGGCCAGGAGTCGGCTCTCGGGCGTCGTCAGCGGTCTGAGCGGAACATGCACGAGCCAACCGTCCTCCCAGAGCTCTGCGAGACCGGGCGGGAGGACTGCGGGCCTCTCGCAGGTGATCGCCAGTCGCGCGGCACGGCTGGCGGCGACCTCGGCCAGCATGGAGGCGGAGAGCTCGTCGAGCTCGTCGCCGTTGTCGATGAAGACGATCGGATCCAGCGCGCCCGCGAGGTCGCTCAGTCGCTCGGTCAGAGCCTCGAACACTCGCGCGCGGACTCGCACATCCGAGGGGTTCAGCTCGGTGAGCAGGCCGGCGAGGTCACCGTAGGCGACGTTCCGGGGGAAGCACCCTCCCTGGACGCGAACCGTCCGCGCGCTCCGGCCCAGGCGGTCGGCGGCCTGCGAGACCACCGTGGTCCTGCCGGTCGCGAAGGGCCCGGACACCAGCACACCACAGTGGGGTCCAGCGCTCAGGGAGGCGACGACGGCATCCACCGGCCCCGTGGCCTCCGTGGGGCCGGTGGCTTCCGCGGGCACCGCCGCCGAAGGGAACTTCCTCATGGACAAGGACACTAGGCAGGCACAGCATCATCGGGCAGGCCGATGCGGTAAACCCTGCGGGACGCCGGCAGTGGGTGCGGGAATCCTCGACTGACCGCCGGCGAGGAAGCTCAGAGCCAGTTCTCGGCCAGCAGCTCCAGGGACCGCTTGCGGACCGCGGGATCGAAGGCGTAGGTGACGGTGATGAGTTCGTCGGCGCCGGTGCGGTCGGCGAACTCCCGCAGCTGCGCCGTCGCCGTCTGCGGGGAGCCGACGGCCTTGACGCGCAGCGCCGACAGCGCTCCGCCGCGCTGGTCGGCCAGCTGCTCCGGGTCGACGGGCGGCTGGATCAGGCGCCGCTGGCCGGTGCGGATGTCGAGGAACATCTGCTCGATGGTCGTGAACTCGCGCTCCGCCTCCTCGTCGGTGTCCGCGACCAGGACGTTGATGCCGACCATCGCGTAGGGCTCGCTGATCTGAGCGGTGATCGCGGTGGGATTGAATGTGTCCCTGTACACCTGCAGCGCGTCATCGATCTGCTCGGGAGCGAAGTGGGAGGCCAAGGAGAACGGCAGTCCGAGCTGCCCGGCGATCGAGGCGCCGTTGACGGTCGAGCCGAGCACCCAGATGGGCACCTCGGTCCCGGCGGACACCGCGGACTGGATCGGGATGCTCCGGGCGGTGCCCTCGGCGCCGAACCAGCCCTGCAGATCGTAGATGTGCTGCGCGAACTCCTGCGGCTCGGCGGAGGAGCGGCTGAGCGCCCGGGCAGTCATCATGTCGGTGCCCGGCGCCCGGCCGAGTCCCAGGTCGATCCGGTCGGGGTGCATGTTGGCCAGCGTTCCGTACTGCTCGGCGACCATCAGCGGCGCGTGATTGGGCAGCATGACGCCGCCGGAGCCGACCCGGATCCGCTCGGTGACCGAGGCGGCCTGACCGATGAGGAGGGATGTGGCACTGGCGGCGAGGTTGATGGTGTTGTGGTGCTCGGCGAACCACAGTCGCCGGTAGCCGAGGCGGTCGGCCAGCCGGGCGGCCGCCATCGAGTCGGCGATCGCCTGCCGGGCGGACGATCCTTCGGAGATGGAGGCGAGGTCGAGAATGCTCAGCGGCACAGGCATGAACGCGATGTCCTTACGTTTTCGGAAATGCTCCTTCGACAAGGACAACCCGTGGGCCGGTCGGTTCTATTCCGGCCCGGCGGGTCCGCGCGCTGTCGCCCGGCGGGTCCGTGCTGCTGTCACCGGACGGACCGCGGGCAGCGCCAGGTCCCGCGCCGGCACCTGCCGACGCGGTGTCAGCTGCTCAGCGACCCTGCGCCAGGACGCGCATCGCCTCTGCTGCGTGCGGCTGGTCGACCTCGACGGTGTAGCTCTCCGCCTTCAGTCCTCCGACCGACCGGAAGCTGCGACGACCGCCGCTGATGGCGAAGCCGATGAGGCCGAAGATCAGACCCCAGACCGCACCGAGCACGACTGTCCAGAGCACCGTTGACAGCATGCCGACCAGCGGAACGAAGATGGCCAGGATCAGACCGAGCAGCAGGCCGATCCAGGCACCCGAGCCGGCGCCGTAGAGCGCGGCCTTTCCGTAGTTCATGCGTCCGGTGACGTTCTCGACCGAACGCAGGTTGTGGCCGACGATGCGCACGCTGCTGACGTCGAAGCCCTTGTCGGACAGCAGGTCGACAGCCGCCTCCGCGGCGGCGTAGTCCTGGAAGTGCGCGATCGCCTCGCGCGGGGCGAAGCCGGGGCGCGGAGGCACCGGCGTGGATTCGGGTGGTGTGGAAGCAGACTCAGTCATGGACTCCTCATCTCGTGATCGTGAATGATGCTCGATTCCGATTCTACGACTCTCGTCTCAAGGAACCTTGTGTACTCAGGAGAGACCCTGTGCACTCAGGAGAGCACGGCAGCCACCTGCTCGGAGTTCGGATTCGGGACCACTCGATCCTCGGTGAGGAGGAGGGGCGTGGCCAGGGCGCCGCCGGTGAGATCGCGGAGCTTCGCCTCCCCTGCCGGGTCACGCCGGACATCCACCCAGGAGATCCGAGGGTCGCGCCGGAAGCGTCGGATCAGCGTCCGGCTGGCGGTGCAGCCCTCCTTCCAGAACACGACTCCCCTGCCGGCTGTGAGCAGCTCATCGGAGTACGGCGTGTGCGGCTTGGGTCCGAGTCCCACCGCTCCCACTGCGAGCATGATCAGTCCGAGAACGGTGAAGAGCCACCCCACCCCCGGGGAGCGATTGACGAGGTTGATGGCGCCGGAGACGAGGAACATCACTCCGGCGCCCAGCTGGATGAAGGTGAGCAGACGCATGAGACCAGCGTAGGCGGCGCGGATGGGGGTTCAGCCGGGCCTTCGGCACGATGGCATTCGGTTCGATGGCGGATAGCATGAGCACATGGATTCTGTTCGCTCTCACCTCAATGAGTATGTGACAGCGCTCGGGCGGTCGCCGGTGCGCGACCTGTTCGAGATCTCGCTCGATCCGGCCCTCATCAGCTTCGCCGGAGGGAATCCTGCGCCTGAGCTCTTCGACGTCGACGGGCTCGCGGCGGCGTTCTCGGCCGTCATGGCGACCGAAGGGGGGCGTGCGATGCAGTACTCCTCGACCGACGGCGAACCGGAGATGCGCGAGGCGGCGGCCAAGCGGACCACGGAGATGGGCGTGCCCACCTCCCCGGATCAGCTCATCATCACCTCGGGTTCCCAGCAGGGTCTGGGCCTGCTGAGCCAGACGCTCATCAACCCCGGCGACGTCGTGCTCGCGGAGAACCCGTCCTTCGTGTCCGCGCTCCAGGCGTTCGGACTGCAGGGGGCGGAGTTCAAGCCGGTGGACACCGATGAGGCGGGGGTGATTCCCGAGGCGCTCGAGTCCGCGATCGAGAAATGGCACCCGAAGGCCGTCTATCTGATCCCGACGTTCCAGAATCCCACCGGCATCACGATGTCCGCCGAGCGCCGGCGTCAGGTCGCCGACATCCTCGCTGCCAGCGACACCTGGCTCATCGAGGACGACCCGTATTCGGAGCTGCGGTTCACCGAGGAGCAGCAGATCCCGATCTCGGCCGACCAGCGCCTCGACGACCGCGCCTTCCTCTGCAATACGCTGTCGAAGGTCCTCTCCCCCGGCCTGCGGGTCGGCTGGGTGCGCGGCCCGGCCCACGTGCTCGAGCGGATGAGCGCGGCCAAGCAGGCGAACTCGCTGCAGACCTCGACCATCGACCAGCTGGCTGCCGCATACTATCTGGCGCACAACGACCTGCAGGCCAAGCTCGACGGGGTGCGCGCGGAGTATCGGGCGCGCCGCGATGCGATGCTCGAGGGCCTGCGCGAAGGGCTGCCCGAGGGCTCGGCGATGACCGAGCCGGAGGGCGGGATGTTCGTGTGGGCACGGCTGCCGGAAGGCCATGACGCCTCGGCGCTGGTCTACGACGCGATCAGGGCGGGCGTGGTGTTCGTCCCCGGTGCTCCCTTCTACATCGCGGAGCCGGACCCGCGGACGCTGCGGTTCTCCTTCGTGTCGAACGATCCTGAGCACACCAGAGAAGGACTCTCCCGCCTGGGTTCGGTGTTCGACCGTGGCTGAGCATCCCGAGTCATCCCCCGGACCCGAGGCCCCCGCGAGTTCCGCCGGCCGCGCCCACCCCCCGGCACTCGGGGGGAAGCCGGAGCAGCGCTCGGACAACTGGTTCAATGTGCCCAACACGATCAGCGTCGTGCGCCTGGTGGTCCTCGTGCCCGTGGTGATCTGGCTGATGAGCCAGCCCGAACAGCGGATCGCGGCGACCATCGCGCTGGCGATCTTCGGCGGCACCGACTGGATCGACGGCTTCTGGGCGCGGAAGTTCGGGCAGGTGACTCGGCTCGGGGAGATCCTCGACCCGGTCGCCGACCGCCTCGGGATCGTCATCATCTGCGTGGCGATGTCGTGGTTCGGCATCCTGCCGCTGTGGATGCTCGCCGTCATCATGCTCACCGACGTTGGGCTGGGCATCATCGGCGTGATCCGGCTGGATGCCACGGTGAGGTCGACGGTCAGCTGGCTGGGGAAGTCGCGGACCGCGCTCATCATGGTGGGACTGCCGGTGCTGCTGCTGTCGACGGACAGCCGCCTGCAGGACACGCCGCTGGACGCGATCGGGATCTTCCTGCTCTCGGCCGGCTGCGTGCTCCACGTCGCCGCCGGCATCGACTATGCACAGCGCCTGCTGCGGGCGCCGCGCTCTGCGGGCCGCCGGGCCTCACCGCAGGCGTGAGCACACCGCTCCGCGCACTCGTCGACACCAGTGTGCTGCTCTCGGACCCCCTGCGGGAGTGGATGCTGAGGCTGGTGGAGCGGGTCCACGCCGGCGCGGCCGGAAACGCTGTTCCGGCCGGCTCGGACTCCGGCGGTTGCGCGCCTGTGCCGGCCGCCGCCCCTGTCGCCCTGGAGTGGACGAAGGACATCCAGCGGGAATTCTGGGCCGGGCTCAAGCACCGGCATCCGGAGTGGAGCACCGGGCAGCGGCGGGTCGCCGAGCGGGCGTGGCTGCGGACCTGCTCCCCACAGCCGATCAGCGGCTATCAGCGCATCATCCGCGCGCATGTCCGCGACGCCGAGGACGCCCATCTCGACTCGGCGGCGGAGCATGCCGGGGTGGATCTCCTCGTCACCGACGACACCCGCGCCTTCCGGCCGACGGTGCAGTCGTCCTACCGCATCGCGAGCGCCGACGAGTTCCTCTGCCTGCTCGCCGATCTGCTGACGGTCCAGCTGGTGACCGCCGAGGTGTCGTGCGAGGATCCCGAGACGCAGGCGCGGCTGCTGCGCTCCTCGGGAGCTGTGCGGTTCGCGGAGCGAGTGCACCGGCAGCAGTGATCGGTCCTCGTCCGAGGACAGCGATGACCGGTCCTCGGCGGAGGACAGCGGCAGCCGGCCCTCGGCCCGCTCCGCCAGCGGCGGCACTCAGTCGTCGTCCCGCGGCAGCCCGAGGAACTCGGCGAACGCCTCGGCGCCGGTGACCTCCACCGGACTCCGCGGGCGCACGAGGGTTCGAGGAGTCACCACGAGGGCCTGCTCGCGGGCCGAACCGCCGGCGGCATCGCGGGTCCGCTTCTGGCCGTTGGGCGTGTATCCGCACTTCTCCGACACCCGTCTGCTCGCCTCGTTGCCCAGCAGGTGACCGGAGTAGAGCTCCACCGCTCCGAAGCGGTCGAAGAACGCCGAGGCGATCATCTGCCGCATGAGGGTGCCGGTTCCCACGCCCTGCTGCGGGCGGCCCAGCCAGGACCCTGTAGTGCCGACCCGGGTCACCGGGTAGTGCTCGGCCTTGATCCCCTGCACACCCACCACGCGACCGGCCCGGCGCACGGTGAACTCGACGTGCCACTTCTCACGCGTGAACCCTGCCCGCAGACCCCAGTGGTACGTCGCCAGACCCCGGGCGACCTGGGAGTGAGGGCCGGAGTCCCAGGGAACGGCGAAGGCCTGGATCCCGTCGGCGCGCACGCCCTGGGCGGCCGCCTCGGCGATCTCCGGGCAGTCGGCCTCCCGAACCGGTGAGAGGGTGATGTCGTCACAGCGGATGGTGATTCCGAACGGGGGCCAGATCTCCTCGAGCGTCAGCATGCTCCCATTGTCGCCGCGCCGGGTTTCAACGGTCCGTCCGAACGCTCGATATCGATGGTGCGGATCACTATGCTGATGCCTATGACTACTGTGGCCTGCTACCAGGCGACCGCCGCCGATCAGCCCCTGTCGAAGGGCACCCTCGACCGTCGCGAGCTCCGGGACGACGACATCCTCATCGAGATCGAATACGCCGGCATCTGCCACTCCGACATCCACACCGTCCGCGACGAGTGGGGCGGTGCCCGCTTCCCCCTGACCCCGGGCCACGAGATCGTCGGGCGGATCGTCGAGCTCGGCTCGGGAGTCACCGGATTCTCCGTCGGCGAGCGCGTGGGCGTGGGCTGCATGGTGGATTCCTGCGGCGACTGCGAGCACTGCGCGGTCGGCGACGAGCACTACTGCACGACCGGGTCCACCCCCACCTACAACGGCATCGACCGGCGCGACGGGTCCGTCACCCAGGGCGGCTACTCCACCCATCTTCCGGTGAATGCGCGGTTCGCCGTGCGGATTCCGGAATCGCTCGACCCGGCTGCCACCGCGCCGCTGCTGTGCGCCGGAATCACCACCTATTCCCCGCTGCGCCGCTGGGGCGCCGGTCCGGGCACGAGGGTGGCAGTCGTCGGAATGGGCGGGCTGGGCCACGTCGCCGTCAAGCTCGCCGTCGCACTGGGCGCGGAGGTCTCGGTGTTCTCCCACAGCCTGGCCAAAGAGGCCGACGGCAAGCGGTTCGGCGCCTCGGGCTACTACGCGACATCGGAGGAGGCGTTCTACCGTCCGCACAAGAACTCCTTCCACCTCATCATCAACACCGTCTCCGCCCCGCAGGATGTCAACGACTACATCAAGATGCTGCGCCCGGAGGGCATTCTGGTGCTGCTCGGCGCACCGGGCGTGAACTACGATGTCTCGCCCGGTCTGCTCATGCGGGGGAAGACGATGGCCGGCTCGATGATCGGCGGCATGCGGGAGACGCAGGAGATGATCGACTTCTGCGCCGAGCACGGGATCACCGCGGAGATCGAGCTCATCGACGCCGAGCAGATCAACGACGCGTACGAACGGGTCATCGCCTCCGACGTCCGCTACCGCTTCGTGATCGACGCCAAGACGTTCTGAGGGACCGCCGCACCCTTCTGAGGCCGGCGGATCCGCCCCGGAACCCGCGGATCGGCGCTGAAGATGCGGTAACCCGCACGATTGTCCGCAGGTTCTGACACTCCGCTCCGGACCGACAATTCTCCTGGGACGCACCCCCTATTCTTGAGCCACCACATCCACCCCATCGTTCGGGAACGGCCCTGATTCGGCGCCGGTGGCGAATCGTCAGGGGGACCCCAGAAGGAGCCACGATGCTCTTCACCGCGGAGGAGTACGAAGCACGTCTGGCCCGCGTGCGGGCGCGGATGGCCGATCAGGGGCTGCGTGCGCTGATCGTGACCGATCCCGCCAACATCTACTACCTGACCGCGTACAACGCGTGGTCGTTCTACACCCCGCAGATGCTGTTCGTCCCCTACCAGGGCGACATGGTGTTCTTCGCCCGGGAGATGGATGCCAACGGCGCATTCCGCACCAGCTGGCTGCCGGAGTCCTGCATCGAGCCCTATCCGGAGGCCTACGTCCATCGAGCGGACATCCATCCCTTCGACTGGATCGCGCAGCGGCTGCGGCGGCGCAAGCTCATCGCGCCCACCACCGGAGTCGTCGGCCTGGAGATGGACTCGAATTTCTTCACCGCGAAGTCCTACCGCGCTCTCGTCAACGCGGTGCCCGAGTGGACGCTGGTGGACTCGTTCGAGCTGGTCAACTGGGTCCGCGCGGTGAAGTCGGAGGCAGAGATCGTCCTCATGCGGAAGGCGGCGACCATCACCACTGCGGCCATGGAAGCCGCCCGGGAGACCATCGCCGTCGGCGTCATCCAGGCCGAGGTCGCCTCGGCGATCTCTGCGGTCCAGTTCCGTGGCGCCGGCGAGCTGGCCGGCGACTATCCGGCGATCGTGCCGATGATGCCCACCGGCGAGGCGGCCGACACCCCGCACCTGACGTGGAGCGGGCAGCGGTTCGAGAGGGACCAGATCGTCATCATCGAGCTCGGCGGGGTGTACAAGCGCTATCACGTGCCCCTGGCCCGCACCTTCACGACCGGCGCGGCGTCGGAGAACGTCCGCTATCTGGCCGAGGCCGTCGACACCTCGCTGCAGGCGATGATCGAGACGATCGCCTCCGGGGTGGCGGTCAGCGAGCTCGCACAGGCGTGGAACCGTTCGCTGTTCACCTTCGGGCTGACCAAGGAGTCCCGCCTGGGCTATTCGATCGGTGTCGGCTATCCCCCGGACTGGGGCGAGCGCACCATCTCGATCCGCACGGAGGACGAAACCGTCCTGGAGCCGAACATGACCTTCCACCTGATCGCCGGGATGTGGATGGACGGCTACGGCTATGAGTGCTCGGAACCCGTGCGCGTGACCGCCGACGGCGTCGAGCTGTTCACCGACCTGCCCCGCGGGGTCACTTCAACGCTGGGCTCTTCCGCCGACTCGGGCTCCAACCCGGGCACCAGCCCGGTCTCGAACTCGAGCCCCGGTCCGGTCTCCAGCCCGATCGCGCCGATCACCGCCGAATCCGCCTGACCGGCCAGCAGGACAGTGAACCGCGAAATGCCCCGCGCCGAGGCGCCCGTCCCGGCGACAGCCGACGGTGAGCCGATCGTCAACCTGACCTCGCTGGCCGACCTCAACGAGATCGTCGACCTCACCTGCAGCCTCGTCGCCTGCGATTCGACCAACCCGGGCGGCACCGAGGACTCGACGGTGGAGGTGATCGTCGACTTCGCGCGCCATGCGGGGCTGCTCGTTCACGTCGCCGAGGTGGCGCCGGGACGCCCGAATGTCGTCGTCACCCTGCCCGCGACTTTCGCCGGCCCGGCCGGCCCAGACGCTGGTGAGGCAGGTGGCGCCTCGGGCGCGGGAAACGGTCCTGGTCTGCTCTTCCTGGGCCATTCCGATGTCGTCCCCGCAGGGGACGGGTGGGGCGGTGACCCGTTCGCGCCACGGGTCGAGGAGGGCCGGGTCACCGGCCGCGGCACCGCGGACATGAAGGGAGCACTGGCGGTCGTCCTGTGCGTGATGGCCGGGCTCGCCGAGGCGGTCGCGGGCGGGCACGTTGAGCTCTCCGGACCCGTCAGCCTGGCCGTCACCGTCGATGAGGAGGAGACCGGGATCGGGATCCGGCATCTCGTCGTCGGTCGCCGCGAGGGTGACGGACGCGGTGACGAAGGCCGTGACGGTGCTGGTGACGTCGCTGGGGTGGACGAAACCCGGGCCTTGCGGGGCCGACTGGGACCGCATGCCGGAACGGAGTTCCTCGGCTGCGTGGTCGCCGAACCCACCGAGCTGGAGGTCGTTCGCGCCTGCCGGGGCGACTCCTACATCGACTTCACCATCACCGGGAAGCCCGCGCACTCCGGACGGCCGGGCGATGGCATCAACGCGATCACGGCCGCGGCGGGGGTGATCGCGGAGATCGAGCGCGACAATCAGCGGCTCGCGCAGGAGCCGGACACGGTGCTCGGGGCGGCGACGTGGAGTCCCGGCCTGATCAGCGGCGGGACGGGCACCTCGATCGTGGCGGGGGAATGCTTCCTGTCGGTCGACCGGCGGCTGCTGCCGGGCGAGGACGTCCGCGGCGTGGCGGCGATGATGACGGCGCGACTGCTGCCCCACATGCCCCCGGGGGTCGAGGTGAGCGCCTCGGTTCCGATGGCGATGCCCGGATTCATCACCGCCGAGGACGACCCCCTGGTCACCGCGGCGGCACAGGCAGTGACCTCGGCGCTCGGACGCCCCGCGGAGGTCAGCGCCTGGAGCGCCTCCTGCGACGGCGGGTTCATCGCCGAGCGGTTCGGCATTCCCGTGATCGTGTGCGGCCCCGGCAGCGTCAACGATGAGGCGCATCAGGCGGACGAGAGCGTGGGAATCCGGGAGCTGGAGGCCGCGGCACGGGCGTATACCGAGTTGATCGACACGATGCTCGGAGCGGAGCACAAGAGCTGAGGTGCAGTAGGGATTTGAGGTGCAGTATGGATTTGAGAGGCAGTATGGATTTGAGAGGCAGTATGGAGTTGAGTTCCTGAGCTGCTGAGACCTTCGAGGGGCGGTGCCGATCATGAGCCGACGGATGTTCACCGCACTGCTCCCGCCCGCCGGCGTGCGCCGCGAGCTGGACGAATTGCTGCGACCGCGCCGGAAGACCGACCGGCTGATCCGCTACACCTCCCAGGAGCGCTGGCACGTCACTCTGAGCTTCATGCCCGCAGTCGGCCCTGCCTCCGAGGAGACCCTGGTCGGACTTCTCCATGAGATCGCCTCCGGGACGGCCGGCTTCCCTGTCGCCCTCGGGCAGGCCGACGGCTTCCCGAATGCGCGGCGTGCCAAGGTCCTCTACCTGGGCGTCACCGAGGGCCGCGGCGAGGTGGTCGCCCTGAGTTCGGCCTGTCGCGAGGCGGCCGGGCGCGCAGGCACTGGTGCGGACCAGCGGGAATCGGTTCCGCACCTGACGATCGCCCGGGTCAGATACCACCCGATCGACGCCCGCACGTGGCGCGACGAACTGCACCCTCTCCCTCTGCTGCGCTGGCACGTTGGCTCTTTCGCGCTGGTCGCCTCGAACATGGGAGACGGCCCGGAGAGGTACGAGGTGGTCGCTGAGTTCCCGCTGCGCGGTTAGCGCAAGCTCAGACCCCGCCCGTCTTCAGCTGCTCGGCGATGTACTCCGCCTGCCGGGTGGCGAGCGCGACGATGGTCAGCGTCGGGTTCGCGGATGCGCCGGTGGTGAAGACCGAGCCGTCGCTGACGAACAGGTTCGGCACGTCGTGGGCCCGCCCGAACTCGTTGACGACGCCGTCCGCCGGGTCCTGGCTCATCCGGGCGGTTCCCATGTTGTGGGTGCTCGGGTACGGCGGGGTCTGCCAGACGTTGCCTGCCCCGACCGCCCGGTAGAGCTCCTCTCCCTGCCGGTAGCCGTGCTCGCGCATGGCGATGTCGTTCGGGTGGTCGTCGTAGTGCACATTGGGCACCGGCAGCCCGAACTGATCGGTCACGGTGGAGCTGAGCGTCACCCGGTTGGTCTCCTGCGGCATGTCCTCGCCGACGATCCACATCCCGGCGGTGCACTCCAGCGCGTCGAGCCGGGCGGTGAACTCCGGTCCCCAGGCACCGGGGTTGGCGAAGCTGGCCATGAACGCCGGCCCGATGGAGATCGGCTCCATGTAGTAGCCGCCGGCGAACCCGCGGTCGGGGTCGTGCCGCGATTCGTCGGCGATGATGCCCGACATCGTCTCCCCGCGCCACATGCGCACGGGCTTCTCGAACTGCGCGTACACCGATCCCGTGGTGTGACGCAGGTAGTTCCTGCCCACCATCCCCGAGGAGTTGGCGAGGCCATCGGGAAACAGCGGGCTGGCCGACATCAGCAGCAGCCGGGGTGTCTCGATGGCATTGCCCGCAACGCAGACCAGGCGCGCAGCCTGCCGGTGAAGGTTGCCGTCCTTGTCGATGTAGAGCACCGCGTCGGCCCGGCCTCTGTCATCGTGGGTGATCTGCACGGCCTGCGACTCCGGCCGCAGGTCGAGCAGGCCCGACTGCAGCGCCTTCGGCAGCTCGCTGACGAGGGTGCTCCACTTGGCACCGCTCTTGTCGCCCTGGAAGTTGAACCCGTCCTGGACGGATGCCGGCCGGCCGTCGTAGGGCTCGGCGTTCGTGGCGTACGGCCCCGTGGCGTAGTACCTGTAGCCGATCTTCTCCGCACCGTTCGCGAACACCTTGTAGTTGTTGGTCGCGGGCAGCGGCGGACGACCGTGGCGGTGCGTGCTGCCCATCTTGATCTCGGCGGCGTCATAGTACGGCTCGAGGTCTTTCAGGCTCAGCGGCCAGTCGAGGAGGGAGGCGCCGTCGATCCGCCCATAGCGGCTGCGGGTCTTGAACTCGTGCTCGTGGAAGCGCGGTGTGGCACCCGACCAGTGCGTGGTCGAACCGCCGACCGCCTTGACTATCCAGGCGGGCAGCGCCGGGAAGTCGCGGGCGATCCGCCAGGACCCCGTCGTCGTCCGCGGGTCCAGCCAGGCCATCTGGTTGAATGCCTCCCACTCGTCGTTGACGTAGTCGTCCGCGGTGAGGTGGGGTCCGGCCTCAAGGAGGACGACCGGGACGCCGGCCTTGGTCAGTTCGTAGGCGATGGTGCCGCCGCCGGCACCGGATCCGATGACGACGACTGCTGCCTCGTCCTTGTCGATGGCCTTCATTTCCTCACCTCTCCGGCTTCCGTCTGGGTCGACCCGGGCTGGGTGACGGTGTCGCGCTGCGCCTCCACTGTGGGTGCTGGTCCCGCGAAGAGGCCCGAGGTGTACGGCACGAACTCCTCCGGGCCGTCGTACTCCTCGATGCGGGGTTCGGGCAGCCAATCGAGATCATTGAAGCCGCGGTCGATGTAGCCGCCCTTGTCGAACGACGGTCCCTCGTATCCGAGGCACTCCCATACCTCGTGGTCGTCGTAGAAGTTGAGCACGGTGGTCCGGCGGACGAAGCCGAAGAAGGTCGAGTCCTCGACCTTGCGCAGGACCTTGAGCGCCTCCCCGTCGGAGAGCGCGGTGAAGTCTCCGCCCGACACGACGTTGAGGGCGTTGAGGCCCTGGGTCAGGGCCACGCGCCACCAGGTGGACGCCTCGGCTTCATCGAGGATCGTCTGCGCCGTCCGCTCGTACGGCGCGTCGGGGATGGCGCTGTGCGGGAAGGCGACCCGGATCACCCGGACGAGGATCCGCTTGGCGTCCTCGGTCATCTGGGTGGCGTTGAGCTGCCGGAATTTCGCCGGAAGGCTGGACTCGGTCATGTCGTGCTCCTGATCGTCGTTGATCGGACAAGCGGGTCGATGGCTGTGGTCGGCGGACTCGTCAGGGAACGAGGATGCCGCGGCCGACGAGGCGGCCCTGGTCGAGGTCGTTGATCGCCTGAGCATAGTCGGCGAGCGGATAGACCGAGGTGTGGAGGGAGACCCTTCCCTCGGCGGTCAGCGTCATGAGCTCGACGAGGTCGGTGTAGGTGCCGACCAGGTTGCCGATGACGTTGATCTCGCGGGAGATGATGTCGATGGTGGGCAGATCGAGGCTGCCGCCGTAGCCGATGACGAAGTAGTCGCCGCGGTTGCGCAGCAGGCGCGGGCCCAGGCGCTCCATCCCCTGTTCGGCGACGAAGTCGAGCACGACGTGCGCGCCCCCGCCGGTGATGTCGAGGACCTGCCGGACCACCTGCTCGTCGTCGCCCGTGCGCACGGTCTGGTGGGCCCCGATGCTCGCGGCGAGCTCCAGCGCCTGCTCGCTGCGGTCGAGCACGGTGATATGCGCGGCGGTGAGGGCAGCAAGCGTCTGGATGCCGATGTGCCCCAGCCCGCCGGAGCCGATGACGACGACGTGGCTGCCCGGCGTCAGGCGCGGAGCGGCCTTGCGGACGGCGTGGTAGGCGGTCAGCCCTGCGTCGGCGAGAGCCGCGATGTCCTTCGGCTGGAGAGAGGGCTCCAGCTTCACGACAGCACGGGCATTGGTGAGGAGAAACTCCGCCATTCCCCCGTCGACGTTGAGTCCGGGGAACGTCGAGTTCTCGCAGTGGGAGTCGTCGCCGAGGCGGCAGGCGGGACACAGCCCGCACGTCACCAGCGGGTGCATGATCACGGTGTCCCCGGGCTGGACATTGGTCACCGCGCTCCCGACCTCGCGCACCCAGCCGGCGTTCTCGTGACCGAGGATATAGGGCAGCGTGGGCTGCTGGATGGGCTCCCACTGGCCCTCGATCACGTGCAGATCGGTGCGGCACAGGCCGGCGGCACCGACTTCGACGAGCACGTCCCACGGACCGGTCACCTGCGGTTCGGGAACGTCATCGAGCTTGGGCGTCTCATGGTAGGCGTGAATCCGGACAGCCTTCACAGTCGGACTCCTTTCGTCGCCGTTGACTTCCTGGAGTACTGGAAGTCTATTGCGAACGATCCTGCCCGGCCAGAGGAATTCTCAGTACTCGACGACTCTCAGCACTCGACGACGTTGACGGCCAGGCCGCCCATCGCGGTCTCCTTGTACTTGTCGCTCATGTCCGCGCCGGTGGCCTTCATCGTCGCGATCACCTCGTCGAGCGACACCCGGTGCTCCCCGTCGCCCCACAGCGCCATCTTGGCGGCGTTGACCGCCTTGCCTGCGCCGATCGCGTTGCGTTCGATGCAGGGCACCTGCACCAGCCCGGCGATCGGGTCACAGGTCAGGCCCAGGTTGTGCTCCATCGCGATCTCGGCGGCGTTCTCGACCTGCTCGGGCGTGCCGCCGAGCACCTCGGCAAGTCCTCCTGCGGCCATCGAGGACGCAGATCCGACCTCGCCCTGGCACCCCACCTCGGCACCGGAGATCGAGGCGCGCTCCTTGTACAGCACGCCGATCGCACCCGCGGTCAGCAGGAACCTCACGATCGCGTCCTCGCGCGTCCGGTCCCCGCCCTCGGCCACCTCGGGCACGTAGTTGAGGGCGTAGTAGAGCACGGCAGGCACGATTCCGGCGGCGCCATTGGTGGGAGCGGTGACCACGCGGCCGCCCGAGGCGTTCTCCTCGTTGACGGCCAGCGCGACGAGGTTGACCCACTCCTGGTAGAAGCGCGGGTCGTGGTTCGGGTCCTCCTCCTTGAGCCTGAGGTACCAGTCGTGGGCACGCCTGCGCACCTTGAGCCCGCCGGGCAAGTGACCGGTCCGGTCGAGCGAGCTCAGCGTGCATTCGCGCATGACCTGGTGGATGTGCAGCAGGTACGACCGGACCTCGTCCTCGCTGCGGCGCGCCTTCTCGTTGGCGAGCATGACCTCCCAGAAGGCCAGCCCGTCGGCGCGGCAGTGCTCGAGCAGCTCCGCCGCAGTCTCGAAGGGGTACGGCTGCTCGTGGCCGCTGGGCGCGTCGACAGCGGGGCGGTCGGGCCGGGCGCCGACGGGGGCCTCCGCATCGGCGTCGGCACCGTCCTCCTCGTCGCTCGCGGACACGACGAATCCGCCGCCAACCGAGTAGTAGGTCTCGTCAGCGAGCACTGCGCCGGTCCCGTCCAGGGCCTTGAGCCGAAGAGCGTTGGTGTGCCGCTTGAGGACGGTCAGCGGGCGCTGCCGCATGTCGTCGACGCTGAACGGGAGCTCATTGCGATCTCCGAGCATGATCGTCCCGGTCCGGCGCATGCGCTCCTTGCGCTCGTCGATCTCGTTGGGCTCGACAGCATCCGGGCGCACTCCTTCGAGCCCGAGGAGGATGGCGTCGAAGGTGCCGTGGCCCTTTCCGGTTGCGGCAAGCGAGCCGTAGACGTCGACTTCGAGCCCTGCGACGTCATCAAGACGGCCGCCGACGAGGTCGACGAATCGCGCGGCGGCCTTCATCGGGCCGACGGTGTGGGAGCTGGATGGGCCCACGCCCACGGTGAACAGATCGAATACGCTGATCGACATCGCGGATCAAGCATTCCTTTCCCCCGCAACGGGGGCACTCGACCGCCGCCTCCGTCGGAGGCGCCCTCCCCCTGAGGAGAGGCGCCGGTTCAGGGAGCCGCTCCATGCGGCCGGGTCCCCGGAGGCGGCAGGCGAGTCGTCCCGCTTTCGGGAAGCGATTACACGTTGTTGGCTTCGGCGTAGGCTGCGGCGTCCATGAGGGCGCCGGCCTCGGAGACCGCGACCTGGAACAGCCAGCCCTCGCCGTAGGGATCCGAATTCAGCAGCCCCGGGTTGTCCACGGCTTCGTCGTTGACGGCCGTCACCTCGCCGGTCACCGGCGAGTACAGGTCCGACACGGACTTGGTCGACTCGACCTCGCCGCAGGTCTCACCGGCGGTGACGGTGTCGCCCACCTCGGGCAGGTCGACGAACACGACCTCGCCGAGCGCGTCGGCGGCCACTGCGGTGATGCCCACCTTGACGGTCTGACCGGCCACCGCATCAGCGGCGGCGTCGACCCACTCGTGCTCGGCGGAGTACGAGAAGTCCTTGGGAAGCTCGGGGAGTTCTGCCATGGTGATGTTCCTTTCGTTGAACTCAGTCTTTCGGAGGGCTCAGATCGGGCGGGTGCCGAGGCGCCTCGGCGCTCTTCGCGTGGTGCGGATCCCGCAACGCCGGGCCGCGATGGCACGGCCGGCCAGTCCGCGGACTCGGGCCTGTCTGCTCAGTCCGCGGACCGAGAGTAGAAGGGCAGCTCGACGACCACGAAGTCGTGAGCCTTGCCGCGGATGTCCACGCTCACGGCGGAGCCGGGTTCGGACACGGCGGTGTCGACGTAGGCGAGCGCGATCGGGTGGCCGAGCGTCGGCGAGGGCTGCCCGGAGGTCACGATCCCCACCTCGCTGCCGTCGACCGAGACGGTGGCCCCGCTGCGGGCGGCACGCCGGCCCTCCGAGGTCAGGCCGACGAGCACGCGGGCCGGCTCACTCTCCGCGAGCTTCTCCAGCGCCTCGCGGGCGAAGAAGGTCTCCTTGGTCGTGAAGCCGACCATCCGACCGAGTCCGGCGTCGAACGGGGTGGTCTCCCGGGTGAGCTCGTTGCCATAGAGCGGCATGCCCGCCTCCAGCCGCAGCGAGTCGCGGGAGGCGAGTCCGCACGGGGTGAGGCCGGAGTCGTCTCCCACGCGCACGAGCTCGGCCCACAGCGCGGTGGCGTCCTGGTTGTCGATGATGAGCTCGAAGCCGTCCTCACCGGTGTAGCCGGTCCGTGCCAGGAACACGTCGATCCCGGCGACGGTCAGCGGCGCCCACGCGTAGTATCCGAGCTCGCGCACCGTCTGCTGCCCCTCCTCGGAGTCCTGCGTCGCGAGCAGGATCTCCTCGGCCTTGGGGCCCTGGACGGCGATGAGCGCGGTGTCGCCGGATTCGTCGGCGACGGTCACCTCGGCGGCGGGCTGGATCTCCGCGGTGAACTGGTTGGCCCGGTCCGTGAGCGCCTCGGCCACGACGGGCGTGTTGCCGGCGTTGGGGACGACGAGGTACTCGTCCTCGGCGATCCGGTAGGTGATGAGGTCGTCGAGCAGGTAGCCGTGCTCGTCGACGATCACGCCGTAGCGGGCCTTGCCGAGCTTCATCTTCGAGTACTTCGCCACGAGCGCGAAGTCGAGGAAGGCCGCGGCATCCGGCCCGGTGACCCGCACCTCGCCCATGTGCGACAGGTCGAAGATGCCGGCCGCCTCACGCACGGCCTTGTGCTCGCCGAGCTCGGAGCCGTACTTCAGCGGCATGTCCCAGCCGCCGAAGTCGGTGAAGCTCGCGCCGAGCTTCTCGTGCACCCCGTGCAGCGGCGTGTGCTTGGGAGTGGTCTCGGTCATCAGGCGTCTCCCTCGGAGTCGGAGTCACGGTAGCTGGGGTCGAACGCCTCCGGCGGCGGGCAGGAGCAGACGAGGTTTCGGTCGCCGTAGGCCCCGAGGATCCGGCGCACGGGCGGGAAGTACTTCGTCATCTTCAGGCTGGGCACGGGGAAGACGGCGGTCTCCCGCGAGTACTTGGCGTCCCAGTCGTCCATCACGCTGGTGGCGGTGTGCGGCGCGTTGTGCAGCGGGGACTCCTCGTAGGAGTAAGCGCTGCCGATCGCGTCGATCTCCGCGCGGATGGTGCGCATGGCGGTGATGAACCGGTCGATCTCCGCCTTGTCCTCCGACTCGGTGGGCTCGACCATCAGGGTGCCCGCCACCGGGAAGGCCAGGGTGGGCGCGTGGAAGCCGTAGTCGACCAGGCGCTTGCAGACGTCCTCGGCGGTCACCCCGGTCTGAGCGGTGATGTCGCGCAGGTCGAGGATGCACTCGTGAGCCACCAGGCCCGCCTCACCGGAGTAGAGCACCGGGAAGGAGTCGTGGAGCTCGCGGGCGATGTAGTTCGCGCCGAGCAGTGCGGTCTTGGTCGCCTCGACCAGCCCGTCGGGTCCCATGAGCTTGAGATAGGCCCAGCTGATGGGCAGCACGCCGGCCGAACCGTGGATCGAGGCGCTCACCGGCAGGCGGGTGGCCTCCGGGTCTCCGGCGACGAGCTGCGGATCCGTGGCGTCGCCCGGCAGGAACGGCGCGAGGTGCTCGCGGACCGCGACCGGGCCGACGCCCGGGCCGCCGCCGCCGTGGGGGATGCAGAACGTCTTGTGCAGGTTGAGGTGGGACACGTCGCCGCCGAACTTGCCCGGCTGCGCGAGCCCGAGGAGCGCGTTGAGGTTCGCGCCGTCGAGGTAGACCTGGCCGCCGGCGTCGTGGATCTTCTCGCACACCTTGCGGACGTCGGCCTCGAACACGCCGTGCGTGGACGGGTAGGTGATCATGATGCCGGCGAGCGTGTCGCGGTGCTTCTCGATCTTCGCATCGAGGTCGTCGAGGTCGATCGAGCCGTCGTCCGCGGTGGCGACGACGGCCACCTCGAGCCCGGCGAGCACCGCGGAGGCGGCATTGGTGCCGTGCGCCGAGGCGGGCACCAGACATATCCGGCGCTCCGGCTGGCCATTGGACAGATGGTAGCCGCGGATCGCGAGCAGGCCGGCCAGCTCGCCCTGCGAGCCGGCGTTGGGCTGGATGGAGACCTGGTCGTATCCGGTCACCTCGACGAGCATGTCCTCCAGCTCGCCGATGAGCTCGCGCCAGCCGGCGGTCTGCTCGTCCGGGGCGAACGGGTGGATGGAGGCGAACTCCGGCCACGTCATGGATTCCATCTCCACCGCGGCGTTGAGCTTCATCGTGCACGAGCCCAGCGGGATCATGGTCCGGTCGAGCGCGAGGTCGCGGTCGGCCAGCGTGCGCAGGTAGCGCATCATCATGGTCTCCGACCCGTAGGTGTTGAACACCGGGTGGGTCATGAACTCCGAGGTGCGCACCAGCTCCTCGGGCAGCTGCGGCTTGGCCACGTGGCCCTCGCCGAAGGTGCCCTCACCGGCCGCGATGAACGCCTCCTTGTCGATCCGGCCCGGCGCGCCGAGCGCCTCGAGCAGATCGTTGGCGTCGGCCACGGTGTGCGGCTCGCCGAAGGACACGCTGATGTGGGACTCGTCGGACAGACGCACGTTGATCCCGGCGGCATCAGCGGCCGCAACCGCGGCAGCCGCATTTGGCACGGCGATGGTGAGCGTGTCGAAGTAGCTCTCGGTGACGACCGAGGTGCCCTCGGCCTGGGCGACCTGCTCGCCGAACGCGTGGGCCAGCCGATGGATGCGCGAGGCGATCCGGGTCAGACCGACCGGGCCGTGGTAGACGGCGTACATCGCCGCGACGACTGCCAGCAGCGCCTGGGCGGTGCAGATGTTGGAGGTCGCCTTCTCGCGGCGGATGTGCTGCTCGCGGGTCTGCAGCGCCAGCCGGTAGGCGGGCATGCCCTCGACGTCCTTGGACACCCCGACCAGTCGGCCGGGCAGCATCCGCTTGAGCTTGTCCTTGACTGCCATGAACGCGGCGTGCGGACCGCCGAAGAACAGCGGCACACCGAGTCGCTGGGACGAGCCGACTGCGATGTCGGCACCCTGGGCAGCCGGGGACTCCAGCAGGGTCAGGGCCAGCAGGTCGGACACGAACGTCACCTGCGCACCGCGCTCCTTGGCCCCGGACACGGCGTCGGCGAAGCCGCGGATCGCGCCGGAGGTGCCCGGCTGGGAGCACACGATGCCGAACACGTCCTCGCCGACGAGCCCCTGGGACAGGTCTGCGATCCGGACCTCGAAGTCCATGGCGCGGGCGCGTGCCCGGACCACGGCGATGGTCTGGGGGTGGGTCTCGGAGTCGACGACGACGACCGAGCCCTTCTTGTTGGCCCGGCGCATGAGGAGCACCGCCTCGGCGACGGCCGTGGCCTCGTCGAGCAGCGAGGCGTTGGCGATGTCGAGGCCGGTGAGGTCCTGGACGACCTGCTGGAAGTTCAGCAGCGCCTCGAGCCGACCCTGGCTGATCTCCGGCTGGTAGGGCGTGTAGGCGGTGTACCAGGCCGGGTTCTCCACCACATTGCGGCGGATCACGGGCGGGGTGATGGTGTCGTAGTAGCCCTGCCCGATCATCTGCTTGCGCAGGACGTTCTTGCCGGCCAGCTCGCGGAGGCGGTCGAGGACCTCGGCCTCGGTGAGCGCCGGCGGCAGGTTCAGCGGCGACTGCTGCTGGATGTTGCTCGGCACCGCCACTGAGGCGAGCTCGTCGAGGGAGCCGTAGCCGATGGCGCTCAGCATCTCGCCGAGCTGATCTCCGCGCGGGCCGATGTGGCGGTCGGAGAAGGGACGGACGGCGTCGCCGGTGGACGCCGAGGTGTGGGCCAGGGAACCGGGGGTTCGGGCCAGAGAGCCAGCTGTCATGGAGAAATCCTCACAGGTCGGGTTCATCGCAGCGGACGAACACGAAACGGACGTTGTGCTCCTCCCCGCTCTGTCATCACCGCGCCTGCTTCGGCTCGCGCCGATGGAGGTCAAGTTCTTCCAGAGGTGCCTACATGCTCCGGTACTGGGCCTGAGAGTTTCCCGGGGAGGGATTGCACCTACGGCGCCGCGTGCAGCGGCTCTCCCGAAACATGTCGTAGCGGCTATTCAACTGTTCCGACCATCTTACGGTCTCCACCCGACCGGTGCATAGTCATCGGCGACAGGGCGCGCTCCGCCGGCCGGGCGCCTCGGCGCTGGGGCACCCGGCCAACCCGCCGGGCGCCTCGGCAGCGCGGCAGCGCCCGACCCGCTGTCGCGCTGCCCGCGCTCAGCTCCCCAGGAAGATCGACTTCAGCGAGAAGTACGCCGCCAGGCCCTCCGGTCCGAGCTCTCGGCCGAGGCCGCTGCTCTTCACTCCGCCGAACGGCGCGCCCCAGTCGAGGTTGTAGCTGTTGACGCCGAACGACCCGGTGGCGACCCGGCGGGCGACCTGGAGCCCGCGGTCCTGGTCGGCGGTCCACACCGTGCCGCCGAGCCCGTACTCGGAATCGTTGGCGAGTGCGATCGCCTCGGCCTCATCGGTGTACGGGATGACCGAGAGGACCGGTCCGAAGATCTCCTCGCGGGCGATCGCCGAGGAGTTGTCGACGTTGCTGAACACCGTCGGCTCCACGTACCAGCCCCGGTCGATGTCCTTCGGCTCGCCGCCGCCGGTCGTCAGGGTCGCGCCCTCGGCCTTGCCCTGCTCGATGTAGCCGAGCACGCGCTCCTTCTGTGCCTTGCTCACGAGTGGCCCGATGAACGTGTTCGGGTCGAGCGGATCACCGACCGGCAGCGACGATGCCATTGCGGTGATCGCCTCGACGAACTCGTCATAGCGGGACTTCGGCGCCAGGATCCGCGTGGACATGTAGCAGGTCTGGCCGGTGTTGAGCAGGGATGCCGTCGCCAGCCCGGTGACCGTCTCCGCGACCGGCGCGTCCTCGAGGATGATGCCGGCCGATTTCCCGCCGAGCTCGAGCGTGACCGGCTTGAGGAGCTCCCCGCAGACCCGGCCGATCTGCCTGCCGGCGCGGGTCGATCCCGTGAATGCGACCTTGTCGACACCGGGGTGGGCCACCAGGTGCTTGCCGGTCTCCGGTCCTCCGGGGACGACGTTGATGACTCCCGGCGGGATGCCGGCCTCCAATGCCGCCTGTGCCATCGTGAAGGAATCGAGAGTGGTCTCCGGCGACGGTTTGAAGACGACCGTCGACCCCGAGGCGAGGATCGGGGCGAGCTTGAACATCGCCAGCACCGCCGGGTAGTTCCATGGGGCGATGGCGCCGACCACGCCGATCGGCGTCCTCTGCACCACCGTCGTGCCGGTGCCGTCCACGCGGGGGCGGATCTCCTCGAGCTCGACCGACTCCGCCAGTGACGCGTAGTAGCGCAGCAGCGCCACGACGCCGTCGCCTTCGGCGAAGCTTGCGATCGAGATCGGCATGCCGTTCTGGGTGCTGACCAGCCGGGCGCGCTCGTCCTTCCCGGCCTCGAGCACATCGGCGAAGCGATTCATCAGCGCAGCGCGCTCGGCCTGGGTGATCTCCGCCCATTCAGGTGAGGTCAGCGCCCGGCGGGCCGCCGCGACCGCGGCGTCGATGTCGGCCGGCGAGGCTTCGGGGAAGGACCCGATGCGCTCCTCGGTGGAGGCGGAATAGGCGTTGATGGTCTCGGTGCCCTGCGGGGCAACCCAGGTCCCGTCGATGAACAGCTCTGAATGGTCGGTCACGGCAGACTCCTGTGTCTGGCAGCTGCGCCAAGGTGATGAAAGGCCGAAGATGCTGAAAAAGCCGGTGTTCATCGTCGAACACCAGCGATGACAACGTTATGGAGCAGGATTTTGAAAGTCAAGAACGATCAGCCGTTCAATCTTCACTCAGACTTCACTGTCGAGAGCAATCCCACAACTCGCGTTGCCACCGGCACCCGGCGGGGTCGTTAGGGTGATGTTGAACTGGGCGTCACGCTCCCCTGAACTCGCAAAGGAGACCGCCATGCTCATCGAGCGCATCTACGATCACGATCTCTCGCAGGCCGCCTACCTCCTCGGCTGCCAGGAGACAGGCGAGGCCCTCGTCGTGGACGGGCGTCGGGACGTCCAGGCCTTCACCGGCCTGGCGGCGGCCAACGGCCTGCGGATCACCGCCGTGACGGAGACCCACATCCACGCCGACTACCTGTCGGGCACCCGCGAGATCGCCGAGGCGACCGGCGCGCAGATCTACGTCTCCGGTGAGGGCGGACAGGGCTGGCAGTACGGCTTCGACGCCCAGCGCCTGCACCATGGCGACACCTTCACCGTCGGCACCATCACCGTGCAGGCTCTTCACACTCCCGGTCACACCCCCGAGCACCTGTGCTTCCTCGTCACCGACGGCTCGATGACCGATCAGCCGGGCTACCTGCTGTCGGGTGACTTCGTGTTCGTCGGCGACCTGGGCCGACCGGATCTGCTCGACGAAGTCGCCGCCGGTGACGACACCCGGTTCGCCGGTGCCCAGGACCTCTTCGCCAGCCTGCGGGATGTGTTCCTCACCCTGCCGGACTGGGTGCAGGTTCTGCCCGCTCACGGCGCCGGCAGCCCCTGCGGCAAGGCTCTGGGCTCGATCCCGTCGTCGACGGTCGGCTACGAGCGCCTCTTCTCCTGGTGGGCACCGTACCTGCGCGACGGCGACGAGCAGGGATTCGTCGACGAGCTGCTCAGCGGTCAGCCCGATGCGCACTCCTACTTCTCCCGGATGAAGCGCCAGAATCGCGAGGGCCCGGCAGTCATGGGACGTCGTCCCTCCCTGCCCGAGCTCGACCCGGCCCAGGTGGCCCAGTCGCTCGTCGTCGGCGAGGTCATCGTGGTCGACACCCGGCACAACTCGCTCGTGCACTCCGGCACCGCCGCGGGCAGCCTCAATATCCCGGCCGCGAAGCCGGCCGCCTACGGCGCCTGGGTCTACGACCCGGAGCGCGAGTCCCGCCCGGTTGTCCTGCTGGCCGACACCTCCGAGCAGGCCGAGGAGCTGCGCGATCACCTGGTGCGCGTGGGGATCGACGAGTTCGCCGGCTACATCACCACGTTCGACGGCCTCCCCCTGGTCGAGCCGGAGACCGTCGCCCCCTCCGAGCTCGCCGCGACCGACTACGAACTGCTGCTCGACGTGCGCGGCAAGTCCGAGTTCGCAGGCGGGCACATCCCCGGCGCGACTCAGCTCAACGCCGGCAGGGTGATGTGGCACCTGGACGAACTCCCCCAGGACGGCGGCACCATCGTGTCGTACTGCCAGTCCGGCGTGCGCAACTCGGTGGCCGCCTCGGCGCTGCGGGCCGCGGGCTACCGGGTGCTCGAGCTCGAAGGCAGCTACAACGGGTGGTCCGACTGGAACAGCACCCGAGGCGCCGCAGCCGAGGAGCCCGCCACCGCCTGAGCTCGTCGGTCTGGTGCGAGGGCGGGCGGTGCGGGCAGACCGAATCTGCTTCCGCGGAAACTTCTTCCGAGACAGTAGTTGACATTTCATCTACTTCTGGGGCACACTGGAACAGGAAGGTCGGGGAACGCCGGCCGGAACTCAGACTCAAGGAGAGAACCTATGACCGTTGCACTCAGCACTGGCACCTGGAACCTGGACATGTCCCACACCGAGATCGGCTTCACGGTCCGCCACGCGGGCATCAGCAAGGTGCGCGGACAGTTCGCCGACGCCGAGGCCACCCTCGTGATCGGCGACACCCTCGCCTCGTCCGCCGTCGAGGCGTCGGTGAAGACCGCGTCGTTCGACTCCAACGACGACAACCGCGACGCCCACGTCAAGGGCGAAGACTTCTTCGACGTCGAGAAGTACCCGGAGATGACCTTCAAGGCCACCAGCGCCGAGGGCGACTTCGAGGACTTCAAGCTCACCGGTGACCTGACCATCAAGGACACCACCCTGCCGGTCACCTTCGACGCCGAATGCGGCGGCGTGGCAGTCGACCCCTTCGGCGCCACCCGGGTGGGCTTCTCGGCCAAGACCCAGATCTCCCGCAAGGAGTTCGGCCTGACCTGGAACGCAGCCCTCGAAGCCGGCGGCGTGCTCGTCGGTGACAAGGTCACCATCGAGATCGACGCGGCCTTCGTCCTGCCCGAGGCCAACTGACTCCCATCCCCTTTCGCGGGTGAATCCCCGGTGCCGGCTTTCGTCGGCACCGGGGATTCTCGCATCAGCAGACGCTGCGCGACCGCAAGCACATGAACACCGACCGAATTTCACCTGGGGGGAGGCGACTTCCTCTGTGGACCGTGTGGCGGCAGAGAGGACCGTGATGCCACAGACACCAATGCCCGCCCCGGAGACGGAGACGGGCACCGATCCGGTCAGCCAGTGGGGCCTCGTCATCGAGGGCTTCCAGGCCACCAACGACAAGATCCACGCCGCGGTCGCGTCGACTTTCTCGCTCGACCGGGCAGAAGCAGAGACCCTGCTGCGGCTGGCAAACGCTGCCGAGCAGCGCAAGCCGATGGCAGCCATCGCGCGGGAAGCACAGTTCACCAGCGGCGGGTTCACGAAAGTCGCCGACCGGCTCACCGAGCGCGGCCTGGCCGAACGGGCCCGCTGCACCGTTGACCGCCGCGTGATCTACCTGGAACTCACCGCAGCAGGCGCCGAGCTGGCAGAAGACCTGTCCTGCCTCATCTCCGACCTGGTGCGCTCGATCTACACCGACGTCCTCGGAGCGGAGCGCGCGCAGCTCGTCGCGGAGGCGATGGCGGAGCTGCGCGCGAAGAACCTGACCTGAACCCGTCAGACCTGGTGGGCGATGGTGCCGTCGACCACCGTCATCAGCACCTCGGTGTCGCGGATCCTGAGGGCGTGCTCGAACAGAGCCTGCTCGGACTCGGCCTCGCCGGTCTTGCCGTTGTAGCCGTCGCCGTTGAGCGGGTCGGTGTCGACCACGATGAAGTCGGCGGCCCTGCCCGGCGTGATCCGGCCCATCCGGGAGTCCAGTCCGGCGGCGAACGCCACACCGGCCGAGTGCGCCTCGATCGCCTCGTAGGAGCTGATGCGTCGTTCGGGCTGGAAGGTCGTCGCCGGGTCGCCGGAGATGTCGGCCCGGGTCATCGCCGCGTAGATCGAGGCGAACGGGCTGGTCGGCTCGACCGGGCCGTCGGAGCCGAAGGCCACGGGCACCCCGGCAACCGCCATGTCGTGCCATGCGTAGGCCGCAAGCGACTCGTCGGGCTGCAGCCGGCGCAGCAGGTGCAGGTCGGAGATGCAGTGGCGCGGCTGCATGGAGGCGACGACACCGAGCTGGGCGAAGCGCGCGATGTCGGCGGGCTGGATGAACTGCGCGTGCTCGATCCGGTGTCGGAACCGACGCGTGAAGTCACGTTCGGCGCGGACCATGAGATGCTGGGTGGCCTCGTAGGCGTCGAGCACCTCGTGGTTGGCCTGGTCGCCGATCGCGTGGATCGCCAGCGCGATGCCGGAGCGCAGCGCCTCGGTGATCTGCTCCCTGAGCACCTCCTGGGTGGCGATCTGCAGGCCGTGCTCGAGCCCGTCCTGGGCATCCGCGTACGGGGCGGACATGTAACTGGTCTGCGAACCGAGGGCCCCGTCGGCGAAGAGCTTGAGTCCGCCCTTGGAGAACCACAGATCGCCGTCACCGGTGCGCCAGCCGCTCTGCTTGGCCCACTCGAACTCCTCCAGGCGCAGGTACTTGACCACCCGCAGGAGCTGCTGGTCAGCCTGGCGCAGGGCCTCCCACGTCTGGGTGGATGCCGCGCCGTCGAAATCGTGGATGCCGACCAGTCCCTGGGACAGCCACAGACGCTGCGCGGCGAGCATCCGCTCGGTGCGCAGGTCCAGCGGCGGAACGGGAATGGTGCGCTCGACGACGGTGGCGGCGTCCTCGCGCAGGATGCCCGTGGGAATCCCGGCGCCGTCGCGGACGATCTCGCCACCGCGTGGGCTGGGGGTCGCCTCGTCGATGCCGGCGGCGGCGAGCGCGGCGCCGTTGCACCACAGGGTGTGGTAGTCGATGGACCAGAGCGCGACGGGGCGGTCCGGCACCGCGGCGTCGAGCAGCTCGCGGTCCGGCTGAACCGGGGAGCTCCACGTGTTGAAGTCCCAGCGCCCGCCGGTCACCCACACGCCCTCGGGCAGCGACTCCGCATGTTTGCGGACGGCCTCGACCGCCTCGGGCAGGGACCGGACCTGACGCAGGTCCACCTCGGCCAGGGAGTCCGCGTACATCGAGGCATGCAGATGGGCGTCCATCAGTCCGGGGAGAATGATCTTCCCGCCGCAGTCGATCTCCTCGAGGTGCAGGGTCTCGGGCGCCAGATTGCGCAGCTCGTGGAGATTGCCCGCCGCCACCACCCGCCCCTGTGACTCCAGCACCGCAGTCGCAACGGGGTTGGCCGGGTCGAAAGTGTGGACGGTGGCGTGAGTGTAGAGACGCATAGATCAAGTGTACGGAGGTTGCCCGGCAGGTCTCCTGAAGTTCGATGTGAGTGTCTTCCCATCTCACGGCACATATTCCTAGGTTTCGCGGCCGCACCGGACTCCCAGAAAGTTCTACGAGTTGTAGAATGCGCACATGGCCGACCGCATCAGCTCCTCGAGCAGCCCAGGCTCCTCGAACAGCCCAGGCTCCTCGAACAGCCCAGGCTTCTCGAACAGCCCAGGTGTCCCTCGCAGCTCGGACCAGTCGACCGCACCGGGCGGCCGCTCCGGCTCCTGGTTCTCCCGACCCGACTCGCGCCTCGGCGCCGGCATGCGGATCGTGCTGCCGGCGGTGTGGCTGGGGCTGATCATCGGGATCTCGCTCATCGAGGCGCCGCTGAAGTTCCAGGCACCCGGCATCACGATCCCGCTGGGGCTGGGGATCGGGCGTCTGGTCTTCGCCGCGATGAACGTCGTCGAGCTCGTCATCGCGGTGATCCTGCTGTGGGCCACCCTCCGCCGAGGCGTCAGCGCCTTCCAGCGGAATCTCACCTTCGGGCTGATCGGGGTGCTGCTGATCAAGGTCGTCGGCATTCGGCCGCTGCTCAACCGGCGCACCGATCTGGTGCTCGCGGGGATCGACGGCGGCGGGTCGTCCTGGCACTACTTCTACATCGCCGCCGACGGACTCCTCATCGTGGGTCTGGTGACGCTGCTGGTGGTGGCCGTCCGCGCCTCGGTCCGACCGTACGCGCCCGACGGGACTCCCGCGCCGCGCGGATGACCGGCCCTCACCCCGCAGCCGCGTCCTCCCACCGGACGTCGGCCGGGGCCTTGTCCGGCCGGAGCCCGCGCCAGACCGGGTGGCGCAGCCGACCGTCGCGGGTCATCCCCGAATGCCTGACCTCGCCGACGAGCTTCGCGCTCGTCCAGTGAGCGTCACGGCGGTCCTCGTCCGGCACGTCCGGGGCAGCCGGTGTCTTGCGCGTCATCTTCTCCAGTCGTGAGCGCAGCCGGGCCAGCTCCTTGTCGTCGAAGCCGGTGCCCACGCGGCCCGCGTAGCGCAGCTTCCCGTCCTCGGGGAGGGCCAGCAGCAGGGAGCCGAGCGTATCCGCCCTGCCGCCATTGCCCTGCCGCCAGCCGATGATCACGACCTCCTGGTGGGCTTCGTGCTTGATCTTGATCCAGCTCGCGGAGCGCCGGCCCGGGCGGTAGACGGAATCATCCCGCTTCGCGACGATCCCCTCCAGGCGCAGCTCACGACTGATGGCCAGCGCCGTGGACAGTGGAACTCCCAAATTGTCGGGGATCTGCACGTGCTCACCCGAGCGCAGCGCGGTGAACAGGAGCTCGCGGCGGTCCTCGTAGGGCCGGGCGATCACGCTCCCGTCCTCCGGAGTGCGCAGCACATCGAAGGCGAACAGGTAGACCGGCGTGCTCGTCATCGCGCGCTCGATCTCCCGTGCGCCGGCGAGCTTGCCGCGGGTCTGCAGGAGTCCGAAGTCGGGCCGGCTGCTGCTGTCGAGCGCGACGATCTCCCCGTCGATCACGGTCCCCGGCTCGGCGAGCTCCGCCAGCTCCGCGAGCTCGGGGAAGCTCGCCGTCAGGTCCGCGCCGCTGCGGCTGCGCAGCTCCACCCCGTCCTCGCGCACGCCGGCGATCACCCGGTAGCCGTCCCACTTCCCCTCGTAGGCCCACCCGTCCTCGTTCCCGAGGCTGGTGCCGGTGCCCGCAGTCGCGAGCATCGGCGCGGGCAGCGCCTCGGTCCACGGCGGGGAGTCGTCGGCATCGGAGTCGTCCGCACCGGCGCGGGCGGTCGGGCGCTTCCGCGGTTGGCGGGCACCGGATTCACTCTCCGCCTTCGCCTTCCCGGCCTTCGCTCCCCCGGCCTTCGCACCGCCCGCTTTCGAACCCCCGGTCTTCGCACCGCCCGCTTTCGAACCGCCGGCCTTCGAACCACCGGCCTTCGCTCCCCCGGCCTTCGCACCGCCGCCCGTCGCGTCCGCGTCCGCGTCCGGCTGGTCCTTCATCAGCTGCATGAGCCAGTTGTCGCCCTCGCCCGCGTGGATGAACACATAGCGCCGAGGCACCCCGCCCAGACCGCCGCCCGGCCGGCCGTGGAGGACCGCGATGACTTCCCTGCCCTCGCGCCACTTCTCGATCTCGACGGTGCCGCTGTCCCAGATGGTCACCTCGCCGGCCCCGTACTCCCCCTTCGGGATCGTGCCCTCGAAGGTGGCGTACTCCATGGGGTGGTCCTCGGTCTGCACCGCCAGCCGGTTGACGCCCCTGCTCAGCGGCGGGCCTTTGGGAACCGCCCAGGACACGAGCACATCGTCGTGCTCGAGCCGCGTGTCGAAGTGCAGCCTGCGGGCGTGGTGCTCCTGGATGACGAAGATCGGCTCCGTCCCCGAGGCGGCCGGCGCCTCCGCCGGAACCGGCTCCGGCGTCCTGCTCGCGTCCCGCTTGGACCGGTACACGGTGAGCGAGTCGCGGGCGGGCGCCTCGGCGGCGGGCTCCCCGGCGGCGTCCAGTTCAGGGTCCATGTCGAGGGGCCCCGCCGGGTCGATGCCGAGGCCGGCCATCGGGTCGATGCCCGCCTCGACCCGCTCCATCGCCTCGCCGAGGTCGAGCTGGGCGAGGTCCGGGTCCTCGAGCTCCTCCCAGGTCCTGGGCGCGGCGACGTTGGGCCAGGCCCGGCCGCGCAGGGAGTACGGGCACACGGTGGTCTTGTTCCAGTGGTTCTGGCTCCAGTCGAGCAGGATCCTGCCCTGCCGCAGCGACTTCTTCATGTCGCTGACGACCAGGTCGGGGTGGTCGGCCTCGAGGGAGCGGGCGAGCTCGTGGGCCACGGCAGAAACCTGCTCGGACGTGTAGCCGCCGTCGAGTCCGGCGTAGAGGTGGATGCCCTTCGACCCGGAGGTCACCGGCACCGCCTCAAGATTCATGTCGGCCAGGATCGACCGGCACATCCGTGCCAGCTCGGCGCACTCGGGCAGCCCGACACCGGGGCCCGGATCGAGGTCGAGCACCATCCGGTCCGGGTTCTGCTTGGAACCGTCGGGGGCGAACCGCCACTGCGGGGTGTGGATCTCCAGCGCCGCGACCTGACCGAACCACGCGAGCACGGCCGGCTCGTTGACCATCGGATAGATGTTCGTGTGATCGGAGTGCTTGAGCGGCATCCGCGGCACCCAGGACGGCGCGGAGTCCTCCAGGTTCTTCCGGAAGAACGGCTTCTTCGGCCCTCCTTCGGCCCCGACCCCGTCGGGCCACCGCTTCCGGGTGGCCGGGCGCCAGGCTGCCTGCGGGATCAGCACCGGGGCCACTGCGAGCAGGTACTCCTGGATGTCGGCCTTCGTCGTCCCCGACTCCGGGTACACGACCTTGTCCAGGTTCGACAGCGACAGCGAGCGACCGTCGACGGTGACGGTCTGCCGCTTGCGCGATCCGGCCGCGGCCATCGCCCCTCCTGGCAGTCCCCTGCAGGCAGCCCCCTGCCCGCAGCCAAGGAACCTTGTGTTCCCCGCTGAACTCGATACGCTTGTTCAACAGCCATGATAGTGCCGCCTGCGGCTCGTCGACAGGGGTGGGAACATGAGAGCGATCTGGTCCGGGACCGTGGCCTTCGGGCTCGTCAGCGTGCCGGTCAAGCTGTACTCGGCGACCAAGGACCACGACATCTCCCTCCACCAGGTCCACGACGCCGACGGCGGCCGCATCCGCTACAAGCGCCAGTGCGAGGTCTGCGGGCAGCAGGTCGACTACGAGCACATCGACAAGGCCTACGAGGACGGCGAGGACACGATCATCCTCACCGATGAGGAGCTCAAGGCGCTGCCGGCCAGCGAGGACAAGGAGATCGAGGTCGTGCAGTTCGTGCCCGACGAGCAGATCGATCCGATGGCCTTCGAGAAGAGCTACTTCCTGGAGCCCTCCTCGAAGTCGGCGAAGGCCTACATCCTGCTGCGGCGCACCCTGGAGGAGACCGAGCGGACGGCGATCGTGAAGTTCGCGCTCCGGTCGAAGACCCGGCTGGCGGCGCTGCGGGTGCGCGATGACGTCATCGTCCTGCAGACCATGCTGTGGGCCGACGAGCTGCGCGAGGCCGAATTCGAGTCGACGAGCGCGGATGTCAACATCAGCGATCGGGAGCTCACGATGTCCCGGGCGCTCGTCGAGCAGTTCTCCGACGACTACGAGCCGGAGAAGTTCGTCGACGACTACCAGGAGCAGCTGCGCATCCTCATCCAGGAGAAGATCGAGCACGGCGAGGCGATCGACACCGAGGCGACCTTCGGCCGAGTGCCCGAGGAGGACGCGGACACCGGCGGCGATGTCATCGACCTCATGGAGGCCCTCAAGCGCAGCGTCGACGCCAAGCGGCAGGAGGCGAAGGAGGGGTCGGGCCGGGGGCGTTCCAGCAGCGCGCCCGAGGATTCCGACGCCGAGGCGGAGAAGCCGCCGTCCAAGAGGCGGGCCTCCCGCCGCACGGCCGACGACGAGGACGCCCAGGCGGACGCCGCTTCCAGCGTGAAGAGCACCGACGAGAGCGACGACGAGAAAGACGAGGAGTCGACCGCGAAGCAGAAGTCGAGCCCGCGTCGCAGCACCGGCAGGAGCACGAAGAGCTCGACGAAGAGCGGGACCGGCGGTGCGCGCAGCGGATCCAGGAGCGGATCCCGGAGCACCGCAGCCTCCAAGTCCTCGGAATCCAAGTCCTCGGAATCGAAGCCCGCAGCCTCCAAGTCCCGGAGCACCAAGGCTCCCGCGGCGAAATCCGGGGGGACGAAGTCCACCTCGAAGTCGGCGAAGTCCGCCTCATCGAAGAGCGCGTCCGAAGGCACCGGTCGGAAGTCCCGCAGCTCCCGGAAGTCCGCCTGATCAGGACGGACCTGTCGCGATCAGCGATCAGGAGTGTGACCCACGACACGCTGGAGCGGTTGGACAGACCTGGAATCATTTAGGTAATTTGGGCGTTGTCGAATTAAATAAGGGAAGCCTGACCTAAACACCAGTACCGCTGGATCGCGGGTGTCGGTCCGGCTCCCTGCACACGCCGTTGCGTGTCACTGATGCCAACGGGTGCCACCGATCACAAGGAGCCATCGCCGATGCTCGCGAAGAACCGTCGCCTTCCCGCCGCCATCGCCGCCTCTGCGGCCCTGATCCTCGGGCTGTCCGCCTGCGGGAACTCGGAGGCCGAGAGCGCGAGCGCCGCAGCCGAGGAGACCGGCGGGGAGACCTCGACCGTCCAGATCGAGGACAACAACGGCACGCAGGACGTCGTCGTCCCGCCGCAGAGCGTCGTCGCCACGGACAACCGCCTCTTCGAGACCCTCGACACCTGGGGTGTCGAGCTCAAGGCCGCTCCCAAGCAGCTCGTCCCCGAGGGCATCTCCTACCGCGATGACGAGGAGGTCATCGACCTCGGCAGCCACCGCGAGCCGGACCTCGAGGCCGTCGTCGCCGCCGAGCCCGACCTCATCATCAACGGTCAGCGCTTCTCCCAGTACCACGAGGACTTCACGAAGCTCGCCCCCGAGGCCACCGTCCTGGCCCTCGATCCCCGTGACGGCGAAGCCTTCGACGAGGAGCTCAAGCGCCAGACCGAAGCACTCGGCACGATCTTCGACCGCGAGGATGACGCCCAGCAGCTCGTCGAGGACTTCGATGCCTCGATCGAGCGCGTGAAGGGCGCGTACGACGCCGAGGACACCGTCATGTCCGTGATCACGTCCGGCGGCGAGATCAACTACTCGGCTCCTGGCGAAGGCCGCACCCTGGGCCCGGTCTACGAGGTCCTGGGCCTGACTCCTGCGCTCGAGACGGAGGACTCCTCCGCGAACCACCAGGGCGATGACATCTCCGTCGAGGCGATCGCCGAGTCGAACCCCGATTGGATCCTGGTCCTGGACCGCGATGCCGGCGTGAGCGCCAACTCCGAGGAGGAGTACACCCCGGCCAACGAGCTCCTCGCGGACTCCGAGGCGCTGCAGAACGTCCAGGCCGTGCAGGACGAGAACATCGTCTACATGCCGCAGGACACCTACGTCAACGAGAGCATCCAGACCTACACCGAGTTCTTCAACACCGTCGCCGATGCGATGGAGAAGGACTGACCCCCTGGTGCTCGATTCGCACACCTCTGACACACGGACCGTGGGTCGCCGGCTGGAAGGCCGGCGGCCCACGGGGCGTCTGTTCACCTGGCCGCTGCTGCTCGGACTGATCGGCACGGTCGGGCTCGTCGTGCTGTCGCTGTTCGTCGGCGTCTACGACATCTTCGGCGCCGAGGACGGCGGTGAGATGTTCGCGATCACCCGCATCCCGCGCACGGTCGCCCTCGTGCTGGCAGGCGCCGCGATGGCGATGTGCGGCCTGGTCATGCAGCTGCTGACCCAGAACCGCTTCGTCGAGCCGACGACGACCGGCACCACGGAGTGGGCCGGCCTCGGCCTGCTCCTCGTGATGATCGTGTGGCCGGACTCCTCGCTGCTGGTCAAGATGACCTTCGCCGTCCTCACAGCGTTCCTCGGCACCATGATCTTCTTCGCGTTCCTGCGCCGGGTGACGCTCAGGTCCTCGGTCATCGTCCCGATCGTCGGCATGATGCTCGGCGCAGTCGTGGGCGCGGTCTCGACCTTCATCGCGCTGCAGACCGACATGCTCCAGAGCATGGGCATCTGGTTCGCAGGCTCCTTCACTTCGGTGCTGCGCGGCCAGTACGAGCCGCTCTGGGCCGTGGCCGTGATCGTGATCGTCATCTTCATCGCCGCCGACCGCTTCACCGTCGCCGGACTGGGTGAGGAGATCGCCACCAACGTCGGCCTCAACTACAACCAGGTGCTGCTGCTCGGCACCGGTCTCATCGCGATCGCCACCGGAATCGTCACCGTGGTGGTCGGCAACCTGCCGTTCCTCGGGCTCATCGTGCCCAACATCGTGTCGATGTTCCGCGGCGACGACCTGCGCTCGAACCTGCCGTGGGTCTGCCTGCTCGGCATCTCCATCGTCACCGTCTGCGACATCATCGGACGCACCATCATCATGCCCTTCGAAGTTCCCGTCTCCCTGATCCTCGCGATCATCGGCGCCGCCGTGTTCATCGCCCTCCTCCTCAGGCAGCGTCGCCGTGGCTGAGCGGATCCCGAACACCCAGCCCGCCGAGGCGTCCGCCGGCACCGCCGAGCAGGCCGCACCGCCCGTGCCCGAGGCGCGGACCGGTGTCGAGCAGTCCCCCGGCTTCCCCACCGCCCGGTCCGCGAATCGGCCCACGGGCACGCCGACGGGAGCTGCCGCCCGCCGCCGCTCGACCGGCGCCCTGCTCGACCCCGTCGACGGCCACTCCCTGTCGCCTCGGTCGGTGCACAAGCCCCTGGGCGGCGGTTCCCGGCTCGCCTCGCCGAACCGTCGTCATGCCGGCCCGCTGCCCACCGGGCGTGCCAAGCGGCGCTACTGGTCGGTCTTCGCCGTCCTCGCGGTGCTGGCGATCCTGACGACGGCAGGCTCGCTGGTCTGGGACAACCCGATGCCGCTCGGAACAGACGGCTTCTGGCTCATCGCCCAGATGCGCGCGACGAACCTCGTCATCATCGCCATCGTCGCCTTCTGCCAGGCGATCGCCACCGTGAGCTTCCAGACGGTCGCCAACAATCGGATCATCACGCCGTCGATCATGGGCTTCGAGTCCCTGTACCGGCTGGTGCAGACCGGTTCCGTGTTCCTCTTCGGCGGCCTGGGCCTGGTCATGATGACCGGCACGCTCCAGTTCTTCCTGCAGATCGTGCTCATGGTGGTCTTCGCCGGCCTGCTGTACGGCTGGCTGCTGTCGGGCAAGTACGGCAATCTGCAGATCATGCTGCTCATCGGCATCATCCTCGGCGGCGGGTTGGGCGCGCTTGCGACCTTCATGCAGCGGCTCCTCACGCCGAGCGAGTTCGATCTGCTCACCGCCCGGCTGATCGGCAGCATCGCCAATGCCGACGCGAGCTACCTGGCCCTGGCGATCCCGCTGGCAGCCGCGGCCGGCGGCGTGCTGTGGTTCGGCTCCACCCGCCTCAACGTCTTGGCGCTGGGCCGCGAGACCGCGGTGAATCTGGGAGTCGACCACCGCCGGCAGACGATCCTCGTGCTGCTCCTCGTCTCGGTTCTCATGGCGGTGTCGACCGCGCTCGTCGGACCGATGACGTTCTTCGGCTTCCTCGTCGCGATGATCGCCTATCAGCTGGCGGACACGCACGACCACCGGTACATCTTCCCGATGTCCTGGCTCATCGGCTTCGTGGTGCTGGCTGGCGCGCACTTCGCGCTCAAGAACTTCTTCTACGCCGAGGGCTCGGTGGGCGTCATCATCGAGATCGTCGGCGGCACATTCTTTCTCATCTACATCCTGCGGAAGGGACGGCTGTGATCACTCTCAGTGCGGTGACCAAGAACTACTCGTCCGAGGTCGCGATCGGACCGGTCGACCTCACCATCCCCAACGGCGGCGTCACGGCTCTTGTCGGCCCCAACGGTGCCGGCAAGTCGACGCTGCTGACCATGATCGGCCGCCTCATGGGAATGGACGAGGGCACGATCGAGATCGCCGGCTACGACATCGCGAAGACGAACTCGAAGGACCTGGCCAAGATCGTGTCGATCCTCCGCCAGGAGAACCACTTCGTCACCCGGCTGACGGTCCGTCAGCTCGTGGGCTTCGGTCGCTTCCCGCATTCGAAGGGCCGCCTGACCCGCGTCGACGAGGACATGATCAGCCAGTCGATCGACTTCCTGGGCCTCACCGACCTCGAGGGGCGCTATCTCGACGAGCTGTCCGGCGGCCAGCGACAGCGCGCCTACGTCGCGATGGTGCTCGCGCAGGACACCGACTACGTGCTCCTCGACGAGCCGCTCAACAACCTCGACATGCGCCATTCGGTGCAGATGATGCAGCACCTGCACCGGGCTGCGCGCGAGCTCGGGCGGACCGTGGTCATCGTGCTCCACGACATCAACTTCGCCGGCCACTACGCGGATCGGATCTGCGCGGTCAAGGACGGCCAGGTCGTCCAGCACGGGACCTCCGACGAGATCATGCGCGATGAGGTGCTGTCACACGTCTTCGACACCCCGGTCAAGGTCATCGCGGGCCCCCACGGTCCGCTGGCGGTGTACTACTGAGCCCTCCCGGTCACAGGCAGGAGCGGATGAACTCGAAGCGCTGGGCGGTGTCGGCCGCGATCATCGGGTCGAAGGGCTCCACCGGGCGCAGCACCTGCAGCCCGGCCTCCTCGGCGATGAGCGCGCCGGCCGCCCAGTCGTAGATGCCCAGTCCCCGCTCGTAGTACGCGTTCACCCTGCCCTCAGCGGCGAGGCAGAGGTCGATGGCCGCGGAGCCGGCGCGGCGGATGTCGTCGAAGCCGTCCATCACCCGCACCAGGTCGGCGAACTGGATCTCCCGCCGCTCCGGGGTGTAGCTGAAGCCGGTGGCGACCACGCGCCCGCGTCGGGCGGGCGGAGTGCCGCGGAGGCGAACGAACTCCGAGGTGCCGCCCGGCTGCGGCAGAGCTGCCGCCTTCCACGCTCCCAGCCCTGAGCGGGCGAACCACACCGTTCGCAGCTGGGGAGCGGCCACCAGGCCGATGACCCACTCACCGGTCGAGGCGTCCCGGCCGCCGATCGAGAAGCAGTGGTGCTCCATCCCGCGCACGAAGTTCACCGTGCCGTCGATCGGGTCGACATGCCACTCGATGCGGGAATCCGGGTCCCCGGCAGATGCAGAGGAGTTGAGCAGAAGAGCAGAGAGACCCCCGCCGACAGGGACGTCAGCAGGAGTCTTGGCTTCCGCGCCCTCCTCGCCGACCACGATGTCGTCGGGCCGATGACGGCGCAGGTACCCGGTGACCAGCGACTCGATCTCCGAGTCGGCGATGGTCACCAGATCATTGGGATTGTCCTTGGCGTCGACCAGCTGATCCGCCAGCCGGCTTCGCCAGTGCTCCATCCGCGCGCAGGCGACTGCGGCGGCGTCTCTCGCCACGACGAGGAGCGGGTCCGCAAGAAAGGTCTCGGCATTCACGAGTCGAGCCTAGCCCGATCTCTCGGTTCACGGAGCCCGACCGGTCGCGTCAGGCGACCGGGTTGGCGGAACTCTGCTCCCCGACCTTGGACTGAGAGACATCCTCGGTCGAGATCGCAGCGATGTCACCGGCGACCCCAAGGCTGCCGGGACGCGACTCGACCTTTCGCTTGTGGCGACGCACAATCTCCTGGACGGCCTGCGAAGAGGTGCCTGCCGCCTCTGCGATTGCCGCATAGGTGACGCCCTCATCCCGCGCATGCAGGATCGCGGAGACGTAGTTCGCACTCACCCGGCTCCGCTGCTTGGCGATCCGACGAACTGTGCTGACGACTGCCTTCTGTTCTGACGACAACTCTCGTGCGCGACGCGACATGTATTCATACCCCACAACCGCTCGTGTCGAATCTCGACTGGTGAACGGATCACAAAGACCGGTCCATCCGCGCTCGTCTGCGCCGTGGACCTCGCAATTTGGCTGTGTCCATTCGGTCGACGAAGAAATGAACCACTCTTCAGTGCCAAGATGGACAGTCAGCTACTTTACCGTAAGAAACCGAAAAGTTCATCTCCTCTCCTCTTTTCGGAAGAACTGCTTCTGCACAACTACCCTTGTCAGAATCCATTGTCCATGGAATGGGGCCGGGAGATCAACCACAATGGGCATATGAATTGGAGCCCCGCCCCGCCGTCCGTCCGCCAGCCGGACTTCCCCGCTCCCGATCCCGCGCGCGTGATCGCCACTGGACGAGCTCTGAGCGCGCGCGGCCTACGCGACTTCAGCGTCGATTCGACCGACCGGGCCGCGTTCTCCTCGGACGGCTCGCTGTTCCGCCTGGTGCCGCTTGCCGTGGTCTTCCCCCATGACGCGGCCGAGGTGTCCGCCGCGCTGGCAGTCGCACGCGAGCTCGACGTGCCGCTGACTTCCCGCGGGGGCGGCACCTCGCTGGCCGGCAACGCCGTCGGATCCGGGATCGTGCTCGACTTCTCCCGGCACATGAACGCGGTCCTGAAGCTGCTGCCGGAGGAGCGGGCGGTATGGGTCGAGCCCGGCGTCGTCCACGCGGTGCTGCAGGCCCAGGCTCGCCGGCACGGGCTGCGGTTCGGCCCGGATCCGTCGACGGTGTCCCGGTGCACGATCGGCGGGATGATCGGCAACAACGCCTGCGGTCCGCGGGCGATGGGCTACGGACGAACCGTCGACAACGTGCTGGCGCTGACGGTGATGCTCGCCGACGGGACGATCGTCGAGCTCGACGGGAAGGCCGACGCCGGGAAGTTCCCGCGCCTGCAGACGCTCATCGGCGAGAGCCTCCAGACCATCCGCACCGAGCTCGGTCACTTCTCCCGCCAGGTCTCCGGCTACGCTCTCGAGCACCTGCTGCCCGAGAACGGCTTCGACCTGCGCCGGGCGTTCGTCGGCTCGGAGGGCACGTGGGGCATCGTGCTGGCCGCGAAGCTGCGGCTGGTCACCGACCCGGCCTTCGTCACCACCGTGGTGCTCGGCTACCCCGACATGCCGGCTGCCGCCGATGACGTTCCCGTGCTGCGCCGCTTCTCGGCGACGGCGTGCGAGGGCATGGACCGGCGGATGCTCGATCGCCTCATCGCCACCAAGGGGCCTGCGGCGGTGCCGCAGATGCCGGCCGGCGGCGGCTGGCTGGTCGTCGAGCTCGCCGGGGACGACGAGGCTGCCTTGGCCGAGCAGGCCCGAGAACTGGTGGGCGCCTCCGCGGCGGACGACGCGATGATCCTGCCGGGTGCTGCCGCGGCGCCGATATGGAAGATCCGGGCCGACGGGGCAGGGCTGGTGTCGCGCACCCCCGACGGCAGGGACGCGCACGCGGGGTGGGAGGACTCGGCGGTCCCGCCCGAGCGCCTGGGCGACTACCTGCGGGACCTCATGGGCCTGCTTGACGAGCACGGGCTGTGGGCGCTGCCCTACGGGCACTTCGGCGACGGCTGCCTGCACATGCGCGTCGACTTCCCGCTGGAGGCCGACGACGGCCGGCAGAAGATGCGCGACTTCATGTTCGCCGCCGCGGACCTGGTCGCCCGGCACGGCGGTTCGGTGTCCGGCGAGCACGGTGACGGCCGCGCCCGCAGCGAGCTGCTGCCGCGCATCTACTCCCCCGCCGCGATCGCACTGTTCGCCCGGGTCAAGCAGCTGTTCGACCCCCGCGGCCTGCTCAACCCGGGGGTCATGGTCGATCCTGACCCGCTCGACGGGGGGATCCGGCTGGCGATCAGCCGTCCGGGTGACCTGCTGCCGGTGCGCGCGAGCGGGCTGGGCTATCTGTTCGACAAGGACCGCGGCGACTTCGGCACGGCGGTGCATCGCTGCACCGGGGTGGGCAAGTGCCGGGCGGATTCGGCGGCCACCGGCGGTGTGATGTGCCCGTCGTTCCAGGCGACGCGCGATGAGAAGCACTCCACGCGCGGTCGGGCCCGCGTGCTGCAGGAGATGGTCTCCGGTGATCTGGTGGCCACGGATTGGAACGCGCCGGAGGTGCACGAGGCGCTCGACCTGTGCCTGAGCTGCAAGGCGTGCGACTCCGAATGCCCCACCGGCACGGACATGGCGGCGTACAAGGCCGAGGTGCTCCATCAGAGCTACCGGGGCCGGATCCGGCCGATGAACCACTACGTCCTCGGGTGGCTGCCGTGGCTGTCCCGGCTCGCCGCTCCGGTGGCGCCGCTGGCCAATGTCGCCGAACGGGTGCCGGCGCTGGGGCGGGTGGCCAAGAAGCTGGCCGGGATCGACGCCCGCCGGCGCATCCCCACGTTCACCCGGACGACGTTCGAGCGGTGGTTCGCGAAGCGGGCGAAGTCGGGCGTGCTGCAGGCGACAGGAGGCACACATGCCGAGGCAGGAGGCACACATGCCGAGGCGACCGGCACTGCCCGCCCCGGACGCCGGACCCGCGAGGTGGTGCTGTTCGCCGACACCTGGTCGAATTTCTATGCGCCCCGGGTGCTCGCGGCCGCGGTCGAGGTGCTGCTGGACGCAGGGATCGATGTCCGGGTCATCCCGAGCACCGAGTGCTGCGGCCTGACCTGGATCTCGACCGGACAGCTCGACCAGGCGAAGAGAGTGATGGCAGCCGCCGTCGACGCACTCGACCGCACCGGCGAGGTCCCGATCATCGGCGTCGAGCCGTCCTGCGTCGCGACCCTGCGGGACGAGACGGGCAAGCTGCTGGGCACCGCGGCTGCGGCCCGGGTTGCCGCCCGCACGAAGACCCTGTCCGAGTTCCTGCTGGAGATCGCCTGGTCCGCGCCCGATCTCTCGGACCTCACCGCCGTCGTGCAGCCCCATTGCCACCACAGCGCGGTGATGGGCTTCGACGCCGACCGCGAACTGCTGTCGCGCACGGGCATCACGGCCCAGGTGCTGGGCGGCTGCTGCGGCCTGGCGGGGAACTTCGGGGTGGTCGCAGGCCACTACGAGACCTCGGTCGCCGTCGGCGAGGTGGCGCTGCTGCCGACGGTGCGGGAGGCGCCCGAGGATGCGATCGTGCTGGCCGACGGCTACTCATGCCGCACCCAGCTGGCGGATCTCAGCGACCGGCCGGGCGTGCATCTGGCTGAGCTGCTGGCCTGGCGGCTGGGGCGCCTCGGGCAGAGGACTCGATGAGGAGCTGACCGTGTCGCAGGTGCACGAGCCGACCGGGAGCCACTCGGAGAGCCCGGGCCGCTCCCCCGTGGAACGCTGGGAGAGCAGGGTCGAAGTCCCACTGCTGCTGCTGTCTCTCGCGTTCATCGCGGCCTATGCGTGGAGCGTCATCGATCCGGCGCTGAATCCGACGCTCGAGGGCTTCCTGCGCGCGGTCACGTGGGCGGTCTGGGGGACATTCATCGTCGACTTCGCGATCCGCATCGCCCTTGCCCGGAACCGATTCCGGTATCTCCGGGAGCACTGGTACGACTTTCTCTTCGTCGTGCTGCCGATGTTCCGAGTGCTGCGCGTCCTCCACATCCTCGGCACGCTGCGCATCCTCGGCCGAGTGCTCCACGACCGAGTCATCGGGAGGACGGGGATGTACGTGGTCGTGTCGGCGGTGCTCTGCAACTTCTTCGCCGCCCTGGCAGTCCTCGATGCGGAGCGGGAGGCCCCGGGGGCGCTGATCACGAACTTCGGCGACGCCCTGTGGTGGGCAGCGGTGACGTCGGCGACGGTCGGTTACGGCGATGTCTATCCGGTCACCGTCCTCGGCAGGATCATCGCGGTCGGACTGATGATCGTCGGCATCGCCCTGCTGGGCGGCGTCACGGCCGGCATCGCGGCCTGGCTCGTCGACGCGGTCCAGCGGGACAGGCGCCGACGAGCTCCGGAGACCGGCGCCGCTCCTGACGAGGACGCCCGCCGGCACACAGGCTAGGCGCCCAGCAGCCGCCGTCAGGCCTTGGCGGTGAGGACCGGAACCTCGGCGTCGAGCAGGATCCGCTGGGCCTGGGAGCCGAGGATGAACTTGCCGATCGCGCTGCGCTTGCGCAGGCCGATGACGATCAGCTGCGCCTCGTGCTCGGCGGCGAGCCGATTGAGGGTGTCGGCCAGGTCGTCCTCGTGCGGGGGCTGCTCGACCTCGACGTCGACGCCGGCTTCCGCTCCGAGCGCGATGATCCGTTCGGCTTCCTGCTTGCGAATGGTGGTGACCCCGTTCGCGGCGCCCCGGCGCGGCGAATTCACCACGATCGCCGTGGTCTTGCGGAGTCTGGCCTCGGCGAATCCGAGCTGCAGTGCGGCCTCGCCCTCCGGGGAGGGGAGGTAGCCGATGAGTACCGTCATAGCCGCAGTATAGGGACCGGACGGGGACAGTGGCGAAAGTCACCTCGGACAGTCATCCTGGTCTCATATCTCCAGTCCCGGGAAGCTCCCCTGCCGAGCGCGCTGTCGATCAGCGGTCTCCTCATCCACTGCGCGCAGGTGGTCCACGGCTGGTTGGTGACCAGCATGCGCGCCCCGGAGTTCATTCCGGTGGAGGACTATCCGCAGATCAGCGCCGAGATCGGCATCCACGGGATGTACCCGCCGGACGCGTTCCCGGAGGACGATTCCCTGCAGGAGATCCTGGGGGTCTTCGACCGGGTGGTGGAATTCATCGATCACGCGGCCGCGGAGATCGATCTCGATGCCGAGCTGCCGAACAACCCGCCGTGGCTGCCGGATGACGCCGCGCTCACCGGTCGCTGGGTGTGGCTGCACCTCATCACCGAGGTAGCCCGTCATGCCGGCCACGCCGATCTGATCCGCGAGGCGCTCGACGGGCAGAAGGCCGAAGAGCTCAACGAGCAGGTCGATGGCGGCGAGCGCGCCTGAGTCGAGAGCGGCGGACGATCAGCCGAGGTACAGGTCGACGTTTCGACGGAAGCGTTCGACCTCGACGTGAAAACCCGGTGGGTCCAGCACGGTGAACGGCTTCTCCAGGCCGAGCAGCAGCATGATCACCCACTGCGGACCGGCCGCGCCGAGGACGACCTCGCATTCGTCAGCGCCCGTGGCGACGACGGTGCCGGCACGGGCGGGGATGGCGGCGGACACCTCGGCGGCGGGGGCTGCGACCCGCGCCCGCACCGTCGTCGGGTACACGGCGGCAGTCACCTGTCGGCGCACGAACTCCACCGGGTCGGGCGTCTGCCGGGGTCGGAAATCGAAGGTCGTGATGTGGCTGCGGGTGATCCGGTCGAGCCGGAAGGTGCGCCACGCATCACGGCTGCGGTCCCAGGCCACGAGGTACCAGTGGCCGCCGAAGACGACCACGCGGTACGGCTCGACCCGGCGCTCCTCGCCCTCGCCGATCGGACCCGTGGACCCCGTGCTGCCGGGAACGGAGGACTCGGTGGCGAGCCCCCGGTAGCGCAGGTCGATGAGCCTGCGCTCGGCCACCGCCGAGGCGACCGCCGCCAGAGTGCCGATCGGCACCTCCGGCTCGTTGCCCGGGGCTGCGCTGATCGCCTCCGTGGCCCGGTCGATGCTGGCGGCGATGGCCGGCGGAAGCACCGAGCGCAGCTTGCGGACAGCGGTTTCGACATGGGCGGTCTGCTCGCGGGCGGCGCCCGGGCCGCGGACCCCCTGACCCGCCAGGGTCCGGAGTGCGAGGGCGACCGTGAAGACCTCGTCGGGGGTGAACTGCAGAGGCGGCAGCACCGCTCCGGCGGGAGCAGCGTAGCCACCGCCCACCCCCGGTGCCGCATCGATCCGGTATCCCTGCTCGCGCAGCAGTGCGATGTCGCGCCGGACGGTGCGCACCGAGGCGCCGAGCTGCGCGGCGAGCTCCGCGGCCGACAGCTGCCTTCCGGTGGCGAGGATCGCGAGCAGGTCGAGCATCCGCGAGTTCATATCTCGATTGTCTCTCGATTGCGGCCAGGTTCTGACCGCAATTGCCCGGATGCTGGTCTCATCACCGAAACGGGCATCGCCCGCCGATTCAAGGAGAGAGACCATGCCGTTCTTCGCCCCCGAGATCACCACCGAGGCCGATGCCCTGCCCGCTTTCCTCCGCCAGCAGATGCAGCAGCTGCGCTCGACCGCGTTCGGGCTGTCGACCGAGCAGGCCCGGACGACGCCGCTGCCGAGCGCCCTGTCCATCAGCGGGCTGCTCGCCCATACCGCTCAGGTCGTCTACGGATGGCTGACGATGGCCCTGCGCGCTCCGGAGCGGCTGACGACCGATGAGTACATCGAGATCAACCGGCTGATCGGGCTGCACGAGATGTATTCCGGCGCCGAAGTCCCCCAGGACGCCTCGCTGGATGAGATGCTCGTGATCTTCGACCGGGTCGTCGACTTCATCGCGGAGGCCGCGCCGCGGATCGATCTCGCGGTCGAGCTCCCGAAACCGGTGAGCCCGTGGATGCCGGAGGACCACTCCGCGAACGGCCGCTGGGTGTGGCTGCACCTCATCGCGGAGGTCGGTCGGCATGCCGGGCATGCCGACCTGATCCGCGAGGCGATCGACGGGAAGATCTCCTATGAGCTCAACTTCCTGGTCGACGGCGGCACCGAGGAGGAGTGGCAGGAGCAGGACGCCGCCTGGAGCTGAGCGGGCGGCGGCCCGGCAGCTGAAGTCCCCTCAGGCCGCCTGCAGCACGCGGGCGCGGCGATCGACGAGGAACCGGAGGTAGGCGGGCGTGGTGAGGAAGTCCTGGAACTCCTCGCCGAGCGCCGTCTCCCGGAAGATCTCCACCGCATCGCAGTAGTGGTCGGCGGGGTGCCGCCGGATGGTGGCGAGCTCCTCGGCGAGGCAGCGCTCGACCATCGTGCGGGTGAGCTTCCGGCCGTCGGCCAGCCGGACGCCGTGGTGCACCCATTGCCAGATCTGACCGCGGGAGATCTCCGCGGTCGCCGCGTCCTCCATGAGGTTGTCCAGCGCGACCGCTCCCGTGCCGTCCAGCCAGGCATTGAGGTAGCCGAGCGCCACTCGGATGTTGGCGCGCACTCCGGCCTCGGTCGGCGTCTGCGAGATCCCCTCCATGCTGAGCAGATCGGCGGCGGAGACGTTGACGTCCTCACGCTGCCGGGCGACCTGATTCGGCCGCTCGCCCAACACCTCGGCGAAGGCCTCCTGCGCCACCGGGATGAGGTCCGGGTGCGCGACCCACGAGCCGTCGAAGCCGGCCGCGGCCTCGCGTCGCTTGTCGGCGCGCACCTGGGCGAAGGCATTCTCGGTGACCTCGGGCTCACTGCGATTCGGGATGAAGGCGCTCATCCCGCCGATCGCATGGGCTCCTCGCCGGTGACAGGTCTGCACGAGGAGTTCGGTGTATGCGCGCATGAACGGCACCGTCATCGTCACCTCGGAGCGGTCGGGCAGCACGAACTCGCGATGGTTCCGGAAGTTCTTGATCATCGAGAAGATGTAGTCCCACCGCCCGGCGTTGAGGCCGGCGGCGTGCTCCCGCAGCTCCCAGAGGATCTCCTCCATCTGGAACGCAGCCGTGATGGTCTCGATCAGCACGGTGGCGCGCACGGTCCCCTGCGGGATCCCGAGGCGGTCCTGGGCGAACACGAACACGTCGTTCCACAGCCGCGCCTCACGTGCGGCCTCCAACTTGGCGAGGTAGAAGTAGGGGCCGCGGCCGGACGCGATGAGCTCCTCGGCGTTGTGGAAGAAGAACAGCCCGAAGTCGACGAGCGCACCCGAGGCGGAGACCTCGGTGCCATGATCATCGATCCACCGCAGATGCTTCTCCGGCAAGTGCCAGCCGCGCGGGCGCACGACGATGGTGGGCGGGGTGGGATTGGTGATGCGGTACTGCTTGCCCGTGGCAGGATGCGTGTATTCGAGCCGCCCTCTCACGGCACGGGTCAGGTTGCCGATGCCGCCGACGATGTTGTCCCACGTGGGCGAAGTCGCGTCCTCGAGGTCAGCCAGCCACACCAGGGCCGGGGAGTTGAGCGCGTTGATCGCCATCCGCGCGGAGACCGGGCCGGTGATCTCGACCCGGCGGTCCTCCAGACCCGGAGCGCCGGCGCTGCCGGCGACCTGCCAGTCCGCGTCCTCGCGAATGTGGCGGGTCTCGTCCTTGAATGTGGGGAGTCTGCCGGAGTCGATCGCTGCGCGCCGGACCTCGCGGGCGGAGAGGAGCTCACGGCGGCGGCTGTGGAACTGCTCATGCAGCGCGGCAACGAACTCGAGCGCGGGGGCGGTGAGGATCTCGGAGTATCCGGGCTTCATCGGGCCGGTGATCATCATGCGGGACATCGGAAACATCTCCTGAGAAGTGAAGTACGATGCCCGGCACCGGCTCAGGTGCCGGGCATCGCGTGTCGTGGCCGCCTCGGGCGCGGGAAACCCCTGAAACCCGCGCCCGAGGCGACACGTCTGGTGGGGAAGCCCTCAGAACTGAGCGGCTTCGGTGGAGTCCTTGAGCGCGGTGGTCGAGGACTGCGGGTTGATGGCGGTCGACACCAGGTCGAAGTAGCCGGTGCCCACCTCGCGCTGGTGCTTGGTGGCGGTGTAGCCGCGCTCCTCGGAGGCGAACTCGCGCTCCTGCAGCTCGACGTAGGCCTTCATCTGCTCGCGGGCGTAGCCGTGGGCGAGGTCGAACATCGAGTAGTTCAGCGCGTGGAAGCCGGCCAGCGTGATGAACTGGAACTTGTAGCCCATCGCGCCCAGCTCGCGCTGGAACTTGGCGATGGTGGAGTCGTCGAGGTGCTTGCGCCAGTTGAACGACGGCGAGCAGTTGTAGGACAGCAGCTGGTCCGGGTACTCGGCCTTGATCGCCTCGGCGAAGCGCTTGGCGACCTCGAGGTCGGGCGTCGACGTCTCCATCCACAGCAGGTCCGAGTACGGGGCGAAGGCCAGCCCGCGGTCGATGCAGGGCTCGATGCCGTTGGTGATCTTGTAGTACCCCTCGGCGGTGCGCTCTCCGGTGATGTACTTCTGGTCGCGCTCGTCGATGTCGGAGGTCATCAGGGTCGCGGCCTCCGCGTCGGTGCGCGCGATCACCAGGGTGGGCACGTTCTCGACGTCCGCGGCCAGGCGCGCCGCGTTGAGGGTGCGGATGTGCTGTGCGGTGGGCACCAGCACCTTGCCGCCGAGGTGTCCGCACTTCTTCTCGGAGCCGAGCTGGTCCTCGAAGTGCACGCCCGCTGCACCGGCGCTGATCATCCCGCGCATGAGCTCGTAGACGTTGAGCGCTCCGCCGAAGCCGGCCTCGGCGTCGGCGACGATGGGGGCCAGCCAGTCCTCGACGTTCTTCTGTCCCTCGGAGGTCTCGATCTGGTCGGCGCGCATGAGGGCGTTGTTGATGCGGCGGACGACGGCCGGCACGGAGTTCGCCGGGTAGATCGACTGATCCGGGTAGGTCTGCGAGGCGAGGTTGGCGTCGGCGGCGACCTGCCAGCCGGAGAGGTAGATGGCCTTGAGGCCGGCCTTGACCTGCTGCACGGCCTGGTTGCCGGTCAGGGCGCCCAGCGCATTGACGAAGTCCTCGGTGTGGAGGAGGTCCCAGAGGCGCTCGGCACCGTGGCGGGCCAGGGTGTGCTCCTCGATGAGGGACCCGCGCAGTCGGGCGACGTCCTCGGGGCTGTAGTCGCGGGCGATTCCGGCCCAGCGCGGGTTGGTGGCCCATTCGCTGCGGATGGCGTCCACGTTGTGCAGATCCTGCGGCTGCTGCGACATTGCAATCACTCCTGTGCTTCGGGGTTGAACGGATCGGCTCGGTCTCTCCGGGCCGTCCCGGTGGTGCGAAGGCGGCGACATCACCGGCTTCCTCGGCGCCTCCGGCCGCGGCTCCTGCGGTGAGCAGGACCACTGCTTTTCGGCTGTGACAGCAGTCTTGCGCCTCTGCAAGCAGTGCAGAAGAGGTTTCTCGATAGAAGATCTGCCGGATTTCTGCGGGACGGAAATCTGCTGGTTCTGTAGCGTCGGTCACACCGGTGTGGCATAGTTGGCCCATGATCGAGACCATGTCCCACGCCATCGCCGGCGGCGGCACCCTGGCTGCCGCCCGGACCAAGGCGGAGCCCCCTGTCACCGACGCGCTGAGCATCGGGCGCAAGGTCCGCCACTATCGCACTTCCGCCGGGCTCACCCTGGAGCAGCTGGGACATGCTGTCGGGCGGGCGGCCTCACAGATCTCGGCGATCGAGAACGGCAAGCGGGAGCCGTCCCTGTCGATGCTCAGCGCGCTGGCCACAGCCCTGAACACCTCGGCGGAGTCGCTGCTCGACCCGGCCCCGCTGGACGCCAGGCAGGCGCTGGAGCTGGAGGCGGAGCGGGCGCAGTCCTCAGCGCTGTACTCCTCGCTGGACCTGCCGCAGGTCCGGGTCAAGTCGCTGCCGCAGGACGCGCTGGAGGCGATCGTCGGGCTGCAGCGGCAGCTGAAGTCGATGGTCGAGCGGCGAGCCGCCACCCCGGAGGAGGCGCGGCGGGCCAACAAGCGGCTGCGCGAGGAGATGCGGGCGCGCAACAACTACTTCGCCGAGCTCGAGGCGCAGGCCGGCGAGGTGCTGGATGTGATCGGCTACGAGGACGGGCCGCTCAGCCAGCGGCAGGCGGCCCGGATCGCCGCGCACCTGGGCTTCAGCCTCCACTACGTGTCGGACCTGCCGAAGTCCACCCGCTCGGTGACGGACACCCGCAACCGCCGGCTGTACCTGTCCAACGAGGACGCGGCCGGACACGATCCGCGCTCGCACCTGCTGACCGCGCTGGCCTCGCATCTGCTGGGTCACGCTCCGCCGGCGGACTACGGCGACTTCCTCGCCCAGCGGGTCGAGGCGAACTACCTCGCGGCCGCACTGCTGCTGCCGGAGCGGGCCGCCGTGTCCTTCCTCGCGGAGGCGAAGAAGAATCGCAGGATTTCGATCGAGGAGCTGCGCGACCTGTTCGGGGTGAGCTATGAGACCGCCGCGCACCGGTTCACGAACCTCGCCACGGAGCACTTCGATCTTCCGGTCCACTTCATGAAGGTGCACGTGTCCGGAACCGTGCACAAGGCGTACTCGAACGACGGGCTGCCCTTCCCCACCGACCCGCTGGGCGCGATCGAGGGCCAGTACGCCTGCAAGCGGTTCACCTCGCGGGCGGTGTACCAGGTCTCGGATCGGTTCAGCCCGTACTTCCAGTACACGGACACCCCTGCGGGCACCTACTGGTGCACGGCGCGGGTGCTGCCCGGCGGCGGCGACTTCTCCGTGAGTGTGGGCGTGCCGTTCGCCCACGTGAAGTGGTTCGAGGGGCGGGAGACGATGAAGCGCTCCGAGTCCCGGTGCCCCGATCCCACCTGTTGCCGTCGGGCCCCCGGGGAGCTGGAGGACAAGTGGGCCGAGGCGTCCTGGCCTGCCGCCCGCACCCACGCCTCGCTGCTGGCCGCGGTCCCGCCGGGAGTGTTCCCCGGCGTGGACACTACCGAGGTGTACCAGTTCCTGGAGCGGCACTCGGGGTAGTTCACGATAGGTTGAGGGTGACACTGATCAGCACTGTTCCCCGGACGAAGGAGTCCTCATGCCCATCGAATTCGCCTCCCGCTCGATCGCCGGCTCGACCGCCGTCATCACCGGCGCCGCCAGCGGCATGGGTCGGGCCACTGCCCTGCTCTTCGCCTCGGAGGGCGCCCGGGTGGTGCTCGCGGACCGCAGCGCCGAGCAGCTGACCGATGTGGCGCGGGAGGTGGAGGAGCTGGGCGCAACCGGCGGTGATGCGGCACAGGTGCTCGCCGTCGAGTGCGATGTGCGGCAGCCTGCCGATCTGGAGAAGCTGGTCACGGCGGCCGTCGACCGGTTCGGCGGCATCGACCTGCTGGTCAACAACGCCGGCGTCTCGCGGCGGAACAATGTCACCGAGCAGAGCGACGAGGAGTTCGAGGACGTCTGGCAGGAGGTCCTCGACATCAACCTCACCGCCCATGTGCGGCTGGTGCGTTCGGCCCTGCCCCACCTCAAGGCATCGGACGCAGGGCGCATCGTCAACATCGCCTCCACCGAGGCGCTCGTGTCGCAGGCAGGCCTGATCAGCTATTCGGCGTCCAAGAGCGGCGTCGTCGGGATCACCCGCAGCATGGCCATCGAGCTCGCGGAGTTCGGGATCACGGCCAACGCGATCTGCCCGGGGCCGATCGAGACCGGGATGACGAGCAAGTACCCCGAGGAGGCCAAGGCGAAGTACGCCCGCCGCCGGGTGCCGATGCGCCGCTACGGCCGGCCCGAGGAGGTCGCGCAGATGACGCTCAACCTGTGCCTGCCGGCGTCGAGCTACGTCACCGGAACCGTGATCCCCGTCGACGGCGGGATGTCGATGTTCCACGTCTGAGGCCGAACCCGGGAACGACGTCACACTGTGAGGCGCCGGCGTAGTCGGGAACGGCGCGGTTCCCGGTCACGCCGTGAGGCGCCGGCGCACCTCCGCCGTGGTCACGAGCTCGATCTGGGGACCGAAGAGGCTCATCACGTGCAGCGCTGCCCGGCCGTTCTCCGCGGTCGAGTGCGCGCACGCATCCTCGACGACCAGCGTGCGGACCCCGGCGTCGGCGGCCGCCAGCGCCGTCGAGATCACGCAGCAGTCGGTCGACACTCCGGTGAGCACCATATGCGGTTCCGGGCCCAGGCGGGCTGCCAGCGCCTCGCCCCACTTCCCGAAGGTCGGCTCTTCGACCGGCGGGTGCGGGGACAGCTCGGCGGCACCGGCGACGAGGTCGTACAGCGGGTTGTCCGCCGCCACGTCCGCGAACGGCCACTCCCGGAAGTAGTCGCCCCACGCGGTGGCCCGGTCGGCGGTCGGCAGCCAGCGCGTCACGGTCACCCGGCCGTCGAACAGGGGCGCGAGCTCGCGGATCCTGGCGAACGCCTCGGGGAAGAACGGCGAACCCCACGCGGAGTCCGGGGACGCGAAGATGTGCTGCGGGTCGATGACGACCAGGTGCGGCCGGCTCATGCCCCGGCACCCGCCTCGGCGTTGTCCCGGAGTACGCGCGCGGCCTGCTCCTGCCGGCGGATGGTCGGCCGGCGCAGGATCAGGGTGGCGACGAAGGACAGGACGAGCGCCAGCAGCACCCCGAGGTTGGCGTACGCCCAGGTGCCGTCGCGGCCGCCGACTGCCGGGAGCAGATAGCCCTGCCAGTTGTTCCACGCCGCTTCCTCGGCGAACTGGTTGATGACCAGCCCCCAGCCGAGCACCGAGGCGACGGCCATGGTGATGAGGCTCGTCCAGTCGAAGGCCCGGTAGACGCCGTCCGGGTTGAACAGCGAGGGCTCGTGGTAATCCTCGCGGCGGGTGAGGATGTCGGCGATGAGGATGCCCGCCCAGGCGGCCAGCGGCACGCCCAGGGTGATGAGGAAGCTCTGGAAGGGCCCGAGGAAGTCCTGGGCGAAGAAGACCACCCAGATCGTGCCGATCGTCAGGATGATGCCGTCGATCCCGGCGGCGAGCGGTCGCGGGATGCTGATGCCCAGACTCAGCAGCGTCAGGCCCGAGGAGTAGATGCCCAGCACAGCGCCGGACACCAGCGCCAGCAGTGCGGTGATCCAGAACGGGATGAGCGCCCAGGTGGGCAGCAGCACGGCCAGCGTGCCGACGGGGTCGGCGGCGACCGCCTCGAGCAGGGCCGGGTCGGAGCCGCCGAGCAGCAGGCCGACGGTGACGAGGATGACCGGGGCGGCCGAGCCGCCGATCGTGTTCCACAGCACGATCGAGCCGTCCGAGGCGGAGCGCTTCTGATAGCGGGACCAGTCGGCGGCGATGTTGATCCAGCCGAGCCCGAAGCCGGTCATCACCATGACGAGCGCGCCGATCATCTGCTGCACCGAGCCGTTCGGCAGCGACATCACTGCGGCGAAGTCGATGTGCGGGATCACGAGGATGATGTAGAGGATCGTGATGATGCCGGTCACCCAGGTCAGCACCGACTGCAGCTTCATGATCGTGTGGTAGCCGAGCACGGAGGCGGTGACGATGATGCCGGCGACCACGATCGCGGCGATCACCCGGACCCAGGTGCCGTCGGCCCAGCCGAGGGTCTGGAACACCGTCGCGGTGGCCAGCACCGCGGTGATCGCCAGGAAGGTCTCCCAGCCGATCGAGGTCAGCCAGGACACGATGCCGGGCACCTTCTGGCCGTGGACGCCGAACGCCGCCCGCGACAGGATCATGGTCGGCGCGCTCCCGCGCTTGCCCGCGATCGCGATCAGCCCGCAGAGGAAGAACGAGACGACGATGCCGATGACGGCGACGATGGTGGCCTGCCAGAAGGAGATGCCGAAGCCGAGCACCCACGGCCCGTAGCTCATGCCGAACACGGAGACGTTCGCGGCGAACCAGGGCCAGAACAGGTCGGAGGGTCTGGCCGTGCGCTGCGAGTCCTCGACGATCTCGATGCCGGTCATCTCGATGAGGGGTGCGTTGTCAGCCATGATCGTCCCTGTCCGTCGACTCCGCCGTGGCCGTTCACGGCGTGCTTCCATCATGCCACCGGGTTTGCGCGTTTGTGCACAAATCTATGTGACGCTCGTCGCCCTCGCAGGCTCCGAACCACGCGGACGGCAAGCGAGACTGCGACCAGGAGCCAGCCGGCCACCGCCACCCACAGCCAGGCATCGCCCACTGCCTCCACGATCGGCAGGCGATCCGCGGTCCCCAGGCTCATGCTGGCGACCGCGAACATGCCCAGCGGGAAGATGATCGACCACAGCCCCGCCTCGTACCGCAGCGGCACCCGGTGGATCCAGTGCCGCCAGATCCCGCCGGCGATCAGCGGCGGAATGAGCCATGCCGCGAAGCACCAGAAGACGACGGAGCTGCCCGCGGCCAGCGTCCGGATGGCGTCGACCATCGGAGTCGACGACATCCCGACGATCCGAGAGCCGGCGACCACGGCGATCGCCATCGCCCCCATCGCCACCCAGAACTGCGGCTGGAAGTCCTCGGGCCGGATCCCGTGGATGATCACCCGCAGCGACAGGTAGATCGCGATGCCCGAGTACAGCACGATGCCCACCGACCACGAGAGCACGGCGACGATGCCCAGAATGTTGCCGAACTGCGGCAGCGCGGTGTCGAGCACGGCGGCGCTGACCGCAACCGACTGGCTGGCGACCGACCAGATGAACCAGGTGCCGTTGACCGCCTGCAGCCCCGGTCGCTCCCCCTGCCCGAGGAGGGCCGCCCAGGGCACCACATAGCCGAACGCCAGCCAGGCCGCCAGCCCGATGATCGCGAGCGCCACTGCGGGCGTCGCCATCCCGTCTGCCGCCAGGCGGACGGCCAGCACATTGGAGCCGGCCACGAAGGTGAAGAACCCGAAGGACACCTGCGGATTCTGGACGTCGGCGCTGAACTCGCGCCAGCAGAACATCAGGCGGGCGAGGAAGAGCACCAGGAGCACGGTGTAGGCCAGCGCGGCCAGCACCAGCAGCACTGCCGAACCGACTTCGAACCCGCCGAGCTTGAGCCCCAGGGAGACGATGCCGGTCGCCATCACCAGCGCGAAGTAGCCCGGCGGCAGACCGCGGACGGTGCTGGCGAGGACACCCATCTCAGCGCAGCGCGCCGAGCGCCTTGTCGGCGACGTACTCGGCGATCGCCATCGAGCTCGTCGCGCCCGGGGAAGGCGCGTTGCGGACCTGCGTCAGCCGTCCGCGGGTGGTGATGACGAAGTCGTCGACGAGCGAGCCGTCCGGGTTCATCGCCTGCGCGCGCACTCCCCGCGGGCCCGGCTTGACGGTGGCGGGGTCGATGTCGGGCACGTACTTCTGCGCCTCCTCGATGAAGGCCTTGGGCGACAGCGCGGTGCGCGCCTCGCGCGCGGCGGCCCGGACGTTCTGGGAGGCGAACTTCCAGAACCCCTTGAAGCCCAGTGTGGAGCCGATGTCGCCCAGGTCGAAGCCGCCGCGCTCGTACTTCTCCCGCCCGAGGGCGACGAAGGCGTTGGGGCCGAGCATCAGCGCGCCGTCGATCCGCCTGGTCAGGTGCACCCCGAGGAACGGGAACGCCGGGTCCGGCACCGGGTAGATCAGGCCGCGGACCACCTCGGCGTCGGGCTTGTCGATGACGAAGTAGTCGCCGTGGAACGGCACGATCCTGGGGTTCGAATCCAGTCCCGAGGCGGCCGCCAGGCGGTCCGCCTGCAGGCCGGCGCAGGTGACGACGAGGTCGAAGGACCCGCCGTCCTCGGTGGTGCGGGAGTCGATGCCGGGCAGGGCGAGCGCGACGCGGACCTCATTGCCCATGGTGTCGAGGCGGGCAACCTCTGAGTTGTACTCGATCCGCCCGCCGGCCGCGGTGACGTCGGCGGCGAAGGACTCCGCCAGCTTGGCGAAGTCGATGATCGCCGTGTGGGGCGAGTGCAGGGCGAGCACCCCGCGGACGTGGGGCTCGACCTCGCGCATCTCGTTGCGGTCGAGCAGCTTCACGTGCGGGACGCCGTTGGCCTTGGCACGTTCGAAGATCGCCTCCAGACGGTCGACCTCGGCGGTGGTGTGGGCGACGACGAGCTTGCCGCATTCCTCGTAGTGGATGCCGTTCACCGCGCTGTACTCGACGAGCTTGGCCACGCCGGTGCGGCACAGCCTGGCCTTGAGGCTGCCCGGCTCATAGTAGAGGCCGGCGTGGACGACGCCGGAGTTGTGGCCCGTCTGGTGGGCGGCCAGGTAGGGCTCCTTCTCGAAGATGGTGACGGTCGCGTCCTCGCAGCGGAGGGCGAGCTCGCGTGCGACGGCGGTGCCGATGATGCCGCCGCCGACGACGGCGATGCGTGAGATCCTCATGGTGCTATCTTGACAGAACCCACCCTGGACACAACAGGGTCGCCGAGGTGGGTCGCCGGGCGAATGCCCAGGTGACGCGCCCGCGCTGGATGTCTGAGGAGAATGAGTCGGTGGAGAACGGTTGGGTCCTCGACTGGCCCGGGAAATCCGCCGCAGCGGCACTCGCGGCACCGCGGTCGGCTGAGCAGGTCGGACTGCGCGGAGCCGAGTGCGGCCTTCCCCGCGACCGGCACATCGCCATCGAGGGCGAGAACCTCGAGGCGCTCCACCTGCTGCGCCGCACCCACCGCGAACAGGTCAAGGTCGTCTACCTCGATCCGCCCTACAACACCGGCAGCACACTGCCGTACCGCGACACCTTCGGGGCGGCCGGCCACAGCGGCTGGCTCAACATGATGCTGCCCCGCCTGCTCCTGACGCGTGAGCTGCTGCGCGACGACGGCGTCGTCTTCATCTCGATCGACGACCGGGAGAACGCGCATCTGCAGCTGCTCGGGCACGAGGTGTTCGGCGAGGAGAACTACCTGGGCTCGTTCGTCCAGCAGCGCGCGAAGGGCGGCGGAAACGCCAGGTCCTTCGTGCGCGGCCATGACTTCGTGCTCGTGTGGGCGCGGAATGCGCAGGCGGTCGGACCGTTCCTCACCGAGAAGCGGCCGCCGGCCAAGTACGAGACGATCGGCGACCGCCGCTTCCTGGTCGACGACGACGTGCTGCGAGTGAGCTTCGGGAAGTACACCCGTGGGGCGGAGCGCCGGCTGATGTACGAGGACATCCTCGCCGTCCGGGGCCCTGCGAAGAAGGCCGAGGTGGACGCCGGCCTAGCAGCCGGCACGCTGCGGCTGCGGCCGTGGGGTGATCCCGCCCCGGACGGCGCCCGGAAGCACGCCGTGGTCCGGCTGACGCCGGCCGAGGACGCGAGCTCGAAGATGTACTCGATCATCAAGGCGCTCAACGAGGGCGGCCGGCGGGATCTGGAGGCGCTGGGGCTCGGCGGGCTGTTCGGCTACCCCAAGCCGCTGGAGCTCATCCGCACGCTGGTGCGCTCGCAGACGTTCTTCGACCGCGAGGCGATCGTGCTCGACTTCTTCGCCGGCTCCGGCACCACCGGCCAGGCGGTGATGGAGCTCAACGCAGCCGACGGCGGCGACCGGAGGTTCGTGCTCGTCCAACAGCCCGAGGAGCTGCGGGACGTGCCCGGAGCCCGCACGGGCGCCGAGGCGGCCGGCGCCTCGGAAGCGGGGGGCGCCTCGGGAGAAGGGGGCGCGATCACGACGATCAGCGAGCTCATGCGCGAGCGGGTGCGGCGAGCCGGCGAGGCGCTCCGGTCCGATCACCCCGAGCTCGACGTCGAGTTCGTCGACGTCCGACTGCCGCCGCCGGATGCGTGAGGGGCTGCGGGCTGCGGTTCCGGCACCGGCTCCTTCGGCCCGCTCCTGGCTCCGCCGGACCCGCTAGGGTCGGAATATGGCGCATCTCATCCCGGAGCGACCGGACTTCCGCGGCTCCACTGCAGAGCAGACCGTGTGGACCGCACTGTGCGAGCAGCTTCCCGACGACGCGACGCTGATCCACGGCCAACGACTGACGCTGGACAACCGCGACGTCGAGATCGACCTCCTGGTGCTGTGGCCGGGACAGGGCATCGCAGTGATCGAGGTCAAGGGCGGGCGCGTCGGCGTCGCAGACGGGCACTGGCACACGACCAACGGCCAGGGACATCGCAACCGGCTCAAGAGGTCGCCCGTCGAGCAGGCGATGGTCGCCAAGCACACCCTGATCGACTACCTCCGGCGCTGCGTGTCCACGATCCCTGGCCCGGTCGTCCACCTTGCGGCGTTCCCGTACACCGAGCTGCCGGGCGACTGGACCGTTCCCGAGGCGGAGCGCGAGATCCTCATCGACGCCACCCAGCTGGACCGGGCCGCGGAGGCGGTCGCCCTCGCCCTGCGCCGCGCATTCGATCCTGACCGCGACGAGCCCTTCGTCACCTTCGAGCATGTGCTCAAGAATCTCCGCCGCACCCACGAAGCGATCGAGAACGTGCAGCTGCGCGCCGCGGAGATCGAGGACGCGGCGAACGTGCTCACGGTCGAGCAGGAGAAGCTCATCCGCATCCTCCGCCACCAGCGCCGCGCCGAGATCAGCGGCGGTGCGGGGTCGGGGAAGACCCACCTGGCGCTCATCAAGGCGCGCACGCTCGCCAAACAGGGCCTGCGGGTCGCGCTGATGTGCTATTCGCGCGGCCTGGGTCGCTACCTGGAGCTGACCACCGCGAGCTGGCCGGAGGACGAGCGACCGGCATACGTCGGTCTGTTCCATGACCTGCCGATCTCGTGGGGCGCACCCCGGGGCACCGACGACGACTCCGAGTACTGGGAGGTGACGCTGCCGACCCGCCTCAAGCAGCTCGCCGACGAGCGCCCGCGGATCGAGCTGTTCGACGCGATCGTCATCGACGAGGGCCAGGACTTCTCCAAGCTGTGGTGGGAGGCCGTGCAGTCCTGCCTGCGCAACCAGTCGGAGGGGATCCTCTACGTCTTCACCGACGAGCTGCAGCGGATCTTCGACCGCTACGGCGACTCCCCCATCACCATGAGCCCGTTCCAGCTCGACGAGAACCTCCGCAACTCCGTCCAGATCGCCGAGGCGTTCGGCTACCTGGCGGACGAGGCGCCGGTGCTGCGCAACGGCTCCGGCGAGGAGGTCGAGTACATCGACGTTCCCGCCGAGGATGCCGTGGCGACGGCGGACGGGGTGGTCGAGCGGCTGCTCGACGATGGGTGGGCGCCCGGCGACATCGCGCTGCTGACGACATTCCGGCGGCATCCCGTGCAGCGCGAGATCGTCGAGACCGAGGGCAACAGCGCCTACTGGGACCAGTTCTTCGCCAGGGAGAACGTGTTCTACGGGCATGTGCTCGGCTTCAAGGGGCTCGAGCGCCGTGCAGTCGTGCTCTGCGTCAACGGCTTCCGCGATCTCGACCGGGCCCGAGAGATGCTCTACGTCGGCATGTCGCGGGCCCGCGCGAAGCTGGTGGTCGTGGGTGATCAGCAGTTCCTGGCGGGGCTGGCCGATCTCATCGACCCTTCGCAGTGATCCACTGCCGGCACGTGCGCGGCAGGTGAGCAGTCAGTGCCCAGTAGCCCACGCCTGCCGCAAGGGACGCGACAACGGCAAGTGCGGGGTGGATCCCGACCAGCTGCGGGTAGACCAGCCAGTGGACGAGGTAGATGTGCAGCGAAGCGCCCGCCAGAAGACCCAGCACACCGTGCAGCCCGGTGGGCACGGGGACCGCCCGGACCCACGTGAGCAGCAGAATGCCGACGACGATCATGCCGTCCCGCGCGGGCTCGCCGAAGAAGCCCGGCACCGTGAGAACGGCCAGCACCGAGACGGCGAGGCGCCGCACGGGGGTGTCAGCCCGACCGATCGCCCATCCCAGGGCGAACAGCCAGAGCACCGGCAGGGTATGGGGCACCCCGGGATCCAGCAGACCGAACCGGGGCAGCAGGCCGATTCCGAACAGGACGAGCGGGAAGGTGAAGGGGGCGCGCCGTTCGACGCGGTCGGCCCAGGGCACGGCCAGCAGGGCGACCATCACCAGCAGCACGTAGACCAGCACCTCGATGAACCAGAAGTGCCACTCGGTCGTCCAGGTCTCCGGCCCCACCAGGGCATTGAGCAGCACGATGTTCGCAGGGCTGTACGCGTCGGTCAGCAGGTAGGCCACGGCGATGAACGCCACGCTCGGCACGACGATGCGCCCGATGCTCCGCAGCTGGCGCGTCAGGCGTTCGGCGCGATCCCCCGACAGCTGGAAGCGCGCAAAATTGAACCCTGCCACCGCCATGAGCACATGCGCCGCACCCGGCAGATCGAAGAGCTTCGCGTGGGTGCCGACGATGAGCACGATGGCCAGCGCGCGCAGCACGATGCTGGTATCGAGCGCGCCCAGCCACTTCCGGCCGGACGGGGCCTCATCCGCGAGGGCGGCGAGGCGCTCCACCGGAAGCACGTGCCAGTCCGGGGGCACCTGCCCCAGCGCCTGCTCCAGCCGGACCGAGACCGCGACATAGGACAGCGAATCGCCTCCCAGGTCGACGAAGCTGCTCTCGTCGTCGATCTCCCGGAGGCCGAGCTCCTCAGCGAAGATCCGCCGGACCGGGTCCATCCGGGGCGCCTCGCCCTCGCTCCCGCTTGCCGGCTCCGGCGCAGAGCGCGCTCCCCCAAGCGCCAGCACCGCGCCGTAGTCGGTCTTGCCGTTGGTCAGGCGCGGCAGCTCAGGAACTGAGTGGACGTCGACCGCGCCACGCGGCACACCCAGCCGCTGCGCCAGCGACCGGGCGGCGGCGTCGGAGTTTTGGTCGGCGTCGGGGTCGGGGTCGGGGCAGAGGTCGGCGCCGGCGACGGCGTCGGGGCAGTCCTCGACCGCCACGACGATCCGCTCATCGGATCCCGCGGCCGCAGCCTTCATGCCGTCCTGCGCGAGGAGCTTCTCGACCTGTCCCAGGTCGATGCGCAGTCCCACGATCTTCGCGAATCGGCTGCGCCGTCCCACGATCTCGTACAGGCCGTCGGGGTGTCGGCGGGCCAGGTCACCGGTGCGCAGCTCGCTGAGCGTGTGCCCCTGGGCCAGGTCGCCCGGCTCGAGGGCATAGCCCATCATCACGTTGGGTCCGGTGTAGACGAGCTCGCCGGCGGGCAGGTCGGGCACGGGGTCGATGCGGAAGTCCCCGCCGGGCACGGGAATCCCGATGACCTCCGGATGGGCGGCCGCGAGGTGGGGAGGCAGGTAGGCCATCCGAGCCGTCGCCTCGGTCTGGCCGTACATGACCACCAGGTCCCACCCGCGCCGGCGGCCGAGCTCGGCGTTCCGGCGCACCGCCTCGGGCGCCAGCCGTCCGCCGGCCTGGGTGACGTACCGCAGGTGCGGCAGGTCCATGTCGGCGAACCCGACTCGGTCGAGGAGCTCGAAGGTGAAGGGGACTGCCGCGAAGGTGGTGGCCCGCCGTGCGCGGAACAGGTCCCAGAAGCACGGGTCGACGACGGACAGGTCGGTGAGCACCAGGGCCGCACCCCGCAGGAGATGGCTGTGCACGACGGACAGGCCGTAGCAGTAGTGCATCGGCAGCGTGGTGGCGGCGCGGTCGTCGGGGGTGATCTGCAGCGCCTCGGCGATGGAGTACGCGTTGGAGCGCAGATTGCGATAGGACAGGCGCACGAGCTTGGGGCTACCGGTCGACCCCGAGGTCGTCAGCAGCAGCGCCAGCTCCGGATGCAGCTCGTGGCGGCTCTCTGCGCGCAGCTCCTCGATGACCGGATCCGAGCCGTCGGAGCCGAGGATCACGTCGGGATCGTACGCCGCCATGACGCTGTCCGAGGATCCGCTCTCGGTGGACACCAGCAGGACGGGGCTGCCCGCCCGCAGTGCTCCCAGATAGCCGACCAGGGAGCCCAGATCGTTGCCCGCACGCAGCGCGACAAGCCGCCGGGCGGAGCGCAGCCGCGCCGCAACGTCCTCGACGCGGTCGGAGAGTTCGCGGTACGTCAGCACCTGCTCGTCCGTCATGACTGCCGGCCGGTCCCCGTGAGCGTCGAGGGCGGCTGTGAACGGCAGGAGATCGAAAGCCTGTTCTGTGACCATAGGCGGAACACTAAAGGTAGGCTACCCTAAACACAATACGAAAGGCTTGTCTTACTGAATTGCCCCGGCCGACGAGCGCAGGGGCGAAGGGAGTTCAACGTGCGAAGGCACCTGCTCGCTGCCACGACAGTGACCGCGGCCCTGACCGTCTCCGGATGCGGCGCCCTCGGCGTCGGCGAGGAGCAGGCGGATCTGCAGATCTACACTGCTCGCCACTACGACCTTGAGGAGGCCTTCGCCACGTTCACCGAGGATTCCGGCGTGAGCGTGGAGTTCATCACCGGAGACGACGCCGAGCTGCTCGAGCGACTGCGCGCCGAGGGCGAGAGATCCCCCGCGGACGTGTTCATGACGGTGGACGCGGGCAATCTCTGGAATGCCGCGCAGCAGGACATGCTGGCGCCCCTCGACTCCGCAGCCCTGGAGGAAGCGGTGCCCGAGGACCTGCGGGACCCCCAGGACCGGTGGTTCGGCCTGGCGATGCGCGCGCGCACCACCACCTTCAATCCGGAGAACGTCGAGCCCTCCGAGTTCGATGCCGAGGAGACCTACGCCGGGCTGGCCGACCCGAAGTGGAAGGGCCGGCTGTGCATGCGCGATGCCACCTCCGCCTATACCCAATCCCTGGTCGCCTCGCTCATCGACCTGCACGGACGCGACCGGGCGCTGGAGATCGTCAAGGGCTGGGTGGCCAACGACGTCGAGATCATGAGCAACGACACCCTGCTGCTCGAGGCGATCGACACCGGCGCCTGCGACGTCGGCATCAACAACCACTACTACGTGGCCCGGCAGCTGGAGGAGAACCCGGACATGAATGTCGAGGTGTTCTGGGCGAGCCAGGAGGGCGCGGGCACCCACGTGAACATCTCGGGAGCCGGGGTGGCCACACATTCGGACAATCCGGAGCAGGCCCAGCAGCTGATCGAATGGCTGGCCACCGACGGGCAGAGCGCCTTCGTGGACGCCAGCCACGAGTACCCGGTCAATCCGGATGTCGAGCCGGAGCCGGTCATCGCCGGGTTCGGTGAGTTCAAGCGGATGCCGCTGAACGCGGAAGCGTACGGAGATCTCAACGCCGAGGCCGTGGATCTGCTCGCCGAGGCCGGCTACGAGTGACCGAGGCGGGCATCCTCGCCGAGGCGGGCCGCAGGGAGCACAGGCGGATCACCGCTCCCGGCGGCCGTCCTGCATGGGCGCTGCTCGTCGTCGCCATCGCTGCGCTGGTCGCGACCCCGGTGCTGGCCGTGCTCGTCGACGGGGCGGGCGGCCTGGCCGCGGGCGGATTGCCCAGGGGCGCCGGCGAGATGGCCGTGACCACCGTGCTGCTCATGCTCCTCGTGGGTCTCGGCACCCTGGTGATCGGCGGGGGTCTGGCGTGGCTGGTCACTGCCTATCGCTTCCCGCTGCGCGGCGCGCTGGTCTGGCTGCTGGTGCTCCCGCTGGCGATGCCGGCCTACATCCTCGGATTCGTCTTCCTGTCGATCTTCGACGTGACGGGGCCGCTCCAGTCGGCGCTGCGATCTGCGTTCGGGCCCGAGGTGTGGGTGCCGGAGGTGCGTTCGCTCCCGGGAGCCGCCCTTGTCCTGTCGCTGACCCTGTATCCGTATGTCTACCTGCTGGCTCGCAACGCGCTCCTCGAGCACGCCGCCGGAACCTACGAAGCCGCACGCACTCTGGGAGCAAGCAGAATGCGGGCGTTGTGGCGAGTGGTGCTGCCGATGGCGCGCCCCTCCCTGGCGGCAGGGCTCGCGCTCGTGATGATGGAGACGCTCACCGACTTCGCCACCGTCCAGTACTTCAATGTCAAGACCGTGTCGGTGGGGGTCTACCTCGTCTGGAAGGGCAGCTTCGATTTCGCGGCCGCTTCCCAGCTGTCCGTGGTGGTCCTGCTCTTCGCTGTGGCGGTGCTCGCTGGAGAGCGGCGTCTGCGGGGACGCGCACGGTTCCACCAGCAGGGCGGCCGCGGACGCGGCATTCAGCCCAGGATCCTGACCGGCTGGCAGGCCTGGACCGCCACGGGCGTCGGGGTCTCCGTGCTGCTGGCGGGGTTCGCGCTGCCTGTGACGCAGTTGGCCCTCTGGGCCGCACGAGGTCTTCACGACGGCAGCGCCTCGCTCGTCGATCCGCGATTCGTCGACTATCTGACGAACAGCCTCTTCGTCGCGGTGATCACGGCACTGCTGTGTGCCGCCCTCGCCGTCATGATCGCACACGGATGGAGGATGGGGGGCAGGATCGGAGCCTTCGCCGCTCAGCTGACGACGTTCGGCTACGCGGTGCCGGGCGCGGTGATCGGCATCGGCGTGCTGCTCTCCTTCGCCCACCTCGACGAGGCGCTGGTCCGGGCGGGGGTCCCCGGCGGCACCGGCCTGCTGGTGACCGGCTCTGTCGCCGGAGTCGTCTACGCCTACACCGTCCGGTTCCTCGCCCCGGCCTATCAGGCCGTCGATGCCAGCTTCGCCAAGATCTCCCCCAGCACCACGCTGTCCGCGCTGACGCTGGGTGCCTCTCCTGTTCGCGTCATGGGCCGAGTCCACCTGCCGTTGGCGCGCTCTGGAGTCGCGGTGGCGCTGGTGCTGGTGGTCATCGACGCCGTGAAGGAGCTGCCCATCGTGCTGCTCCTGCGGCCGTTCGGGTTCACAACGCTGTCCGTGTGGGTCTACGATCTCGCGCGGGAGAACTTCTGGGAGCAGGCTGCCCTGCCTTCGCTGCTGATCGTCACCGTCGCGGTGGCCCCGGTGCTGCTCCTCTTCCGTCAGGTGAGGCGAGCAGAATCCCACAGCACCGACGGAAAGGTGGACAGATGACCGACAAGCCGACGACCCGCTCCCCAGCCCCGACCCGCGGTACTGCCGATGCGACTCCGCCGGCGCTCACCCTGGAGGGTGTGGGCAAACACTACGGCGGTGTCGTCGCCGCGCGGGATCTGCAGCTGACAGTGGCGCCGGGCGAGCTCGTCACCGTGATCGGCCCGTCCGGCTGCGGCAAGTCGACCTTGCTGCGCCTCATCGCCGGCCTGGAGCGCCCGGATGCAGGCACGATCCGCATTGCGGGAGAGACGGTCGCCGGCAGCGGCCGGTTCCAGCAGCCGGAACGGCGGCGGGTGGGGATGGTTTTCCAGGACTATGCGCTGTTCCCACACCTCACCGTGGCTCAGAACGTCGCCTTCGGGCTCAACCGTGCTGCCCGGGCCGAGCGTCGCGTCCGAGTAGATGAAGCGCTCGAACTGGTGCGGATGGCGCACCTGTCCGGGCGCTACCCGCATGAGCTCTCCGGCGGGCAGCAGCAGCGGGCTGCTCTGGCCCGCGCTCTGGCCCCGGCACCGAAGGTGGTGCTGCTCGACGAGCCCTTCTCCAGCCTTGACGAGTCGCTTCGGGCCCAGCTGCGAGCAGACACCGTCGCCGCCCTGCGCGAGACGCGCACCACCGGCGTCCTGGTCACCCACGACCAGACCGAGGCACTGTCCGTGGGTGACAGGGTGGTGGTGATGCGCGGGGGTGCCATCGAGCAGGCAGACGTGCCGGAGAAGGTGTTCGAACAGCCGGCGTCGCGGTTCGTCGCCTCCTTCATGGGCGATGCGGACTTCCTCCCGGCACATGTCGACCGCGCCCTGCTCACCTGCGAGATCGGGATCGTCTCCACTGTTCCGGGCTGGGCCGACAGCGATGTCGACGTCGAGGTGGTGCTGCGACCGCACGAAGTCGCCCTCCGCGCCGACCCGAGCTCTGCTTCCCGTGTCGCAGCCGTGGAGTACCACGGCGCCTTCGTGCTGCACACGGTGCAGCTTCCCTCGGGACGACGGCTGCGCTCCTGGCAGCACAACGGCGTGCGCTATCCGGTGGGCACGGCGGTAGCAGTGGGGGTGGCACCGGGGATCGTCCCGTCACTGCTCGTCGGGGACGAGGCGATCACCCGACCCCCCGGGCGGAACGGCGGTCAGCCACTCGACTCCCGTGAGGACGGACTGCCTGCGCCCGCCCCGGCTCTCGCCGAGGACACGTTCCACCGAGCACGATAGCGTTCGGCCATCGCAGCTGGGCTCAGTCCGCGTGGTCGGACGCCAGGGCCGCGGCACCAGCGACGGCAGCGGTCACGGTCAGCACGCTCGGCCAGGCGCCGATCTTCTTGGCCAGCGGATGGGACAGGCCGAAGCCGAGCAGGTAGGCGGCGCTCAGGCCGGTCGTGGTGAGCGGTCCGCGCTTGGCCAGCCAGGTGCGGCCGGCGTAGACCCCGGCCAGCCCGAGCACGACCCCGCCGAGGGCACGGATCCGGGTCTCACGCGCGGTGAGATACCCACCGATGAGCCCCAGGGCGACGACAGGTGCGGTCTGAACTTCGTGTGCATCCTTCATGTCTGAGGAGTCTAGTACCGTGCCTCCCAGGCAGCGGCCGGGAGACCAGGGAATTGATAAACGGGATGACAAAGGCTAACGAGAGCCCCAGCCGGCGAGCACTCCCGGATCAGGCGGAGAGCTCGATGATAAACACAATAACAACTGATAAAGTGTCGCCATGAATGCATCTCGTGAGGCTGGCCAGCCGCCCCCGCGAAACCCCTTCACCCCCAGCTTCGGCACGCCTCCCCCGCTGCTCGTCGAACGGGAGAACGTCATCGCGGAGTTCGAGGAGGCCCTGGAGATCGGCCCTGGCGCACCCGGCCGCGCCATCTTCGTGACCGGCGCCCGCGGCGTCGGCAAGACCGTCGTCCTCAACGAGCTCGAGGACTCGGCCAAGCAGGCCGGCTGGATCGTCATCACCGACACCGCAGGGCCGGGACTCGTCGACCGGCTCACCCATGCCACGCTGCCCCGACTCCTCCGCGAACATGACCCGCACGCCACCCAATCGCGCCTGACGATGGTGCGCATCACCTCGGTCGCGGCCGAGCGCGAGGTCAGCGAAGCGCACCAGCCCCAGTCCACTCTCCGCTCCCAGCTCGAGCAGCTCGCCGATCTGCTGGCCCCTCACCGGACGGGCATCCTCCTCAGCCTCGACGAGGTGCATCACGCCGCGATCAATGACATGCGCGAGGTCGCCGCCGCCCTGCAGTTCGGATTCCGCGAAGGTCGCGACATCGCCTTCGTCGCCGCCGGCCTGCCCGAGTCGATCAACCACCTCGTCAACGACCGCTACTCGACGTTCCTCCGTCGTGCCGAGCGCTTCGAGCTCACCGCGATCTCCCCGCCCGCCGTCGAACGCGCCCTGCGGGAACCCGTCGAGGAGGGCGGGCGCACCATCACCGACGAGGCGATCACCGCCGCCGTCGCCGCCAGCGACGGCTACCCCTATCTGGTGCAGTCGATCGGCTTCTACGCCTGGCGCGCAGCCGGCCAGGCCGAGACCATCCGCGCCTCCCACGTCGAGGAGGCGATCACCACCGCGCGCCGGCGCATGGAGCAGCAGATCCACGAGCCCACCCTGGCGGACCTGTCCCCCGTCGAGCGCACCTTCGTGCTCGTCATGGCCGCCGACTCCGGCCCCTCGCGCATCGCCGACATCGCCGAGCGCATGGATGTCGGCAACAACTACGTCCAGCCGTACCGGGCGCGCCTGATCAACGCCGGGGTCATCCGGCCGATCCAGCGGGGCGTGGTCGACTTCGCGATCCCCTATTTGCGCTCCTATCTCCGGCGCGTCCACCTCGGGCTCGCGGAGGCGCCGGCCGGTCTCATCGAGCAGGCACCGGACGAGGATCTCGGAGAGCTTCCGCGCGAGTGAATCTGTTGCTGCATCGAGTGAATCAGACGTTACATCCAGGAAACAGAAAGGAGTATATTGTGGCCGAGCCCACTCGGAACGCTGTGGGCTGAACCCCCGCCGACATACAGAAAGGCGCGCCATGAGCGACTCCTCGCGCAGCGACAGCAGAGCTGCGAGCGCGGCCACCGCGAACGGTCATCCTCCCGCCGGCTCGAACGAGGACCACGGCTTCATCCGGGCGCTCGGATCGGTCGACGCGCTCTTCATCGGCTTCGGCGCGATGATCGGCTTCGGCTGGATCACCCTGACCGGTGGCTGGCTGGAGACCGCGGGCACCTACGGCGCCCTCCTCGCATTCCTCACGGGTGGCATCATCATGTCCTTCGTGGGGGTCGTCTACTCCGAGATGGTCGCGGCGATGCCGCACGCCGGCGGAGAGCACAACTACCTGATGCGCGGAATCGGGCCCAAGATCTCGATGCTCGGGTCCTGGGCGATGACAGGCGGCTACATCAGCGTCGTGCTGTTCGAGGCCGTGTCGATCCCCATGACGGCGGTCTACCTCTTCCCGAACCTCGAGCAGGTCAAGCTCTGGACCATCGCCGATTTCGATGTTCATCTGACATGGGCACTCGTGGGGACGATCTCGGCACTCATCGTCACCTGGATCAACATCCGCGGTGTGAAGCTCGCCGGTCTCGTTCAGACCTGGATCGTGGCATTCCTGCTGACCATGGCCCTGCTGCTCCTGGTCGGCGGAGTCGTCGGCGGTGATGTCGCGAACACCGAGCCCTACTTCACCGGTGGCGCTGTCGGCTTCATCGCGGTGCTGGGCGCGGTGCCCTTCCTGTTCGTCGGCTTCGACGTCATCCCGCAGTCGGCCGAAGAGGTGAAGATCCCGCCGCAGCAGGTCGGCAAGCTCGTCGTGGTGTCCGTGTTCATGGCAGTGGCGTTCTACCTCATCATCATCTTCGCCACTTCCCTCGCGCTTCCCGCCGAGGAGCTGGCCAAGCGCGAACTCGTGACAGCGGACGCCCTGGCGGTCCTCCTCGGCCACGAGGTGTGGGGCAAGATCGTCATCGCCGGCGGCGTCGCGGGCATCATCACCTCCTGGATCGCGTTCCTCATGGGCGGCTCACGCCTGATGTGGGCGCTGGCCCGCTCCGGGATGATCCCTGCCTGGTTCGGTCAGCTGCATCCCAAGTACCGCACCCCGGCCAACGCACTGGTGTTCATCGGCGTGCTCTCGGCGATCGTGCCGTTCTTCGGCCGGCCCATGCTCGTGTGGATCGTCGATGCCGGATCGCCAATGATCGTCTTCGCCTACGGCCTCGTGGCGGTCGCGTTCATCGTCCTGCGCAAGAACGAGCCGGACATGCCCAGGCCGCTGCGCGTCGGCGGCAGGGGCAATGGCGGCCTCGCGATCGGCGTCATCGCCGCCGTGCTGTGTGCCGCGCTGTTCTTCATGTACATCCCCGAGCTCACACCGATCTCGGTGACGCTGGCGCCGCAGTCCTACCTGATGTTCGGCATCTGGATGCTTGCCGGGCTCGTCCTGATGCTCCGCCTGCCGGGAGGAATCAAGCCCGGCCCGTTGGCCGAACAGCAGCTGGTGGCTAAAATCGCCGAAAGGAAACAATCGAAAGGCTAAAGATGTCTCAGGCTCCTGCCACCAATCCCGCCGCTGTGACGACGTCCGCCGCCGAGGCGGTGGGTCCGCTGGCAGAGCTGCTCGCCTCCCGCTACAGCGTCCGCCATTTCACGGGCGACCCGGTGCCCGACCCACTGCTGGATTCGGTCCTCGAGGTCGCCCAGCGAACTCCGTCCTGGTCCAACACCCAGTCGTGGCACGTCCACGTCCTGACCGGCGAGCCGCTGGCCGAGATCGGTCGTCGGCTCCGCGCCGAGGTGTCGGTGCGCACCCAGCAGAAGGTCGCGCATTCCGATCTGGAGATGCCCCGTCGCTTCTCCGACCTGGAGATGCACCGGAAGCGGGTCACCGGGTACGGGCGCTACGAGGCGCTCGGCATCGATCGGAAGGACATGCTGGGACGGTTCGAGGCGGCGCTGACCAACTACGAGTTCTTCGGCGCCCCGGTCGGACTGGTCATCACCTCCAGCCGCGAGGTGGGTCCATACGGCTGGGTCGACACTGGCTCGTACATCGCCACGCTCCAGTACGCAGCGTGGGAGGCCGGACTGGGCGCCTGCGCTTTGGGCTCCATCGGCATGCACACCGACCTCATCCATCGCTACCTCGGACTGGGGGATGACGTTGATGTGGTCGCCGGCATGGCGATCGGGTTCCCGGATCATGCAGCTCCCGGCAACTCGTACCGCACGGAACGTGCTCCGCTGGATGAGGTCGTCACTCGAGTGGAGCAGTTGCGGGACTGAGCCGTCACTAGGCGGCAAGGAGAGCAGCAAGCCGGGCTACAGCCGCGCTCGACGCAGCCTTCGACGAGACTTCCCTGCGCCTCTTCAGCGGATCATCGAGCAGCTTCGATGATGAGAGCTCTGGCCAGATCAGTGCGATACGCCCCGACGAAGCCTTCGAGACCTCCACTCGTGTTTCTGGCGGTGCACCCCGGGATCCCGAAGCCGGCCCAGGCGAATCAGCCGCAGATCGTGGCACCGGCTGGACAGGCGGATCAGCCGCAGACCGTGGCGCTTGATGCTTAGGCGGTGGCACGGCGCGGACCAACGATGGGGTGTGGACCAGCGGAGGCGTCGTCGCGGTGTAGGTATGGCCGGTCGGTGTTGTCACTTCCAGCTGGGCTGGGGTGGCGTGGTGCTGCCAGCCGGGGTTCTCCTTCGCGTAGTTGCAGCGCGCGCACAATCCGGAGGCGTTGTGCCAGCTGGTGGAGCCACCATCCCGGTGCGGCGTGGCGTGATCGACGTGCTTGATGGCGGCATCGCAGAACGGAGTCCGGCAGGTGTCATCACGTAGGACCACCATCCGCCGCAGCAAGCCGGTGAATTCTCTGCGCCGAGATTCCATCCCCACCAGCTGCCCGGACTCCGGCGCGGTGAACAGCCGCCGCAGGAACACCTCCGCCCGCGTATCGGCGACCAGCCGGCGGGCCGCCTCGGCCGGCAGCGGGCCGTGCCCCGGGATCCACGCCGGAACCGCCCCACCGCCCAGCAGCGACTCATCAGTCATCACCAGGTGCAGCTCGACAGGAACGTCGGCGGCCTC
>NZ_JAJTWW010000021.1 GCF_021729135.1 Brevibacterium daeguense
CTGTGCAAACGGCATCACCAGCTCAAGACGCGGGGGAAGCTTCGGCTGGAACACGGACCCGACGGGATCATCCGCTGGCTCCTGCCCCACGGCATCATCCACGACGACCATCCACCTGATCGGCCCATCGATCAGGCCCACGCCGACCACTTCACCACCCCGCCAGCCGCTGGAGAATCACCGGACGGCCGACCAGCGGATTGCAGCGGGCCGACAGGCACTGCCGAACCTCCGGACGCCGACAGACCATCAGTAAAGGCCGGCGAGCCTCCCGACGACCCCGGACCTCCCGACGACGCCGGGCCTCCCGAAAGAGGAGCAGCACCACGAAATGCTGGGCCTCCAGGAAACGGTGCGCCCCCAGAACCGGGCCGACCATCCGACGGGACGCGACCAGCGAATCAGCAGCCCGAACCGAACCACGAGGACTCACCCGACGTCGAGCTGCCCTTCGAAGAACCCGGACTCGACGTCACGGGAGGCCGGCGACTCCAGGACGATCACGATCCGCCGCCCTTCTGACCCGTCGTTCTCACAGCATGCGATCGATCCCCGACCTCACCGGCTCAGCGCTGCGACTACTCCCGCGGAGCCGAGAACTACTCCCGCGGTGCGGAGTCGGTGAGGACGTCCCAGATGACGGGTTCGCCGCCGGCCAGGGCCATGCTGCCGAGTGCGACGAGGGCCTGGTGCTCGGTGGTGTTGGTGTCGCGCCGGGCCCAGATCAGCTGGGTCAGGTGGTGGAGGGGGTATTCGGCGGTGATGCCGATACCGCCGTGGAGCTGGTGGGACTGGGCCGCTACGAGTCCGCCGGCTTGGGCGGCGATGGCCTTGGCGGCGAACGCGGCGGCCACCTCGGCGTCGCCGGCCTTGGCTTCGGGTGTCTCGCCGGTGATCTCGAGGGCGCGGTCGAAGGCTTCGATGGCGAGATCGAGCTGCATCCGCATCCGGGCGATCCAGGTCTTGACCGCCGGGATGGTCGCCAGCGGCGCCCCGAACTGCTCGCGCTCGATGACGTGCCGGGTGGTCAGCGCGAGCGCCCCTTCGGCTGCGCCGATGAGCACCGCGGCGTCGAGCAGCGCGGCCAGCGCGTCACGGGCTCGCCCGGCCAGCCCGTTGCCCTCATGGGCAGCGAGGAGGTGCTCGGGCAGCTCAGCGGTGACGCCGAGCCGCGCCAGCCCGCGCACGATGGTTGCCGCGTTGGTGAGCGTGCCGCCGGATCCGCCGGCGGTTTCGGGGATCGAGACCCTCGTCCAGCCGAGTTCCTCGACGACGGCCTTCATCCGGTCGGTGCCGGCTGGCGTCCGGTTGACCTCGAGCAGACTGCCGCCGGCGACTCGAGCGGCCAGTTCGATGAGCTCCTGGGCATCGGGGTCTGCCAGCTTCGGTTCCGGATCGGCCTTGCTCAGGTCCCGCGGCAGTTCGAGCTTGGCCACGATGCCCAGCAGCACGTCCTCGGCTCCGCCGCGGATGCCGAAGGCTGGTGAGGCCCACAGCGCCTGCTGGATCATCTCTGCCAGCGGCTCACTCGGGCACGGCACGAGGCGCCGGGCGACGTCGATGAGGTCCTTCTCGAAGGTGTTGCCGAGGTACTTCGAGGCCGCCGCCAGCCGGATGGGCGCCTGCCCGGCGTCGAGGGCGGCGGCGATCCTGCGGTACATGTGGCGCAGCCCGGCAAGTGTGGCCACCATCTGACCGAGGTCGCGCTGGGCGCCCTCATCGGTGCGCAGCTGCTCCTCGGCCAGCAGCTCCGGCATCAGCACCCAGGTCGACAGTGCCCGTTCGGGCCCGCCGCGCTCGAAGCTGAGCTGCTCGATGACCTGCTTCCAGCCCTCGCCCTCGGTGCCGATCAACCGGTCGGCCGGGATGAACACGTCGGTGTAGCGGACCTCGTTGAAGTGGTGCTCGCCCGCCAGGTCGACGATCGGGGAGACCTCGATGCCGGGGGAGTCCATATCGATGATGAACTCGCTGAGCCCCTGGTGCTTCTTGTCCTCGACCGAGGTGCGGGCCAGGATGTACATCGCGGTGGCGTTGTGGGCCTGGGTGGTCCAGATCTTGTGCCCGTTGAGGATCCAGCCGCCCTCGGCGGGCACGGCTCGGGTCTTGACGCTGGCCAGGTCCGAACCGGCCTCCGGCTCGCTCATCCCCAACCCGATCACCGCACGACCGGCGATGATGTCGGGCAGGATGTCGGCCTTGAGCTGCTCGGTGCCGGCACGCAGCACCGCTGGGCCGATCTGCCGTTCGGCGATCCAGTGGGCCGTCACGGGTGCCCCGACCCGCAGCAGCTCCTCGGTCAGCGCCAGCCGGTCGGTGTTGGGTCTGCCGGCCCCGCCGTGCTCGGTCGGCCACGTCATGCCCAGGAATCCGGCCGCTCCCAGATCGCGGGAGAAGTCGTGGTCCACCGAGCGCAGCCAGCAGTCGACCTTCGGGGCGAACGCCCCGGAAGCCAGCCGCTCGTCGAGGAAGGCGCGGATGCGGGTGCGGATCTCATTCGAACTCATAGCGTCTCTGCTCCTCTCAGCGTCCCTGGAACTGCGGAGTCCGCTTCTCCTTGAAGGCGGTCACCGCCTCCCGGGAGTCCTCCGTCGACTGGATGACCGCCTGCTCGGCCGCCGCGTGCACCAGGTGATCGGTCAGCGTCTGCGTCCGCGCGATCCGCGTCAGCCGCTTGATCGTCCGGATCGCCACCGGCGGGCCGGACGCCAGCTGCCGCGCCAGCTCCATCACCGCCGGCATCAGCTCCTCGGCCGGGTGGGAGGCCATCGTGATGCCCAGCTCGGTCGCCTCCGTACCGTCGATGAACCTGCCGGTCCACATCAGCTCGAGTGCCCGCTGCTCGCCGACCATCCGCGGCAGCATGTGCGCACCGCCGTCACCGGGCACCAGCCCGACCCGCACATAGCCCTGCGACAGCCGCGCGGTGTCCGCGATCAGCCGGATATCGGCCATCAGCGCCATGTCCATCCCCGCACCGATCGCATCACCGTTGATCGCGGCGATGTAGGGCTTCTCGAAATGCTCCAGCGCTCGCCCGACCGCATGGACGTCGTCGGCCAGGTAGGCCCGCCGCTGAAGCGTCTCGGTCACCCCGCCGAACTCCTCCAGATCGACCCCGGCGCAGAACCCCTTGCCCGCACCCGTGATCACCAGGACCTTGACCTCGGGATCAGCGGCCGCGGTGTCGATCGCGGCGGCCCATCCGGCCAGCATGGCCCGGTTGAAGGCATTGCGGCGATCCGGACGATTGAGAGTGAGAACGGCAACGCCATCCTCCACCAGATAGTCGACTTCAGAACCCAGAGAGGCCATGAACAGTGCTCCTTTGCGCGGTGGGGCGGAGAGTTGCGCTGCTGCAGCAGGCGACTCTGCCCGGAGGGACGACTTGATGAACGCCGACTGATCGAACGTTCAGTTCAACTGGAGTCTATTTCCGACGGGGTCGGGCGGTCAAAGCGAGCCCCGCAGGTCATCGTGGGCCAGGCGGCCGAAGTCGGTGCCAGGCGGTCAGAGTGGGTCGGGCGGTCAATGCACCGACTCTCCGAAGGCTCGGAGCGCATCCTTGTGACGCACCTCGCACTGGAGCCCGGAATTATTAAATCTTGAATCAAGTTGTCTGAAGTGTGGCGTCGCAGGGCGCTGCGCTGACTTCCGCTCGACATGACATACCAGGAGAGACTGAATGCTCAAGATCGCCATCATCGCAGGATCGAACCGCCCGAACGCCCTCAACCCGCAGGTCGTGGACTGGGTTGCCGAGCAGCTCGCTCAGCGCGGCGACGTCGAGGCCGAGGTCGTCCGCTACGACGACTTCAACCTGCCCGTGCTCGATGAGCCGGTGCCGGCCGGTGCCCACATGTACCAGAACGACCACACCAAGGCCTGGGGCGCCAAGCTCGCCGATTTCGACGGCTACATCTTCGTCACCCCCGAGTACAACCACTCGGTGCCGGGCAACCTGAAGAACGCCCTCGACTACGTGGCTGTCGAGTTCAACCACAAGGTCGGGGCGATCGTGAACTACGGTGCTGACAAGGGTGTGCGCGCCGCCGAGCACCTGCGGCTGATCCTCATCAACACGAAGATGGCGACCGTCCGCGACCAGACCTCGTTCAGTATCTTCACCGACTTCGCCGACGGGAAGTTCGCCCCGCAGGCGGTCTCCAGCCAAAGCTTCACCCCGATGGTCGATGACCTCGTGCTGTGGGGCGAGGCGCTCAAGGGTGTGCGCGAGCGGATCGCCGAGAAGGCCGCCGCCGGCGCGTGACCGTCGTGCCTGCCGGAGCATAGGCGGCACCGCAGCATTCGAGATCCCACGGACCCGCCCAGGGCTCGTGGGATCTCGTGCTGTCCGGGGCCTTCGCGGGAGCTGCCGACCGATATCGCTGACAAGGGAGCCGGCAGCGGCGATACTCGGAGGCATGGACATTCTCAAGAAGCACCACATCGTCGATGCCCTCGCCCCGGAGTGGCGGATGCTCTCCCAGGCGGTCCACGCCCGTTTCCTCACCGGTGACTTCGCCACCGGGATGCGCTTCGTGAATGCCGTCGCCGAGGCGGCAGAGGCCGCCGATCATCACCCCGACGTCGATCTGCGCTACCTCCACGTCGACATGGGCCTGATCAGCCACAGCGCGGGCGGCATCACGGAGCGCGATCTGCGGATGGCGCAGCAGATCTCGGACATCGCGGCGGACATGAACATCCGCTCCGCGCCCGAGGAGCTCGCCGAGCTGGAGATCGCCCTCGACACCGCGCGCGCCCAGTCGATCGCCCCGTTCTGGGCGGCAGTGCTCGACGGCGAGATCGGCGGGGACGGTGACATCGTCGCCGAGGCGACCGGCCGGCTCCCCATGCTGTGGTTCCAGCCCACGGACGAGCATCAAGAACCCCGCCAGCGCTTCCACCTCGACGTGTGGGTGCCGGCCGACGTGGCCGAGGAGCGCATCAGGCGAGCGGTCAAGTCCGGGGGCACCGTCGTCGACTCCTCCCACGCGCCGAGCTTCACCGTGCTCGCGGATCGAGACGGGAACAAGGCCTGCATCTGCACGGCCCTGGACCGCGAGGACGCCGGCGTCGAGGGCTGACGCCCGACTCCGACTCCGACCAGCCTGCTCCGATGAGCAGACTCCGACTAGGCGGTGCCCGCGCGGGTGGTCAGCAGAGCGACCGCCTCGGCGTCGGTGGCGACCGTCTCCGCACGACGGCGGAGCTCGACGTCGGCGGTGAACCGGTCCACCTCGGCGGTGATCCGGGCATCGTCCCACCCGAGTTCTCCGGCCGCGAGCTCCGCGGCAGCGCGCGCGGCGGCCACGCCCCGGTCGGCGACCTCGAACTCCAGGCGCAAGCGGCGGTGGAGAACGTCCTCCAGGTGCACGGCGCCCTCGGAGCGGGCGGCGTAGACGACCTCGGCCTGCACGCAGTGCTCTGCGCCGGGCAGCGGCGAGGCGAGGCCGGGCCGGTCGTCGATCAGATCGAGCAGATCGGCGAGCAGGGAGCCGTAGCGGCCCTCGAGCCGCTCGAACCGCGACTCGTCCCAGCCGTAGCCGGTGGTCAGCGCCTCCCGGCGGGGCGCGGACAGCGCTACGTGCTCGGCGCCGAGCAGCGGCTCGGTCTCCGTGCGGGAACGCGACCGGGGAAAGCGCTTGCGGACCGCGAAGTCCACAGCGTCGGCGGCCATCACCCGATAGGTGGTGAGCTTGCCGCCGGCGATCGCGCTGAGTCCCGGCGCGATCTCCTTGACCGCGTGCTCGCGGGAGATGCGCGTGCTGTCACCGGTGTCGGCCACGGGCTGGAGCAGCGGGCGCAGGCCGGCGAAGGCGCCGACGACGTCCTCACGGGTCAGCGGGTCGGCGAGCACGGCGTTCGCGCCCGAGAGCACCCGGTCGATGTCGGTGGCGGTGACGAGCGGGTGGGAGACGTCCTCGTGCCAGGGCGTGTCCGTGGTGCCGATGAGCCAGCACTCGCCCCACGGGATGATGAACAGCACCGAGGTGTCGGTCCGGGTGATGACCCCCGTCCCGGGTGGGCCCGCGATCCGCTCGCGCGGAACGGTGATGTGGATCCCCTTCGAGGCGAGCACCCGCAGGCCGCGCTCGGCGCCGGCCGCGGCCTGCTGCTGGGAGGTCCAGACGCTCGTGGCCAGGATCGTGCTGTGGGCGCGGATGGCGAATTCCTCGCCGGTCTCCTCGTCGCGGGCACGCACGCCGACCACCTGATCATCCTCGTGCAGGTAGGCGACGACCGAGGCGTAGTTGGCGGCCAGGGCCCCGCGGCCGACGGCGGAGCGGACGAGCAGCTGGGTGAGGCGGGCATCGTCGACCTGGGCGTCGAAGTACTCGATGCCCCCGTACTCCGCGGCAAGGCCCGGGAAGCGCTCGGCAAGGCGTCCGGGCCCGAGGTGGCGGTGAGTGGGCACCGCCCGCCGCTTCCCGAGCCGGGCGGCCATCACGTCGTAGAGGGTGACGCCGGAGCCGATGTAGGCCCGATCGGCGAGCAGCGTCTCGAACGGGAACACGAAGGACACGGGCCGCACCAGGTGCGGGGCGATCCGGGTGAGGAGCAGATCCCGCTCGTGGAGCGCCTCGGCGACGAGTGGGAAGTCGAGCATCTCGAGGTAGCGCAGCCCGCCGTGCACCAGCTTCGAGGATCGCGAGGAGGTGCCGGACGCCCAGTCGCGGGCCTCCAGAATGCCCACATCCAGGCCGCGCGTGGCGGCGTCGAACGCGATCCCCGCGCCCGTGATCCCCCCGCCGACCACGAGGATGTCCAGCGGGGTGGCCGCCGAGGTGCGGGCCAGGTTGCGCAGCGCTGCTCGGCGCGAATCGGGATTCAGGTGAGCGGTGCGCATCGGCCCACACTATCAACGCCGCCTGTGCGCTCCGGTGAGCAATTCGCGCGGTCTTGCCATTTCCGATCCTCTGACATTCAATGAACGAGCGAACAGTAGTGCGTTTTGACGGCCGGGAGAAGAGGAACCGATGAGGGTTTTCGAAGCAGTGGCGAAGTACTTGGCCGAGGAGCGGGCGGGCAGACCGGTGTTCGGCCTGATGGGGGATGCGAACCTGGGATACCTGGGCGCCTTCATGGAGCGCGAGGGCGGGCGCTACATCGCCGCGGCGCTCGAAGGGGGAGCGGTGTCGATGGGCGACGGCTGGGCGCGTGCGACCGGTGAGGTCGCCGTCGTCTCCGTCACCCACGGTCCCGCGCTGACGAACACCCTGACCGCCCTCACCGAAGCCGCCCGCTCCCGCAGTGGGCTCGTGCTGCTCGCGGGGTCCACCCCGGAAGTCAACGACCACTTCCAGTATGTGGACATCGAGGGCTTCGCGCGCTTCGCCGGTGCCGGTTTCGTCAAGGTGCGCACACCGGCGGAGCTGCTGCCGATGCTCGACCGCGCCTTCGCCCGCGCGGCAGCTGAGTCCGCTCCCGTCATCCTCGACATCCCCTATGGCGTCCTGCGGGCCGAGATCGAGTACCGCGCGCCGCGGATCCCCACCCTGCACGGGCGGCGGCTCCTGCCGGACCCGGAATCCGTCGACGAGGTGCTGGGCCTGCTGATCTCGGCCAAACGGCCGCTGCTGGTGGCCGGCCGGGGAGCGGTCGCCTCGGGCGCTCGCGAGGCGATCCTGCAGCTGGCGCGGGCGGTGAATGCCCCGGTGATGACCACCCTGCTGGCCAAGGACTTCTTCGACGGCGAGCCGGAGAACCTGGGGATCCACGGCACCCTGTCGACGCCGGCGGCGATCGAGTACATGGCCGATGTCGACATCGTGATGTCCTTCGGCGCCTCGCTCAACCACCACACGACCGACAGCTTCGCGCTGCTGCGCGACCGGATCCTGATCCAGACCGATGTCGATCCGAGGGCGATCAGCGGCTACGGCCCCGCGCACCATGCGGTGCTCGCGGATGCGCGCGCGATGGCGCAGGCGCTGCTCGACCGCCTGCGGGAGTCCGAGCTGGAGACCAGGCGCGCCATCTACATGGACGTGGTCGCCGCAGCACCGCACCGCGAGTCCAAAGACCTCTACGAGTCGACCACCGGTGACGGCTTCATCGACATGCGGGACGCGACCCGCTGGCTGAACTCGGTGCTGCCGGAGGGATCCGTGCAGGTCAGCGACGTCGGCCGCTTCGTGTACTCGACCTGGCCGCACATCACCGTCGATCCCGCGCGCTGGATCTACGCCGGCGCGTTCGGCTCGATCGGGCTCGGCACCGCGACGGCCGTCGGCGCAGCGGCTGCTCGCGACGACGTGCCGACCGCGCTGTACGTGGGCGACGGCGGCGCGATGCAGGGGATTGTCGAGCTCGGCACCGCGGTGCGGGCCGGGCTGCCGCTGGTGATGATGGTGCTCAACGACCAGTGCTACGGCGCCGAATACCTCAAGCTCAAGTGGTTCGGCTCGTCCCCGGAGCAGTCGTTCATCGACTGGTCCTCCTTCGCCGAGGTGGCGAAGTCGCTGGGTGCCCACGCCGTGCGCGCCACCTGCATGGCCGAGCTGGAGCCCGCCGCCGAGGCGATCCGCGCCGGCCGCTTCCCCCTCCTCATCGAGGTGGTCGCCGATCCGGGGAAGGTGGCGAACCGGCCCGGGATCGTGCCGATGGACGACTGACCGGCAGCTGCCGAGCCCGCGGCGGCACCCTCGAACGCGAACCGGCGCCGACCTCGATGGTCGGCGCCGGTTCGCGTTCGCGCGAGTCCTGCGGCGCGAGTCGTGCAGTGCGCGTCAGGCGACGAGTGTCACGCGACGAGCACGGTGCGGCCGCGGGACTTGCCGGCGGCCAGGGCCTCGAGCGAGGAGTTGATGTTCTCCACGGTCAGCGGCTTCTCCTCGATCGGCAGCTTGGGCAGGTCGTTCGTCTTGGCCAGCTCCACCAGCTCCTTGAGCTCGGGGAGGCTGCCGACGAAGTTGCCCTCGATCGTGAAGACCTGCAGGGCCAGCAGCGAGGTCGGGTAGGTGTGCTCCCCGCCGAACAGCCCGACGCTGACGAGCTTGCCGCCCTTCTGCAGCGCGCCGAGTGCCATGCTCGCCGTGCCCGCATTGTTGACGAAGTCGATGGCGGCGGCGATCTTCTTGCCCGTCGCCTCGAGGAGGCCCTCGAGCGGGTTCTCGACGCGGGAGTTGAAGGTGATCGTGGCTCCGAGCTGCTTGGCGCTCTCGAGGTTCTCGTCGCTGACGTCGACTGCGGCGATCTGCTTGTGGCCCAGCGCCTTGAGCATCGCCACTGCCATGAGGCCCACGCCGCCGGCTCCGATCACTGCCACGATGTCCTCGTCACCGCGCGGCAGCACCTTGTTGACGGCCGAATAGCTGGTCACGCCCGAGCACGCCAGCGTCGCGCCCCATGCCGGGTCGAGGTCGCCGAGCTCGATGAGGTACTTCTCGTCCGGCACCCAGGCCTCATGCGCGTAGCCGCCCTTGAGGGCCACGCTGAGGTTCCGGGGGCGCGGGCAGTAGTTCTCGCGATCCTCCCGGCAGGCCTGGCACTCGCCGCAGCCGATCCAGGGGAAGACGATGTACTGCTGGTCGCCTGGCTGCAGACTGGAATCGGGACCGACGGCCTTGACGGTGCCGACGATCTCGTGCCCGAAGACGGCCGGGTACTCGACGCCCGAGGCGGTGACCGGCAGCTTGCCGGCCGCTCCCAGATCGAAGTAGCCCTCCTGCATGTGCACGTCGGAGTGGCACACGCCGGTGTGCGTGATGTTCACGAGGACTTCCCTGCCCTTGAGCTCCGGAGTGGGCAGCTCCATCTCCTCGACTGACTCACCTGGTCCGGACACGGTGTATGCCTTCATATGATCCTCCTTGATCAGCTGTTCCCTATTCGGCTCTCTCATTCCATCACTCGGGGAGTTCAAAGTCGAGCGGAAGTCGACCGTTTGTTCGGAGAGTTGAAATCGGGGTCTCGGCCGCGGCTCGGCTGCGGTGGGAGGTCAGGGCACGAGCACGATGTTGCCGGTGGAATGCCCGCCTTCGACCTCCGCGACGGCGCGGCCGGCCTCGGCCAGCGGCACGACCGTCACCTGCGGGTCGATGAGGCCGTAGGAGGCGACGTCGACGATCTTCTTCAACGCCTCGGGGTCGTGCTGGAGCTCGAGCACACCGTGCTCCGCGACTGCTCCGGAATCGACCGTCGTGATGATGCGGTCTGCGCTCACCACCTCGAGTGCTGCGCGCAGGCTGTCGCCGCCCACCAGGTCGAGGACCAGGTCGATCGTCCCCGAGCTCGCCGCCCGCAGCCGGTCGGCCAGCCCCGGACCGTAGACGACCGGGGTCGCGCCGAGGCCACGCAGGTAGTCCTGCTTCGATTCGCCGGCAACGCCGATCACGTTGAACTTGTGGACCCCGCCGATCTGGGTCGCGATCGTGCCGACTCCGCCGCCGGCCCCCAGGATGACGAGGGTCTGGCCCCGCTCGAGCTCGATCTGGTGGGTGCCGTCGTAGGCGGTGACTCCGGCCACAGGCATCACCGCGGCATCGGTGAAGCTGAGCGCGGCAGGCTTCTCCACCGTGGCGGCGGCCCGGAGAACGGTCTGGTCCGCGTAGCCGCCGAAGCCCTTGGCCACGGTGCCGACCACCTCGGTCCCCACCGGGAAGCCCTCGACGTCGGGACCGACGGCCCGGACCACGCCTGCCGCCTCGACGCCCATGGCGCGCGGAAGCTTGGCCTTGCGCCCGAACAGGCCGGACCGCAGCTTCCAGTCGTACGGATTGACGCCGGCGGCCCGGACGTCGATGAGGAGCTGCCCGGGTCCGGGCTCCGGGGTCGGGCCCTCGAAGAACTGCTCGTGCTCGGCGGAGCCGAAATCGGTGAAGACGTAGGTGGTGGTCATCGTGATCCCTTCGGGTGCGCTGGTGGTGATGTGAGTCCAGACAACCCCAGTGCCCCCTCCGGCGCCTTGATCCCGGTCAAGATGTTGCACCGCTGTGCGGCCCGGCCGAGCCCTGCCGGCTCAGCCGCCGGGCCTCACTCGCTCACCGGCCGAGCAGCTCGTCGGAGATGATGCGCATCTGGATCTCGGAGGAGCCCTCGAAGATCTTGGTCAGGCGGGCGTCGCGCCAGTACCGCTCGACCGGGAAGTCCTTGGTGTAGCCGGCGCCGCCGTGGATCTGCACGGCTTCGCTGGTGACCCGCTCGGACATCTCGGCGGCGAAGTACTTGACCATCGCGGCTTCCTTCGAGCAGCGCTCGCCGGTGTCGATCTTGGTGCACACGGAGTACATCAGCTGCCGGGCGGCCTCGATCTGGGCGGCCATGTCGGCGATCTTGAACCGCAGGTGCTGGAAGTCGGCGAGCTTGTGGTTGAACTGCACGCGCTGCTGCATGTAGTCGATCGAGTCCTCCAGCGCGGCCTGCGCCAGCCCGATCGACCGTGCCGCGGTGTGCGCACGCCCGACCTCCAGGCCGGAGACGGCCTGGTAGAAGCCCTTGTCCTGCTCGCCGAGCAGGGCATCGGCCGGCAGCCGGAAGTTGTCGAAGTTGAGGTCCCAGGTCTTCCAGCCGAAGTACCCGATCTTGCGGGCCGGGGTGCCCGACATCCCCTCGGGGAACGTGCCGCGCTCCTTCTCGACGAGGAATGCCGAGATGCCGCGGTGGCGCTTGGTCGGATCCGGATCCACCCCGGTGCGGGCGAAGAGGATGATGTAGTCGGCCTGGTCGGCGTAGGTGCACCACATCTTGGTGCCGTTGATGATCCACTCGCCGGTAGTTGCGTCCTGCTCGGCCTTGCACTTGATATTGGCGACATCGGAGCCGGCCTCCGCCTCGGAGAGGGCGAACGCGCCGAGGTACTCGCCGGTGGCGACCTTGGGCAGCAGGCGCTCCTCCTGCTCCTGCGAGAAGCCGCCGCCCATCCCGTTGCCGCGGGCGAGCAGCCCGGACACGCTCATCCAGGCGCGCGAGAGCTCCTCGGCCACCAGGCAGTACTCGAAGACGCCCAGACCCAGCCCGCCGTACTCCTCCGGGATGAGGATGCCGAAGAAGCCCATGTCCGCCATCTGCTGGACCATGTCGCGGGGGAAGTCGCCCTCCTCCGGGTCGACCTCGTTGGCGATCGGGAGCACGACCTCACGCGCGAACTGGCGCGCGAGCTTCTGCAGCTCGAGCCGGTCCTCGGTCATGTAGTGGGGAGTATCCGGACGTGGACGGGGCTTGTGCGTCATTGAACTTCTCCTAGTCACCCAGCAGGGCTGGCTCTCACCCCGGGGCGTTCACCCCGTACGGGTATCAATAATCCGTCATTATGCTACCGCGTGAAACAATCGCTGCGCAGTCCCGGTCCATACCCCGGAACCCGCCGGGCTCAGCGTGGGGCGGAAACCCCCGCGGTCCCGGTCCCCGGTGCCTCAGCCGCGGGACGGGCGGCCCACTCGCGCAGCGTCACTGCCCGGATCTTGGCGCCGTTGGTGCCGGCGACCGTCGGCATGTCCTCGATGATGCGCACTTCCGCCGGGACTTTGTACCGGGCCAGGCTCGCCCTGCAGTACTCGCGCAGGTCGTCCGGCGTCGCGGTGCCGGTGTCGGCCAGCGACACGAAGGCGACCGCCTCGGGCTCCCCGCTGCCTGCGGTCCGGCCGACCACCTTGGCGATCTCGACGTCCGGGTGCCCGGCCAGATGCATCTCGATCTCGGCGGGGTCGACGAGGAAGCCCTTGAGCCGCAGCACGTCGCCGATCCGGCACACGTACAGGTACGATCGGTCATCGATCGCCTCGCCGAGGTCGCCGGAGCGGAACCAGCCGTCGGCGGTGAAGGCCTTGGCGCCCTCGCCCGCGTCGCCCAGGTACGCGCTGACGACGTTGGGACCGCGGAACTGGATCTCACCGCGCTCGCCGGCGGGCACCTCGGCTTCGGTGGCGGGATCGACGATCCGGAAGGTGTACTCCGGCGAGGTCAGCGTGCCGCCGCCGGACCAGCGCAGCTCCTCCGGTCGCTCCTGGGTCCAGAACGAGGTCAGCGCGAAGATCTCCGAGGAGCCGTAGACGCCCCCGGTCGCGGTGCCGAACTCGCGCGCCGACCAGGCCGCGATCTCCTTGGACATGCCCTGGAAGTCGGCGATGCCTGTCCAGCGCCATGAGTCCAGGTCGAGCTGCTCGGCCTCCCACGCCGCCCGGAGGCGGGAGAGCATGTCGTCGGCGCCGACGAAGTGGGTGCCGCCGAACTCGTGCCAGGCGTGCAGCAGTCGGGTCTCGTTGAAGACCGCCTGCAGCAGGACGGCCGCTCCGCCGAACAGCGCTGCCATGCCGGCCACATATCCGAACACCCCGGAGTAGGGCAGCGGCTCGACCATCAGGTCCGCAGGGCCGAATCCGATCCGTGCGGCGACCTGCTCGGAGTGGTGCACGACGGCGAACTCGTCGTGGGCGGCCAGCTTGGGCAGACCGGTCGAGCCCGAGGTGGTGAAGGCCACCGACAGCGTCCTCGGGTCGCCCTGGAGGCGGAAGTCCACCGCCGAGGCGCCCGCCGGCACGTCCGTAGACCGGCAGCTCCCGGCTCCCTGGTCGTAGTCGGCGGCGTCGTAGTCCTGTTCGGCGCCCGGCGCCGCGGTGGCGATGACGAATGGCGGGGTGAAGCCATCGCCGGCGCGGCTCCGCGCTTCCGTGATCGCGCCGTGCAGCGTGGTCAGGAAGTCGATGCGCTGGAACGCGTGGGCCATCACGAGCGCCTTCGGCCGGGCCTTGTGCAGGACGTGGCCGACCTCGGTGATGTTGTACCGGGTGTTGACGCCGATGACGTGTGCCCCCACCGCGGAGGCGGCGAACTGCCACGCGTAGGAGTCCGACCAGCTCGGCAGCCAGACGGCCACGCAGTCGCCCTCGCCCACACCCTGCTCGCGCAGCAGCGCGGCGAAGCCGGTGGCGGTGTCGAGCAGCTGGGCTGCGGTGACGGTGCGGTGCTCGTCGCCGACCGGCTCGACGATGAGCCGGCGGTCCGGGGACTGGGCGGCCCAGGCGTGCAGGTGCCCGTACAGGGTGGTTGAGGTGCTCATGCTGGCGCGGCCTCCGTTCGGTTCAGCGCCGCCTGGATCCAGTCGTGGACCACAGGTGCGAAGTCGGTCATCTCCTCCATCGGATAGTGCCCGATGCCCTCCAGCAGCGAGAACTCCGCGCCGGGGATCTGCTCGGCTGCCCGGCGCACAGAGGCCGGGTCGATCCACAGGTCACCGGTGCCGGCGACCAGGCGGGTCGGCGCGGTGATGCGGTGGAGCCGATCGAAGATGTCGTGATTGCCCCATGCGATGAGGTCCGAGCTGGAGATCTGCGGGTCCTCCCGGCAGTGCATCCGGGCGATGAGCTCCCGCCGGTCCTCGTTCACGGCAGAGCCGACGACGGCGCGAGTTCCCCAGTAGGTGCGGTCCGAGCGCGCCGGGGTGGAGATGTCGTTGAGCTCCCGCTGCATCGCACGGACGTTGACGAAGCCGCGGTCGGCGTTGGCGGCCATCGCGATCGCGGCCCGGATCCCGGAGCCCGCGCGGATCGCGATGTCGAGGGTGATCTTGCCGCCGATCGAGCAGCCGATGACGATCGGGTGCTGGATGCCGAGGCGGTCGAGGACGGCGAGGTTGAACTCCGCGTAGTCGCCCAGGTCGGTCACCGGCCCGCCGGGGCTCGGCTCAGAGTGACCGTGGCCGGGCATGTCGGGCACGATGACCCGGTAGCCGAGTGCGGCGAGGTCCCCGGCGACGCGGCGGTACTGGACGCCGCTCTGGCCGGCCGTGTGGATCGCCAGGATCGGCTGCGCATCCACGTCTCCCCAGTCCTCGGCGAAGGCGAGTGCCCCGCCGAGGTCCAGGTAGTGGGCGCGCAGGGTGTGCGCCGGAGTGGTGGGTGTGGGAGACATCTCTCAGACCTCCTCGAAGACGGGGGCGGGGCCGGCGGGCATGACAGTGGCTCCGACGACAGTGGACGCGTCGACGTGGTCGGCGCAGGCGTCCGCCCAGCCGGAGTCGACGGCGATCGCGCGGGCGATGTCGACGATCCGGATCAGGGCGGACGTCATGCGCAGGTATTCGTAGCCGGAGCCCGAGGAGCTCACGCGCCGCATCATCGCAGACTCCATGAAGGCATTGTGATCGGCCTGCATGAGCTCGATGAACTCAGCCCCGGGAATCGACACGAGGAAGTCGGCTCCGAGGATCGACCGGGCGGAGGCCTCGATCACCGACCCGCGGTAGCACCGCAGGTGCACGTCGCGGCCGCCGATCCGCAGGCCGATCGTGCCGTCGTAGGTCTCGATGAGGCGGGCGAACTCGGCGTCGTCGGTCAGTCGCGAGCCGAGCTCGGCGGTCCAGGCCTTGGACCCGGGGCACAGCAGGCCGGAGGGCTCCGGCAGCGCGGTCAGGAGCGCCAGTCGGACTTCGAGGGCGATCTCGTCGCGCTCGTCGCGCAGGCAGGCGGTCACCTCGGCGGTGGTGGAAGCACCGTCGATGCCCGTGCGGCCGGCTGCGAGGGCTGTCACCATCGCGTCGGCGGCCAGCTCGGGGGTCACGGCAGGCGCGGCCGATTCAGGGCCGGCCGGGCCGGGGAATGCGGCCGGTGCGCGCACCTCGGCGTCGGCGGTGAGGAGGGTGGCGCTCGCCGGCAGGGCGGCGGCCACTTCGGCGGCGAGGGCGTCGGCTGCGGCCAGCGCGGTGGCGCCCCACTGCCGGAAGCGCCCGGTGAACAGGCGCGAGCCGGCGGTGATGCTGCCGACTGCGGAGCCGGAGGCGTGAGTCATGAGAATTCCTTCCCGGATACGGGGTTGTGCGAAACTGGGCGTCTATGAGCGAGGAAGCCGAGCGGAAGGTCCGAAAGCGGGCGGCGCCGAAATTCATCGATCGGGAGACCGTGATCTCGGCGGTCCTGGAGATGTTCTCGACCCGCGGCTTCCACGGTGCTTCGATGCGGCAGATCGCCGCCGCGGCCAGCACCTCGCTGTCGAACCTCTACAACTACTTCGAGTCCAAGGACGAGCTGCTGGAGTTCGTGCTGGAGAACACCGCGCGTGCGCTCGCCGATCAGCTCGAGGCGGCGGTGGCCGAGGCGGGGGACGACCCCGCCGATCAGCTCGAGGCCGCCGTCCGCTCCTATGTCGACTTCATCGTCGACCAGCCGCAGGCCTCGACGGTCGGCATCACCGAGTTCCGCTATCTGCAGGGCGCGAACCGTGCCGAGGTGGTCGCGCAGCGCGATCGGACCGAGGCGACGTTCCGGCGGGCGATCGAAGCGGGTGCCGCATCGGGAGCGTTCTCCGTCGCGGACATCGGGGTGGCGACCCGCGGGACGGTGACCCTGTGCAACTCGATGTCGACCTGGTACCGGCCCGACGGCCGGCTCTCGCGCAGCGAGCTCGCCGACCTGCAGGCCGACCTGGTGCTCGGACTGGTGCGGGCGCAGCGCCGCGCCGTGCCGGGGCAGCCGTCGGCCGGCGCGCGCTGAGCCTGCGGGGTCACTGCAGCGAGCCACTGCTCTCCCGTTCGGCGGCAGCGTCCCGGCTGGTCCCGCTGTCCTGGCTGTCGGCCCCGTCCCGGCGCTCGAGCGTGCGCGAGTCGGCGGCCTCGACCGAGGGCGGCCACGAGAAGCGGGCGGCATCCCAGCCCTCCTCCAGGGACGACCAGAAGAAGAAGGACACGCGCCGCTCCTGGAACCTCCAGCCCTCAGCCGTCCGCACCATGGTGTCGGTGTAGCGGCCGGCCGCGAGCTGGGACTCGCCCTCGACCACGCACGGCTGCAGGAGCCAGGTCACGCCATGCGCGGTGTCACCGTCGATCTCGACGGTCTCGTTCGAGCTGAAGTGCCACCACGAGGTCACGGTGGTCGCGTTGAGCGTGGGGAAGAAGTCGAGCATCTCCGCCCGCCCGCGTGCCGTGGACAGGCCGACGAACGCGCCGTCGGGGGTGAAGGTGTCGGCCAGCGCCTCCCAGTGCCCGTCATCGAGGGCCTGGCAGTAGCGGGCCCGCAGCTGGGTGATCTCCTGGACGTCCTCGACACGGCGCAGGCGCGCGGCGAGCTCGGCGATGTCGATCTCGATGTCAGGCATTGGTCGCGGCCTCCTGCGCTGTGGTTCCGGTGGCTGCCCTGCCGGTGACTGCCGTGCCGGCGACCGCCTCGGCGGCCTCCCGCTTGGCGACCTCGTCGGACGTCTCGTGGAGGTCGGCCTGGAACCGCTCCCTGATGGTGAACACGGCCACGAAGGTGATGATCGCCATCGCGAGGATGTAGACCGACACGCTCAGCGAGGTCCCCGTTGTCGCGATCAGCCACACCATGACCATGGGCGCCAGGCCGCCGGCGAACACGCTGGCGAGCTGGAAGCCCAGGGAGGCGCCGGAGTAGCGGACGTCGGCGGGGAACATCTCCGCGAACATCGCGGCCTGGGGCCCGAACATCGTGGCGTGGAGGGTCAGGCCGATGATGATCGCCAGACCGACGACGACGGGATTGCCGGTGTCGACGAGCCAGAAGAACGGGAACGCGTAGACGCCCATGAGAGCGGCGCCGACGAGGAAGATCTTGCGGCGGCCGTGCCGGTCGGAGAGCGCCCCGAAGAACGGAATGGTGACCATCTGGGTCAGCACGGCGATCACGACGACCACGATCATCGTGGTCTGCGACAGACCGAGGTTGGCGGTGCCGTAGGACAGCATGCCGGAGATCATGATGTAGAAGGTGCCGTTGACGACGAAGAACGCGCCGGCCGCCTGGAGGATCTGCTTCCAGTACTTGCGGACGGCCAGGGCCAGCGGGACCTTGGGGATCTCGACGTCCGCGGTCTTCGCGGCGGCCTTGGCCTGCATCGTCTTGAAGACCGGGGTCTCCTCGATCTTGAGCTGCACGTAGATGCCCACGGCCACGAGGAGCAGTCCCGACAGGAACGGCACGCGCCAGCCCCAGGCGGCGAAGGCCTGATCGTCCACGAACAGCAGGATCGCCAGGAAGAAGGCGTTGCCGATGACGATGCCGGCCACGGTGCCGAGCTGCACGAGCGAGCCGTAGAACCCACGGCGCTTGACGGGCGAGTGCTCGGTGAGCAGCAGGGTGGCGCCGCCCCACTGGGCGCCGACGCCGAGGCCCTGGACCAGGCGCGCGACGATGAGCAGGATCGGAGCCCAGATGCCGATGGTGTCGTAGCCGGGCAGCAGGCCGATCGAGAAGGTCGCCAGGCCCATGACGATCATCGAGGCCACGAGCGGGCCCTTGCGACCGTACTTGTCGCCGAGCGAGCCGGCGATGATGCCGCCGAGCGGACGGGCGAGGAAGCCGACGGCCAGGGTGCCGAACGAGGCGATGGTGCCGCCCGAGCCGCCGAGGGTGGGGAAGAAGACGGTGCCGAAGACGAGTGCCGATGCCGTCGAGTAGATGAGGAAGTCGAACCACTCGAGTGCGGTGGCGAGGATGGACGCCGAGGCGAGCTTCCCCATCTTCTTCTCGGTGACCTCGACGGTCTCCGGGGCTCCCGTGCGGGTGCCGCTGTCAGGTGCGGTGCTCATGTTTCACTCTCCCTTGAGTCACAAGAACGAACGTTCTTCCGTAAAAGTGTGGCAGTGCAGCGCTCTGAATGCAATAGGCAGTTTCGGCACGGGGAACGAGTCAGGGTAGGACTGTTTCGGGGATGTGCGACCTCAGAAAGTCCTACTCTTCCCCAGAAAGTCGCACACTGGCTCAGCGCTCCCGGCGGGCCTGCCTCCGCGTCCGCGCCCCGCGCAGGCTCCCGACCCCGACCAGCGCCAACGTGACCGCCATCGCGATCAGCACGGTCGACCACTTGATCCCGGGGACCTCGGTGGAGAGCGTGAGCTCGTACACGATGATCGACAGCAGCGAGGACAGCACTGCCGGGATCGTCCAGCCGGCCGACAGCCGCGAGGAGATCGAGATCAGCGCGATCGCCCCAGCCGGCGCCGCCATCACGGAGACCAGCCAGACGGACAGCACCACCAGACCTGCCACCAGCGCCGATGGTGGACCGACGTAGGCCTCCTGGGCCTCCATCGGATCATGGGTGAGCGCCGCCGGCAGCAGCGCCAGCGCGAGCACTCCCAGGCACACGTCGACGAAGATAATGATGATCGAAGGCTCGGACAGCCTGATGCCGTCGATCGAGGCGGGCACGAACAGCTCTGCGAAGTGGTAGGTGCCCGACAGCACCAGACCGCCGATCGCGGCGATCCACCACAGCGTGCGGGTGCGCGTGGGCGATCGCACCGATGTCGGCGGAGTCGTCTGCGGGGTCGTCGGCGGCTGCTCGGTCATGGCATCACCCTACAAAGCGAGAGCGTCACCCGGCCGTGTAGTGGACGCCGGTGAACCTCGACCGCCAGGCCGCCACCTCGCGTGCCAGGGCGATCTTGTCCTGGCGAGCCTCCGGCTGCAGGGCACGGGCGATGAAGTCGGCGAGCTGCGGCATGTCGGCGGTGGTCAGTCCGCGGCGGACGACCTCCGGGGTGCCGATGCGCAGCCCGTTGGTGTCGCCGGGGACCGGGTCCGCGGGCAGGCCGATCCCGTACGCGAGCAGGTTCGCCCGCTCGAGCCGGTCGGCCATCACCGAGCCGCCGCCGAAGGGGGCGGCCAGGAGCGCGAACTGGTGGGAGTCGGTGAACCCGTCGGCGCATCGGTACGGCTCGATCCCGCGCGCGGCGAGCTCCTCGGCCAGCAGCATCGAGGTCTGCCGCATGGTGCGCGCGTAGTCGGCGCCGCAGGCCTCCCAGTCGGCGAGCGTCACGCCCAGGGCCGCGACCGCTCCGACGTCGAAGTTCGCGGTCATGCCCGGGAAGGCGATCTCCTCGATGCGCTCGGCCAGCGCCGCCTCGTTCGTGAGCACGAGGCCGTGCACCGGTCCGCCCAGGCTCTTGTAGGTGCTCATCGTCATCAGGTGCGCACCGTCTGCGAGCGGGTTGGGCCATACCCGGCCGGCGATCATCCCGGACACATGGGCGGCGTCGAACAGCACTGTCGCTCCGACCTCGTCGGCGATCTGCCTGACCTGCGCCACCGGATGGGCGAACAGGTTGAGCGAGCCGCCCAGCGTGATGAGCCGGGGACGCACCTCACGGGCCAGCTCGGCCAGCGCGTCCAGGTCGACCGAATACCGGTTCGGATCGACGGGCGCATCCACCGTGGTCAGCCCGTAGAGCCCGGCCGCGCCCTCGCGATGATGCGTGACGTGCCCGCCGATCGTGGCCGGCGAGGCGATGATCGTGTCGCCGGGGCCGCAGGTGGCCATGAAGGCGTACAGGTTCGCCATCGCCCCTGACGGGACCCGGACCTCTGCGAAGTCGGCGTCGAACACCCTTCCGGCAAGCTCCGCCGTGATGACCTCGATGCTCTCGAGGTGATGCAGTCCGGTCTCGATCTTCGCGCCCGGATAGCCGAGCGAGGTCCGCGGTCCCATGCCTGCCGACAGCAGCGCCTCGGCGCGGGGATTCATGACGTTGGAGGCGGGGTTGAGGTTGAGCGCTCGTGCGCTGTAGTAGGCATCGTTCGCGTTCGCGAGGTCCTCGATCGCCGACGACACGGATACGGGGTCGGAGTCGGGGCCGAACACCTCGGCCGTGACGGCGGAGATGCGGTCGCGGGAGACAGCGGGGATCCAGGGGCGTGGGGCCAGGCGCATGGTCCTATCCTGCGGGATGGACAGGCGGGAGACAATGGTGGGGAAAACCCGACCGGAGGTGGGCGGGCGCCTGCATAGTGGGGGAGCACCCCGGAAAAATACGGTGTGACTATGAATGATTCCGCTGTCCCGGAACGGCCCCAGCGCCCGCCCGCCGTCCCGCCCACCGCCGCCTATCCGACCTCGGTGCTGCCCGGCGGCTCCGCTGCCGACGAGCCCTCCGACCCCAACGCGTCACCCGGCCCCAGCGTGCCCTCCGACCCCTACGCGCCCTCCGACCCCTACGTGTCGGCCACGTTCGACTCGCCGGCCACGTTCGCCTCGCCCGCCGCCCCGGCCACCGCCGTCCTCGAAGAGCCGCGCAATCACGGGATCGCCGACGGGGAGTTCCGCCCGGCCGAACCCGAGGCGGCCGCCCACCGGGAGTGGAATCCCGCACCGCCCGGCCTGCTGGGCACTGCCAATCTCATCGTCTCCTCGCTCGTCGCCGTGCTCTGGATCTGGATTCCGCTCGCCCTGTTCTTCGTGGGCATCGGCGGCCTCTTCGCGCTGGGCTCGGGCCTCATCTGCCTCTTCCTCTGGCTGTTCCTGCAGCGCGGGATCAACTACGTCGAGCGGCTCCGGGCCGAGGCGGTCTACGCCGACGCCATCCCGATGCCCCTCCCGGATCGGTCCGCCAAGGACGGGGTGGCCGGCTTCTTCGACAACCAATGGCTGATCCTCAAGTCGAGCGCCTTCTGGCGGTCGACCGCCCACCACTACGTCAAGGCCCTCTACGGCGCCTTCGCCTGCGGGCTGGCGCTCATCGGCTTCGCCGCCGGGTCCTCCCTGCTGGCCGGGGCGATCAACCCGGTCGGGGCGGACTTCCAGCTGTTCGGCCCGCTCGACGGCGGCGGCGTGAGACTGCTCAACGGATCGCTCGGCGTCGTGTTCATGCTCGTCGGACTGGCGATTCTGTGGTTCGCTCCCTACCTCGACCGAGCGCTGGACCGGGGCCTGCTGCCGGCGACGAGGACGACTGCCCTGCGCGCCGAGGTCGACACCCTCGACCGGGCCCGGGTCGGCGCCGTCGACGCCGCGACCGCCGAGCGCCTCCGGATCGAACGCGATCTGCACGACGGCGTCCAGCCCATGCTCGTCGCGCTGTCGATGAAGCTCGGCATGGCCAAGGCCAAGCTCGACAGCGATCCCGAGGGTGCCCAGCAGCTGCTCAATGAGGCCCACGGGGAGAGCAAGGCCGCGATCACCGAGCTGCGGCAGCTGGCCCGCGGCATCCACCCGGCAGTGCTCACCGATCGCGGCCTCGACCCCGCGATCTCGGCCCTCGCGGCCCGCTCGGTGGTTCCTGTCGACATCGTCATCGACCTGCCCCGGCGCCCGGGCACGGAGGCCGAATCGGTGGCGTACTTCGTCGTCGCCGAGGCGCTGACCAACATCCACAAGCACTCCGGCGCGACCCGGGCGCGGGTGAGCATCATCGGCACCGGGCACACCATGCAGGTCAGCGTCTCCGACAACGGCACAGGCGGAGCCCAGGTCTGCCGCGACGGCTCCCACACCGGACTGTCCGGGCTGGTCGACCGCGTGACCGCCGCCCGCGGCACCTGGACCCTCACCAGCCCGCCCGGCGGCCCGACGACCCTCGTGGTGGAGGTGCCGTGCGCATCCTGATCGCCGAGGACTCGGTCCTCCTGCGCGAAGGCCTCGTCCGCCTCGTCACCGAGTTCGGCCATGAGGTCACGTCGGCAGTCTCCGATGCGAATGCGCTGCTGGCGGCGGTCAACACGGACGCCCCGGATCTCGCCGTCGTCGATGTCCGGATGCCCCCGACCTTCACCGACGAGGGGATCCGCGCCGCGGTCCTCATGCGCAAGCAGAACCCTGAAGTGGGGGTGCTGGTCCTCTCGCAGTACGTGGAGGAGCGCTACGCCAGCGAGCTGATCGCGGAGAACACGGGCGGATTCGGCTATCTCCTCAAGGACCGGGTCGCCGATGTCGAGGACTTCGTCAGGGCCATCGGCGAGGTCGCCTCCGGCGGGACCGTGCTCGACCCCGAGGTGGTCACCCAGATCCTCGTCCGCTCCCGCCGCCAGGACGGGCTGGCCACGCTCTCCCCGCGGGAGCGCGAGGTGCTGCAGCTGATGGCGGAGGGCAAGTCCAACGCCGCGATCGCCGGCGGCCTGTATCTGAGCGCAGGGGCCGTGGAGAAGCACATCAGCTCGATCTTCACGAAATTCGGCCTCACCCACGACACCTCCGAGAACCGCCGGGTGCTCGCAGTGCTCCGCTTCCTCGGCGCCTGAGCCCGAGCACCCGAGCACCCGAGCACCACCGAAGACTTCGTCCGGAAAGGACAGACCGATGTCACCCAGCAACTCGTCGAATCCGTCGGGGATGAGCCCCGGCACCCGACTCACCATCCGCGTCATCATCGCGATCGTCGCCTGCCTCGCGCTGCTCCTGCCGCTGAGCGCCGGGACCTCGAACTTCTTCCAGCGTGTCAACACGAAGGAGAGCACGGAGACGAGCGCCCTGCCGGCGGACATGTCGAAGCTCGAAGTCGACGCGGAGCGCGCTCGCGTGCAGATCAGCACGACGCCCTCGCCCACCGGCAGCGCCACCCTCGAATTCCGCGGCACCAGCAGCACCGTTCCGCAGATCAGCCTCGACACGTCCGGCGGCATCACCCGGGTCGGGGTCACCGGGCTGGACAGCAGGCCCTTCCTCGACCGCGACGAGCTCCGGCTCAACATCGAGATCCCCGAGGCGCAGGCGCGCGAGATGGACGTCACGAGCACCTCGAAGTTCTCTCACACCGTCATCAGCGGCGAGTACCGCCGGCTGGTCGCGTCGACGACCACGGGGATGATCGAGGCCGACGTCACGGCACAGGCGCTGCAGCTGAGGGCCACCAGCGGTGCCATCGACGTCACCGGCAGCGCGGCGACGGTCGCCCTGGAGACGAAGGTGGGCGCGATCAGCTCCACGGAGCTCAACGTCTCCGAGAAACTCACCGCCAGCACCTCGACAGGAGCGCTCGACCTCCGGCTGGGGCAGAAGACCGTGCCGACGGCCGGCATCGAGGTGTCGGTGAACTCCGGCGCTGTCGACCTGCGGGTGCCGCGGATCGACTCCGTCGAGGACACCGAGGCAACGGGCTACCGAGTCGACGCGAGCACGAGCAGCGGTGCCTCCGACGTCGGCATCGACGAGGTGCCCAGCGGCACCGAGGAACCGTTCGTGCCGATCACCGTGCGCTCCGATTCGGGATTCGTCGACATCCAGTACCTGTGAGGCATCACCGGTGAGGAGGCCCGTCCGCTGGTCCGGCCGGTCGGCCTGGGGTAGAAGTGGAGCATGACTCTCCGTGATCTCGCCTCCCACCTCGGCACCGGTGCGCAGACCGCGGCCGCTGCCGTGGACACCGCGCTGACCGCCTGCGCCACCGTCGGGCGGGAGTACAACGCCATCGTCGACCAGGGCCTCCGTCCGACCGCCGAGTCGACGACCCTCGACGACACCGCGCGGGCGGCCGCGACCGCCGCCGGTGTCCGGAGGGATCGTGGGAGGCCGCTGTCAGCGCTCGACGGCGTGCCGTTCGCCATCAAGGACGTCATCGACCTCGCGGGAGTCACGACGACCATGGGCTCTCGGGTCGCTCCCGAGGCGCCGGCCGCCTCCTCGGCGCGGGTTGTGGAGAAGTTCGAGGAGCTGGGCATGGTCCCGGTGGCGAAGACCACCTGCCACGAGCACTCCTACGGGATCATGGGCGAGGAGAGCACCCACGGGAAGGGCGTGAACCCCGTGCGTCCGGGTCTCCTCACCGGCGGCTCGAGCTACGGCTCGGCGATCGCGGTCGCGACGGGGATCGTCCCCGTCGCGATCGGCACGGACACCGCAGGCTCGGTGCGGGTGCCGGCGGCGTGTGCCGGGATCACGGGGCTCAAGCCCACTTTCGGACTGGTGCCCACCGAGGGCGTCTCGCCCCTGTCGCCCAGCCTGGACACGGTGGGCTTCTTCACCCGCACGCCGACCGACATGCTGACCCTGTGGAACGAACTCGCGGCGCACGTCGGCTGGGCTCCGGCGTCCGACCGCGGCCAGGGTGCGGTCCGCCTCGGCGTTCTGACGTCGGAGCTGGCCGACAACGGCGGTCCCTGGTTCGACACCTTCGTCCGGCCGACCCTGCAGAGCCTGCCGGGGACCGAGCTGGTGGCCGTCGACGAGGAGCCGTTCTACTTCGGCCGGTCGGCACACGTCTTCGCGATGATCCGCGGCTACGAGACCTACCAGGTGCATGAGCCCGCCCTGCAGGCCGGGCATCGCGATTTCCAGCCGCAGGTCATGCGCAACCTCGACAACGATGCCTCGATCTCGCACGAGGACTATTCCGACGCGCTCACCGAGCTCGCCGAGCTGCGCCGGCGCGCCGCGGAGCAGCTCTCACCGGTCGATGCGCTGGTCGTGCCGACCCTGGGCACGGACCCCGTCGAATGGGAGGAGACGACCGCGCGCACGCGGGACCAGCTGCGCCTGTACACGCAGCTGTTCAACCTGCTCGGCTGGCCGGCGCTGTCGGTGCCGGTCCGGTTCCTCGACGCGGAGCCCGCCGAGGCGCCCTCCCGGTTCCCCGCCAGCGTCCAGTTCGTCATGGGCCCGGGGGCGGACGCCGACCTTGTCGGTCTCGTCGCACGCCTTGCCGCCGACCCCGGCTGATTCCCCTGCACCCGACCTCACGCCCCGAGCCGATCCCCGCGGGGGCGGGATTCGGAGTGCGTGCCCAGGGAACGCGTGCCTAGACTGGGTGCATATGGCCTCGGACCCAGCTGCAGGTGCCAGGGAGGACGACCGGGCGCGGACGAGCAGTTCCCGTGCCCGCCTCGGCATCTCCCTCTTCTTCTTCCTCAACGGCTTCATCGCCGCGGGTCTGCTGGCTCGCCTGCCGGAGGTCAAGAGTCACCTCGAGCTGACGACGGTGGCCTTCGGACTCATCGTCGCGGCCTTCCCGCTGGGCTCCATCAGCGCGGCGTGGCTGCCCGCCCCGCTGATCCGGCGCTTCGGCGCCGCGGAGGTGGCCGGGGCGGGAACCGTCATCCTGGCGCTGATCTTCGCCACGGCAGGGTTCGCCTCGGCGCCGTGGCTGCTGGCCCTCCTGCTGCTGCTGGGCGGGTTCATGGACGCGGTCGTCGACGCGTCCCAGAACGTGCACGGGCTCGCGGTCGAGCGGCTGCGCGGGAAGTCGATCTTCAACTCCCTGCATGCCGCCTGGAGCGTGGGATCGGTGACCGGCGGCGCACTCGGACTGGGTGCCGGGGCACTGCTCATCCCGCTGTCGACCCACCTCGTGGTCTCCGGCAGCCTGGCCGTGCTCATCGCGGGCTGGGCCTGGTCCCTGACGGTCCTGTCGAAGAGAGCTCCTGCCTACAATCTTGTCGGCTCGATGGGACCGGGAGCCGCTCCGGCCGGGGAGCGGGCCGACGCGGCAGCCGGCGGTGCGGCGGCCGGCGGTGCGGCGGCCGGCGGGGCGACAGCGGACGGGAACTCCGCCAAGCCCTGGGCGCTCCTGATCGCGATCATCGCCCTCGGCCTGCTGGGGGCGCTCATCGAAGATCTCGGGATGAACTGGTCGTCCGTCTACCTGAACCAGGTCGCGGGAGTCCCGGTGCATACCGCGGGAGCTGCGTATGTCGTGGCCCTCGGCGGCCAGCTCATCGCCCGCCTGCTCGCCGATGCGACGACCGACCGCATCGGCCGTCCCGCGGTCGTGCGGGCAGGCGGTGTGCTCGTCGTGTGCGGAATGCTGCTGGCGATGCTCGTCGCGGAGCCCTGGGCGGTGGTGATCGCCTTCTTCCTGTCCGGGTTCGGGTCTGCGACCTTCATCCCCAGCGCCTATGCCGCCGCTGGCGCTCTGCCAGGGTTCCGCCACGGCACGGCGATCACGCTGACGAGCTGGGTGCTGCGGATCGGCATGCTCGTGTCCTCACCGCTGCTCGGCTATGCGGCCGGACTCGTCGGGCTGCGCTATGCCCTGGTCATCACGCTCGCAGCCGGGGTGGGAGCGGTGTTCGCCGCCGGCTGGATCGGCGCGGGCCGGCGCCGCCGACGGGTGCGCGAACGCATCGCGTGAAGCACGGGGAAGCACGGGTGAGGCACGGGAAACGCGCCTGATGCGCGGGTGAGGCACGGGGAGGCGCGCCTGATGCGCGGAGAGGCGCGGGCGGGAGTTCAGATCTCCAGGGAGCCGCTGATCACGGTGCTGGTCGCACCGCTGACCCAGATATCGGCGCCGGCCTTCTCGATGCCGACGATCCCGGCCCGGCCCAGCTGAGTTCCCTGCGAGACGGTGTACTTCTCCGGGGCCGCACCGGTGCCGATCAGCCATTGGGCCAGGCCTGCGTTGAGGCTGCCGGTCACCGGGTCCTCCGGCACTCCGATCCCGGGGACGAACGCCCGCACCTCGAAGTCGGCCGGCCGGTCGACCGGGGTGCCAGGGGTGTGGGACCCGCCGGTCGCCTCCGGGTAGGCCCCGATCACGCCGATCCGGAGGCCCTCGAAGCGGGAGAAGTCGGGCCGCAGCTCGCGCACCAGCCGAGCGTCGGTGAGCTGGAGGCCCATCCAGCCCGGGCCGTTGTCCACCCAGCTGCTCGCGACCAGATCGGCCGGGGAGATCTGCAGCGCGGTGACCGCCAGCCGCAGGTCCTCCTCGTCGACCTTGCCGAAGCGGATCAGCGGCGGTGCTGCGAACGCGATTCCGGTGTCGGCGAGGCGCAGGGTGACCAGGCCCGCCGCGCACTCCTGGACGACCGCGCCTGCTCGCCGGGGCCGGCCCCCGTTCTCGAGCCAGGCGTGCGCGGAGCCCAGCGTGGGGTGTCCGGCGAACGGCAGCTCGCCGCCCGGGGTGAAGATGCGCAGCCGGTAGTCCGCCTCCGGCGTGGTGGGCCGCAGCAGGAAGGTCGTCTCCGACAGGTTCGTCCAGCGGGCGAACGCCGCCATGGTCGAGTCGTCGAGGTCATCCGCCCCGTGCACCACGGCAACGGGGTTGCCACCCAAGGGGCGCGAGGCGAAGACGTCGACCTGGGAGAATCGAAAGGCTGCCATGACCTCAACTCTATTCCCAGACTGGATTGCAAACTCGCTTCCAGCGTCCATTTCAAACTCGCTGCCTGCGTGCATGCCAGACTGTATTTCAGCGTTCATGCCAGCCTGCGACAGGATGTTCTGGGTCTCGTTGCAGAGGATCTGGGGATCTCGCGTCCCCGCGGGGACGTTTTGCGGATGCGTGCGGGTCAGGCCGCGCGACCGCGCGAGCCGTCGTCGTCCTCGGGTCCGGTTCGTTGTCCGAGGAAGCGTGCGGCGTCGAAGATCCACCGCACGCATTCTCCGAGATCGAAGCCTTCGCCGCCCCCGATGGTGCTGATGCGGTCCGGACTCGGCAGCGTGGCTGCGGGGACTGTCCCCAGGATGTCTGCGGGTGCAGGCGGGCTCGTCGTCACCTCTTGTGCCGCCGGGCTGAACATATGATCGGAATCGGCGGCGTCGCGTTTCCGGATCGTGGCGGTGTCGAAGACCCGCATCTCCTTGTCGGGGTCCTCCGGCGGCACCAGGCGCGTCCCGTCCTCGGTGGCGAAGTCGAAGCCGCTGGTCGCCTGCAGCGCGCCCGTGAAGGGAGTCGTCGCGCGGGTGATGAGGAGGTGGTGCTCGTGGACGGCGATGTGGTGTGAGCGGCACAGCAGCAGCATCGCGTCGAGGTCGGTAGGTCCGCCCCGCGACCAGGGTCGGATGTGGTGGGCCTCCAGACGGCGGGTGCGACTGCAGCCGGGGAACTGGCAACCGACGTCCCGGATTGCCAGCGCTCGTCGCTGCTTGGGAGAGGCCAGCCTGCGGGACCGGCCTAGGGCGAGGACGTCGGCCGAAGCGTCGATCAGGGCGCCGACCAGCGGGGACTCGCACATCAGCCGGGCAGCCGTCGCGCCGGTGATCGGCCCGTACCCCTCGATCCTCGCAACACCGTCGACACGGCGACGTGCTGGCCCGGCGGGCTTGCTGGGGCCGGCAGGCAGGGCGGGATCGCGTTCAGGGGTGGCCTCTGAACGCGAGGTCGTTGTCGTGCCGCCGTCGGCTTCCGGTGCGGTCGATGCTTCCGAAGCGGCTGCTCGGGCTGCGCCGGGAGTCTCAGCGGCGGCGACCGCGTCGGTTGAAATGTGGACGTACACCTCGGCTCGCCGCCTCGCTGCGCCTGTCGCGGACGGGTTGCGGGAACCGAGGCGCAGCAGGTGCAGCAGCCGATCCACACGGGACACGTGCTCCTCAGAACCAGCACCGCCACCCGGTGCGGCGGAAGCAGGCAGGGTGGCGGGGTCGGTGTCCGGGCGCTGCTCGGAGCGGATCTGCTCATCGACGGCCGCATCGACCAGCACCAACAGCTCCGCGGCTTCGGCCTCGGGCAGTTCGATGGTGATCCGCGCCCGACCGCCACCTTCCAAGGGGTGGACGCGGAAGACGTCGTCGGGCAGCTCCCGGGGCGACTCCTCGCCTTCTACCGGGGCGATCCGCCGGTAGACCGACACCATCCGCGACAGCTGGGAGGCCTGCGCGTACTGGCACATGCGGGCCGCTTCCTCCTGGTCGATCCGGCCTGCCAGCCGGGTGATCTCGCGCACCTTCGAGTAGGACACCCGCCCGGCGGCGAACAGCGCCGCCACCTGAGGCAGCCGGCGCAGACCTCGCATCACGCGCAGGTACTCCCGGGCGGTGTGCAGGTTCATCTCGCACACCTGGGCGACCCAGTGGGGCAGAGAGCGGATGCCGATCCAGCCCTCCCATGCCCCGGTCCTCTCGATCCGGTCCAGCACAGCCAGGAATTCGGCCTGACACTGCGCCACCCTCGCGGCCGCCTCCCGTGCCGCTCGCACCAGCTCGTCTCTGTCCGCTGGCTCCACAAAGTCCGGCTCCGCAGAGCCGATCGGCTCCGATCCTGTCCCTACGTCGGTGTGGCGCATCGCGCATCTCCTCCCCTTCGAGCACTGCCGGTGATCCGTCGGCAAAAGCGATGAAACCACGATATAAACACGCACGGACATGCCCTGTTCGAAACTGATGGACGTCGGCGAGCGGGTGCACTGCTGCTCTGCGCATGGGCGACACGACGCCTGGCTCGTCCCGCCCGGCGACCGCCCAGACCTCACTCAGCTGACGCCCGCTCCGTTAGAGTGATTGGACCCTGCGACTGGAGGTTCGCCCATGTCCAGCTCTGAAGAGCTCGTCGTCCTGCTCGACGAATCCGGTTCGCCGATCGGCACCCACCCCAAGGCGACCGTGCACGGCTCGGACACCCCGCTGCACCTGGCCTTCTCGTGCTTCCTGTACAACGACGCCGGAGAGACCCTGCTGACCCGGCGCGCGCTCACCAAGCTCACGTGGCCGGGCGTGTGGACCAACGCCTTCTGCGGACACCCCGGTCCGGACGAGCCGTTCGCCGAGGCGATCGCCCGCCGCGCCGAAGACGAACTCGGCTGCCAGGTCGCGGACATCGCTGAGACGCTGCCGGACTTCAGATACCGCGCCGTCGACGCCTCGGGCGTCGTCGAGAACGAGATCTGCCCGGTCTTCACCGCCAGGCTCGTGGGTGATGTCCGACCGCGGGCCGACGAGGTCGCCGAGTTCGGCTGGATCACCCCGGAGAACCTCACCTCCGCCCTGCAGGCTGCCCCCTTCGTCTTCAGCCCCTGGCTCATCGAGGAATGGGAGCAATTAGTTGGGCTGACCAGGGGCAGGCGGGGCTGACCAGGAGCAGGCGGGCGCTCGCCGGCCCTGCTGCCCGGCTCGTCGGCGAGTCCCGCTAGTCTGTCGTCATGGACTTCAATGATGCAGCCACAGGAGATTCGATGACGACACCGGCAGCCCGCGACACCGCACCCACCGGCTTTTCGACCGCCGAGGGCATTGCGCCCGCGCAGACGGCCTCGACAGAGGCGTCGATCCGGGCCGACCGACCGGAGCCCGGGGTCACCCGGATCACCTTCTGCCGCCCCGAGCGGATGAACACCGCCGACATCGACTTCGTCGCGCAGCTGAAGGCGGCCCTCGCCGAGGTCGACGCGGACCTCGACACCCGCGTGCTCGTCCTCACCGGCCAGGGGCGTGCGTTCTGCGCCGGTCTCAACCTCACCGGCTACGGCGACGAGGATCTCATCGACGAGCAGGGACTGCTCCCGCGGGCGATGGGCCGTCAGAAGGAGATCGCCGACCTCGTCGCGCGGATCCGGGGACTGCGCGTGCCGGTGATCGCAGCGGTCAACGGAGCGACAGCGGGCGTGGGTCTGTCGATCCTGTGCGCCTCCGACGTCCGCTACGCGGTGCCGGACGCAAACTTCGCCGTCGGCTACATTCGGGCAGGATTCTCCGCGTGTGACATGGGCCTGTCCTGGCTGCTGCCGCGGATCATCGGCGCTGCCCGCGCGCAGGAGCTCATGCTCACCGGCCGGCGCTTCACTCCGGCGGAGGCGGCGAGCTTCGGACTCCTCGCCGCCGTCGTCGAGCCGGACGAGCTCATGGACCGTGCGCTGGAGACAGCCCGGCAGATCATGCTCAACGCGCCGATCTCGGTGGAATTCACGAAGGAGGGGCTGTGGAAGTCGCTCGAGATCCCATCCTTCGAGGCCGCAGTCGAATTCGAGAATCGGCAGCAGATCTACACGGCTCTCACCGAGGACCGCGCCGAGGCGACCGCATCCTTCCTGGAGAAGCGGGCTCCGGTCTACCGCCGTCGGTAGGAGGTCGAAGCCGCCGGCGGTAAGGGAGCGCTTCCTGGTGAGCGGACCGACGCCCGGCTAGCCTGGCAGACGTGAGCGCGACCGAGAGAATCTATTCCCTGCTGATGAAGCGGGATCCGCAGGCGGAGCAGGCGTTGCCGGACGAGGTGCGGCGCAACGTCCCGCGCAACGGACTTCGCCTGGTCCTTGCCAACGCCCTGCAGTCCTCGGGTGATCAGACCGTCAACGCCTCCACGGTGCTGCCGTGGCTGTTCCACGCACTCGGAGTGCCCGCTGCGCTGACCGGCGTGCTCGTCCCGATTCGCGAGTCCGGATCGATGCTGCCGCAGGCGCTCCTGACCCCGATGATCCTGCGCGTCCGGTACCGGAAGCGAGTCTTCATCGCCGGGGCCGTGGTCCAGGCGCTGTCGGTGGCACTGATGGCGGCCACGGCCGCGCTCGGTCAGGGGCTGGCGGCCGGGCTCGTCATCGTGGGCGCGCTGGTGGTGTTCTCGCTGGGACGGTGCCTGTGCTCGATCTCGTCCAAGGACGTGCAGGGCCGCACCGTGCCGAAGGGGCAGCGTGGCCAGATCAACGGACTGGCCACCGCCGCCTCGGGCCTGGTGGCCATCACGTTGGGACTGGGCATCCGGCTGTTCGGCGGCGAGGACCTGCAGGCGGGGCAGCTCGCCTGGCTGCTGGCCGCCGGAGCCGCCCTCTGGGTGGCGGTGGCCGTCGTCTACACCGGCATCTGCGAACCCGCCGGCGAGGAGGAGCGTGAGCCTGCGCGCGGCGCCGGCGAGGAGGCGAAGCGCTGGTTCGCGGAGACCTTCGGGCTGTTGCGCGACGACCGCGCCTTCCGCCACTTCGTCACCGTTCGCAGCTTCCTCCTGGTGTCGGCGCTCAGCCCACCCTTCGTGGTGGCCCTGTCGATCAGCTCCGGGACGGACAGTCTGGCGGGCCTCGGCGGCTTCATCATCGCCTCGGGTCTCGCCGCGCTGCTGGGCGGGCGCCTCTTCGGCCGGCTCGCCGACCGGTCGAGCAAGCAGCTGATGACGGTCGGGGCGGGAGTCGCCTCGGGCATCATCCTCGCCCTGGTGCTGATCGTCTCCCTGCCAGGGTTCACCGCTGACAGCGCGGGGGGTGCCCTGCTGTTCATCGCCGGCTACTTCCTGCTGACCCTCATGCACACCGGCGTCCGCGTAGGCCGGAAGACCTACGTCGTCGACATGGCCGAGGGTGATCAGCGGACGACCTACGTGGCGGTGTCGAACTCGGCGATGGGCCTGATCCTGCTCATCGTCGGCGGCATCAGCTCGCTGCTGGCGATCCTCGGCGTGGTCTGGGCCCTGGTGTTCCTGGCCGCGATGGGCCTGGCGGGCGTGTTCGCCGGCGCGCGCCTGCCCGAGGTGTCTCGGGGCTGAGCGCGCGCCGGCGGAGCCTCAGTCCTCGTTCGGGTCCTTCTCCTCGTCCTCCTGCGTCTTGTGCACGGTGCCGTGCACGTGCTCGGGCGGGCCGTAGATCGCGTACACCTTCATCGGCTCGTCGCCGATGTTCGTGACGTTGTGCCAGCTGCCGGCGGGCACGAGGATCACCCAGTCGTCGGAGACCTCCTCGTCGAAGGTGAGCTCGTCCTTCGACGGCCCCATCTGCACGCGGCCGCGGCCCTGCTCCAGGCGCAGGAACTGGTCGGTCTCCGGGTGGACCTCGAGCCCGATGTCGCCGCCGACCGGGATCGACATCACGGTCATCTGGATGTGCTGGCCCGTCCAGAGGGTGGAGCGGAAGTTCTCGTTGGCGAGTGTCGCCTCTTCGATGTTGATGACGTAGGGGTTCGGTCCGTGGTCAGTGAGATCAGCCATCGTTCTCCTCATGGTCTGCGAAGCGGTGTGTCTCTGCGAAGCGTCCGTGTCTGCGGAGCTGTCTGCCATCCTACTGGGACACCTGGTGTGTCGCCCGTGTCACCGGCGTCGCCCGTGTCGCGCGCGTCACCCGTGTCACCGGCCGGATGAACCGTGCCCGCCCTCTGCGCCGACCCGCGCGTCCAGCCCCAGCAGCCGCGCGCCGTTGTCCCACAGCACGGCGCGCAGCCAGTCCTCGCCGAGCCCCAGTCGGCACAGCGCCTGCAGCTGGTGGGCGTAGGGGTAGGGGATGTTCGGGAAGTCCGAGCCGAGCACGACCTTGTCGGCCAGCCCTGCCAGCCGAGTGCGGTAGGCCTCGTCGAATGGGGTCGTGGCGTTCGTGAAGTCGGTGTTGAACATCGTGGTGTCGAGGTGGACGCCCGGGTGCTCCTCGGCGAGATCGGCGAAGGCGTGGTATTCCGGCATGCCCATGTGGGCGATGACGAAGCACAGCTCGGGGTGACGGGAGAGGACCGCGGCGACCGCCTCGGGACCGGTGTGCTCACCGGGCAGCGGGGCGGAGCCGGCGTGGATGACCACCGGGATCCCTGTGGTCTCCAGCGCATGCCAGGCCGGCTCGAGCAGCGGATCGTCCGGGGCGAAGGCCCCGACCTGGACGTGGACCTTGAACAGGCGGGCGCCCGCCGCGATCACCTCGGGCACATAGTCGGCTGCAGCGGGCTCGGGATACAGGGTGGCGCAGTGGATGATGTCCGGGTCGCTCGCGGCGAACTGCGCGTTCCAGTCATTGAGCCACGCGGCCATGCCCGGCTTGTGCGGGTAGGTCAGTGCCGGGATCGCGCGCAGCCCGAAGCCGCGGAGGATCTCCAGGCGGGCGTCGACGTCGAACCGGTAGCTGATCGGCCACGGACGGCCGTAGTTGCGCTGTGCGCCGTCGAAGTAGGCCCACACCTTCTCCTGCATCGGCTCCGGGAGGAAGTGAACGTGGATGTCGGCCAGCCCGGGCAGGCCGAGCTCGGAGAGGAAACGGGGGATGTCCGCATCGTCGCGGGGTTCGTCGAGCATGTTCCCTACTCTAATGGGACACAATGTCCCCATGACCTCGACCGACCCGTTTCCGCTGTCGCTGCCCTCCGGCACTCGCGCCGTCGGCCGGGAGCCGTACGGCCGACCCGGGGAGATCGTGCGCTGGCGGTTTCGGCGCATCGACTTCGATCGGTTCGGCGGCGAGATCGTGCAGCCGATGCGCGTCGTGCGCGAGGACGAGCGCGGGCTGGTGCTGTGGCTGGCCGGCGACACCCCGACCGCCGAGAGCCGGCTGCGCGGCTTCGAGGCGCTCACCGCTCGCCAGGTGCCCGACGGCATCCGGTTCGCGCACGCCGATCGCGCCCTGGCCCGCGTGCAGGTGCCGAGTCGCTGGTACGGAGGCGGGGTGCTGCGGATCGTGCCGGCGGAGATGCCGTTCTCCGTCTGGGTGTTCCACAGCGACGACGGCCGATTCCGCGGCTGGTACGTCAACCTCGAGCACGAACACCGGCGCCTCGGCACGACCGAGCTGTTCACCAGCGACCACATCCTCGACCTGACGATCTCGCCGGCCGGGGTCATCCGCCGCAAGGACGAGGACGAGCTCGCCGGTGCTCTGGAGCACGGCATGTGGGACGCCGAGGCGGTCGCCCGGATCGAGGCCAACGCCGAGCTGGCCGTTGCCGCCTTCGAATCCGGCCACTGGGCCTTCGACGCGGAGTGGACGACCTGGCTGCCGGACCCGGCGTGGCCGGTGCCCGGCGCGGAGCACCTCGACGGCTTCCTGCCGCCGACACCGTCGGGCGGGTCGGGCGCCGTCGGCCGCGTCGGCTGCGTCGGGCGGGTCGGGCGCGGGGCGCCCGCTGACTGAGCCGCTCAGCGGGATCGACTCCTCCCGCATAGACTGACCAGGACCGATCCCTGTGCGACCGAAGGAGTTTGCATGACCGAGATGAACCGCCGAATCCGCCTCGCCTCCCGCCCGGTGGGCGTGCCGCAACCGGACAATTTCATCCACGACGACGCCCCGGTCCCGGAACCCGGGTCCGGCGAAGTCCTGCTGCGGACCCTCTATCTGTCGCTCGACCCCTACATGCGCGGCCGCCTGTCCGACGCCAAGTCCTATGCCGCTCCCGTCGAGGTCGGCGACGTGATCGTCGGAGGCACTGTCTCCGAGGTCGTCGAATCCACGGTGCCCGAGTTCACCCCCGGGCAGATCGTCCAGGGCTACGCCGGCTGGCAGTCGTACTCCGTCGAGCCCGCCTCGCGCCTGCGGCTGCTCGACCCCGCCGAGGCGCCCGTCACCACTGCGCTCGGCGTGCTGGGAATGCCAGGCTTCACCGCTTACGCGGGTCTGCTCAAGATCGGTCAGCCGAAGGAGGGTGAGACGGTTGCCGTCGCCGCCGCCACGGGGCCGGTCGGTTCGGCGGTCGGGCAGATCGCCAAGCTCACAGGCTGCACCGCGATCGGCATCGCAGGAGGATCGCAGAAGGTCGCCTACCTGGAGGAGCTCGGCTTCGACCACGCGCTCGACCACCGGGGTGAGGACCTGCGCGGAGCGCTCAAGACCGCCGCGCCCGACGGCATCGACGTGTATTTCGAGAACGTCGGGGGAGCGGTGTGGGACGCAGTGCTGCCGCGGCTCAACACCTTCGCGCGGGTCCCGGTCTGCGGGCTCGCCGCCAACTACAACGCCACCTCGCTGCCGGAAGGGCCGGACCGGACTCCCGCTCTGATGCGCAGCGTCCTCTCCAAGAGCCTGCTGCTGCGCGGCTTCATCCAGACCGAGTTCGTGGAGTCGACATTCGCGGACTTCCTGCGCGACATGGGCGAGTGGGTGCGCGTCGGCAAGGTGAAGTACCGGGAGGACATCACCGAAGGCCTCGACAACGCGCCGGCGACCTTCGTGGGCATGCTCGACGGCAAGAACTTCGGCAAGACCCTCATCAAGGTCGCGGACTGAGGAGCATCACGGTCGCGGACTGAGGAATTGCGACTCAGGTCCCGACCGACGACACTGCCGGCTGAGCTGCGAGCTCAGCCGGCAGTGTCGTCCTTGCGGTGCTCGTCGGAACCGTGAGTGCCCTTGGTTCGGCGGAACTTGACCACCAGGGCTGTGGCCGCCGCCCCGACCAGGGTGGTCGCAAGGGTGATGAGCAGCCCGGCACCCTCATAGGGTGAGCGGTTCGGATTCGGCTTCGTCATCAGAGCACCGTTCCCTCGTTTCGACTTGACTGAACTGTCTTCAGTCGCGGGCTGATCCCGGACACCCAGGTCCGATACCACCGAGGGTACGCCGTGCAGCTGATATTCGGACAGGTCGCGGGCGCGCGACCGGTCACAAGTCTCGGCAGGACCCGTTGGCAGCACGATCGACGAGGTGGGGTGTCTCTCCCGGCTGGAGCCTGGTGCCGGCGACCGCGGGGGAGGACTCACCCGAGCCCTCATCAGTCAGGGGGCTGATCGTCTCATCCGAAGTCCTCGAACACCGCTGCCGGTGCGACTCCTGCACCGAGGGCGAGGGTGAGCAGGAGACGAGATTTCCGGGCGTCCAGACGTCCTCCCCGGATCAGCCCGCGCGAGAGCAGGTCGATCTCCGCTCCCGGGTAGCCGTAGGTGTGCGCCAATGTCGAACCCGAACCCGTCCGCGAGGCGAGCACCACCGGAATGCGACCTGCAAGCCGCTCGACCCGTTCGACGGTCGATGCCGGCACGTGCCCGCCGCCCACTCCCGCAAGCACCGCACCCGCGTACCCGAGGTCGGGCAGCTGATCGATCCACCGGAGGGACTCGCCCAGTCCGACCTCGATGTGCGCCACCTCGGGGAAGGGGGAATGTGCCGATGGTTCGGCGGCCTGGGAGGTCTCCGAACCGGGCGCCTCGGGAACGGCAAACTCCGCCGGCAGCGCGAGTGCCGCCGGGATGTGCGGCAGCTGCAGCCGGTCCTCGACGACCCAGCCGAGCGGGCCGGCCGCCGGGCCCGAGGTGAAGGCGGCAATCGAGCTCGTGTGCGCCTTCCGCACGAATGTCGGGTCGTGGACCTCGTCGGCGAAGACCGCGAGCGCGGGGAGCTGCCGGATTCGGGGGTCGAGGGCGACGATCGCAGCGGCGCGGACGTTCGCCGGGCCGTCCGCACCGGGCAGGGTGGGGTTGCGCATGGCGCCGGTCAGGATGATCGGGATACCCGAGTCGTTGAGGAGCGAGAGCACGAATGCCGAGTCCTCCAGGGTGTCGGTTCCCTGGGTCAGGACGATGCCGCAGGCCCCGCGTGCGGCGGCGCGGCGAGCAGAGCGCGCCACCTCGGCGAGGATCTCCAGGGTGATGCTGCCGGAGCCCACCTGGGCGAGCTGCTCGAAGGTGACCTCCGGTGCTCCTGTCGGCAGGGTGTCGAGCTGGGCGGCCGCGGCGATCTCGTCGGCAGAGGCGGACGGCTGCACCCCGCCGGAGGTGTCCGAAGAGCTGGACGCGATCGTGCCGCCCAGGGCGATGACGTGAAGCGTGGGCATGCGGCTCCCTTTCGGTCGGGCATTGGGATTCCAATCGAGCACTGAGATTCGATGGGAAGATGGTCCTGGGCGTCAGGATAGCCGTGCGTCAGGACACGGGCGGCTGCGAGGCCGAAGACCCGGGCGCCCTTGCATGACTGCGCGATCGGGATAGCGTGGGGAAGTATGAGCCACGAGAGCCCTTCCGCAGGGAAGCACCCACGCCACGACCAGCACGACGTGCTCGGTCAGGAGCATGCCGGCCACGTGAGGCAGGGCGAGCCGACCGGGGGCGAGCACGACCACTCCGGCCACGACCACTCCGCCCACTCCGGCCACGACGACTCCGGCCATGCCGAGCACCACGATCACTCGGGCCACGGGGAGCACGGCGGCCACGACCACTCGCATCACGTGACGATGTTCCGGAATCTGTTCTGGATCATGCTCGTCTTCGCGATCCCCACGACACTGCTGTCCCATGGCTTCGCGAACATCATCGGCTACTCGCTGCCGGACACCCCGCTGGTGAACTGGACACCGGTCGTGCTCGGCACGGTCATGTACGTCTGGGGTGGCAAGCCGTTCCTCACCGGCGCGGTCTCCGAGCTCAAGGATCGCAAGCCCGGCATGATGATGCTGATCTCGCTCGGCATCACCGTGGCCTTCCTGTCCTCCTGGGCCGCCTTCCTCGGCATCGTGAGCATGCACCTGGAGTTCTGGTGGGAGCTCGCCCTGCTGGTCGTGATCATGCTGCTCGGCCACTGGATCGAGATGCGCTCGCTGGCCTCCACCCAGTCCGCGCTCGGCTCCCTGGCGGCGCTCCTGCCCGACACCGCCGAGCGCCTCTCCGCAGACGGTGCCGCCACCGAGGAGGTCGCCCCCGACGACCTCCGCCTCGATGACATCGTGCTCATCCGGCCCGGCGGCAGGGTGCCCGCGGACGGCGTCATCGTCGCCGGCAGCGCAGCGATGGACGAGTCGATGATCACCGGCGAGTCGCGGCCGGTCGCCCGCGGCGAGGGGGAGCACGTGGTGGCCGGCACGATCGCCACCGACTCCGGCATTCGCGTCCAGGTCACCGCGATCGGTGAGGACACGGCGCTGTCGGGCATCGCCCGGCTCGTCGACGAGGCCCAGCGCTCCGCCTCCCGCGCCCAGCGGCTCGCCGACAAGGCCGCCGGCTGGCTGTTCTGGTACGCCCTCGGCGCCGCTGCGCTGAGCCTCGTCGCCTGGCTGATCCTCGGCACCCCGCAGCAGGCGTTGACTCGCGTCATCACCGTGCTCGTGATCGCCTGCCCGCACGCCCTCGGCCTCGCGATCCCGCTGGTGGTCTCCATCGCGACCGAGCGCGCCGCGCGCGCCGGCGTGCTGGTCAAGAACCGGACGGCGCTCGAGGCGATGCGAACCGTCGACGTCGTCCTCTTCGACAAGACCGGCACCCTGACCAAGGGGGCCCCGGTCGTCAACGAGATCCGCCCGGCCGGCGACCGGTCAGCCGATGAGATCCTGGCGCTCGCCGCGGCCGCGGAGCTGGCGAGCGAGCACCCGCTTGCCACCGCGATCACCGCTTCGGCGTCCCAGCGGGGACTCACCGTGCCCGAGGCCACCGACTTCACCTCGTCGCCGGCGCTCGGCGTCACCGCACGGGTGGACGGCGCCGAGGTGTCCGTCGGCGGACCCGGCATGCTGGAGCAGCACGGCCTGGCCGAGCTCGGCGTCGAGGACTGGAAGGCCCGCGGCGCGATCATCCTCCACGTCGTCGCCGACGGGCAGGTGCTCGGCGCGCTCGCCCTCGACGACGAGATCCGCGCGGTCTCCCGGCAGGCGGTCGACGCGCTGCACGCCCGCGGCATCGAGGTTGCGATGATCACCGGGGACGCCGAGGCGGTCGCCCGTTCCGTCGGACGCGAGCTCGGCATCGACCAGGTCTTCGCCGGAGTCCGGCCGGAGGGCAAGGGTGCGGCGGTCAAGCAGCTGCAGGACCAGGGCAAGACCGTGGCGATGGTCGGCGACGGCGTCAACGACGCCCCTGCTCTTGCCCAGGCCGACATCGGGCTGGCGATCGGGGCGGGCACCGACGTGGCGATCGCCTCGGCGGATGTGGTGCTCGCCGCCGACGACCCGCGCGCGGTGCTGTCGGTCATCGAGCTGTCGGAGCGCGCGTACCGGAAGATGGTCCAGAACCTGTGGTGGGCCGCCGGCTACAACCTCATCGCGGTGCCGCTGGCCGCGGGTGTGCTCGCACCCATCGGCTTCGTCATGCCGATGGCGGTCGGAGCGCTCCTGATGAGCGCCTCGACCGTGGTGGTGGCCCTCAACGCGCAGCTGCTGCGCCGGGTCGACCTGTCCCCGAACGCGCTCGTCGGCACGGCGCCCGCGGAGGGGACGAGCCGAGGGGAGCCGGCTAGCGCAGCGCAGTCCAGATCATGAGCATGGTGACGAGGAAGCCGACGACGTAGTTGAGCCACAGGAACACCCTCCACCCGCGGTGGGCGTCGGCGGAGGTGGCGTCGGTGATCGACCAGAACCGGCCGGTGTTGAGCGCGTAGGGCAGCGCCAGCAGGCCGGCCAGCTGCACCGGCCAGAAGGTCAGCACCAGCAGCACTCCGGCGGCGAGGTAGACGACCGTCGCGAGCCGAACAGTGGCTCGGGCGCCGAACGCCGTCGCCACCGATTTCAGGCCGCCCTCCCGGTCCGGGAGGACGTCCTGCACGGCGCCGAAGGCCTGGCTGGCGACTCCCCACAGGAAGAACGCCCCGAGGATGAGCCAGGCGTCGCCGTCCAGCGGCTGCCCCAGCAGCGCCAGCCCGAACCAGGCCGGCGAGGAGAAGTGGATCGAGGAGGTCACGGAGTCCAGGACCGGGATCTCCTTGAACCGCAGGCCCTTGACCGAGTAGGCCACCACCGCGAACATGCTCAGCACCAGCACGGCGTTGGACAGCCAGGAGCCGATGACGAAGAGGTACACGAGGAACGGCACGCAGGCCACGACCGCGGCGATCAGGATCCGGGAGTGCTGGTCCGGGGTGGCGAGGTGGCCCTCGACGCCGCCCTTGCGGGGATTGCGCAGGTCGGATTCGTAGTCGAAGACGTCGTTGATGCCGTACATCGCGAGGTTGTACGGCACGAGGAAAAACATCGTGCCGAGCACGAAGGCGAGGTCGATCCCGCCGCCGCCCAGCAGATAGGCGGCTGCGAACGGGAAGGCCGTGTTGATCCACGACAGCGGCCGCGAGGCGATGAGCAGCTCACGCACGGTGCTCTCCCTTCCGCTCCGACGGGGTCCGCTCCCGAGGCGACCGCGGCTCTCGGCGGGCCGTGAGCTCCCACAGGGCGGGCAGGACCAGCAGGGCGAACACCGTGTAGGACAGGTCCTCGACGGGCATGACCCCGATCGTGATGCCGGAGATGTGCGGGTCGGCGTAGGTGAACAGGCCCACCCGGATCATGAGGTTGTCGAATACGATCGTCAGCGCGATCAGCGCGACCGCGGTGATGAGGAGGGCGAGCCGGGCGATCCCGCGGCGCGTCCAACCGAACAGGGCGACGGCCGCTGCTGCGGCCAGGAAGACGATGTTGATGGCGGTATAGGTCATGCCGTGCGCCTCGTCTCGTGAGCGCCGGTGGCGCCGTTCGCGCGGCCGAGGTGCCGGAGCAGCCGCGCCAGCCCGGTGTAGAGATTCATCGTCAGCCAGCACAGGAAGATGAGGAAGAAGACCTCCTCGATCGGCAGCTCCGGCGCGACCTCGATGCCCGTCATGTAGGGACTGTCGCCGCGGGCGAAGACGCCGAAGAGGATGCCGGCGGCGTCCCACAGCAAGAACGCGGCCAGGCCGATGCCGTGGACGACAGCGGCCCGCCGCCAGTCGGCGAACCAGAAGAGCCGGTGCCGCCAGTCGAGCAGGGCCATGCCCGCCGTCGAGAACAGCACGCAGCCGAGGTACGCCCAGCTCATCGAGGCTCCGGGGCGGTGCCGGCGCCCACCGCGTCGAGCCAGCCGCCCGAGGTGTCGCCGCGCAGGGCCTTGACGACGTTCTCCGCGCTGATCAGGCACATCGGCAGTCCCACGCCGGGCGCGGTGAATGCGCCGGCGCGGTACAGATTCCCGATCTTCGCGGAGCGCGCGCCGTCGCGGAAGAAGACGCTCTGCCGCAGGGTGTTGGCCGGGCCCAGGATGGTGCCCTGCCAGGCGTGGAAGTCGTCGACGTAGTCGCCGGGTCCCAGCGTTCGGCGGACCACGATGTGCTCGGCGAGGTCCGGCTCGCCCGCCCACGCGGCCAGCTGCTCGACGATCCGGTCGCAGTAGGCCTCGAACTCCACCTGGCCCGACCGCAGGGAAGGGTCGGCCGGGCTCGGGACCAGCACGAACACGTTCTCGCAGCCGTCGGGAGCGACGCCCGGATCCGTGCGCGAGGGCGCGCACACGTAGACCGAGGCGGGGTCCGGCAGGGATCTGTCGTCGCCGAAGATCGCCCCGAAGTTGGCATCCCAGTCGGTGGTGAGGAACAGGTTGTGGTGGGCCAGCGAATCCAGCCGGCGGTCGATGCCGAGCATCATCACCACCCCACCCATGCCCGGATCTCGGCGGGTCCAGGCGGCGCTGTCGGTGGTGCGGAAGCCCGGCTCGACGAGTGTCGTCTCGACGTGGTGGAGATCGCAGGCCGCGACCACGAGGTCTGCGGGGAGCACCTCGAGCCCGGCGCTCGTGCGGGCGACCACCTCGGACACGGTGCCCGGCCGGGCGGCGCGGCCCCGAGCCCGGTCCACCGGCAGGGCGACCACCTCGGCGCCGGTGCGGAATTCGACGCCGGCGGCGCGCGCGCAGCGCTCGATCGCGCTGATCACGGTGTACATGCCGCCCATCGGGTACTGCACGCCGTCGATGAGGTCGAGCCGGCTCATGAGGTGGTAGATCGCCGACGCCCGATCCGGGCTCATCGCCAGGAACACTGCCGGATAGCCGAGGATCTGGCGCAGCAGCGGGTGGGTCACGGTGCCCTCGATCCGCTCCGCGAGGGAACTCGTGAGCATCCCGGCCAGCGGACCGATGTTGCCGAGCACGTCGGGGTGGGCGAGCGCTGCGGGGGAGTCGAAGGTGGAGTAGAGGAGGTGGCGCAGCGCGATGTCGTAGGTCTTCGAGGCGGAATCGAGGTAGGCGTCCAGGCGCGGACCGCAGCCGGGCTCGAGGGACTCGAACAGCTCGCGGACGCGCTCCCGGCCCAGCGGCACGTCGGCGACCCGGCCGTCCTCGGCGAACACCCGGTAGGCAGGGTCCAGCGTCACGAGCTCGAGCTGCTCGGCCGCTGAGGTGCCGCACAGCCGGAAGAAGTGATCGAACACCTCCGGCATCAGGTACCAGCTGGGCCCGGTGTCGAAGGTGAAGCCCGCCTCCCGGTGGCTGCCGGCGCGACCGCCCAGCCAGTCATTGCGCTCCAGCACGGTGACCTCGTGCCCCTCGTGGGCCAGGAGGGTGGCGGTGGCCATCCCGGCGATCCCGGCTCCGATGACGACGGCACGGCTCATGGTTCTCCTCGGGTGGTGCGGGGCTGGGTGCTGCCGGAATCGGTGGTGCAGAGCTGAGTGCTGCGATTGCGCCGGGGCCTGCGGGAGAGCGGCCGGCCGGCCAGCGCGGCCGCCGCGATCTGCAGCTTGCGCGGCTGCGAGACCCGGATGCGGGTGGTGCGGACCCGCTCGGCCGGTGTCCGGTCGATGGTCAGGGTGAGCTCATGGAAGATCCCGTGCGCGGTCCACACTGCGGGCCGGACAGCCGCCGGCAGCAGCGGGATCCGGGCGGCGGCGGTGTCGAGCTCGCCGAGGATCTCGGCGGCGAGCGCATGCTTCTGCTGCTCGGTCAGCTGCTCGGGATCCACCCCCGGGAAGTACGCCCGGCCCAGCTCCCCGGCGTCCTCCGCCAGGTCGCGCAGGAAGTTGACCTTCTGGAAGGCCGAGCCGAGGGCACGCGCTCCGGTGTCGACGTCGTCGGCGATCTCTGCGGGTGGTGTGCCGTCGAAGAACGCGCGCACGCACATCTCGCCGATCACCTCGGCGGAGCCGTGGATGTAGCGCCGGAGGCCGTCGGGATCGAAGGTCTGCGGCCGGGCGTCAGCCCTCATCGAGGCGAAGAACGGTTCCCAGTGCTCGGGCCCGATCGCGGTGCGGCGGGCAGTGTGCGCGAAGGCGTGCACGACGACGTCGGTGGAGAATCCCGAGGCGACCGCGTCGGCGATCCGGGACTCGAAGTCATCGAGCAGCGCGAGCTTGGCCGCGGGATCGGAGCTGTCGAAGCCGCCGTCGACGATCTCGTCGGCGACCCGGACCATCGCGTAGACGGAGGTGATGTGCACGCGGGTGGGCGCCGGCAGGGTGCGGGTCGCCAGCGAGAAGGACGTGGAGTAGCTGCGCAGGATCTGATGCGCCGCCTGCTGGCACGTCCGCGTGTAGGCGGACTGGGCGGGGGTGGTCGCAGTCACGGGGCGGCCTCGGTCATTCTCTCAGCGTATTGCACGGCCGGCCGGCCGCCGGACAGGTATCGCACGGGCGGCCGGCCCCCGAACAGCTCACGGTCGTCCCGTCAGTCACGGGCGCCCACATGGCCGAACAGGCTTCGATATCGGGTGGCCCCGGAGATCTCGATGTGACCTCCGCTCCAGTCGGCGTCCGTGTCCGCTGCCGACTGCGGGTCCCCGAGGACTGCCGTTCCGGTGCGGGCGGGACTGAGCGCGCGCCGGATCGCCGAGGCGACGTCGGTCCTCGGATGGTCGGCGAACCAGTCCGACGGCAGCGGATGGGTGCAGACCATGTCCTCGGCGACGCTGCGCGCCAGCGCGGTGACCGTCCGGCGGGGCAGCCCGGACACCCGGGCCACGCTGCGGCCGACGACCTCGGCCGGCACCGGCCCTGCCGCGACCTGCGGGCGGACGATCCCTGCGACATCGGCATAGAGCCGGATGAAGTCGGGGTAGGTCATGATCTCCGGGCCGCCGATGTCGACGAACCCGGTGCGGTCATCGGCCAGCGCGCATCCGAGCGCATGGAGGACGTCGACGACGGCGATCGGCTGCACCCAGTTGTTCATCCAGCTCGGAATGGGGATGACCGGCAGCCGCTCGGTCAGCCGCCGGACGATCTCGAAGCTGGTGGAGCCGGCGCCCACGATGATCGCCGCGCGCAGCGACAGCGTCGGAACTGCGCCGGCCAGCAGGATCTCCTCGACCTCCAGCCGGGACCGGATGTGACGGGAGTGGCGGGCCTGCTCGCCCTCGGGCACCAGCCCGGACTGGTAGACGACCCGGCCGACACCCGCCTCGGCGGCGGCCCGCGCAAAGCCCCGGGCTGCGCGTGCATCCAGGCGGACGAAGTCCCGGTTCTCGAGGGAGTGGACGAGGTAGACGGCAGCGTCCGCGCCACGCATCGCCGGCACCTGGGTGTCCTGCCGCAGGGCGTCGAACTCCACCGCGCGGACCGAGTCCGACCAGGGGAAGTCCGCAAGGCGGTCGGGGCGCCGGGCGCCGGCTGTCACCTCATGGCCGGCGGCCAGCAGGGCGGGGACGAGGCGGGAGCCGAGGTAGCCGGTGGCCCCGGAGACGAATACGCGCATGGTGTCCTCACTCGTGGGAGACGATCCGAGCCTTCCGGGAACGGGTTCGTCCCCAGGGCTCATCACCTAGTATCGGGGGTGTGGTATCTGCTCCGCACACCGCCCAGAGCACCGGACGCACCTCGCCCGTGCTCGTGGCCGCCATCGTCGTCCCGCTGGCCGCCGGGATCTCGGCGCTCTACCTGACTTTCACCGTGCCCTATGAATCCCGGGAGTTCTTCCGGTACTCCGCGATCCTGGCCGCCTGCTGGGTCGCGGTGTTCGCGGTCGGGACCGCGATCGGGGTCCGGCGCTCACGTGGGCAGGCGAGTGGCAGTGAGGCGGCGGGCGGCGCGCGGCAGCCGGATCGAGAGCCGGTGTCGCTGCGCCGGGCGTGCGGGACCGGTGTGGCGTTCGGTGCCGTGATCGGGCTCATCAGCGTGGTCGGGGCGTTGGCCCTGTCCCTCATTCCGCTGACCGCGGGGCTGGTCGAATCGGTGCTCGGCCCGATCCGGGCCGAGAACTTCGTGCCCGTGTTCTTCACCGCGCTGATCGTCGGGATGGCCGAGGAGCTCGCCTTCCGCGGCGGGGTGTTCGCGGCGCTGCCCGCGCGGAAGGTGCTGTGGTCGACAGTGATCTACGCACTCGCCACCGCCGCCACCCTCAACCCCGCGCTCGTGCTGGCCGCTGTGGTGCTCGGTGCGCCGCTGGCCTGGCTGCGCGCTCGCACCGGACACGTCCTCGCATCGGTGGCGGCACACGCGGTGTGGACCTGCGTGACGCTCGGACTGCTGACGGTGATCCTGTGAGCCGTGCTGGCCGTGTTGCTGTGAGCCGTGCTGGCCGTGCTGCTGTGAGCCGTGGCAGCCGGCGGGCGACGGCCGCCTTCGCCGTCGCTGCTGCAGGGGCCGTGCTGCTGAGCGGGTGCTCCGCTTTCGGAAGCGATCAGGAGGACGCCTACCCGGTTCAGGCGACCGCCCGCGGGATCACCCCCGGGTTCATGGTCGAGGTGCGCGGGGAGGCGCTCGTCGTCGAGTACACGCTGGAGAACTCCGGCCAGGAGCCGGTCACGGTCGTCGACCAGCTGCCCGCGGTGATCGGGATGAGCGACATGACCCAGGACGATGTGGATCCCCGCCTCGCCTACGTCGGCGCGGCCGGCGACCGGACCATGCGGATCTCCCGCCAGGTGTTCGGACTCGGGGACGACTCCGGCAATCCCGACGTGCAGCCGGTCGTCGGCGGCACCCGGCTGGAGCCGGGTCAGGAGCACGAGGGAGTCATGGAGGTGCCGCTGCCGGTGCAGGCGAAGGCGCCCGGCTACTCGACGCCGAACTTCAGTGACGGGGGCCTGGGCCGCAGCGAGCAGGTGCAGGCGTGCCTCGGGATCGTGGGGGACCTGCCGGGCGAGGGCGAGTTCCGCCGCGTCCCCGTCAGTCAGCAGGACCAGGTGCTCGTGTGCTCGGCGCCGGAGGCGCTGCCGGAAGGGGTGACGTTCGCATGACCGACTCGCAGCTGACTGCCCGCACCGCGGCCGGGCAGCCGGCGCTGACGGTGATCTTCGATGGGTACTGCGGCTTCTGCACCCGGTGCGCGGAGTTGGGGCAGCGCCTCGACGGGCATTCCCGCGTCCGATTCCTCGCCCACCAGGCGCCGGGAGTCCGCGAGCGCTTCGGGATCACCCGAGAGCAGGCGGAGTACCAGATCTGGGCCATCGACGCTGCCGGCGGAAAGCGGGGAGGAGCACAGGCTGCCGCCGCGATCCTCGACACGATCCTCGGTTCGGCGCCGTGGGTGGGGTCGAGGCCTGCCGCCGAGCGAATCAGCCGAGGCAACGGACGGGCCGGCCGAGGCGCCGGACGGGCCAGGCGAGGCGGCGTCCGGCACGGCAACGTCCGGCGAGCCCGGACCCGAGGCCTCCTCGAAGGCCTCGCCGGGCTGCCCGGGATCGAGCAGGGGCTCGACCGTGCCTACCAATGGGTGGCCCGCAACCGCGGCCGCTTCCCGGGAATGACTCCGTGGTGCCAGTCCCACGCGGGGCAGTGCGGCCCCTGATAGCCTGCGGACGAGGCCATCCCACCGACGCGAACCCATCCACCGCACGTGACGCCACCACCGCGAAGGGCTCTCCATGCCGAAGCCGCTCTCCCCGACGTCCCGAATTCTCAGACTCTCCGCTCTCACCTGCGGCGCCGTGCTCGTCGCGGGCCTTGCCGGCGCAGGTGGCTATGTGCTCCGGAACACCACCTACGCTCGCCGTGACCACGCGAGCGCCGCGGCCGCCGGCTTCGCCGAACGCGCGACGATGATCAACGGGTATCCCATTCGATATGCCGAAGGCCCGGACAATGGTCCGGCGCTTCTCCTCATCCCCGGCCAGACCAGTGATCTGCTCAACTACGCCCGCGTGATGCCCGCGCTCTCCGCCGACTTCCACGTCTACGCCGTCGACGTGCCGGGCCACGGCGGGTCTGCCTGGGATCCGGAGCTCTACAGCGGACCGGTGCTCGGCGAGCTGTTCGCCGACTTCGTGGCGGGAGTGATCGAAGAGCAGGCCATCGTCTCCGGGCACTCGTCGGGAGGGCTGATCGGCGCGTGGATGGGTGCCTCCCGGCCGGAGGTCGTCTCCGCCCTCGTCCTCGAGGATCCCCCGTTCTTCTCCTCGGTGATGCCGCGCGCCGCTGACACCTCGAACTACCGGGACCTCGCGACGATCGCCCATCGCTTCCTCGACCAGGACGGCACCGATGACTTCGTGGCCTACTACCTGCAGCACTCGGAGTTCTTCGAGCTGTTCGGCCGGAGCGCAGACCGGCTCCGCCAGGCGGGCATCGATCAACGCTTCGACGGGTCGGACTCGCCGGTGAGCTGGCCCTACATGCCCCCGCTGATGAACGAGTTCTTCCGCGGCATGGAGTCCTACGACCCGCACTTCGGGCAGGCGTTCTACGACAACAGCTTCCACGACCACTTCAATCACGAGCTCACGCTCGCCGCGATCAGCGTGCCCACGCTGCTGATCCACTGCAACTGGCAGTACGACGACGCCGGCCTGCTGCTCGCCGCGATGACCGACGAGGACGCCGCCCGTGCCCTCGACCTCATCCCCGACTGCCGGTTCGCCCGGATCAGGTCGGGGCACAGCTTCCACTTCGAGAAGCCGGGCCGCTTCGCCCGCCTGGTGCGAAGCTTCGCCGCGGAGACGATCCACGAGGTCGACGTCCTCGACTGACACCCGGCGCGGCCCGCTCCCTCCCGGTCCGGAGGCGCCGGCACCCCTACACTGGCGGACATGGACAGATCAGCGAGCATGCGCCGCAGGGCCGAACAGGTTCCCGGCCTCAAGTCGATCCGCCGTCCGATCTCCTGGACCGAAACCGGTGCCGACCACACCGCGGACACTGCTCCCGGCGTCGCGCCCGCCGCTGAGACCACCATCGCCCAGGCCGGCCGCGGAACCCCCGCAACCGCCGCGGATCCGTTCGCCCCCAGTGCCGCCGGAGCGGCGGCCGCCGGCTTCGTCGGGCCCGAGTTCGACCTCAGCTACATCCGCCTCGGCTCCGAGGCGCGGGCCGGCCGGCTGCCGTTCGCGCGTGGTGCCGGAGGCCGGAAGCGGGCAGGCGCCTCGGCGGCGGAATCCCTTCCCGTCGTCGTGATCCCGGGCGGCCCCGGGCTGGCCTCGGCGCTGCCGTACCTGCACTTCCGGCGGGCGGCCGCCGCCTCCGGTCTCGACGTCGTCATGGTCGAGCACCGCGGAGTCGGCCTGTCCCGCCACGACCTGCTCGGCCACGACCTGCCGCTGGAGGCGATGCAGATCAGCCTCGTCGTCGACGACATCGCCGCCGTCCTCACCGCCGAGGGAATCGAGCAGGCCGTCATCGTCGGCTCGTCCTACGGCTCTTACCTGGCACAGGGGCTCGCGGTCAGCCACCCGGAGCTGGTCGCCGGCCTCGTGCTCGACTCGCCGATGCTGTCCGTCGTCGACGACCGGGTCGGCCGCGAATACGCCCGCGACCTGCTCCTGCGCGGGACCGTGGGCGGCCCGGAGACACGGCTGCTGGCAGCCAAGATCCACGATCTCGTCGACTCCGGCACCGTCGACGAGCAGGAATTCGGGCGCAACGTGCGGATCATCTTCGAATTCGCCGGCCCGGACGTGCTCGACCAGTACCTCAATCAGCTGCGCCTGGGCCGGGTGAAGCAGACTGAGGCGCTGCTCGAGCGGTTGGGCACCTCCGAGGTGTCGCAGACGATGCCCTGCATCATGGAGTTCGACCTGGTCGGCCAGATCTGGTTCCGGGAGCTCAAGGACCCCACCGACGGGGACGGGGCGATTTTCGACAGTTCCCACGAGTTCGATGCGGTCCGCGACCGGTACGGCGAATTCGTCGGCGAGCCCTACCGTCTGGCCCAGGCGCTTCCGGAGTTCGACGTCCCTGTGCTGGTGCTCTCCGGTGACCGCGACCTGCGCACACCGCGCCCGGTGGCCGAGGAGATCGTGCGCCTGGCACCCGAAGGCATGCTCATCGATCTGCCCGGCCACGGACACAGCGCCCTCGACACACACATGAACGCCGTTCTCGCCGCGGCCGAGGCGGTGGCCGCCGGGCGTGCAGGGGAGCTGGCCTGGCAGCCGGACCGGTTCACCGGTCTGAAGAGGACCGGCGGTCCCAGCCTCCTGGTGGGCCGCACGCTGGCTGCCGCGCTGACGGCCGATCGGCTGCTGCCCCGCTGAGGTGCGGCCCCGCTGCGATGCTGTCCCGCTGAGCCGCGCCCCCCGCTAGACTGACTGCAGCACGCTCACAAGGAGGTCCGCCGTGCCCGAAACGCCCCAGTCAGCACAGTCCCCGAGGGTGGAGAGCCCCGATTCCGCACCGCTGCACACCGAGATCACGCAGGGAGCGATGATCCTGACGCTGCAGCGCCCCGAACGGCGCAACGCCGTCAACCAGGAGTTGGCGGACGCGCTGGACCACGCCTTCGCGGTCGCCGAGGTGACCCCGTCCATCAGGGTCATCGTGCTCACCGGCGCCGATGGGTACTTCTCGGCGGGAACCGACCTGAGTGAGGGCACCTCCCCGAAGACCGAGGACGGCGGCTCATACGGATTCGTGCGCAGGCAGCGCAGTGTTCCGGTGATCGCCGCGGTGGAGGGATTCGCGCTCGGCGGCGGGTTCGAGATGGTGCTCGCGTGCGACATGGTCGTCGCCGCCGACGACGCCCGCTTCGGGCTGCCGGAGGTCAAGCGCGGGGTCGTCGCCAACTGCGGAGCGTTCTTCCGAACGCCGTCGAAGCTGCCCCCGACACTTGCCGCGGAGATGCTGCTGACGGGTGATCCCATCTCGGCGGTGCGCGCTCAGCACATGGGACTGGTCAACGTGGTCACCGAGCCGGGAGAGGCGCTCGAGGCGGCATGCGATCTCGCCCAGCGCATCACCGCGAACTCGCCGGCTGCAGTCGCGGAGACCACGCGGGCCCTCATCGAGGCCCGCGAGCTGGCGGAGGAAGAGCTGTGGCCGCTGACCGAGCGGGCATCCCGGGTGCTGTGGGAGTCCGAGGACAGGAAAGAGGGAATCGCAGCCTTCTTCGAGAAGCGGGAACCGCGCTGGCGGACGGACTGAATCCCATCCGCGGACAGGAGTGACCGGCAGGCGATACAGGTCTTGTCATCGGGCGCGCGAGGTGCCAAGAATAATGAATGGAAGTCGTCATCGTCATCCTCGCGGTGCTGCTGATGATCGGAGCGTATTTCGTCATCGGGCGGCTGGCCATCCCGGCTCGGGAGCGGCTTCCAGTTCGTGCGCTCGGCCTCCGTGGGATCTTCTGGACCGTGATGCGCGCGGTGCGGTACCTGAGTCCGCGGTCGTCGCGCTCTCAGGAGCGAACGGAGCACCGCAGCGATGAGCGCAAGAAGGACGGTGCGTAGCGGCTGAGGGACCGGGCGCGGCTCACTGTTGCGGGCGGCTCACAGCCGCAGCCGGGCGCCGCGCAGCTTTCCCACGGCCGGCAGATCCGGATCGGCCCAGTGCACGGTGTCGAGCTCCTCGGGCGCCAGCCAGCGGATCAGATCGTGATCGGTGCTGTGCCGTGGAGTCTCCGAGGAGTCGGCGATGAAGTAGCAGGCGAGATCGATGGTCGTGTCGCCCACCGGCGTGGCGCTGCGATCGAGGAGCTCGCCGACTGCAACGGTCACCGACATCTCCTCCGACAGTTCCCGCACCAGCGCGTCCTGCGGTGTCTCGTCGGCCTCGACCTTGCCGCCGGGGAACTCCCAGCGTCCTTCCGCGCTCTTGCCCGGTGCGCGTCGGCAGGCGAGGATCCGGCCGTCGTCGACGAACACCCCGGCGACGACTTCGATGTGTCGGGACATGTGTCCGACTGTAGCCGGAGCCGCGCTCCGGGCTGAGATCGCGACCGCGCTCGCGGTCCGACCCTGGCCGCCTCCGGGAACCGCGCACTATCCTCGACAGCAGGAGGCATCCACCATGAGCGCACTCACTGACGTGACGATCTGCCGGACCTGCGGCGTCGAATCGGAGTCGGAACCGCCGGCGGTCTGCCCGATCTGCGACGACGAGCGCCAATGGGTGCCGCAGTCCGGGCAGGAGTGGACCAGCCGCGAGGAGCTCGAAGCCGAGGGCCACACCATCTCCATCACCGAGCGGGAGCCGGGACTGTACGCACTGCGGACCGAGCCGAAGCTGGGAATCGGGCAGACGTGCTACCTGGCCCAGTCCGAACGCGGCAATCTGCTGTTCGACATCCCGCCCTACATCGACGCCGAGGCGGTCGCCGCCGTTGCCGAGCTCGGCGGCATCCATGCCATCGCCGCCAGCCACCCGCACATGTTCGGAACCCAGCTCGAATGGAGCGGCGCTTTCGACGACGCGCCCGTCTTCGTCTGCGCCCTCGACGCGGGTTGGGTCCAGCGGAGAGGCTCGGCTCTGCGGTACTACGAGGACGACGCCGAGGTGCTGCCCGGGATTCCGCTGCGGCGCACCGGCGGGCACTTCCCCGGCAGTGCGGTCGCGCTGTGGACGGGGCGGGATGGGACAGGCGTCATGCTCAGCGGCGACTCGATCGGGCCGGTGGCCCGCACCGGCTGGGTCACCTTCATGCGCAGCTTCCCGAACTTCCTTCCCCTGTCGGCCGACGTCGTCAAGCGGATCGCCGCCTCGGTCGCGGATCTGGAGTTCGACCGGATGTACGGCAACTTCGGCCAGCAGATTCCCACGGGGGCATTCGCCGCAGTCCAGGAGTCCGCGCAGCGGTACGCCGAATGGGTCTCCGGGGAGCACGACCACCTGACCTGAACGGGTGCTCTTCCCTTCGGATCTCGTCGTGATGCGCGGTCGCCGACGGTCACGACGTCGCCCGCCAAAAGCGCCAGATCTCCGTGCAGTCGCGGCCATCACGCATTCCGAGCACCAGCGCTCGAGCTGCCTCCTCAGGGCTCGTCAGCTCGGTGCGCCAGTTCTCGCGCGGGCTGTAGCGTCGGAAGCCGATAGCCGCCAGCCCTTCGGGGTTCTCGGGGAAGCCGTCGTCGCGGAACCAGCCGCCGTACTTCTTCGCGCCGACCTCGACGATGTAGCCGCCGACCTCATACTTCTCCGGGTCGGCGAAGATGCACTGACCGTAGCGGGAATGCTTCGGCTTCCGGCGTCTCGATCGCGACTGCTTCTGGGGGCCAGGACTGCTGGTTGCAGGGCTGCCGGCGCCGGAGCCTGAGCCGCCGGCGCTGGAGCCCCCCGAGCGAAATCCCCCCGAGCCGAACCCCTCATCGCCGGATCCCTCTGCGGCAGGTTCGTCGGCGTACTCGTAGACCTCGAAATCGCCGTCCTGGAGGCCGCTCAGAGTCCGCGCGATCCGCTCGATGAGGTTGTCCCACGGGTCGATCATCGCTCTGTCAGATCACAGCCGGGCCAGGATCTCTGCCGTTGCCAGCGCCGCGGTCGCTGCTTCGTAGCCCTTGTCCTCCCGCGAGCCCGGCAGTCCCGCGCGATCGAGCGCCTGCTCGTCGGTGTCGCAGGTCAGCAGTCCGAAGCCCACCGGTTTCCCGCTGTCCAGAGCCACCCGGTTGAGGCCGTCCGTGGCGGCCGCGCAGACGAAGTCGAAGTGCGGTGTTCCGCCCCGGATCACCACGCCCAGCGCCACCACGGCGTCATGGGTGGCTGCGGCCTTCTGCGCCACCACCGGCAGCTCGAAGCTGCCCGGCACCCGGAGCAGGGTCGGTTCGATCTCGGCTTCGGCGGCGGCGCGCTGGGCCCCGGCGATCAGGCCGTCCATCACCTCGTCGTGCCAGGAGGAGGCGACGATCGCCACCTTCAAGCCCGATCCTGCCTGCGGTGTCAGATCGGGTGCTCCGTGGTGTGCCATCAGCCGGCCTTCCTTTCGCTCTTCGACTGCGGGAGTTGCTCTGCCTGGGGAAGAGATTCTGCTTGCGTCAGATCCCCTGTCTGCAGGAGATCCTGTGCCTGGGAGAGCGGACCCGCGTCGGGGAGTGATTCTGCGTCGCCAGCGGTGCTGAGCAGGTGGTTCATCCGCACCCGCTTGGTCTCCATGTACCTGGCGTTCTCGGGACGCACCGGCACCTCGACGGGCAGGCGCTCCTCGACCTCTACCCCGAGCTCCTGCAGCGCAGTCACCTTTGCGGGGTTGTTCGTGATCAGCCGCACCCGTTCGATGCCCAGCTCTTCGAGGATCGCGGCGGCCGCCCCGTAGCTGCGGGCGTCGTCCGCGAAGCCCAGCGCGCGGTTCGCGTCCACCGTGTCCACGCCCCGCTCCTGCAGGGCGTAGGCCGCCAGCTTGTTCGCCAGGCCGATCCCGCGGCCCTCATGGTCCCGCATGTAGATGAACAGGCCCCCCTCGTCGGCGATCCGGCGCAGCGACTGCTCGAGCTGCTCGCCGCAGTCGCAGCGATGCGAGCCGAAGATGTCGCCGGTCAGGCATTCGGAGTGGACCCGCACCAGTGGGGCCGGGGTGCTCGCCGGCTGACCCGACTCGAGAGTGAAGTGCTCGATCCCGTCGACCACCCACGCCCGCGCCGTGAAGGTGCCGAAGGTGCTCGGCAGGGTGACCGGTTCACCCGTGACGGCCCGCGGTAACTCCCGCGCATCCCGGGCGTCGAGCCAGACGATGAGATCCTCGATCGACACCACGGCCAGCTCGTGCTCGGCGCCGAAGTCCAGCAGCGCATCCAGGCGCATCATCGACCCGTCGTCGTGCACGAGCTCGGCGATCACCGACACCGGCTGCAGGCCGGCCAGCTGTGAGAACTCGACTCCCGCCTCGGTGTGCCCCGCGCGTTCTCGCACACCGCCCTCCTTGGCGATGAGCGGGAAGATGTGGCCGGGACGAGAGATCGCCTCGGGGCCCAGTGCCGGATTGGCGAGCACCAGGGCGGTCTGCGCGCGGTCGGAAGCGCTGATGCCGGTGGTGGTGCCTGCGATGGCATCGCAGGACACCGTGTAGGCCGTGCCCTTCGGGTCCTCGTTCTGCGACACCATCGGCGGAAGCTTCATCTCCGCGGCCCGAGTCGCGGTCAGCGGAGTGCAGATCACTCCGGAGGTGTGACGGATCAGGAATCCCATCCACTCGGGCGTCATGAGCTCCGCGGCCATGATGAGGTCGCCCTCGTTCTCCCTGTCCTCGTCATCGACGACGATGACGGGTCGTCCGGCGGCGATGTCGGCGATCGCACGGTCGATGGTGTCCAGGCGCGATGCGCCGGCGGTGTGTCTGCCGCTGTTCATCCCTGCAGCCCTTCTTTCGTGTTCAGTGCGGATGTTGAGGAGAGGTCAACGGTGTGCTGGAAGCTCAGGAGCCGTTCGGCGTATTTGGCGAGCACATCGACCTCGATGTTGACCTGCTCGCCGGCCTCCGCCTTCCCGAATACGGTGTTCTCCAGGGTCGCCGGAATCAGCCCGACCTCCACCCAGGCGGGTTGATCGCCGGGAGCGCTCACAGCCGTCAGCGTCAGGCTGGTCCCGTTGAGTGCGATCGAGCCCTTCTCCGCGGTGTAGGGGGCGAGCTCCTGAGGGATGTCGACCCGGAAGCGGACCCAGCCGCCCTCGTCGACGAGTTCGCTGATCGTGCCGACGCCGTCGACGTGGCCCTGCACGACGTGGCCGTCGAACCGGCCGCCTGCCGGCATGCAGCGCTCGAGGTTGACGCGGCTGCCGGCGGTGAGCGAACCCAGATTGGTGCGCTGCAGAGTCTCGCCCATCACATCGGCGGTGAATCGGCCGTCCGTGCCCGCCTGCTGCGCTTCGTCCGCTGTCGCGGGGACGGCCGTCAGGCAGACGCCGTTGACCGCCAGCGACCCGCCCTGCGGGAGGTCCGCGACGATCGGCCCGGCGTCGATGGTGATGCGGGCGAAACCGCCGTCGTCCCTGACGTCGACGTCGGTGACGACGCCCAGGGATTCGATGATTCCGGTGAACATGCTGCTCCTCTTCGGATCTGCCTCAGTCGGCCGTGTCTCGTTCGGATGGGTGCTGGTCGGATGCGCTGCAGTCGGGGTCGGCGTCGGACCGATTCGGGTCGGGCGCCGGGACGAGGCGGAGGAACACGTCCGGCCCGAGCCTGGCGGGCGCCTCGGGGCCGGCGAAGTCCGGGGTGAACCGGTAGGCATCGGACAGGGTGGCGACCTCGAGGCCGCGCACCGCCGGAAGGCCCTCGCCGAGCAGCAGGGGTGCGATGTAGAGCTCGATCTCGTCGACGAGGTCGGCGGCCAGGAAGGCGCCGGCGACGTGAGCTCCGCCCTCGACGAGCAGGTGCTCGATGCCGGCGGCGCCCAGCTGCCGGACAGCCTCCGCCGGATCGTGGGTGTGCAGCCGCAGGGTCGCCGGGTTGCGGCCGAGGTGTGAGTCGGCGGGAATCTCGCGCTCGCCGAGAACGACGGGAACGGGCTGCTCCGCCCGCTCGCGGCCGCCTTCGTCGCGCGCGGTCAGTCGCGGATTGTCGGCGATCGCAGTGCCGGTGCCCACCAGAATCGCGTCGACGCGAGCGCGCAGGGCGTGCACGTGATCCCGGGACTCCTGGGAGCTGATCCACCGGCTGGTGCCGTCCGCGGCGGCGATCCGACCGTCGAGGCTCTGGGCGAGCTTGAGCGTCACGAACGGCCGGTGGGCGGCCTTGGCCGCGAACCAGCGGGCGTTGAGCGCATGCGCGTCGTCGGCGAGCAGACCTCCGACGACCTCGACCCCGAGGTCCCGCAGGCGCTCGGCGCCGCCGGCGGCGGTGTGATGAAGGTCGGGGTACGCGTAGACGACCCGGGGGATCCCGGCGTCGGCGATGAGGTCGGCGCACGGGCCGGTGCGGCCGGTGTGATTGCACGGCTCCAGGCTGACGTACAGGGTGGAGTCCGTCAGGTCGATGCCTTCGGAGCGGGCTCGCAGCAGCGCGTCGACCTCCGCATGCGGGGTGCCCGCGCCGCGGTGCCAGCCGACGGCGAGTGTTCCGTCCGCGCCTCTGACGGCGGCTCCGACCAGCGGGTTCGCTCCGCGCACTCCGTGGCCTGCGGCGTCGAGGGCAACGCGCATCGCCTCCGTGTCGGAGTACGAGAAAACCGTCCGGTCTGCGTCCACGTGCCTCTCCTGGTCTGACCGGGAGAGGGAGGGGCAGTCACCGAACGGTTCGACGAATGCAGGGGAGTGCCGCGGTTGGAAGCTGCGACTCTCCCGGAGCCGGGTGATCAGCTGGTGATGCAGGGCATCCCCGGCGTCTGCTCGGACTCCGTCACGTTCCTCCCATCCAGACTGTACTGTCGGTCTCGGAATTTCACCGAGTCGACCGCAGACTCCTGCCGAAGCAGAGACGCGCGGTTCGCGGACTGTAACCGCCGGCACGGAATCTCACCGTCCCCGGAACATGTGGCACCCACTATACGACTGATCAGGGCAGGTGAGAAACGCGGGCCCGGATAGCGAGACGCAGAGTCCGAGCCCGAGCCCGAGTCCGAGTCTCACCACTCCTCGTGGGTGCGGGAGTCCGCGGCGTCGCTCTCGGGGTGTTCGAGGGTCGTCAGGGCGACCAGGTCCTCGCCGTCCAGGTCGAAGTCGAAGACGTCGGCGTTCACGCGCTGCCGCCGCGGGTCGCCCGACTTCGGGATGGCGACGATGTCCTGCTGCACGATCCACCGCAGGGCCACCTGCTCGGGGGCGACCTCGTGCTTGGCGGCAATGCTGTGGAACACGAACTGCGACATCAGGTCCTGCCGCTTGCCCAGCGGTCCCCAGGCCTGCGTGACGATGGCGTTGTCCCGGTGGAAGGCCACGGTCTCGTGCCGGGGGAGCGCTGCGCTGAGCTGGATCTGGTTGATCGCCGGCCAGACCCCGGTCGCGTCGTGGAGCTCTTCGAGCTGCTCGGGCCGGAAGTTGGAGACGCCGGGAACGCGGACGGTGCCCCGATCGACGAGTTCGAGGACCGCCTTCCACGTGTCCAGGGTGAGCCCGCGCGAGGGATTCGGCCAGTGGATGAGCAGGATGTCGATGCGGTCGAGGCCGAGGCGCCGGAGGGATTCCTGGGCCCCGTTCAGCGTCTCCTGGAAGCCCTGGTCGCCACCGGCGACCTTCGTGGTCACCATGATCTCGTCGCGGTCGATTCCGCTGGACCTGATGCCTTCTCCGACAGCTGCCTCGTTGCCGTACTGCGCCGCGGTGTCGATGAGGCGGTAACCCGACTGGAGTCCCGCTGCGACCGCATCAGCGCCCGGGGGACCCTGCAGGCCGTACGTCCCCAGGCCGATGAGCGGGATGTCGATGGTCTCGTTCAGCGGGATCGTGGGAAACATGCTGCCAGTCTACGGGCGAGTCCGCCGGTGCGGCCAGAGGTGCTCCGGGGCTCAGTCCTCGTAGTCGGAGCTGCGCTGCGTGGTGCCGGGAGACGAGTCGGACCGGCGCCATGCGCATTCGAGGCCCTCGCGGGCTCCGAACCTGACCAGGTGGCGGCCGAGCACGTCCTCGAAGCGCTCGACCTGGTCGGCGGGTGCGGTGAGCTCGAGATCGAGCACTCCGTCACGAGCTGTCAGGGTTGCGGTGACGGCGCCGTCGGAGAAGGCGCCATCGCCCCGCTGGCTGTCCTCGTCCCAGCTGAACGGCACCTTGCGGCCCATGTGGGACGCGAGCTGCTTGCCGTAGCGGCCGGGTCGCTCGGTCTTGACGCTCGCGGACGAGGTCACGGTGGGAGTGGATTCTGCTGTCATGTCTCCAGTCTAACCGCCGCTTAGGTTCTCCTAACTTCGATGGTCGAGATGGTGAATCGGCGGTGCGCGGAGGGAGCGGCGAGGTCCTGCCGGAGGTCACAGCCGACCCGAGGGCGGCCCTCGTGTCCCCGCGGCCTCCTACACTGCAGAGCATGGACATGTCCCCAGCGCCGGCCGTCACCAACCTCCGCGAATCCGCCCTCACCGCTCTCCGGGAGCTCACGGGGAACCCGGACGCCGCATTCCACCCGGGGCAGTTCGAGGCCATCGAATCCCTCGTCGCCGGCAGGCGGCGCACTCTCGTCGTGCAGCGCACCGGCTGGGGCAAGTCGGCCGTGTACTTCGTGGCGGCCCGGCTGCTGCGGCAGGCCGGTCGGGGTCCCTCTCTCATCATCTCCCCGCTGCTGGCGCTCATGCGCGATCAGGTCGGTGCCGCTGAGCGGGCAGGGGTGCGAGCCCACACCCTCAACTCCTCGAACGTCACCGAATGGGACACCGTGCTCGGCGATCTCGGATCGGGCGCGGTCGACGTGCTGCTCATCTCTCCGGAGCGCCTCAACAACCCCAAGTTCCGCGACCACGTGCTGACGCACCTGCTCGGTGAAGTCGGGATGATCGTCGTCGATGAAGCCCACTGCATCTCCGACTGGGGTCACGACTTCCGCCCGGACTACCGGCGGATCGGCGCCCTGCTGGACGGGCTGCCCGCGGACCTTCCGGTGTTGGCGACCACGGCGACGGCCAATGAGCGCGTCGCCGCAGACGTCGCGGAACAGCTCGGGCAGGACACCCTCGTGATCCGCGGTCCGCTGGCCCGGGACTCGCTGCGATTGGGGGTCGCGCCGGTGCGGCCGTCGAGCACCCGCATCGCCTGGCTGGCCGAACACCTCGACGGTTTCGCCGGCTCCGGGATCATCTACACGCTCACGGTCTCTGCCGCCCAGGACACCGCCAGAGCCCTCCGGCAGGCCGGCTGGGACGTCGCCGCGTACACCGGTGGAACGGACCCGCAGGATCGCGAGCAGCTGGAAACCGCACTCAAAGAGAATCGCCTCAAGGCACTGGTGGCCACCTCCGCGCTGGGAATGGGATTCGACAAGCCGGACCTGGGCTTCGTCATCCACCTGGGGGCGCCTTCGTCCCCGGTCGCCTACTACCAGCAGGTCGGTCGAGCCGGCCGCGCCACCGACTCCGCGGATGTCCTGCTGCTGCCCGGGGCGGAGGACCGGGACATCTGGGAGTACTTCGCCACCGCCTCGATGCCGGAGGAGGCCGACGCGGCAGCCGTGCTGTCGGCGCTCGACGAGGCGCGGGGCGAGCCGATCTCCGTCCCGCGCCTCGAGCCGCTGGTCGGGGTCAAGAGGTCACGGCTGGAACTGCTGCTCAAGACGCTGCAGGTCGACGGGGCGGTCGATCGGACGCAGGGCGGGTTCGTCTCGACCGGGACCGGCTGGGTCTACGACGCCGAGCGCTACGCGAAGGTGGCCGAGGCCAGACGTCGCGAAGCCCAGGCGATGCTCGACTACGAGCGCACCTCGGGCTGCCGGATGCGATACCTGGCTGAGCAGCTCGACGACCCGGCCGCCGCGGACTGCGGACGGTGCGACACCTGTGCCGGACAGTGGTGGACCGACGAGGTCTCCGACAGCGGCCAGGAGCAGGCTCGCGCCCTGCTGAGCTCCGTCGGGCTTCCGGTGGAGCCGCGCGCCTCCTGGCCGACCGGACTGCCGTCGATCGGCGTCGACCTCAAGGGCAGGATCCCGCAGGAGGAGCGCTACAGCACCGGGCGCGTCATCGCCCGCCTGACCGACCTGGGGCCCGGCCAGCGGCTGCGCGAGTTCCTCGCCCCGACGGCACCCGACGAGCCGGTGCCGGCCGACATCGGAAAGCTGTGTGTGCGCGTGCTGGCCGACTGGGACTGGGAGCGGCGACCGGAAGCTGTCGTATCGGTGCCGAATCCGCTCCGTCCGACCACGGTGTTCTCGCTGGCCGCGGAGTTGGCTCGGGCGGGGCGGCTGATCGACGCAGGTGCCCTCACCGCGCGCCATCCCACCGGAGACCCTGATGTCAACAGCGCATTCCGGGTGCGCGACGTCTATGACGCATTCGCGGCCGGCCCGGAGCTCGCCGCTGCCATCACCGGCAGGGTGGTGCTGCTCGTGGACGCGGAGATCGTGTCGCGCTGGACGATGACCGCGGCGGCGCGCGTCCTCCTGCAGGCAGGCGCCGCGGACGTGCTGCCGTTCGCGCTGGCCCAGCGCAGCTGACCGTTGGTGCCGGACAGCTGACGTCGGTCGAGGGCAGCTGACCATTGGTGCCGGACAGCTGACGTCAGGAGTCGAAGCCCATCCCCCATGCGTCGAGCGTCTTCAGCAGCGGTCCACGCCGGCCTTCGTTCTCATCGGCCCGGGCGAGCGCGCGGGTGGTCAGTGAGATGCCCGCCCAGGCCAGTGGCTCCGGCGGAAACGGAATCGGCTTGGACCGCACCATCTTCAGCCGGGTGAGCTCGGTCTCCTGACCGGACAGCAGATCGAGCATCACCCTGGCGGCGAACCGGCTGGCACCCACTCCCAGCCCGGTGAAGCCGGCGGTGTAGGCGACCCGGCCGTCATCGGCGCGATCGAAGAACGGGAAGAACCGCGAGCACGTGTCGATCGCCCCACCCCACTTGTGCGTGAAGCGAAGGCCCTGCAGCTGGGGGAAGGTGTCGAAGAACTGGCGGGCCAGGGTCGCGAAGGTCTCCGGGCGCTGATCATAGCGCCCTGAGACGCGCCGTCCGAAGTGGTAGATCGCATCCCAGCCGCCCCACAGGATCCGGTCGTCTGCGGTGAGCCGGAAGTAGTGGAAGCGGTTGGCGGAGCCGGCCAGGCCCTGCCGATTGCGCCAGCCGAGCGCCTCCCGCTGCGGTGCAGTCAGCGGCTCCGTGACCAGGGCATAATCGTAGACCGGGACGGTGTGCCAGCGGACGCGGGGCAGCAGCGCCGGGAACGCGTTCGTCGCCAGCGCCACGCGGGAAGCGGTGACCGAACCGCCATCGGTGCGCAGCTCCATCTTCCCGTCACGGCTGCTCCGCAGCCGGCGGACGACGGAGTCCTCGTGCACCTCGACCCCGAGCTCACGCACCACCCGCAACAGCTCCCAGCACAGCTTCGCCGGGTGGACCAGTGCCGCCGACTCGCGATCCCACAGGCCGCCGAGGAACAGGGGCGAGCGGATGTGCTCGGCCACCTCGTCGCGATCCAGCCACAGCAGCCCCTCGTCGGGGGCGTGTTCCGCGGCGAGCTCCGCCGCCTGGTAGGTTTCGGTCGCGACGGTGATGACCCCGGTGCGCTCGAACTCGCAGTCCAGTCCCCGCTTGCGCACCGTCGCCTCGATCGCATCCAGATTCTCCCGCCCGAGATCGACCAGCCTGTCGTTCTCCTCCGGCAGGTGGCGTGCACCGTTCGCGGTGCCGTGGGTCAGGCTCGCCTCGCAGAACCCGCCGTTGCGGCCCGAGGCGGCCCAGCCGACGGTGCCGCCCTCCAGGATCACGACGCGGCGGTCGGGATCGGCTTCCTTGGCGAGCAGTGCAGTCCACAACCCGGTGAATCCGGCGCCGACGATCGCCAGATCAGCGGAGCGCTCACCGGCCAGTGCCGGCTGCGGTGTCGGGCGCGCCGGATGGTCGAGCCAGAACGGCACGGTCGAGGCGTGAGCGAGAGCAGCGGAGAAGGACATGGCGGCCCCTTCGTTCCCGGCAGGAAGTGATACAGAGCACTCTACTGCCGCCCTGCTCTCTACTGCTGCCCCGCACGCTCCCGCCGGATGTGGTCGCGGGCGTGCTCGATCGCATGAGGGAGGTCGTCGAACAGGTGCTTGTGATGTCGCAGCGAGCGCAGCACTCCCACCGACCGGAACAGGTCGCGATGCGCGGGTTTGACGCCCTTGATGAGCACGGTGATCCCGCGACGCTCCAGACCCTGGACGATCTCGGTGAGGCTGTGGGCGCCGGTCGCGTCGACGAGCTCGAGTTGGGACATCCGCAGGATGACGACGGAGACCTCGTCGATTCCGACGACGCTGTCGAGCATCCGGTCGGCGGCCGCGAAGAACAGGGGCCCGTCGAGGCGCAGCAGCGCGATCCTCTCATCGCCCTCGACGGGAACGCCCGGCAGCGGCTCGCGGGTGACATCGCTGCGCCGGGAGATGCTGCGCAGAACGACGATCGAGGCGATGACCACGCCGATGACGACGGCGACGATGAGGTCGAAGGCCACCGTGATGAACGCCGTGATGACGAAGGCCAGCGCGTCCGAACGCGTCGACCGCAGGATCGACATCATCGCATCCGTATTGACCATCCGCACCGCGGTGACCATGAGCACCCCTGCCAGGGCGGCCAGGGGAATCATGCTGACAGGCCCGGACACCGCACTGATGATGACGAGGAGGACGAGCGCGTGCACGATGGATGCGAACCGGGTGCGGGCGCCGGAGCGGACGTTGACCGCTGTCCGGGCGATCGCCCCGGTCGCCGGCATGCCGCCGAAGAAGCCGGCGCCGACCGAAGCCAGCCCCTGGCCGACGAGCTCGCGGTCGGGCTCGTACCCGCCGACATCGGCCATCGAGGAGGCCACGCGCGCCGACAGCAGCGACTCGATCGCAGCCAGCAGCGCAACCGTGAAGGCCGGGAGGAGGAGCTCGCCCACGAGGTCGAAGTCGATCATCGGCAGGGTCGGGGCGGGCAGGCTGTTCGGGATCTCCCCGATCGGCTGCAGCGGGGTCGGCAGCAGCAGTGCGAGGACCGTCACCAGGATGATCCCGATGAGAGAGCCAGGGAGAGCGTGGTGGATGCGCGGGGACACGACCATGCACACGGCGACGATCGCCACCGCCACCAACGCCCACAGCAGGTAGCCGGGGTCGAGGCTCGTGATCGACTGCCATGCGGCGACCACGACATTGGTGCTGAGCTCCTGCCCGTCGTCACCGCTGGTGACGGAGGGCACCTGCTGCAGGAAGATCGTCGCCGCGATGCCGAGCGTGAACCCCTCGATGACCGGCCAGGGGATCACGGAGACCGCACGCCCCAGCCGGAGGACGCCCATCGCGACCACCATGATCCCCGCCATCAGGGACACCAGGGCGACCGCGCCGACTCCGTGCTGCGCGACGATCGGCGCCAGCACCACGACCATCGCACCGGTCGGGCCGGACACCTGGACATGGGAGCCGCCGAAGACTGCGGCGATGATTCCCGCGATGATCGCGGTGATGAGACCCGCCTCGGCGCCGGCTCCCGAGCTGATTCCGAAGCCCAGGGCCAACGGCAGCGCGACGATGCCGACTGTCAGGCCGGCAAGCAGATCGGACCGCCAGCTGCGGGGCAGCTCCCGGTAGTCGCTGAGGCTGGGGAACAGGCTGCGGAAGGAACTGCGCGGCTTCTCCGAAGAGGCTGACGACTGAGTTATCACGGCGCTCCTTTCCTCGCTCATGGTATCGGGCCGCCGCGCGCGCACTGACGTGCGGTGTCGTCTATCCAGCGCTCCGACTTGTCGGTACTGTAGTGATACAGATCACTGAGGAGGCGTCATGGCTGAAAACCACAGCGTTGTGGTCGGCATCGACGGTTCGCCCAACAGCGAACGTGCATTCGAGGTGGCGCTGTCCGTCGCGGAGAATCGCCAGTGGGCGCTGCGACTGGTCGGAGCCTATGTCTATCCCTTCGTTCCCGAGGACCAGTTCGTGCGGATTGCCGACAGCTACCGCAGGGAAGCCGCGCAGCGGGTCGAAGAGGTGCTCGAGCGGTTCAGCGCTCGCGCACGGGACGCGGGGGTCGAGGTGTCGACACGCACCGCGGAGGGAGACGCCGGAGGACTCCTCGTCGAGGAGAGCCGGTCTGCGGAACTGGCGGTCGTGGGAAAGCGCGGTCGAAACCGGTTCGCCGGTCGTTTCCTGGGCAGCGTCTCCGGCAAGCTCGCCGCGCATGCGCACTGCCCGACGTTGGTCGTCCCGGAGAAGTGGGAGGTCGAAGAGTCCGGCGCCCTCTTCGCTCCGCAGCAGGAACGCCCGGAAGGCCCCCAATCGGAACATGAGCCCTCGACGCTGATGGCCGAATCGGAGCGGTCCCAGCCGCAGCGGCGCCGGTTCGAGAACGTCAAGGAGGAGCACAACTTCGACTCTCAGGTCGTCGCGGGTGTCGACGTGGGCCAGACGTCGACAGAGATCGTGCTGCGGGCAGCCGAAGCTGCGCAGATGACGCGGCTGCCGCTGACTCTCGTGTCCGCGGCGCCGCTCAACACCGACGTGTACTGGTATCCGAATCCGGTGCAGCACAATCTGGAGATCCCGAAGATCCGAGGCAAGTACACCGATCACCTCAAGGAGCTCTCGGAACAGGTGTCCGCCGAACATCCGCAGCTGCAAGTGCACTGGCAGTTCTTCGACAGCACCCCGGCCGGGGTGCTGTCCGAGGCGTCGCGGACGGCTGCCCTCGTCGTCATCGGCACACGTGGTCATGGCGGATTCGCCGGGCTGCTCCTGGGGTCGGTGAGTCAGACGGTGCTCAACCGGGCGGTGGCGCCGGTGCTCGTGGTGCCGACCAAGAAGCACCGCCGCTGAAGGGGACCAGCCGCGGAACGACCTTGACGCAGACCACCATGCAGAGGAGTTCCACCAGGGTCTGCGTGACCACGACCAGGGGGACCAGCTTCAGCGGGGCGGGCAGCGCCAGCGCCAGCGGCAGAACCACCAGCGAGTTGCGGGTGGCGCCGCTGAACACGACGGCCCGAGCGCTGCGCGGATCCAGTCGCGCGACCCGCGATGCGGCGATGCCGAGGGGAATCATGAGCACCAGGAATGCCGCGTAGAGCGGGACGACGGCCAGCAGCGATGCGATCTCCTCGCCGACGCCGCGGAACTGCGAAGCGACGACGACGGCAAGTGTGGTCATCATCAGCGGCACCATCAGCGCCTTCATCACCTCCATGAGCTTCCGGCCGCCTGCCGCGGTCCGCGCCCAGTGCTGCGTCAGCGCAGCGAGGGCCAGCGGCAGGATGATCAGGCCGAGGAGCGCCTCGAGAAAGGGCTCCGGTTCGATCACAGAGGCCAGCTCGGGGCCCACGAAGGCGAACAGGAAGACAGGCAGCATCAGCATCTGGACCAGCATGAGCAGCGGCGCCGCGGCGAGGAGTCGGTCGCTCGCGCCGCCTGCCAGACCGGAGAACACGATCACGTAGTCGATGCACGGCGTCAGGAGCACCAGCAGGATGCCGACGAGCAGCGCCCGCTCGTGTGCGACGAACCGCGACAGCCCGAAGGCCACCACCGGAACCACGGCGAAGTTGAGGATCAGCACGGCGGCCATGAAGCGCATATCGCGGACTGCCCGTCCGAGCGCAGAGAAGGGAATTCCGAGGAACGTGGCGAACAGGAGCAGCCCGAGCACGGGACTGATCGCATGCTCCAGGGGATCACCCGCCGCCGGGACTGCCCAGCCGACGGCCGCGCCGGCGGCGATGGCGAGCAGGTAGAGACCGACCTGCCGGCGCTCCATCGCCGACGCCATTCCCGAACCGCTCATGCCACTGATGGCCACGGGTTCGGCCTGCACCCGTCGAGTCCCTTCGACTGCTGCTGCATGACCGGAGCCGGCTCGTCCCGGCCGGGACAGCTGACATGGCCATGGCCGAGCGCATGCCCCACCTCGTGGTTGATCAGGTACTGGCGGTACACCTCCAGGGAGGTGAAGTCCTCGGTCGCGCTCAGCCATCTCTTGGCATTGAGCACCACGTTCGAGCCGTTCCGACACGACAGCTCCCCGTTCGTGATCAGCGGGGCACACATCCGGTCGACGGTGTCGGGGCTCGCGATGCTGATCACCGCGTCAGCGGGGGAGTCCTCCGTCACGAGCTCGAACGCGACGCCGTCGATGTCCTGCCACCCGCGCGGGTCCTGCAGGGTGGAGATGATGAATTCGGAGGCCTCGGAGACATCGATCGGCATGTTGTCCTCGACGCGCACGACCACCCGGAACGAGGTGCCCTCCTCGGTCGAGGGGCGGATCGGCGCGGAAGGGGATGCCCACTCTCCGCTGCCCTCCCGGGGGACCTCGATCGGGGTCGGAGAGGGCGCAGTCGCGGGCGGGCTCAGAGTCTCCGGGGGAATCGAGGTCGCAGGAGGGGCGCCGTCCTGGGCGTTCGCCTCGCTGGACTCGCTCGGCGCAGCATCACCGGCCTCGGCGGGCGCGGAATCGCTCTGCTGCTGGGTGGCGGAAACGGCGGCCGGATCACCGGAGCCCGCACTCCACGCGCCGGTCAGGATCGGAACTGCGATTCCGGCGGCAACGGCCAAGCCTGCGATCCCGAGCAGCGCATGCCTCCGCCGGAGCGACCTCTGCTGCTGCAGTCGCTGTCTGCGAGACGACCGAGTGAGCAGCTGCTCGGCGTGCGTCGGGTGCTGCTCGGCGTGCGTCGGGTGCTGCTCGGCGTGCGTCGGGTGCTGTTCGATGTGAGTCGGAGGCTGCTCGATGTGAGTCGGAGGCTGCTCGGCGGGTGTCCCGTCGGCGGGACCCGAGCGCTCGTCGTCCTGCTGTCGCGAGCCGCCGGTCTCCATAGCCATCATCGTAGCGAAGCCACCGGCGCCTCACGCGATGTGATGTGCATGCAGAGCCGCGGCGAGCACCGAGACCGAGGCGCGCGAGCGGACGATCGGCACGGCCGCGGCGACGAAGCCGTCGGGACGGATGAGGTACAGGTGGTCGTCGCGCAGGCGACCGCGGGGATCGGCGGGGAACTCGTGAGGGCCGTCGATCCAGTCCGGAACGGTCGGCCGGGGAACCTGCGTGCCATAGGTGTGGAGCTGCCACGCAAAATTGCGGAGCGGAACGTGGTTGTCGCCGACCGGCGGCAGGCGCAGACCCACGACCGCCTCGGCGGCCCAGGCCGGTGGACGACAGAGTACACGTGATGGGGGAGGCCAGGATCTGCCTCCGGCGAAGCGATACCGGATACGGTACTGCCCCAGGTAGCCGCCCAGCCGTGCGCCCAGTCGGGTTCCGGACAGGCGGGCGGCGATGGGGAAGACGGTGAGCACCGCGGCACGGCGCACCAGCGCGACCCGCGAATCGGCACGCCCGATGACCCCGAAGAACCGGTCCGTGACGTTGACGAGTGTGAGCGCGACCGGGCGCCGCTCGGCCTCGTAGCGGTCGAGCGCGGCGGCGCCGACTCGTCCCTGGGTCACATCGGCCAGCAGGCACGCCAGATTGTGAGCGTCCTGCAGTCCGGTGTTCATGCCCTGTCCGCCGACAGGGGAGTGCACGTGTGCGGCATCCCCGGCCAGGAACACTCGGCCGGTCCGGAACTCCGAGGCGACCCGGTGATGAATCCGATAGGTCGAGAACCAGCGCATCGCCTCCAGCTCGATCCCGAACTCGCGGCGCAGGCGATCACGCACCTCAGCGTCGGTGGTCATCTCCGCGGTGCGCAGGCCGACGAGGCGGAAGTCTCCGTCGGAGGACATCGGGAATGCCAGCGTGAGCAGCTTCTTCCCCATTCGGACAGCCGCGATCCCCGGCACGAGTCCTTCGGTGACGCGCGTGTCGGCCACCCAGAAGGCGCCCTCATCGGTGACACCGTCGAAAGCCGCACCGGTCATTCCGCGGACGGCAGAGCGCGAACCGTCAGCCCCGATGCACCAGTCCGCGGCGATCCTGATCAGACCGCTGGGACCGGCGACGAGCGCCTCGGCGCCGGCATCCGCGTCGCGTGTGCCCGACAGGAGCGAGACCAGCTCATGCTTCCACCGGACGGGTGCGCGCTCCGCGACGAGGGTCTCGCTCAGGAGCGCCTCGTTGCGGCTCTGCTCGAAGACGCGCAGGCCGGGGAATTCGGTGTCGGCCTCCTGCATCCGCTCGATCCCCGCCGCCACCGCCGCAGCCGAGGTGCCGGCCTGGAATGACGCGGCCAGCGTGGACTGGTCGACGATGCGCTGCGCCAGGCCGAGCTGGTCGTAGATCTCCATCGATCGGGCCTGGACGGCTACCGCCCGCGATTCCCGGGTGGGCCCCGACTTGCGGTCGATGACTACGGCATCCACGCCTGCCCGGCGCAGGACGAGAGCCGCCATCAGTCCGGTGGGCCCGGCTCCCACGACCAGCACGCGCGTGCTGATCACCGGGATGTCTGCGATCGGGACCGCATCGCGATGCGAATCGGTCATCCGTCGTTCCTGGCTGCCCCGTCGAACAGCCAGCTGATCCCGAAGCGGTCGACGCACATGCCGAAGACATCTCCCCAGGGGGCTTTCTCGAACGGCACCGTGACCTGGCCGCCGTCCGTGGACAGAGCTTCGAACATCCTGCCCAGGCGTTCAGTCTCGGCGGGATCGTCGTCGAAGACCGCGACCGAAACCTGAGCGCCCGTATCGAGCGGCATTCCCGGCGGGGCGTCGGAGGCCATGATCGACAGTTCCGGGCTGACCTGGAGCTGGGAGTGCATGACCTTGTCCCTGTCCTCCGGGTTCTCGGCCATGTCGTAGTCGCCGAAGGTGTCGATCGTCAGTTCACCGCCGAACACCTCGCGGTAGAAGCTCATGGCCTCGCGGGCGCTGCCGGCGAAGTTGAGATAGGGAGAGATTCGGATGGACATGGTGCTCCCTCGCTGGTCATCTGCTGATGTCATCGTCCGCTGGTCGAGTTCATCGGGTGGCTGGGCTCACGCCGCTGAGCTCAAGCGCTCGCCGCCGTCCTCGCGCTCGCCGAGCTCATCCGCCCGCCGAGCGGCCCTGAATGAGCTGGAAGGTCGCGCCCTCGGGGTCGGCGACCGTGGCCAGCCGCCCGAAGGGCGAGTCGACCGGACCGTCGAGCAGGCGCCCGCCGCCGTCCTGGACGCGCCCGACAGCGGCATCCGTGTCCTCGACGGCGACGTAGATCCGCCAGAGGGGAGCGTCGAACCACTCAGAGGCGTCGCACAGGCCGGCGACTGCCGCCTCCCCGGCCCCATGGGTGACATAGGTGGGGGACTCGCCGCTGTCGTTCATGAAGGCGATATCCCATTCGAGGACGTCGCGGTAGAAGGGCAGCGCCGCTCCGAAGTCGGTGGCCATGCACTCGAACCACACCGCGGTGCCGACGCTGCCGGTGATCCGGAACCCGCCGAAGCTGCCGGGCTGCCAGAGCCCGACTGCCGCACCTCCGGGGTCGATGAGCTCGGCCAGCGCTCCCATGTCACCCGCTCGCATCGGCGCGGTGAGGACTCGGGCCGAGGCGGAAGCCGCGGATTCGACAGCCGCCTCGATATCACGGACGTGGAGGAACACGGTCCAGGCGGAGGGGACGTCGGCCGGAGAACCGTCCGGATTCATCGATCGCATCATCCCGCCGACCGTCTCCTCGCCGAGCATGATGAGCTGATAGCCGCCCATGCTCTCCTCCGGCGGTGTGAAGGTCCAGCCGAACAGGTTCGTGTAGAAGCGGCGGGCGGCTTCCACGTCCTGGCAGTTGAGGCTGATCCAGACGGGTGTGCCGTTGCGGATCTCCGGCATCGCCAACTCCTCGATCGACGCTGAGCTGCCTCAAGGGAAGTGTGCCCTCAAGGATGGGTCGGATCCACGGGTGGCTCGGTTCCACGGGTGGGTCTGTGTCACGGGAAGATCTGATTCCAAGGGTAGGCACGGGAGTGCCCGGGGGCCAGAGCTTCCGGCGAATTCAACCGTCGGCAGAGCCGCCCTGCTTACGCCGTGAGCGCATGGCGGGCTTTTTCGTCACGGTGTCATCCGCTGCAAGCTCGTCATAGCGCGGCGAATCCATCGGCACCAGGGCGACCCGCCCGTTGCGGTCGGAGTGAATCCCGAAACCATGGGTCTTGGGAAGCGGAGAGGCGCGCAGGCACGCCTGGCCCTTCGAGAAGAACTGCTGCCGGGCAGCTTCGCGTTCGGGTTCAGCGATCCCTGCGCGATCGGCCCATACGGTGAAGATCACGTCGTCAGAGGTCAGCTGATACGGGTGCTCCGAGATGAGGGCGAACTGCTGGGCGGCCACTGACGGCCCTCCGGCTCCGGTCTTGGGCACGCGAGCAGTGGCGGCGGTCGAATCCGGTGCAACGGTGATCAGCGTGCTGAAGTAATTGGTCGTGTGCTGCGCCATGCTGTCAGGATCACCTCTCCGCGCCGCGCCGTCAACAGTCCAGGAACGGATCACGGCGAGGGCATGCCGCCGTTGACGTTCAGTGTCTCGCCGATGACGTAGCTGGACTCCGGCGAGGTGAGGAACACGTACGCAGGAGCCAGTTCGGTGGGCTGACCGGCGCGGCCCAGCGGCGTGTTCTTGCCGAACTCCGGCAGCTTCTCCTTCGGCTGTCCGTCCGACACCTGGAGCGGAGTCCAGATCGGTCCGGGGGCGACAGCGTTCACGCGGATGCCCTGCGGTGCGAGCATCTGTGCGAGCCCCTTGGAGAAGTTGTTGATCGCGGCCTTGGTGGACGCGTAGTCCAGCAGTGTGGTCGAGGGCATGTACGCCTGGATCGACGTCGAATTCACGATGGTGGACCCGGCCGGCATGTGCTTGAGCGCGGCCCGCGAGATTCGGTAGATCGCGTGGATGTTGGTGTCGAACGTCGCTACCCACTGCTCATCGGGCAGGTCCGCGATGTCCTCGACCGCGATCTGCCGGCCGGCGTTGTTGACGAGCGCGTCCAGCCCGCCCAGCGCCTCCGCTGCGCTGTCGACGAGCTCGGTGCAGAATGCGGGTTCGGAGATGTCGCCGGGGAACAGGAAGGCGCGCTGCCCGGAGTCCTCGATGCAGGACTTGATCTCCTGTGCATCCTCTTCCTCGACCGGCAGGTAGGAGAGCGCGACGTCAGCACCCTCGCGCGCGAAGGCGATCGCCACGGCAGCGCCGATCCCCGAGTCCGCTCCGGTGATGAGGGCTCTGCGGCCTTTGAGCCGGCCGGTGCCGCGGTACGAATGCTGCCCGCGGTCGGTCTGCGGGGTGAGCTCCTGGTCGAGCCCGGGCTCGGGCTGATCCTGCTTGGGCGGAGTGATCTCCGGGAATCGTGTCACCGGATTCTGGAACGTCAGCTGGTCGGTCGAATCTTCAGCCATGGAACAGCTCCTTCAGTCGGAAAGTGCAGGGGTGCCGTGGGGCAAGCGCGCGCTCGGTGACGCCGCCGCGGAGGGGGTCAGGCGAACAGGCCGACGGCGTAGGCGACGAACACGAAGGCGACGATGACGACGAGTACGATCAGCGCGATGATGCCGCCCTTCGACTTCGGCGGCTTGCGCGCCGGCGGATGGGCCGGCGAGGCGGTCGCCTGGTTCGATTCGGGAGGGGTGCTGCCCGGTCGGACTCCGCCGCCGGCATCGAGGTCGGCGTCCCCGCTCGCGTTCGGATCGAGGTTGGGGTTCCCGGTGCCGTTTTCGGCGGTGGTCGGGTCGAAGTCCTTGTCGCGGTCGTTCGTACTCACGAAAGCTCACGTCCTTTGCCTGGCTTCACCGTGTGCCCCGGAGCGGGGCGCGGTGCGTGCGGTCTTCTCCAGCCTAGCGATGCCACCGGCGGCTGACAACGAAATGACGGCAAGGAGTCTTGGTTCATTCGGGAGCAAGGAACCTTGTCATTCGCATGACACCGTCAGGACGAGAGGGCCGACGGTGGGACGAGCATCCTCCTCTCGCGCATCCGGGCGTGGTCCTACTGGTGCTCCTCCTCGATCCGGGCGTAGACGCTGAGCAGCTCGCGAGCGTGAGCGCCCGCGTCGCCTTCGGCCTCGAGCCCCGCGCGCATCGCGTCGAGCTTCGCTCGGCCGTGCGGGAACGGCGGCAGCAGGGGAACGTCCCGGTCCGTGAGCGCCTCGATGACCACCGGCTTGCCGGCGCCGAAGGCCCGATCGAGCACCTCGGGAGCGGTCGCCGGATCGGAGACCCGCAGCCCGGTGAGCCCGAGGAGTTCCGCATACCCGGCGAAATCGAACCGCGGGATGTCCTGGGAGTCCGCGTAGCGCGGCTGAGCCTGCATCTCGCGCTGCTCCCAGCTCACCTCGGCGAGGTCGCGATTGTGGAGCACGAGCACGATGAACCTCGGGTCCTGCCAGCGCGGCCACCGGTCGGCGACAGTGATGAGCTCATTGATCCCCAGCATCTGCATCGCCCCGTCTCCGGCCAGCACCACCACCGGCCGTTCGGGTGCCGACTCCTTGGCGCTGAGACCGTACGGGATGCCGCAGCCCATGCTCGCCAGCGTGCTCGACAGGTGCGCCGGCACCGAGGTCGGCAGGTTCATCTGCCGGACGTAGTGGTACACCGAGCTGCCCACGTCGACGGCGAGCTGCGCATCGGCCGGGATGCGTTCGGCGAACCGTCGGACCACGAGCTCCGGATTGAGCGGATCGGCCGGCACCTCCGCCCGCAGCCGCGAGATCTCGTGCCAGTTCGTGATCCGGCGCTCCACCTCGGTCCGCCAAGCAGTCTGGCCGCGGGGCTGGACGCGCTCCAGCAGAGCGGTGATGCTCGCGGCGCTGTCGCCCGCCAATCCCACCTCCACCGGATACCGGTTGCCCAGCATGGCCGGATCGACGTCGATCTGCACTGCCCGCGCCTGACCCGGCGGCGGGTAGAACTCGGTCCACGGATCGTTCGACCCGATGATCAGCAGGGTGTCGCACTCCTGCAGCACCTGGTTGGCTGCCGTGGTTCCCAGGTGACCCATGGTCCCCGCTGCGAGCGGGTGGGATTCGTCGACGTAGGGCTTGCCGAGCAGGCTGGTGGTGATGCCGGCGCCGAGGCGTTCCGCAAGTGCGCTGACCTCCTCCTGTGCGCTCTTCACGCCTCGGCCGGACAGGATCGCGATCTTCTCGCCCGCTTCGATCAGCTCGGCTGCGGCCGCCAGGTCCTCGTCCCGTGGCAGCGTCAGCCCGGTGGTCCAGCGGGGACTGGTGACGACCTCGCCGTGGGCCTGGCCGAGTTCGGGCGCGGGTGCCTGCTGGACGTCGTGCGGCAGGATGATGACCGCCGGCTGGGCGTTGGCCAGCGCGGAGCGGAATGCCCGGTCGAGCACCATCGGCAGCTGGTCCGGGGAGGCCACCAGCTGCACGAAGGGCGAGGCGACGTCGTGGAACAGATTCTGCAGGTCGATCTCCTGCTGGTAGTCGGATCCGAGCACGCTGGTGTGCTGCTGGGCGACGAGCGCGACGACGGGAGCGCTGTCGAGCTTCGCGTCGTAGAGGCCGTTGAGGAGGTGGACTGCGCCGGGTCCCTGGGTCGAGGTGACGACGCCGACGCCCCCGGTGTACTTCGCCTCGCCGACGGCCATGAAGGCGGCGCTCTCCTCGTGCTTGGCCTGGATGAACGCCGGGGCATCCGCGGAAGCGCCCTGCGCTCGGCGGAGAGCGCCGAGCAGCGGATTGTTGCCGTCCCCTGGATAGCCGTAGAGCCGCTTCACTCCCCAGACGGTGAGCCGCTCGATGATGAGGTCTGCGCTCTGCTTCTGGTTGCTGTCCGACATGAGGTCATTCCTCAGAGACGCGTGAGGTCCGAGGTCGCGGGTCCCTCGAGCAGGGTGCCGTCGGCGTCGAACCGGGAGCCGTGGAGCGGGCAGTCCCACGACTCCTCGGAGTCGTTCCACGCCAGGATGCCGCCCAGGTGCGGACAGACGAGGCTGACGCGGCAGACCCGCCCGTCGACGATCGCCTCTCCCGCGGGGGTGGCGCCGTCCCTGCCGGTTTCGGCGGTTCCGCCCTCCATCACGGTCGCACTCGCGTCGGCTGCCGCCGGTCCCTCGGGAACCGCGGTGACGCCCTCGTCGGAGACGGAATCGGCCGCGGGACCCGGCTTCGACTCGCCTTCCGGGCCGGACTTCGCATCGAGGCTTCCGGATCCGGCGCGGAGCAGGTTGCCGACGATCGGCCCCGGTGCATCGATGTTCGACTTGACCGCGTTCTTCGCGGTGCCCAGGAGACTCGGATCGCCGAAGGTCACGGATTCCGGACGGCCGAGCACTCGGTCGGCGACCTGGCGGGCGGCGGCGGGAGCCGCGGCGAGGCCCCACTTGCTGTATCCGCCGGCGAAGTGGATGCGATCGGCGCCCCAGCCCAGGGTCGTCACCATCGGCACCATGCCCACCGGGTGGAAGTCCTGCGCGGACCAGGCGTGGGTGGTCCGCGCGCCGGGGAAGTGCACCCCGGTCCAGTGCTCGATGTCCTGCAGCTGCGCCCGGGTGCTGCGTGACTGGCCGGTCCGGTGGCCATTGCCGCCCACGAGGAGGCGGCGACGGCCGCCGACCACCGCGGTGCGCAGGGATCGTGACGGTGTCTCGACGGAGATGAGCATGCCCTCGGGCATCGTTCCGTCGAAGTCGAACGAGCACAGGTAGGAGCGCTGCGGCGTCAGCTTCGAGCTCAGCGGACCCTTCTCCAGGATCGGAGTGGCCGTGGCCAGGACGACCTGGTCGGCGCTGAGCTGCCCGGCCGATGTCTCGATCGAGATCCGATCGCGTGCCTTCGTCGGCTGCAAGCCGGTCACCCGGCAGTGGTCGACGACGATCCCGCCGGCGGCGGTGAGTGCTGCCGTCAGTGCGCGGAGCAGGTCGGTCGGATCCATCTGCAGCTGGTTCGGAAGCTCCACCGCGGCGTAGGTGGGGAAGGGAACGTCGAGTGCATCGTGCAGGCGGGTGGGCAGCCCGAGCTCCTGGGCCAGCCGGTGCTCGTCCTCGACGGTGCCGACTCCCGATTCCGCGGCGGCGAAGGTGAACGCGCTCGGATGCTCCACCGGCACCCGGTGTGCATCGCAGAACTCGTCCAGCCATTCCAACCCGTACTCATTGGCTCTGAGGTACTCACCGGCGAGGTCAGCATTGTGGGTTTTCGCAATCTGGCTGAGTCGATTGCTCTGGAGCAGCGACGCCTTCGCGGTGGTGGCACCGCTGGCGCCGGCTCCCACCGTCCGCGACTCGAGGACGGCGACCCTGCCGCCGGTCTCCGCCAGCATCAGCCCGGCGACCAGCCCCGTGAGCCCGGCGCCGACGACGACTGCGTCCAGGTGCTCGCCGGCCGGCAGCGCGGACGTCGGGTAGGGGGTCTCGTGCTCTTTCCACAAGGGAGTTCTCATGATTGCGGCTCCAATACGACTTTGATGCAGCCATCGGTCTTCTTCTGGAACATCTCGTATGCCTGCGGGGCGGCGTTGAGCGGGACGCGGTGAGTGACCAGGTCCTCGGTGCCGAGGGGGTCGCCCGGATCCTCGACCAGCGGCATCAGCTCATCGATCCAGGGCTTGACGTTGCACTGCCCCATGCGCAGCTGGATCTGCTTGTCGAAGAGGGTGAGCATCGGCATCGGGTCGGCCTGGCCGCCGTAGATGCCGCTGAGGGACACGGTCCCGCCGCGTCGGACGAGGTCGATCGAGGAGTGGAGGGCCGCGAGCCGGTCCAATCCGCCGGTCTCCATCATCTTCCGGCCGAGCGCGTCCGGCAGCAGACTCACGGCCTGGTGGGCGAACTTGCCGATCGGCGAACCGTGGGCCTCCATCCCGACTGCGTCGATCACAGCATCCGGCCCGCGCCCTCCCGTCTCCTCGCGGATCGCCTCGTTGACGTCCTTGTCGAGGTCGTAGACCCGAACTCCGTGGCGGGCCGCCATCTCCCGGCGCTCCTGAACCGGCTCGATCGCGAAGACCTCGGCGCCCAGGTGCACGCCGATCCGCGCCGCGAACTGCCCGACGGGACCGAGTCCGAAGACTGCCAGGGTGTCGCCCTCGCCGACGTCCGCGTACCGCACGGCCTGCCAGGCTGTCGGGAGGATGTCGCTGAGGAAGAGATAGCGGTTGTCGGGCAGCTCGGATCCGACCCTGATCGGGTTGAAGTCCGCGTGCGGAACACGCAGGTACTGCGCCTGCCCGCCCGGGACCGAGCCGTACAGTCGGGAGTAGCCCAGCAGCGCGGCGCCGGAGTCGTACTCCCGCACCTGCGTGATCTCGCACTGCGTGGTCAGCCCGCGGGCGCACATCCAGCAGCTGCCGCACGAGATCGTGAACGGCACGACGACCCGGTCCCCGACTGCGAGATTCGATGCGGGACCGGCCTCGACCACGCGGCCCATCGGCTCGTGCCCGATGATGTCGCCCTTGTCCATGAATGGCGCGAGGACTTCGTAGAGGTGAAGATCGGAACCGCAGATGGCTGTCGACGTCACCTCGATGATCGCGTCATTCGGCTTCTCCAGCACGGGATCGGGCACCGTCTCCACGCTCACGCTTCGCTTGCCTTGCCAGGTCAGTGCCCTCACAGCATCTCCTCCTGTCGCAGGTGGCGTTCAGTTCCTGCTCCATCTTTCCCGCCGAACGGAATCCGCACAAGGGCCCTTGTTCTCACGGTGCGATCGGATGATGGATGTCACAATGAAGGCAGGAAGAGGGGTGTCGATGGTCGGTCTGTCTCTGGCTGCGCTGTTCGGAGTCGTCTCGTGGCTGATCAGCGTGGTGCCGTGGACCGTGCTGGCAGTCCTGGCCTACCTCGCCAACGTCTCCGTGGGAACCGCCAGTGCCCGCGGCCGGCGGGTCGGACGAGCGTGGCACAGCCGACTCTTCATCGTGACCTGCGTGCTGACGGCGTTCGCTGCCGTGTTCTCCTTCCCCGGCGACTGGGGCCGAGGGCTGTGGCTGCTGGTGGCGCTCGTACCGCTCGCGCTGCTGCCGCACTTCGGAACCGGCGCAGCGCGGCGACCTCGCCGTCATGCGCTGCTCGCGCTCACGGCCGCGCCCTGCTACCTCGCCGCGCTGATCCTGTGGGCGGCAGATCTGGGATGATGAGCTCCTCCGCCCAGCGACGATCACCCAATGACGATCACTCCGCCCCCGACCCCGCCGATGCCCCCGAGCCTCGCCGACGCCCCCGGACAAGGATGCACATGGAATTCCTCGACGTGCTCTTCAACCGCCGCACCACGAACGGCCCGTTCCTTGCGGATCCCGTGAGCGAGGAGCATCAGCAGCTCCTCATCAGGGCAGCCGCATCCGCGCCCTCCCAATTCAACAGCCAGCCCTGGCGCTTCCTCATCATCGAGGACCGCTCGACGATCGACACGATCGCCCGGATCAGCGGCGAGTCGATGACCGCGGTGATCTCCGAGGGGTCGTTCTTCGAGCGGTACAAGCGGCACTTCCGGTTCAGCGCCGAGGAGATGGCTGAGCACCGCTCCGGCATGTACTTCGACAAGATGCCGGCCGCTCTTCGTCCCTTCACCCGGACGGTCTTCACCTCAGTGGGTCTGAAGACGATGCGGATGCTGCGGGTCCCGCAGACCCTGGGGGAGGAGAACCGGAAGCTGGTGGCCGGCGCACCGCTGATCCTGGGCGTGATGCTCGACCGCAGGGAGCGGTATGCGCACCCGCTCGCCGACTTCTACTGCCAGTTCAGCATGGGGGCGGCCATGGAGAACGTATGGCTGACCGCGGTGGAGCTCGGCATGGGAATCCAGTTCATCTCCTTCCCGATGGAGCTCCCCGAGCAGTGGCAGCGGCTCAGCGCCATGCTCGAGGTGCCCGACGACCTCGAGCTCATGGCGCTGTACCGGCTCGGCTACGTGCCCGAGGCGTCGCAGCGGCCGGCCATCGACTGGTCCAGTCGCGAACGCAGACCGCCGTCCCGGTTCGTGTTCCGGGAGAGCTGCCGGACCCCGCAGGAAGGATGGGACGAGAGCTGAGCTCCGTCCCGGCGACTCGTCCTCAGGAGGTCCCACTCAGTCCTGGCCCGCCCCGCGCGGCCGGCTCAGTCCTGGCTCGCCCCGCGCGGCCGGCTCAGTCCTGGCTCGCCCCGCGCGGCCGGCTCAGTCCTGGACCGCCTCGCGCATCGCGTCGCGCAGCATCGGCAGGACGCGGTCCTGCGTCTTGGCGAGGACTTCCAGCGGGTCACCGGAGAAGTGGTGGAGCTCGGTGTGCATGATCCCGCGCACCAGCACTGCCAGCCAGGTGGTGCCGGGCTCGTTGCCCTCCTGCTTCTCGGGACCGCCGGACCCGGACGCCGCGATGACCGCGTCGGCATTCATCATCTCGGCGACGCCGGTGGCCATGGTCTTCACCGCCTCCTCGGAGATCACCGGCCCGCGGGGAACGCCGAGCGCGCTGTGCTTGACCTCGGTCTGATAGGCGACGACTCCGCCGGCGAACCAGTCCGAGGAGTGCTCCGCGGCCGAGAACTGCTGGGCGATCTTGCCGCCCGTCAGCGATTCCGCGACCGCCACGGTGAATCCGTGCTCATCGGCCAGCTTCGAGATCTCACCGGCCACTTCGGCCGCTTCGGACTCGTACTCTTCTGCGCTCGGCATCTCGCTCCTTGCCTGCTGTGTGAATAGGTCGTCGGAAGTGTCCCGTGAGAGAGATCGAGCCCGGCCCTGTCGGACCGGGCTCAGCGCCGCGCTGATGGCGCATGGCCTGCGCGGTGGCGCCGCCTGCCGCAGGTTCTGCCACAGATTGCCTGCGGCAGATTCTGCTGCCGTGACGCTCTCCTCAGCGGGACGATCGGCGCATCAGTAGTGCGACGGCGGATCGCTGGTCGGGAAGGAGTCGTCGACCCACTCGTCGACGAGTTCGTCCTGCTCCTGCTTGGACACGTTGCTCGCGCCCGGGCGCTCCGCCTTGTCCTTGGGGGTTTCCGGAGCGCTCTTCGCGCTCTCGTCCGCCGCCTCGGTTGCGATATCCGGTGGCTCTGCAGTCATCATCTTCCTTTCCTCGGTCTGCTCCTCAGCCGACTGTTCGCTCCGGCTGTCGGGAGAGTGTGGGGTGAACGTCTCGCGGTCCTCGCGGAACGCTCGCTTCCGAGCGTACTCGTGGACCTCGTCGAGGACTTCCGCCTGCCGCCGTGTCCTGTCGGCCAGGTCGACGAACACCTGCGGGTCCAGGCTCAGCAGCTCGGAATTGGCCTCCAGGGTCTGCCAGACCCCGAGCTTGCCCATCACGGCGCTGCGCATGAGCTCGGCTTCCAGGACCATGGTCATGGGGGAGCGGCTGAACAGTCGGCCGTTGCTCTTGAGCCGGCCCACTCGCTCGCCCACCCAGGACACCGCCTGTCGGTAGGGCATCTGCTTCAAGCCCAGGTCGTGGATGAGCTTCTGCAGGAAGGCCCGCTCGAGGCGGACCTCCTCCGCGAGCTCGGAGAGCTGGGCGAACATCGGGGTGTCGATGTAGGCCTCGGCCATGCGTTCGATCCGCTCGCTTCCGGCGGTGGCGCCGGTCAGGTGGTCGGACAGGTAGAGGCTGAGCAGATCGCGCGAGATCTCCTCGGAGATGCCGTGATCACCATCGGCTTCCACCCCGGTGCCCGCGCCGCCCGAACGGTCCTCGACGCGCGGGGCATCACCGGCGGCGGCTCCACTGGCGGCCGGTCCGCGGGCCGCCGGCATGTTCGCCTCGCCGGGGTCCCGCGGGCGCAGCGGCACCGATTCGACGCCCTGGCCGTCGATCATGCCGCTGATCAGGCTCTTCAGTGCTTCTGCGGCGGTATGGCGCGGCTCCCAGCCGAGTTCGGACTTGGCTTTGGCGTTGTCCATCATCGGAACGCCCAGGGCCATATCGATCCAGCCCTCGTCGGCGGCGATGAGCTTGGCCTTGTGGCCGCCGAACAGGAAGGCCCGCACCAGACGAGCCGGGAGCTCGAGGTAGCGCCCGTGGTCGATGATGTCGGCGAGCTCCTGCTTGCCGAGGATGTCGTCGGCGCAGATGTTGAAGGCTCCCGGCGCCCGCCTGACCACGGCGGCGGCGTAGGCTCGGCCGATGTCATCTGCGTGCACGGCCTGCACTCCGCGCAGCCCCCTGGGCAGAGGCAGCATCGGCGGCTTGGCGAAGTCGAGGGCCTTCACCGGCAGCCAGCTGTTGAGGAAATAGCGCTGGATCTCATAGGCCGCATCTGCCTGGAAGATCAGCGCCGGGCGCAGCCGCGTCACGACCACGTCCGGGTGGGCGGCGGAGAACTCGTCGAGCACCTTCTCCTGGGCGACCTTGTCGACGCTGTAGTGCGAGGATTCGATGCCGCCGATCGGCCAGGTCTCATCGCGCAGCCGCTGGGTCTTGTCCTGCGCATAGGCGGCCCACGAGGATGCGACGACCAGGTGGCGGACCCCGGCGGCGGCTGCGGCGCGCGCGACGCGTGCGGTGCCCTCGACGTTGACGCGCCGCAGCAGCTCGCGGTCGGAGTTGGGCTGGATCAGCCAGGCGAGGTGGATGACGGCGTCCACGCCGGCGAAGGCGTCCTCGAGCTGGGACTCGGCCTCCGCCTCGGAGGTGGACGCCGCGATGTCGATCGAGGCCCACTCGCACCCGGCGTAGGGTTCGACGTCGGTGTCGGGCAGGCGACGGGCGATCCCCAGCACCGAATCGACCTCGGCGGTCTCCCGGAGTGCCCTGAGCACTGCGGTGCCTGCGTTCCCGGTGGCGCCGACGACTGCTGCACGCATACGAGCTCTCCCAGACGGTTGCGGTGACCCGACGGGCGCCGAGTCATACGCTTCACACTAGCCAGACGAAGGCCGGTTGTCGACGGAATAACCGACAAGTGTCCCTGTTGCACCGACTTGCGGTGAGCGTTGCACGGACCTGCGGTGAGCGGAGGTTCGGGGCGGATGGGCATTCCATCAATTCATCCCGCCGTGTCTTGACCGATTCCGCAAAGGTGACAAGGCTGGTTGATGTCGCACGAGGCCCCGGGCTCGCCCCGAGGCCGACGCTCACAAAGGAGAACAGCAGCCATGACTGATCATCGCCCGCCGGCAGGAGACCCCTCGCAGGCACCCATGACGGACCGTCAGGGCCACCCTGTCCACGACAACCAGAACATGCGCACTGTCGGCTCGCGTGGCCCCGCCACGATGGAGAACTACCAGTTCCTCGAGAAGATGAGCCACTTCGACCGGGAGCGGGTCCCGGAGCGGGTGGTCCACGCCCGAGGCGCCACGGCCTTCGGCTATTTCGAGGCGACCGGCACGTGGGGTGACGAGCCGATCTCGAAGTACACCCGCGCGAAGCTGTTCCAGGAGAAGGGCAAGCGCACCGACGTCGCCGTCCGCTTCTCGACGGTGGCGGGCGGGCGGGATTCCTCGGAGATGGCACGCGATCCCCGCGGCTTCGCCGTCAAGTTCTACACCGAGGACGGCAACTGGGACCTGGTCGGCAACAACATCGGCATCTTCTTCATCCGCGACGCCATCAAGTTCCCGGACTTCATCCATTCGCAGAAGCCGGATCCGGTGACCTTCGAGGGATCCGTCGCCAACCGCGCCTTCGACTTCTTCAGCCAGTCGCCGGAGGCCATGCACATGATCATGGTGCTGTTCAGCCCCCGCGGCATTCCGGCGAGCTTCCGGAAGCAGCAGGGCTTCGGCGTCAACACCTACAAGTGGGTCAACGCCGACGGCGACACCGTGCTGGTCAAGTACCACTGGTCGCCCAAGCTCGGCGTCTCCTCGCTGACCCAGGAGGACGCGGACAAGATCCAGGCCAAGGAGCTCGGCTACCACACCAAGGATCTGTATGACGCGATCGCGGCCGGCGACTACCCGGAGTGGGAGCTGCAGGTTCAGATGATGTCCGACGACGAGCACCCGGAGCTCGACTTCGATCCGCTCGACGACACCAAGGTGTGGCCGGAGGAGATCTTCCCGCCCAAACCGGTCGGACGCATGGTGCTCAACCGCGCGCCCGAGAACTTCTTCGCCGAGAGCGAGCAGATCGCCTTCGGCACCGGTGTGCTGGTCGACGGACTCGACTTCTCCGACGACAAGATGCTCATCGGGCGCACGTTCTCCTACTCGGACACCCAGCGCCACCGCGTGGGCCCGAACTACCTGCAGCTGCCGGTCAACTCGCCGAAGGTGCGCGTGGCGACCAACCAGCGCGACGGCCAGATGACCTACCACGTCGACACCGACCCGGACCAGAACCCGAGTGTCAACTACGAGCCGACGATCACCGGCGGACTCCGGGAGCACGAGCGCGATTCCGGATACCGCGCCGCGGTCGGCCCCGAGGTGTCCGGCCAGCTGACGCGTGAGCCGCTGGAGCGGACGAACGACTACAAGCAGGCCGGCGAGCGATTCCAGCTGCAGGAGGACTGGGAGAAGGAGGAGCTGATCTCCAACTTCATCGACAAGCTCTCGCAGTGCGACCGTCCGATCCAGGAGCGCATGGTCTGGCACTTCTACCTGATCGAGGACGAGCTGGGTCAGCGCGTCGGCGACGCGATCGGGGTGTCCCTCGACGACGTGAAGGACATGAAGCCGCTCGTCACCCAGCAGCTGACGGAGGAGGAGCAGGAGCGCCTGCGCAACCTCGGCCACAACGGTCCGCGCAACGTCGAAGGCCTCGTCATGACCCACTGCGTGCCGAATGAGCGCATGCAGGTCGACGAGGAGATGGCCAACGCCTGATTCCGCTGCGGCCACCGTCGGCGGCGGCCCGGTGGACCGCAAGGACACGCCACAGGCACCGACGGGCTCACGACACCGGTCCGGCCTTCCGAGGAGTCGGAAGGCCGGACCGGTTCAGCGGACGCCGGAATCCTGATCCAGGAGTTCTGCCGCCTCGGTGCTGCGCTCGGTGACCGTCGTCGGGGTCTCGAGGTGCACCGCCCCGCTCGGCAGGAGCGCTCCGCCGCCGTAGCGGCGCATCACCTGCCACTGGGCCAGCACGTCCTCGCCGGCGTGCTCGGCCGGCAGTCGGTCCCAGAACTCGAATCCTCCGCACTCGACCAGCCGCCGGCGGTCGTACATGACGCAGGCACCCACCCAGGCCACCTTGTAGACGAGGAAGCCCCTGTCGTCGAAATCGGTCCGGGCTGCGATGTGGCAGAGGTTGGCCGCGTTGTGGAGCTTCCAGCGCTCATGCGCCGGACCCGATCGCGGCATCGGCTCCGGTTCGATCGTGCCCTCCCAGAGCTCGAACCTCTGCCATTCCTCCGGTCGCCGATCGTCGAGGTAGGACAGGCCCTGGACCGCCGAGCCGATGAACCCGCCGCCGTACTCCATGAGTGCGCGCCGCAGCCGGGTGATCACCCCGGGCTCCAGCCACACGTCGGAGTCGAGGAACAGGACGAACGGAGCGGAACTGTGTTCCAGCAGGAACTGCCGCTGCTGGGCGAGACCCCGTCGAGGAAGGTTCCGCTCGCAGCGGACCCGGCGCCCCTGCGCTCGCAGCACCCGGATCATCGCAAGGACCGAAGGCTCCTCCCAGATCGGCTGCTCCGACTGGTCGCTGAGGACGACATCGAAGTCGGCGTCGACCTGGGCGGCCAGACCCGAGAGCGTGACTGCCAGCTCCGCCGGTCGCTCGTAGCACGGAATGAGCACCTCGACCGGCATGCTGGGGGAGCTGTCCTGCCTGCCGCTGACCGCCTCGGCTGCGGCGCGGCTGCCCCACTGATCGGATCTACGCGCGGGCATCGTGGTCTCCCAGGGCAGGTGAGGCATGCGACGGCCCGACCGGAGCGCCCGCAGCGTCCGGAGCGGCCGATGCGCGGGCCTGCATCCGCTGCACCACCGAGGTCGTCGAGTGATCGGACACGTACTCCATGATCCGGACCTGGCCGCCGCAGGCCTCCACCGCCGCGGTCTCCTCGAGCATCTCCGGGGTGTAGTCGCCGCCCTTGACGTAGATGTCGGGCCTGAGCGCCGAGATCAGGGGAATCGGCGTGTCCGTCGAGAAGGCCGTCACATAGTCGACGCAGCTCAGCGCGGCGAGCACCCCGGCGCGATCCTGCAGAGGGTTGATGGGTCGGTCCGGTCCCTTGAGGCGGCGCGCGGAGTCATCGTCGTTGACCGCGACGATGAGCACATCGCCCAGCTGCTTGGCCTTGTTGAGGTAGGAGGTGTGCCCGCGGTGCAGGACATCGAAGCAGCCATTGGTGAGCACGATCCGCTGCCCCGCGGCGCGGCGCTCCGCGACCGCGGCAAGCAGCTGCTCGGTGGGGACGAGGGCGTCGTAGAAGCCGCTGAGGTGGTCGACGAGGTCCTGGGTCGTGCACAGGGAGGTGCCGAGGCGGTGCACCACGACATCGGCCGCCGACTGCGCGAAGTCAGCGGCCGTGGTCAGGGGCAGGGACGCCGCCCTCGCCAGCGTCAGCGCGGCCACGAAGGTGTCGCCGGCTCCCGAGGCCTGCTTCTCCGTCGCCGGATTCGCCCACGTCCGATGCGCCACGCCGGTCTCATCGAGCAGCACCGAGCCGTCCCGGTCGAGGGTGATGATCGGATGAGCGGCGCCGGTGCTCTCCCGGAGGGTCTGCGCGTGCTCCGCGACCGCGGTGACCCGGTCGGCGCCGGCGCCCAGGTTCCGCCCGAGGAGCCGTTCGGCCTCCCCGGCGTTCGGTGTCGCGAGATCGGGCCGGACGGCGGCCCAGTGGTGGGGGTCGTGGGCGTCGACGACGGTCAGCGGGCGGTTCCGACGAGCGGCCAGCCGGGCGGGCAGGTCCGTGAAGTGCAGGGCCCCGCCGTAGTCGCACACGATGAGCGCAGCGCTGCCGGCGACCGCCTCGAGCGCGGTGGCGGCGAACTGCTCGAGCACCTCGGGAGCGTGGTCCGCGGCAGCCCGGTCGAGGCGGAACATCACCTGGTCGCCGACGACGATCCGGGACTTGACGGTGGTCGTGGCAGCCGGGTGGGCGAACAGGAACCGGGTGTCGACGCCGGCGTCGGTGAGCAGCCCGCGCAGCCGCTCGCCCGGTTCGTCGCAGCCGACCGGCCCGACGATGCGCACTCGGGCGCCGAGGGCCGCGAGGTTCATGGCAGTGTTCGCCGCACCGCCGGGCACGAACACCTCGTGCGTCTGGTCGATGACGGGGGCGGGCGCCTCCCTGGCGAGCCGTTCGCTGGTGCCGTAGATCCAGGAGTCGAGGATGACGTCGCCGATCACGGTCACGACCGGCGCCAGCTCGGCCAGCCGCACCGGCAGCTCGGGCTGCAGTCCCTCGGCCGATGACAGGCTCTCGGGGGCGGTCATGCCCGCTCCCGGGAGAGCTGCGGGAACTCCAGGTGCACCACCGAGGTGGTCGTCATCTCGTCGAGCAGCTCCGGACCGTAGCCGAAGCCCTGCCCGCTGTCCTTGTGCGGCTGTGCCGAGCCGCCCGGCGCGCCGCCGAAGACGTTGTTGACCTTCACCGTGCCGACACCCAGCTCCGCGACGGCGGACAGCGCCCGGTCGATGCGCGGAGTGAGGACCGTGGCGGCCAGACCGTAGCGGTCGGCGGCAGCGTGCTCCAGGCCCTCCTCGAAGGAGCCGACGACCTGCACCGGTGCGACGGGACCGAAGGTCTCCTCGCTCATGATGGTCATGTCGCCGGTGCAGTCCACGAGCACCGTGGCCGGATAGTGGGCGCCGGGACCGTCGGGGACGGCACCGCCCACGAGCGACTGCGCTCCGGCGGCGACCGCGCCGACGACCTGCTGGTGAACGAGATCGCGGTGCGCGTGATCGACCAGGGGCTGAGAGGACTCGGAGGCGTTGAGCCGCTCGGCCTCCGCCTTCAGCGCTGTCACGAAGTCATCCGCGACGGCGCGGTGGACGTAGATCCGCTCCACCGAGGTGCAGATCTGCCCCGCATTCGCGAAGCTGCCCAGTGCCGCCTGCGCGGCCGCCCAGGTCGGGTCGACGCCCTCATCGACGATGAGCGCGTCGTTGCCGCCGTTCTCTCGGATCACGTGCGCCCCGGTCATTGCGGCCGCCTGAGCGATGTCCTTGCCCGTCGCGGTCGACCCCACGTGCGCGAACACGTCGATCCGCGGTTCGGCGGTGAGCATCCGACCGGTCTCCCCGGCACCGGTCAGGGTCTGGAGCACACCGTCCGGCAGGGCCGCTGACAGCACCTCGCCGAGGCGGATGCCCAGATGCGGGTTGCGCTCGCTCGGCTTGTGGATGACGGCATTTCCGGTGACGAGCGCGGCGCCGATCAGACCCATGGCCACCGCGACCGGGTCGTTCCACGGGGTGAGCGCGGCGACCACGCCCCGGGGGCGGGTGACGGTGTAATCGGCCGCCAGCGCATCCCCGCGGAGGCTGTGACCGCGGTGCAGCGGTCCCAGCTCGGCGTACTGCCGCAGAGTGCCGATCCCCGCCTCGATCCCGCCGCGCGAGTCCTCGAGTGTCTTGCCGGTCTCCCGGTGGTTGAGCTCGGCGAGCTCCTCGGCGGCACCGGCCAGGGCATCGGCCATGGCGTGGAGGCGGGTCCCGCGCTCCTCGGCGGGAGTCCTCGCCCACTCGGGCTGTGCGGCGAGCGCGGAGCTGACCGCGGTGGTGACGTCACGGGCCTGTGCAGCGCGTACCGTTCCCACTGCCTGGCCCGTGTTCGGGTCCAGTACAGTGATCTCGGTCGGATGAGCGCCGGTCTGTTGAACTGCAGTCATGGAAGTCCTCCTCGAAAAGGTGCTGGGAAGGTGCGATGGTCGAAACGTTCGTGGGTGAAGCCGGAGAGAAGTTCTCCGACGTCAGGCGGATCGCGGTGCTGCGCGGCGGAGGCCTGGGCGACCTGATGTTCGCGATGCCGGCGGTGGCCGCGCTGGCCGCGGCCTATCCGGAGGCGTCGATCACGCTGCTCGGCAACCCCTCGCACCGGGCGCTGCTCGGGAACCGGCCGGGTCCGGTGTCGGAGGTCGTCGTGCTGCCGTGTGCCGAGGGTGTGCGCCCGGGTCCGGAGGATCCCGAGGCGCTGGAGCGGTTCTTCACCCAGATGCGCAGCCGCGAGTTCGACCTGGCGGTGCAGGTGCATGGCGGCGGTCGCTTCTCCAACCCGTTCCTGCTCCGCCTGGGGGCTCGGCACACGGTCGGCACGAAGACCGAGGACGCGCAGCCGCTGGAGCGGAACCTGCCCTACCTCTATTACCAGCACGAGATGCTGCGCGCCCTCGAAGTGGTGGGACTGGCAGGTGCGCCGGTGCAGAACCTGGAGGCGCGGCTGGAAGTCACCGCCGAGGAGCGCGCCGCCGCCGCACAGCTGCGGGATCCGCAGGCGGCTCGACTGCTCACGATCCACCCCGGCGCCACCGACCCCCGTCGCCGCTGGCCGGCCGAGCGATTCGGCGAAGTCGCCGCTCGTGCCCTGGCCGAAGGCTGGCAGGTCCTCGTGGTCGGGGACGAGTCCGACGCCGCGGCCGCCGAGGTGATCGTGGAGAGGGCCCGGCGCGGCGCCTCGGTGGGTGTCGGAGCGGCGTCCGGTGACAGCGCCTCGACCGGTGACAGCGCCTCGACCGGTGCGGGCGCCTCGGCGGCGGGCCTGGTGCGCTCCGTCGCCGGGAAGCTGGCCCTGCCCGAGCTGCTGGGCGTGCTCGCCGCCAGCGACGTCGTGCTGGGCAACGACAGCGGTCCGCGGCATCTGGCGATGGCCGTCGGGGCGAAGACGGTCGGGCTCTACTGGCTGGGCAACCACATCAATGCGGGACCGCTCGGCCGGGGGCGTCACCGGAGCCACCTGTCGTGGGTCACGCGCTGCCCCGAGTGCGGTGCAGACGTCACGCAGGTGGGATGGACCGCTGAACGCTGTGAACACGATCCCTCCTTCCTGACGGACATCCACGTCGAACCGGTGTTTGCAGATGTGAAGTCGCTCGTCTCCGGCGGCTGACCTGGCCGGCGGTCGCCCTGGCCGGGCGGCTGACGCGACCGGGCGGCTGACCTGATCGGCAGGTGACCTGACCGGCGACCGCGGCCCGGCCGATCCTCGGGCAACCGCGGCCCGACACGGCCGGCCCGGTCGCTGAGCGCCGGCCGGCCGGCTCAGCCGATCAGGGCCATGAGTCCTCGCCCTCGTGGGCGATCAGCATCTCGCGGACCTCGACGTTCTGCGGCTGGGTGAGCGCGAAGACGATGGCCTCGGCGACGCGTGCCGGCTCGTTGAGGCGCGAATCGTCCTGCGGCTTGTACTGCTCGGTGCGGCCGTCGAAGAACTTGGTCTTCATCCCGCCGGGGATGAGGTTGGTGACCCCGACCGTGCCCGCGGTCTCGGCTGCCAGCGCCTGGCTGAAGCCGCGGACGCCGAACTTGGACGCCGAGTACGCGGTCGCGCCCGATGCGCCCTTGAGCGCCAAGGTCGAGGAGACGGTGACCACGCGGCCGTGCGACTCCTTGAGATAGGGGAGTGCCGCACGGACGGCGGACACGGTGCCGAGCAGATTGACGGCCAGCACCTGCTCCCACTGCTCCGCCGAGATCTCGTCGAGCTCGCCGGGCGTGTCCATGCCCGCGGCGGTGACGATCGCGTCGAGGCCGCCCAGGTCCTCGGCGACGTCGGTGATGGTGCGCTGCACCGCCGCCCTGTCGGTCACGTCGAGCTCGTGGGCGCGATAGGCGCCGGCGTTGCTGATGTCCTTGTCGAGGACGACAGGCGTGCCCCCCGCCCGGCTCACGGCTTCGGCACAGGCCAGGCCCAGTCCCGAGCCTCCGCCGGTGATGACCACTCTGCGCGAGTCCATGTTCATGCAATCAGTCCTTTCGGGGTGATGGTTCGTGGTGTGCGTGGCAGCACTGCTGTCCGCGCGCTTCCTGCGTCGTCTTCTACTCGGAGCCGGCCGGGACCGTGCCCACGCTCCCCGCCGGTCACCCGACCGCCTGGAGCGCCTCGGCCAGCAGGCTCGTGGAACGGGCCGGATGGAACGGGACGGTGACGGCCTGTCCGCCCCAGCTGCGCATCAGCTGCGCCTCGGGCAGCGTCTCGATGTCGTAGTCGCCGCCCTTGACCCAGAGGTCGGGCCGCAGGCTGCTGAGGATCGCCTCCGGCGTGTCCTCGCCGAAGACCGCCACCGCGTCGACACATTCGAGCGCTTCGAGCAGCTCGACGCGATCCTCCTGCTGCATGATCGGGCGGGTCTCGCCCTTCAGGCGACGCACGGAGTCGTCCGAGTTCAGGCAGACGACGAGGAAGTCGCCGAGGCGCCTCGCCGCTGCCAGCGTCCGCGCGTGGCCTGCGTGGAGCAGGTCGAAGCAGCCGCCGGTCGCGACCACTGTGCCGCCCTCGGCCTGAATCGCCGTGATCCGGTCGCGCAGGCTCGGCTCGGATTCCGCGGCCGCCGGCTTGCGGCCCAGAGTCGCCACCCCACCGGCGGCGATGAACTGACTGGCCTCCGCCACGGCGGCCTCTGCCGCCTCGGCGATCGACTGCGACTGCGCCAGGTGTGCGGCCAGGCTGCCGGCGAACCGGTCGCCGGCCCCGCACGTGTCTCCCGAGGCGGACGAGCTCACCGGGATGAACTGCGGCAGGCCGGTGTCGCGGTCGAGGACGGCAGCGCCGCCGTGACCCAGGGTCACGACCGCCGCCTGCACCGGCCACCGGCTCAGGAGCTCCTCGGCGGCCCGCGCGGCCTGACGGCTGCTGCGCTCCGGGAGGCCGGCGATCGCGCACGCCTCTCCGACGTTCGGGGTGACCGCGGCGGTGCCGGCTACAGGAGCGGCGCCCTTGGGATGCGGGTCCCAGACCACCGGCACAGTCGCGGCGACCGCGCTGAGGGCCTCCCGCAGTTCCGCGTTCGCGCTCAGTCCGCGGCCGTAGTCGGACACGACGATCGCGTCGGCGCTCCGCAGGGCTTCGAGCATCTCCGAGGTGACCGGTGGAACCCCGTCCACCTCGCAGTGCTCATCCATCCGGGCGACGACGTGATCGTCGGCGAACAGCCGCTTCTTCACGGGGGTGGGGCGACCGGACGGTCCCGCGACGAGCCGCACTCCCTGGAGTCCGCTGCGCAGTCGCGAGCCGCCGTCGTCGTCGCCGAGCACGGTGACGAGCGTGGTGTCGCAGCCGGCGTCTGCCAGCAGGAGCGCCGTCAGGCCGGCCCCACCCGGGCGGTACGACGTCTCCGCGACGTCGATGACGGGCACCGGACCATCGGGCGACAGCCGGTCAGCGGTGCCGTGAACGTCGGCGTCGAGCAGTACGTCTCCGACAACGATGAGCTTCACAGCCGCACCTCCCGGACTCGTCCGACCTGTCGCCTGCTGTGGGTCGTGGTGTTCTGCGTGCGGGTGATCGCCGGGCCTGGCTCGTCCTGCCCGCGCTCGGTGCGGCGCGCTGACTGCCGCTCTCCACGGCGCGCGATCTCCGCGTCGAAGGCCTTGCAGATGCTGTGGATGGCCATCAGGTGCGCCTCCTGCACATTCGGCGAGGCGGCTTCCACCGTGATCGCCTCCTGACAGATCTCGGTGAGCGGGTTCGGGCCCGGACCGGTCAGCGCCCAGGTGCTCACACCCAGTCGATGAGCGGTCTCGGCGGCCTTGAGGAGATTGGGGCTCTTGCCGCTCGTGGTCATGAGGACGAGGACGTCGCCGGGGCGGCCGTGGGCCTCCAGCTGGCGGGCGAACACGTTCTCATAGCCGTAGTCGTTGCTGATCGCGGTCACTGCGGAGGAGTCGGTGTTCAGCGCGATCGAGGCGAATGCCGGTCGATCCTGCGCGAACCGGCCCACCAGCTCCGAGCTCAGGTGCTGCGCCTCCGCTGCCGACCCGCCGTTGCCCGCGGTGAATAGGCAGCGGCCGTCCGACAGCCGGTCGGCCAGCTCCAGGGCCCAGCGGCGCAGGGTCGGCGCGTGGCTGCGCAGCGACCCGACCGCCAGCGCGACGCCGTCGAGGTGTTCCTCGATGCCGTCGTCGCCGGGGCAGTCGGCGAGATCGGTCGTCTCGGTGCCGGTCCGGTTGGTGCCGTTGGTTGCGGCTGTGCTGGAGATGGAGCTGGTGCCGGTGCCGTTGGTCGCGGCCGTGCTGCGGAATGTGCTGGTGCCGTTGGTGGCGGCTGCGCTGCGGAATGTGCCGGTGCCGTTGGTGCTGGGATGGGCCGCCAGCTCCGAGCGCCGTCCGCCGGTGCTCAGACCCAGCGGCAGGTGGAGGACATCGGCCGAGGTGCCCGCCGGCTCCAGCACCTCGCGCGATTCCAGCGCACCAGCAGGATCGAGAGCAGTCAGTGAGTCGGAGGTGCTGCGGGAGCGGGAGCCGAGCAGCTCTTCGTAGACCTTCTCGGTCGAGGCTGCCACGACCGGCCAGGCATAGCGCTCACGGGCACGGCTGACGCCGTTCCTGCCGAGCTCGGCGGCCAGTGCCGGGTCGGCGAGCAGTCGGGCCCCGGCGTCGGCGACCGCCTCGGGGTCACGGGGCGGAACGTGCAGCCCGGTGACACCGTGGACGACGGTGTCCGCCAGCCCGCCCACTTCCGCGGCGACCACGGGGACGCCGCAGGCCATCGCCTCGAGCGGAACGATTCCGAAGGGCTCGTACCAGGGCGTGCACGCGACGAACGCTGCGCTGCGCAGGATCGACGGCACGTCGTCGCGGGGGACCTGCCCGCGCAGCACGAGACGGTCGGCGACTCCCAGCTCCTCGGCCAGCCGGAGCAGACGGACAGCCTCCGGATCCTCGTGCAGGTCCGACTGCGAGGCGCCGCCGCCGATGATGTGCAGCTCGACATCGCGGTATCCGCGCTCGGCCAGCTCCGCCAGCGCCGTGACCGCGAGGTCCATGCCCTTGCGGGCCACCAGCCGGCCGACGCAGACGATGCGGCGCATGCCTGCGGTGTCCTCCACGGCCTGATCTGCGCGGAAGAGGTGCAGGTCCACCCCGCAGGGGACGATCGAGACCCCGTCCGGGCTGATGCCGAACGCCCGCAGCTCGGACACTTCGTCGCTGCAGGTCGCGATGATCCGGTCAGCGTCACGACCGACCTGTGGCTCGAGCACAGCGCGCTCGGGCGGGCTCGTGTCGAGCTCACCCTGGTGGCGGCGCTTCACCGTGCCGAGGGCGTGGAAGGTGTGGGCGAGCGGCACCCCGGTCAGCCCAGCGGAGTCGAGCGCGACGCGGGCCGCCAGTCCCGACATCCAGAAGTGCGAGTGGACGATGTCGGGCCGGGTGTCGGGATATGTGGTCCAGTGTTCGGCGATGCCGCGGCCGAGCTCGTCCATGAACGGCAGGAACTCGTCCTTCGGAACATAGGCCGCCGGGCCGGCGGTGATGTTGACGACTGTCACGCCCTCGCCCAGATCGACCAGGTCGGGCAGTGCCGGGTCGTCGCGGCGGGTGAACACCGTGACGGAGTGGCCGCGGTCGGCCAGCGCCTGGGAGAGCGCCGCGACGTGCACATTCTGTCCGCCGGCGTCGACGCCGCCGAGAGCGGCGAGCGGGCTCGCATGCTCGGATATCATCGAGATCTTCATGACTCTCTGCCTTTCTCGGAGGGTGCCCGGTGTCCTGCGCCCGCCGGTGCTGTGTGCAGTGCGGCTGATGGTGGGGCGAACTGCTCGATGAGCGCATCCCAGTCGGTGAGGAACCGGCCCAGCCCGTATTTCTCCAACACGTGCTGGCGGGCCGCGACGCCCATCCGGGTGGCCTGCTCGGGCTCGGCCAGCAGCTGTGCGGCCGCCTCGTGCAGTTCGGTGACGTTCGTGGAGATCACGCCGGCCTCCGGCGGGATCGCTCGCAGCGCCTCGGTGGTGGCCAGCGCAACGACGGGCATGCCCAGATGCATCGCCTCGAGCAGCGACAGGCCGAGCGAGGTCCACCGGATCGGATGCAGATAGACCCTGCGGCGTGCCATCTCCCGGTGGAGGTGATCGCGCTTGAGGTCGCCGAGGATGGTCAGTCGGTCCGGTCCCAGGCCGATGGCTTCGGCGAGGTTGTCCGCACCCATTCCGAAGACATCGAGAGGGCCGGCCTGGGCGAATCCGGGCAGGAGGTCCGTGCCGGTGACCCGCCAGCGGCGGACCGGCTCATTGCTGACGATCGCCAGGTGAGGCAGCTCGCCGGTGTACTGGTAGCCGGGGTCGCGGATGCCGTGCTCGATCACCGTCGTCGGCGCGCTGCCGTTGTCCCACATCAGCTCGTTGAAGTGGGTGACATGGGCGATCGGGATGATGTTCTGGTGCGCGAGGGGATGCACGGTCCCCGGCACCTCGCCCTTGGGAGTATTGTGCTCGACGAAGATCGCCGGAAGCTCCTCTCCCAGGCGGCGGCCGAGCAGCCGCTCCGCCTCCGCGAGCTCCTCGGGCCGCTGCAGGATCACCAGGTCGATGTCCTCCGACGCGAGGGCATCCGGGTGGACGTCGCGCACCGAATCCGGCCAGTCGCGGTCGGCCCGCCCCAGGCCCCACGGACCGCCTTCCGGCAGTGCGGGCAGCAGGTACTCGTGGCGTCCGTGGACGAAGGCGTCGGTCCAGGACCCGTGGACATGCCACAGCAGGATTCTCATCGGGCGGTCCCTTCGGTCGGGGCGGTATCGGTCGGTGCGGTATCGGTCTGTGCGGATTCGGTCCGTGCGGAATCGGTCGGGGCGATATCGGGTGATGAAAAGGGAGGGCTGGACGCCGGGTGGGCATCCGTCGGGCTGGAGGCGGCGGGCACGAAGCCAGGTGTCGGTGCGGAAGCTGTGGGTACGGATTCGGTCATCGCTGATGCTGCCGGCGATGGGCCAGGTGTCGGTGCGGCACCTGCCGCCGCGGATGCTGCCGGCGCTGATGCCGCAGCGAGCAGCCGCTCGACGGCCGCGAGGACGTCTTCAGCAATCACCGAGGCGAGACACGGGTGACCCGGAACGGGGCAGTCACGGGCCCGGGAGTTCCGACAGGGCGCATCCTGGTCGCCGAGCAGCTCGACCGGCACGCCGTAGGGGGCCCAGCGAACAGCGGGCACGACGGGGGAGAAGAGGCTCACCACCGGGGTGCCCACGGCAGCTGATAGGTGGGCCGGGCCGGTGTTGCCGCAGATCACGACACCGGCGCGGGAGAGCACCTCGGCGGTGCCGCGGAGATCGGTGGCCCCGCCCAGGTCGATTCCCGAGGCGCCCGCCACGTAGGAGGTCAGCGCCGTTTCGTTCGGCCCGCCGGTGACGACGACTCGGTGCCCGTGCGCGCTCAGCAGCTCCACGGCCTCCGCGCTGCGCTCGGGCGGCCACATGCGGGCGGGCACGGCTGCCCCGGGATGGACGACGACGTAGGGCTCGTCCGGGTCCAGGACCCGGCTCGCGCGATCACCGGCGGGTGCGCTCAGTGGGCCGGCGGCGTCGCGCGGGGCGGTAGGTGCATTCAGTGGACCGGCGGCGTCGGGCGCGGCGGCAGGCGCGCTCAGTGGGCCGGCGGCGTCGCGCGGGGCGGCCGGTGCGTCCAGCCGGCTGCTCGCACTCATCGTGCCGCTCGCGGCTGCCGAGCTTCCGGAGCGCGCCGCTGGTCGGAGGTGCGCCGGTGTGCCGAAGAAGGCGCCGGTCGGGTCGACGATGTGCATCCTGCCGTCGTCGCCTGCGGGAAGCTCGTAACCCGCCGCGGCTGCGATGCCGAGTGCGCGCTCCACCTCGGGCTGGTCCTCGGGGAAGTCCTCGCCGGGTTTGAGCCGGACGTCGAGCAGCGAGCCGGCGAAGTCGGTCGAGGCGCCCGAGATCCGCTTGATTCCGGCCAGCCGCAGCACGAGGGCCAGCGGCAGGGGGGACTGGTGGAACGAGGTGAATATGACGGCCTCGTCGAAGCGGGCATGCCGAACATAGTCGCGCAGCGCCCCGATGTGCTCATCGTCGACCGGTGGCGCGGGCACGATGGTCCACGGACTGGCCCAGGTGAACAGCTCGGTGGGTTCGGGGAGCAGCTCCGCGGCGGCGCGGCCCTGCGGTCCGCACAGCAGGGCTACTTCGCTGACCTCCGGGTGGGAGGCGATGGCGCGGATCGCGGGGCCGGTGACGAGCACGTCACCGGCGCTGTCGAGGCGGGCTGCCAGGACCTTCGTCATCGGCGGCCTCCCGAGCGGGTTTCCGCCGACGCGAGATCAGCCGACGCGAGATCAGACGTCGCTTCGGAGGGGACGACCGGAGTCGCGCCGAGCCCGGATTCCAGGTTCACATCGGGGGCGACGTCGATGGCCGCATCCGATGCGGGATGCTCACCCAGGCAGATGGAGACCGCTCGGGTGATGTCGGCAGCGACCACCTCGGCGGCTGCCACCTCTTCGCGCAGCGTGATGTCCGTGGGCACCAGGATGCCCCGACAGCCGGCCGCCGCGGCGGCTCCCATGTCGGCGCCGATGTCGCCGATGAAGACCATGTCCTCGGGGTCGATCCCGAGGAAGCGGGCGGCGGACAGCAGCATGCCCGGTCGGGGCTTCCGGCACTCGCAGCCGTCGGCGGCGACGTGCGGGCAGATCTCCCACACATCGAACGGACCGAGCAGCTCGGCAACGCGGGCATTCACAGCGTCCACCTGATCACGGGTAATGAGGCCGCGGCCGATCCCCGACTGGTTGCTGACGACCCCCACGGGGATGCCGTGAGCACGCAGCCGGGCAAGCGCCTCGACGGCGCCGGGCATGGGTTCGACGAGGGCGGGATCTCCGTTGTACGGCACGTCGACGACGAGGGTATTGTCGCGATCGAACATGACGGCGGTCGGGAGGGGACGAAGATGGACAGACCCACAGTGCTGGCATTGCGGGCGCTCAAGCTCGGTGATCTGCTGGTGGCCGTGCCCGCTCTGCGTGGGCTGCGCGCCGGCTTCCCCGACCACCGCCTGGTGCTGGCCTGCGCGGAATGGCTGCGGCCCCTCGTCGATCTCATCGGCGGGATCGATGAGCTGCTGCCGACTCCCGGTCTGGATGACCCGCTCGGCATGCCGCCCGGTGTGGCGGACGTCGTCGTCAATCTGCACGGCAGCGGAGCCGAGAGCAGGGACCGGCTGGAGGCGCTCGAGGCGCCGCGCCGGATCGGTCACATGGCGCCGGGCTGGGACGGCCCCGAGTGGCGTGACGACATCCACGAGCGCGAGCGGTGGGTGCGGCTGATCAACGCGCACGGCGTGACCGGCGATGCGCTGGACTACAGGCTGGATCCGCCGGATGTCGACGTCTCCGGCTTCGGCGCCGGCCCCGGGTCCGCGATCGTGCACGTGGGAGCCTTCTACGCGAGCCGACATTGGCCGGTCGATCGATTCGCCGCAGTGGTCGAGGACCTGGTCCGCCGCGGCAAGCGGGTGCTGCTGACCGGCGACAAGCGGGAGCGGGAGCGAGCCGAACAGGTCGCGGCACTCGTCGGCGAGGAGTTCCGGGGCGATGGTCGCGTCTGCAACATCGCCGGGACTATGTCGCTGACGGAGTTCTTCGCGGTGATCGCCGGAGCCGACATCGTGGTGTCCGCAGATACGGGAGCGGCCCATCTGGCCAGCGCCTTCGGACGGCCGTCCGTGGTGCTGTTCGGGCCTGCCGAGCCGCTGCATTGGGGTCCACCGCCGGGACCGCATCGAGTTCTCACCGACGAGAGTCTGCGCAGGGGCGATGTCTTCGCCGACAGTCCGGATCCAGCCCTGTTGGCCGTCGGCGTCGCCGACGTCGTTCGAGAGGTCGATGGTCTGCTGCGGTGACCCGGTGCGGAGACTCCCCTTGATCATGGCCTCCTGAACTCCTCGTGATGACAAACTTCTGCTTCTCATGAATACAAGTTGATTTGTCCTCGAAAAACAAGCCGATGAGGGGTAGAAGTTGAGATCAGAGCATGTGTCTCCAGGTCAGAGGAGTAGCTGAAAGACTACTGAGTACGCCTCGAAATATGACAAGGCATCCTTTCTTCAAACTGATGTGAGCCGGTCAGCGCGAACTGAGGCGCGATTCGATCAGCGGCGATCGAGCTGGGTGGCGGAGTCGTCGTGGAACCGAGGCCAAAGTCGGCGAGCCCGCGGGGTCGTCGAGCACCGTCCCTGGTGAGCGGGCGAACGGCGAGTGCTGGTCAACTGCCGAGCGGGTGGGGTCAGCTCGTGTGAGCGGGTGGCCGGTGGTGAGCGGGTGGGGCCAGCTCCTGTGAGCGGGTGGGGTCAGCCTTTCGAGCCGCCGACCTCGATCAGGAGCACGCCGCCGACGATGAGCGCGACACCCAGCCCCATGACCCAGGTGAAGGGCTCCTTGAAGATCAGTCGACCGGCGATCGCCGTGAGTGCGACGCCGGCCGCAGACCAGATTCCGTAGGCGACGCCGATGGTCATCCCCAGATGCAGCGTGACGGCCAGCATCGAGAAAGCGATCCCGTAGCCGATGACCACGGGAATGAGCCAGAGTCGGCTGCCCTGGGATGCCATGCGAAGGCACAGGGTGGCGGTGACCTCGGTCAGGATCGCAATGATGAGCGCGAGCCAGACCATTATTCGAGGCTTCCTTCACGCTCGTGCAGGTGCTGCTCATGGTGCTCGCCCGGCTCATACTGGCCCGGCTCATGCTCGCCCGGCTCATGCTGCTTATGCCGGTCGTACTGCTCGCGAGCGGCGGACTGTTTGGCTGCCTGACCCGAGCCGAGCTCGACCGCTAGGACACCGGCGATTACGAGGACAATTCCGATGAGCATCGTGTCGGTGAGGGGATCGCCGAAGAGAACTGCGCCCATGATCGCTGTCAGGGTGACGCCCAGGGCGCCCCAGATTCCGTATGCAACGCCAATAGGCGTGCCCTCGCGCATCGTCAGCGCCAGGAAGAAGAACGCGATCAGATAGGCGACAACGACGAGACCATAGAAGATCGGGAAGTCGACGGCAGCGCTGAGCGAAAGCGAGCCAGTCACCTCTGCAACGATCGCGATCGTCAGGAACAGCCACCGTCTCATGGTTGCGGCCTCCCGGTACTCCAACCCCAACCCCACGTACCCATTGCCACCGGGGAACCGTATCACCCGTGCGTGATACCGGCTGCAGAAACCAGAAGCACGGGAAATGAGGTCGACGGCGGAACCGCCCGACGCGGTTCCCAGGGGGCCGCCCGGCGTTGCCCGATCACCTCGCCTTGTGCTTCTGATGGTTTCAGAAGGGTGGGATGTCGTTGGGGTTGTTGAAGGGTGGGGTCGGGGGTGGTGCTGTGCTGAGCCAGGTGTCGTCGTCGTGGTACCAGTCTTCACCGTGGTCTCGATCCGGCGTTGGGGGCGCGTCAGGGGGTGCGTCAGGGGGTGCGTCAGGGGGTGCGTCAGCGTGACGGGTGTGGGCAGGGGCTGGTTGCCGGGTGAGGAGGTCGGT
>NZ_JAJTWW010000022.1 GCF_021729135.1 Brevibacterium daeguense
CCGCGGGCCGGTGATTCCCGGCGCGCCAGCGCCACCTCAGCCGCGACACCCTTGCCCCGCCTCGACTCCGCAACACCCCGATCGGCCTCGTTCCGGCGCCGGTGATGATCGAACGCCGCGGTCTCCCACGCCTGGGCGGCAGCGCAGGCGGCCTTGAGCTCTTCGAGGACGCGGATCCGATCCAGCGCCTCCTCCTCAGTTCCAGCAGGCTCCATCCGTGCCAGCGCATCACGCACGACAGCCACGTCGTCGTGACCAGCCAACTGCAGTGATTCGATCATGTGTTCTATATTAGCAAGACCGACGGAGACAGGGAATACCCGAACGGGAGGATTCCT
>NZ_JAJTWW010000023.1 GCF_021729135.1 Brevibacterium daeguense
AGGCTCCATCCGTGCCAGCGCATCACGCACGACAGCCACGTCGTCGTGACCAGCCAACTGCAGTGATTCGATCATGTGTTCTATATTAGCAAGACCGACGGAGACAGGGAATACCCGAACGGGAGGATTCCTGAAATCCTGCCGCCAGGCATGTCCCCGCCTGCCGGGCATCTCCCCGCCTACCGGCACCGACGACGACAGGGCCCGGGTACCGATATCGGTACCCGGGCCCTGGTTGCCCTCATCCTGGAAGCGCAACCCTGAGATCAGCTGTCGGCAGACTTCGGGCTGTCAGCGAATTCCGGATTGGCGGCAGCCTGCCTGGATCAGTGCTGCGACAGCTCGTGGCGGCCGACCACCATGTGGTGCACCTCGTCCGGGCCGTCCGCGAAGCGGAGGTGACGCACGTCCGCATAGAGCTCAGGAAGCGGCGTAAACTGCGACATGCCGTAAGCACCGTGGATCTGGATGGCCTGATCGATGATCTGGCAGGCCTTTTCCGGGACCTGGGCCTTTGCCATCGAGACCCACACGCGGGCTTCCTTGTTGCCCAGCACGTCCATAGCCTTGGCCGCCTTGAGCACCAGCAGGCGCATCGACTCGATGTCGATCCGCGCGCGCGAGATCTTCTCGAGGTTTCCCCCGAGCTTGGCCAGCGGCTGGCCGAACGCAGTCCGCGAGGTGCCGCGCTTGACCATGTAGTCCAGGGCCACCTCGGCCTTGCCGATGGTGCGCATGCAGTGGTGGATGCGACCGGGGCCCAGTCGCACCTGCGAGATCTCGAAGCCGCGGCCTTCGCCCAGGAGCATGTTGGACTCCGGGACCCGCACGTTGGTGAAGCGCATGTGCATGTGGCCGCGCGGGGCGTGGTCCTCACCGAAGACATGCATGGGGCCGACGATCTCCACGCCAGGGGTGTCCATCGGAACCAGGATCTGCGAGTGATTGCGGCTGCGGTCGTCGCCGTCATTGGTCTTGACCATCATGATCATGATCTTGCAGCGGGGATCACCTGCGCCGGAGATGTAGTGCTTCTCGCCGTTGATCACCCATTCCCCGTTCTCCAGGACCGCAGACGTCTTGACGTTCTTGGCGTCGGAGGTGGCGACGTCCGGTTCCGTCATGACGTAGGCGGAGCGGATCTCGCCGTCGAGCAGCGGCTGCAGCCACTGCTTCTTCTGCTCAGGGGTGCCGACCCGCTCGAGGACCTCCATGTTGCCGGTATCAGGCGCCGAGCAGTTCATCGTCTCCGAGGCCAGCGGGCTCTTGCCCAGCTCGATGGCGATGTAGGCGTAGTCGAGGTTCGACAGGCCCTCACCGGTCTCCGCGTCGGGCAGGAAGAAGTTCCACAGACCTTCCTCCTTCGCCTTGTCCTTGGCCTGCTGCAGGACTTCGAGCTGGCCCGGCGCGAAGCTCCAGCGGTCCTCGTGGCCCTCGCCGAGCCTGACGAACTCCTCGTACATCGGATCGACCGTCTCCGCGATGAACCGCTTGACGTGATTCAGCAGCGGCATCGCCTTCTCGGACATGCGCAGGTCGTTGAGCGCATCCTGCGGATCCGCGCTTGCGATTCCGACTTGGCTCTGGCTTGTGGTTTCTTCTGCGAACTTCATATCTCGCCCTCCTTGGCGTGATCGTGGTTCTCGATTGCTGAACCTGATCGTGGTTCTCGGTGGTGTGAACTTCTTCGGTAAGTCTCTGCTCAGCGTCCGGCGACCGGCACTCCCCCGGCGACGACGCCGTCGGAGGCCAGCCGTTCGACGTCTTCAGGGCTGAACCCGGCCGACTCGAGCACCTCGGCCGTGTGAGCCCCGGTCTGCGGGGCAGGGGCGGGCTGCGCGTACGGCTCGCCATCCGACTCGCCACCCGCCCAGCTGGCTCCTCCACGCGCGGCGAACCGCGGTGCGAGGCCAGGCTGGCGCACGCCGGAATCGTCGCGGTAGAAGACCTTGCGCGCCTGGTTGTGGGCGTCGGCCTCCGCCTCGTCGAAGTTGAGGATCGGGAACACGCAGCCGTCGGTGCCGTCGAAGATCTCGACCAGCTCATCGCGCGTCCGAGAGGCGATCGCCTCGGTGAAGGCAGTGCGGATCTGCGGCCAGGTGTCCTTCTTGCGGTAGTCGAAGGTGCCGAACGGACCGGGCATCCTGTCCTCAATCCCGAGGCTGTCGATGAAGATCTTGAAGAACTGCGGCTCGATGCAGCCCACGGACACCCACTGGCCGTCCTTGGTCTCGTAGCGATCGTAGAAGGGCGCTCCCGAGTCGAGCATGTTGGTGCCGCGCTCCTCCTGCCAGTCGCCGGTCGCGGAGAAGCCGTGCATCATCGCCCACAGGAGGTTCGCGCCGTCCACCATTGCGGCGTCGACGACGGTGCCCTCTCCGGAGGACTTCGCTCGCACCAGGGCGGCGAGCATTCCGATGGCCAGCAGCATGCCGCCGCCGCCGAAGTCGCCGAGCAGGTTGGCGGGGAACTGCGGGCCCTCACCGGCGCGACCCAGCTGGTGGAGGACACCGGAGGAGGCGATGTAGTTCATGTCATGGCCGGCCATGTTCGAGCGCGGACCCGTCTGGCCGTAGCCGGTGATGCGGCCGTAGACCAGCCGCGGGTTGAGCTCCAGCAGCTCATCCGGCCCCAGGCCGAGGCGCTCGGCGACTCCCGGCCGGAAGCCCTCCAGGCAGCCGTCGGCGCCGGCGACCAGCTTGCGCACGACCTCGACACCCTCGGGCTTCTTGAGGTCGACGACCAGCGACTTCTTTCCCCGGTCGAGGACCGGGCTGTTGGCCGAGTCGAGCTCCGAGGGACGCTGCAGGCGGATGACCTCGGCGCCGAGGTCGGCGAGCACCATCGAGGCGAAGGGGCCCGGCCCGATGCCTCCGAAGTCGACGATGCGCACTCCTGCGAGCGGTGCGGGCGGCGCGGTGGGGGTGGACTCTGCTGCGGCCATGATGTCTCCTCCATGGTTCAATGGCGATGCTCCGCGGCTCCGCGCGGACTTCCGGTGGGCCGGACCCGACGCGTCTCTGCGGCGACCCCGTTTCCAGCACGTTACCGAACACTTGTTAAGTTGAGACTAGAGTGCCGGGCCGGAGTCCGCAATACTGGGAGCCTCGAAATGGGGCGGCCACAACCGGGCAAGGCAGTTCCGCCATACCCCCCGACGAAGTTCCGCCACACCGCCAACAACAGTTTTCAGCGAAGGAAGTGCAATGTCCGAGGTCTTCATCCACAAGCCCGAGATCCGCTGGTCGGACCAGGACATCCTCGGCCACGTCAATAACGGCCGCATCGTCACCCTCATCGAGGAGGGGCGGATCAACTGGCTGGTCGGCATGCGCGGCAGGGACTCCATCGGTGCCCCGAAGCTGGCAGTTCGCCTGGAGCTCGACTACAAGAAGCCGGTGCTCTACGGCCCCGAGCTGACCCTGGAGCTGCGGATCGCGCGGGTGGGCAACACGTCATTCACCATCCACACCACCGGAATCCAGCAGGACGAGGTCGTCTTCGAGGCCCTCAACGTCATGGTGACCGTGGAGCCGAAGACCTTGAAGCCCACGCCCATCAGCGAGAAGGACAAGGAATACCTGCGCACCTACATGGTCGAGGAGAAGGCTTCCGCCTGATTCGGCTCACCGGCCGAGAGTCGCCGTCCAGCCGACACCGACTCACCGACTGACCCGGCTGACTCACCCGCCCATCAGCGGGCTCTGCGGGAACGGCAGCAGCTCCTCGATCGCCGCGCCGACGGTGAAGACCGAGTCGTCGGCATAGGGATGCCCGACGATCTGCACACCCACGGGCACGCCGGTCGGACCGACGCCGCTGGGCACGGCGAGCACCGGGTGGCGATTGGCGATGTTGAACGGCACCGCCATGTGCGCCTGCCAGTAGAAGTCGAGCTGCCCCGCCGGCCGATCGAGCGGCTCCAGGTAGTCCTGGCCCGCCTCCAGCACCGCGATCGCCGAGGTGGGGGTCACCAGCACATCGAAACCAGCCATCGCAGCCGCGATCTGCTGCTGGATGCGACTCTCCATGAGCAGGGAGTCCAGCAGACTCACCCGCTCCGCGTGAGCACGCGTGTATTCGACGAACCGCTGCGAGTACGGCTCCAGCAGGCCGATGTCGCCGCCTGCGGCGCGCAGCATGTTCGCGGCGGCGAGATGTCCGTAGTGCGCACTCGAGACCTCGTTGACCTCGGCCAGGGACAGGCCGACGTCGACTTCGACCACCTCGGCGCCGGCGTCGGCGAGCGCTGCCACGACCGAGTCCAGCCCGGCGAGCACCTCGGCGTCGACGTCGTAGCAGCCGAGGTCGCGGGAGACCGCGACTCGCATGCCGGCGACCCCTGCCGCGCCGGTGAACTCGGTCGGCAGCACGTGCGCCGGCCCGATCGTGACGTGATCTCGCGGGTGCGTGCCGACGATGAGGTTGGTCGCGAGGGCGGAGTCCGCGACGCTGCGGGTCAGCACGTGGTCCCCGCGGTACCAGTCCGCGTTGAGCGGCGGCACCGCCGGCGTCCGGCCGTAGGGCGTCTTGAACCCGACCAGCCCGGTGAACGCCGCGGGGATGCGCGTGGACCCGGCGATGTCCGAGGCGGTCGCCAGCGGACCGAAACCGGCAGCCACGGCCGCCGCCGAACCACCGGAGGAGCCTCCGGGGGTGAAGTCCGGGTTGAACGGATTCCGGGTGATCCCCCACGCGGCGGTCTGGGTGAACGTCGCGCAGGAGAACTCCGGCGTCGTCGTCCGGGCGAAGGGGATCGCTCCGGCAGCGCGCAGCCGGTCGACGATCGGGTGGTCGGCGTCCGCCACCGCACCCGCCAGCGCGCGCGAGCCGCGCGTGGCAGACATCCCCTCGACATCGTGCAGCTCCTTGACCAGCAGCGGCAGGCCGAGCAGCGGAGGCAGCGGCCCATCGACCCCGCGCCCGAATGACTGCGCCGCGTAGACCCGCGCCGCCTCCGCCGCCTCCTCCCGCGCCGGCTCCCCCATCACGTCGATCACCGCGTTGACCGTGCCGTCGAGGGCCTCGATCCGCTCGATGAGCGCGTCGAGGTAGTCGACCGGGGAGAGCTCCAGCGAGCGGAACGCGGACAGCACTTCCATAACCGTCATGTGATGCAGGTCTCTCATGCGCCCAGTCTGCCACGGGACGATACGCTTGGTGCACGAGGGAGGCGGCAGCACGCAGGGCCGGGACGATCGCATGGACTTCGAGGAATCAGCACGCAGGCGCGCTCGCCACGTGACCCTCTTCCTCGACGTCGACGGGGTCCTCAACTCCTTCCCCGTCACCGGCCTGCGGTTCCTCCGCGAGCGCCGCAGGCGCGTCCGCGCCTGGCACTACGAACTTCACTTCCGCCCCAGGATCATCCGGCTCCTCGAACGCCTTGCCGAACGACGCCAGGTCGACATCGTCTGGCTGTCGACGTGGTCGCAGCGGTGCCGCAGCGAGCTCGAGCCGAAATTCGGGTTCCGCAATCGGTACCCGATCATCCCCATGCCCGACGACTCCTACAACCGCTTCGCCAACGATCCGCACACCTGGTGGAAGGCCATCGCGGTCGAGGAGTGGCTGGCGGAGAACTCGGATGCGCGGGCGATCTGGATCGATGACGATCTGGCGGCGCCGGTCACCCGCGACTACTTCTCCACCAAGTACGCGGGCCGGCTGCTGCTGATCGCCCCCGAGTTCTCCCGCGGGCTCGGGGAGGAGCACTTCGAGGCCATCCGCGCCTTCAGCCACCCGCGCTTCACTCCCCTCTCCACCGTCGCCCTGCGTCCGCGGGCGCTCGTCCGTCTCAAGCCCGCGACGCGAAAGCCGCCGGCCTCGACGAAGGACAGCACCCGGAACATCCGTGAAAGGAAGAACGAATGACACGCCGCGCCCGCCCTCTGGTCGGCTTCATCGACTCCGGTCTGGGACTGGTCGACTTCGCCGACTCCTTCCACCGGCTGCTCCCCGAGGCCGACCTGCTGCTGTCGATGGATCCCGATTGGATGCCCTACGGCGCGCTCGAGCCGGGCGTCGTCGCCGAACGGATCATCGCCTCGGCGGACGTGTTCGAGCCCTGGGAGCCCGATGCGGTGGTCATCGCCTGCAACACCGGCTCTGTGCACGGCCTGGCGGCGCTCCGGCAGGTGCTGGAGCCGGACGTGCCCGTCGTCGGCACGGTGCCGGCGGTCAAGACCGCGGCCGACTCGAAGGTCCCCTTCGCCGTCTGGGCGACTCAGGCGACGACCGCCAGCGACTATCAGCGCGGCCTCATCGACGCCTTCGCCGCGGAGGCCGAAGTCCATGCCGTCCCCTGCCCCGGCCTGGCCGAGGCCATCGACGCCGCCGATCTGGCAGCCGTCGACGCCGCGATCGACGCCGCCGTCGCCGAGACCCCGGACCACGTCGAGGCGATCGTCCTCGGCTGCACCCACTACGGGCTCGTCGAGGACCGGATCCTCGCGCGCCGGCCGAGCACCTCGGCACTCCACGACTCGCCGGTCGCGGTGGCCCGGCAGACGCTGCGGCGCCTCGGCATCGATCCCGATGAGCGTCCCCCGGCACCCGCCGAGGCGCCGGCCGGCCGAGTACTCGCGACCTACATGTCCGGCCGCCGGGCCGCCCTGCCGGACACCCTCGACGCCTATCCGGCCGGCGTCCGGCTGCGCGCCATCGAATCCCGCGGCTGAGCAGGTCCGCTTGGGGGTCCACTGAGCGGGTCGGCCGCGCGGTTCACCGGCCGTTCATCGAGCGGGCCGGTGCGCGGCCGGACCACTCCCGAATCGGCTGATGTTTCATCCGTCGTTAACTGCTTCTGCCGATTCCTCGGCAATAGGGTGGTCGGGTAGCATCCCCACCCCCCTCAGCCCGGAGGATCCCCCTCGCCATGACCGGCCCCACCGCGGAGAAGCTCCCCAACCTGTACAAGATCGACCTCGAGATCAGCCGCCCCGGCGTGGACACCTCGGCGAACTCGATGGCGACCCGCCTCGACGCCGCGAAGAGCACCTTCGCCGGCGACGCCTGGATCGGCGGTGAGTCCGACCAGTTCGGAGGGGAGATGACCCACGAGATCGGCCAGCTCGACATCTCCGCCGACATCGCCAAGTCGGAGATCCCCGACCAGCTCGCCGGGGAGCCCCTCGAGGTCGAGCCCCTCGACTGGCGCGCCCGCTGGAGCCGATGATGGCGCTGGCAGCGATCAACATCCCCGCGATGACCCGGCTCATCGAGCAGCTGACCACCGCCAAGGACGACATCCGCGGCGACATCCGCGGATTGTCCCGCGAACTCCAGGACCTCAAGCTCAGCTCCGCCTTCTCCGACAGCGCCGACCGCGTCTGCGAGTGGATCGACGAGCGCATCCCCGACCTGCAGCGCCGCCTGGCGCTCGCAGAGCACATCGAACGGCAGACCCCCGGCCTGCAGTCCGAGGTCGTCATTGACGAGGGAATGCTGCCGACCGCAACTCCTCAGGAGGCCCGCCGGGCCGCCGGGCACACCGCCGAGGCGATCGCGGCCTACCTGGACAACGGGCCGGCGTCGGAGATCCCGGTCGAGGTCCTCGACCATCTCCGGCAGCACGCGGGCGACCCGTACTTCGACGCGCAGCTGGCCAAGCAGGTCTCCCCCGAACAGCTCGCGGAGTTCGTCCGCCGGCTCGGCCAGGGTCGGGACCTCCTGACCCCCGATCCGTTCCGCGGCGCGGGATACGGCCCGCCGGGCACACCCACTGCGGCTGAGCAGGAGGCCCTCACCGCATTCGACGAGCAGTACGCGCTGATCGCGGAATATCTGGGCCGCAGCTACGGCAACTCCTCGACGCTCACCGCAGAGCTCGCCTGGACGCAGGAGCAGCACTCGGACTGGACCGCCCAGTTCTCGCCGCAGGGGTACGGGATCAGCGACAACGCGCAGGCGCTCGGCTGGCTGATGACCTTCGGATCGTGGGATCCGGGCGTCGTGAAATCCACGGTCGAGCACATCTACGCCACCGAGCAGCACACCGGCGACGGGCCGAGGACCTGGCAGGGCGACGGCCAGTTCACGATGCCCGGCGGGGACAGAATGCAGGACCCGCTCGCCGCCGTGCTGACCCAGGCGGCGGGGAACCCCGCGCTGGCCCAGGAGCTGTTCGACGAGCAGGCGGGTCGGGAGATCAGCTTCGGCCCTGGTCCTGCGAGCCCCGGCAATCCGAACCCCGAGGACCGCAGGTACTCGACCGAGGGCCTGCTCGAATACCTCATGCTCCGGCCGTGGCCGCAGGACGAGGGCGAGACGCTGGTGGCCGCCCTGACCGGCGCCATGGGACCGGACGCACCGAGCCTTGAGGCGGGCCAGCGGATCTCGAACCGCATCACCGAGTTCGAGGCGAAGGTCCAGGAGCAGATCGCGCAGGCGGAGGCCGAGCAGCCGTCGAACGGCAGCGCCTGGGTCCACGGACTCCTCGATGCCGCCGGACTGATCCCGGGATTCGGGGAGATCGCCGACGGGATCAACGCCGGCATCTACGTCGTCGAGGGTGATTGGGCCAACGCCGGTCTGTCGGCAGCTGCGATGATCCCGTTCTTCGGCTGGGGAGCCACCGGCGCGAAGGGCATCAAGCACCTCGACAACCTCAATGACGCGCGGCGCGCCATCGACGGCATCGACCTCGCGGCAGATGCCGCGAAGAACCTCGACAACGTCGCCGACGCCTTCAAGGGCCTGGAGCACGTGGGCGATGCCGCCGTCGACATGAGCAGCTTCGGCAAGCGCATCGACGTGTTCGACACCCCGACCGCGAAGGTCGGCACACACATCCCGACGAACACCCCGGGCGTCGAGATCCCGGTCAGGCGGCCCTGGCTCGACGAGATCGGCGACATCGACGACGTCGACGATCTCCTGGACTGGGCCGACGAGGCCGGCGTCACCACGCACACCAAGGCCGACTACGGCTCGGCCGACCACATGGCCGCGGACATGCTCAAGAAGAGGAACTCGCAGGGTGCGAACTTCGACTTCGACACCTGGAAGGCCGACTACGACACGCGCTACCTCAACTCGAAGAAGGGCTATGCCTTCGAGGAGTCGTGGTGGCGGGCCAACGAGGACCGGTTCGGGCCGGAGGGCGATCCGACCTCCAATTGGCAGAACCCCAGGCCCGGGGCACAGGACGAGGGCCTGCCGGTCGCGGCCGGTGCCGACAAGACCGACCCCGCGAGGTACCACTCCAGCGACAAGCGCTACTTCGACGCGGTCAACCCGGAGACCAAGGAGGCCTTCGAGCTCAAGTCCGGTCAGCCGAAGGCCGACTCCGGGCAGCTGGCGAAGGACTCCGCGCTGGCCGAGCAGGGCTGGGACATCACCTACGTCTTCGCCCAGGAGCCCACGGCGAGCACCAAGAGGCGCCTGCTCGACGCGGGCATCAGCTACGAGGTGACGGGGACGACGTTCAAGTGAATCGGACTAGGCTCGAGCACAGCACGACCAACCACAGCGAGCGAACAGGGGGATGCGCGTGAGTGATGACGGGCAGGTCGAGGATCTCGTCGAGGTCCGGCGGCGACCGCCTCGGGCGGAGGCAGAGCAGTACTTCTGGGACTTCCAGGACAGCTGCGCCGAGCGCCTCGACGGCTTCCTCGCAGCGATCGCACCGCGACCGGAGGCACCGGCCTACTCCGTGGAATCCCTCGACGAGATCGAGGCGCTGTACCTCGAGCGCGTACGCACACCGGCCGACCTCGACGACGCCGGCCCCCGGTCCTTCTTCTTCGACGTCTTCCGCTACGTCGGTGAGGTCATCCTCCGCACCTGCGGCGGCGAATGGGAGTGGGAGGAGCTCTGGGAGCAGGGCGGCCCGGGCGCCGGGCTCCCGTTCGTGCGCGTCGACTCCCCGGAGGGCTACCTGCGGGGCGGCACCGTCAACATCTACACCACGCTCACCGGCGCTGCGGGCACCCGCTCGGGACACTACTTCCGCGATCTCACCACCGCCATCCGGAACAGCTTCGGCGACGCGGGCCCGCTGCGCCGATCGTCGGGGATCACCGCGATGGGCGTCGCGGATCCCGCAGCGGTCAACCCCGCACTGCGGGACTACCTCGCCCACCATCAGGGCGAACTCGAGCGCTTCACCACCGCGCTGGCCGAGCAGGGCACGAAGCTCGACTTCACCGCGGAATCGCTCGACCGGCTCGAGCAGGTGCTGCTCGACCGCTACCCGGACAAGGCCGACATCAAGGCCGACTTCGAGTCCTCGTTCGTCCAGCAGGCGGCCCGCTACATCGCCGAGGTGTTCGTCCGGCTGGCGGGCGGCCGGATCGACATCGTCGACCCGGCCGCGCTGACCCGGCGGGTCACGCCCGAGGATTCGCTGCCCTACCTCGAGCACGTGGCGGCGGACGGCACCGCCTCCCCCGCCCTGCCGCTGTCCCAGATTCTTTCGGGAGCGGTCCGGGCGAAGGCGGTGGGACGGTCGAGCACGGTCGAACCGCGCACCGGCGACAAGATCCGCGGGCAGCTCGAGCGCTACGCCGCCTCAGCCCACCCGAACAGCGGCTGAGGGCTGCTCCGGACGCTCCCCTTCCGCCGTGTGCATCCTGATGACTCCGGTGGCCCCGTCGAGGGTGACGGTCTGACCCTCGGTCAGCCGCGTCGTGACCTCGGGGACGGAGACGACGGCGGGGATGCCGTACTCGCGGGCCACGGTCGGCCCGTGCGCGATCGGTGAGCCGGTCTCCGTGATCAGACCGCCGATGGTGAGGAACAGCGGCGTCCAGCCCGGGTCGGTCGTGGCCGCCACGAGGATATCGCCGGGCCGCAGCCGCGCCTCGGACGGCTGGTGGACGATGCGCACCGGGCCGGTTGCACTGCCGGTCGCTGCCGGCACTCCCACCAGGATGTCCGGTCCGTGCTCGGACGGTGCCGCGTCAGGCAGCGTCAGCGGGTTCGTACCGTCCGACAGCAGCAGGCCCGGGATCTGCCGGCGTCGGGCCTCCCGCTGGTGCTCCCGACGCCGGTCGGACACCAGTGTGCGCTGATCGGCACCCTGGGCGGCGGCGACGGCTTCGGTGAGGGTCAGGAACATGATGTCGCCCGGGGCGTCCAGCAGCCCGGCGGCCGTGAGTTCGGCGCCCGCCGCCAGGAGCTGCCTGCGCGCTTCGCTGATCGGGGTCAGCCAGAGAAACTTGGGCAGTTCGCGCAGGCCCGCCAGTTCCCGGGTCCGGTGCAGCAGCGAACCGACGATCCAGGCGCGCAGCGGACGCACCCGCTCGGCTCGTCCGATGAGCTCCCGCAGGGAAGCCTCCGCCTCGGCCGCGGCGCGGGCGAACCTCGCAGACGGAGCCTGATCGGGGTCGGTGACCAGCAGATATCCGGCCAGGGCGGCGAACACCGGCGCAGGATCCTCGGCCCAGCGCGGAGCACCGACATCGATCTCCGCAGTGCCGCGGATCCCGTACTCCGCAAGGAAGGCGGTGAGCCCGAATTCGGGCAGCAGCCCCTGCCGGAAGCGTGCGGCGAGCTCCTCCGGAGCGGTGCTGATCAGGAGCTCACGGTGGGGCGCGGCCGCCCGGGCGACCGACCAGAGCTCAAGATCCATCTGCGTGGTGACGTTGTGGGGCATGCCCCGGAGCACCGCATTCAGCTCCCCCGGGCGGATGATGCCGGTGAGGAGTCCGTTCGCCACGTTCTGGGCCAGCAGCGCGGCCCAGAGCGGAGGCAGCGAGCGCATCATCGGCCCTGTCAGGGCCGGGTCCTGGACGCTGACTGCCGCGCGGATGCGACTGCTCGTGTCCGGCGGGTCAGCAGTCGGCTCGCTGCGCACCCGATCGAGCTCGCGGAATGCGCGCTCCCGCGCCCGGCTCGGCCGAGCAAGGGCCCACAGCGCGCCGACCAGGGCCTTGGGCACCGATGTCAGCAGCAGCCGAGAGGCCGCCCTCCGGGAGAACAGGTGCCCGCCGGGGCGTGGTGCGAAGCGGGGGTCGTCGAGAAGCTTCGCCGCACTTCGCGCAATGGCGGGACCGTAGACCCGGACGATCTCGGGCACCCGTCCTCGCAGCCGCCGGCTGTGGAGGAAGCCGGTGAGGTCCATGAACATCCGCCCGCCGATGTCGACGAGCAGCGAGTCGAGGACCGCGTCATCGGCGCCGACGAGGTTCAACCAGCGGCCGGAGACCTCGCGCAGCACCGACATGCCCATCGGGGTGAGCGGCCGGCGCAGACCCTGCACGTGCCCGACCTCCAGGTAGACACGCAGGTCATCGCGGGCAGGCGGCAGGGGGAAGAGCGTGGTGATCGCACGGGACTGCAGCAGCCAGAGCGTCCGCTCCGCATCCAGCGCCCACTCGACGTCCTGGGGTCTGTCGAAGATGCGCTGCACCCGGAGGCCGGTCGCGCGGAGTCGGCGCAGCTCATCCGGGGAGAGACAGCCGTAGGCAGGCACCGGCCCCCGCTCCGGCAGCACATAGTGGTCGGGGTCCACAGTGCCGTCCACGACGCCGGTGCCCAGGCCCTCCACCGCATCGACGACGGTCTCGGTGCGGGTGCCCGTGAGCGGATTGGCCGTGAACATCACGCCGGCGGCTGCCGGGGCGATCATCCGCTGGACCACGACTGCCATGCTCGGCGGCTCGGCGTCCGCGCTGTGTGCCGCCCGATAGGCGACGGCGCGGTCGCTGTCGAGAGAGCGCCAGCACCTGCGGATCGCGTCGATCAGCTCATCCTCGCCCGTGACGTCGAGGAAGGTGTCCTGCTGGCCGGCGAAACTGGCGTCGGGCAGGTCCTCGGCCGTGGCACTGGACCGCACGGCGACCGGAGGGCTCCCGAGGCGTCGGTAGGCGGCCACGACAGCCGCCTCGGGGATGATGCCGGCACGGTGCGCCTCGGTGGTCAGGCAGAAGCCGTCCGGCACCCGCTCCCCTGCGGAGATCAGGCCGGCGAGGCCGGCGGCCTTGCCGCCGACGAGATCCGTCCGGCCAGGAGGAATCCGTGCAAGGTCGATGACGTCCATGTCCGCCTCCCCGTCAGGCCGCGGACGACGTCCGGCTGACGCTCAGGCGGCAGGAGCCGACCCTCGGGACCCGGACGGCAGAAAGCGGCAGTGCTCCGATGGAAGCCGATGATCCGCCTTCGGTGATCGCGGGTCAACCCCGGCGGCGCTACTGTTGATAGGAGACCGAGACCGGGGGTGCGAGCCCGACCTCCGGCCGCACGGCCCGACAGCACGAGGAAGGTACTTCTCATGTCACTCCCCTTCACCGAATTCCAGCGCAGATCCCGCACTGCCCTCATCATCCAGGGCATCCTCGCGATCATCGTCGGCATCGTCATGCTGGTGTGGCCGGGCCCCTCGGTCTTCGCATTCATCGCTCTGTTCGCCGCCTGGCTGTTCATCGACGGCCTGTTCTCGATCATCGGCTGGTTCTGGCAGAGCAAGGCGACCCGCTCCGCCTGGCAGCTCATCAGCGGCATCCTCGCCATCCTCGCCGCGATCGTGGTGATCTTCCTGCCCGGCGCCGCTGCTTTCGCGATCGTGATCCTCGTCGCGGTCTGGGCGATCGTGGTCGGCATCGTCCAGTTCGCAGGCGCGTTCGGTCTCAGGAAGCTGGGGGCGCGGTTCTGGTGGGCGCTGCTGATCTCCGGCGCGCTCGGCGTCATCGTCGGAATCCTGCTCCTGATGAACCCGGGCGCCGGCATCATCTCCCTGCTGTGGCTGCTCGCGATCTTCCTCATCGTCGAGGGAATCGCCGCGATCCTCCTCGGGATCCAGATCAGCCGGGCGGCGAAGCAGCGGTGAGCTGAGCCCGTCCCCACGTCCGCGTCTACTCCGGCCCACCGTCGTTTGACATATCAAGTGACGGTGGGCTTCAATTCATGGGTGACCACGCACTCTCCGGGCCTGCTGTCGTGGCGGCGCCTCCACATCGACCTCATGCGGTTCACCACCGTCCTCTGTTGACGGTCTCACGCCGGCCCGCGCGCTGACGCCTCCGGTCTGGCAGGCAGCGCTGACGCCCGGCCCGCCGGGCAGCGTTGATGCCTCTGAGCGCACCACAGCACCTGCCGCGCGCCTTCCGAACGCGCCATCCTCGCGCGCCACCTTCGATCCGCATTTCACCGCGCCCGCCGCTTCCGCGGGGCCACCCGCCGGACCTGCTCCGCGAGTCTCCGCCCGCCGCCGAGGCGCGCCACCCGCCACGAAAGACGTCACCGTGCCCAATTCATCCGCTTCATCCAGCTCCACCCACGCCTCCGTCCAGGAGCAGCTCGCCAAGCGCCGCGCCGGACGCAGGAAGGGCCTGATCATCGGCGCCGTCATCCTCGTCGTCGCCCTGATCGCCGTCTTCGGCATCGCATTCCTGCAGCGCGGCGCCGGCGCTGAGACCACCACCCTCAAGATCGCCGACACCGCCCAGAGCGACTACCAGGACGCGATCGTCGAAGTCGGCAAGGAGAACGGACTCGACCTCGAGTTCGTCAACTTCGACGATCCCTACCTGCCCAACACCGCGCTGCTGCAGGGCGAGGTCGACGCGAACTCCTTCCAGCACATCGCCTGGCTGAGCGCCTTCAACACCGAGAACGGCTCCGACATCACGCCGCTGTTCTCGACCAACATCTCCCAGTGGGGTCTCTTCTCCAGCACCCTCGATTCGGTCGAGGACATCCCGGACGGCGCTCGGATCGCGATGCCGGACGACCCCTCGAACTTCTCCCGCGGCCTGTTCATCCTGCAGAGCGCCGGCCTGCTCGAGATCAGCGACGAACAGGGCTTCTACCCCACCGAGGAGCAGATCACCGCGAACCCGAAGAACATCGAGTTCGTCCGGCTCGCCCACGAATCCGTGCAGACCGCCTACGACGACCCGTCGGTCGACGCGCTCGTCGTCGCCACCGACGACTTCGACCCCGCGCTCGGCATCACCACCGCCGACGCCCTCCAGGTCGAGGATCCCGAGGCGCCCTCCTCGGTCCCATACACCATCGTGGTGGCGACGCTGCCGGACCGTGCCGAGGATCCGGTGTGGGAGAAGCTCGAGGAGACCTATCGCGATCAGCGCGTGATCGACGCCTTCAACGAGGAGAAGAACGGCCAGGCCGCCTATGTCGATCGTCCTCGCAGCGAGCTCGTCAACGTGCTCGAAGAGCTCAGCGCCGGCGAATGATGTCTCGCATCGTCCTGTCCGAGGTGTCCAAGTCGTTCACGACCGACACGGGCGTGCACACGGATGCCCTGCGGAACGTCAGCCTGAACGTCGAGTCGGGTGAGATCTTCGGCCTCATCGGCCGCTCCGGGGCGGGCAAATCCACCCTGCTGCGGATGATCAACGCCCTGGAGCGGCCCACCTCGGGCTCGGTGCAGGTCGACGGAGTCGACCTCGCGCAGGTGTCCGGGGACCGGCTGCGGAAGATGCGGCACGGGATCGGCATGGTGTTCCAGCAGTTCAACCTCATGAACTCGCGCACCGTGTTCGGCAACATCGCGGTGCCGCTCAAGCTGGCCGGCTGGAAGGAGGACGACATCGCCACCCGGGTGGCCGACCTCCTCGACTTCGTGGGCCTCGGCGACAAGGCGTTCGTCAAGCCGCGCCGGCTGTCCGGCGGGCAGAAGCAGCGGGTGGGGATCGCGCGGGCGATCGCCAACCAGCCCGACATCCTGCTGTCCGACGAGGCCACGAGCGCGCTCGACCCGCAGACCACCGCGGAGATCGTGGCGCTGCTGCGCAGCGTCAACGAGGAGTTCGGCATCACCATCGTCGTGGTCACCCACGAGATGGACGTGGTCAGCAGCCTGGCCGACCGGGCGGCGATCCTCAGCCAGGGCGAGGTCGTGGAGCTGGGGCCGATCCAGCAGATCCTGTCCAAGCCGCAGCACCCGCTGACCGCCGCGCTCGTCCAGTCCTACACCCGCACCTCGCTGACCGAGGAGGAGAAGGCGGCGCTGCGGGAGGAGTTCCGCGAGCACCGCATCTCCGTGGCGGTGGACGACGCCTTGGTCGAGACCCCGATCCTGTCCCGGCTGGCCCGTGGCCACACCGTCGACTTCTCGATCATCCAGGGCGGCGTCGCGCGGGTGAAGAACCAGCCCTACGGGCAGCTCAGCCTGGCCCTGCACGGCGAGGAGTCCGCCATCGAGGCCTTCGTGTCCGAACTCAGCACGCATGCGGAGGTGACGCGCTGGTGATCGATCTCGCCACAGTCCTGCCCAAGGTGGCCCAGGCCACCGCGGAGACGCTGTACATGGTCACGGTGGCCTTCGTGCTCGCCTCGATCATCGGCCTGACGCTGGGCATCTTCCTGTTCGCCACCCGCCCGGGCCAGATCCTGGGCAACCGGGTGGTCCACTTCAGCCTCAACTTCGTCGTCAACACCTTCCGGCCGATCCCGTTCATCATCCTGCTGGTGGCGCTGACTCCGTTCACCCGCGCCCTGATCGGCACGAGCATCGGCCCGACCGCGGCGATCCCGCCGCTGACGATCGCCGGAGCGATGGGGATCGCACGGGTCGCCGAATCCAACCTCGTCGCCGTCGATCCCGGAGTCGTCGAGGCCGCCGAGGCGATGGGCGCCCGGCCGCTGCACATCCTGTTCGGGTTCGTGGTCCGGGAGGCATTCGGGCCGCTGCTGCTGTCGCTGACGTTCATCTCCATCTCGCTCATCGACGCCACGGCGGTGGCGGGCGCCGTGGGCGGCGGCGGCCTGGGCAACCTGGCCCTGACGTACGGCTACCAGCGGTTCGACTGGGCGGTGATGCTGCTGATCATCATCGTGCTGATCGTGCTGGTGCAGCTTGTCCAGTTCCTCGGCAACTGGATCGCGAAGCGCTTCATCGACTGAGGCACCGCACCACGACCACGACCATGACCATGACAACGACCTCTGCGAGCGCAGTATGGTCGATGGGAACTTGAGGACCGGGCCGGCGAGGAGCCCGGTCAGGGAGGGAATCGCATGAGCAACGACAGCGGCATGAATGCCGAGGACATCGGCACCGGCGCAGCGGCGGGAGCCGGCGGGGCCGTGGGAGCCGGCGGGCGCCTCGGCGGGGCCAGCTCCCTGCTGAGCAGGCTGCCCGGGCGACAGGGCTTCGGCGACGCGAGCCTCGTCACGGCCGGCGAGGGTGCGATCGATCTCAGCGGGGGCAATCCCGACACCTCGCTGCTGCCAGCCGAGCTCCACCGCGAGGCCGCGCGCGACTACTTCGAGGGCGCCGGGTACGCCTCCACCCTCGGCTACGTTCCCGCTCCCGGGATCGCTTCGCTGCGTGCCACCCTCGCTGAGCGGGAGGGTGTGGACCTCGAGCGCATCATCGTCACCAACGGCGGCGCCCACGGGCTGGCGCTGGCCGTGCTCGGCACGCTGGATCCCGGTGACACGATCGTCGTCGACGACCCGGTCTACCCGCTGTTCCTGCGCACCCTGGACCTGCTGACCGGGGTCACGATCGAGTCGGTGGGGGTGGAGGCCGACGGGTTCGACGTCGACGAGCTCGAGGCGAAGCTGGCTCGGGGGCTGCGGCCGAAGGCCGTGTTCACGGTGCCGACCTTCCACAATCCGAGCGGGGCGGTGCTGTCGCTGGAGAAGTCCCGACACCTGACGGAGCTGGCGGAGAAGTACGGCTTCATCGTGTTCGCCGACGACCCCTATCAGGAGCTCGCGTTCCCCGGTGTCGAGGTGCCGGAGCACACCTGGGTCCGCGACAGCGAGCATGTCATGGGCATCCACACCTTCGCCAAGACGCTGGGCCCCGCGCTGCGCCTGGGCTGGCTCGTCGTGCCGACGCATCTGAGCGGGCAGTACGTGAAGATGCGCAACCGGATCGAAGGGCAGACGAGTGGCGTGCTGCAGGAGCTCGCGCAGCGGATCATCACCCGGCCGGAGTTCGCGCAAGTCACCCGGGCGGCCGGAGCCGCCTACGCGCAGAAGGCGCGGACGCTGACGAATGCGCTGCACCGCGAGCTGCCCGGGCAGCTGGAGATCATCGAGCCGCAGGGCGGGTTCTTCCTGTGGGCGCGCTTCCGGGAGCAGGACGCCGACTTCGCCCGGCTGTACGACGCCGCGCAGGACGAAGGCCTGGTGTACCAGCGCGGCGAATGGTTCGGAGTCGGCGAACCGGCCCGCACCAGCGGCTGCCTGCGCCTGACCTTCGCCGCGCCGAGCGTGACCGACCTGGAGGAGGGCGCCGTCCGCCTGGGCCGGGCATGGAAGCGCGTGACGGGGTAGCTGCCGACCGGCTGGCCGGAAGCGGGTGACGGAGTAGCTACTGGCCGTCGTCGGCGGCGCCGAAGATGCGACTCGGGTGACTGTAGGCGTTGAAGGTGGTGCCGCGGTTGAAGCCGATGACGGTCACCCCGGTGTCCCGGCCCAGGTCGACGGCGAGCCCGGACGGCGCGCTCACCGCCGACAGCACCGTAATCCCGGCCATCGCCGCCTTCTGCACGAGCTCGAAGGATGCCCGGCCCGACACCTGCAGCACGGTCCGGCGCAACGGCAGCCTGTCCTCCAGCAGCGCCCAGCCCAGCACCTTGTCCACCGCATTGTGGCGACCGACATCTTCTCGCACCGCCAGCAGCTCTGCCTCAGCCCCGTCGTCGGCCACCGCGAACACCGCCGCAGCATGGACGCCGCCGGTGGCGGTGAACAGCTGCTGCTGCTCGCGCAGCGCGTCCGGCAGCCCGAGCACCGCGCGCGGGGAGATCAGCGGCTCCGGGGGCCCGACCGGGTGCCGGGTCTCCTTGCGGACCGATTCGATCGAGGCGGTCCCGCAGATCCCGCAGGCGCTCGAGGTGTAGACCTGACGGGCGCCGTACTGCTCGCGGTTCCACACGCCGGGGACCAGCTCCACCCGGGCGACGTTGTAGTTGCGGCTGCCATCGGGATCCAGACCCGAGGCGAAGTCGATCGTGACGATGTCGGCCTTCGAGGTGATCACCGCCTCGGAGAGCAGGAAGCCGGCGACGAGTTCGACGTCGTTGCCCGGCGTGCGCATGGTGACGGTGAACTGGTCGCCGTCGAGCTGCACCTCGAGCGGCTCCTCGCCGGCGAGCTTGTCCGCGCGGGCCGTGACCTCGCCGGTGGCGTCGAAGCGGCGCACCCGCGTGCGCACGGTCTTCCGGACCATCTCTCAGCACCTCCGCATCTCAGCACTCCTGCATTTCAGTAGCGCGGCATGTCAGTACCGCGGCATGTCCGGCTCGATCTGCCTGGCCCATGCGTCGATCCCGCCGACGACATCGTGCACGGTGATGCCGCGCCGGCTCAGGGCCGCGGCGGCCCGGGCGGAGCGGCCGCCGGCCTTGCAGTAGACGTAGACATCGGCGCCCGCCGGCACCTCGGCGGAGCCGTCGAGCAGCTGGCCCAGCGGGACCAGCCGCGAACCCGGGATCGCGGCCACCTCGGCCTCCCACGGCTCGCGGACGTCGATGAGCTGGAACTCGCGGGCGCCTCGGGCGCGGTCGGCCAGCGCCTCGGTGAGCTCGCGGACGGTGACGGTGGAGCGCAGCCCCGCCCCGATGTCGGACTCGGACTGCGGCCGGTACACGTCCGGGTTCGGGGCCACCGGCACCTGCTCCCACGCGGCGGTCGTCATGTCGTAGATGAGCACCGTCCCGATGAGCGGGGTGCCGTAGCCGAGGACGAGCTTGAGCACCTCGGCGGCCATCGCGACGCCGAGGATCCCGGGCACGACTCCGAGCACGCCGCCCTCTGCGCACGAGGGGACGCTGCCGGGCGCCGGGACGTCCGGGTAGAGGTCGCGGTAGACGGGTCCGCGGGTGGAGTCGAAGACGCTGAGCTGTCCCCCGGACCCGAGCACGGAGGCCCACACGTGCGGGATGCCCAGCAGCGTGCACGCGTCCGAGGTGATGTAGCGGGTGTCGAAGTTGTCGGACCCGTCGACGATGATGTCGTAGTCGCGGAACACCTCGAGCACGGTGTCGCGGGTCAGCCGCGTGCGGTGGGTCCGGACGGTGATCTCCGGGTTGAGGGCGGTGAGCGCCCGCTGGGCCGAATCGACCTTGGCGGTGCCGATGTCGGCCGTCCGGTGGATGACCTGGCGGTGGAGGTTGGACAGCTCGACGGTGTCGTCGTCGACGATGCCGAGCGTGCCGATCCCGGCTCCGGCGAGGTACAGCGCGGCCGGCGCGCCGAGCCCGCCCGCGCCGATGCACAGCACCCGGGCGGCGGCGAGCCGCTCCTGTCCCTCCGCGCCGACTCCCGGCACCGAGGTCTGGCGGACGTAGCGGTCACTCATCGGCGAGTCCCACCCAGGAGTGGTCGCCGGCGGCGTAGCGCTGCTGCTTCCAGATCGGCACCTCGGCCTTGATCGCATCGACTGCCTCCGCCGCGCATGCGAAGGCCTCCGCGCGGTGCGCCGAGGCGGTCGCCACCACCAGCGCGTCCTCGCCGATGGCCAGCGGACCGATCCGGTGGACGGCCACGATGCGCACCTCGAGATGGTCGGCCGCGACACCGCTGACGACGCGCCGCATGATCGCCTCGGCGTCGGGATGGCTGGTGTAGTCGAGGGCGATGACGTCGGTGCGGCCCTCGTCGTGGTTGCGGATGATGCCGCGGAACACGACCGCGGCGCCGGTCTCCGGGGTGGTGACTGCGGCTTGGACGGCCCCGACGTCGATCGCCTCGGTGGTGATGGCGGCGTGGACGAAGGGCCGCGGGATGTTCTCCCCGGGGCGGGTGACGGGCTGCGCGGCGGAGGCGGGGCCGCGGGTGACGGTATCGCTGCCGCGGGTGGCGGATGCGGGGGTGGGGGTGGCGGCCTGCTTCCGGTCGGCTGCCGGGTGGTACGTCACCGGGCCGCCGTCCTCATCCTCGTCCCGGCGCTCCGTCACGGCGGCTTCCGTCAGGAGGCGCGGCGGGTGGTCGCGAACGTCCTCGATCTGCGCCTGGATGTGGTGGATGATCGGGTCGAGCACGGCAATCCCGTCACGGACGCCGCCCTTGGAGCCGGGCAGGTTGACGATGAAGGTCCTGCCGCGGACCCCGGCGACGCCTCTGCTCATCACGGCAGTGGGAACGTGTTTGAGGCCTTCGCTCCACAGGGCGTGCATGATGCCCGGCGTCGGGTAGTCGAGCAGCGGCTGCGTGACCTGCGGGGTCCGGTCGTCCGGGTTGAGCCCCGTCCCGCCGGTGGTGACGACGATCCGCGGCCGGTCGTCCTCGGGCAGCTCCAGGAGCAGGTGGAACAGCGCCTCGGCAACGGGTGGGCCGTCGGCGACGACGATGGGGGCCGGGCAGTCGTAGCCGCGTCCCGACAGCCAGTCGACGAGGAGGGGTCCGGTCACGTCGTCGGCCCGGCCGGCGGCGGCACTCGTCGAGGCGACGATGACGGCGGCGCTGCGGCCCGCCCCGAAGTCGGCCTGCTGATTCGGCCAGTTCGCGGTCATCCTCGGCTCCAGTCCCCGGACACGCCGCCGGCCTTCTCGACCACCCGCGTGGCGGTGATCTGCGCGCCGCGGTCGAGCGCCTTGATCATGTCGTAGACGGTCAGCGCCGCGACCGAGGCGGCCGTCAGCGCCTCCATCTCCACCCCGGTCACGCCCGTCGTCCTGACCGTGGCGCGGATGTGCACGGCGTCGTCGCGATCAGCCGGCCGCGCGAAGTCGACGGTGACGCCGCTGATCGGCAGCGGGTGGCACAGCGGCACGAGCTCCGGGGTCTTCTTGGCGGCCATGATCCCGGCGACGCGGGCGACTGCGAGCGCGTCTCCCTTGGGCAGGTCGCCGTCGAAGATCTGGGCCACGACCTCCGGCCGGGTGGCCACCGTCGACTCGGCCGTCGCGGTGCGGGCGGTGACGGGCTTGTCGCTGACGTCGACCATGTGCGCCGAGCCGTCGGCGCGCACGTGCGTCAGTCGCCCTTCGACGCGGGCGTCGGTGTGACCTGTTCGGTCGCCGGTCGTCATAGCTGGATCCCTTCGAGGACGGTGCCGGCCGGCAGCGGCTGCTCCCCTGCCGGAACGGGGACGAGCACCTCGGCGCGGGCCGCCTCGGCGAGCAGGTGCGAGCTGGTGCCCGGCAGCAGGCGGACATCGTACGGGGCTCCCGAGACGGGGGCGGCTCCCGAGGCGAGGGCAGCTCCCGACGCGAGGGAGGCTCCCGACGCGAGGGAGGCTCCCGAGGCGGAGGCGACTCCCGAGGCGCCCGTCGCCTCGGCATCCCGGGCTCCCGAGCCGTAGACGCCGCGTCGCACCTGCACCTTCACAGGCAGCGGCGCGACCTCCTCGGTGAGCCGCACCGGAACGGTCTGCGGCGGCAGCGTCTGCCACTGCGCCGCCAGCGCGGGCTGGAGGAAGATCACGGCACTGACCCAGGTGCTGACCGGGTTGCCGGGCAGGCAGACGACCGGGACCGTCCCGCCGAGCACGCCCAGCCCCTGCGGGCCGCCCGGCTGCATGGCGACGGAGCCGAAGCTCACCTCCGCGCCGGGCAGCTGGTCCGAGGTGAGCGCGGTCCGCACAACCTCGAAGCGACCTGCGCTGATGCCGCCGGAGGTGAGGACGAGGTCGGGGTCGAGCTCGGCGAGGTCCTGCTGCAGGTGGCCGGCGAAGGCGGCGGGGGTGTCGTCGATGAGGCGCACGCCCACGACCTCGGCGCCGACCCTGGCGAGGAAGCCGGAGAGGATGGCCCCGTTGGCGTCGTAGATCTGGCCGGGCCCTCGGTCGCTGCCGGGCAGGACGACCTCGTCACCGCCGGTGTAGATGAGGACGCGCGGTCGCGGCCGCACTGCCACGGCGGGCAGTCCCGCGGCGGCGAGCGCCCCGAGTGCCACGGCGCTCAGCCGGGAACCTGCCGACAGGAGCACCTCGCCGGCGGTCAGGTCGCTGCCCTGGGGGCGGACGAAGCGACCGGCGGGCGCCTCGGACAGGGTCACGGTCGCGGCGTCGAAGCTGCGCTCGGGTGTCTCCTCGATGGGGACGACGGTGTCGGCGCCGGGCGGGATCGGGGCGCCGGTCATGATCGGGACTGCAGTCCCCGGCGCGAGCGGCTCCGGCCAGACACCGGCGGGAACGGTGGGGCCGACCGGGAGCGTGCCCGGGGTGGATGCGGCCGCGACTGCGAAACCGTCCATCTGCGAGTTGGCGAACGGCGGCAGGTCGATGTCGGCGCGGACCTCGGAGGCGAGCACGCGCGAGTGCGCCTCGGCCAGACGGACCGTCACCTCGGCGCCGGGCGAACGGACGGCGAGGACGTCGAGCACCTGCCCGCGGTGCTCCGCCAGGGTCCGCGGGCCGTCCCACGACTGGTCCTGCGACCGCCTGTCCACGTTCGGTATCGACATACGATCAGCCTAGTGCTCGATCACCAGCTCGGCGAGGTCGAGCCCGAGGTAGGCGGCGTACGCCCGTGCCTGCGTGCGGATCGCTGTGACGATCCGATCCGCCGGCGGCCGTTCGAACGGGATCACGGCGACGCTGACCTGCCGAGCGCCCGGCTTGGCCCGCCAGGTGCCGATCGCCCGCCCCCGGACCAGGACCGCGGGCTTGAAGATCCCGTTCCCGCCGGGCACCACCTTGCCGGCGTGCTCCGCGGGCAGGACTGCGGACCGGTCCGCGTAGCCGAGCAGGACCTCGTCGAATCCCGCCGGGAGCAGCACCTGCCGAGGCGCCAGCCCGGTCGTCGAATCCAGGGCGGGTGCATGCCCCCAGAGTTCGGTTCCCTGGTAGTCGAAGGTCGTGAGCTCGTCGCCGAGCTCCATGGCCGCGGAGCGGATCCAGCGCACCGGAAGCTTGGCCCACCACGCCAGGTCGCTGAGCGCTGCTGGTCCGCGCCCGGCCAGATAGCGCCGCACGATCTCGCGGACGGCACCCTCGGTGTCGAAGCGCCGGGACTCGGTGATCCACTCATCCACCAGCACCAGCTGGTGCTCGCCGCCGGCGAACGGACCGAAGACGAGGGTGCCTTCGAGCGCGAGGCGGCTGATGAGATGAGAACCGCGGCCGGCGGTGGCCAGTCCGCCGTCCTCGAAGGCGTCGAGGAGCCGACGACGGGAGGCGTGCTTCCTCCCACGCAGGAGCTCGGAGGCGAGCGCCCGGGCGGAATCGACGGTCGCCTCGGTGATCCCGAGTTCCGCGTTGCGTCGGGTCAGGCCTCCCAGGGTGCGCGGCCCGGTGAGCTCAAGAATCCACGGCAGGTCGGCTGCCGCGAGGGCGTGCAGGGTGCCGCGGAAGGGCCAGCTGCGGACGAGGCGGCCTGCGGTGAACGCAGCCCGCACCTCCTCGCGAGTGGTACCCGGGGCGCGGACGCCCAGCGCCCACAGAGCACTGCCGAGGTCCTGCCCCTGCCAGGCGAACAGCCGCTCTGCCGCGGCTGCAGGAGTGCCCAGCGCCGGCGCACCGCGTTGGGATTCCTTGCCGCCGGCAGACCGGACGAGGCCCTGGCTGCGCATCCGCAGCCGGAGCAGCTCGGCGCGGGTGAGGGCGGTCGGACCACCGCGTATCAGCGTCATCGGCATGACTGCAGTATGAGGCTGAAGGATCGGCGGGGAGAACCCCGGCGGTCCTCCGACCAACAAGCGGGTGCGCGGATCGAGAGTTGCAGACGATAGTTCGACGATGACAGAGCCTGCACTCCGGAATTCGATTTGGACCGCGCACGGCACGGAGTGCGCGAGTGCGACTTGCTAGACAAATTCTAGTGGGAGTGGGTTATTCGTGCGACGGCTGAAAGAAGACTTTGGTGGCGACGGCCGAATCGACCAGAGCTACCCGAGCTAGAGTGTTGCGCCTCACGCTCAGCGCTCGTTGATCCAAGCGGCCCGCGAATTGTCGAAGCTTAAAAAGCCTTCAAACAGGAGAACGTACATTCCGCTCTCGCTCGAATGTTCGAAACAGACTGCACCTTCGGTAGTCCCGCCAGGAGCCAGATCACCAGCAGACAGTTCGTCGTCCTCACCTGAGAAGGTCGCCATCTGGATGTTGCCATCGGGATATTGCAGGGACCAATCGAGCGAGTTGTAGCTGACCCTTTCGTCGCTGTTGTTTTCGAGCTCGACGATGGAGCACAGGTACTCACCGAGAAAGCCGCTGCGTTCTTCCAATTCGCTTGCAGCCACCGTGACACCGCGGGCCTCGAGAGTGTCCCCTGGGTCACCCACGATGTCATCATCCTGTTGCCCCGAGAATCGCTGTTCGTCCTCAGTCTCCACTGGCTCCGGTTCATCATCGGTCGAAGGCTCCGCCGCTTCGTCGTCAGCTGGAGTCGACGCCGGTTCATCGCCTCCATCTCCATCCTCCGGCTCTTGCTTGAAGGCAACGGCGTCGTCGGTGGTGCTTGACGAGGCACCGGAAGAATCAGACCCACCGCCAATCAAGATTCCTGTCACAACTGACGAGGTAATTGACAAGATGATGGCGAGAGCAGAAGCAACAAGACCGATGACGGTCATCACCTGATTGTTCGCGACGCCCTTCGAAACCCTGACCAGACCGAGGATGCCGAGTATCGCACCGACAATCCCCAAAGGGATCGAGAAGAACAGCCCGAGGAATGGGATGAAAGCGAGTGCAAGACCGATCAGCCCAAGCACCAGCGCCGCAATTCCGAACCCGTTCTTGGGTGCTGTCGGAATGGGTCCAGTCGAGTACCCCGATCCGTTGAACCCGTACTGAGGATATTGGGACGGTCCGTGGGAGTAGGGCGGCTGTGGGTGTGACATAGGAACTCCAGTGGAGATTGAGGCTGCATGATTGCCCAGGCCTTTCTGGGCATCAGATTCATTGTTTGCGAATCACGCCGATATACGAGAGTTTACTTGTGACGTTCCCCATTGTCTTACGCGACGCTCACCCGTCGAGCGTCAATGGTTCGGGAAAGCAGAAGCCCTGCTCCTGCCAACGATCGGATGATCGCCGACAGGGGCAGGACCTGGGAGACGAGGACGAACACAGGATCACTGACCCACTCATCCACCAGCTCAACTCTTTGAGCTCAGAGCTCGTTGATCCAGACTGCACGCGAAGTGTCGAGGCTAAGGAAGCCCTCGAAAAGCAAGACATGGGTGCCGGTTGCATCTGTCGTCTCGAAGCACACCAATCCCTCGGTGGAGCCACCGGGAGCGAGCTCGCCGGCCGAAAGCTCTTCGTCGCCACCCATGATCGTAGTCATTTGAATGTTGCCACCCGGCTCCTGCAGGGACCAGTCCATGGTGTTGTAGCTCAGTCGCTCATCGCCGTTGTTCTCGTACTTCACGTTGGAGCACAGGTAGGTGCCGAAGTCATCGGATTCCTCTTCCAGGGCTCCAGCGGTCACGACCACGCCGCGAGCCTCAAGCGTGTCACCCGCCTGGCCGACGATGTCGCTTTCCTGCTGTCCCGGGAACTGCTCGTTCTCGACAGCAGAACCTTCACCCTGCTCATCCATCGCGGCGCCATCGGAGGACGATCCGGATTCAACGGATTCCGCCACAGCGCCGATGAACGCACCGGTCGCAACAGACGAAGTGATTGCGATGACGATCGCCAGAATCGAGGTGACGAGGCCGAAGATGGACATCACCTTATTGGTTGCTACTCCCTTGGAGACCCGGACGAGACCGAAGATCGCGAGGACGGCACCGATAAGCCCCAGCGGAATCGAGAGAAAGAGGCCCACAAACGGAATGAATGCGAGAGCGATCCCAACCAGTCCGAGCACCAGGGCAGCGATGCCGAGCCCGTTCTTCGGAGAATTCTGGGGAGGACCGGGGTTGTACTGCGGGTAGCCGCCTGGGCTCTGCTGGTTTGTAGCGGGGGGAACGGACATCGAAGCTCCTGATTGGTTCGAAGTAGAAAAGGGAGTACCCGGCAATCACCTGGGAACCTTCTGAGCATAAACTGCTTGATGTTTGAATAGTTAATTTTTCGGAAACTTTAACTTTCGTGGTTCCGTATATTCGGCTGATTTGCGGCAGAGACACCTGTAGACTCGCTGACATGTCGGTACAACTGGGCATCCCCTCAGTGCGACCGGGCGAAGGCGATCCGGAGTCCGTGGCCCGCGCTGTGCAGAAGGAGCTCGGGAACCGGGCGGCGAAGGCGCCGCGCTCGGGTCCGCTGCTCGACCAGTTCGGCCGCGTGGGCGAGGATCTGCGGATCTCGCTGACCGACAAGTGCAATCTTCGCTGCACCTACTGCATGCCCGCCGAGGGCATGCCCTGGATGCCGCAGGACTCCCTGCTCACCCCCGCCGAGGTGCTGCGCCTGGTGACGATCGCCGTCCGCGACCTCGGCATCCGGGAGCTGCGCCTGACCGGCGGTGAGCCGCTCATCCGCCCCGACCTCGAGGTCATCATCGGCCTGCTGCGGGAGCATCACCCTCAGCTGCCGATCTCGATCACCACCAACGGCATCGGCCTCGACCGCCGCGCCGCGAAGCTCGCCGCTGCGGGCCTGACCCGCATCAACATCTCACTCGACACCATCGATGCCGACACCTACGCCGCGCTCGCCCGCCGCAACCGCCTGCAGCAGGTGCTCGACGGCATCACGGCCGCCCAGGCCGTCGGACTGAGCCCGGTCAAGATCAACGCGGTGCTGATGCGCGGCGTCAACGACGACCAGGCCCCCGATCTCCTCGAGTTCGCGCTGCAGCACGGGCTCGAGCTTCGGTTCATCGAGCAGATGCCGCTCGACGGAGCCCACGGCTGGACGCGCACGAACATGGTCACGGCGGCGGAGATCCGCGAGGCGCTGTCCACCCGCTTCCGCCTGCGTCCCGACGAGGAACCCCGGAACGGGGCGCCCGCCGAGCGTTACATCGTCGAGTCGCCGGCAGGTGAGCGCCTGGGCCGGGTGGGCGTCATCGCCTCGGTCACGGAGCCGTTCTGCGCCGCCTGCACCCGCACCCGCATCACCGCCGAGGGCAAGGTCCGCTCGTGCCTGTTCTCGCACGAGGAGTTCGACCTCGGAGCGCTGCTGCGGTCGAGCGCCACCGACGAGGAGATCGGGCAGGCGTGGCGGCAGGCGATGTGGCTCAAGCCGAAGGCCCACGGGATGGGCCATCCCGGGCTCGACAGCGAGGACTATGTGCAGCCGAAGCGTTCGATGAGCGCCATTGGGGGTTGAGATGCTCACCGTTCGATACTTCGCGGCCGCCCGCGCGGCCACCAGCCGGCAGACCGAGGAGATCCCGATCAGCTCGCCGCTGGACCGCGACGATCTCATCCGGGTGCTCGTCGAACGCCATCCCGAGGCGCCGGCCGGCGAACCGGCGCTGTCCACCGTGCTCGCCCAGAGCAGCCTGCTCGTCAGCGGGGTCGCGATGCGACCGGGCACCACGGTCGAGCCGGGAGCCGTCGTCGACGTCCTCCCCCCGTTCTCCGGCGGCTGAGGTGGCGTTCCTGTCCACGGTGGGTGCGGTCGTGCTCGCCGGCGGTCGCTCGCGCAGGCTCGACGAATTCCCCAAGCCGCTGCTGCGCGGTGGTGACACCACGCTGCTCGGACTGACGCTGCGAGCGCTGACCGACATCGGCGTGGCGGCGGACCGGATCGTCGTGGTCGGCCCGCCGAATGTCCTCACCGGCTCCGGGTTCCGGGACCTGACCGTAGTCCGCGAGGACCCGCCGTTCGCCGGTCCGGTCGCTGGCATCGCCGCCGGGTTCGAGGCGCTCGCCGCGGACGTGGCGCTGTCCGGCATGGCGGCCGCCCGCGGCGGGCAGCGCGGTCACCTGGAGTTCGTGCTCACGCTCGCCTGCGACATGCCGAACCTGGAGCCGGGGGTTCGCGCCCTCCTGGACGCCGCTGCCGCGGCTGGTCCGGCTTCCCCACCCGCACCCGAGGCGTGGGTCGGCGTGTCCCGGGCATCCGCGCCCGGCGAGGAGGAACGGGTGGAGAACCTCATGAGCCTGCACCGCGCCTCGGCACTGGCCGACGCGCTGCGCGGGCTGGACCCGGAGGGGATGTCCGTCCGCGCCCTGCTGTCGCGGCTCACCGTCGCCCATGTCGATCTCCCCGCAGGCGCGGCGGCGGACGTCGACACGTGGGCGGACGCCGAACGGCTGGGGCTGCACTCGCCGCAGGAGAAGCAGGCGCAGGACACGGAGCAGGTGCAGGGCGAGCAGTCGCAGGAGAGGCACGGGTGAGCCGCGAGGCCGTGCACCGCTGCGGCAGCCCCGATTGGGAGCAGGCGATGGCCATCGCGGCCGCCCAGCCCGCTCCCCTGCCGATCGTCGAGGCGCCGCTTGCCGAATGCCCCGGTGAGGTGCTCGCCCGCACAGTCCATACGCCGATCCCGATCCCGCACTTCGATTCCTCTGCGATGGACGGCTTCGCGGTCGCAGGACCACCGCCGTGGACGCTCGAGAACGAGCTGCCCACTGAAACCGGGTCGATGGCGAGAGCGGAGGTGCCGGCTCTCGGAGCAGGCCGGGCCAGGGTGATCGTGACCGGCGGGCCGGTGCCGGCCGGCGCCTCCGGCATCGTCCGCCGAGAGTATGCGCAGGCCACCGGTGATCGCCTGGACCTGATCGCCGGCTGCCCCGACACGGAGCTGGAAACCGGGCGCCACATCCGGCGGGCGGGCCGCGAATCCGCGCTCGGCGAGGCGGTCGCCACGGCCGGAACTGTGCTCACTCCCGCACACATCGCCTACGCCGCGGTGGCAGGCTTCGACACCCTCCCGGTTCGGCGCCGGGCACGGGTGGCGGTGATCCAGACCGGGGACGAGGTGCGAGGAACCGGCATTCCGGCTGCCGGCGAGGTGCGCGACGCCTTCGGCCCCCAGCTTCCCGCATATGTCCGGCTGCTGGGCGGCGATGTGGTCTCGCAGGTCCGGATCGGCGACGATGCCGCCCAGACCCGAGCCGCGATCGAGGCGGTGTCGGGCGGCAACGCGGTGGACCTGGTGCTGACGACGGGAGGCACCGGGCGGTCCGCGGCCGACCATGTGCGCCGGGAGGTCGAGGCGCTGGCGGACGAGGTGCTGTTCGGCGAGCTCGACATGCGGCCGGGGCATCCGACGATGTTCACCCGGCTGCCGGGGGCGGCCTGCTGGCAGGTGGGGCTGCCCGGCAATCCGCTGGCGGCGATGGTGGCGATGCGGGTGGTCGTCCAGCCCTTCATGCGCACACTGCGCGGCCTGCCCCCCGAGGTGATCGAGACGGTGCGCCTGGCCGATGGCGCGCCAGGGGCGCGGGTCCAGCGCCTCACCCCGGCGCGGCGCAGCGGTCGGCCGGGCGTGACCCTTGGCGATGCCGGTGCTGCCGGAACCGACCAGACCGGCGCAGCAAGTGGAGCGTGGGAGCTGTGCGACAAGACCGGTCCCAACATGCTGCGCGGGCTGTCCCATGCCGACGGGCTCGTGGTGCTGCCGGCGTCGCCGGTTGCGCCCCGCGGAAGCGTCAGCTGTCTCCGACTCCCGTGGACCACCTGAACAGGTCGCGCAGCACGACCGAGAACCGGTGGTTCTTCCGCAGATGCGCAGCTAAACTGCAGACGACGACTCAGATGCGGAACGCCGGCGAGTGGCAGCTCGCTTGACGCCGGTTGGCCGGCACCGGCTTCCGCGCAAACCGAGGTGCCGATCCGCCATCCGAAGGAGCACCATGAAGCGCTGGCCCGCACTCACCGCCGCGGCTCTGCTGCTCGCAGGAGCCTCCGGGTGCGGCGGCAGTGGAAACGCTGCCGACAGGGGATCAGGGGACAGCCACTCCGCCCTCCGAGTCTTCGCGGCGGCCTCCCTCACCGCGACCTTCACCGAACTCGCCGACGTCTACGAGCAGGAGAACCCGGGCACGACGGTCGAACTGAACTTCGCGGGTTCCTCGGATCTCGTCTCCCAGATCCAGGAGGGAGCGCCCGCTGACGTCATCGCCACGGCCGACGAGCCGAACATGACCCGGCTCACCGACGAGGATCTGCTCGCCGAGGCGCCGCAGGTCTTCGTCACCAACTCCCTGACGATCGCCGTGGCCCCGGGGAACCCGCTGGGCATCAGCGGACTGTCCGACCTCGCCGCCGAAGACATCACGACCGTGGTCTGCGCGGTCCAGGTCCCCTGCGGCACCGCCTCGGCTCAGCTCCTCGACAGGGCGGGGGTGGAGGTGTCTCCGGTCAGCGAGGAGAACGCCGTGACCGGGGTGCTCTCCAAGGTCGCGACGGGCCAGGCGGACGCGGGCCTGGTCTACACCACCGACGCGGCCGCCGAGGGCTCGGGCGTTCAGGCCGTCGATCTCCCCGAGTCCGCCTCAGTGCTCAACCGCTACCCGATCTCCGCGCTGCAGGCTGCAGCCGACCCGGAGGCCGCCGCCGAATTCGTCGACTTCATCCTGGCGGACTCCGCTCGCGGAGTCTTCGACGAGGCAGGCTTCGGCGTCCCGTGAGGAGCTCGCAGACCTATCAGCCGGGCGTTCCGGCGTGGCTGATTCCGATTGCCGTGGTGGCCGCGGCCGTGGTGCTGCTGCCGCTGGTCGGCATGCTCGCACGCCTTCCGATGGGCCAGTTCCTCTCCCTCATCACCTCGGTCCCCTCGCTCGAGGCGCTGCGGCTGTCCCTCATCACCGCGAGCTCGGCGGCCGTGCTCTGCGTGCTCCTCGGAGTTCCCCTGGCGGTGACACTGGTCCGCATCGAGTTCCCCGGCAGGCAGCTTGCGCGCGCGTTCGTGCTGCTGCCTCTCGTGCTGCCACCGGTCGTGGGCGGCCTGGCCCTGCTGTACACCTTCGGCAGGCGGGGGGTGGTGGGCGCACCGCTCTCGGCGGTGGGGATCGACATCGCCTTCAGCACGATCGCGGTGGTGCTGGCGCAGATCTTCGTCTCGATGCCGTTCGTCGTCATCACGATCGAGAGCGCGCTGCTGTCGATGGGCACCAAGTACGAGATCGCCGCGGCGAGCCTGGGCGCCTCGCCGTGGCGCTCGCTCCTCATGGTCACCGTACCGTCGCTCATGCCGGCGATCCTGTCCGGCGGGATCCTCGCGTTCGCGCGTTCCCTGGGCGAGTTCGGCGCCACCATCACCTTCGCCGGATCCCTGCAGGGGGTGACCCGCACACTGCCGCTCGAGATCTACCTGCAGAGGGAGGCGGATCCGGATGCGGCGATCGCGCTGTCGGTGCTGCTGGTGCTCATCGCAGTGGTCATCGTCGCGTCCGTCTACCGCCTGCCCGCCCGCTACCGGGGTCTGCGGCCATGAGCCGGGGCCAGGGGCACCCGCGGAAGCCGGAGGGAACCGTGCCCGCGTCCGAGCAGGCGCCCGCAGCCGAGCAGGCGTCAGCAGCCAAGCAGGCGCCCCCATCCGAGCAGGCGTCAGCAGCCGACCTGCGAGTGTTCGCCGAGGTGCCCGAGCGGGACGTCGCCGCGGACCTCACGGTGCCGGCCGGCACCATTCTGGGCCTGGTGGGGCCGAACGGGGTCGGGAAGTCGACGGTGCTGCAGGTGATATCGGGACTGCTCATCCCCGCTGCCGGCGAGGTCAGCGTGGGTGCTCGCATTCTCACGCGGGTGCCCCGTGACGCGGGAGCGAGGCGGGTGTTCGTGCCTCCGCACCGGCGGGGCGTCTCCCAGCTGCTGCAGGACCCTGCCCTGTTCCCCTCGATGACCGCCCGTGACAACGTGGCGTTCGGCCTGCGGGCAGCGGGGTTGCGGAAGGCCGCGGCGCGCGACCGGGCCTCCGAGCTGCTCGCCGACATGGGCATCGCTCAGCTGGCCGACCGCAAGCCCCACCAGATGTCGGGAGGCCAGCAGGCGCGCACCGCGATCGCCCGCGCGGTCGCGGCCGGACCGGACGTCATCCTGCTCGACGAGCCGTTCGCCGCGGTGGACGCCGAGGCGGTTGCGGAGTTCCGGGAGACGGTGCGCCGGGCCCTGGCCGGGCACACCGTCGTCCTGGTGTCGCATCAGGCGGGCGACCTGTGGGCCCTCTGCGACCACATCGCGGTGATGAGCAGGGGCCGCATCGCGCAGACAGGGTCGGTCGACGCGGTGCTCGGCGATCCGAGTTCGCAGTTCGTCCGGCGCCTGCTGGGATGAGGTGCGAAGCCGCTCAGAGCACCACTTCGATGAGGCGCGGGCCGCTGTCGCTCAGTGCGGCTTCGAACGCCTTCGACAGCTCCTCGATCGTCTCCACTCGCTGAGCCGGCACTCCCATTCCCTGCGACACCGCGACCCAGTCGATCACGGGGCTGCCGATGTCGAGCAGCGATTCGGCCTTGGCGCCGAAGTCGTGCACGCCGACGTTGTGCATCTCGTTGCGCAGGATCTGGTACTTCCGGTTCGCGAAGATCAGGCTGACGACGTCGAGTCCTTCCCGTGCCATCGTCCACAGCGCCTGCGGCATGTACATGCCGGAGCCATCGCTCTCCAGGGCGATGACCTTGCGATCGGGGCACGCGATCGCCGCTCCTGCGGCCAACGGCAGCGCCCAGCCGATCGCACCGCCGGTCGGGGTGAAGTAGTCGTGCGGCTGAGCGTTCATCGTGGCCTCGAAGAAGCTCCTGCCGGTGGTGACGGACTCGTCGAGCACGATCCCGTTCTCCGGGATCGCGCTGCCCAGCCAGGCCGCCAGCTTGTCGGCGGTGATCGTGCCGGTCGGCAGGGCCGGCGGCGCCAACCGGGAGGGAGTCGACGGCGCGGCAGCAGCGCCTTCCCCCAGGACTGCCGAGCACAGCGCCTCCAGGGCCGCCACGGAGTCGGCCTCCGGCTTGCTCACCTCGTAGAAGGTGGTGCCGGCTGCGGTGAGCACGCTCGATTTGTCCGGGTAGGCGAAGAACGCCACCGGCGCCTTGGAGTCGACGATCACGAGCGCGTCGAACCGACTCAGGAGCTGCTGGGCAGCGTCGACCGGATAGGGGACACGCATGGTCGCGTGGCGGCCGGCACCCCGTTCCGTGCGCGGGGCGAAGGTGTCCGAGAGCAGGGTGGCACCGGTCGCCTGAGCGATCTTCCCGGCCAGCGCGAGCTGTTCGGCGCGCAGGGCGCGCCCGCCCAGCAGGATCGCCGTCCGCTTCCCGTTGATCCGCAGGTTCCGCGCGGCGGCCTCGATGACGCATTCATCGATGGCGATCTCCGGCAGCGGCTGAGCGGTCGGAGGGGTGGTGTAGGCGGCGGCGGTGCTCCACGCGGTATCCGCGGGGAGGATGAGCGAGGCGATGCGCCCGGGCCGGCTGACACCGATCGCGTCAGCGGCGTCCTGGGCGATCGTGTTCGCCGACGGCGAGGTGCGCACCCAGTGGCTGAACGGCCGCGCCGCACCCTCGATGTCCGAGGTCAGCGGGGCGTTGAGCGCTCGGTGGTAGCCGGCGTGATCGCCGATGATGTTGACCATCGAGGAGCGTGCCCGCAGCGCGTTGTGCATGCTGGACAGGCCGTTGGCCATCCCCGGGCCCAAGTGCAGCAGGGTGGCAGCCGGCCTGTCGGTCATGCGCGCGTAGCCGTCTGCGGCACCGGTGACGACTCCTTCGAAGAGCCCGAGGACTCCGCGCACGCCGGGGCTGCGGTCGAGGGCCGCGACGAAGTGCATCTCCGAGGTGCCCGGGTTGGCGAAGCAGACGTCGATCCCGTTGTGTTCGAGGGTCTCCAGCAGGCTTTCTGCACCGTTCACGTAATCCTCCGATCAAGACCAGGCGACTGGTGTCGCGTCCGATCCAACGTAACACCCGGTCAGCGCAGGGCGAGCGCGTCGTCGTCGGGGAGGAGCGCCGAGCGTGAGGACGCCGACTCCAGCAGGCCGATGTAGCCGGAGACGAGGTCGAGAGTCTTCACGCTCGACGGCACGGCCAGCTCCAACTGGGGCGACTGGACGAGGAAGGCCGCGCACTGCGCCCGCGAGATCGCCACGTTGAGTCGGTTGCGGGAGAACAGGAAGTCGAGTCCGCGCGGAACCTCCGACGCAGCCGAGGTCGTCATCGACATGATGGCGATGGCGGCCTCCTGGCCCTGGAACTTGTCGACGGTGCCGACGGGAGTCGCTCTCAGACCTGCGGCATCGAGCTCCTCGCGGATGGTATTGACCTGTGCGTTGAAGGGAGCGACGACGATGATGTCCGCGGGTTCGAGGAGCCGTTCGGCCACCCCGGTGTCGGTGACCTCGGCGAACCTGCGGCCGACGGCGTTCCTGACGATGGCCACGACCGCGGCGGCCTCCTCCTCGGACAGGGTCGTGCTGCCGAAATGCTCGACGTCGATGACGTGGAGGCCCGGGGCGACTCCTTCGACGGTGCGCGCGGGGGCGCAGGAGTCCAGCCGGGATTCGTAGGACAGCCGCGACACCGGGTGGGTGACCTCCGAATGCATGCGGTAGCTGCGCGGCAGGAAGTACCCGAACTCCGGCGGGAGCACGTCGTGGCCGTCCGACAGCCAGCCGAGCGCTGAGCGGTCGACCGGTTCCGGATGGGCTGCCTGAGTGACATTGGGCAGCTGCTGGGGATCGCCGAGCAGCAGCAGCCGCGGGGCGAGGGTGGAGATGGCGATCATGTCCGGCAGGGCGTACTGGCCGGCCTCGTCGATCACCACGAGGTCGAAGTCGCGGTCCTGCCCGGCCATCCACGAGGTGCCGCCGACGAGGCATCCGCCGGGCTGCTCATCGACGTGGGCCCACAGCTTCTTCCAGTCGGCGAATCCTGTCCAGCCGCAGTGATTGGTCCCCTGGAGGTCGGGATCGCTCGTCTTCTTGAGCAGCTTCTCCGCCGGCACCCCGCGCTTGGCGACTGCGGCCAGGAAGTTCTCCGCCACCGCGTTCGACTGTCCGGTGACCGCCACCGTCCAGCCGGCTGCGATGAGCGCGGCGATGACGTGCGAGCCGGTGAAGGTCTTGCCCGTTCCGGGTGGGCCCTGAACCGCGAGGTAGGAGTTGTCCAACGAGCGCAGGGTGGTGAGGATCGCCTCGGCGGCGCCGTCCGCGCCGGCCGGTGCGATGGCGCCGCGCGGAGGGCGCCGGACCAGAAGATCGAAGGCGGGGTCCCTGATGTCGGCTGTCGGCATGCCGAGGATCTTCGGTGCCCAGCGCTGCTGGATCGCCGCGAGTTTCGCCTGAGCGGACGGCCCCTCGGTGGGCGTCAGCGCCACCGGCAGGTCCTCGAACGGCTCCTTCTTGGGGCCGACCTTGACCTCCACGAGCAGCTGGGTGTCGGCGACCGCGTGGCCGATGTCAAGCACCGTCGCCTTGCAGGCTGCGCGGCCGCCCGGGACAGGAGACCACAGCGCGGTGGAGGCGGACGGGTCGAAGATCGCGTACATCGCCGTGCCCGGCGACAGCTTGCTGCCCGGACCGAACTGCCCCGTGAGCCGCAGCGTGCGCGCCTGCGATTTCTTGACCGGATGCCAGTCCTCGACGACCTCGGCGTGCGCGGCGGTGAAGACGTCGCGGGCGTCCGCCCAGTCGTCGATGGGCGCAGTCAGCCGTGAGAAGTGCTCCTGCCAGAAGGTCTTGGCCTCCCGCTCGTAGTACAGGAGCGACGCCCGGCCCAGTGCCAATGCCGTCTCCTCCGCCGTGCGATTGAGCGGGTCCGTGCCGGCGAGCGCGGAATCGAAGCCGGCGAGCAGCGCCTGATTCTCCTCGTTCGCGCTTTCCCGGGCGGCCTCCTGCGCGGCCGCCGCCTCTGTCGCCTGCTCGGGCAGTTGCGGGGGGACGCCCGCGTCCCGGGCCAGGTCGAGCAGCCAATCGCGCAGCCGCAGCGTGGACCGGCAGTCGTACTCGTTGTAGTCGGCGATCTCCGCCAGCATCTTCCCGGCCCGGGCGGTGTCCCCGGCGCTGCGCACGAGCATGGCCTCCGCGTAGGCGTCGATGCTCGCGGCGGCGTCCGTCACGCCGTCCTCGTCGCGGAGGTCGGCGCCCATGTACAGCGGTTCGAGCTTCTTGATCGAATAACTGCGCGATCCCACCCGCAGCGCCTGCCGCACCACCGGGTAGAGGTCGACGAGCACGCCCCGGCGCAGCAGGTCGTCGACCATGTCCTCGCCGTACTCGTGCCGGCCTGCCAGCGAGAGCAGATGCGTCTTCTCATAGGGGGCGTAGTGGTAGATGTGCAGATTCGGATTGGCCTGCAGCCTGCGTTCGACGTCCGCGAGGAAGTCGATCAGCGCCTGCCGCTCCTCATCCAGGTCGTGAGCCCAGTAGGAGGTGAATCGCTCTTGGGTGTCGACGTAGCCGAACAGGTAGTCGAGGCCCCATTGGCCCCGTTCCTGATACAGGGGGTCGCCTTCGAAGTCGAAGAAGATGTCGCCGGGGTCCGGCTGGGGCAGCAGCCGGAAGTGCTCCGGGTCGATGACCTCGAAGACGGGCGGGACCGCGACCGGTGAGCCCCCGGCGGCCTCCCCGGCACCGGGCGATCCGCCGACACCGCCTCCCGCAGCATTCTCCGAGGCGATCTGCAGACGCGCCTGACGGTGGAGGTTCTGCACCGTGTCCCGGCCGATCCCGCGCACGCGGTCGAGCTGCTCCGGACCGGCTGCCGCGAGCGCGTCGATCGTCGGGATGCCGGCGGCGCGGAAGGCGGCGCGCTGGGAGACACGGAGTCTGGCGACGAGGACGAGATCGCGGTGCTCCTCCGCGGCGGACGCGCACAGTGAGCACCGCCCGCAGGCGGCGAACTGCTCGTCGCCCCACTCCACCGGAGCCGAGGCGGTCTGCCGCAGAGTGATCGCGTCGCGCAGCGCCGCTCGCTGCGAGCGGTAGACCGGAGCGATCCGGCGGGTGTCATGGGCGGATTCGGTTCCGTCGCCGAGGACGAGGACCGCCCACGGCGAGACCGGGATCCCGGCCTGCTCAAGCCAATCGACGTAGGCTGCGACCTGGATGAGCGCAGAGACCTTGGCGGAGAGCGCGAGCTTAGTGTCGAGGACCCGGTACCGATCGTCATCGTCGAGGACGAGGAAGTCCGGTCTGCCCTCGAATCCCGACGAGGAGAAGACTGGCTGATAGATGACGCGGGCGCCGGATTCGAAGGCGTCCATGGTCGCAGCACGGCTGCCCGGGTTGTCCCGGGTGAACTCGATCATGCTGCCGGGGTGCTCGCGTCGGAGCTGCGCACGGTAGCGCGCTTCGTGCTGAGCGCCCAGGCGTGCGGTGCGCTCGAGCATGGCATCCGCATCTGTCCCCACGGGATCGGTCAGCCCGAGAATGCCGTCGAGATGGCGGATGACTGCCCATTGGCAGTCCATCCAGGAGCACACGTCCGACGGGGAGATGGTGATGCCTGCAACTGTGCGCTTCATGCCGCTCCTCTGCGCGCGGGTGACCGGTCGTCATCATTCTTGCGCAGACCACGGACACGGGGCACGACGGGAGAACGACTGAGCACAGCCGGCGGCTCGGCCGGCTGTGCTCAGATCAGCTGCGATCCGGGGTTTGGCGTGTCACATCCTGACTTCGCCGCTCTCGCCCGCCTTCGGCTCCCCGCCGATGGTCGCTGCCTTCAGCATCGACACCGCAGTCGCGGCCCTGCCCGGCGAGGTCCAGTACTCAGCTGTGTCGGGGACGACCTCCAGCACCAGCACGGAGGGGTCCTCGGGTCCTTGGTCGAACCACGCGTCGGCCCCGAGCCCCCACAGCTCTTCCTTCTTCTTCGCATCGCGATGGAGCAGCGCGCGGCCCGCGATCGAGATCCAGTCCTGCTTGCCGGCGAACGCCAGATTGACCTCCCGATTGTCGAGGAGATCCTCGACCTTCGGGGAGTTCGCTGCCGTCAGGAACCAGAAGTGGTTCGCGTCGTCGACGTCCATGACCGCCATCGGCCGGGACACGATCCGATCGTTCTCGTCCAGCGTGGTGAACATGCACATGCGGATGTCCTTGGCGGCCTGGGCCAGTGCGGTGGCGTCGGTCTCCGCGCTCATCGAAGCACCTCGCTGTTGACCACGGTCGCGACATCGGCCGGGCCGCGTTCGTTCTCGATGTGATCGACCATCGCATCGAAGGACTGATCGTCGAGGTTGTCGAAGCCGGACTCGTCGATCGCCTTCTTCAGCTCGTCCCGGACGGTCGAGTCCGGGGCGCTCTCCTGCCAGGACTGCACGCGGTCGAAGATGGCCTGCAGCTGATCGTGACGGACGGATGCCTGTTCATTGCTCGCGTTATCTGTCATGGCTCCAGCCTAGGGAGAGAGCAGGGCCGCTGAACAGGGTCAGCGGCAAAAATTCTGGAAAGGCACCCTGACGGATAACGTTCGGACTTGTAGGGTGGGTCCACAGCACACAGCAACCCAGCCGGCCTCTCGAGCAGACGGCCGTACAGAGGAGAACCATGAACAGCGAGCAGTCCGAATCCAGCGGTGTCGGCCCCCTCGACAAGCTCAACGAAGCGGCCAAGAAGGTGCTCGGTCCCGCCGACCGCGGCACCGACGAGGAGCGCGCGCAGCAGGACCACGAAGGTCGGCCGATGCAGGAGGGCGACCGGCAACAGGTCGCCCGAGAGCATGGTGACACGCCCTCGACTGACGCGGACGGCAACCCGATCGCCATCTCCGACGAGCGCTGAACGGCTCCGCCCGCGGCCGGGCGTCTAGGACACGACCGACAGCGGGGCGGCCGCCGTGCTGTCACTGAGCATCTCGCGGGCCTCCTTGAGCGCCCACGCCGAATCCTTCTTGTCCAGCTGTGCCAACGCCAGGAGATTCGCAATCCGCTGCTCACGCCGCGCCAGGGCCGCCTCGTTCGTCATCTCGACCATCGCGAGGACGCGGGCATGCGCCCGCCGTCCGCGTGCCTCTGCGGTGGAATCGTCGGCATCGGTATCGCCGAGGATCTCCAGCGCCTCGGTCAGCAGATTCTCCACTTTCACCTCCCAGCACTCTCCGATGAGCGCTGCGTCGTCCAGCCACCGCATCCTGCGAGGCCACCAGGTGATTCTAGCAAGCAGGCTTGCAGCGGCCCGCACGAAGGTCGATCGGCATGACTCCGCGGGGCAGGGTCAGCAGAGGCATTTCCCACAGGAGTCGCGTAGACTAGCACAGAACAATGGAAGCAACAAACGAGGTGATCGCAGTGGACACCCAGCGACCGGACGTCAGGAGAACGGACTCCAGCGGCTACCGCTTCATCGACATGATCGACAGGTTCGTCTTCAGAATCCTCGGCCCGGCGAACCGCGGCACGGACGCCGACCGCGCCAAGAAGAACCCGGAGCTGAGCGAGGCTGATCGCGTGCGGATCGCGCGCGAGCACGGCGACACCATCACCTACGGCGAGGACGGGAAGCCGATCTTCACCTCGGGCGGCTGATGTCGGCCACATGCGGAGGCGGCGCGACCGCTTCCGACTGTCACTGCCTGCCGATGAAGTCGCAGTCCGCGAACTCCGGGATCCCGTCCTTGAACCGCGCGGGCCGAAAATCGCCGAGGAGTTCGGAGGCCTGCCCTGCAAGCTCCTCCGCAGCGAGCCGGCCCAAGAGCGCGGCCAGGGTCATACCGCTGTGCGTCACCATGCAGTAGACCTTCTGCTCCTCGTCGACGAAGCCCATGATCGACAACCCGTCCTCAGGGAGGCTGCGCCCGCTGAACCACACCTTCTCGACGGGCACCGGCCTTTCGAACAGCCACTCCAGCTCGCCCTTCATCGTCGCGGCGACCTCGGCCAGCAGCCGCGGGGACTCCCCTTCCGCAACCCGCTGCTCCACGTGCGGCACCTGCACCCACATCCGCCCGTCGTGCCGCGGCCGGACGTTGATCCGGTCCGAGATCAGCACCCGCCGCAGACCGATGTCTGTCGGGACAGTCAGCCCCAGGAGGCTGTGCGTGCGGGTGCTGGCCGCACTCAGATCGGCCACCGGGATCGTGAACTCCGAATTCTCGCCGAGCTGACGCGACCAGGCGCCGGCTGCGAGGACCACGCGGTCGAAGCTTCCGCGCTCACCGTCGGTGGTGACTACCACTGCACCCGCGGCGCTGCTCTCGACCCGCTCCACCTCCCGCCGCTCGAGGTGTGCACCCGCCGCCGCCAGCGCCCGGACCAACTCCTCGGCGAAGATGTCGGTGTCGAGATAGCCCTCGCCGGGGTAGTACAGGCCGCCGTCGAGCTCCTGCGGCCACCCGATGCTCGGCTCCAGCGCAGCCAGGTCCTCACGATGAGCTTCGCGGACCGGGTAGCCCTCGGCCTGCGCGGACTCCAGCCGCGTGGCGTAGGTGTCCCTCCGGGCGTCCGAGAAGTCGGCCAGGATGCTGCCGTTCAGGTGCAGCCAGGCCGTCGCGTCGGGGAGGCGTTCCTGCAGTCGATCGTGCTCCTCGATGCCGAACGCATTGAGCCGGTGATATGACGACGGGAACTTGTTGTTGGCGTTGAGCCACGCGAATGAACGGTGGCTCGCACCGGCGAGCGGGCCTTCCCGGTCGACCAGCGTGGCCTGATGACCCCGGCTGACCAGCTCATATGCTGCAGTCAGCCCCAGCACTCCCGCTCCGACGACGCAGATCCTCATGACTCTCCCGCTTCCTCGAAGCATGCTTGGCGCCACCCGAGGGCGGATGCTGCCTGGAACCCCCACGGTAGCCCCACGGCAGCCGAGACCGAATTCCCTCGTTCCAGCCGCGAAAGCACCCCATCTCCTCTCGACATATCGCCGTGAGTCATTAAAGTCATGTGAAGAGGCAGTAATCAGGCGTTCCCCACCGGGAACCCGCTGAGAGGAACCCCCTTGGCCACGGAGATCTTCGAGAGCCTGGACCGGCAGCTTCAAGCACAGCGCGAGCTGTACATGGAGCTGCATCGCACACCCGAACTCAGCATGGAGGAGCACCGGACGGCCGAACGCATCGAGGGTGAGATCGCACGCCTCGGGCTCACGTGCCAGCGGATCGGCGGCACCGGGGTGGTCGCAGTGATCGAGAACGGCGACGGCCCCACCGTGCTGGCCCGCGCGGACATCGACGCGCTGCCGGTCTCCGAGAACACCGGTCTCGACTACTCCTCCGAGGTCGACGGGGTCATGCACGCCTGCGCCCACGACATGCATACCGTCGCCCTGCTCGGGGCGGCGGCCGCGCTCGCCGAGAACCGGGCCGCATGGTCGGGCACGTACATCGCGCTGTTCCAGCCCGGCGAGGAGACGGCCGCCGGCGCCCAGGCGATGGTCGATGACGGGCTGACGGAGAAGCTGCCCGCGCCCGACGTGGCGCTCTCCCAGCACGTCATGCCCACCGAGGCAGGCACGATCGGGACGGTCGTCGGGCCCGTGCTGTCGGCCGGCGATTCGGTGAGGATCACGGTCCACGGCCGCGGTGCCCACGGCTCGATGCCGCACAACGCGGTCGACCCGGTGGTGCTGGCGGCATCGATCGTGCTGCGACTGCAGACCATCGTCTCCCGCGAGACCCAGCCCGGCGAGTTCGCCGTGGTGACGGTCGGCGCCTCGAATGCGGGTTTCAAGTCCAACATCATCCCCGACCGAGCCGAGCTGCTGCTCAATGTCCGGACCTACGACGATGCAGTGCGCGAGCGCGTACTCGCATCGATCGAGAGGATCGTGCGCGGTGAATGCGAGGCGGCGGGCTCGCCCCACGAGCCCGAATTCGAGTACTACGACCAGTTCCCGCTGACGCGCAACGACGCCGAGGTGACTGACACGGTCACGGCTGCGTTCACCGAGCACTTCGGCGCCGAACGCGTGTACGAGGCGACGCCGGTCACCGCGTCGGAGGACTTCAGCCGGATCCCGGATGCGTTCGGCGTCCCCTACACGTACTGGACCGTGGGCTCGGTGCCCGCGGAGAAGTACCGCACTGCGCTCGAGCGCGGCACCGTCGCCCAGGACATTCCGGCCAACCATTCCCCGTTCTTCGCCCCGGCGATCGATCCCACCCTGGAGACCGCGACGCGGGCCCATGTGGTGGCGGCCGTGGCGTACCTGGGCGGCCGGGCCCGACCCTGACTCGCCACTGAGTCCTGCGTCCGACTCGGCATCTGCTGCACCCCGGACGGCCCCCGAACCGATCCGATCCATCCACGCCGGCCCGCTGGATCCGGCATCATCTGAGGAGTAGCCATGGCAACCGCCGCCCCGGTTCCTGCACGGACCGACTGGAAGCCCACCGACAAGTGGCTGCTGGGCGTCGTTCTCGCAGTCGTGACGTTCTGGCTGTTCGCCCAGACGCTGCTCAACGTCATTCCCGGCATTCAGGGCGAACTCGGCGTCGCGCCGACGGTGGCCAACCTCGCCGTGTCCATCACCTCGCTGTTCTCCGGCATCTTCATCGTCGTCGCCGGCGGACTGGCCGACCGGATCGGCCGAGTGCGGATCCTGTACATCGGCATCATCCTCAGCATCGTCGGCTCACTGCTCATCGCTCTGACGCCGGAGAACATGGGCGGGCTGACCTCGGCCATGCTCCTGGGCGGTCGCGTTGTCCAGGGACTGTCGGCCGCGTGCATCATGCCCTCGTCGATGGCGCTCATCAAGACCTTCTACGACGGAGCTGAGCGACAGCGAGCCCTCTCCTTCTGGTCGATCGGCTCGTGGGGCGGTTCCGGTCTGTGCTCACTGTTCGGCGGCTTCATGGCCACCACGTTCCTGGGCTGGCGCTCGATCTTCTGGATATCGATCGTGCTGGCCGTGCTCTCCCTGTTCCTGCTGCGCGGCACTCCTGAGTCGAAGGCCGAGCGGGATCCCGAGGCGGCAGCACACGGCTTCGACTGGGGCGGTCTGGCAACCTTCGTCATCGCACTGCTCGCCATCAATGTCTACATCTCCCAGGGCCCGAACATTGGCTGGCTGAGCTTGCCGGGTCTGCTGCTGATCCTCGTCACGGTCGTCTCCGGCCTGCTGTTCCTGCAGATCGAGACCCATCGGAAATTCTCCTTCATCGACCTCAAGCTGTTCGCCAACGGCACCTTCACCGGCGCGACGCTGTCGAACTTCCTGCTCAACGGCGCCGCAGGCACTCTCATCGTGGCACTGGGCCTCGTGCAGGTCGCCGGTGGCATGAGCGCCCTGCAGTCCGGACTGCTCACCATCGGCTATCTGGTCGCGATCCTCGCCACGATCCGTGTGGGCGAGAAGCTGCTGCAGAAGTTCGGTCCGCGCAAGCCCATGCTGTGGGGCAGCACGATCACCGGGATCGGCATCCTGCTGTGTTCCCCCACGTTCCTGCTGCTCGAGCAGTACATCGTCCTCGCCGTCATCGGCTTCACCCTGTTCGGCATCGGATTGGGCTTCTACGCCACCCCGTCGACGGATGCGGCCCTGTCGAACGTGCCCGACAACCAGGTGGGAGCCGCGTCCGGAATCTACAAGATGGCGTCCTCGCTCGGCAATGCGATCGGAGTGGCCATCTCCGCGGCGCTCTACGTGGCCGGCCAGACCGTCGACCCCGACCTCATCCAGTCGTGGGGTCTGTTCATCGGCAGACAGGACAACGTGGCACTGCGCTTCGGCGGTGCGATCGGCCTCCTGTTCAACGTCTTCATGGTTGCCGTCGCAATCGCCTCGATCATCCTCACCGTGCCGCGCGACAAGAAGGTGGAGGTGGAGCCCGAGTCGCAGCGGCCGGAGCGCCGCGATGTCGCCCCGCCGCCGATCGGCAACTGACCGCGCTCAGTTCGATCACGTGCTGGACTCCGCAGTCGCGACCGCAGATCCGGAACTCAGTGGAAAAACACCATTGACTAAACATCTAACATTGCTAGTATTCTTTTCACGCGCTCGGGCTCGGTGATCACCGGTGATCCACACCCGAGATCGGAGCACAGAGCGAGTCAGTCACTGATCTGACTGACAACCTCGGCGCTCCAGCAACTCCAGTCAATACAGTCCAGTCATTCTTTTCGCCGAAATCAATCATCAGTTTATGAAGGTTATCGGCTCCAGCGACGGTTCGGATGCGGCAACGCTGCTGACTCCCGCGGCCGTCCCCGCTCTCTTTCGAAGGACATCAACATGAAGCGTACGGAGGCCACCCGCCCGGCGGCCGAACGGCCGGCCGCAGGCCGAGAAGCGCACGCCACCGAATTCAAACGTGACATGGGGTTCTGGGGAAACCTCGCCCTCGGATTCACCTATCTCTCGCCGGTCGTCGGCGTGTACGCGACCTTCGCGGCCGCCCTCGCGATCGCCGGCCCACCGGCATTCTGGATGCTCATCATCGCGGGAGCAGGGCAGCTGCTCGTCGCAACCGTGTTCGGCGAGGTCGTGTCCCAGTACCCCGTCGCGGGCGGCATCTACCCGTGGAACCGACGCCTGTGGGGCAAGAAGTGGGGATGGATCAGCGGCTGGACCTACATGATCGCGATCAACGCCACGATTGCGTCCGTCGCCTATGGTGCGGGTCCGTTCCTCGGCGCGCTGCTCGGGCTCGAGATGAGCGCCGGCGCGAACGTGATGCTGGCGCTCGGAATCATCCTGCTCGCTACGCTCGCCAACCTCGCCGGCACCAAGTTCCTGGCCAACGTCGCGTTCGTCGGTTTCGTCGTCGAGATCATCGCCTCAGCGGTGATCGGCGTCTGGCTGCTGCTCACAGTCCGCAAGCATGACCTCTCGGTCCTGTTCCAGGACTTCCGCCCCGCCGAGCTGCAGGACAGCACCCCGTTCGCGGTGGCGTTCCTGGGAGCGGCGATCATGGGCATCTACCTGTACTACGGCTTCGAGGCCAACGGTGACGTGGCCGAGGAGGTCCGCAACCCCGGACGCGTCATCCCCAAGGCGATGCGGATGACGATCTACATCGGCGGCCTGGCCTCGATGTTCATCGCGCTCGGCCTGATCCTGGCCGTCGGCAGCTTCGAGGACATCATGAACGGCACCATCCCGGATCCGATCTCCGCGATCTTCCTTGAGGCGTTCGGACCCGTGGGCTTCAAGCTCGTCATGGCCATCGTGCTGATCTCGTTCCTGTCGTGCACCATCTCGCTGCAGGCAGCGGCATCGCGTCTGATGTTCTCGATGGGCCGCGACAACCAGCTGCCGGGGGCCCGGTTCCTCAAGCTCTTCAGCGCCAAGCGCGCCGTCCCGCCGTACGCCCTGCTCGCTGCGGGAGTCCTGCCGGCGATCGTGGTGCTCATCTCGCTGCTGAGCGAGAACGCGCTCATCGCGATCATCTCGTTCGCATCGTTCGGCATCTACCTGGCCTTCTCCTCGGTGGTGCTGGCGGCGATCCGAGCTCGTGCACTCGGCTGGAAGCCGGGCGGCGAGTTCAGCCTGGGCAACTGGGGCTGGGTCGTGGCGATCGCGGCGTTCGCCTATCAGCTGTTCGCCATGGTCATCGTGGCCTGGCCGGTCGCGGGAGCACCGTGGTACGAAGCGTGGCTCGTCGCCCTCATGGGCCTGCTGGTGGTCGGCACCGGAGTGATCTACCTGTTCGCCGCCCGGCCCCACGAGAAAGGCGGGGGCGCTGCCGGAGATGCCACCTCCAATGGCGCTGACCTGGTGTACTCGTCCCCGATCGCGCCGACTGAGGAGATCGTCGACATGGCCGTTCGGCTCGACGGCGGCAAGCCACATCTCTACCCGCACAATCAGGGACCGCGGGACCAGGGTCCGCGCCACTGATCACCACTCCGAGGGCGAGGCGGAGCGCCCCCTCATGACGACTCCCCGGGGAGCGAGCCGAACGGCTGATCCCCGGGGAGTTCCTGCGTGCTCCCGGTGCCCGCGGCCGCCTCGGTCCCGCACTGCCGTCGAGGCGCGGCGTGCGCGAGGACCGCTCTAGGTGCGGTAGAGCAGGCTCAAGCCGAGCTGATCGGCCTTGATCGGGATCCGGCCATAGCCCTCGGGAACGGCCGAGACCCGCACCCCGCTGCTGAATTCGCCCGAGGTGCCCACGAGGACCTGGTTGTGGCGGCTCAGGACGGCCGCACCCTGCCCCAGGGGGGCCAGCATTCGCAGCAGCGTGCTCTCCACGTCGCGCATGAGCATGTCCATGCCGGCGACTCCGACCTTCTCCCCCGCCACGTAGGCGGGCACGGTCATCGTCACCACGTAGTCGTCGATTCCGAGGTGGTCGATGTAGGGACCGGCGATGGTGCGCACCTCCGAGTTGAAGCCGCCACGGAACCACTCGAGGTATTCGTAGTCGTAGAACCGCTCGGAGTCCGGGTCGAGGATGAAGTCCTGGCGCGAGTAGCTGTCGCCGTCCCGCACCCACCACTCGAGCTTGGCCTTGCTCGGCTTGAGGAGGGCGAGCTGGAAGATGAGCCCCGCGCCGTCGAGGTGCGGATTCTCCTTGAGGAACTCGCCGACCCTGACTTCGAGCTGGGATCTCGCCTTGCGGCTGACCTCGTAGGGCGGCTCCCCGGCGAAGCACTCCGCGAGCTCAGCAGTGAGCGCATCGCCCAGAGCTTCGAGCCGCTCGAAGAGAGAGTCGAGCCATGCCGCAATCACCTGGGACGCTTCCACTGCCTCGCTGCGTGTCACGATCCACCTTCTGCAGAAGTCGGTTCTCCCACCGGCCCGGAGCTCAAACCCTGACGCCGATCCCGACTGCAGTCTAATCCGCGCCGATGGTCTCCAGCGTGAGCTTGACGTCGATCAGGCGGTACACGGTGCTCTTGATGTGGTTCTCCGTCGCCTGCTCGGCGCGCTCCGCATCCCCTGCCGCAATGGCGTCGATGATGGTGAGGTGATCGTGGTGCACATCCTCGGACGCGACAGCGGCGCCGGCCCGCGACCATTTCAGCGAGAGGATCTCGCTCTGGAGGCGCATCTCCGTGCGCAGCAGCCGCGGCGACTGGGAGGTGATGGCGACCTGGAGATGGAAGCGACTGTCCGCGCTCGCCGATTCCGCGGGAGACTCCGCCCGTGCCAGGCGGTCGGCGGCGTGGCGGAGCTGTTCGACAGCCTGGTCATGTGCGCGCTGACAGGCGAGCCGGGCGATGCCCGTGGACACGGCGGTGTGCTCATCCCCGTAGTCGCGGATCTGCACGATCGTGAGTCGGGACAGGTAAGTTCTGATCTGCTCGTCACTGGGAAACGGGACCTTCACTATGAAGGTCCCGCCGCCCCGGCCGCGCCGCGTCTCCACGATTCCGTTGGCGCGCAGCACCGCGAGGCTCTTGCGCAGGGTGGCCACCGCGACGCCGAAGTGACGTGCCAGCTCGCTCTCCGAGGGGAGCCGCTCGCCGACCGAGATCGAACCGAGCGCGATCGCAGACACGATCTGGTCGGCGAGCGGGTCACCGTAGCCGAATGGCACGGTGCGGCTCACTCCGTCGGATATGAACGGAAACTGCTGGGTCAATGCAGGGTCCCTCCGCGTCGGCGTCAGGACGATCCTACCCGGCGCGATCCGCCCGGGTGCGGCGATTCTACTGGCCACCCGCGGGCTCGAGCTCTGTCGCGGCCGCGAGCACGCCCGGCAGCCATTCGAGTGCGACGTCGCTCGGCAGGTCCCACGAGGAGGCGTCGTGCCGCCCGTACTCGCCGACCCGGGTGGCGCCGAGCTCGGCGAACCTGCGGTCGATGTGCTCGCTGCCCTGGCTGTAGGTCTCCTCGTAGAAGGTGTCTCCCAACCCGAACATCGCGTAGCGCACCCCGGAGAGGTCCCCGTCGAACTGCTGGAACTTCTCGAAGAACGGGATGGCGGTGTTGGGCAGGTCGCCTTCGCCGTGGGTCGAGCACACGATGATGTAGAAGCTCTCGGGCGTGATCTGCTCGGGATCGAAGTCCTGCAGATCGAACACCTCGGAGTCGTGCTCCTTCTGCAGCTCGTCGCCCAGGTCCTGGGCGATGAGCTCGGAGTTGCCGGACTCGGTTCCGTACAGAACTGTGATGCGCATGGTGGTCTCTTTCTCGGTGAAGGTCAGGGGTCAGTGGGCGGTGGCAGCCGGCACGCCGGCTTCGGTGCCGGCCCGGACCGAGGCGCCTGCCGCCTCGGCGAGGGCGATCGCGACCATGGCGTCATGGTCGACGAGCTTGTGACGCACGCGGTCCTCGGGGGCAGCGGCTCGTTCGGCCTCGTCGATCCGCTGCCACGCCTCGAACGACACGGCCTGCTCCCGGACCCGGGCCGGGAGCGACGCGAAGCCGTGCTTGTCACCGGTGAGCGGGGTGAGACCGGACTCGACGTCGGCGATGATCTCCTTGGCCACCTCGTTCGAATCGGCACGATTGGCGGGGATGGCTCCCACCGGGCCGCGCTTGAGCCACCCGGCGCGGTAAAGCCCGGGCTCGATCCGCCCGCTGTCCTCCGATGGCGAGAAGTCCAGGTGCTCCGCATAGTGGTTGTGGCCGGGCGCGTTGACGTCGAATCCGATCGCCGAGATCACCGTATCCGCCGGGACCGTGCCGGGCTCTCCGGCCGGGGCGGCGGCGAGGCGCACGGCCTCGACGCGCTGGTCACCGGTGATGCGGTCCGGGACGGCGCCGAAGACGAAGTGCACGTGCAGCCGCGGATCCGGCGCCTCCAGCGCGGCGAGCGCTGCGAACGCCTCCTCGCGCTTCCGGCCGAGGGTGTTGTCCTCGGAGGCGCGGCTCGAGTTGGAGTACGTGTAGCGAACGCGCGGGATCCGTCCCAGCTCCTTGACCATCGCGACATCCGATTTCGCGGATGCGATCGGTGAACGGCTGAGGACGGTCACCTGCCTAGCGGGTGCGACGAGATACCGGTCGAGCGCGGTGGAGGCGACGTCGCTTCCGGCGTAGTCCTCGGCCCTCTTCGCGAGGAACCGGACGATGTCGATAGCGACGTTGCCTCCTCCCACGACGACGACACGTTCGCCGATCTCCGGCATCGGGAGGCCGGGCCGCGGGACGGCGTTGAGGGCGTTGATGATGTCGCCCGAGGGCACGACGCCGGGCAGCCGCGCGCCGGGGACGGTGAGCCGCCGGTCCCGCCACCGGCCGCTGGCCAGGACGACCAGGTCGAAGCACGAGCGCAGTTCCTCGAGGCTCAGGTCGTTGCCGATCTCGACATTGCCGGCGAACCGCACGTCTCCGCCCATGAAGGCGCGATCGAACTGCCGGGTGATCGCCTTGGTGTGCTGGTGGTCGGCGGCGACGCCGTAGCGAATGAGTCCGTACGGCACGGCGAGGCGATCGAAGACGGTGATCTCGGCATCGCGCCAGGCCCGCCGCAGCGCCTGCGCGATGAAGCAGCCGCTGGGACCGCTGCCGACGATCGCAATATGCTGCGGTGTCGGCTGCAGAGCCGACTGCGGCGACTGCGCCGGCCGCGGCGACTGCTCCGGCTGGTCCGTACTCTGCACTGAGGTGGGAGTGCTCATCTGCATATCCTTCCGCCAGGTTCACTGATACAGCGGCCTGGAACGATGTGGCGGACTCGCACTGCTTCGCTGCAGGAGGTCCGGATCGCTAAAAGATCTGTTTCTCAATGATTACCGATGATCATGCCGCGCGGCAAGTCCCGATTTCCTGAGAACCCCGGATTCTTCAGGCCGAGGACGCCCTTCTCCTGCTCCGCCGCCCCCGGTGATGTGATCTGGGTCTTGCGCGAGCACCCGAGCTGTGCTTGGATTCATTCACCAACGAAGGTTTAAGAGACCGCTTGAGCAATCAACGAGGATTTGCCCGAAGGGATGCCGATGAGCGCCACCACCCCGACAACCGACCTGCCGTACTTCGACATTGCCGATCCCTCTTTCGCGATGCAGTCGGAAGCTGTGCGCGAGGCTCGCGAGAAGTCGTGGATCGCCCGCACCAACTACGGCTACGCCGTGCTCCGCTACGAGGAGGTGTCACAGCTGCTCAAGAACCCGAAGCTGTCCCAGGGCAGCGCGAAGTGGCCCGAGCACCACGGCGTGCACACCGGAATCTTCTACGAGTGGTGGAGCAAGAACCTGCTCGTGCTCGAGGGCGACGAGCACCACCGCATCCGCCGGCTCCTCAACCCGGCATTCTCGCCCTCGATGGCGCGCAAGCTGGAGCCGGAGTTCGCAGCGCTCGCCGAGGAGCTCGTCGACGGGTTCATCGACCGCGGCGAATGCGAGTTCGTCCGCGACTTCTCCGAGCCGTTCGCGACGCGGGCCCTGTGCATCATGATGGGGCTCGACCACAAGCACTGGCAGTTCATCGCCAGCCGCGCCAACACCGTCGGCTATGCGCTGAGCGTCAGCATCAAGGAGGACATCGAGCGCATCGACGTCGCCGTCAAGGAGCTCTACGACTTCGTCGAGGAGCTCATCGAGGAGCGGCGAGCGGACCCGGGCAAGGACGTGATCTCCCGGCTCGTGCAGTTCAGCGAGGGCGGGGACAAGCTCTCCGGCGAGGAGCTGCGCAACGCTCTGGTGCTCATGCTGTTCGGCGGCATGGACACCACGCGCAACCAGCTCGGCCTGGGCCTCCAGACCTTCATCCACAATCCCGGCGAGTGGGAGAAGCTCGCCGCGAACCCGGAGCTGGCCTCGGCAGCGCTCGAGGAGGTGCTGCGCGTGAACCCGACGACCCGCTGGGTCACCCGAGAAGTCATCGAGCCCTTCGAGTACAACGGGATGAAGTTCGAGGTCGGCACCACGGTCCACCTCTTCACCGCCTCGTCGGGCACCGACCCCGAGGCGTACCCGAATCCGGAGATCGACATCACCGCAGAGGACCGGAAGCCTCATTTCACCTTCGGCGGCGGCGTCCACCACTGCCTCGGGCACTACATCGCCCGCGCCGACATGAGCCAGGCGCTGCCGGTGCTCGCCTCACGCATGACGAACATCCGCAGCGCCGGAGGAGACGAATGGCTGCCCGACTCGGGCAACACCGGCCCCATCCGCTACCCGATCACCTTTGACAAGCGGGGCTGACACAGCCCCTCCCGCACGATCCACATCTTCCCGGCGACGAGGTCGGGAAATGACGACAGAAGGCGAAGCCATGACCATCACCAAACCCACCACGACCGAACCGGCCATCGAACCGTTCCTCGACCAGCTGCAGGCGCAGTCGACCACCCACGGCTGCAATCTGTCCGAGCTGTACCAGCGGCGCATCAGCGGGGCGCTCAATGACAACGACGCCCTCAACCGGCACCGGGAGCGCAACCTCGACGACGACACGGTCGAGCAGCTCAAGGAGAAGATCGAGCGCTCGGGCGTGGAGTACCTCTACTACATGCTGCCGACCCTGCGCTCCCGCACGGTGGCCAAGATGGTGCCGGCGAAGCACATCGTGCGCAATCTGGAGAAGGGTGTGAACTTCACCCGGAACGCTCTGATGGACTTCCAGAACGATGTGTTCGGCAACCCGATCGGCGCCGACATCCACGCCAAGGAGTTCGTCGCCATGCCGGACCCGGAGAGCTTCGACGCGCTTCCCTGGGACAACCAGGTGGGCCGCATCTTCTGCACCGCCTATGAGCCCGAGCACCTGGGCGCGATCGGCGGCCGCCCCAATGCACTCGACTCCCGGGCGAATATGCGACGGGCCCACCAGCTCCTGAAGGATGTCTTCGGCCTGACGATGAGGTCCGGCACCGAGCCGGAGATGGTGTGGGTCGGCGAATCCATCACCCCCCGGACCATTCCCGGCTACAATCCGGCCTACCAGGTCGAATACCTCGAGGGAATGCGGCCGATCTACAAGCGCGTTCACGAGTACGCGGGTCAGCTGGGCTTCGACATGATCGAGGGCGACTACGAGGACCGCGGTCAGATCGAGCTCAACTGGATGTTCGACGAGATCGAGCGCACCGCCGACCGCGTCGTCACCTACCGCCAGATCTGCTCGCAGGTCGCCCGCGAGTTCGGTGTCGAGGCCTCTTTCATGCCCAAGCCGTTCCTCGGGGAGATGGGTGCGGGCTGCCACCACAACATCTCGCTCTGGGACGAGGACGGCAACAACACCTTCGCCGTGCCGGGGAAGACGGAGCTGCACCTGTCGCAGCTGGGCCGCTGGGCGGTGGGCGGAATCATCAAGCATTCCCCCGGCATGATGCTGATCATGGCCTCGACCGTGAACTCCTACAAGCGGTTCTGGGACCCGGGTCAGTTCGCACCGGCACGCGCCGACTGGGGCCTCGACGACCGCGCGTCGTCGATCCGGATCTCCAGCAATGGCCGCGCGGAGGTGCGAGTGCCGGATGCATCGGTCAACCCGTACCTCTCGCATGCCCTGCTGATCGCGGCGATCGCCGACGGCATCGGCAATCAGATCGAACCGCCGCCGGCCGGTGCGCTGGGAGCAGACCTCCCGCGGACCCTCGGAGAAGCGGTGGAGACGTTCCGCGCGAGCGACTTCGTGCGCGCCAACCTCCCGCAGGAGCTCGGGGACGTCTACCTCGAGATGAAAGCGAACGAGTGGGCTCAGTACTGCGGAGTCTTGACTCAGTGGGAGCACGACCAGTACTGGCAGGCGATCCCCTGATGGCAGCGATTCGCTTCTCCTGCATCGATTCCGCGGCCGCGCCGCTGTTCGACCTGTCGGGCGACGGCGGCCGGACCCGCACCGGCTTCGAGCCGGAGGCCGCGCAGCTGGTCGCCGACGAACTGGGCCGGACGCTCGAATGGGTCATCGTTCCGTGGGACGAGATGATCCCGGCGGTCCAGCGCGGCGATGCCGACGGCGTCTGGTGCGGGCAGGGGATCATTCCGTCCCGCCAGGAGCAGGTCGACTTCACCCGCCCCTACGCGGTGTTCAACGAGTCCGTGCTGGTGCGCTCCGGCGACCCCGCGCGGGCTCCGGAGGACCTGCGAGGGTACAGGGTGGCGGCGATCACCGGCAGCGCGAACATGCGCCTGGCGGAGACCTTCCCGGACGTCGAGCTCGTGCCCTTCGCGTCGAGCGATGACGTGTTCGCCGACATGATCGAGGCGGTCCGGAGCGGCACCGTCGACGCGATGGTCGACGACGACGTCGTCACCGTCCCACTGGGCGACCAGCCGGAGTTCGACCTGGCGTTCACGGCGGAGACGCGCAACCCCTGGGGAGTCGGCGTCGCCAAGGACCGGCCCGAGGTGCTCGAGGAGATCGACGGCGCGCTCGCCCGGGTGATCGCGGATGGCCGGCTCGAAGAGGTGTGGAAGAAGTGGATGCCGCACCTGCCGTTCCCCGCCGAAGCGCTGCGCGGCGGCACCTCCTGATGGACCTGAAGCTGATTCTTCTGTGCAAGGAGTGAAATTGGACAAGCCGATCATCGGCGTCACCGGCATGGTGTCGAGCTCGATCAACGGCCTGCGCTTCTCCGGCGCGGTCGTGGCGACAGCGGTCCTGGAGGCCATCGTGCGCTCCGGGGCGGAGCCGCGGATCCTCTTCCCCGGCGGCGATCCCGCATCCGACGACCACTGGGAGGGGCTCGACGGGCTCGTCGTTCCCGGCGGGTCGGACATCAATCCCCGGCTGTACGGTCAGGATCCGATCGAGGGCGTGACCCTCACGGACGTCGACTATCAGGACGAGTACGACCTGGCGATGCTCAGGGGTGCCATCGACCGCAGGCTGCCCACGCTGGCGATCTGCCGCGGGATGCAGCTGCTCAACGTGGCCTTCGGCGGTGACCTGATCCAGCACATCGACACGAGCTCCGAGCATGTGGGTTCGATCCACCCGGTGGAGCTCGAGGACGGCACCCTGGTGCGCCGGATCCTCGGCAAGCCCAACGTCGACGTGTCCTCGTACCACCACCAGGCGGCGGGGCGCCTCGGCGAGGGGCTGCTGCCGGCAGCGGTGGCGAGCGACGGCACGATCGAGGCGCTGGAGCTCGCCGGTGCTCCGCTGGTCGCCGTGCAGTGGCATCCGGAGGACCGGGCGCGGACCGACCGGGACGACCAGGTGCTGTTCGACTGGCTGGCCGAGGCGGCCCGCACCGGGGATGCCGAGGCGGCGGCCGACGCGGTGAGTTCCGGGAGCACCGGGGACCATCGGCGGGTGTCGCTCCACGAGCTGTTCCCGGAGGACATGCCCGAGTTCCCCGCCGATGCGCCGGAGGTCGCGGTTGTCGCGCCGCTGTACTATCCGGGCTTCGGCGAGGAGGAGTACGAGCTCATCCGGGATTACGCTGCCTCCACCGTGAGCGCGCTGCATGCCGCGGGTGCCAGGGTGGTGGTCGTCGATCCGGGCAACCCGGAGACGCGGCGCCTGGAGGACATCGAACGCGCCGATGGGGTGCTGTACCTGGGCGGCGGCGACATCGATCCGCGCCTGTACGGCGGCGACGCCGAGGCGGTGGCGAAGTCCTCGGGAGTTGATCGGGAGTCCGACGAGTTCAGCGTCGCCGGTATCCGGGCGACGCTGGAGCGTGACGCGCCGCTGCTGGCCGTCTGCCGCGGATCCCAGGTGATGAACGTGGCGCTCGGCGGCACGCTGATCCCCGACCTCGTGCCCGGCGACCTTCACCACGGCGCCAAGGGAGAACCCATGTTCGTCGACGAGGAGATCCACCTCGATCCGGAGTCGAAGATCGGGCGGATCCTGGGGCGGCGGGAGGTGGTGGTCCGCTCGGGGCATCACCAGGCGGTCGAGGAACCGGGTCAGAACCTGCGCGTGGTCGCCCGTGCCCTCGACGGGACCGTCGAGGGAGTCGAGCACACCAGCGCGCGGTGGGCCCTGGGTCTGCAGTGGCACCCGGAGGACCCGGTCGGCAACCACGACGACTTCCGGGCCATCATCGAGGAGTTCGTGTCCCAGGTGCGGACGGTGATGAGAGAACGAGCCACGGCGCAGGCACCTGCAGGCGAGCCTGGGGATGGCGCCGGCGCCGGGGTCGCAGAGTCGGACGAGCGATCCCCGGCAATGGCTCCTCGCTCATAGCGCCGGCGTCACCTGTCGACCTGCTCCTCCCTGAGCTTCACCAGCATCCGCTCGACCACCGGCAGCACCAAGCCCGGGGCCACCATGCTCTGCACCTGCTGGATCAGCAGTGCTGCGGCAGCATCGGCCATCGAATCGGTGAGCGACCCGGCCAGGTAGGGTGCTGCCGGTACGGGCTGCCCACCTCCTGTATTGAGGCCGGGTTCGTGCTGCACCGCGCGGCGACCGGGCTCCTGCTCTTGCAGTAGGGCTCCGGGCCCAGCCTCCTCGCGGCGCTCGCTCGCGGGGACAGCGGACGATGCTGTCATTGCGAGCGGAGCGCCGTGGGCATCGGCCGCCGCGGTCGATTCGACGACGGGATGGTCCGCCTCTGCCGCAGTTCGGTCCGGCGGCAACTTCTCATTCAGCACCTCCGGCCCCGGACCCGCGACAGCCCCGGACTCGAGCTCAGGCTGCGGCTCTGGTGCCCGGAGCTCGGTCCATTCGAATCCGGCGAGCACCTCGGACAGCGGGGCCGGGACCCGGCTCTCGGCCAGCACCAGGTCGAGCCGTGCGGTGGCGCGAGTCAGGGCGATGTACAGCAGCCGCGCGCCGTCGTCGGTGCGATAGATCCCGTCCGGATCCGCGATGACCACGGCGTCGAATTCCAGGCCCTTCACCTGATCGGGTGCGAGCAGGTTGATGTTGGTGCCGAGGCTGCCGTTCTCGGGCAGCGAATGACGCACGCCTTCCGCGTCGAGGACGGCCGAGATCTGAGCAAGCAGTGGGGCAGCCGCGACAACGCCGACCATCAGCCCACTGCCCGCATGCGTGCGAGCGCGGTTCGCCACCCCTTGGGCGACGACCTCCGCGTCCGCGTTCACGACGGTCGGCGGCACGCCCGTCGAGCGGACCGACTGCGGTGGGTCGAGGTGCGGTGCCACCTCGTCCTGCAGTGCGTTCGCCACGTCGAAGATCTCGCTCGGCACGCGGTAGACGTGCTTGAGCGTCTGCCGGGAGGCGGGCATTCCGTCGCGGTGCAGCGCCGTCATGATCGGATCCCAGGAGTCACGGGCGAACGGACCGGTCGACTGCGCGATGTCACCGACCAGCGTCATCGCCCCGTTCTCGGACAGCCGCTCCAGCGCCATCAGCTGCATTGCGCTGAGGTCCTGCGCCTCATCGACGACGATGTGCGCGTACCGCCGCTGGTAGTCAGCACCGATCAGGGCGCGCACCTCATGGAGGAGGAACGCGTCCTCGACCGTCCATGGCTCGTCGCCGATGTACCGGGCCGCCGGCCGGTACAGCAGCTTGAGCTCGTCAGGTGACAGCTCCTGCTCTCCGGCGTCCTTGAGCCGCCTGGTCGACCCCAGCAGCTCACGCAGGAACTGCTGCGGGGACAGCGTGGGCCACACTCGGTCGACCTGCTGGTTGAACGAGACGGCATCGAAGGTCCTGTCGAAGGTCGCGCTGGAACGGCTTCCCAGCGCGCGCTGGAGCTCTCCGCGCAGGGCCTCGACGAAGCGCGCACGTCCTTCCGAGTAGGGCAGGTACGACAGGGGCTTGACCAATCCCTGCACCACCGCGGCGGGAATGTCGACGGTCAGGTTCGAGGAGGCCCGCCGCACCGCCAGGCCCGTGCTGACGCTCCGCACCCGCTGCCGGAGACCTTCGGCCAGCACGTCGTGCATGCGCCGGTCGCCCTTGATACGGGCGATCGCCGGACGGTCGTGGCCGCCGCGGACGCCGAAGTCCCTGACGAGCTGGTCGAGGGCGAGGTGCCGGATGTCGTGGTCGCCGAGGGCCGGCAGGACGTCCTGGATGTACTTGGTGAATGTCGTGTTCGGACCCACGACCAGGACATCCTCGGACTTCAGTCCCTTCTGATTGAAGAGCAGCCAGGAGACCCGATGGAGCGCCACGACCGATTTGCCGGTGCCGGGACCGCCCTGGATGACGAGCAGGGACTTCGGCTCATGGGCGATGACCTGGTACTGCGCCGCCTGAATCGTACTGACGATGTCCTTCATCTTGTCCGTGCGATTCGATTCGAGGCTGACGAGCAGCTCGTCCTCGATGAGGATCTGGCCCTCGTCGAGCGCGGCAAGCTCCTCGGCGAGCTGCTCGAAGACGAGATCGGAGAAGCGCTGAATCGTGTTCCGCTCGGTGGTGAAGCTGCGCTTCAGCGCTGCTCCCCTGGGATCTCCCGGCTGGGCGGAGGCGAATCTGTCACCGATCTTGGACTTCCAGCTGGCGACGAGCACGTCCCCGTGATCGTCGACGATCGCCTGCTTGCCGACGTAGAACCGCTTGCCGTCCTCGAGGTCGAGGCGGCCGAAGGCGACAGGATCGTTCGGCCCCAGGGCGTTGGGGCGCTGCATGGCCTTGGCCTGTGCCCGGCGGTCGCCGGCGTTGCCCTCGACGCGCGCAGACGCGCGCTTCTGCTGATCATCCGTGTGCGTCCGGAGCGCGTGGTCGAAGTACCGCTGCTCGGCGCTGAGCTCTGCGGTCGTGTCAGTGTACTGTGCTGTCACCGATGCCTGCCTCGGGCTGTGCTGTGCGGATCTGCGGCAATGCAGAACTTGTCCGATCCTCGATTGCTTCGGTTTTCAAGGATCTGTTCACAGTATGACCGGAGGCACGGACACGACGTACTCCCCCGCCGGATGCTGAGAGCGGTTGTACCGGCTCTTCGCCTCGGTGCTGCGCTGAAGGTCCCGCTCGAATCAGAGGAACAGGTCCTGCCCCAGCGACTCCTCCGTCGCGCCCTCGTGCAGGTAGCGGGAGAAGTCAGTGACTCCTGCCTGGCGCAGCACCTCCTCGTCGACGAAGCACTCCCCCGTCGCTTCGTCCGCTGACCGGGCGAGCACCTCGGCGGCGGCATCCGCCATGATCTCCGGACGCCGCGCTGCCCTCATGGCCTCGTCGCCGCCGACGACGTTCTGCACCGCCGCGGTCGCGATGAGCGTGCGCGGCCACAGGCAGTTCGCTGCGATCTTCTGCTCCCGGTACTGCTCCGCGACTCCGATGGTGAGCATGGTCATTCCGTACTTGCTCAGGGTGTACGGGGCGTGCTGGGCGAACCACTTGGGATCGAGGTTCAGCGGCGGCGAGAGCGTCAGCACGCGCGGCTGTGACGACTCCAGCAGCTCCGGCAGGGCAGCCGACAGCACGGTGAAGGTGCCGCGGGAGTTGATGTCCTGCATGAGGTCGTAGCGCTTGGCGGGCAGCTGTCCGATCCCCTGCAGCGCGATCGCCGAGGCGTTGTTGACCACGATGTCGATGCCGCCGAACCGCTCGACCGTCTGCTCCACCGCCGAGGCGACCGCCGCGTCGTCACGGATGTCGCCGACGATCGGCAGGGCGCTGCCGCCCGCCTCCTCGATCGCCGCGGCCGCGGTGTGCACCGTTCCGGGCAGGCGCGGATCGGGGGTGTCGGTCTTGGCGACGAAGGCGATGTTCGCCCCCTCGCCGGCCAGCTTCTGGGCGATCGCCAGCCCGATTCCACGGCTGCCGCCGGTCATGAAGACGGTCTGCCCGTCGAAGCGCTGCTGCTCTGTCATGTCCTGTCTCCTTCTCGTGGTGTGCCGAATCGGAAAGTGCTCAGTACCTCATCGATAATTCGCAGTGCCCAATCGGAATGCGCACTGTGCCTCAGTCAGAATGCTCGCCGCGCCGCAGCGCCGCCAGGCCGAGGATCTCGCAGACCTGCAGCGCCATCGCCAGGTCGGTGGGCGCGCTGGCCAGCGGCTTCCCACGCAGCTCGATCGCCTTCTCCACCCGGTATCTGACTGTGTTGCGGTGGAGGTTCATCTCCGCTGCGGTCCGCGTGTAGCTGCTCTCGTTGGCGAGGAAGCAGCCCAGGGTCTCGCGCAGACGTGCGGCGTTCTCGGAGTCCTCGGCGAGTCCGCGCAGCTGATCGGCGATCCACGCCTGCGTCGCCGGCATCTCGGACACGAGCACCGAGGTGATCGCCACTCCCGGCTCGCCGTAGAACATCGTCCGAGGCGCAGAATCCTTGGCAGCCAGCGCAACCCGCGTCGCCGCCTCGGCCTGGTCGTGGGAGCGGCGGAATCCGCGCGCGCCCTCCTCGGTGCTGCCGAAGGCGATCCTGCTTCCCGGCAGCTCGTCGAGCGCTGCCGTCAGCCTCGTGGCGTCGGGTCGCTCGCCCCAGCCCACGCCGAACCACACCCAGGCCATTCCGCGGTCGACTGCGGTGAACAGGCGAGGAGCGGCACGGTTGAAGGCATGCGCGACCCGGGAGGTGAAGGCCGACAGCTCGGGCGTGCAGTCCACGCCCGGGTTGGCCCGGTCCACCCACACCACGGCCGCCCGATGCGTCCGTCCAAGCCGGTAGTGGGCGTGCGCCTCGAACTCGGTCGCCGCCACGGGTTGGCCGTCGAGCACCTGCCGCACCAGGCTCGAGGTCGCCGAGGCGCTGTCCTCCAGCCGGCGGCGAGTCTCCTCCGCATGGGCGGCGAGGATCTCCTGGGTGATCCAGTCGACGTATCGGTGCATGAAGCCGTCGAGGTGGTGCTGGACGTAGAGCTTCTTCTCCGGCGGGCTCTCGAGGGCCTGGATCTCCGCGAAGACGAAGGTGCGCACGGTCTCCGAGCCCAGGTGGTAGGCGCGCCGCAGCGCATCGGACGGCACCCCGCGCTGCGCCAGCCGATAGGCATACTCGACGGCGGCGGTGTCCGGCCGCACACGCTCGAACGGGATGGAGTTGCGCAGCATGGTGACGATCGTGTCGACGTTGCCCTCGACGCTTGCGGCGAGCATGTTCAGCAGCTCCGGCTCATCGAGGAAATCGACCTGGGAGGCGATCGTGTTCGTCATCTCCGTGCAGATCTCGTCGAAGCGCTTGTGCAGCCGCTCGCCGATCAGCGCGATCTCCGCATCCACGTGACCACTCCAGTCCTCATCAGTCTCCGTCGACTGTGCGCGGACCGACCCGCGCTTCTTCCCCGAGCTGCACTTCTTCCCCGAGCTGGGCCAGTGCGGACCGGGCCGCGTTGTACCCGCACATCCCGTGCGCTCCGGCTCCGGGCGGGGTGGCCGCCGAGCACAGGAAGAGACCCGGCGCGCCGAGCGAGTACGGATCGACGCTCACGCGCGGCCGCAGCAGCAACTGGAACGCCGAGTTCGCACCGGTCACGATGTCCCCGCCGACGTAGTTCGGGTTCTTCCCCTCCAGCTCCGCGGTCGACCGGACGTGCCGGCCGACGATCCGTTCGCGGAACCCGGGGGCGAACCGCTCGATCTGCTCCTCGATCGCCTCGGTCGCGTCGCCCTCGTAGCCTGCCGGCACGTGAGCATAGGCGTCGATCGGGTGGACATCGCCGGCCGAGCGCCCCGGATCCGCCAGGTACTGCTGACCCAGGAGGACGAAGGGCCGCTCGGGCATGACGCCCTGGTTGATCTGCCGTTCAGCGGCGGCGATCTCCTCGAAGGTGCCGGCGACGTGGACGGTGCCGGCAGCGCGCGCCTGCTGATACTCCCAGGGGATCCCGCCTTCGACCGCGAAGTTCACGACGAACGCGCCGGGCCCGTGCCGGAACCGGCGCAGCCCCCGCCGCACCCGAGGCGGCAGCCGGTCTCCCGCGATGTCCGCCGCTGCCGCCGGGCCGGTGTCGAGCATGATCACCTCGGCGTCCGGGAGATCGGCGAGCGAGCGCACCTGCACGCCCGTCTCCACGCGCCCGCCCAGGCCCTCGAGCGCTGCGATCGTCGCGGTGGCGATCGCCTGCGATCCGCCCTTGGCCACCGGCCAGCCGTAGGCGTGGGCGGCGGTGCCGAGCGCGACGCCGATCGCCGACGACGCGAGCGTGGTCAGCGGGCGGAAGGCATGGGCGGCGACCCCGCCGAACAGGGCGCGCGCCTCGGGCGTCTTCCACAGCTGCGCCACCAGCGCGGCCGGCATGCCGGCGAAGCCGCCGAAGTGCGCGAGCTTGAACAGGTGCTCCGGGACGTGGAGCATGGGCCGGAGGAAGTCGTCGGTGGTGTCGGGGAAGTTCCGGGCCAGCGGCCCGAACACCTTCGCCCAGGTGTCCCCGTCGTCGAACAGATGCCGGGCGGTGGTGGCGACGTCCTGCCAGGCCGCCGCGCCCGCGCCGTGGTCGAGCGGGTGCGCGTACTGGATTTCCGGCCAGAGCCATTCCAGCCCGTAGCGGGACAGGTCGGCCTCGCCGGCGAAGGCGTTGTCGAGGGCCAGCGGGTGGAAGCCGGAGCACTCGTCGTGGAGGACTCCGGGCAGGGTGAGCTCAGCCGAACGGGTTCCGCCGCCGGGAGTGTCAGCGGCCTCCAGCACCGTGACGTCCAGCCCCCGGCGGGCCAGCGTCACGGCGGCAGCGAGCCCGTTGGGCCCGCTGCCGACCACGATCGCCTTCGTCATTCCTGCATTCTGTCACGGTCTCCGGACACGGGCTCGGCGACTGCTTCGAGCCCGGCCTCCGCCGGCTGCGGCTGCCGGCGGACCGGGGCGGGCGCCTCGGCGGCGGCCTGCCCGTCGAACGCCGCCCGGTCCGTGGGAGGTGCGACCTGCGCGGTGTCCGCCTGTGCCGGGTAGTCGTCCACGGGACGCCGCGCGGCGCGCTGCGCACCTTCCGGCCCGAAGTCCGCGCTCGTCATGCCGGCCTGGGCGGCGGCGGAATCGACCACCTCGGCGGCGTCCTGCTGGACCTCGACGGCGTCCGCGACGTCGGTGGCCCCGGCGCTCTGGGCGACGAGCATGGAATCACCCGGAGCGACATAGCCCGGAAGCGTCCACGTCACGCGGTGCGGAATCGGGCCGTTGGGCAGCCAGGGCTGCGCCTCCGAGGAGTCCTTGGTCCAGTACCAGCCCCGCTCGACCACGCCGAGGGCTGCGTCGATGACCCGGTACTCGGTGTAGTTGCGGTGGATCGGCTCGGATTCGGTGAACACGACGACCAGGTCGCCGGGCTCGTAGTTGCAGCGCTTCTGGACCGCCGTGATGAGCCGCTCGTCGTGCAGGTGGCCGTCGCCGAACTGCCAGCCGACGAGTGCCGAGCAGACCGTCTCCGCCTCCCGGATCCGGTAGGTGTCGATGTTCTCGGTGTGCCGGCGCAGCAGCGAGTGCAGCGCGCGGCCCATGCTGTGCATGCTGCGCCAGGCATTCGTCTTCTGCACGAACATCTCGCCCAGGTCCTCGCCGTATGCCGCCTCCAGTTGGGTGGCGTGCATGGCGTTGGACTTGATGATGTGCTGCTCGATCTTGAGCTCGGTCTCCTTGTCGCGGAACGCCCACACCGCCGAGGCCCAGTTGCCGGCGTACTGGCGGTAGGAGACGAGGAAGGAGATCCAGTCCGGCCGGATGTTGCCGACGATCGGCGGCAGCACCATGAGAATCACGACGGCGGCCGCGATCCACGGCGAGCTGAAGTCGAAGACCCCGTAGCCGGCCTGCGCCGGGAAGTTCCAGAACAGGAAGATCGCGGAGAAGATGAAGAAGATGTTCCACTCCAGCGGCACCGCGAGCGGGATCGTCGAGATGATGAAGACGTGGAACGCGATGATGCCCACGAGCGCGATCGCGGTGATCGTCCGGTCGGTCGAGAACAGCAGCACGAGCGGCAGCAGGCCCTCGAGGATGGTGCCCGGCACATGGGCCATGAAGGTGGTGAACTTCGAGGGCCGCAGGTCACGCGGGAAGTCCTTGTACAGTGCCCGCTTGATCGCCCGGGAGGGAACCCACGCGGTGTTCGCCATCATCGCGGCCACGGCCGGGCTGAAGTGGCGGCCGAGCTTGGACACGGCCGCACCCACCCACACCACGACGATGACGATCTTGGCCGCCACGATCATGTCGGTGAAGGACGTCAGGACAGCGAAGGCCAGCAGGATGGGCGGGTACTGCTCGGCGCGCGAGATGAGGAACACGACCTTGTCGCGCAGGCCCATGAGCCCCAGCAGCCCGAGGTACGTCAGCAGCGCCCAGGCGGGCAGCAGGCCGGCTTCGGCATTCGGCACGAGGTCGATGCGGGCACCCGGATGGACCAGCAGGAACACGAGGTTCGCGAGAATCGCCCAGTAGAGCGCGACGTCCCACAGCGTGCGGTGGTCACCGCCCGTGAGCGGAACCTTGTCCGGCCACGGCGGGACCCGCAGGGTGCCCCTTCGGGCGAAGTACAGGATGCCGCCGATGGGCGGCTTGACCTTGAACGCCATCGGTCCTGACGACGAGGACCAGCCGGTGATCTCGAACAGGATCGTGAAGACCATGAGCTTGAGGTAGACGATCGGCTCCGTCCACCAGCTGGTGAACTCGGCGAAGCCGCCCAGTGCCGGGGTGGTGAGCCCGACGATGAGCACGCCGAGCACCATGTAGACGGCCATCTTGATGACGTAGAACATCAGGATGTTCTTCGGCACGCCGAAGCCGTACTCGCCCCAGTGCTGGGAGAGCGTCTTCATCCGCTCCTGGAACGGCATGCGGACAACGGCGGCGGGGCCTGCGGCGGGCAGGTCCGGTGTTCTGAAACCCATGATTCCTCCTTGAAGCGCGGGTTTGCGGTGGTGGTGGTGGTCGGGTTCGCGAGCGCGACCCCGCACGAGTGGTGAGGCGTCAGACGGCGGTCGGCTGTGCTGCGGCCGCCCCAGGTCGGGCAGCCAACGGCGTGCCGGCCGGCGCCTCGGGTTCGGGGCTGAGCTCGGAGCGCAGCCGGGGCTTGTCGATCTTGCCGACGGGATTCTTGGGGATCTCGTCGATGATCGTGAGTTCGACGGGAACCTTGATCTTGGTCAGCCGCAAGCGGCATTCGGCGATCAGGTCCTCGGCGGTGAGCGTGCTGCCGGGGTACAGGGACACGCGCGCGACCGGCACCTCGCCGAGCACGGGATCCGGCCTGCCCACCACGGCGGCCTCCAGCACGCCGTCGACGCCGTAGAGGACGGATTCGATCTCCTTGGGGTAGATGTTCTCTCCCCCGCGGATGATCATGTCCTTCAGCCGGTCGACGATGGACAGGTAGCCGTCCTCGTCGAGCGTGCCGATGTCACCGGTGTGCAGCCAGCCGTCGACGATCGTCGTCGCGGTCGCCTCGGGATTGCCCAGGTAGCCGCGCATCACGGTGGGGCCGCTGATGACGACCTCGCCGGACCGGCCCGTCGGCGCCTCGGCCCCGGTGGGGTCGACGATCCGGATCTGCTGGCCGGGCATCGCCGGGCCCACCGTGCCGAGCTTGCGCACCCCGTCGATCGGGTTGCACGCCGAGGCGCACGTCGCCTCGGTCAGGCCGTAGCCTTCCGCGACGACCAGGCCGAAGCGCTCCTCCGCCCGGGCCAGCAGCTCCGCCGAGGCGGGGGCGGCTCCGCAGATCGCGAACCGCAGGGAGCCGGTGTCGGGGATGAAGCCGGCCGGCAGCTCGGTGAGCTTGGCCAGGATCGTCGGGACGCAGGAGAAGTAGGTGGGCCGGTGGGTCGCGATCGCGTCGAGGAAGTCGCGCGGGTGGAAGCGCTCCAGGATTGTGGTCCGGGCGCCGGCGCGCAGCGGCGTGAGCACACTGACCATGATCGCGTTGACGTGGAACAGCGGCAGCACCAGCATGCAGTGGTCGTCTTCGGTCAGTGTGAAGCGCTCGAGCATCTGCGCCGACATCGCGTGCAGGTTCGCGTGGTCGAGCATCACGCCCTTGGGCCGGCCGGTCGAACCGCTCGTGTAGATGACGAGCGCGAGGTCATCCTCGGAGAGGTCGACGGGGGCGAGCGCGGTCTCGGGCGCCTCGGTCGCCATGTCCCCGACGCCGATGGCCGGGAGGCGGTACGCGAACCGGTCCGGTTCCGCGGTGACGACGAGCTTCGCGCCGGAGTCGGCGAGCTGGTGGCCGGCCTCGTCGTCGGTGAACACCGGGTTGATCGGGGTGGCGGCGGCGCCGAGGTACCAGGCGGCGAACATCGCGATGACCAGTTCGACCCGGTTGGGCAGCATGACGGCGATGATGTCGCCGCGCCCGACGCCACGAGAGGCGAGCTGGGCGGCGAAGGCTTCGGTGCGCTCCGCGACCTCGCGGTAGGTCAGCGCGGTGTTGGCGTCGGCCAGGCAGGGCTTGTCCTGCCGCTCGGACGGGGCCGACCAGGGGAGATACGTGGACACAGGGGTTCCTCCAACTGCTGACGAGTGTCGTCGTTGACTGTCAACGTGCTTACTCAGCGTAGGCAGGAGGGATGTGCGATCACATGGCCCGCGAGAACGAACTTGGGGCGGCGGGTTGTGCAGAGTGCACTAAGTGGCTTGTTCAGGGCTTTCCCCGCGGGGCCCGGAAAAGCAACTGCCCGCCGCACCTGGAGCGGCGCGACGGGCGAGGGTGGATGCGGGATCAGCGTCCGGTGACGTATCCGACGTCGACGTGGAGCGTGGTGCTTGTGACGAAGCCGGACTGATCCGAGATCAGTCAGAGAGCGCTCTCGGCAACCCGCCCTCGCGCCATCGTTGCGCCGCCCCAAATGACAAGTTAACCTGACAAATGGCAAGAAAGTCGGAGGCCGGCTCCACACGAAGCACGGCCTGGGACGACACGGGCAACAGAGAAGAGGATGACATGCGCGGAAGCAACTTGATCTGGACCATTGTCGGCATCTTGGCGATCATCGCCCTGGGAATCTTCATTTTCTCGAACGTGTGATCAACACCCCCGAAAGCAGGGGCTACGACAGAACCGCTCGCCGCACGCAGTGCGGCGGGCGGTTCTGCAGCGAGTGGGCCGGGCAGTCTGCTGCGAAGGAATCACTCGGGAACAGCGCCCTGTATCGGGTACCTTTCTTCCATGACCGACACGATCATCAGGGGCGCAAAGGTGCGCACCATGGAGGCGACATCGACGTCGACCTCATCGCACGCAGCCGAAACCTTCGAACCCACAGCAGTCGCGATCGCGGACGGGAAGATCACCGCCGTCGGCGCCGACAGCGAAGTGCTGGAACTCGCCACCGATTCCACTCAGATCATCGACGCCCGAGGCGGCACCCTTATTCCCGGCCTCATCGACTCCCATATCCACCCGGTGTGGGGTCTGGAGCTGACGCGCGGAGTCGACCTGGGCGGCCTCGACTTCGCCGGCGTCCGCGCCGCCCTCGCCGCTGAAGCACAACGACTCACCGAGGGCGAATGGCTGCGCGGGTGGAACCTCGACTACAAGGTCTTCGAAAACGAGCTCCGGGGTGACCTCTTCGACGACGTGCTGGGCGGCCGGCCTATGGTGCTGCTGTTCTACGACCTCCACACGGCGGTCACCAATGCCGCCGCCCTGAGCGCAGCAGGAGTCACCGGACGCGAGGAGTTCGCCGACAACAGCCTCGTCGTCACCGACGACTCCGGCACGCCGACCGGAGAGCTGCGCGAGATCCCCGCCTACTCCCTCCTCCTCGACGCCGCTCCCCCGCTCGAGCACAGCGACTACGTCGAGCGCGTGCGAGCCCTGCTCTCCGAGCTCAGCCGCTCCGGGATCACCTCCGGCGTGGTGACGGACGGCCGCGACTGGCACCTCGGCATCCTCAACGCGATCGAAAGCAGCGGCGGCCTGCCGGTGCGGCTCCACCTCGCCATGTGGCACCGCCCGAGCGACGATGACGCCCGCGTCGAGGAGCTGATCTCGATGCTCGGCACGTCCGGGGACCGCTATCGGATTCAGCTGATCAAGATGTTCATGGACGGCGTGATCGACACCGGGACCGCCTGGCTGCAGGAGCCCGATGTCTGCGGACAGGGCGGCAGGGCGTTCTGGAACAGCGTCGAGCGCTACCACGAGGTGACCCGCCGCTACCTCGACGCCGGGTACCAGATTGCCACCCACTCGTGCGGCGACGCCGGGGTCGCCGAGATCCTCCGCACGTATCGCGAACTCGGGACCACATCGCTGCAGGGCGCGCCCAACCGGATCGAGCACCTCGAGGTGATCTCGGATGACGACGTGGTGGTGCTCGGTCAGACCGGTGTCGTCGCCTCGATGCAGCCGCTCCACATGCAGTGGCGCGAGGGCGACCACTCCGACTCCTGGGCCACCCGGCTGGGCCCGGAGCGGGCCAAGCGCGCCTTCCGCATCAAGGACGTCCTCGACGCCGGCGGACGAGTGGCGCTCGGCTCCGACTGGCCCGTGGCCCAGCACGACGCCCGGCTCGGGATGGCGTGGACGCGGTTGCGCCGAACCCCGGGAGTTCCCGAGGCGCCCGTCTTCGAACCCGATCAGCGCCTGTCCGGGGAAGAGGCCCTGCTCGGCTACACCCGCTGGGCGGCCGAGGCGCTGGGACGCACGGACCTGGGAGTCATCACTCCGGGCGCGACCGCCGACCTGGCCCTGTTCGCCGAGGACCCCGTTGCGGCGGACCCGGATCAGCTGCCGCTGATCCCCGTCGATTGGACGATGGTGAGCGGCGAGATCGTCTATCGCCGCTGACACGTGGCGCGGACCGGCACACAACCGTGGCCCGGACCGGCGCTGACCGCCGCGGAATGCACCAGCTGAACCGCCACCTGCGCCCGGAATGCGGAAAATCGCATCATAATAACCGCAACCCGACGATAAATAGTCTTGATTTCTCTCTCCGGCACGGATTCAATTGATCCATCTCGTCAACGGTGACGACTCGGGCTGAGCCCGCCACCGCCTCGGCTGCGGTCGAGGCGGCGGCGACGCAACCGGAACTCGCCACCCTGACACCACTGCCGCAGGAGGCACACAGATGTCGTCGTCAACACCTCGGGACACCGCGTCCCGCAATCCTTCCCTCAAGCGCACGCTGGGCCTGCCGTCCGTGGTGTTCTTCGGCCTGGCATACATGGTCCCGCTGACGGTCTTCACGACGTACGGCATCGTCACCGAGCTGACCGCCGGCCACCTGCCCGCCGCCTACATCGTCACCACCATCACGATGATCTTCACGGCCATCGCGTACGCGAACATGGTGCGGGCCTTCCCGGTGGCGGGATCCGCGTACACCTACACGCAGCAGTCCTTCGGCGCCTCGATCGGGTTCCTCGCCGGCTGGGCGCTGCTGCTGGACTACCTGTTCCTGCCGATGATCAACTACATGGTGATCGGCATCTACATGTCCGTCGCCCTGCCCACCGTGCCCGCCTGGATCTGGATCGTCGCGGCGATCGTCCTCGTCACCGTATTCAACGTGCTCGGCATCCGGCTGGTGGCGAGCGCGAACATGGTGCTCGTCGGCGCGCAGATCGCGTTCATCGCCGTGTTCCTGGTGATGGCGATCGCCACGTACGGAGGCCAGGCCGAGCCGATCAGCCCGCTCGCCCCGTTCTACAGCTCGGAGTTCGACTTCTCCACCATCCTCGCCGGTGCTGCGATCCTGTGCCTGTCGTTCCTGGGCTTCGATGCGGTGTCCACGCTGTCGGAGGAGACCAAGTCGCCGCGGAAGACGATTCCGCGCGCGATCCTGCTGTGCACCGTCGTGTCGGGCCTGATCTACATCGGGCTGTCGTGGCTGGGGCATGTGGCCTTCCCGAACTGGCAGGACTTCACCGACGCCGACTCCGCCGCGGTCGACGTGATGATGCACGTGGGCGGCGGCTTCCTCACCGCGTTCTTCACCGCGGCCTACGTCGCCGGCTGTGTCGCCTCGGCGATGGCCTCCCAGGTGTCCGTCTCCCGGATCCTGTTCTCGATGGGCCGCGACGGCACGCTGCCGCGCTCGGTCTTCGGCAAAGTGCACCAGCGCTTCAAGACCCCCTACCTCGCCTCACTGGTCGTGGGCGTGGTCTCCCTCGTGGCGCTGCTGATCAGCTTGGAGCTTGCCTCGTCGATGATCAGCTTCGGCGCGCTCATCGCGTTCACCTTCGTCAATCTCAGCGTGATCAAGCACTACGCGATCGACAAGGGCCGCAGGCACGGGGTCGAGGCCGTCAAGTACATCGTGGTGCCCGCCATCGGGGTGGCGCTGTGCCTGTGGTTGTGGACCTCGCTGTCGGGCACGACCTTCGCCGTCGGGCTGGCGTGGGTGGCGCTCGGCGTCATCCACCTGCTCTACCTCACCCGCTTCTTCCGGCGCCCGGCGCCCAAGCTCGACTTCAGTGAGGCCGATCCCGAGGCGGTCGCGGGCGCGGAGCCTGCGCGGGCGTGATCAGGGGGCCGAGCTCGGCCCGGGCTGCTCGCCCCGGCCCGCGCCTCAGCGGTAGACGTCCGGTCGGCGGTCCTCCAGGTACGGGTTGGCCTTCCGGTCCGCCTGCACCTGCGCCGTGTCGACAGTCGCGATGAGCAGCGACTCGGACCGCCCGGCCATCATCAGCGCCTCGCCGTCCGGGCCGAAGATGCCGCTGAGGCCGGTGTAGAGCAGGTCGCCGTCGGCGCCGACGTGGTTGGCGTAGGCGATGGCCAGCTGGTTCTCCCAGGCGCGGGCGGGCAGGATCGTCCTCGGCACGATGTCGAAGGGCTGCATGTTCGCGGTCGGCACGAGGAGCACCTCGGCTCCTGCGACTGCGGCTGATCGCACGTACTCCGGGAACTCGACGTCGTAGCAGATCATCATCGCCAGCTGTGCGCCGCGGTGCTCGACGAGCGTGCACGGCACCGAGCCGGCGGCGAACACCGCTCTGTCCAGGTCCCCGAACAGGTGAACTTTGTGGTGCACGGCTCTGACCTCACCGGACTCGGCCACGAACACGCAGGCGTTGTAGACCTGGCCGTCGGCCACGACGGGGAGTCCGGCGACGATCGCGATCTCCGCCTGGCGGGCGATGTCGGCAACCTCGCCGGTCAGGTCGCGCTGCGCGAGCTCCGCAATGGCGGAGGCGCCGATGTTGTAGCCGGTGAGGAACATCTCCGGGGTGACGAGGACATCCGCTCCGGCGGCAGACGCCTGACGGGCCGTCTCCGCCAGCCGGCGCAGATTGGCGTCCGGGTCACCGGGGATGCTGCTGGTCTGCCATGCCGCGATGGTGAGTTCCATGGCACGATTATGCCCCAGAGTCACCGTGTTGCACTGGCATCCCGCGAAGCGCGGCATTCATGCGTGGCGCCACCCGGCCAACGCGTGGAACCACCTGGCGTGCCGGAGTCCGGACCCGAGGCATCTCGGTTCCGGACTCCGGCCGGCCGCGATCGGATCTCGCCTGCGCGCCCGGTCGTCGCGCAGGCGCGGGCGCGGGCGAGCTCAGACCTTGAGGTTCTCGTGTCGGAATCCGACTTTCACCGTCACCTGCCAGTCGGAGATCTTCCCGTCCTCGAGGTGACCGCGGACCGACTGCACCTCGAACCAGTCGAGATGACGCAGAGTCCGCGCCGCCTCGGCGATGGCATTGGTGATCGCTGCGTCGATTCCATCGGGTGACGTGCCGACGATCTCCGTGATGTTGTAGACGTTGTTCGCCATGATTCCTCCTGGTGGCCGGCCCGAGGCACCGGCGCCTCGGCGCGGGCCACCCACGCTACGGGAGGACGCCGAGGCGGTCTACCCCTTGACCCCGGCCGTCGCCTCGAGACCGCGCTGGGCCGCGTCCGCAACCTTCTCGACAACCGCACCGGGGTCGGTGAGCCAGTCGGCGACCAGCACGCGCTCGGTGCGGATCCAGCCCATCGATCCCTCGAGCACCGTGATCGGCAGCCCGTCCCGATCCCACGCGGTCGGCATCGCCGCCCACGACGGCGGGTCGAGCAGCAGCGCCAGCCAGCCGGAATCGCCCACGCGCACCGCGAGGTCGACCACGAACGAGGACGTGCCCACTCCGGTCTCCACGGTCAGGCCGCGCTCCCGCAGGCGGGCGGCGATCTGATCCCGGTACAACGTGCTCCGATCGCTGACCGACTGCCGGCGCACCACGGAGCCGCGCTCGGCGTCGGCGAGATAGTCGCGCAGGTCCTGCAGGCCGCGCGAACGAGAGCTGCGCAGGTCGAGGTCGTCGGAGCGCAGGGAGGTGAAGATGACGATCTCCTCCCGGGCGCGGGTGATCGCGACGTTGAAGCGGCGCTCACCGCCGGCGCGGTTGACGGGCCCGAAGCTCTGGTTGAGGCGGCCGGTTCTGCGGTCGGGGGCATACCCGATCGAGAACAGCACCACGTCGCGCTCGTCGCCCTGCACATTGTCGACGTTCTTGACCATGAGCGGCTCGCCGTCGCTGCTGAGTGCGGCGAGGATGCGCGGGTCCCCGGAGGATTCCAGCGCGTTCTCGATGAAGGTGCGCTGGGAGGCGTTGAAGGTCACCACTGCGATCGACTTCTCCGGTGACCTGGTGAGGCGCGCGTGCACCTCGGCGACTACCGCCTCGCTCTCGGCGCGGTTGACCTTTGCGCCGCCCGGGCCCTTCGCGTACTCGCCGCCGATGAACCGCAGATCGACAGGGAACTTCCGGTCCGCGACGGGGGGCGCGGGGAATGACGCGAGCTTGCCGCGATAGTACTTGCGGTTGGAGAAGGCGATGAGCTCCTCGTTGCGGCTGCGGTAGTGCCACTGCAGCCACTTGCGCTCGAAGCCCGCGTTCACTGCCTGTGTGAGCACGGATTCCAGGCGCCGGCTGGTCCCGCGGCCTTCGGTCTCGGCCTCTGGCAGCTCCTCCTCGGTGTCGGCGGCGAATTCGGTCGAGGGCGGCATCTGCTGGGAGTCGCCCACGATGACGGCTGCCTGCGCCCTGCCCAGAGCGCCGATCGCGCTGGCGGTGGTGATCTGGGAGGCCTCGTCGAAGATCACGGTGTCGAACCGGGGACCGGCGACGGGCAGGTATTTGGACGCGCCGGCCGGACTCATGAGCACGCACGGCGTGGTCGAGAGCACCTCGTCGCCGAACTCCTGGAACAGCCGCCGGATGGTTCCGCCGCGCACCTTGTTCACCTCGGCGGTGAACTCCGGCGACGGTCCGTCACCGGCGTTCCACGACCGCCGGCCGGCGATCACGCCGACCATCGCATCCCGCGTGAGCGCGGTGACCTGCTCGGCCAGCTCGACGTAGCGGCGCACGGTCTGCGCCCGGTCCGTCCCGCTGAATTCGTTCAATCCGGACTCCTCGACTGCCCGTCGCAGGCGCTCCCGCGCGAGTGCCAGGCTGATCGCCTCGGCGAGCTTGTCGGCGCTGCGCCCCCGGGAGATCTCCGCCGCCGGGCGGATGAGCCCGGCGTCCGCGAGTTCGCGCAGAGCCTTCCGCAGCTGCACGACGTCGCCGTCCTGGTTGTCGGCGCGCTCGGACACGTCCCCGTCGACCCGCCGCCGCAGGCGCCGGATCCGCTTGGCGAGGCCTGCCAGCTGCGCCTCATCGGGCTCACCGTGGGCGAGGAGTTCTGCGGGGGCGAGGTGTTCGGGCTGCCATTCGGCGGTCGGGTCGAGCTCCGACTCCTCCTCGAGGCAGGTCTGGAACAGCGACCACACGTTCTCGTCATGGCCGGTTGAGGCAGCGGCACCCGAGGCCGCGGCAGTCGAGTCGGAAGGCCCGCCCTGCCCGTGCAGCGCCTCCGGGTAGGCGCGCAGTCGAGCGACGACCTCGGCGAGCTCCCTGCGGGCGGCGGCGAGCCTATCGAGCTGGGCCTGCGCCGGGACCTTGAGGGAGGCGGCGAGCTGTTCGCGCACGGCCCTACCGGACTGCCTGGACGAGTGCACGTCGAGCACCAGCGGGTCGAGTCCGAAGGCACGCAGGCGCCGCTGCACGACGTCGAGCGCGGCCTGCTTCTCCGCGACGAACAGGATCCGCCGGCCGCGGGCCAGCCCGTCCGCGATCATGTTGGTGATGGTCTGCGACTTGCCGGTGCCGGGTGGGCCCTCGAGCACGAACGAGTTGCCGTTCCCGGCGGCGACGACGGCATCGAGCTGGCTGCTGTCGGCCCGCGAGGGCAGCCACGTGCTCACCTCGGAGTCGGGGGTGAGCTCGGCGGGCGGCCGCGGGTCGCGGAACCGGGCGAAGGGGGTGCGGGTGATGTGCTCGGCGACCGGCGAGCGCAGCAGCTCCCGCCAGTTGTCGTTGAGGTCGCGCCACTGCGGCAGCGTGCCGTAGGCCAGCCGGACCAGGCGGACGTCGTGATGGATGCGAGCGCCGATCCCGGCCGCCTGCAGATCGTGCGGCAGCTGGGCGAGGACGCGTTCGACGTCGAGTCCTGCGGCGTCGGTCGGCGGGTTGGAGAGCACCGGGATCTGCTGGCCCGTCTCCCCGCGGAGCTTCTCGGCCAGGCTCTGGTTGGTCTGCATCTCCCCGCCGGGCTCCAGGTGGATGCCGTAGCCGGTGCGGGCGGTGCCGGTGATGTTCACGGGGGCCAGCAGCAGCGGCGAGTGCCCCTCCTTGCCCTTGCGGTCCAGCCATTCGACACTGCCGATGGTGACGAACAGCGAGGGGTAGCCGTTCTCCTGCTTGGATTTGCGCGCCTCCTGCGACAGCTGCTGCAGTCGGGTGTCGAAGGATCCGCTGTACGGCACCGCAGTGAGCCGACCGGCCCGCAGGTCCGCGACCGGTTCGGCGACCGGCTTGTGTCCGCCGAGGCCTCCGTGGCCGCCGGAGCCCAGGCGATACCGGTCGACCGGCAGGCCACGGTCGGTCGACTGCGTGCGCGAGCGCGGCTGCAGCGAGAACGCCGTGCCGGCCGAGAGCCGGTCCTCGAACTCGGCGAGCGCCTCCCGCGGCACCTGGAGCGCGGCGCCGGAGGTCGCGCGCAGCCGTAGCAGCGGGTTGGTGAAGCTCAGGTCGAGCAGCTCGCGCTTCCAGCGGTGGAAGGACCGCGGCTCCGCGGCCGGTGCCCCGCCCACTCCCGAGGTGCCCGCCGCATCGCCCCTGCCGGCGCCTGCCGTTGCCGGGGCCGGGGTATCGGCGGCACCGATGAGGCCGCGGGCGGCGCCGAGGTCGACGATGAAGGCGGCGTCGCCGGTGGTGAAGCCGGTGCGCGACGCCGAATGAGGCACGCCCGCCGTCGTCATCGCCGACAGCTCCGCCTGGACGGCGGCGTGGGACCGCAGCGCGGTCACCTCCGCGATGTCGAAGCTGTGGCCGACACCTGCGTACAGGCCGGCACGGGTGCCGATGAGGGCGACGGGCACGTCGAGGTATTCGAGCAGCCCGGCGATCAGCAGCGCCCGCTCGCTCGTCGAGGCCGTCCCGGCGGCGCGCACCGCACTGGGCGTCCGGAACGAGGCGGGGGCTTCGCCCAGCTGCTCGGGGGTGACCGTGAGCTTGTGGTCGACGGCGCGGGCGGCGAGTTCCAGCACCTGCGCGGCGGTGCGGGGTTCCTCGTCGGGGCCGGGTGGGGCGGGCAGCGTCGCGGCGAGCGCGTGGATCGCGGGGTCGGCCGAGTGCACGAAGTCGGCGACGAGTTCAGGCGGGGCGGCGAGGCTCCAGCTGCCGGCCGGGATCCAGGACACCGGTGCGGTGAGCTCGCGGGACCGGCCGGCCGCGCCGATGGCGATGATGAGCTCGTCGTCCGTCGGCACATCTGCCTTCGCGGCAGACCCACCTGTGGTCGTGGTTCCGGTGCTTCCGCCGGCGGCGCCCGGGATGGACGGATTCCAGCTCAGCTCATAGCGGTCGAGGTGGACGGTGTCACCGGCGGGAATCTCGATCTCCGGGCCCCGCCACCAGTTCTCGCGCTCGGAGCGGCCGGCGAAGGCGGCCTCCAGCGTCGACACCACGACCGGCGTCTTGCCGGAGTTGGTCAGCGCGATGCTGATGATCGGTGAGATGCCGGCCGCGGCCAGCCGCTGGCTGTACACATCGTGGACGACGAGCTCGACGGCAAGCTCATCGAGCTCGGTGTGCAGGTGGTGGTCGGTGAGGCGAGTGCCGGGCCGGTCGGCGGCGGGCGCCTCGGCGGCAATCATGCCCAGGCCGATGCTCTCCATCAGCATGGCAAGGGTGTCGGTGAAGCGGGTGACGAGTGCGGCGTCGACGCTGTCCGGCCGCGTGTGCGCGATGGTGAGGTGGGTGATCGCATCCCGGGCCCACCGAGCGCGCAGCGGGGAGCCGCCGATGGCCAGCGACCCGTCGAATTCGGCGAGGACGGTGAGCAGGTCCGCCGGGGAGTCGAAGCTGGGAGCCCGTCCGGGTGCTGTGCGTCCGGAGGAGCCCCGACCGGCCAGGATGCGCAGCCACGTCTCCTCGTCGATGGCCTCCGGAGAGAGTTCCAGAATGCGGTCCCGCAGCACGGGGACCACGGAGTCGGCGGCAGCGATGATCTGCAGGGCCGGGGTGGCGGTGTCCTGCTTCTCGTCCTCGTTGAGCATGTCGCCCAGCGTAACGGGTGCCCGTGACACGGGAACTCAGCAAGGCGTCAGCGGAGGCAGAGCCAGTGGGAAGCAGTGCTGCACAGCGGCGGGTCAGTCGTTGTGACGAGGCTGGTGTCAGCGTCGATTCGCGATCGCGACGATGAGCCACACGGGCAGCCACAGGCCGCCGGTCAGCAGCGTGATGATCAGGTGAAGCCCGTGGGACGTTCCTCGCCGATAGCCGTTCTGGACCGTCACGTGCTGCGCCGGCGAGACGACGACCTGCGGCGGATACGGATAGGGCCCCGGCTGAGCGAACTGCGGGTGTGGATGCTGCGGATAGCCCTGCTGGTGGACCGGCTGCAGACCATTCGGATGCTGTCCATGCGGAGGCGGACCTGGAGGGGACTGGTTCATCGGCGGATTCTGGCCGGGATTCCACGGCTGCACGGGCCAAGCAGGACCGGTCTGATGGATGGGGCTGACCGGCGGCGGGCTCGGTCGCTGGAAGTAGTGGGTCTGCGGCCCGGACAGGCCGGCAGGCGGCACGTCTTCCGACGACGCACCTGAGCCGGTTCCCGGGGGGAACGGGCGCGTGGGGCTGTCCTCGTCACGTCTGATGATCGGTTCCCGGTTGTCCCACGAGGATGATTCGGCCACGATGCGCACCGTTCTGTTTGCAAGCTGCGACGACAATCGAAACTGTACCCCTCAGCACGGACGCGCCCCTGGCGCGTCCATGGGTGAGCACGGCACTGCCGCAAGCCCAGACCGAAGCGGTCAGTCGTTGTCGGCGAGCACGCGCAGGGCGTTCTCTGCGCCCAGCTTGCGCAGGTCCGCTTCGCTCCAGCCCCGGTCGGCAAGCGCCCGGAAGACGAGCGGGTACGCCGCGACGCCGTCGAAGTCCTCGGGCAGCTCCTCGATGCCGTCGAAGTCGCCGCCCAGGCCGATGTGCTCGATGCCGGCCACCTCGCGGGCGTGCTCGATGTGGGCGATCACGTCGTCCAGTGTCGCCGTGGGCGCGGGATGGGCGGCCTGCCAGTCCGCGAACTCTCGCAGCGCCTCGGGGTCCTCCTCGGCCGGCCCCTCATGGAAGTCGTCGGGCAGGCCGAGGCGGGAGCGCGCCTCGGCGGAGTGTGCCTTGTGCTCGGCGCACGCCTCGGAGACGAAGGCGGGCACGAAGGTCACCATCGCGATGCCCCCGTTGGCGGGGAGTCGTTCGAGGACCGCGTCCGGGATGTTGCGCGGATGGTCGGTGACCGTCCGGCACGAGGAGTGGGAGAACATCACCGGCCGCGCCGAGGCGGCGAGCGCGTCGTCCATGACCTGCGGGGAGACATGCGAGAGGTCGACGATCATGCCGATGCGGTTCATCTCCCTGACCACCTCGCGGCCGAACTCGCTGAGCCCCGCGTCGGGGCCGGCGCCGGTCGCCGAGGATGCCCAGGGGATGTCGTCGTTGTGGGTCAGCGTCAGGTAGCGCACGCCCAGCCGGCGCATGCTGCGCAGCACCCCGAGGGAGGAGTCGATGCAGTGGCCGCCCTCGATGCCCAGCAGCGAGGCGATCCTGCCGCGGTCGATCGCTGCTCGCGCCTGGGCGGCCGAGTCGACGAGCTCGAAGGCGTCCGGGTGCTGGTCGGCGAGCCGGCGGACGGTGTCGATCTGCTCGAGGGTTGCCGTCACCGCCTTCGCAGGCGCCATGTCCGACGGCACGAAGACGGACCAGAACTGGGCGGCCACTCCCCCGGTCCGCAGTCGCGGAATGTCCGTGTGCAGCCGGGGCTGATGGGAGTGCAGGTCGACTGCGGAGACATTGTTGTGGAACTTGCTCCGGATCGCCCAGGCGAGGTCGTTGTGGCCGTCGAATACGGGGATGGTGTTCACGGCCCTCACTCTAACCTCGATCTTTCATGGGTCGGGGCTGGTGAGGTGGTCAGGT
>NZ_JAJTWW010000024.1 GCF_021729135.1 Brevibacterium daeguense
GTTCGGCGGAGCGTTTCGGCTGCTCGCAGCAACGCGACGGCCTCCTGGTCGGAGGTGGTGCCGGCGGTCGCTGCCACCATTCCGGTGTGCTCGGACAGCGCATCGAGGACACTCAGCAGGCCGGGTGCGGCCGATTCCAGATGGGCTTGCGTGGTCTCATCGAGCAGTCCCGACCGGACAGCAGCGGGCGCCTCGGGAGCGGCGTCATTCTCAGGTGCGGCTGATGCTGTGGAAGGTGGGGGAGTGCTGCTGGAGCCGGCTGAGGTCGCCGGTTCGGTGATCGCGGCAGGCTGGGTCGGCGCCTCGGGAGCGGCGCTGCCTCCGGACTCGGCGGGCGCCTCGGCAGGGGTGGGGACATCGTCGGGGATCGGTCTGCTGGGAGGTTCGGCCTTGGCAACCAGCGCGGCCAGAACCTGTTTGACGTTATCGGGATCGATCAAGGTCATGGGGGAACCTCCGATGCTCGTACCCCAAGCCTATCAATAATAGAACGCGAATAGAACAGAATTGCTGATAAAGGTGGAAAAAGTTTGATGGATCGCAGACGACGCCAACCACAGCTCATTGAAGCGAGGCGCGAGCGATGCGCCGGTTCGACGTGCCGCCATGGTTGCCGTGACGCCACGGTCGCCGGACCGCCATGGTCGCCGCGCCTGATTGGACTGGCGCCGCCCACCAAGTCCCGTTAATGCCGTCCCCGCGGCGCGACGAGCGTCCCCAATTCCTCCCGCACCCACCACTGCCCGGTCTCCTGCGTCTCAGCCCGGGTTGCGTAGCGATAGTCGAAGACGCGCGCCCGGATGAGGGCGGGCGGCTCACCATCGAACGGATCGACTCGCAGCAGACGCAGGATTGCGGGATCGGCCGCCAGCAGCTTCTCGAGCAGGCGCGCGAACCACTGCTCGTGCCACGAGCCGAGCGCCAGGAACCACATCATCCAATCAAGCCGCAGGTGATAGGGCGCGAACTGCCTCGGCATCCGTGAGACATCGCCCGGCTTCCCTTTGAACTCGTAGGCGTGCCAGTCCTTCTCCTCCGGCCTTTCGCTCAGCGTTCCTTCGATGATGACCTCTCGGCGCTCCTCCGTCATCGATCCGAACGCGCCGTAGGCGTTGACCAGATGCCATCGGTTGAAGCTCGCGTTCATCAGCTGATGCGGTGAGAACAGATTGCGCAGCGGCTGCCAGCTCAGAAACAGCAGGAACACGAAGACCACGGCGATGAGGGAGTGCCACCAGATGGGCGATGTCTCGACCACTCCCGCCTCGACCACTCCCGCCTCGGCGGCCTGGACGGTGGCGACGACTCGCTCCCATTCCCAGCCCGGCCAGGCCCCGCCGAAGACCCAGCGCAGGAAGGAGTCGCTGATGCCGGAGAAGGCGAGGATGATCGTCAGCCAGTTCAGCCAGGCATAGTTGCCGGTGATGACGAGTGCCAGCTGGCTGACGATGATCAGGCACGCGGCGATCGAGGCAATGGGCTGAGGGAAGAACAGCAGCCATGGCATCACGAGCTGGATGACGTGACTGCCCAGGGTCTCGGACTTGTGCCACCATTCGGGCTTCTGATGCGCCCAGCGACTGATCGGATTGGGCATCGGCTGGGTCTGGTGGTGGTAGTTCATCGCGGTGAGGTTCCGCCATGAGGCATCGCCTCGCATCTTGATCATTCCCGCGCCGAATTCCAGCCGGAACATCAGCCACCTCAGGAACAGCACGATGAGCAGCGGTGGGGCGACCTCGTGCGATCCCAGGAACCCGACGATGAAGCCGGCTTCCAGCAGCATCGACTCCCAGCCGAACCCGTAGAACCGCTGGCCGATGCTCACGATCGACAGGTACAGGCCCCACATCGCGAGGAAGATCGGAATCGGAGCCCAGGCCGGTCCCAGCTGCGGCAGTCCGATGACCGCCGAGGCGGCGAGCACCATTCCCGTCACGCAGATCGCTCGCAGCAGCCGGTCGCTGTACGGGGTCCGGTGCCAGCGGAAGAGGCTCGGCGAGGGGTGTGAAGCGCGCCGTCCGGTCCTACGGGAGTCGCCGTTGCCGACTCTGCCGCCCGCGAAGCCCCCGCCGCCGCGCCGCAATCCACTGCGGCCGGAGCCGCGCCGGGCCGGCGGCTCCGGGGGCATAGTGCGCCGGATGTAGTCCGGCGCAGGAGTCAGTCCCTGCTCTCCCAGCAGTGCGGGGAACTGGTTGAACGTCGAGAGGAACGCGACGAAGTAGACGGCCGCCACTCCGCGCACGACGACCTCGCGCGCGATGGTGTAGTCGTGGGCGTCGAGTATCGACAGCCAACTGGTCCAGTCCATCGTGGCCTCCTCCGTCGTCGTGCTCACTGCGGCCTCGCGGCTCGGCCCTGCTCCTCCGCTTGGCAGGACCCCGACCTGAGGCGGCGAACCGGAACACTACAATTCTGGACTGCCGGGAATACCCCGCATACCCTCGGCGTTACTTGAGTCAGACACACTCAACTTTGCAAGGAGGACACAGATGCCCGCATTCTTCGGCCCTGCCGGATCCCATGGTGGCGACTCCTTCGACGAATTCCTCGCGCGCTTCCTCCAGAGCCAGCGAGGAGGCCGTCAGGGGCGCCCCGTGGACATCACGCAGCTGATGAGCAAGCGGACTCACGAAGTCATCAACCGCGCAGCCGAATATGCTGCGGAGCACGGCCACGCAGAGGTGGATGCCCTTCACATCCTCCGGGTCATGATCCTCGAGGATCCAGCCGCCACTGCGGTGCGCCACGCAGGTGCCGACCCGGAGGCCATCGGCCGCGCAGTCGACGACCGACTGCCCGAGCCTGCCGCTCAGAAGCCGGACAGCGCTCCGTCGCTGACCGGATCGGCGCAGAAGGTGCTGCTCGACGGATACCAGGTCGCGCGCGCCTTCGGCTCCACCTACATCGACCCGGAACACCTGTTCTTCGCATTCGTGCTGAACCAGGATTCGCCCACCGGACAGATCCTGGCTCGCGCCGGAGTCACCCAGGCCTCTCTGCAGGCCGGTGCCCAGGCCGAGGCGCAGGCCGCCCAGAGCGGTGCGCCAGGTCAGCAGGGCGCCCCCCAGGGCCAGAACGGCTCGATGCTCGAGCAGTTCGGCCTCGATCTCACCGCCGAGGCGGTCGAGGGTCGCCTCGATCCCGTCATCGGCCGTGCCGATGAGATCGAGCAGACGATCGAGATCCTGGCTCGCCGCACCAAGAACAATCCGGTGCTCATCGGTGAAGCGGGCGTCGGCAAGACCGCCATCGCGGAAGGCCTTGCACAGGCCATCGTCGCCGAGGAAGTGCCCGCGCAGCTCAAGGGCAAGCGCGTCATCGCGCTCGACCTGCCCGGCATGCTCGCAGGCACCCGCTATCGGGGTGACTTCGAAGAGCGCCTGACGACCGCGCTGGACGAGATCGCGGCGGACAAGGGCAACACGATCGTCTTCATCGACGAGCTCCACACGGTGGTCGGCGCCGGCAGCTCCGGAGAGTCCGGAGCGATGGATGCCGGCAACATCCTCAAGCCGCGGCTCGCTCGGGGTGACCTGCACCTGGTGGGCGCCACCACGCTCAAGGAATACCGGACGATCGAGAAGGATGCAGCCCTCGAGCGCCGCTTCCAGCCGGTGACCGTCGGCGAGCCCAGCGTGGAGGACGCCGTGCAGATCCTCACGGGCCTGCAGGACCGCTACGCCGAGCACCACGGAGTCAGCTACACGCCGGAAGCCATCCGCGCCGCGGTCGAACTGTCGGATCGCTACATCACCGACCGCTTCCTGCCCGACAAGGCGATCGACCTGATCGACCAGGCCGGCGCCCGACTGTCGCTCAAGCGCGGACCGAAGGTCGACGTCGACGCCCTGCGTTCCCGGCTCGGCGAGCTCGAGGCGGAGAAGAACAGCGCGATCAGCGCCGAGAACTACGAGCGCGCCGGCGAGATCCGTGACGAGATGACCGCGATCAGCGAGCAGCTGGAGGCAGCCACGTCCCAGCAGGCCCGCGGCCCGCGCGAGCTCGCCGGCACCGGCACCGCGGCGACCGGCGGGGCCGGCACCTCGGGAATCGGCACCTCGGGAACCAGCACGATCGGTGCCCCGGTGACTGGCGCCTCGGCGGTGGGCGCGGTGGGTACTGTCGGCGAGGACGAGATCGCCGAGGTGGTCGCGCGGGCCACCGGCATTCCGGCGGCTCGGCTGACGGAGGCGGAGAAGTCGCGGCTGGCGCGGCTGGAGGACGAGCTCCACCAGCGCGTCATCGGCCAGGACGACGCGGTGACCGCGATCGCCAAGGCGATCCGCCGCAGCCGCACCGGCATGGGCGACGCCTCGCGACCCGTCGGCAGCTTCCTGTTCCTCGGCCCGACGGGCGTGGGCAAGACGGAGCTGGCCAAGGCGCTGGCGGAGACCCTGTTCGACGACGAGTCGGCGATGGTCCGCTTCGACATGAGCGAGTTCGGCGAACGCCACACCGTCTCGCGGCTGGTCGGCGCTCCTCCGGGATACGTCGGCTACGACGAAGCCGGGCAGCTGACCGAGCAGGTGCGGCGCAGGCCGTACTCGGTGGTGCTGCTCGACGAGGTCGAGAAGGCGCACCCCGACGCGTTCAACATGCTGCTGCAGGTGCTCGACGACGGTCGGCTGACGGACGGACAGGGCCGCACGGTCGACTTCCGCAACACCGTCTTCATCATGACGAGCAACCTCGGCTCGGAATTCATGTCCGGCAAGGGCGCCCCGCTGGGCTTCAGCACGGGCGACACCGAGGACTCCGAGCGCGAGCTGCGCGCCAAGGTGATGGGCCGGCTGCGCGAGGTGATGCGGCCCGAGTTCCTCAACCGGATCGACGAGATCGTGATGTTCAAGCGGCTCGACCGCGAGCAGCTGCGCGAGATCGTCCGGCTGCAGCTGCGCCGGTCCGAGCAGCGGCTGGCCGCGCAGGAGATCACCCTTGAGGTGGACGAGGCGGCCGTCGACTGGATCGCCGATGCCGGATACGAGCCGGAGTACGGCGCCCGCCCGCTGCGCCGCGTGATCCAGCGCGAGCTCGACGACCGGGTGGCAGACCTGCTGGTCGCCGAGGCGGTCGTCTCCGGGGGCACCATCAGAGTCACGGTCGACGATGCCGGGCAGCTGCACGTGAGCGCCGGACGGCAGGCCGAGGCGATGGCCGGGGCAGGTGCATGACGGTCAGCAGCCGGGAGGACTGACACGCTGCGCGGGCAGGTGCTGAGGCGCTGAGGCGGAGCGCGGTTCTTTGCCCGGTAGCGCGAAAGTGCGGAAGTGACATCGCATATGACGTCACTTCCGCACTTTCGCGTCAGCCACCGAATTCTTGCGCGATCAAGCCTGAGCCGTGGGCCGGTGCTTGGGTCGGTAGACGCGCGCGGCGCTGCTGAGATTCTCCTCGTCGACGGAGACCAGCTCCCAGTCGATCCGGCAGCCGCCGGGCACACCGAAGATCCGGGTGCCGTCGCCCAAGAAGACTGGCGCTTCGTAGATCTGGAGCTCGTCGATCAGCCCGAGCTGCAGCGCCTGACGCGCGATGTCGGCGCTGACGATCATCAGATCCTTGTCCCCGGCCGCCTCGCAAGCGGTGCGGATGGCGTCCTCGACGGGCCCGCCGAGCGCGCTGATGTGCGGATCGCCGGCGAGTTCCTCCGGGCGGTGCGTGAGCACGAATTGCGGTCCGTCCCACGCGCCGCCGTAGGCCTCTGCAGTGAGCTCTCCTCGCTCATCGGCCTGCGCCTGGGCGGCATCATAACCGCGACGGCCCGAAAGCATGGCGCCGACTTTCGAAGTGACGCGCTCCATGGTGCCATCGGCCAGCGGTGGGGCGGTTTCCTCCAGCCAGCGCATGTCATGTCCGGGTCCGGCGATGAATCCATCGAGGGATGACGTGAAGCCGTAGACGACTTTTCCCATGTCGAGATCTCCTTTGATCTGGGCAGTTGTGCAGACTGTCTGTCGAGGCCGGCGCTGCCGACGAGCAGGGCGCCGACGAGCGGACCCCGACGAGCGGACCCCGACGAGCGGGCCACGACGAGCAGAGCGCTGGTGCGAGGTCCTCGCGATCAAGCGTAGAAGCTGCGAACGGCGCCCTGCTTATCCATTCCTGCGAACTCGGGCGGACAGCGGCGGCGTTCCCCATCACTGGGAACGCCGCCGCTGTCCGCCCTCGGCCCTCAGCCCTCGGCCCTCAGCCCTCGGCCCTCAGCCCTCGGCCCTCAGCCCTCGGCCCTCAGCCCTCGGCCCTCAGCCCTCGGCCCTCAGCCCTCGGCCCTCAGCCCTCGGCCCTCAGCCCTCGGCCCTCAGCCCTCGGCCCTCAGCCCTCGGCCCTCAGCCCTCGGCCCTCAGCCCTCGGCCCTCAGCCCTCGGCCCTCAGCCCTCGGCCCTCAGCCCTCGGCCCTCAGCCCTCGGCCCTCAGCCCTCGGCCCTCAGCCCTCGGCCCTCAGCCCTCGGCCCTCAGCCCTCGGCCCTCAGCCCTCGGCCCTCAGCCCTCGGCCCTCAGCCCTCGGCCCTCAGCCCTCGGCCCTCAGCCCTCGGCCCTCAGCCCTCGGCCCTCAGCCCTCGGCCCTCAGCCCTCGGCCCTCAGCCCTCGGCCCTCAGCCCTCGGCCCTCAGCCCTCGGCCCTCAGCCCTCGGCCCTCAGCCCTCGGCCCTCAGCCCTCGGCCCTCAGCCCTCGGCCCTCAGCCCTCGGCCCTCAGCCCTCGGCCCTCAGCCCTCGGCCCTCAGCCCTCGGCCCTCAGCCCTCGGCCCTCAGCCCTCGGCCCTCAGCCCTCGGCCCTCAGCCCTCGGCCCTCAGCCCTCGGCCCTCAGCCCTCGGCCCTCAGCCCTCGGCCCTCAGCCCTCGGCCCTCAGCCCTCGGCCCTCAGCCCTCGGCCCTCAGCCCTCGGCCCTCAGCCCTCGGCCCTCAGCCCTCGGCCCTCAGCCCTCGGCCCTCAGCCCTCGGCCCTCAGCCCTCGGCCCTCAGCCCTCGGCCCTCAGCCCTCGGCCCTCAGCCCTCGGCCCTCGGCCGTCAGCCTGCGGCCCTCAGCCCTCGGCTCTCGGCTCTCAGCCTTCAGACCTCGGCCTCAAGCGCTCGGCTCAGGCGAAGGGCAGGGAAGCAGCGTCGAGCTTCTCCAGATCGTCGGCACTGAGCGTGATCCCGGTCGCCGCAAGCAGGGCGGGCAGCTGCTCGGGGGTGCGAGCCGAGGCGATCGGCGCGGTGACGCCCTTGGCCAGCAACCATGCCAGGGCGACGCTGGCCGGTTCGACCGAGCGCGCCTCGGCGACCTCGACCAGCGCGTCGACCACCGCGAAGCCCTCATCGGTCGCGAAGCCGGACGCGAAGTCCTCGCGGGTCTGCCCCTTGAGGTCCTCGGCCTTCCGGTACTTGCCTGTGAGGAAGCCCGAGGCGAGGGCGAAGTACGGAAATACTGCGACCTCGTACTCGCGCGCGATCGGTGCGTACCCCTGCTCGTAGTCCTTGCGATTGACGAGGTTGTACTGCGGCTGGATCGCGACAGGCAGTGTCAGGCCCTCGCGGGACGCGACCTCGAACCATTCGCGCATCCGCTCGGGGGTGTAGTTGGACAGGCCGATATGCCGGACGCGACCCGACTGCACGAGCTCATGGGCGGTGCGGACCTGGTCCTCGATCGACATGGACTCGTCGTCATAGTGCGCGTAGTAGATGTCGACGTACTCGGTCTGCAGACGCTGGAGGGATTCATCGAGCGCGGCGTCCGCGTTCTCGGCAGACAGGCCGGGGCGGGACTCCAGGCCGCCGACCTTGGTTGCGATGATGACCTGCTCGCGGTTGTCGCGCGCAGCCAGCCAACCGCCGATCACCGTCTCCGATTCACCGCCGGAGAGACCCTCGCCCCATGCGGAGTAGAGGTCGGCGGTGTCGATGAAGTTGCCGCCTGCCTTGACGAAGGCATCAAGAACGGCGAACGAGGTGTCGCGGTCGGAAGTCCAGCCGAAGGTGTTGCCGCCGAGGTTCAGCGGGTAGACGTCGAGATCAGTGCGCGGGATGAGTGTGATGGTGGCTCCTTGGTGTGGATGAGTGCGAGGGTGCGGCTCTGGAACAGGCCGAACCTGTCGCTTGACACGGAAACTAATCTAGGAGCAATTGACTTGTTGTGTCAAGTGACTGTGGCGAGAACCCGGTACGGTGCGCAGGCCCGACAGCTTCTCATGGCGCCTCCTCGGCGCTCTGGCCGCGTCGAGGTGCCATCTGGCTCTGGCCGGCCGCGTCGAGGCGCCATCGGCTCTGGCCAACTGTGCGGAGGCGCCATAGGTTGTGAGTGAGGAAGCTGAGAATGCTCGATGAGGAGTGGAAGGAGTCCCGATGGAATCGCTCGAATTCACAGTCTGGGGGCACGCCGGGGTCCGCCTCGAGCGCGAGGGCGGAAGCTTGGCTGTTGATCCCGGCGGCTTCACTGATCCGCAGATCCTCGCAGGCGTGAGTGCTGTCCTGGTCACCCATGAGCATGCCGACCACGTGCAGCCCGAGAAGATGGCCCGCGCGCTGGCGGATACTTCGGGGTTCCACCTGTGGGCGCCGCGAGGAGTCGTCGAGGCGCTGGAAGACGCGGGCGCCTCGGCGGAGAGGGTGCACGTGGCGTCCCCGGGGGAGGATTTCGAGGCGGCCGGGTTCCGGGTCCGCGTGCTCGGCGGTGAGCATGCCGTTATCCACCCGAATCTGCCGCGCGTGGCCAATCTTGCCTATCTGATCGAGGAGTCGGTGCTGCATCCGGGCGACTCCTTCCCGGAGCTACCGGCAGGTGTCGCAGTCGACGTGCTGGCCCTTCCGGTGAGTGCGCCGTGGATGAAGATCGCCGAGGCGGTCGATTTCGCGGCGGCCGTCTCGCCACGGGTCGTGGTCCCCATCCATGACGCGATCCTGTCGGATGAGGGGAAGGCGATCGTCGACAGGCTGGTCCCGAATCTCATCGGCGAGGCGTCGTATCGGCGGCTGGCGCCCGGTGAGGCGCTCGCAGTGAGTCGGTGAGAGTGGGCGGCGCCGGTCCGGCGGGCGGTGCCATGCGCGTTGCTTGCCGTGTCAAGTCGTCTCGATAGAATCGACTCATGACTGAGAGCACTGACGAAGACGTCCGCTGGCTGAATGAGCGGGAGACCCAGACCTGGCTCGACGTGTGGTCGCTGATGGTGTGGCTCCCGTCGCGACTGGACGCCCAGCTGCGGGCCGAAGTCGGTCTGAGCCATGCCGAGTACAACGCTCTGTCCCAGATGTCGATGGCCCCTGACCGCACCATCAGACTGAGTGAACTGGCGGCCGTGTCCAATATGACGCTGTCGCACCTGTCTCGGGTGATCACCCGACTGGAGAAGGCCGGTTGGGTGACGCGATCACCTGACCCGGCCGATGGTCGCTACACCCTGGGCTCGCTCACCGCGGCGGGGTGGGAGAAGATCGTCGATGCCGCTCCGGGACATGTCGAGACAGTCCGGCGCTACGTGTTCGACACTCTCACTCCGCAGCAGGCTGAAGCGCTCGGTGAGGCGGCAGCCAAGATCGTCGCTGCGCTCAGCCCGCCGGGAATGATGCGCGCCTGAGCTGCCGAAGATCGGACAGCTGCGAAGATCTGACCGCTCAGCTCCGGCAGCCACACCGATCACCCTGTCATCCTCTCGCCGCACCGCCCGCGCCCGCTCGCGGCGGCGCGGCAATCGGCAAGCCGACTTGACACATTCGAGGTCCTTCATAGGACGATGGGCGCATGGAAGAGTCGACCGCAACTTTGGGGCTGATGGCGGATCCGGGCCTGCCGGCCCAAGTGGCGGAGGGCATCGCCGAAACGGTAGCCGAAGAGCTGACCGAGGAATTCGGCTTCAGGTGGACGGTGGACGTCAGCCGGCAGCGACTGCCGTTGAATGCGGTGGGCGACATCCCGCTGTTCCAGCAGGCGGGGCGGCTCCGGGACTCTCACGGCTGGGACTACCTGGTGTATCTCACCGACCTGCCGCGCATCCACAATCACGAGATCATGCTGTGCGATGTCAGCGCCGAGGCACGAGCCGCGATGGTGTCAGTGCCCAGCCTCGGGGCCTTCAGGGTGACGAAGCGAGCGCGGAGACTGGTGAGCGCGCTGACCAGCTCGGCGCAGCAGAACACCTACGACTACCCCTCCGAGGAGCTCATGCAGCAGATCATGGCCAGCCGGCCCGTGTACCGACACGCGGAACCGGAGAATGATGACGTCGTCAGCATCTTCCTGCCGGGTGCGCGGAACCGCCTCGAACTGCTGTCCGGGATGATCCGCAGCAATCAGCCCGGCCGCCTCGTGCCGGCCCTGACGAACTCGATCGCGCTCGCCCTGGCGACCGGGGCGTTCGGCGTCTTCTACGGTTCGATCTGGAACCTCGCTGATGCGCTTCACCCCCTGCGCCTGCTCCTCATCAGCGTTGCCGTCACCGCCGTGCTGGGCATCTGGCTGATCGGCCGCAACGACCTGTGGGCTCGGGGCCGCAACCCGGCTGCGGCATGGCAGCCGCGCCTCGACAACGCCGCGACGGTCATCACGATCAGCCTCGGCGTGGTGCAGATCTATCTGGTCATCTTCGCGGTGCTGTTCGTGCTCGCTCTGACGATCGTCGAGAAGGGATATCTCGAGGAGCAGCTGGGTCATGCGGTCAACGCCGTCGACTACCTGCACCTGTCGTGGCTGTCCGCCTCGCTCGGCACCCTGGCCGGAGCCCTGGGGTCGAACTTCAACAGTGAGGAGATGATCCGCGAGGCGACGTACAGCAGGCGAGTCTACGAACGGCGCAAGCTCGCCGGCTCCTTCGGGGACTCGGACGATTCCTCGGACTGAGGTGCGGTGGCGCGCCGGGCATAGGTTCCCAGGCCTGAAGCGGCCGTTGCCGGGCGTGCTCCGAGCGGTCCTGGTGCATAGGCTGTCAACATGCAATCGCCGATCCAGGAGTACCTCGAACATCTGCACGCAGAGGTGCTGAAGCTGCGCGACGGCGCGCCTTATCCTGTGCACCCGGGGGACCGCGAGCCGGACCCGGGTGCCTTCGGCATCTGTCTTGCCACCGTGGACGGGTACGTGTACTCCGTCGGAGCCGCGGACCAGGAGTTCTCCATCCAGTCGATCTCCAAGCCCTTCACCTACGGGCTGGCGCTGGAGGAGCACGGACTTGAGGTGGTGGACGCGAAGGTCGATGTCGAACCCTCGGGCGACCCGTTCAACGAGATCTCGCTGGCGCCGGGATCCGGCAGGCCGGCCAACGCGATGATCAACGCCGGCGCGCTCGCCGTGGTGTCGATGATCAAGGGCTCCGGCGGAAAGTCCGCCATCAAGCGCATCGTCGACCGCTACTCGGACTTCGCCGGCCGCGAGCTGACCAGCAGCAAGGCGGTGTTCGACGTCGAGATGCGCCACAGCGACCGCAATCACGCGCTCGCCTACCTGCTGAGCTCGTTCGGAATCATCGAGGAAGGTCCCACGCGGGCGCTGGAGCTCTACCTCCGGCAGTGCGCGGTGCAGGTGACCTGCCGCGACCTCGCGCTGATGGCGGCGACGATGGCCAACGGTGGGATGAATCCGCGCACGGGGGACCAGGTCCTCGACCTGGAGAACGTGGAGCGGGTGCTGTCCGTCATGATGACCTCGGGAATGTACGACGATGCCGGCTCCTGGGTCAGCAGCGTCGGGATGCCGGCGAAGTCCGGAGTGGGCGGCGGCACCCTGGCCGTGCTTCCCGGCCAGGCGGGTCTGGCGGTGTTCTCCCCGCCGCTGGACGATCACGGCAACAGCATCCGAGGCGTGGAGACGTGTCGGCGGCTGTCGCGGGACATGGAGATGCACTTCGTGCGCTCGGCGCGGACCGGTCGTTCCGCGGTCAGGGCGACCTTCGCCATCTCCGAGCTGCCGTCCCGGATCCGTCGCACCGAGCCCGAGGCCGAGGTCCTCGAGCGGTTCGATGACCGCTGCCGGATCATCGAGGTCAACGGCGACCTGCTGTTCGCCGGCACCGAGTCGCTGGTCCGCGCTGTCAGCGAACTCGACGAGCACGTTGAGCTCGTCGTCCTCGACCTGCGCCGCGTCGACGAGGTGGGCGCTGTCGCGCTGCAGATGCTGGGAGGCGTCGAGCGGCGCCTCCGGGAAGCCGACCGGCAGCTGGTCCTGGTCGAGCGGATCGGGTCGGCTGCCGCCTCGGCGTTCGAGCCCGAGGCGGACGTCCCCTCGTTCCACAGCCGGGGAGAGGCGGTGGAGCACTGCGAGAACCGCCTGCTGGCCAGGTACGGCGGCTCCGCCCGGGAGCCGGACCGGGTGGAGGTCGTCGACAGCCCGGTGCTGGCATCGCTGGAGCCGGAGGAGCGGACCAGGCTGGTGGGGCTGATGGAGCGCCGCACGTACTCCGACGGTGAGGTCATCCGCAGGGTGGGGCAGCGGTTCGGCGGAATCCATTTCATCGTCTGCGGTCAGGTCAGCAACTTCGCCACCGACCCGTTCGGGCAGCGGGCCCGGCTCAACACGCTGAGCGCCGGCATGACGTTCGGCGAGCTCGCCCTGGGCACCGAGGAGCGGCAGGAGACCACCGACAAGGCCGAGGGCGAGGTCGAGCTCATGGTCCTGACCCCGGAGGCGATCGCGGAGCTCGAGGAGGCCGATCCGCAGGCCGCCCTGCGGCTGTGGCACGCGCTGACGCGGGACGCCTACCTGCTGGTCGACCGCTACCTGCGCGAGACTCTGGTCCGGCTGACGTACTGACGCCGAGCTGCGCATCGCGCAGTCCCTGCACCTGCTGTCGCCGGCGAAGGGAGCCGGCCCGATCCGCCGATCCTGAAAGTCGGCCTCATCGGGTTTGAGAGTTCCCTGAACTATAGTGAAACGAGCGGGCGAGAACCGCCCACATGCTCGCCGGCCCGAGAGCCGGCCCCCGACCCAGCAAGGAGGTGCACCGTGGAATTCCTGGAGTTCCTGGTCGATCGAGCGGACGACATGCTCGAACTGGGCCTGGAGCACGCCGCCGTCGTCGGCGCAGCCGTCCTCATCTCCACGGTCATCGGCGTGGCGCTGGGCATCGCGACCTATCGCAGCGAGCGCGCCCGTGAGACGGTGCTGGCGATCACCGGCTCCTTCCTGACGATTCCGTCGTTCGCGCTCTTCATCCTGCTGCTCGGGCCGCTCGGCCTCGGCTGGCGACCCGTGCTGCTGGCCCTGGTGATGTACGGGCTGATGCCCGTGGTGCGCAATACCATCACGGGCCTGCGCGAGGTCGATCCGGCCGTGATCGAGTCCGCCAAGGGGATGGGCCTCAACCGCCGTCAGCAGCTGCTGCGCATCGAGCTGCCGCTGGCGTGGCCGGTCATCATCACCGGTGTGCGAGTGACCACGCTCGTGCTGCTCGGCATCGCCGCCATCGGCGCGATCGTCAACGGACCCGGTTACGGCGAGCTGATCTTCACCGGGCTGGCCCGGGTCGGCACTCCCGTAGCGGTCAATCTCGTGCTGGCCGGCGCCGTCGGCGTCATGGTGCTGGCTGTCCTGTTCGACCTTGTCTTCTACGCTGTCCAGCGAATCACGACCCCGCGAGGTATTCGATGACTCAGACCCCGAACTCCGCCGAGCACCCGGTCATGATCCGCTTGGAAGGCCTGACGAAGCGCTTCCCGGGGCAGCAGCGCAACGCCGTCGACGAACTCACGATGGACATCCGCGAGGGCGAGATCGTCGTCCTCGTCGGCCCGTCCGGCTGCGGCAAGACCACGACGATGAAGATGATCAACCGAATCATCGAGCCCAGCTCGGGGCGGATCGTGCTGGCCGGTCAGGACGTCACGAAGGCTGACCCGGACCAGCTGCGTCGCAGGATCGGCTACGTGATCCAGCAGATCGGCCTGTTCCCGCACATGACCATCGGCGAGAACATCGCCACCGTCCCCAAGCTGCTCGGCTGGGACGCCAAGCGCATCCGTGCGCGGGTCGACGAGCTGCTGCGGACCGTGAATATGGACCCGGACGAGTACCGGAGTCGCTACCCCAAACAGCTCTCCGGCGGTCAGCAGCAGCGGGTCGGCGTCGCCCGCGCCCTGGGCGCGGACCCGCAGGTGATGCTCATGGACGAGCCGTTCGGCGCGATCGACCCGATCACCCGCGACCGGCTGCAGAACGAGTTCCTGCGGGTGCAGTCCGAGGTGCGCAAGACGATCGTGTTCGTCACCCACGACATCGATGAGGCGATCAAGATGGGCGATCGGATCGCGATCCTGCAGGAGGGCTCCCGCATCGCGCAGTACGACACGCCGGAGCGGATCCTCACGGCTCCGGCCAACGACTTCGTCCGGGATTTCATCGGCGGAGGCGCGGCGCTCAAACGCCTCAACCTGTCGCGGATCCGCGACATCGAGCTCAGCAGCTGGCCGACCGTCAGCGCCGGTGACAGCGTGGAGCGCGTGCGCCAGGCGCTCGCCTCGTCCGAGCACTCCGCTGTGCTCGTGCTCGATGCCGAGGGCCGACCCGAGCGCTGGGTCGGTGCCGAGGACCTCCGCCGAGGCGCCGACGGCTCACTCGACCAGGTGGGCTCCGTGCCGCGGGCCGTCCTCGAACCCCGCGCCACGCTCAGCGACGCCCTCAACGAACTCCTCGCAGCGCGGTACGCGGTCACGATCGTCGTCGACGAGCAGGGGCGCTACCTCGGGGTCGTCGACATCGACCAGCTCAATGACGCCATCCGCTCGATGCGCACTGCCGCGGTCGCCGAGGCCCGCAGCGAGCTGAGCCCGCCGGGAGGCCCCCAATGAGCATCTCCACGTCCGAGCGCAGGCGCGACGCGGACGTCGTCACGCAGACCCCGGTGTCCGCGGGCAGGCGCCGCGGCTGGCAGGGCTACCTCGTCATGCCGGCGATCCTCGCCCTGATCCTGCTGGCGCTGTACCTGTGGGTCTCGAGCATGGAGCTCGACTCGATCGAGGCCCGCTCCCTCAATGCCCAGTCGCTCCTGACCGCGCTGGGGGAGCACATTGTGCTGGCCGCCGTGTCGACGGTGGTGACCCTGGTCATCGCGGTGCCGCTGGGAGTCCTGCTGACCCGACCGTTCACGCAGCGGGTGCGCCCGTTCATCATCGGCGTGCTGACTCTCGGACAGGCTGTGCCGACCATCGCCATCCTGGTGCTGCTGGCCGTCGCCTTCCTGTTCCTGGGATTCCAGGCCGCGATCGTCGGCCTGGTCCTGTACGCGATCATCCCGGTGCTGCTCAACACCATGGTCGGATTGGAGCAGGTCGACGAGAACGTGCTCGAAGCCGGGCGCGGAATGGGAATGTCGAAGGGTCGAGTGCTCACCCGCCTCGAGCTGCCGCTTGCGGTTCCGGTGATGCTGGCCGGTGTCCGCACCGCGCTGGTGATCAACGTCGGCACTGCCACCCTGGTCACATACATCAACGCCGGCGGCCTGGGCGACATCATCGTCGCCGGTCTGTCGACCAACCGCGTGGTCGTGCAGATCGTCGGCGCGGTGCTGACCGCCGTGCTGGCCCTCTTCATCGACTACCTGGCAGGCATCGCCGAGGACTTCCTGCGGCCCAAGGGGCTGTGACCTCGTGGACGCGGAACTCGGATCAGACTCGCGAATCGGAACAGAAACGGAGCGAACACCATGACACGGAAGACGAAGCTCAGTGCGGCCGCCGCGGCGGCAGCCGCCGTCTCCCTGCTGCTGGCCGGATGCGGCGGAGGCGGCGGGGAGGAGAGCCCCAACGAGGGACTGCTCGAGGGTGCACAGCTCATCGCCGGTTCGAAGGAATTCACCGAATCGGTTCTGCTGTCGCAGATCACGACCGTGGCGCTCGAGGACGCCGGCGCCTCGATCGAGGACCAGACCGGCATCTCGGGCTCGGCGACGGTCCGCGAGGCGCTGGAGACCGGGGAGGTCGACTTCTACTGGGACTACACCGGCACGGGCTGGGTCAACATCCTGGGCAATGCACCCGAGGACGCGCCCGAGGACCTGTACCAGGCGGTCGCCGATGCGGACAAGGAGAACGGTGTCGCGTGGCTGCCGCCGGCACCGTTCGAGAACACGTACCGGATTGCTGCCAAGCAGGACTTCGCCCAGCAGAACGGCCTGCAGACCATGTCCGACGCCGCGACGTTCATTAACGAGAACGCCGACCAGGGCCGGGTGTGCGCTGCCAGCGAGTTCATCAACCGCGATGACGGGCTGCCCGGCCTGCAGGAGGAGTACGGCTTCGAATTCTCCGAGGTCGTGGAGCTGGATCTCAACCTGATCTACACGCAGGTCGGCGAGACCTGCGAGTTCGGCGAGGTGTTCTCCACGGATGCGCGGATCGTGGCCAATGATCTCCAGGTGCTCGAGGACGACAAGGAATTCTTCGTCGAGTACCAGGGATCGATGACGCTGCGGCAGGAGACGCTCGACCAGTACCCTGCGATCGCGGAGATCATGGCCCCGATCTCCGAGAAGCTGACCAACGAGGTCATGATCGAGCTCAACGGCAAGGTCGACACCGAGGGTGAGAACCCGGAGGACGTCGCCCAGGAGTGGCTCGAGGAGCAGGGCCTGATCGGCGGCTGACGGCTGCTGGTGCGTGAGCCGCTCGGCTCACGCACCGGCCCGCTTGAAAGTCACAAGAGAAACTGATGGTCAGAAAAGTCCGCTGTTCGGCATGAATAGCGGACTTTTCTGACCACCAGATCGTGTCAAGTGCGGGCGCCTCGGGCGTTGTCGCGATCGGGGTCGGTGCCGGTCACGCCTCGGCGAAGCGGCCGACCGTGGCCTGGGCGTTGACTCCCTGCAGGGAGGAGTAGAACATGCGGTAGTAGGCCATCTCCTCGCGGGTGCGCAGCGGCGGGTCCACGACGTCGGCCGCGGCGGAGAGCTGGTCGTCGGTGACGGTCGCGCTGAAATGATCGCGAAGCACGTCGTTCATTCCCGTGCCCTCCCCGAACTGCTCCTTGCGCCGCCACAGCACCTCGTCCGGCAGCCACCCGTCGAAGGCCCGGCGCAGCAGCCATTTGGCCGGCCGGTCCTCCGTGAGGAGCTTCCACTCGGGCGGCAGCGCCATCGCCAGCTCCACGACGTCGAGGTCGAGAAAGGGCAGGCGGGGCTCCATGCCGAGCGCTCCGGCGACGCGGTCGACCCGCTGCAATCCGCCGATGTGCATGCCCCGGAGCGTGTCCAGCAGCTCGGCGTGCAGCTCGGCGGGGTCGGTCAGCTGACCGTAGTGCGAGTAGCCGGCGAACAGTTCGTCGGCACCTTCGCCCACCAGCACGACCTTCACATGCCGGCCGGCCAGCTGGGAGACGAAGTAGTTCGGGACGGCCGAGTGGACGAGTGTGGGGTCGAAGGACTCCAGCCCGGCCACCACACGCGGCACCACGTCGATGGCGTCCTGGGCGGTGTAGATCAGCTCGCGGTGATCGGTGCCGCAGTACTCCGCCACCAGGCGGGCGGCCTCGAGATCGCCGCTGTCGTCCAGACCCACCGCGAAGGTCTTGAGTTTGGTGCCCTTCGGCTGGCGGCGGGCGGCGATCGCCGTGACGATGCTCGAATCGACTCCGCCGGACAGGAGCACTCCCTTGGGCTGGGCGCCGGCGAGGCTGCGCTCCACGGCTCGGATCAGCGTCTCCCGCACCGCGTCGAACACCCAGGCCGGCGGGTCCTCGTCGGGGGCGCGACTGAGCAGCAGCACGGGTGAGGCACCCGGGAACTCCCGGATCTCCTCGAGTCCGGCCTCAGGGGTCCACACGTGCCCCGGCGGGAATGGTTCGACATCCGGCCGCAGCATCTTGTCGAACGCCTTCATCTCCGAGGCGAAGATGACGGTGTCGTCGTTGCGCACCCAGTACAGCGGAGCCAGGCCCAGCACATCGCGACCGGCGATGAAGCGACCGTCCGCGGCGGCGATGACGAGGGCGAACGGTCCCCACAGCTGTTCGAAGGCGGCCTTGCCGAGTTCGTCGAAGAGGACGACGGCGGTCTCGAAGTCTGATTCTGTGCGGAACCGCTCTGCACCCATGCGCTCACGAATGCGGCGGAAGTTGTGGATCATCCCGTCGCCGGTCAGCCAGACGTCGTCATTCCGACCGCCGCTGAGGGGCTGTCCGCCTGTCTTCGGATCCACGATGGACAGGTACCGGCTGCCCACCCAGGCGTTCTCGAGTGCGCGGCTTCCGGATCCGTCCGGTCCGCGGTGAGCCAATCGTTCCAACATGCGCTGCCCCATCCGGTGATCGAATGGGCCGTGGGCTGCAACTACGCCTGACATCGCCGTCCTTTCGCTGGTCTTCCCAGTGTATGCGCCAGGTGGCGGGGTGCGGTGCTTCCCTCTCGAACCATCCGAGATGTTCGATCCGGATCGGCAGTTGCTGGGACCCCGCGCCCGATGCCTTGAGAGAAAGGTCCATAATTGGAACTACTTTCGGTCTTCGGCCCCGAACACGATGGAGTGTCATGTTCCGATATTCGCGAGCAGTGTTGTCAGTCCTTGGTGCGGCAGCCCTGCTGTTGACCGGCTGCACCGCGCCAGGCGCACCCGGCGAAAGCTCAACCCAGGCGGGGGAACCCGCTCCATCCGCTGCTCCTCGCCTGTCCGATCCGATCGACCTCAACTACGCGGCCGAGCTGTTGACGGACGACGGCCGTGGCCGGGCCCTGCTCGTCGACTGGGAGGCCGGGAAGGTGCGCGCAGTAGATTCTGCCGGAGCGGATCTATGGACGAAGCCGATTGACATCGATCCTGAACGTTCCGCCGCTCCCTCTGCCTACACCTACAACGAACTTGTCATCGTCGATGACCAAACCGGGAACTTGAGCGCTCTCGCCTGGAACGATGGTTCGGAAGCGTGGACCTTCTCCGTCTCCGAGGCGGGGGCCGGATGTCACTATGAGTGGGGCTTCGGTTCGCTTGCCACCGGTCCCAGTAGTGTCCTGTCGAGGGGCGACCTCATCCTGATGGAGTATTTCATGGCGGCCAAGGATGAGAACTGCGCGCCGAGGGAAGCCTCAGCGGCCAGTGACGACGGGGGGAATGAGGGCGATCCGGTGGTCTTCGCCATCGATCCCGCGACAGGTGAAGAGGCTTGGCCCGCATTGACTGTCGGTTCTGACGGTCTTCCTTTCGGGGGCCGCTCCGTGCGGGTTGCTCCCCAGGGCGATTATGGATATTTCTCGTGGGCTGATTCCACGGATTCGCTCCTGACCAGGATTGATCTGAGCACTGGTAACACCGCGACTCTGCCAATTACAGATCTTCGCACCATCGACGACACGGGAGCCGAATATTACTCTGTGGTCCCCACAGCTGAAGCCGGATCACTGATCTACGAGTTCGGCCACGAGGATCCTGACGACCCGATGAGCGTCGGCTTCGGTCGTTGGGCACTGATGACATTGCCGACCACGCTGCCGGAGGAAGATCCGGGTGAGCTCGCGCCACTCTCACTGTTGGAGCACCCCGACGTGGCCGATGCGATGTCGATGCAGAACACCTTCGAACCCGTTTGTAGCGCAGAACCGGTGTACACCCCCCAGGGTGACTCGACATGCGTGATGGTGCAGCTCTTCGCTTCGACGATCAAGTACGTGGGCTCGGATCTGAGCACTCCCGCTGGTTGGTACTCCGACGCCGGTGGGATGCGCGATTTCGACTCTGTGGGAACTCACTACAGCCCACAGCGCGCAGCAGTTGACGGGCCTGATGGACCACTGATCATCGTGCCCGGCCTGGAATCGTCCATCATGGCTCTAGATGCCGGGTCAGGCGAGCGGATCTGGGAGGCCGGAGAACATCCTGGTGAAAATCCCTGGGGAGGGCAGGGGTACCTGCCGGCTGTCGGCAAAGTTGTTGTGGCCGACGGAAAGAAGACAACCTTCTACGATGCTGTCACAGGGGAAGAGCAGGATTCGCACCCTGCGGAAGAGTTCGCGGCCCTGTCCTCGGGAACCCGGTTTGCAGTTGTCTCCGGCTCTGAGTCCTCGCAGATGTGGTCGATCGTCGAGTGAGCAGCCGGACCGGCAGGCGCCTCGAGGCGTCTATTCAGGTGCTCACTCCGCCGGTGCGGGTGCTTCCGCTCCCGGCGACGCCGGCTCCGGCACCTCGGCGAACGAGTAGGGCGGCCAGGGGCCCAGGTACCGGATCTCGGTTCCCGGCTGCTCGTCCCGGATCTCGGCCAGCGCGATTCCCACCTGCTCCATGTTCTCCTCCGGAACGAGCAGGGAGACGCTGAGGACCGCCACGGAGCCCGGGGTGCGACCGGGTCGGCGGTTCTCGGTCAGGTCCTCGGACAGCGCCGCCAGGCGTCTCCGGTAGTCGGGATAGAGGCGATCAGCGAGCTTCTCGGTGATCTCCCTCTCGAATGTCTCCAAACGCTTCCGGTACAGCCGCTGCACGCCTGCCGGCCGCTCAGCAACCGACTGGCGCATCTCGCGGACTTCGGGGCTGCTCTCGCTGACCGTCTTCTGATCCAGCGAGATCTCTGCTCGCAGCTCGACCCGGCCGCGCAGCCGTTCGAGGTGGGAGCGCAGAGCGGATTCGCTGTCGCCCAGCCAGCTCGTGAGGCGCTCGTGCGCCGTCAGTGCGCCCTGGGGGCTCACGATGACGTTGAAGCTCACGGGCAGGGCGGTCCCTGCCCTCTCCCACGCCGCGTCGACGACCCGGCTGTGCTCGAGCACCCAGCGCTTCACCTCGTCGTCGGGCCCCTGGATTGGCGTCGTGTCGTGCTCGTGGACTGCTGCGGCGATTCCGCCCGGCGTTCCGACGACGGTGACCGGGGCATCGTCGATGCCGGTTCCGAGCTGCTCGCCGATGAGTTCGGCGGGAACGATCGCGTAGACGTACAGACCGATCTCGCTCACGTGATGTTCTTTCCTTCCTCTTCCGCCCAGCGGGAGGGATTGATCAGCTTGTCCACCACCTCGTCGACGACGTCGTCGAGGCCGCGGTGCAGGTCCTCGACCGAGGCGGTGATTCCGTGCTCGGCCTTGATCTCGTCCATTGCCTCGTCAAGCTCCATCAGCGCCTCGCCGAGCCGGTCCTGCTCCTCTTCCGTCAGGTCGCCGCCCTCGAGCCGTCGCACCGCCTGGGTCTCGAGTGCTTCCTGGATCACCTCGACCAGGGTGACGACCAGGGTGAGCACTCCATGCTTGAGGCTCTTCTCATCGATTTCAAGCGCCATTCTCCGCCTCCGATGTGTGCGCTGATCCCGGATCTCGATTCACCAGGACAGCGATCTCCCGCTCCCATTCTCCGATGTCGGCACTGGTGAGGTAAACCCTGTCGCGGGAGCCGACCACCTGCAGGATGTTGGAGTGTCCGACCGGGGTCTGGCCCTCGGCCGGCTCCACGCTCAGAATCTCGGCCGGCGCGAGGTTCACCGCCGGCCGGGCGTCGAGCGGTCCCTTCCAGGTGAAGCCTGTCCGAGTGTCGAGGCGAGCGTGCCCCGCGCGCCAGATCTGCCCCTGAGCGCGCCGCTCGAGGTACCACATGTGTCCTTCCCGAAGCAGCGTGTCCGGTTCTCTCTGGGCCGGTGGCGCCTCGGGAGGCTGTGCTCCTGCAGCCGTGCTTTCATGAGCCGAGCTCTCGGGCCCCGAGCCCTTCCGGACGTGCGGAAGGCCGATGCTGCCGATCACCAGCTCGCGAATGCGCTGCGGAGCGGCCGCCGAGAGCATTGTGGTCGCATCGTCGGAGGTCCGCACGATCAGGCGTGTGCGCTCCTCTCCGCCGATGGTGCGCTCACCCTGCAGGCTGAGATCCATGATGTCGGACAGGTCGGACTGCCACAGGATCTCCTTCGGATCCCGGCGGAACGCGACGAGACGCTGATTGGTCACGTAGATATTCCCCGGTCGCCAGATGCGTGAAAAACCCTCCTGGAAGTGGCCTCCGGCCATCTTGGCGATGACTTCTTCGCCGGGGCGCAGCGGGAAGTTGCGGGCGACCGATCTCTGCACCCAGAGACGGGTCTTCTCGTCCCAGTCCCGCATCATTCCGTACTCGAGCATGGTTTCCATGCCTGCGATCGTGGCGCGCAGATTGATGCCGATCAGCGGGATGTCGGCGACCGAGATGATGAGATCAAGGTTGAGGTATGTGCCCTTGTTGAGCAGCACCTCGATCAGGTCGGGGAGGGTGACCTGCGGATTGCGAGTCGGCTCCATCCCGGCGGTCTGGCCGGAACCGTGAGCGGTCGGCGCTGTGCTGCCGCGCTCCGCCAGATCTGTCATGAGCGCCCTTCGGCGGCTCTCTGATCGTCGGCAGGCTCTTCCACGGGCTCGGATGTCGAGGAGTCGGTCTCCGACCGGCTGTTCGGGTTCGCCTGTTCGGATGAGTCCGACGGGACGGACCTCGCCCGACCCAGCTCGCCCTCGGATTGGTCCTGGGATTCCTGCGCTCGCAGCGCCTGGGCGCTCTGCCAACCGCACCAGGGGCACATCTCGTTGAGGAGCCGGGATTCGACAACCTTCTTCCCGCAGCTCGGGCAGGTTTCCTTCGTCTCCACGGCATTTCTCCAGGCGACGGTGTCGGTGTTGGTTCCGGCGGGGAACTCCAGTCCGTACTTGGCTGCCGTCTCGAACGAGGCCAAGGCTGCCCGGATCCGAATGCCGAGCAGCTCGACACCTGCGACTGAGACCATGATGTCCGCGTTGAGCACCAGCCCTTTGTCGAGCAGTGTCTCGACGACGTGGATCAGCGTGCCGTCCCGGTCCCGCTGCGGCTCCATCCCGCTGCCTGGGACATTGCGCGCGACTGTCATATTCCGGCCTCCTTACGCCCGCGGGTGTTCCAGGCGAACTTGATAGGAATCACTCCTCACGTGTCCGTCCGCGCAGGTAGCGAGCTCCGCGGGTGTACCCGACCATCTCGCCGTCCTCGTCAAGGGTGACGATGTATTCCGCCATGATGTCAGCTGAGTCCGGGATCCGAGCGGATTCCACCACTTCGACGGTGACTCGCCATCCGTCTTCATGGGGTTCGACGCCGACGATCGACTCGGGTGTCCGGGTCGTCAGCTCCTGCAGCTGTGTCACGGCTTCAGCGGCCGCTCTTCGGGCGTTGAGCTTCCGGCGCTTCTGACCTCCGGAATCGGCAGTGTCCTTGCGGCTGTCATTCCCGGAGCTCCTGCTGCCCCGATCAGCCGACTCCTTGTCTCCCTGGGAACCTTGGCCCGGGGAGGATCTGTCATCGGATCGCTGCCGCTGGGAACCCTGGTCCTGGGAGGACTGCTGTTCGGATCCCGAGTCCTTGCTGCGAGAGCCCGAGGACTGCTGGTTCTGGTCGGAGCCCGACTTCGAGGACTGCTGCTGCGAGCTCTCGCCTCCGGTGTCACGATCGGACTGCCCGTCGGACGACTGCCGGTCGTCCTGAGAATCGGATCGGTCGCGACTCTCAGCCTGCTTCTGCTGGTTCTGGTTGTCCGACTGGCTCTGCTGGTTGCCGGACTGTTGACTGGTCGACGAGTCCTGCGACTGGCTCTGCTGGCCGGACTGGCTCTGCTGGCCGTCTGCCTTCTGCTGGTTGCCGGCTTGCTTCTCGCTGTCGGACTGCTTCTGTTGGTCGCCGGACTGGTTCTGCTGCTTGTCGGACTGCTTCTGGTCGTCCGACTGATTCTGCTGCTCGTTCGATTCCTGCTCGCTCATCCCATGTCCTCCTGTCGTGGTCGGCGATTGGCCTCGATCAGCCGAGCCACCAGTTCCTTCTCCATCTCGGCTGCCTCCTCATCGCTGACTGTCCCGGCTTCACGGGCATCGGCGACCTCTTCGAGTTTGCGGCGGATGATCCCCGGGTCGTAGTACTGGCGTTCGGCTTCCTCCTGCACCTGCTCGGCCACCCAGATCGTTCCCTTGATGGGTGCGAGAGGCCAGCCGAACAGAGCGGAGAAGAGTCCCATCGGTCAGTCTCCGTTCACGAAGTCGTACGGGGCCTGCGGGCCCACGAGCCGAAAGCTGATCTCCTCGTGCATGTCCTTGGCGATGCTTTCGACGGCGTTCTCGAATTCGCTCTGGCGTTCCCGAGGCACCAGCAGGGCCAATTCCACAATGTCCTCGGCCTGACCGGCTTCGCGGTGCACGACGTCGCGGGCGAACGGGGACAGTGCTTCTCTGATGCTCTCGGCGTCGGTCGGCCGCATTCTGTCGAAGGTCGCCACGATCAGCTCCCCGAGGCGGATTCGCTCGTTGCGAGTCTCGTCTTCCGAGGTGCCGGAGATGGCCTCGCGAAGCCGAGCGATCTCCGGATTGCCGGCAATCATCGCAGCCAACGCCACGTCCCGGAGGTAGCGCGCCCGAACAGTGAACTGGACCGCCCCTTCGACGGTGCGAAGCGCCTCGGAGAACTCGGCTTGGCGGGGAGACAGCACTTCTTCCGTGAGTTCCTCGGCCGAAGGCACCACTGTCCCGAAGGTCATCGGCAGCACTGCCACCGACCGTGATGCTGTGTCGAGCACATTCGTGTGGGCGAGCAATCCGTCGGGCGTGCCGAACTCGTCTCCCGGGGAGAGCTCGGTCACGAGTGCCGCGACCGTGCCCTCCGCCAGAGCAGAGACGGGTCTGCCCTCCACGCCTACGAGATCGTCCGGCAGATTCGCATCTGCCTGAACGATCCCGTAGACGTAGAGGCCGTCGAGAGCCTCAGAGGCGGCTCCCGCCATCAGGAGGATTCCTCCCGCTGCTTCTCCTTGTCGGAGTCGTCCGGTGTCAGCGCATCCTTGACGCTGTCGACGGCGCCCCCGATCTTGCCCCTGGTACCGCTCTCGGTGAGTCCTTCCATGAGTTCCGGAAGGTCCTTGCCGCCCTGCGCAGCGAGGTCGAGGCGGTTGGTGGCTTCTGCGAAGCGCAGGTAGGTGTCCACGCTCGCGATCACGATCCTGGCATCGATCGTGAGGATCTCGATGCCGACAAGCGAGACGCGGACGTAGGCGTCGATGACGAGGCCTTTGTCGAGGATGATCTCAATGACGTCCGCCAGTGAGCTGGACGAAGGACGGTCGACGTAGCTTCCCTGTGAACGACGTGCTGTGGTTGTGCTCATGATGTCTGCCTTTCGAAAGGACCGGAACCGATGCTGGTCAGTCGGAGGGTGACGCTCAGCGGCTGGCCACCGAGCTCATTGGTTCTCCGACTGCGCGGGAGGTTCCTCTTGCTGTGTCTGGTCAGCCTCGGGCTGCTGCTTCGAGTCCTCGTCGCCGGACGAGGACTCGTCGCCGGACGAATCCGCGTCGCTTTCCGTGGGCTGGTCGTGCACTGGCTGGTCGGTTTCGGCGGGAGCCTCCTCCTGCTCATCATCTGCGTCGGCCTGGTTCCCGGAGTCTGCAGATGGCTGATCCTCTGCAGGTCCGGTGTCGCCCTCCGATGCTGAACCCTGCGCGTCCTCGTCGGACGCTTGCGCATCCGACTCGGGTTCAGAGGGCGAGCCCTGGGTTTCGCCCTGACTGGGCTCGTCCTGGGTTTCGCCCTGGTCCTGTGCCTCGGTCTGCTGGTCCTGGTCCTCATCCTGGGACTGGTCCTGATCCTGTTCGGATTCGGCTTCGGACCGGTCCTGGGCTTCGTCCTGGGGCTGGTCCTGGCCGGGCTCGCCCTGCTCGAGCTCGCCCTGGGGCTGGTCCTGATCCTGGCCCTCTTCCTCAGAGTCCTCCTGCTGGGCCTGCTCTTCCTGTTCTGCCTCGAGAGCCTCTTCGTGGGTGCGGACAACCTCGCTGTCACGGATCTCGCCGCGCCAGCCCTCCACGCCGTCGGGATCGAGAATGGTCGAGGTCATGACGTGGTTGACGAATAGCTTCAACTCCACCCGAATGCGCCGGCCTGCGGCCCGCCAGATGTTTCCGGTCTTCTCGACGAACCCCTGCGGGTGGTACTCGATGACGACGACGATCCGAGTCAGCCGGGGTGTGATCTCGTGGAAAGTCACGCCTCCATCGAGGTAGCCCTTCTCGCCGGTCGACTTCCAGACGATCTGCTCATCCGGCACCTGCTGGATGACCGTCGACTGCCAGCTGCGATGCGACAGGAAGATCTGGCCCTTGAAGGAGAGCTTCTCGTCGGACTGCTCCTCCGAGTGCTCCAGCTTCTTCATGAAGCCGGTCCAGTCTTCGAACTGGGTCCACTGGTTGTACGCGACCCGCACCGGGACTCCGACCTCGATGGTCTCGACGATGTTGGAGAATTTCTTCTTCTTCTTCCCTCCTCCACCGCCGCCGCCCCCGAAGACCTGCTTCACGGATTCCGTGGCGCCACTCATGAGGCCGCTGAGCCCAGCCTTCACTGGCGAATCTCCTTGCGCGAGCTTCTCCGCACCCTTTGTCGCCGCCGCGCTGACGGCTCCTCCGCCACCGTCTCCGGTGGCCACCGAGTTCAGGCGTTCGATGAGGCCGTCGATCCTGTCACTGAAGCTGCTGATCGCCTTCTCACCGGCGGCGGACGCGAAATCTCCGAGCTGGTTCTTCAACTCGTCCAGCGGGAGCTGGTCGACGATCTCGCCGAAGGCCGACTTTGCCGACTTTCCGGACGAGTTCTGGCCCTGATCCTGCTCAGCCATTCTCGTTCCCTCCGTTCTGCTCGTTGCTCGGGGAGGTGCCCTGCTCGGCGTCCTGGTTCGAATCCGCGCCAGCATCCGAAGACTGTGCTGACTCATCACCCTGCTCCGCGCTGTCCCCGCTGTCCGCGTTTCCGGAGTCATCGTTCGATGCCTCGGCGCTCGCGGACTCATCTGTGGACGAATCGCTGCCCGAGTCCTGGTCGTCCGACGCCTGATCGTTCCCGTCATCGCCGCTTGAGGATTCGCTCGAATCGCCGCTTGAGGACTGGCCGGTCGACTCCTGGCCTGACGATTCTTCGCCCGACGACTCCTGGCCGGAAGACTCGTCGGTTTCTTCTCCGCCGCTCTTCGTCTCTGCGCGAAGATTCTCCGAGCGCTCCTGCAGGCCCTTGCTCAATGCATCGACGCCCTTGCTGGCGGTGGCGATCGCGGCGCCCTTGGCGGCATCCGCCAGTCCGCCGGTGATCTTCTCGGTGGCGCGCTTGATCTCCGGGGAATCCTGGAGCCGCTGCCCGATGGACTTCAGACCTTCATTGTCGCCGGACTTGAATTTGCCGAACGCGATGCCGCTCGCGACCATCAGCGCGAGTTTCATCTTCTTGGATCGTCCGAGCAGATACCCTGCTGCAAGGACTGCGGCCAGTTGTGCGTTGTTGCCCATCATGTGCCTCCGGTGTGGGGAGCTAGGTGCTGCGGCCAGGGAATATTCATTGGACCCCGATATACCTCAGTGTTCAGCGGCACACCGCAAGTGTCAAGGTGTCTTGTGTGAACCCAAGCGTCAAGGAGTCTTGTCCGAAAGCGCCGTCTACATGTCGAGGTCCAGTGAGGGCCTGCCCCGGGGTGCAGGGTCCTGGGACCGGCGTTCCCGCAGCCGTCTGAAGCTCTCGAAGCAGAAGCCGAGCACCAGCGAGATCCCGATGCCGGTCGCGACGCCGATGAGGGGCTGCTCCCGGAACGCCAGCCCTCCTGCGTAGCCGATGCCCGTGCTGTACACCGACCAGATGAATCCGGCGAGCGCCGCGTACATGAGGAAGCGCGACCGCGGATAGCGCACGGTGCCCGAGGTGAAGGTCGCAGCGGTGCGGCCGCCGGGAACGAACCGGGCGGCGATGATGATCATCCCGCCGCGGGTATGCAGCCCCCGGCTGGCCCATGCGAATGCCTTCGCTCCCCGCCTTCGGTGCCGGATGCGCCGCGCGAGCGGCCCTGCGCCTCGTCCGACGAGGTGGCAGGAGAAGTCGCCGACGAGAGCGGCCAGCGTCGCGACTGCCACGAGGGCGATTGCGCTCGGTCCACCGTCACCCGCGGCGTAGGCGCCCGCGGTGATGAGCAGCGTCTCAGCGGGCACAACTGGAAACAGCGCATCGATCGCGGTGACTGCGAAGATGAGCACATAGAGCCAAGGAGAGGCGATCGTGGCTTCCAGCAGGTTCAGGAACGCTTCCATGGCCGTCTTTCAGCAGACGAGACGTGAGCCGCAGCGGACGGGCCGCGGGCAGTCCTCATCCTCCGAGGGTGAGGCAATCATGGCACGGATCGTGGGCTCGGAACGGGTCACCGCTGTTCGGATCCGGCTTGAGGCGCCTCCGGCGGCAGGTCGGCCGATCGCTCGGTGTCCCCGCGTGCGGGCCGCCGGTAGAAGTCGGCGGCGTTGGCCCACAGCACGCCGTCCAGGTGCTCGGCGGGCACCACCTGCCGGACGAGTTCGATGTCGGAGGGGGAGAACGGCCTGCGGGCACGGGTCGATGGCAGGTCGGTGCCGATCATCAGCGCCGTCGGGTCGACCGCAAGGATGGCTGAGATCGCTTCGGCAGGGTCGACCTCGATCCGACCGAATCCGGTGGCCTTGACCTTCGCTCCCCTCTCGACCAGGCGCAGCAGGTGCGGGAGTCCGTCGCTGTGGAGTCCGAGATGGTCGACGCTGACGGCCGGCAGCGCCGCAATCGTGGCCTCCAGCTCGGGCAGTGATCGGGAGTCGATGTAGAGCTCCGCATGCCAGCCCGCGGTGTCGTGGACCCGCCGAGACAGCCGGTCGAGGCCCTTCGGCACCTCTGAACCGCCGCGTCGAACGTTGAATCGGACAGCCCGGACTCCTGCCCGGTCGAGAGCCAGAATCTCCTGCTCGGTGACTGACCCGGGCAGCTGGGTGACTCCGACGAAGTCGGGACCCAGACGGGTGAGCGCGTCGACGAGGAAGGTCTGGTCGAAGCCCTGGAACGACCCGGAGACAACAGCACCCCCCGCGATCTCAAGACCTGCCGTCGCCTCCCGGTACTGCTCGACCGTGAAGGCGGGCGGGAGGTATCCGTCGTTGCCGATGAGCGGAAAGGACGGATCGATGATGTGCAGGTGGGCGTCGAAGATTCGAGAGCGGCTCACCGGTTCGCTCGCTCAGCCCGAGACGTCCAGCAGATGATGCCGTAGCTCATGCAGCCCGTATCGAGTGAGGGTCGTCACGGTGAAGGCTCGTCCGTCCTCGCGATGGCCCGTGCGGTTCCACTGAGCGCCGCCGATCGCCGCGAGGGCGGAGGAGTAGTCCGAGGCGGCATCGCGCAGTCCCGTCAGGACCTCGCCGGGGTCCTGGGATGGGTAGTCCTCGGCCACCGCAACCGCGTCGCCGTCGAAATTCGGCAGCACGGGGTCTTCTTCATTCAGCATCAGCAGCAGCCGGTTTCGGAACAGGGTGAGGATGTCGCGGACGTGCGCGGCGTATTCGACGTCCGACCAGCGTCCGGGCCGCGGCCGCTGCGCTGCGGTCGGGCGCGCCAGGACCTTCTCCCACCGAGTGATCGCGGCGCTGACCTCGGCCGAGGCGCCGCTCACCTCCTCACGGCCGGTGAAGCCGCAGTCGGGGCAGCCCTGCTCGAGCACCTCGGCCCAGTCGCGAGTGTCCGGTTCGATGCTTCCGTGCTCAGCCATGGCATCGACTGTAGCGGGATATCGACGGACCGTGCAGAGGTTCCCTGTGAACCCGTGAGGGAGCCGAATCCGAGCAGCGACTCGGGCCCAGTGTCGATGAGGAGCCTCTAGACTGACGGTGTGCTCTTCATCTTCGGTCTGGGAACGAAACAGCAGCGCCTCGGTGCCGGTACGGTGCGGACGTGTCCCCGCTGCAACAACACCACCCAGTGGGAGCGGATCCGAGAGTTCAAGCAGTTCACGCTGTTCTTCGTCCCCCTGGCGCGCTGGAATCGGCGGCGCCTGGAGAGGTGCAGCATCTGCAGTGCCGCAATCGAAGTCTGAACGTGCTGCTGCGCGGAGAGCGGTGCCCGGTCTTCACGTGAGCCACGATCCCGTGCGATGCGGGACGAGCAATCTCAGCAGAGCCTTCGTTCCCTCTGGTGCTGAGGCCTCGTTCGAACGGTTCTGCCGGCCGTAATCAGCCCGGCGCGGGGGTCGAGCCACGGTGCCGATCGAACTCCGGGAACCGGAACTCGCGACCCGGAATAAATCGCCGCGATCCAAAGTTGAGTCTAGTGTACGCAACTTTCGGAAATCCGATTTGACACCGGATCCACGACATTGAAGGCTTGAGTCAAGCGGACTCAATGCGCGGAGGCAGCCCGAGCGGCTTCGACGCGCACTGATTTCGGCACTCATCGATCAACAGAAGGAGCTCACTCATGGCACGTGCAGTAGGCATCGACCTCGGCACCACCAACTCGGTCGTCGCAGTCCTCGAAGGCGGCGACCCGAAGGTCATCGCGAACGCAGAGGGCGGCCGGACGACCCCGTCGGTCGTGGCCGTCAACAAGAACGGCGACTGGCTCGTCGGCGAGATCGCCAAGCGTCAGGCCGTCACCAACACCAAGAACACCGTGGCCTCCGTGAAGCGCCACATGGGCACCGACTGGAGCACCGAGGTCGGCGGCAAGACCATGTCCGCCCCGGAGATCTCCGCACGCATTCTGCAGAAGCTCAAGCACGATGCAGAGGAGTACCTCCAGGAGGACGTCACCGACGCCGTCATCACCGTTCCGGCCTACTTCAACGACGCGCAGCGTCAGGCCACCAAGGACGCCGGTCAGATCGCAGGTCTCAACGTCCTGCGTATCATCAACGAGCCGACCGCGGCTGCTCTGGCGTACGGCCTGGAGCGCGGCAAGGAGGACGAGCTGATCCTCGTGTTCGACCTCGGCGGCGGCACCTTCGACGTGTCCCTGCTGGAAGTCGGCAAGGACGAGGACGACTTCTCCACCATTCAGGTGCGCGCCACCTCGGGCGACAACAAGCTCGGCGGCGACGACTGGGATCAGCGGATCGTCGACTGGCTCGTGCAGGAGATCAAGAGCGGCTACGGCGTGGACCTGTCGAAGGACTCCACCGCCATGCAGCGTCTGAAGGAGGCTGCCGAGCAGGCGAAGAAGGAGCTCTCCAGCGCCACGAGCACCAACATCTCGCTGCAGTACCTCTCGATGTCGGAGAACGGCCCGATCCACCTCGATCAGTCCCTGACGCGGGCGAAGTTCGAGGAGATGACCAAGGATCTGCTGGAGCGCACCCGCCGGCCCTTCAAGCAGGTCATCGAGGATGCCGGCATCTCCCTGTCGGAGATCGACCACGTCGTGCTCGTCGGCGGCTCGACCCGGATGCCGGCTGTCTCGGAGCTCGTCAAGGACCTGACCGGCGGCAAGGAGCCCAACAAGGGCGTCAACCCGGATGAGGTCGTCTCCATCGGCGCCGCTGTGCAGGCCGGTGTGCTGAAGGGCGAGCGCAAGGATGTGCTGCTCATCGACGTCACTCCGCTGTCGCTGGGTCTGGAGACCAAGGGCGGTGTGATGACCAAGCTCATCGAGCGCAACACTCCGATCCCGACCAAGAAGTCGGAGACCTTCACCACCGCTGAGGACAATCAGCCCAGCGTGTCGATCCAGGTCTTCCAGGGCGAGCGTGAGTTCACCCGCGACAACAAGCCGCTGGGCACTTTCGAGCTCACCGGCATCGCTCCGGCGCCGCGTGGCGTCCCGCAGATCGAGGTCTCCTTCGACATCGACGCCAACGGCATCGTCCACGTGTCCGCCAAGGACAAGGGCACCGGCCAGGAGCAGTCGATGACCATCACCGGCGGTTCGGCGATCCCGCAGGAGGACATCGACCGCATGGTCCGCGAGGCGGAGGAGCACGCGGAGGAGGACAAGCAGCGTCGCGAGGCCGCCGATCGGCGCAACATGGCGGAGAACCTCGCCTACTCGACCGAGAAGCTCATCAGCGACAACGAGGACAAGCTGCCCGAGGACGTCAGGACCGAGGTCACGGCCGACGTCGAAGCCCTCAAGGAAGCGCTCAAGGGCGAGGACGACGGCGCCGTGAAGTCGGCCTACGAGAAGCTCTCGCAGAGCCAGACCAAGATCGGCGAGGCCATCTACTCGCAGAACGCCGCTGACGGTGCCTCCGCAGGTGCTGCGGGCGAAGGCGCTGCGACCGCCGACTCCTCCGCAGATGAGGACGAGGTCGTCGACGCGGAGGTCATGGACGAGGACGAGGAGAAGAAGTGACAGCCGAGAATCCTGACAGCGGCACGGCTGAGCCGGGCTTCTCGTTCAGCGACAAGCGGCGCATCGACCCGGAGACCGGAGAAGTCCGCACGCCGCAGGCCTCGGGCCGGGCCGAGCCGCAGGGCTCGGCCGGGTCCGAAGCACCGGCCGGAGCGGACACTCCGACCGGAGTGCCGGGATCCGACGCTGATCAGCCGGAAGTCCAGATCCCCGAAGCGGGGGACGAGGCGGAGGTGCTCGATGATTCGACCGCCGGCCAGGCAGAGGGCGAGGACGCGGAGGTCGCGAGCGGGCTGAGCGCGGACGCGCAGCTGGCGGCCGACAGGCTCGCGGACCTGCAGCGGCTGAACGCCGAGTACGCGGCCTACCGCATGCGTGCGGAGCGCGACCAGGCGCGGGCGCGCGACGAAGGCGTCCAGACCGTGGTCGAGGCGCTGTTCCCGGTGCTTGACGAGATCAAGCTGGCCGATGAGAACGGTGATGTCACCGGCCCGTTCGAAACGCACGTCACCAAGCTGGTCTCCACTCTGGAGAGGCTCGGCGTGCAGCAGTTCGGAGAGCCCGGCGAGGAATTCGACCCGAACGTCCACGACGCGCTCATGCAGCAGCCGTCGGAGGAGGTCGAGAACCCGACCGTCTTCATGGTCATGCAGCCCGGCTATCGGATCGGCGAGCGGGTCGTGCGCGCGGCTCGCGTTGGAGTGCACACTCCTGCCGAGTGATCCGTTCCCGAGGCGCCTGCAGCACCTGAGCGGTGCCGGCGCCTCGGGCACGGGCCCGGTGAGCGGGAGGACGGGCGTGATCGCCTGCCGCCTGCCGCTCGGCACGTGAGGATCGAAGAGTCCCATGAGACAGAATTCAGACAGCAGAACAATGCAGAATGAGCACGACAGCATGAGCGCGAGCTCGCGGAAAGGAGGTGTCAGGTGAATACCGGTCCTCAGAACGAATGGTTCGAGAAGGACTTCTACAAGACCCTCGGCGTGTCGAAGGACGCGTCCGATGCGGACATCAAGAAGGCCTACCGCAAGCTGGCGCGCAAGTATCACCCGGACACCAATCCGGGCGACAAGGCCGCCGAGGAGAAGTTCAAGGAGATCAGCCAGGCCAACCAGGTGCTGGCCGACAAGGAAACGCGCGAGCAGTACGACCAGGTGCGGGCGATGGGCCGCGAGCCTCGCTTCACCGCGGGTTCGGGCGGGTCCGACGGCGCGGGTGGTTTCGAGGACATCTTCTCCGGTCTCTTCAACACCGGAGGGGGTCAGCGGACTCGCTACACGACGCGGGGGACAGGCGGCTACGGCGGCGGGGACGTGCCCCCGGACCTGTCGGATCTGCTCGGCGGGTTCGGCGGGTCGCCCTACGGCGGCGGTTTCTCGACCGGGCCGCAGAAGGGTGGGGACATCAAGGCGACCACTCGCCTGTCCTTCACCGAGGCAGCCAAGGGCGCCACGGTCAAGCTCAAGATGCCCAGTGGAAAGCCGCTGTCGGTCCGCACGCCCGCTGGAGTCAAGGACGGCCAGAAGATCCGCGTCCGGGGCAAGGGGAAGCCCAGCCCCAATGGCGGCGAGACCGGCGACGTGGTGCTCACGATCAATGTCGACAGACACCCCGTGTTCCGGCGCGACGGCGACAACCTGCGGATGGAGCTGCCGGTGACCTTCGACGAGGCCGCACTCGGCGCTGAGGTCGAGGTGCCCACGCTGGGCGGAATGCCGGTGCGGATGAAGGTGCCGCCGGGCACTCCTTCCGGCCGGGTGCTGCGCATCCGCGGCAAGGGTATCGAGGGCAAGGAGCGCACCGGCGACCTGCTCGTCACGATCGAGGTCGCGGTCCCGCGCAACCTCACACCCAAGGTGAAGGAAGCGATCGAGGACTATCGGAAGGCCACCGAGGGCGAGGACCCGAGGGCGGGCCTGTATCAGACAGCGAAGGCGAGCTGAGCCCGTCGGCTGCGCAGGAGGTGGAGACAGTGAAGGGAGGTGCAGGACATGGACATCAGGTCGAACACGGGCATGTACACGATCTCCGTGGCAGCGGAGCTTGCGGGCATGCACCCGCAGACGCTGCGCCAGTACGACCGGATCGGGCTGGTCATCCCGAAGCGGACTCGTGGCCGCGGCCGGCGCTACTCGGCTGACGACGTCGAGAAGCTGCGGCTGATCCAGCGGCTGTCGCAGGAGGAGGGCATCAACCTGGCCGGAATCAGGAAGATCCTCGAGCTGCGAGCGCAGGTCGACGAGCTCGATCAGCGGGCGAGCGAGCTCGCTGACCGCCTGGGCGAGGCAATGGAGCGGCTGCGCCGGACCGGTCGCGTATTCGCCGCCGGCAGCTCCGGTGATGTGGTCACGATCCTTCACGGCCAGCGGCCCGAGATCCGGATCGCCGGCGCGCTGATGCCGGGGACGACCGGTCGCAACGCGCTGCGACACACCGGCGCGGGAAGCGGTCGCGGGGAGCGGGATCGACGCGATGGCCGTGGCGAGCTGGTCGTCTATCGGCGCTTCAGCGCCTGAGGTTCGCCCCTGACCAGGAAGGGTCGCGGCGGTTAGGCTGGTCTCGTACGACATCGAACCACGAACACCGACCGGCTCATTCGATCAGCTGCACGACTCATCCAACGAAAGGCAGATCACCGATGGCTCTCAACACCGTTGCAAACGTCGCGCTCCGCGCGGTCCCGGGTGCGTTCGTCCTCAACTCCGGCATCAGCAAGCTCGGCATGGACGAGGGAACTGCGAGCTACCTGCAGGCCGAGGCGGCCAAGGGCGTTCCTGCACTGGCCAATCTGGAGGCGGCGCAGTTCGGCAAGCTGCTGACGTACGGGGAGATCGCCGTCGGCGCCACCCTGCTGCTCCCGTTCGTGCCCAATCGGATCGCCGGATTGGCGCTCGGTGCCTTTTCGGCAGGGATGATGAGCGTCTACTTCCGCGACGACTCCAAGACCGAGGACGACGGCATCCGGCCATCCGGCGAGGGCATCGCGCTGGCCAAGGACTCCTGGCTCTCAGCGATCGCGATCGCGCTGCTGACCGGGGGAGCGAAGAGGGCCAAGAAGCGCAAGAAGAAGTGATTCTCACAGCGAAGTGACACTGCCGGCGGGGATTTCTCCGCCGGCAGTGCTGGTTTCGGGGGACGGATCAGAGCCAGGGCGGGGGCGCGGGCAGGTCGACCGGCCGGATGTTTCCGGCTCCGCCCTTGCCTTCGTCCTCGGCGACCGAATTGGGCCAGCCTCGACCCGTGAGGAATGACAGCACCTCGGCGGCTTCGCCCGAGAGCGGGACCGGCTGCGCCGGAATCTGGTCCGCGGGCCCTGATGCGATGACCCACTCGTCCCGGTCGGGCCGGTCGGTGAGCGCGATGCGATAGTGGACGGGTTCATCGCGGCGCCGCCAGACGTCCTCGACGTCCGCCAGCAGCCGATCGACCACCTCGGCGGGAAAATCGCGGGTGGTCATGCCGATCCCCAGGTCGAGCGAGTGAACCCATACCTCTCGGGCTCGCAACCAGGGAATGTCAGCGGCGAGGATCGGCTCTCCACGGCCGGAGATGAGGTCGGCACTCCAGGCCGCCTCGGGCATGGTCCCGAGCTCCTCGGTGAGCTCCTCGGCCACTTCGTGGGCCATCGTCATGGTGTCCGCGCCCGAGGTGTGCGCCGCCGCCTCCTCGATCTGGCGATCCCGAGCCTCTCGGGACGGATACATGCGATTCTCGACGCCGGTCTTCGCCCAGTCGAGCAGACGCAGGAAGCCCTCCGCATTGAAGGTCACGTGCAGCGCCACGTGCTTTCGCGTCCACCCGGGCAGGACCGAGGGTTCGTCGAGGCCGTTGAGCGACAGCTGGTCGAGCGCCTGCAGATAGAACTTCTCGCCCAGCAGGCGGAAGCCGAGATCTCGCTCGAGATCGTCCTGATTCATCTCCATGCCCTCACAGTACAAGTTCTCCGGCTCACGCCCCGCCCTGGTCACCTGCCGCATGTCCCGGTCGGACATGCGATCGGCCCTCGGGACGAAATCCCGAGGGCCGATAGTCAGTGCTGGGCTGCGCCCGTCGCGATCACTGACCGGCGTCTCTCACGTTCTCTCCGGAGGACTGGGCCTCCGACTTGAGGCGTTCGGTTTCGCCCTGCGCGTCGGACTTGACGGTCTCGGCGCTGCTCTGGGCCTGATCGCGGACGCTCTGCACGGCCTCCTGGGCAGGCTCCTGCAGGTTCTGGCCCATGTCCTTGGCAACCTGCTGAGCTTCCTGCATCATCGGCTGCGCGGCGTCCTTGGCCTGGACGGCGAGCTCCTGCTCCTTCTGGGATGCCGGGATGAGGCTGCCGATCAGCCAGCCTGCGCCGAGCGCGATCATGCCGACCGCGAGCGGATTGCCGCGGGTGCCCTGCTTGATCTGCTGGGGCATCTGCTGGACCGCGTCCCGCGCGGTGCCGGCTGCGTCACGGACGCTGCCTGCGGCGTCCTGCGCCGTGCCACGGGCGCTGTCGGCAAGCTGGTGGCCCTTGGCCTGTGCCTGCTGACCGCGGTGCTGAAGCTCGGAGCCGGCATCATCGGCGGTGCCCATGATGCTGTCCTTCCAGGAGCTCAGCTTGTCCGCGATCTTGTTCTTCTGGCGTTCGGCCACCTTCGATGGGGAGACCTTCTCGGCCATCGCATCGACGTCGTAACCGAGATTCCGGCGCGTCTGCTCGATCTCTTCGCGGATCTGCTCAGGCGACTTGTTCGCGTTGTCCGAGGACTGGAAGCCCGGGTCGCCGCCGGGGTAGCCGCTTGCGGGCGCGGTGGGATTGACACCGTAACCGGGATCGGGCTGGACAGCGGGATCGACTGGGTTCTGGTAGGCAGGGTCATACGGATGTGTCATGGCGTTTCCTTCGCGGGGTTCACGGTGGGCGGAATCTCCTTGGCAGTGTCCATGGTCCGAGGAAGACCCTGGATCTGCTTCAGCTTGTTGCGGCCGACGACGGCGAGAACGGCTGCGATGACAGCCCAGATGACTGCCACGACGAGCGCGGACCATCCGTTGCCGATGAGCGAGCCGAGAGCCACCCACAGGGCGTTGGACAGGAACAGAAGGACGAACAGGGCCGCGATCGCAGCACCGACGAGGAGACCTGCGCCGGCTCCGGCGCGCTTGGCCGATTCGGTCGCCTCGGCCTTGGCCAGGGCGATCTCCTGCTGGATGAGCGTCGAGGTGTTCCGACTCAGTGAGGAGAACATGTCGCCGAGCGATTGATGCTCGGCCCTGACCTCGGCCTGCGCCTCGGAGTAGGCCTCTCGGTCGTAGCCGCGGTCCCAGCCATGGCCTGCGGCGTTGGCCGGGTACTGCTCTCCGGACTGCGGCGGCTCCTGCGTGACGTAGGCCGTCTGCGGATTGGGGTGCGCCCCCGGGCCGGTGGCCGGCGGAACACCGTGCGCGTACTGGGGTGCTGCGCCGTGGCTTCCGGCCGGCCCGCCCGGCTGGGCGTTCCAACCGCCCGGAGGCGGAGCAGGCTGCGCACCCTGATTCGGGTCATAGCTCATCGGTTGTACTCACCGCTCTCCGGGAAGTGTCCGGTGGTGCCGGGCCGATCGTGATCAGGAATTCCGTACTGGCCGTAGCCGGCGCCGACGCCGCCGTGGGCCTGGCCCTCCGGCTCATAGGTGCGGGCTTCCGGCGGGACCGCGGGGTAGCCGGTGTGACCGCCTGCAGCGCCGTAGTCCTGCGAGTAGCCGGTACCGCTGAATCCCTGTCCGCCGTACTGGCCCGTGCTGTACTGACCGCCGACTCCGTACTGGCCCGTGCTGTACTGACCGCCGACTCCGTACTGGCCCGTGCCGTACTGGTCCACACCGTACTGGCCGGCGCCCGAGCGGCCGCTGGAATCGGAGTTCTTCCTGCTGTCGGTGAGGCCGCGGGTGGCGCGTCCGAGTACCAGGCCGACGCCGGCGGTGATCGCCAGGAAGGTCAGAGGCTTGCGCGAGGCGAACCGGCGCACGTCGTCGACCAGGTCCATGGGCTCGCCGTTCTCCAGCCGGTCTGCGACTGCAGAGACCTTCTCGTCCGCGAAGCTGAGGATGTTGCGGGTGACCTCCCCCTGGGGAGCCTCCCCGCGCTGGATCGCGGCGAGGTCGTCCGAGACTGCTCGGACCGACTGAGCGGCCCGGTTCTGCTGGGTGGAAGCCTGCTCGCTGACATCGCTCTGGACACGGCTCAGAAGTGAGGATGCCTGGGATTTCGCCTCGTCGGCGACCTTGCCGGCCTCCTGCTGAGCGCTCTCCTTGACGTTCGACGCCGAGGAGCTGGCTTCGCTCTTGAGGTGCTGGCCCTCCTGCTTGGCCGTATCCTTGGCGTCGGAAGTGCTGTCCGATCGGCCGTAGGAGCTGTGCTTGCCATAGGTGGTCGGTTCGTCGCTGCTGAGCACAGCTCCCTGGGATGCCGGCACCGGTGGCTGCGTGGAGAATTCGCCGAATGGGGCGGTCTCCGGCGGGCTGGGCTGTCCGGTGTAAGGGTCGTGGGTGTTTCTGTTCTCGGTCATCAATCCGATCCTTTCGTGAGGCGGCGACTTGAGAGAAGCACTGTAAAAACAAGTTGCCTTGTGTTCTTTACCTTTTCAGCCGGTCAGCAGAAGGTCAAGGGGACTTGAGTTGAAAGGCCTGGGAGTTTGCACCGAGAGGCGCCAGTGCGGCTTGGCGCTGTTCGGACCGGGAAACGCGCGGAGAAGCGAGGCGCGGGTCCGGGGCACACTGTTGCGGTGTGGCGACAATGCCGCTGAGAGTGGTCCGGCGGCGAAGCAAAGAGCCCCCTCCAGCTGGAGGGGGCTCGGTGGGGATCGGTATCAGCAGCGGCCGGATCCTGGAGGGGGATGAATATCACAACCCGGCCGAATTACAGTAGTCAGCTTATGGTTCCCCCCGGCGCGGCCCAACTTCTGTAATCAAAGTTCAGAATCTGATGCACAGTTGAACTACGTCACGAGAGGACTGGCGCGCGCTCATCGTGTGTGCTCTGAACCGCTACTCATCTTTTGGCCGCGCTTGACCGATCTCTTGACTTGGGTCGGCCGCTAGCTGGGAAACGCCGGCGCCTGAACGCGGAAGTGCCCGCGAACCGGTGGGTTCGCGGGCACTCCGTCTGATCTGCTCCCGAGGCGCCTGCTGGGCGTTCGGGTGCCCTCAGCTGGTGCTGGTGGGCTGGATCAGATGTCGGCCGGTCCGGTCTTGGCGGCGCGGCGGCGGGTCAGGAACACGGTGGCCGCGCCCAGGACGAGGAGCCCGGCGCCGGCTGCGAGGCCGGTGAGCTCGGTGCCGGTGCGGGGCAGGGTGCTGCCGGCGGTCGCGTCGTCGTCGGTGGAGTCGTCCGAGCCGGCGTTGGCCTCGTCATCGTCGGTGCTGGGGCGGTCGCCGACGTAGAAGGTGTCGGTCCACTCATTGTCGCCGCAGGCTGCGGTGACGGTGTACTCGCCGATGTAGGCGCGAGCGCTCTCCGGGTCGAGGCCGCGCACACCGTCGACGGCGATGCCGTCTTCGTCGGCGATTCCGGTGGCCTCGTAGGCCTCCACGTCGTCGCGTCCTGCGGTGACGGTGAAGGTGACTTCCTGGCCGGGCTCGCAGCCGAGGACGGCGAAGGCGACACCCTCGTTGACGAACTTGTCGGTGGAGACCTGCTCGGTCTCGAGGTTCAGGCCCTCGCTGAGCTCGCCGAACTCCCAGGTCCACTGATCCTCAGTGGGAGTAGGCGTCGGAGTTTCGGCCTCCTCGCCCTTACTCTCGTCGTCAGACGCTTCGCCCTCGATGGTGATGGCAGCATTGAGCACCACCTCGTCAGCGTCCGGGTGGGTGAGGGTGAGATCGACTTGAACCTCTTCTCCAGGTTCGAAGTCGGAGGCATCGCCGTCGTAGAAGACGGAGACGGCAGCAACACCGTCGTCGTCAGCTTCCTCGACGTCGTCGGTGAGGCTGTTGGCGACACTGGTGCCAGGAATCATGTTCGAGACGACGAAGGTGACGCCCGCATCCTCGTCCGTGAGGTCTTCGGCCGAGACGACCTCCGGCTGAACGGTGACGATGGCTTCTTCATTCGACACGGCAGTCGTCTCGGGCGACACATCACCCTCGTCGGTGACATCTTCTTCAACGGTTTCCTCGGAGGTGTTCTCGTCCTCCGGAGTCCCGTCGTCGACTGGGGTTTCCTGGACTGGGGTCTCGGACGGCTCGGGGGTCGGGGTCGTACCTGCAATTGCGGGAACTGCGCCGAATCCAGCGATGGCGACGGCCACGGCAGGTGCGAGGAGGATGCTCTTCTTCAAGGGGGTGCCTTTCGAAATGGGGAGGGGCTGTTATTGATCTGAACCTAACGTTCTCTCAGCGGACACCAAACTTGTGTTCAGCCGAGCTTTCAAAAGTCCCATTCCGAATCTCGGCAGACACGGCTGGTGCAGCCGGCTCCCACCGGCCCCGTCCCAAAGGGAAAGAAGGAGGCTCCGGGCCCGTGAGGTTCCGCCGGCCGCGTCCTCCTTCGACGTCTTCGGCGACGTCTCCAGGCACCGCCGCAGCGGCATCGAACCGCCGCGCAGCGCTGCTAGGGCACCGGAATGGGCCAGCCCTCGAGGCGAATCAGCCGGGTCTGCTCCCGAGTCGCGGTGCGCACGACAAGGGCTCGCTCATCGAGCCACATCTCCAGGTACCGACTCGCACCGACTGCGTCTCCATCCAGCTGGACCTCGATCGGCTCCTCCGCCTCGACGACGATCCTCCGGCAGCGGTGGAAGTTGGTGTGGATTCCCCTGCGCTTGTGCCGCCCCAGGATGGAGGCGGCGACACCCACCCAGTCGGCCATGTTCTTGGGGCTGATGATGATGACATCGAGGATCCCGTCGTCGTACTCCGCCTCGGGCAGCAGCATGACCCCGCCCTGCAGGCGGCCGCAGTTGCCGCCGATCACTGAACGGATCTTGGTCATATACGGCTCCTCGTCGTCGACGCTGACCTGCACCCGTGTGCGGTGGCCTGCCAGCTTCCTGCTGCCCGCTTCCAAGTAGGCCAGCCAGCCGACCCGGGACTTCAGCTCCTCGTCGGTGTCTGCCATCACCGCGGCGTCGAAGCCGAGCCCGGACATCACCATGAATGCATGGTCCTTGCCGCCCGGCTCGATCCGCGCCCGAGCGACATCGATGTGCTCGTCCTTGCCCCACAGCGCGATCCGCAGCGCCCACTCCGGCCGGTCGAGCACGATCTTGAGGTTGCGCGCCAGCAGATTGCCCGTCCCCATCGGCACGATCCCCATGGGGACCCCGGTGCCGGCGAGCACCTCGGCAACGGCCCGGACGGTGCCGTCACCGCCGGCGGCCACGACGAGGTCGACCTCCTCGGCCAGCGCTTGGCTCGCCATCGCATATCCCGGGTCCTCGATCTCGGTGTCGTACATCAGAGGAGCATCCCAGCCCTCCTGCCGGCAGACGGCCGCTGCAGTCTTGGCGAACTCCTCCGCCCCGATCTTCGACGGGTTGATCACGATCGCCACCCGCGGCCGGGCGGGCGCTGCCTCGACAGCCTGATGCTCCGGTCCCGAGGCGCGGGCGAGTTCGGAGGGCGTCCCAGGCCGGTCCTCGAGGTGGGCGGCCTGCAGGCGACGCTGCCGCCGGCTCCCCAGCATCCCGCCGATGACGATCCCGACGATGAGCGCGATGACGAGCAGGATGGTCAGGAGGACGATGTCGATGCCGGTGCTCATGCTGACAATCTAGCCGGTCGTCGCGTGTCCGCGGCTGACTGTAGGCTTGAAGCCGTGATCGATATACAGCAGCTCAGAGACAATCCCGAGGCGTTCAAAGCCTCCCAGCGCGCACGCGGAGCCGAAGAGTCCCTGGTCGACGACATCCTCGCTGCGGATTCGTCTCGTCGGGCCGCCATCACCACGTTCGAAGAAGCACGTGCGGAGCAGAAGACCTTCAGCAAGTCCGTGGCCACGGAGAAGGACAAGGACGCCAAGGCCGCGCTGGTGCAGCGTGCCAAGACGATGTCGGAGAAGGTCAAGGCGCTGCAGACGGAAGCGGACGAAGCCGCCTTCGCGTTCGAATCACTGGTCTCCAGGCTGCCCAATCTGATCCTCGACGGCGTTCCGCCGGGTGGGGAGGAGGACTCGGTGGAGCTCCGCCGCGAAGGCACCCCGCGTGACTTCGAAGCAGAGGGAATCGAGCCGCAGGACCACCTCGCGATCGGTGAGACGCTCAAAGCGATCGACATGCAGCGGGGAGCCAAGGTCTCCGGCGCCCGGTTCCACTACCTGACCGGCTTCGGAGCCCGCCTGGAGCTGGCGCTCCTGACCATGGCCATGGACACTGCGCAGCAGGCCGGATTCACCCCGGTCATCACCCCGACCCTCGTCAAGCCCGAGGTCATGGCAGGCACGGGATTCCTCGGCGAGCATGCCGATGAGATCTACCGGCTGGAAGCGGACGATCTCTTCCTCGTGGGCACCTCGGAGGTGGCCCTGGCCGGCTATCACATGGACGAGATCATCGACCTGTCCGACGGCCCCATCCGGATGGGCGGCTGGTCGTCCTGCTATCGGCGGGAGGCCGGCTCCTACGGCAAGGACACCCGCGGCATCATCCGCGTCCACCAGTTCCAGAAGGTGGAGATGTTCTCGTTCGTGCGCGTCGAGGACGCTGAGGACGAGCACGCCCGCATGCTCAGCCTGCAGGAGGAGATGCTGGCGAAATGCGAGCTGCCGTACCGAGTGGTCGACATCGCCGCCGGTGACCTGGGTGATTCCGCGGCCCGGAAGTTCGACTGCGAGGCGTGGGTTCCCACCCAGCAGACCTATCGGGAGCTCACCTCGACCTCGAACTGCACCACATACCAGTCGCGGCGCCTGAAGATCCGCGAACGCGGCCCCGAAGGGCAGACCCGCCCGGTGGCCACGCTCAACGGCACCATGGCGAACACCCGCTGGCTCGTGGCGATCCTCGAGAACCACCAGCAGGCCGACGGCTCCGTCCGCATTCCGGAGGCACTTCGGCCCTATCTGGGCGGAATGTCCGCTTTCGGCCCGGAGGGGCCGATCCACTGAGCCACCGACCGTCCGGGAATATCCTGGCCGGTCGCGATGTCTTTTCTGCAGAGAGAATCTGCACGCCAACACGGCCGGTTGACAGGAAGACCGGCGAGAGAACCGGAGGAAGCATGGAACCGCATATCGTGGCACTCGACGTCGACGGCACGATCGTCGATTACGACGACATGATGACCGACCGGGTGCGGAATACGATTCAGAAGGTCGCAGACGCCGGTCATCATGTCGTGATCGCCACGGGGCGTGCAGTCAGCGGTTCGCACGAGGTGGTCAACCGCCTCGACATCAGGAACGGCTTCGTCGTCAGTTCGAATGGCTCGGTCATCACACGCCTCAGCCCGGAACTCGACGAGGGCTGGGAGCTGTTCCACGTGGAGAGCTTCGACCCGGAACCGGCCCTGCGCCGGATGTCCGAGGCGCTGCCCACCGCCCATTTCATGGTCGAGGACACCGAGCTGACACGCTGGGCGACCGGTGAGTTCCCGGACGGGGAGCTGCAGTCGATCACCAGCATGCAGCTCGTATCCTTCGAGGAGCTCACGCAGAAGCGCGCGACCCGCATCGTGATGCGTGATCTCAACGGCACCAACGAGGAATTCGTCGCGGCAGTGGAGAAGATCGGCCTGCACGGAGTGACCTACTCGGTGGGCTGGAGCAACTGGCTCGACATCGCCCCGGAAGGCGTTTCGAAGGCCAGCGGACTGCAGGTCGTCGCGGACGAGCTCGGTGTCGACCGCGTCCACACGGTCGGGGCCGGCGACGGCTCGAATGACCACGAGATGATCCAGTGGGTGGCCCACGGCGTGGCGATGGGTCAGGCCAAGCCCGAACTCAAGGAGATCGCGAACGTGGTCACGGGCACCGTGACTGAGGACGGACTGGCCGAAGCGCTCGAGGACTACTTCGGAGTCTGAGCTCCAGTCGCGCCCCGAGCAGCGCCTGCCAGCCGGGAGAGTGTCGCTGTGATTCCCCCGTCGAGCACCTCGGGCACCACCGCATCGGCCGCGGCGATGGCGAGGGGATGACCATTGGCCATCGCGTATGACGATCCGGCCCAGCTGAGCATCTCCACGTCATTGGGCATGTCGCCGAACGCCGCGACCGCCTCGACCGGGATGCCCTGGGTGCTGCAGTAGGACGCCAGCGTCCTGGCCTTCGTCACCCCGGAAGCCGACAGCTCGACGAGGCCATTGCGTGGATTCGAATGGGTGGAGTGCAGCGTGCCCCCGACCACCGCGCGCACTGCGCTGAGAATGCCGTCCGAGTCGCGGGAACCGGTCCGCAGCAGGATCTTCGCGACACCGTCCAGCTCCATGCTCTGGTCGTGGTCGATGTACACCGCCTCCTCCGGGAAGCGGGTGTGGAAGCCATGCTCCAGCCGCAGTCCGTCCAGGGTCTCGAAGCCGAGCACCGCCTCCGGCATCTCGCTGCGGATCCGCTCGATGAAGCCGGCAAGAGTGGCTGGATCCACGGTGTGAGCGGCGACGACCTCGGAAGTCCGCAAGTCGTACACGATCGATCCGTTGGCGCAGATCACCGGTCCCAGCTCCGGAACGCTGTCATGGATCGGAGCCAGCCACCGGATCGGCCTGCCGGTCACCGGCACGAACTCGATCCCCGCCGCCAGGCAGTCTCGGATGGCCGCCACTGTGGGCGCCGGGATCGGCTGCCAGTCGTGGAGCAGGGTCCCGTCGACGTCGCTGGCGATCAGCCGGACGGGGATTGTATGAGTCACTCGGTTGTCATCCGTTCTCGGGTTCGTGAGAATTCTGGGTCAGGCGTTCGCCGCGGGCCACCAGCTCCGCGACGTCGGCGATGTACGCTCGGGCAGCCGCCGACGGCTGACCGGGATCCGTGCCGGTGCGCACGGCGACATGCGCCATCGCGGCGGCCTGGCACGCCTCAGCGAGCTTGGCAGCGGCCTTCGACATCAGCTCGGGAAGATCCCCGAGCTGTGCCCGGGTCGTGGACGGAATCACGAGGCCGTCCACCGGGCAGTCGGCATGGGCATGAGCGGCGAGCGCGTCGAAGCGCTCGGCCAGCAGATTGAGGACGAGCGTCTGCTGGGCGACCACCTCGGCCGCATCCGCGACCGCAGTCTGCCGACCGTCGACTGCCGAGGCGCCGGTTGCCGAGGCGCCAACTGCCGAGGCGCCGGTTGCCGAGGCGCCGCGGGACGCATCACCGGCCGAGTCCGCCCTTCGAGCCTCGATGCCGTCGACCTCCGTGCGCAGGGCGACAGCCGTGGTGTAGAAGCGGTCGACTGCCCGGTTGAAGCGGTCGCGGTGCTGCCGCCACAGTCCCGTGCCGTACTGGTCGTCGGGGTGCACTCGGGGGGTGCGGCGGACGCCGACCGCGGACCTGAGTCTGGACCAGAGCCCCATCGTCAGAGGTAGTTGCCGGGTCCCGGATGACCTTCGTCGCCGGATGGGCGCTGAGCGCGTTCCTGCGCCGCTTCAGGGCTGATCACGGTCGTTCCCGGAGGCAGCTGCCCTGACTGCCGTGCCTGCTGAGCCAGAGACTGCTGCGCCATGATCGCCGTCTGGATGCCGTGGAACAGCCCCTCGAGCCAGCCGACCAGCTGTGCCTGAGCGAGGCGGAGCTCCCCGTAGCTCGGAGGCGATTCGGTGTCGACGGGCATGTTGAGCCGCTTGAGCTCGTCGACCAGCTCATCGGACATCCCGACTGCCAGCTCCTCGACGGTGCGGCGATGAATCTCGGCGAACCGGACCCTGGCTGCCTCGTCGAGTTCCATGTTCCGCACCTCTTCGAGCAGCTGCTTGGCCATGGTGCCGACCCGCATGAGCTTGCCGGGTTCGGAGATCGCGATGCCCGACTGAGCATCCTCGTCCTCGCTCGCGTCCTCTCCTTCGGCGCCTCGCTGTCCGCCGGCACTCTGCGCACCATCGCCGGTCTGCTCACCATCAGCGGCCTGCTCGGCCTCGGCACCCTGCTCGTTCTCGGCACCCTGCTCGTTCTCGGCACCCTGCTCGTTCTCGGCACCCTGCTCGTCAGCTGCGGCATCCGACCGGGTCGGCTGCTCGCCCGCCTCTGCCGGGCTCGGCTGCTCGTCCGCCTCCGCGGT
>NZ_JAJTWW010000025.1 GCF_021729135.1 Brevibacterium daeguense
CAGCTGCGGCATCCGACCGGGTCGGCTGCTCGCCCGCCTCTGCCGGGCTCGGCTGCTCGTCCGCCTCCGCGGTCTGCACCTGGCGGTTCACGGTCGCTGCTGTGCCGGCCTCAGCGGGCCCGCCGGCCTCCGTCGAGGGCTCGGGCGGCTGAACGTCCGGGTCCGGCACCTGCGGGCCGGGCACCTCGGGAGTGTCCGGCTGAGGGTTCTCCGGCTGCGGGATGCGTCCCGGATTCACTGGTTCAGTCATGCTTCACCTGCCACGTCGAGAAGGACCTTGCCGATGCTGGTGCCGTCCTCGAGGAGGGCCTGGGCGCTGCCTGCATCGGCGAGAGGGTGGATCGAATGGATGATGGGCTTGATGGTGCCGTCGGCGACGAGGGGCCAGATGTCGCGCGACACCTGGTCGACGATCGCCGCCTTCTGGCGGCCCGGCCGGGCGCGCAGCGTGGATCCCATCACGGACTTGCGGCCGCGCATCAGCGCATTGAGGTTGATCTCGGCCTTGACCCCGCCCTGCAGGCCGATGATGACCAGCCGGCCGTCGTCGGACAGTGCCTTGATGTTGCGGTCGAGGTACTTCGCGCCGATGAGGTCGAGGATGACGTCGGCGCCGGGCTTGGTGCCTGCCGCCGCGGCATCCGCGGCCGTGATCTGCCGGATCTGCTCGACGAAGTCCTCGTCCTGGTAGTTGATCACGGCATCGGCGCCGAGCTCTGTGCAGAAGTCGGCCTTGCGATGCGAACCGACGGTCACGGCGACCTTGGCGCCGAGAGTCTTCGCCAGCTGGATCGCAGCGGTGCCGATGCCGGAGCCGCCGCCGTGGACGAGCAGCCATTCCCCGGGAAGCAGGCGAGCGGCGGCGAACACGTTGGAGTGCACGGTGCAGACCACCTCGGGAAGCGCCGCGGCCTCCTGCAGGGAGAGGTTCTCCGGGACGGGGAGGAGCTGGCCCGCCGGCACGTCGACGACCTCGGCGTACCCGCCGCCGCTCAGGAGTGCAGCGACCGGCTGCCCGACCTCCCAGCCGGTGACGCCTGCTCCGAGTTCCAGAATCGTTCCGGATACCTCGAGGCCGGGGATCTGAGTCGCGCCCTCCGGCGGATCGTAGTGGCCCTGGCGCTGGAGGATGTCAGCGCGATTGATGCCGGCAGTGTGGACCTTGACGAGGACCGATCCGGCCGGACACTCCGGGGCGGGTACGTCGTCGAGGACCAGAGCGTCCGGTCCACCGGGGTTCGGGATCGTGATAGCGCGCATGACTCCCACCCTACCGAGCCGGTTCCGGGAGTGCGAGGTTCGCGTGCGGCAGGCGCCGGCGCCTCGGATCGCGAACGGGGAGTCGGGCGATGGACGGGGGAGTCAGACGAAGAGTCGGAACAGCGGCGAGTCCTGACCGACCGTCTCGATCTGCAGGGGTGAGGCCGCCATCCGCTCGAGCAGGCCGGGCAGATCGGCTGCGCTGCCGAGGGTGATGCCGACGAAGGCCGGGCCGGTCTCCCGGTCGGAGCGCTTGACGTACTCGAACATCGAGATGTCGTCGTCGGGCCCGAGCACCTCGTCGAGGAAGCGTCGCAGCGCTCCGGGCTCCTGCGGGAAGTTCACGATGAAGTAGTGCTTGAGTCCTTCGTAGACCAAGGAGCGCTCGAGGACCTCCGAATACCGGGAGATGTCGTTGTTGCCGCCGCTGATCAGGCAGACGACGGTGGATCCGGGTTCGACGACGACCGGGGCGCCGGAGCCGGCCCTGCCGATCGCGGCCGAGGCGAGCGCGCCGGCTGGTTCGGCGATGATCCCGTCCGTCTGGTAGAGCTCGAGCATCTCCGAGGCGGTGCGGCCCTCAGGTACGGCCTCGACCCGGACGTCGTGCTCGGTGATGATGCGGAAGGTGATGTTGCCGGCCCGCCGGACGGCGGCGCCGTCGGCGAACGAGTCGACGGTGTCCAGCGTGACCGGATGGCCCGCAGCCCTCGCCGCGATCATCGAGGCGGCACCGGCCGGCTCCGCGCCGATGACTGTGGTGTCGGGCATGTGCTCGGCGGCGTAGGCGGTGATCCCGGCCAGCACTCCGCCTCCGCCGACCGGCACGATGATGCAGTCCGGGTCTGCCGGCAGCTGCTGATGGATCTCCGCCGCGATGGTGCCCTGACCGGCGATCGTGCGCGGATCGTCGAACGCCGACACCAGCAGAGCACCGGTCCGCGCGGCATAGGACTTGGCCAGATCCGAGGCATCGTCATAGGTCGAGCCGTCGATGATCACGGTGAGATCGTCACCACCGAAGTGGCGGATCCGGTCGATCTTCTGCCGCGGTGTGGTCTTGGGAACGAAGATGACCCCGGTGATGTCGAGCTCATTGCAGGCGCGGGCGAAGCCCTGGGCGTGATTGCCCGCCGAGGCGCACACGACTCCGCGCTCCCGCTCGTCAGCGGTCAGCTGCAGCAGGAAGTTGAAGGCGCCCCTGATCTTGTAGGAGCGGACCGGCTGGAGATCCTCGCGCTTGAGATAGACGGTGGCGCCGGTCTGCTCGGACAGGCGCTCCGAGATATGGAGCGGGGAGGTGATCACGGAGTCGGCGATGCGCGCCGCGGCAGCCTCCACCTCGGTGGCGCTGGGAACATCCGTGAACTGCCTGTCTTCGATGAGCATCAGTCCATTGTGCTCCTCGGCAGCCGATGATTCCACCGCTCGGACACGTACAGTCCGGCCGGTGAGACGGTTGCGGAGTCCCGCGGGCCGGGCAGTTGCGTTTCGCCTGGTGGGTGCCGAGGCGCCTCGGCTGTGGTCCGGCTTACAATTCTGACAAGGGCACGACCTCAGCGAGGAGGATCCATGACAATCCCGTCAGACGCACCCGATGCCGGCGAGATCCTGGTCGGCATCGACGGTTCGGAGAACAGCGAGCAGGCATTCGAGCTCGCCCTCATGATCGCGGCCCGGCGCGGCTGGAATCTGCACCTGGTCGGGGCCTACACCCTGCTGCTCGCGATGAGCGCTCCGTACACCGCGGCGATGATCGACACCGACGAACGCTACCGGAACGCGGTGGTGAGCCGGATCCGCGAGGTGGGCGACGCTCTCTCCGCCCGGGCCGAGAAGGCCGGGGTGGAGGCGACCGTGACGGTGCACGAAGGCGACGCCGCCGGGATCCTGCGCGAGCAGAGCGCCTTCGCGAAACTCGCGGTGGTCGGCAAGCGCGGACGCGGCCCCTTGTCGGGACGGTTCCTGGGCAGCGTGTCGAACTCCCTGGTCGCGCACTCGGCATGCCCCACTCTCGTGGTGCCCGCGCGCTGGCAGGAGACGCAGCGCCGCCGGGCCGCCGAATCGGAGCCTGCTCAGGCCGTGGACGAGGACGGCGCCGCGAGCACCGAGGGCTTCGCCGGTCGTGTCGTCGCCGCCGTCGACCGCGACGAATCGGCTTCCCTGGTCGTCCGGCACGCCGCCGCGCTGGCAGCGGACGTGGATCGCCCCCTGAGCCTGGCGACCGCGATCCCGCTCGACATCGAGTCGCCCGGGTGGCTGCCGAATCCGCTGATCCGCAACCTCGTGGAGCCGCCTCGAGTGCGCGACGAGGTGATCGCCAATCTGGAGCAGCTCCTCACCGAGGTCACGCACGACCATGCAGACCTCGACGCCGACGCCCGATTCTGCAACGGGATCCCGTCCGAGGTTTTCACCGAGACCACTCGGGTGGCGGACTTCCTCGTCATGGGAAGCCGGGGTCGGGGCGGCTTCACCGGTCTGCTGCTCGGCTCGGTGAGCCAGGAGGTGCTCAACCGCGCCGAATGCCCGGTTCTCGTGGTGCCCACGCGGAAGCGGTGAGCGACGACGGACAGACCAGAACGGTGAGTGACGGACAAGACCGTGAGCGAAGCGACAGGACGAATTCGGACCAGGAAGAAGCACGCCGGACACGGCAGCCACAGGAGGCAGTCATGACATCTGCAGCAGAACCGATCAGCGACGTCAGCGGCGAAATCATCGTCGGTGTCGACGGCTCGCCGAACAGCGAGCGAGCATTCGACACCGCCCTTTCACTGGCACAGAAGCAGGGCAAGCGCCTGCGGCTGGTCTGCGCCTTCACGTTCCCCTTCGGCTACGTCGACCCCTACAACACGACGGCGCTCGACGGTGAGGAGACCTACAAGCGGATCATCGAGGAGAGGATCACCGAGGTCACCGACGAGCTCGGCAGCCGAGCCGAGCAGGCCGGAGTCGAGGCGGAGGTGGTGATCGAGGAGGGCGACGCCGCAGGCGTCCTCAGCCGACTGAGCGAGTCCGCGGACTACGCCGTCGTCGGCAAGCGTGGCCGCAACTCGTTCACCAGCAGATTCACCGGCAGCGTGTCGAGCTCCTTCGCCTCTCACTCCAAATGTCCCGTGCTGGTGGTGCCGGAGGGGTGGGACGCCGAGTCCGGCCTGTTGGCGGACGCGGCGCCGGAATCGGCGCTGACCGCACCGGAGCCCGAGGGCAAGGACCCGTCGGATGATTTCACCGCGGCGCTGCTCGGCGCCTCGCACCGCGTCAACCGCCGCGCCTACGAGAACATCGAGGACGACCTCAACTTCGACGGGGAGATCGTCGTTGCGATCGATCCCGGCAGCTCCGCCGGCTCGGTGGCCCCGCTGGCCGCCGACTGGGCCCAGCAGCTCAACCGGCCGCTGGTGCTGGTCACGGCGGTCTCCCTCGACGCTGACACGACCGGGTGGATGATCGGGTCCATCAGCCGGGAGACCGGGCAGGCGCCTCGGGCCCGGACGGTCGCGATCGAGCGTCTCCAGGAGGTCACCGCGGAGCTGGAGGAGACCCACCCGGACCTGTCCGTGAACTGGAAGTTCTTCGACGGTGCTCCGGCGGAGGTGCTCACCGAGGCCAGCCGCACGGCCACGCTGGTGATCGTCGGCAGCAGGGGACGAGGCGGGTTCGCCGGTCTGCTGCTCGGCTCGGTCAGCCGTGCCGTGCTCAATCATGCCGTCTCGCCCGTGCTGGTGATCCCGGTGAAATCCCGGTGAGCGGGTCGGCGCATTCACGTCCCATTCACTACGGTGCGCATGCAGTTCACCGGGGCGCTGGTGGAAATCCCACGAGCCGCCGTAGGTTGGGACCCGTGAGCCACTACTTCAGCCGGATCCCGATCATCGACCCCCAGCCGCTCGTCGAATGCGGGGCCTTCCCCGCCAAGGCGATCATCGGCGAGACCGTGCCGGTCGCGGCCACCGTCTTCCGCGAAGGCCACGACCTCATCGGGGTGAACGCCGTGCTGCTCGACGCGGACGACCGCGAGGTGCACCGCTCGCTGCTGTTCAACTCGATCGAGGACGTCGACCGCTACGAGGGGTTTGTCGTCCCGCGCACGACGGGCCTGCACCACATCGTGGTCGAGGGGTGGGCCGACGTGTTCTCGACGTGGCGTCGCCGTGCCGAGCTCAAGATCGCCGCCGACAGTGACGTCGAGCTCATGCTGGCTGAGGGAATCAGGCTCCTCGACGGCTACCGCGCGTCACCCGGGCGGGTGGACCGTGACAGGGAGATCGTGCAGGAAGCGCTGGACCACCTCGGCGCGGCCTCGGTGCAGCCGCTCGAGCGGCTGCACCGGGCGCTCAGCCCCCGGCTGCTCGACCTCATGAAGCGGCGCCCGATCCGCTCCCTGCTGTCCCGCTCGCGGCGCCTGCCGCTGAAGGTCTCGCGGCCGCTGGCGGGGAACTCGGCCTGGTACGAGTTCTTCCCCCGCTCGGAGGGCGCCCACCGTGATCCGGTGACGGGGACGTGGACGTCCGGCACCCTGCGCACTGCCGAGGACAGCCTGCAGCGAGTGGCCGACATGGGCTTCGACGTCATCTACCTGCCCCCGGTCCACCCGATCGGCGAGGTCAACCGCAAAGGTCCCAACAACACGTTGACCGCCGGCCCGGAGGATCCCGGATCACCGTGGGCCGTCGGTTCGAAGGACGGCGGACACGACGCCATCCATCCCGACCTGGGAACCTTCGACGACTTCGACCGCTTCGTGGCACGGGCCCACGACCTCGGGCTCGAGGTGGCTCTCGATCTGGCGCTGCAGGCCGCACCGGATCACCCGTGGGTTTCCGAGCACCCCGAATTCTTCACCCGGCAGCTCGACGGCAGCATCGCCTACGCGGAGAACCCGCCCAAGAAGTACCAGGACATCTATCCCCTGAACTTCGACAACGACTACCGGGCGCTGCGCGGGGAAGTGCTGCGGATCGTGGAGCTGTGGATCTCCCACGGCGTGACGATCTTCCGCGTCGACAACCCGCATACCAAGCCTCTGCGGTTCTGGGAGTGGCTGATCGCGACGATCAACAGCCGCCACCCCGAGGTCGTGTTCCTCGCCGAGGCGTTCACGCGCCCGGCGATGATGCACTCGCTGGCCAAGGCCGGCTTCCAGCAGTCGTACTCGTACTTCACCTGGCGCAACACCCGCGAGGAGATCGAGGAGTACCTCGTCGAGCTGCGCGACGAATCCGGACCGTTCCTGCGCCCGAACTTCTTCGTCAACACCCCCGACATCCTCACCGAGTACCTGCAGTTCGGCGGGCCCGCCGCCTTCCGGATCCGGGCGGCGCTGGCTGCGACCTCCTCGCCCCTGTGGGGCGTGTACGCCGGCTACGAGCTGTACGAGCACGTCGCCCGCCCGGGCGCGGAGGAGTACATCGACAACGAGAAGTACGAGTACAAGCAGCGCGATTTCGACGCCGCGCTCGCCGAGGGGCGATCGTTGGCGCCGTACATCACCCGGCTCAACGAGATCCGGCGGATGCATCCCGCGCTCGGCGAGCTGCGCAATGTCACCATCCACGGCTCCGATGACGACTCGGTGCTGGTGTTCTCCAAGCGCAAGGGCGAGGACGTGCTCATCATCGTCCTCAACGTCGACCCGCACAGCACGCGGGAGACCATGGTCCGGCTCGACCTCGCTGCTCTGCGGCCGTTCAGCCTGTTCACCGAGGCGCCCCCCGGCCGCAATGTCGCCTCCCTGAGCGCTGAGCTCGAGTCCGCTGCCGCCGCCGGAGCGCTCGGCGGGCCCTCCGAGGCGGGGCACCAGCACGACCCGGTGCCGGTTCCGGCGTCCCGGGCGGCGCGGGAGTTCGAGGCCCACGACCTGATCACCGGTCAGACGTGGACCTGGGGCGCCGACAACTACGTGCGACTGGACCCGAAGGTCGAACCGGCCCACATCATCCAGGTGCGGTGGCCGGAGGGGTGAGCTCGCGCCTCGGCGAGTGAAGCCCCGCGACAGGTGAGCGGGTGCCTCGGCAGGTGACGTGGCCGCCCGGGTGAGCGGGCGCCTCGGCGAGTGAGCCGCTCCTTCCCGCGCGGAAGGAGCGAGGTGATCGGCGCGATTCGCTACAGTGGAGGAACTGCAGTCGACGACAGGGGAGACAAGGGTGGCCATCAGCAGTGATCTCGAGCGCTTGCTCTCCTCCTGGCTGCCCCGACAGGCGTGGTTCCCGAAGCTCGAGACGGAACTCGGCGCCGATCCCGACATCACCCCGATGTCGGTGACGCGACTGTTCGAGTTCGACACGCGCAAGCGCCGGACCGAAGGCTCTGCATCCCTCGGTGCCGCCGGCGGCGCCGCTCCAGGTGACGCGGGGGACTCCGCCCGGCCGCGGGCCGCCGAGACCACGACCGCGCAGTACCGCCTCGTCGACAACCGCGGCGGTGTCCGCAGCGCGGCCGCCGGCGAACCGTCCGAGCGAAGCGAGCCGGCGGATCCCGCCACATCGGGCGCTGCGAGCGCGGACGTCCGGGACATGGGCGTGATCCAGGGGAACCAGGCGATCATCTCGGTCGGCGACGGCCGCACCCTGCGCCGCCTCAACATTCCGCTGAGCTTCCGGACGCAGGAGGACTTCGCCCTCAGGCCTCACCTCATCGGCGTCGTCGACGACATCACCCTGGGTCAGTGCTACGTCTACGACGGCTGCGCTGACCCCGTGTTCGTCCTCGCCTACGCGCAGGCGATGGCCACCGGGCGCCGCTTCGAGGGCGGCCAGGTGCAGGCCAACCGCGTGGGCGAGTCCGAGCACGCCTTCGCCGCACTCACTGCGCCCGAGGCGCTGCTCGCCCACTCGGAGGTGATCCGGCTGGGCATCATCGACAGCCGGACGAACGAGTCCAGCGTCGTCATCGACGATCCCGATCACCCCTGCGTGCTCACCTTCTTCCGCGTCGTCCGACCGGGAGTGAGCTCTGCGGTGCGAATTCCGGTGGCGCTCACCGAGGTCGGCTCCACCGCTGTGCCGGAAGTCATCGGCTGGGCCGCCGGACGCTGGTTCGACGCCACCGACCTGGAGACGCTCAGCGCTCCGCTGGTCATGCTCAGCCGCACCGAGCGCGGCTCCCGACCGGCCTGGCGTGAAGCCGTCGACGTGGCCTGTGCGGTGGATTCGGGTTCGATCGGCAGCTACAACAAGAAGGCGATGGCGCTCGGCACGCGGGTCGGCGAGCTGCACCTGGATCTCGCCGCGGAGTTCGGCGTCGTCCGGAGCATCGGCGAGCCGACCGCCCACTGGGTGACGAAGTGGCAGGAACGGGTGGACTTCGCGCTCGCCCGGGCGCCCCTGGCGCTGAACAACCTGGCGCCCCGACTCCGTGCTCACCGCGAGTCCCTGGCCGAATTCGAGGTGCTGGGCGGGTTGCAGCGCATCCACGGCGAGCTCACGCTCGACCATGTGACGAGCAGCGAGACGGGCGGGTTCCGGGTGGTCAACTTCTCCGAGGACACGCAGGAGTTCCCCAAGCCGCCGGCCATCGACCTGGTCGCGCTGCTGCGCAGCATCGACTATGCCGCGGGCTACGCCCGGCTGCGGCGCACCGGCGCGCTCGAGGTCGATGCGCAGCCGGTCGTGCTGGGATTCTCCGGTCTGAAGGAGTCGAGCGAGTCCATGCAGGAAGTGGTCGACTCGCCCGAGTACCTGTGGTCCTCCCAAGCCCAGAATTCACTCCTGACCGGGTATTCGCACGCGGTGAACGCCTCGGTCGGTCTGCACGACCCGGTGCTGCGGGCAGTGCTGATCGACCGCCTCCTCGTCGAAGTCGTCACCGAGCTGCGCAACCGCCCGACCTGGCTCATCGTGCCGCTGGCCACGCTGACTCTGCTGCTGAGGGGACGCCTCAAGCACGACGTCCCGGTCGCAGCCGAGACCGCGGCCAAGCCTGCCTGGACGGCTCCGCCGGCCACCGTGTCCGCGGAGGAGTTCTCGCAGGCATCCGCCGAGAAGGATCAGGTGCTGCTGGACAGCGTTCCGGCTGCTGAGGACGAACCCCCGGGACCGGTCGTGGAGACCGGCCGGGAGGGCCGGGTCACGCCGGAGCCGGAAGTGGCCGAGGCGCCGGGGACGGGGCAGGAACCGGAGACGGGGCCGGAGCCAGAACCGGAGTCTGCCGAGGCGCCGGGGACGCAGCGAGCGTCCGACGGCAGTGCCGGTCCCGCCTCGGAGCCGGCGGAGGACACCGTCGATTCGGAAGCCTCGGACGCCGAGGAATCCGAGGAATCCGGGTTCGACGAGCTCGAGGACGATCCCGCCGATCCTGACGACGGAGAGATCGACGACGACGGCATCGACGACAGGGATGACGGCGCCGACGACGGGCACGCGAACGGCGCCCGGAGCTCCGTCGCACCTCCCGTTCCCGCCCGCCCTCCGATCTCCGCGGCGTCGGCATCACCGCGGCCTGCGGTGCCGCCGCGCCCGGCCGCCTCGGCGCGGATGCCCGCGCCCGGAGCGCGGCCAGCGCCTGCAGCGCGGCCTGCACCGCAAGCGGCGTCGCAGTCTGCGTCGACTGCGGCATCCGATCGGGACGACGTCCCTGCCCGGCCGTCCGTGCCGCCGCGCTTCTCCGACCGTCAGTGACACTTCCCATCACGCAGAGCCCACGAGCATGAGGTAGCAATGAGCGCATTTGATCCGGATCTCCTCGACACCATTGCCGCGGGGTCGCATCACAGCCCGCATTCGGTGCTCGGCGCTCACTTCGCGACCACGGCACCGAGCACTCCCGGCTACGAGCCGCAGCGGGAAGTGGTCGTGCGGGTGGTCCGGCACATGGCGCGCTCCGTGGCAGTCGTCATCGACGGCGAGCGGCATCCCGCCGAGCACGTGCACGGGGGGATTTGGGAGGTGCGTCTGCCATTGAAGCAGATCCCCGACTATCGGATCGAGACCGATTGGGGCCAGGGTCCCGTCGTCGCCGACGACCCCTACCGATTCCTGCCCACTCTGGGCGAGTTCGACCTGCATCTGATCGGCGAAGGCCGCCACGAGAAGCTGTGGCGGGTCCTCGGCTCCCATTTCCGCACCTACGACGCGCCGGGTGCCCCGATCACCGGGACGAGCTTCGCGGTGTGGGCGCCGAACGCGCAGGCCGTGCAGGTCATCGGCGACTTCAACTCCTGGGACGGGCGCGGCCACGCGATGCGCTCGCTGGGCTCCTCAGGGATCTGGGAGATCTTCGTCCCCGGACTCGGAATCGGTGAGGTGTACAAGTACCGGCTGCTCAGCCGCGACGGCCGCTGGGTTGAGAGGGCCGATCCGATGGCTCGTGCCACCGAGGTGCCCCCGCGCACCGGTTCCGTCGTCACCGGATCCGCCTACAGCTTCCAGGACGCCGGGTGGATCGCGGCCCGCGACACGAGCCCCCCGACCGAGTCCCCGATGTCGATCTACGAAGTGCACCTCGGGTCCTGGCGGATCGGCCTGGGCTATCGCGAGCTCGCCGAGGAGCTCGTCGAATACGTCTCCGAACTGGGCTTCACGCATGTCGAGCTCCTCCCGATCGCCGAGCATCCCTTCGGCGGCTCCTGGGGATACCAGGTCACCTCCTACTTCGCGCCGACCTCCCGGTTCGGCCAGCCCGATGAGTTCCGGTACCTGGTCGACAAGCTTCATGAGGCGGGCATCGGAGTCATCCTCGACTGGGTGCCCGCGCACTTCCCGAAGGACGAATGGGCACTCGCCCAGTTCGACGGACAGGCGCTCTACGAGCATCCGGACCCACGACGGGGGGAGCACCCGGACTGGGGAACCCTGATCTTCGACTACGGCCGCAACGAGGTCAAGAACTTCCTGGTGGCCAACGCGCTGTACTGGATCGAGGAGTTCCACGTCGACGGGCTGCGGGTCGACGCCGTCGCCTCCATGCTCTACCTCGACTACTCGCGCGAGGGCGGGCAGTGGGTTCCGAACGTCCACGGCGGCAGGGAGAACCTCGAAGCGATCTCCTTCCTGCAGGAGGTCACGGCGACGGTCGGCAAGAAGCATCCCGGAGTCGCGATCATCGCGGAGGAGTCGACCGCGTTCCCCGGCGTCACCGCGCCGACGTCCGCCGGCGGACTGGGCTTCGACTTCAAATGGAACATGGGCTGGATGCACGACTCCCTCGGGTACGTCGCGCGCGACCCGATGTACCGGAGCTGGCACCACAACGAGATCACGTTCTCGATCGTGTACGCATTCTCGGAGCAGTTCGTGCTCCCGATCTCTCACGACGAGGTCGTCCACGGCAAGGGCTCGCTGCTCGGCAAGTTCCCGGGCGACCGGTGGGCGCAGCTGGCAGGACTGCGCTCCTTCCTCGGCTACCAATGGGCTCACCCCGGCAAGAAGCTCATGTTCATGGGCTCGGAGTTCGGGCAGGAAGCGGAATGGTCCGAGCAGCACGGGCTCGACTGGTGGCTCACCGACACCCCCAGCCACCGCGGCATCCAGCACCTTGTGCGGGATCTCAACGTGCTGTATGCGGAGACCGAGGCGCTCTGGGAGCAGGATGGGCAGGAGGCCGGATTCCAGTGGCTCAGCGGGGCCGACTCGCGGAACTCCGTGATCTCTTTCCTCCGCTGGTCCGCTTCCGGTGATCCGCTGGCGTGCGTGGTCAACTTCTCCGGGCAGACCCTGAGCGACTACCGGATACCGCTGCCGTCGACCGGAGTGTGGTGCGAGCGAATCAACACCGACGCCGAGGCCTATGGCGGTGCGGGGATCGGCAACATGGGGTGGATCGACAGTGAGAGCGGAGGGTTCAACGGCTTCGAGGCCTCCGCCGTGCTGACGCTCCCGGCGCTGTCGACCCTGTACTTCACCCCGGAGACCGCGGAAGACTGAGGGGCGGCCTACTCGCTGCCGACGGCGAAGATCGAGGCGCCCTGCGGATCGGCGAACGCGGTGATGATGCCGAATGGCGACGGGTCTCCGTCCATCATCATCGTGGCCCCGTGATCGACCGCCTTCTGCAGCGTCGCGACCGAGGACTCGACCAGGTCGTAGACGTTCCAGCTGCTCGACGCCTCCGCCGGGTAGAAGGGCGCGACGTCCATCAGACCGAACAGGTACTCGCCGTTGACCCCCTTGGCGCTGGCATAGTTCACGTCCATGCCCGGCGGGACCTCGAAGGACACCCCGAGCCAGCCGCTGTAGAACTCCTCGGCGGCGGCGAAGTCCTTCGAGTGCAGGTCGAACCATCCCGGGCAACCGGGCTGGGCGACGGCGTCGAACCCGCGTCGGACTCCCGGCTGCCAGAGCCGGATCGCAGCCCCTGATGGGTCCCGGATCTCGGCGGTGCTTCCGGGAGGTCCGATCTCCATGGGTTCGGAGACCGCCTCGGCCCCGAGCTCCAGGGCCTGCGCGTAGGCCTCTTCGATGTCGTCGACATGCAGGTGGACGGACCACCACGCGCGAGGATCCTCCACGTCGGCGCACGGACCCAGGCCGCCGATCACCGCTCTGCCGCTGTCGGTTCTCGTGAGCGCGATGTGGTAGTTGCCGAACTCCTCGCCCTGGTTCTCGAATTCCCAGCCGAAGACGTCGGAGTAGAACTCGGCTGCGGCCGTGACATCGGGGGCGTTGAGCTCGGCCCAGCACGGCTGGCCGGTGATGAAATCCATGTTCGCTCCTGTGACGGCGGTCAGGCCGCCGAGTCCGATTGGGCAGTCCTGTGACAGCCGGTCGGCCGCTGGTCTCAAGTATTCCGGTTCGACCGGCTGATTGGGAAGAGAGACCGATCGCCGCCTCGGGGAAGGGCGACCGGTCAGCGGGGCAGCAGGAGCTCGTCGGTCAGCGCCCCGGCAGGGTGAGCTCCTCGACCTCGTCGGGAGCGTCCGCCAGCTCCAGCGCCACCGCCGTCATCGGCTGGAGCACCACGGCGCGCTCCCGCAGCTCGGCAGGCCGGAAGCGGGTGGTCTGCTCGGCCGGCTGGTCGGTTGCCCGCCCGTCAGGATCGCCCTCTGCCGCGCGATGGTCGAGCAGGAACCGGGAGGTGTCGAGCACGATCCTCTCAGCCGATCGCGGGAGCAGCACCGCCTGTGCCGCGGAGCCGAGGTTGGCGACCACGCCGAAGGTGTCGACGAACACGGCGATCCAGTCGCCGTGCCCGGCTGCCGCCCTGCCGACCGAGACGTCCTCGAACCGGATGTCCCGGAACTCGGGTCGCCGGCTGCGCAGGCGGCCGAGCTCGCGATACAGCTGGAGGACAGCGGCGCGATCGCCTGACTGGAACTCCGACCAGTCGAGCATGGAGCGGAAGAACGTCGCCGGGTCCTGAGGTTCCGGCACGGTCGACTCGTCCCATCCCATGCGGGCGAACTCGGAGCGACGTCCATTCGAGACGGCATCGCCCAGCCAGTCCTCCCGGTGATCGGTGAAGAACTGCCACGGAGACGACGCCGCCCATTCCTCGCCCATGAAGATCATGGGCGTGTTGGGTCCGAGCATGAGGAGGGCGGCTCCGACGGCGAGCCGGTCGGTCGAGACCAGCTGCGACAGCCGTTCGCCCGCGGCGCGATTGCCCACCTGATCATGATTCTGGGTGCACACCACCAATTGATCGGGCCTCACCCGTGATTCGTCGATCGGGCGTCCGTGGGCGCGCTCGCGGAAGGACGAATAGGTCCCGTCATGGAAGAAGCCGTGCTGCAGGACCTTGGCCAGCGCCTCGGGTGCGGCGAAATCCGCGTAGTAGCCGCTCGATTCGCCTGTCAGTGCGACGTGGAGCGCGTGGTGGAAGTCGTCGCTCCACTGCGCGGTGAGTCCATGACCGCCGCAGGTGCGGGAGGTGATGAGCTGGGGATCGTTCATGTCGGATTCCGCGATCAGCCATACCGGGTGCGCGCGATCCTCCGACAGCGATGCCATGTGGATCGCCATGTCCTCGAGCAGGTGGACTGCGCGGGAGTCGACGAAGGCGTGCACCGCGTCGAGCCGGAAGGCGTCGACTCCGTAGTCGCGGACGTACATGCCCAGGTTGTCGAGGATGAGAGCGCGCACTTCATCCGAGTGCGGTCCGTCGAGGTTCATCGAATCGCCCCACGGATTGGCCGCTGCCCGGTGCAGATACGGGCCGAAGGCGCTCAGGTAGTTCCCCGACGGCCCCAGGTGGTTGTACACGACGTCCTGGATCACGCCCAGGCCGCGCGAGTGGGCGGCGTCGATGAAGCGTCGGTATCCGTCCGGACCGCCGTAGCTCTCCTGGATCGCGAACCAGTCGACACCGTCGTAGCCCCAGTTGCGCAGGCCTGCGAACGTGTTCACGGGCAGCAGCTCCACCCAGCCGACGCCGAGTCCGACGAGGTGGTCGAGGTGTGCGATCGCAGCGTCGAAGGTGCCCTGCGAGGTGAAGGTGCCGACGTGGAGTTCGTAGACGGGGGAGGAGTCCCAGGCGCGGCCGGACCAAGGCTCGTCAGCGCCGGAGTCCGGTGCCGAGGCGGGGAGCACCGTTGCTGAAGGACCGTGAGGGCCGTAGGGCTGGCGCCGGGATCGCGGATCCGGCAGCAGCGCCGGATTGTCATCGAGCAGGAACCCGTATTCGAGGACGGCCGACTCTGCGGCGAGCGCTTCGGTGAGGTGGGCCGAGGTCTGCCTCACCGCCCACCAGCCGCCGGTCAACCGCGCAGCGGGCTCCGTGCGGAATCCGGCTGCCTCCAGCTGGGCGTGCTGGAACGGCTCCTCCAGGTAGTTCGCGGTCACGAATCCGGTCCCGTACGATCCGGTCGCCGGTCGCCATGCCAGCGCCACCTGCTCCGCTTCCGGGGCCCAGACATGGAAGACCGCACCGTCGGCTTGGCCGTTGCCGCGCGGGGTCGACGGATATTCGGGGAAGTGGAACGTTGTGTCGATTCCGGGGTGGCGAACCATGCGATCCTCAGCAGTCGGGGTGAAGGGGAACGGTCATTCGAGGCGCTCGAGGACCGCGATGGGCAGGTCTGCGAGAAGTTCGGCGGCGGTGAATTCCAGTCCGGAGAACTCCCTGCCGGTGAACACGTCGCGCCACCGGCAGGAGGACGGATCAGCGGACGGGGAGGGCGCCTCGGCGGTCGCCGGGTGCGCCCGCGGTGAGGCGGCGGCGGACTGCTCGGCGTCCGCGGTCCCGGCGAGCGCCGATTCGAGGTATTCGGCGTCGTCGAGCGGGCGCAGCTGCTCCTGGGAGATGACCACGGTCGTGTCGCCCCAGCCACCGGCCTCCGCCAGCGTGAGCGGCAGGCGGGTTCCGACCAGCAGCACCCGGCCGCCGAACAGGCAGGCCAGCGCGTGCTCCCACCGTGGCCCCGTGCGTCCGACCGGCACCGGGGGCCCGACCAGGTGCGGGGAGTCGGGGACGAAGACATCCCGCAGGCGAGAGCGCAGGTGCAGCAGTCGAGAAGTGATCAGCATCTTCACCGCGCCGGAATCCCAGGTCTCGACTTCAGCGAGATCCACGCCAGCCGCATTCGGAGCATCGTCCGACCGGCTCTCGACCAGCTCGAGGAGCTCGCGCCGGGTGGTGTAGTCGACGGGTCGACGGTTGTCCGGGTCGACCAGCGACTGGTCCCACAGCTCGGTGCCCTGGTAGACGTCCGGCACGCCGGGCGCCAGCAGCTGCAGGCTCTTGGCCACCAGGGAGTTGCTGCGTCCGGCGGCCCGAATCCGCACGTCCATCCCCTCGATCAGCGTGCGGAGGCGGGCACTGTCGGCAGTCGCCTGCATGGCCGCCCGCAGGTCTCCTTCGAACTGGTCGTCGTTGTCGGTCCAGGTCGTGTACAGGCCCTGCTCGCGCGCAGCCTTGAGAGCGTATTCGGTCAGGCGCTCCGGAGACGCGGGCCACGCTCCGAGCACCGCCTGCCAGAGGAGGATGTCGAAGGAGCTGTCGGCGGTCGGACGCTTCCTGCTGCGCTTGATGCTCTCGTTGACCCCGAAGTCGAGCTCGTCGTCCACGACGAGGTCCGACTCATCGGGGCGGTAGCGGATCGGCGCGAGTTCGCGGGCGGCTGCGAGGAACTCGCCGAACTCCTCCGGGACCTCCGCGAGGGTGAGAATCCGCGCTCGGGTGTCCTCGCTGCGCTTCGTGTCGTGTGTGGTCAGCGAGTTCAGTCCGTACGGCGTGTTGGCCGCGCGCAGCTCGAACTCCTGCGGCAGCGCTGTGGGCTCGAACGGCTCGGCAGGATGGCCGCCCACCTCGTTGAGCGCCGTGAGAGCAGCGTAGCGGTAGAACGCGGTGTCCTCGACACCCTTGGCCATGATCGCCCCGGTCGTCTGCGTGAAGCGGACGAAAGTGGGGTGGCCGACGGTGGTGAGCACGACTCCCAGATAGGCCAGCAGCCGATCGGAGGCGACATCGGAGCGGGCAGTCGAGCGCACCCGCGACAGAGCGCGCATGATGATCTGCCCGTCCGGGCTCAGCGGTTCGAGCAGACCGGTGTCGACCGCATCGGAGAGCTGCGCGAGGAAGTGGAGGCGATCCGTGGGAGCAGGCAGGTACACGCGGTACACCGGCAGCGAGGAGGCGAGGGTCCCGAACACATCGGCGAGCTGTTCGGTATCGATGTCGAGCGGGTCGGCGCCGATCATCGCCCTCGACTCTGCGTCGCAGTGCAGCCATCCGGTCGCCTGGAACTCCCGCGCCAAGCGCAGCATCTCGGCCGACAGGGGGCCGTACGCGAAGTGCGTCTTGGCCGACTGCTCGATCTGGGTGAACAGGCCGGTGGCAGCGGTCGGATGGCGCTGCAGATGTCGGCCGGCCGACCGCAGGTCCACCGGATCCGCATCCGGGAACTCCTCGGCCGGGAGCGGCCCTCCGGCTTCGAGCTGCTGCCGCGCGGCCTCGAGCTGGTAGAAGCCGGTCCGATCGGTCAGCGCGCCGTCGATGTAGGCGATCAGCTCGTATCCCGTGGTGCCCTCGGCGCCTGCCTCCCGCCACGCGGCCGGGAACACCTCGCGGCTGCCGCGGGTGTCCAGCGCGAGGATCTTCTCCGTCACCAGGTAGGCGCCGGTCAGGTGCTTGAGCCGCGCGAGGTACTCATCCGGCCGTGCGAGCCCGTCGATGTGGTCGATCCGCAGCCCGTCGACCAGGCCGTCCGCACACCACGACGCGATCTCCTGGTGGGTGGCGGCGAACACCTCGGGATCCTCGACCCGCAGACCCGCCAGGGTCTTGATCGAGAAGAAGCGGCGGTAGTTGAGCTCCCAGTCCTCGTGCTTCCAGTGCACCAGGCGGTAGTTCTGCACAGCGTGCAGCTCTTGCGGGGTCATTCCCTCCCGCAGGCTTCCCGGGGCGACGGGGTAGAGACTGTCGTAGTAGGCCAGGACCGGCTCACCCTCATGCTCTCGGATCTCCAGCTTGTCCAGATCCCCCGGTTCGCCGAGTTCGGCGATGACGAGCTTGCCGGTTGCAGGCCGCACCCAGCCGTCGGCAGGGCGATAGGGGGCGACACCATCCGCTCCCGCGGCCCAGTCGATGTCGAACCATCGGGCGAACCGCGAGGCTTCACCGAGCTTCAGCACGTCCCACCAGTAGGGATTGTGGGCAGGCGTGGCAATGCCCATGTGGTTGGGAACGATGTCGACGAGCACTCGCATGCCGGCGGCATGGGCCGCGGAGGCGAGCGCTTCCAGGCCGGCCCTGCCGCCTCGGGCCCGGTCGACGCGCGCGGGATCCACGACATCGTAGCCGTGGTCGGATCCCGGCTCCGCCTCCAGGATGGGGGAGAGGTAGACCCAGTCGACGCCGAGGCGGGCGAGGTAGTCGACCTGGGCCGCCGCGTCGTCCAGTGTGAAGTCAGCCGTGAGCTGGAGTCGGTACGTGGAAGTCGGGACGGGGGCGGGACGGTGACTCAATCTCACTCCTGTGATTGCGGGATCGGACCCGGGCTCGACTCTAATCCCTCTCTCGCTGTTCTTCGTAGCCCGGGCGGACCTTCTCCCCGGGCCGGCCGGGCGCCCCGAGCTCCTCGACGGGGCGGGCGCCGGGACGCTCGGTATCCTCCTCCGCCTCGGAGCTCTGCCCGGCGACAGTCCGGGAGGCCAGCGACGCCTCGACCGACATCTCCGCCTCCTCCTGCGGGAGGAGCTCCTTCATGATGATCATCGACTTGCCGCACAGCGTGAGAGTCGTGCCGGCGACGAACGAGTCCTCCTCGTCGAATTCGCCGGCGGTGTCGATCTGCACCGCCCAGCCGGGTGCGTAGTCCTCGCCCGGAAGCGTGAACTCGACGTCCTCCAGGGCGGCGTTGAAGCAGATCAGGAAGTCTTCGTCGCGGATGGGACGGCCCCGCTTGTCCATTCCCTGGATTCCGTCACCGTTGAGGTAGATGCCGAGCGCGCGGGCGAACGAGGCGTTCCAGTCGGTGACGATCATCTCCTCGCCGTCGGTGTTGAGCCAGACAAGGTCGGGTAGGGGCTGCTCGGTGTCCGAGCGGACGACCTGGCCGTTGAAGAACCGGGAACGCCGGAATGTCGGATGCTCGTGGCGGAGGGCCATGACGCGGGAGGTGAACTCGACGAGCGGCTGATCCGCGTTCTCCCAGTCGATCCATGCCAGCTCCGAGTCCTGGCAGTAGGCGTTGTTGTTGCCGTCCTGTGTCCGGCCGAGCTCGTCACCGTGGCTGATCATCGGAACGCCCTGGCTGAGTGCAAGCGTGGCGATGAAGTTGCGCTGCTGACGGGCTCGGAGCTCCAGGATCTCGGGGTCGTCGGTCACGCCCTCGGCGCCGTGGTTCCAGGAGCGGTTGTGGGATTCGCCGTCGCGGTTGTCCTCGCCGTTGGCCTCGTTGTGCTTCTCGTTGTACGACACCAGGTCGGCCAGCGTGAAGCCGTCGTGTGCGGTGACGAAGTTGATCGAGGCGAAGGGGCGCCGGCCCGAGTTCGCGTAGAGGTCAGCCGATCCCGAGATCCGCGAGGCGAACTCGCCGATCGTCGAGGGTTCGCCGCGCCAGAAGTCGCGGACGACATCGCGGTACTTGCCGTTCCACTCCGTCCACAGGGGCGGGAAGTTGCCGACCTGGTACCCGCCCGGGCCGATGTCCCAGGGTTCGGCGATGAGCTTGACCTGACTGACGACGGGGTCCTGCTGAATGATCTCGAAGAAGGTCGAGAGGCGGTCGACGTCGTAGAACTCCCGGGCCAGTGCTGCGGCGAGGTCGAAGCGGAACCCGTCCACGTGCATCTCCGTGACCCAGTAGCGCAGGGAGTCCATGATCAGCTGGAGGGAGTGCGGCATGCGGACGTTGAGGGTGTTGCCAGTGCCCGTGTAGTCCATATAGTGCTGGGGGTCATCGTCCATCAGGCGGTAGTAGTGGGGATTGTCGAGACCGCGGAAGGAGATCGTCGGTCCCAGGTGGTTGCCCTCTGCGGTGTGGTTGTAGACGACGTCGAGGATGACCTCGATATCGGCGTGGTGCAGGGCGCGGACCATCTCCTTGAATTCCTGGACCTGCTGGCCGAGCTGACCGGACGAGGAGTACTCGTTGTGCGGGGCGAGGAATCCGATGGTGTTGTAGCCCCAGTAGTTGCGCAGGCCCTCTTCCTGCAGCCGCTGGTCCTGGACGAACTGGTGGACGGGCATGAGCTCGATGGCGGTGACGCCCAGCTTCTTGAGATGCTTGATGACGCTGGGGTGCGCTACGCCGGCGTAGGTGCCGCGCTCCTCCGGGGGGACGTCCGGATGCAGCTCGGTCAGGCCCTTGACGTGCGCCTCGTAGATGACCGACTGGTAGTAGGGGTGCCGGGGGTGCTGATCTCCGCGCCAGTCGAAGTAGGGATTGATGACCACGCCGAGCATCATCGATTCCGCGGAATCCTCTTCGTTGAATCCGCCGCCGCCTTCGCCCAGGGGGTAGGAGAACATCGGCTGGCCCCAGCTGATCTGGCCGGAGACCGCCTTGGCGTACGGATCGAGCAGGAGCTTGGCCGGATTGCAGCGCACCCCGTTCTCGGGTTCGTAGGGTCCGTGGACCCGGTAGCCGTACAGCTGACCGGGTTCGATCTGCGGCAGGTAGCAGTGCCAGACGAAGGCGTCCTTCTCCGTGAGCTCGATCCGGTCCTCATTGCCCCACTGGTCGAACAGGCAGAGCTCGACTTTCGTGGCGGGCTCGGAGAATACGGCGAAGTTGGTTCCCGTGCCGTCGTAGGTGGCGCCGAGGGGGTACGGGGTGCCGGGCCAAACTTGCATCGCTGATCTCCTGCTGGTCGGTGAAGCGGTGAATGTCGGATCCTGGTACTACACTACCCAGCGGTCGGGACACCGCTTGACCACTGGCTGACCGGCGGCTGAGGCGGGGGCCAGGGTGCGAGGCGGGGGTTGGGTCGCAAAGCGGCAGGCGCCTCACGAGGCGGCACGCGCCTCGCGAGGACGGGCCTGCCGCCGAGGCGCGCATGTCCTCGCGATTCGATCAGGGACGCCAGACAAGGCGAGCGATCCCGTAGGCGGGAGCCCTGGCCGCCCGGAGCCACGGGGGAGTCACCAGGCCGGCGGGTGTCTGCGCGACCGGCCGGAACCTCAGGTGCGGGTCGTCCGGTCCGGCCGGATCATCCGAGCGCTGGGTGGGCTCGATGGAAGCTTCGCCGGCCCCGCCGTCGGCGGAGAGGACGACCTCGCCCAGGGGCTCCCATGGGCCGGAGTTGCGGGAGTACGACAGTCGGAAGTGCTTCGCTCCGTGCTCGTGTGATGCGTCCGGGTCGTTCGCTCCGTCCGGGTCGAGTCGGAAGACGATGTTCCCCTCGGGGCCGGCCAGCGGGAGCATGGTCGTGAGCGGTCCTTCTGTCACCCGGGAGTGGAGCTGGAGGACGTACCGGGTGAGCACGCCCGTTCCGGTGGAGGCGAAGAGCAGGTCGGCAGGGCCCCCGCGCCGGCCGCCGCCCTGAACGCGAAGCGCAACGCCCATAACATCCGGAAGCTGGATCGGCCAGGAGGCCGATCGCGAAAGCCGTGCGGTGACGGGTGCCTCGCCGGCGGTGTCGAACAGCGGGGAACCCGTGCTCCCCGGAGCGTCGACGACCAGAGTGCCCGGTACCACGGAGCCCACGGAATGGACCGGGCGATTGCGGCGGATTGCGCCCAGCGCCCCGAGGGCAGCGCCCAGCGCCAGCCCAGCAGTCCCCGCCAGGGCAGTGGTCACGGCTCGGGGCAGGTTCATGGCGGCTCCTCCGGGGACTGGCCGGTTCATGGCGGCTCCTCCAGTTGCTGGCAGTGCTGGTGCAGATGCTGCTCGCGGCCCGTCGCTCTTCCGGTCGGGCGCGCTGTGGGCGGTGCCGTCCGCTGTTCGGTGCGGCGATACTCCTCAGGTTAACGAGTCAGCGCAGGCCAGGTCGCCGTGCGAGCGCTGGAAGAGTGTGTCACACTGATGGGTGCACGAATCCGGATCCAGTCCCGGAGCGTGTTGGTGAGTTGACAGAGCGGCCGAATGTGACGGTCTTGAAAACCGTTGAAGGGCAACCCCCTTCCGTGGGTTCAAATCCCACACTCACCGCATTGCGGGCCCTTGTCCGGCGAGAACGAGAGTCACCAGCTATGGCGGCCCGGGCCGGAAACGCGAACGTCGGGGCGCCGGTGATCCGGCGTCCCGACGACACATGTGGAGCGGATGACGGGAATCGAACCCGCACTATCAGCTTGGGAAGCTGAAGTTCTGCCATTGAACTACATCCGCGCAGACCCTCGAAGGTCTGATCTCTCATATTACACGTGACTCCGTGCCGCCGCGTCAGGCAATCGCAAAAGCGAGTCCGCAACCCTAGACTGGAATGCACCTGCGAGAAGGGAGGAGCTGCTGTGACCCAGGACAACCGCCGCTCGATATCGGAAGCGAGCGAGCACGATATCGCCGACAGCCAGATTTCCACGGAGGAGCAGGAGGCGACGACCCCGGAGACCCCGCTCAATGTCTCTCAGGCCGAGGCCTCCGAATCCGACCTCGTCGATCAAGCGGTGACGGTTCCTCTGGAGGACGACGACCGCTGAATCGGAAGGCGCCTCCGCGAACCTGACGGACGCCTCAAAGGCCGTGGCCCGCTCACCGGAGGGTGAGCGGGCCACGATCTGCATTCAGCTCGCCCTGCTTTCGCTCGTCCCGCACTCGGCGCGGTCTGCATTCAGGGGTCTCAGTCCTCTTCGGAGACCTCGCCTGACTTGGCGTCGACCCAGAGCTCCTTCTCGCCGTCCGAGTGGATCTCCACCTCGTAGCCGAGGCGATCGTCCTCGTCGTCGAGCTCGGCGGACTCGAGAGTGCCCGGGTGCGCCTCAGCAGCCTTCTCGACGGCTTCGCTCAGCGAGACCTCTGCGGCTTCAGCGGCCGACCGGTCGTCGTCATCACTGTCGTCCTCGTCGCGGTTGCCGACGATCTCGCTGCCGTCGGCACTGATGTCGTACTCGACTTCGCGATCACCCTCGACGACTTCGACTTCCCACTGCTGGTCATCGTCGGACCGGTCGATCTCGACAGCAATCCCGTTGTTCTCGCCCTCCGCGAGAGCGATCGCGGCAGTTGCCGAGGCGATGTTGTCAGCAGAATCGGCAGCGCCGGTGTCGGTGCCGTTGGTCGGCTCGGTCGCAGTCTCATCATCGGCCGGCGATTGCGCGGCCCCGGACTCAGCGGCCGGAGCGGGGTCGGCGGGAGTGGCGGTGCTTTCGGCGGTCTGTCCTCCGCCGCAGCCGGACAGGACCAAGCCGAACCCGAGAACGGCGGCGGCCAGTGCGCAGTTGTTGCGTTTCATTACGACTCCTTCGCATTCGATGGTGATGACTCGAGAGTAGGGGGCCGTGATGAGACCAAGATGAGGAATCTGAGTTGAAGATGAGGCCCCTGCAGGGCCTTGAGGTCCCTCAGTTCGGACAGAGAAGACGAACTTCCGACACGCGGCTAAACTGGTCTGAACGATTGTTAAGAACGTCGAAAGGTGCGGTCGATGGAGATCGAGTCCCTCAGCAGCGAACAGCGGCAGGCGTGGCGGGACCGCGTCCTGCCTCCGGTCCAGACGGTTTCGGAGGGAGTGTGGGCCATCCCTGTCCCGATCCCGAACAACCCGCTGGTCTACACCTACTGCTACGCCATCGCCGAGGACTCCGGCGTCGCGCTCATCGATCCGGGATGGGACGGCAAGGAGCAGCTGGAGGCCCTCACCGCGGGGCTGAGCCAGGCCGGCTTCGCGCTCAAGGACATCACCGGGATCGCGGTCTCGCACTACCACCGGGACCACATCGGTCTTGTTCCCGCGCTGTTCCAGCGCAACCCGGACATGTGGCTGGCGCTGCAGTCCAACGACATCGCCACCCTCGACACCTTCCGCAAGCAGGAGAAGGGCGCGGTGACCGGGGCCACGGGCGAGAAGACCATCGCGGAGATCTACGGCGTCCCGGCTCAGCGACGCGACGAGCTGGCGCACCTGGACGCCCGGAAGCGCGCCGACCACTTCACCGTTCCGCATTGGCCGCACGAATTCGTTGTGCTCTCCGACAACGATGTGCTGCCGATCCGCGGTCGGAAGGTGGAGTCGCTGTGGACTCCCGGCCACACCTACGGGCACTCGGCATTCCTCGACGCCGAGGCGGGAGTCTTCTTCTCGGGCGACCACGTCCTGCCGACCATCACACCGAATATCGGCCTGGATGCCCCCTCGATCACCCACAGCCTCGCGGACTACCTCGGCTCCCTCGAGCGGATGTCGAAGCTCGATGAAGACGTCACCGTCGCCCCCGCCCACGGCTTCCGCTTCCGCGGACTGCAGGTGCGAGCCGAGCAGATCGCCGGCCACCACGACGAGCGCCTGGCCGAGATCCGGGCTCGCTGGGCAGAGGTCGACGACCACTCGGTCTACGCGATTGCACAAGGGCTCCACTGGTCGCGTGGTTTCGAGGGGCTGCAGAACTTCAACCTGTTCGCCGCGCTCGCGGAGACGGCCGCGCACATGTACTACCTGGGGCTGCCCGTCGGAGAGCCCGCAATCGCCTGACGTCGCCGCAGAGCCGCCACCCGCGGACCGCCTCGGGAACAGCAGAAGGCCCGGACTGGATTCCAGTCCGGGCCTTCTGCGTGAGGGCTCTGCTCAGACGGCTGCCTGCGCGGGTGCCTGGGAGGAGACCATTCCGGCGAGGCGGTCGGTGATGATGGTTTCGGCGTCGG
>NZ_JAJTWW010000026.1 GCF_021729135.1 Brevibacterium daeguense
CCAAGATCAGGGTGTTGCGACGACCATTTGAATCCACCCTGCGTGCCGTGATCGCTGTGGACCACGGTTTCGACGGGTTGTCGGGCCTCGATGGCCATGTCGAGGGCGTTGAGGACGAGGTCTGTGGTCTGGCGCATGTCGATGGCCCAGCCGACGATCTTGCGGGAGTACACGTCGATGACCGCACAGCAGTAGACCTTGCCCTCCCTGGTGGGATGCTCCGTAATGTCGGTGCACCACAGCTGATCCGGGCTAGATGCGGTGAACTTCCGGTTGACAAGATCTTCCGTCGTGATCAGTTGCTCCCGGTTGACATAACGGCGTCGAGTGCCGGCCAACCCGCGGATCCCGGCCCGGGACATCACCAGCGCGACCTGGTCCCGGCCGACGGTGATTCCCAGCCCGTGCACGAGCTCGGCGTGGATCCGCCGCACCCCGTAGCAGCCCCGCGACGCACGATGGATGTTGGCGATCGTCTCGGTCAGCATCGCGTGGCGGATTCCGCGCTGACTCAACGGCCGGTCCCGCCAGGCCCGGTACCCGCGTTCGGTCACCCGCAGCACGCGGCATGCGGTCTTGGTGCTGATGCCCTGCCCGGTCAGGGCCTTCACGACCGGGAATCGCCTTTTGGGCGGATGCCCTGATCCTTGAGCATCGAGGCGGCCAGCTTCGTCGCCTGCAGCTCTTCTTCGAGGTGCCGGATCCGTCGTCTGGCGTCAGCGAGCTCTGATGCTTCCGCACTGGTCGTCCCCGGCCGCTCGCCAGCGTCGATCCGCGCTTGCTGGCTCCAACGATACAGCGTGGCCGGCGCGATCCCGAGCTGTGCGGCCAGCTCGGTGACGCTGCGTCCTTCGTCGAGCAACGCGAGGGCACGCGCTCGGAACTGGGATGAGTACTGGCGCGGCATGAGATGGGTTCCTCTCTAGTCAGTGCGCCCACATTCTCACAACCGAGAGGAACAAAACTCAGGACAGGTCAGCCTAGGAACAAGACCCAGGACGGTTCAACCTGGCTCAGCACAGCACCACCCCCGACCCCACCCGTCAACAACCCCCACGACATCCCACCCTTCTGAAACCATCAGAAGACCAGAACGCCCCGACAACGGCACCGCAGAAGCGACAGGACCTCGAACCAGCAGCGACAGCAGAACAGATCGCGACGGCAGAACAGATCTCACCACCCTCGTGCTGTGCTTTGAGTTCAGTCTGCCGCCGGGCAGTGGAGAAGGCGACAGCTGGTCCCGCTGAATGGCCGACTCTGCCGTTCAGCGAGCTGCTCGCACCACGGGGTGCTCAGATCAGAATCAGTCGCCCACGGCCTCGCGGCCGCGCTTGACGAGTCTCTCGTCGGCGGGATAAACGACGTTGGTATCCTTGCCGTCGTATTCGAACTGATTGAGGAAGAACCGCATCGCGTTAAGACGTGCCCGCTTCTTGTCATTGGACTTGATGGTGATCCAGGGAGCGAAGTCGGTGTCGGTGCGAAGGAACATGGCCTCCTTCGCGGCTGTGTAGGCCTCCCACTTGTCCAGCGATTCGAGGTCCATGGGCGAGAGCTTCCACTGCCGCACAGGATCGATCTGACGGATCGCGAAACGAGTCCGCTGCTCGTGCTGAGTGACCGAGAACCAGAACTTGGTCACGTGAATTCCCGATTCGATGAGCATTTTCTCGAACACCGGCGCCTGCCGCATGAAGATCTCGTATTCCTCATCAGTGCAGAACCCCATCACCCGCTCGACGTTGGCCCGGTTGTACCAGGAACGGTCGAACATCACGATTTCACCGCTGGTCGGTAGGTGCTGCACGTACCGCTGGAAGTACCACTGTCCGGTTTCCACGTTGGACGGCTTGTTGAGCGCAACCACACGGGCTAACCGAGGATTCAGGTGTTCGGTGAAGCGTTTGATCGTCCCGCCTTTGCCTGCGGCATCCCGACCTTCGAAGAGAATCACGTGCCTCAGGTCGTTGTCCTGGCCCCAGTACTGGAACTTGAGCAACTCGATCTGCAGCCGGTACTTCTCGAGTTCGTAGGATTCGCGATCCAGTCGCTCTGGATAAGGGTAGTCCTCACGCCACGTCTCCACGGCCTTGCCACCGGGATCGATGAGGTCCGGATCGGCAGTATGACCGTCAAGCACCGTGTACCCCTCAAGGCGCAGCTTGTCGATGTATTCGCGCAGGTTCTCACGCTGATGGGGATGCATGCTTCTCCTTATCAGGTCCGAGCGGTCACGCTATCGATGCCCTGTGAACGGTTCATGAACCAGGCGGTCAGGGACACCAGATTCGCCACATCCTTGAATCTAGTCGATGATCTCTTCAGTGCCAGCCGGCACGACACAGCAGCGGACTATGGGTGTGCGGCTGCGCGGAGCAGCGCTCGCTTCAGTCCCTCTCAGCGGTGCTGTCGCAATCGTCTGATTGTCCCGCGCAGGGAAGATCACCTGATTGTCCCGCGCAGGGAAGATCACCTGATTGTCCCGCGCAGGGAAAACGAGATAATGGCACTGTGGAGCCGACGACGAACGTGCAGAGCAGAGCCTTTGAGATCGCTG
>NZ_JAJTWW010000027.1 GCF_021729135.1 Brevibacterium daeguense
AACGAGATAATGGCACTGTGGAGCCGACGACGAACGTGCAGAGCAGAGCCTTTGAGATCGCTGACCAGTCACCGCTGCCGCGGCTGACCGGTCTGCCGGATGTGAGCCGAGTGCAGTACCGCCCTCCGGTGGCGGTCGAGACCGTGGATTTCGACACCGCGGATCGTGCCCTCTCCAGTCACGGCATCCTCCTGCGCAGGACCACAGGTGGGCCGTCCCCCGGCTGGCTGGTCACCCTCGAGACCGCAGAGGGTGAGATGAGCGCCACGGAGGAGCTCACCAAGTCGGACCGCAAGGCAGCCGAGGGGCAGGACGCCAACCCCGCGCAGATCTCGGTTCCCGGCTCACTGCTCGATCTCATCCAGGCGCACCTGCGAGGATCTCAGGTGCTGCCCGTGGCACGACAGAACATCCTTCACGCCGCAGTCGAGCTCATCGACTCTTCCGGCAACGTGATCGCGGAAATCGGAGACGACCAGGTCGCTGCAATGGCAGTCGGGACCCGCACGCAGGGCCGTGTTCACCATCGGCGCGAGTGGACAGTGGCGCTCAAGGCTGAATTCGGCCCGGAGAAGCAAGCCGATGTTTTCCTCGATTCGGTGGCCAAGGTGCTGCAGGAGGCCGGCGCCACCTCCGCGCCTGCCCCGGCCGACGTCGTCGACGATCGCCCGGCTCCCATCCCGGATTCCCAGGGGGAGGATGACACTACGGCAGTGCTGCGAGCAGCCCTGTCCTCGCAGGTCGAACGTCTGAAGGCATGGGACCCCTTGGTGCGCATCGACGCCTACGACTCGGTGCACCAGATGCGGGTGAGCGCTCGCGCGCTGCGCTCGATCATCCAGACGTACCGACCGCTGTTCTCGGAGAAGGAAGCCAAAGAGCTCAATCGGGAGCTCAAAACGCTGGGACGCATCCTGGCCGACGCCCGCGACTCCGAGGTCGTGCGCGACATGGTCGATGAGAAGGTGGCAGCACTCCCGGCGGGAACGGTCGGGACTGTTGTCTCGCCCAAGATCGTCAAACACCTCATCAGGTCTTTCGACGACGACTACCGGAAGGCACACAAGCGCGTGCGCAAGGAGCTCAGCGGCAACTGGTACTTCGGCCTGCTCGATCTCCTGGATGGATTCATCGAGAATCTGCCGCTCGACCCCGAACTGACCTCGAAGCAGAAGTCTGATCCCGCTTCCCTTCTGAATCCCCTGGTCGATGATCAGCTTGCCAGCGTCCTCGCGATGGCCCGCGCCGTTGAATCGGAGCCCGACCCGATCGAACAGGTGGAACTCATGCACGAGGTCCGCAAGGACGCCAAGCGCCTGCGCTATGCGATCTCGGCGGTCTCCGATTCCGGACTCATGGAATTCGACGCAGCGACCGATTCCAAGATGAAGGTCGCCAAGAGACTGCAGGGTGTGCTCGGCGAACATCGTGACTCGATCATGTTCGGCGAACACGTTCTCGCCAGTGCTCGGCAGGAAGAGAAATCCGGCGGCAATTCGTTCGGCTACGGGGTTCTGTTCGCCGCCGAGTTCCCGCTGCGCGCGAAGGCGGAGAAGAAGTTCACCAAACTCGTCCAGCGCCTCGGCGAAGAGTAGCGAACTGATTGGGCGCCTCGGCGAAGGGCGATCAAGCGGCACGCCGAGGAACGCCTCGGCAGCTCCCCCACTCCTCGCGGCAGCTGCCCCACTCCTCGCGGCGGCCCACGCTACTCTGCGATTCGCGGGCTGTCCCCCGGCGCCTCGGCATCGGAGTCGCTCGGGTCCTTGGGACGTCGCCTGACGAAGACCATCGCCCCCAGCAGCCCGAGGAATGCGATCACGAGCGCCACGGTCAGGACCGGGGCGCGCGAATAGGCGAACGCTAGGGCCTCGAATCCGATGAACCCGACAGTCGAGTAGATGGTCGCCCATGCAGCCCCGCCGATCGCGAGCGCCGGCAGATAGCGGATCAGCGGCATCCGCGTAGTACCCGCCGCAAGATTCATCAGGGTCTGCAGCCCGATCGTGAGGAAGCTCAGGGCCACAATCGGAGGTCCCCAGCGGTTGAGCCCCTCCTCCGCCCTCCGGTACCGATCGGACTCAAGAGTCCTGCGCACACCGCTGAATCGGGTCATCCCGCCACGCACCAACCGGCCCACAGCGTAGGTTCCACCCGCCCTCAGCAGGACGATGCAGTACAGGGCTGCCCAGACTGCGGCGAAGGGCAGGCCCCAGTTCGACGGATTGATGTCGTCCTCTCCTGCGCGCTCCTCAACGCGCTGCCCCTCAGTTTAGTTCAGGCCTCTGCTCTCCACGGGCGGCTCCTACGCGGCGGCACTCTGCATTCCGGTCCGCCGGCCGTAGAGCTTGGCACCCTCGTTGCCGAGGACGAGCATGGCCACCAGCAGGCCGACGCTCGCCACAGCAGATCGTCCTTGCCGGAGAAGTAGTAGAGAACTACCCCCTTGCTCACTCCAGCACGGCGGGCGATCTTCGCAAGCGAGGCGCCAGCGCATCCCACCTCAGCCGGCGGCGCAGCTGATGATCCGGGACCGTCGGGCCGACTCAGTGAAGTAGGGGAATGCGGATGAGATTCTGACCGCAAAGGTGAAAATTTGGACCGCTCGGTCAGATCACGACCAGGTGCAGAAGGACGATTCTGTCGGAACTGCCCTGGGGACGTCCCGGATCTGCCCTCAAGACTTGGGGGTGAGCCCCTCGGGCGTACGGATGAGCCCTTCTACGCAGGGTGAGCCCGCCGAGGTGCCTGGTGCCCCCAGTGGGATTCGAACCCACACTGAATCGATTTTAAGTCGACTGCCTCTGCCGGTTGGGCTATGGGGGCGTCACTGAACCCAGCCTACACAGCACCTCATCGTGCACGACGACGCCACCCCGCCTCCGAGAAACCGGAGGCGGGGTGGTCAGGATGCGTCTCAGCGCCGGCCGCAGCGGCGGCTCGTCAGACGAGGTGTCTTCCCGGGATCAGACGCTGGCGGGTTCCTTCTTCATCTCCTTCTTCGGAGCCGGCTTCGAATTGGCGGCATCCACGAAGGCCTTGCGCGGCACGTCCAGGTCCTTCAGCGGCATCACGTCGCGACCGAGCACGAAGCTGAGGATCCAGTTGCTGAACACGCGCGCCTTGCGGTCGAACGTCGGGATCGCGTAGCCGTGGTACGCGCGGTGCATCAGCCAGGCGATCGGACCGCGGGTCTCGAAGTCGCCGACCTGCGACACGCCCTTGAACGGGCCCAGGCCAGCGACGGTGCCGATGGTCTTGTGGAAGTACTGCTTGAACTCGGATTGGCCACGCAGCGCGGCCAGCAGGTTCTCGGCCAGCACGGGAGCCTGACGCACGGCATGCTGGGCGTTGGGCACACAGAAGCCGCCCACTCCCCCGCCGGACAGATCCGGCACAGCGGCGTTGTCACCGGCGGCCCAGGCGCCCTCGACGACACCGTCCTCGCCCTCGACGCGCAGGTCGGCGCGCACGGTCACGCGTCCGCGGTCGTCGATCGGCAGGTCCGAGTCGACCAGGACCGGGTTGGCCTTGACGCCGGCCGTCCAGATGATGGTGTCGGCGTCGAACTCCTCACCGTTGGACAGCTTGACGTGCTTGTCGGTGCAGTCGCTGAGGAAGGTCTCCAGGTACACATCGATTCCGCGCTCGCGCAGGTGATCGACGACCCAGCGGGCCTGCGGCTCGCTGACCTCGGGCATGACCCGCGCCATGCCCTCGACGAGGACGAAGCGGACATCCGCGTCGGTGAGGGTCTCGTACTGGGCGACCGCAGCGCGAGTCATGTCCTCGAGCTCCGCAATCACCTCGATGCCGGCGAACCCGCCGCCCACGAGCACAAAGGTCAGCGCGCGGCGGCGCTCGTCGTCGTCCTCCATGAGGGAGGCTTCGGAGATCCGGTTGAGGATGTGGTCGCGAAGGGCGACCGCCTCTTCGATGCGCTTGACGCCGATGGCCTCTTCCGCCAGGCCGGGGATCGGAAGGGTCCGGGTCACGGAGCCGGCGGCCAGCACGATCTGGTCATAGTCGAGCTCGAAGGGCTCGCCACCGTCCGGCTCGACCACGACGAACTTGTCGGCATGGTTGATGCTGCGAACTGCACCGGTGATGACTTCGGCGCCCTTGAGGTTGCGACGCAACGGCACGACCGCGTGGCGCGGTTCGATGTTTCCGCCGGCCACCTCGGGCAGGAACGGCAGGTAGGTCATGTAGGGGTTGGGATCGACGACGGTGACCGTGGCCTCTCCCCGACCCAGATTCTTGAGCAGGTTCTGAGCCGTGAGAAGACCGAGTGTCCCGCCACCGACAACGAGGATACGAGGACGCAGTTTGCTGTTTCTGATCAAAGCCATGGCCTCATGCTATCGCTTTGTGAAAACTTTCACTACCACGGCTCAGGGGCCCTCGATGCCTGCGTCGCCCTGCTCATGACCGGCAGAGTCGCCCTACTCCTGACCGGCAGAGTCGCCCTGCTCCTGAGCGGCAGATCGACGCTGCTGCACGGCCGTCCGGCGCGCTGATCGCAGGCCGAGGACGACCAGCAGCGCAGCGGCGGCTCCTCCGCCGGCCAGGACGATCGGACCGGTCGGATCGACGGACGTCCGGTCAACGGCGGCACCCGGCTTCGACTCCTCGGTGAGCGCCGCCTGCGAGGTCTCCGCGTCCGAGGCGCCTTCCGGGTCCTCGACGTCGGCCCGCCGATGCATGTCGACCCACTGGGACAGCGCCGCGGAGGCGCTGGGGACGTCGGCGGGCACCTCGGCCCGAAGAGCCTCGCCCGGTTGGACCCTTCCCCATCCGACGATCGGATCCGGTTTCCCGGGAGAGCTGCGGCCGTCGTGGCCGGGAACCTCGGTGGCGGTCGAGTGCAGCTTGGCGACCACCTCGTCTGCGGTGAGCTCCGGCTGGGCGCTGCGCAGCAGGGCGACGATCCCGGAGACGACGGGTGCCGCGAACGAGCACCCCTGCGCCTGGGCATACCCTCCGGTGTGGAACGGCACGGGAATGTTCTCCGCAGGCCCCATCAGGTCGACGGCGATGCCCGGTGCGGTCGATTCCGTGCGCACGCCGCCGTCCTCGGCCAGGCCGCCGACTCCGACGACACCGGGCACTGTCGAGGGCGACCACGCCTGGTCGGCGCCCTGCGAGCTGTTGCCGACGCAGGCGACGATGACCGCATCCTTGCTGTAGGCGTACGCGAAGGCCTCGTCCCACGCTTCCGGCCAGCTGGGGTCGTCCCAGCCCAGGGACATGTTGATGACGTCGGCGCCGTTGTCGGCCGCCCAGCGGATGGCCTCCGCCGCCTGCTCGCGGGATGAGGGCGCACCGTCCGGCAGTCCCGTTCCCAGCCACATCGACGCCGACAGGATCGCCGCGTCCGGCGCCACCCCCACGGGTCCCGCACCCTCCCCGCTGCCCGCGATCACTCCGGCGACAGCGGTGCCGTGATGAATGGTCTCCGTGGGCCCGATCGGGGTCTTGCCGTCAGTGCCCGACTGGCTGAAGTCGCGCGCCCCCGCCACCCTGTCGCTGAGGTTCTCGTGGTCGTCCTCGACGCCGGAGTCGATGACGGCGACGGTGACACCTTCGCCGGTGGTCTGCGGCCAGAGCTCATCGATCCCGTAGTCCTCGATGAACCACTGGCCAGGACCGGGCTCAGGTGCGGTGGAATCTGCTGGGCCGGGTGCCGGGGCCTCCCGGGCAGGCGGTGTCCCAGCAGGCGCTGGGGCGGTCGCAGCAGGCGTTGGGGCGGCCCAGGCAGACGCCGCCCCGGGAGCCGCGGCTGCCTGGGCCGCAGGAGCCACCGGCAGCAGGGAGAGCGCGCAGGCAGCGGACAGGAATCTCCGCAGAGGTGCCGACGGCTTCAGACGGTGCCTCCCTGGGGTGCCACCAGGCGCAAGGCGATCCCGTCGAGGATGTCGGTTTCGCTCGTCATGATGCGCAGCCGTCCGCCGTCCTGCGTCACGAGCTCATCGACGCGTTCGACGATGTGCGAGAAGATGAGCCCACCGGCACCGATCACATCGGCGCGTCCCGGATGCATGTAGGGCAGCTCCCTGCGCTCCGCACGCGACATTCCCAGCAGCCGGTGCGAAGTCTGACGAAGCTCATCCAGCTGAAGCTCGGCGCCGTGGATGGCCTCGCGCTGGTACGCGGGCAGATCCAGCACGGCCGCGCTGATCGTGGTGATCGTGCCGGCCACGCCGACGAGGGTGCGGGCACGCTGCACGTCCACGGACTGCAGAGCCGAGTCGAATGCGGAATCGATGTCGGCGATGGCGGCGTCGGCCTCTGCGCTCGACGGCGGATCGGAGGGCAGGTGCCGCTCCGTGATGCGGACGCTGCCGATGTCCATGCTGACGACCTGGTCGACTGCGGTATCCCCGAGCACGAGCTCGGTGGAGCCGCCGCCGAGGTCCATCACCAGGTAGGGCGACTCCGTCTCGGGTCCGGCAACGCCTGCGGTAGCGCCCAGGAACGACAGCTCGGCCTCTTCGGCACCGCTGATGACCTCGGCGTCCACCCCGAGGCGCGAGCGCACTCCGTCGAAGAAGACGTCCCGATTGCTCACATCACGGCTGGCCGAGGTGGCGACGAAGCGCGTGACCTCCGGCTGGTGCTCGTTCGTCAGAGCGGCGAACTCCTCGCACACCGCGAAGGTCCGGTCGAGCGCCTCCGCCGCGAACTCGCCGGTCGCGTCGACGCCCTGCCCGAGGCGCACGATCCGAGTCTCACGAACCACGTCCTCGACGACCCCGTCCTGGATATCGGCGATGAGGAGTCGCAGGGAGTTCGTTCCGCAGTCGAAGGCAGCTACACGAGTCATGTCTTCACTTTAAGGCACCGAATCCGGACCTCATTCCGCGGCTGGCACTCCGGTCATGAGATCGAGCGCCCGGTCCCCGATGGGATTCACACCCCGGCCGGCTGCCAGGGTGTGGCCCACCAGGGCATGGAGGCACTTGACGCGGGTGGGCATCCCGCCGGCGGAGAAGTCCTCGATCTCCGCGACCTCGTCGATGCCGACGTCTGCGCCGAGCTTCTTCCGATCCGCGAGGTAGGCCTCGTGTGCCCGCTGGTACGCGGCCGCCAGCTCCGGATCCTCCCCGAGCTCAGCGGTCAGCTCGGCCATCACTCCGGCGGCTTCCAGCCGCGAGCACTCGGCGACGTACTCGGGATGAGTGAGGTAGTAGGTGGTGGGGAAGGGTGTGCCGTCCTCCAGGCGCGGAGCCGTCGCGACGACGACCGGCTCTCCGCCGGCGGTGCGGGCGGCGACGCCGATGACACCTCTCGGGACCCGTCCGAGCTGCCGGCGGATCGTCTCGTTGTCGTCGGTGGTGCACGGGGTGATCATGGGCTGTCCTTCGTCGCGTAGCCGACCGACTTCAGCGAGTCGAGCAGCTCGATGTACCACGGCTGCTCGCGCATCGGTCGCTCGACCTTGTCCTGTGCGCTCGCCGAAGCGTCGTCCTCGATGTCATCGACGACGATATACGCATTCTCGCCGGGGCGGACGTAGTGCTGCTCCTGGCGCGCAACCCGTTCGATGTACTCGGGGTCCTCCAGCTGCTGCTGCTTGTCCTGCAGCTGCTCGACCTCGTTTCGGGTCTGCTCGATGTCCCTCTCCAGGGCGGTGATCTGCTGGATCTGCCGGATCCCGGTGTTGATGCTCGGGACGAACATCGCGACCAGCAGAACGACGAGCGTCATGAGGATGATGGACCTGGCCGACAGCTTGCGGCCTGCCGCGGTGTCATCGAGGGCAAGCGGATCCTCCGCTGCCACGGCCGCGGCGGAGCGTGAGCTGCGTACGGTGGCCTTCCGACCGCGAGCAGGTGCAGCCGAAGCCGGCCGCGAACCGGCTCGTCTGCGATTGCTGCTCATGACACCTCGAACGCGCATAGGGGAAGGGACGACGCGACATCTTCAGTGTGCCCCGCCTTCCCCTCCCCCGGGCGGATTGTCCGCGGGTGTGTTCGTCACTCCTTACGCGTGGAAGCGCGGGAACGCCGACCTCCCCGCGTAGCGCGCGGCGTCGCCGAGCTGCTCCTCGATGCGGAGCAGCTGGTTGTACTTCGCCACGCGCTCGGAGCGGGCCGGTGCGCCGGTCTTGATCTGTCCGGCATTCGAGGCGACCGACAGATCAGCGATGGTGGTGTCCTCGGTCTCTCCCGAGCGATGGGAGATCATCGTGGTGTACTGATGCGTCTGAGCCAGCCGGATAGCGTCGAACGTCTCCGTGAGCGAGCCGATCTGATTGACCTTGACCAGCAGCGAGTTCGCGGCACCGGTGTCGATCCCGCGGCGCAGCCGCTCCGGGTTGGTGACGAACAGGTCGTCGCCGACGATCTGCACGCGATCCCCGAGCTGCGAGGTGAGCTCGATCCACCCGTCCCAATCATTCTCGTCCAGGGGATCCTCGATCGACACCAGCGGGTACTTGGCGACGAGGTCTGCATAGTACGCGGTGAGCTCCGCGGAGCTCTTGGCGCCGCCCTCGAAGGAGTAGGAGCCTTCGGAGAAGAACTCGCTCGAGGCGACGTCCAGCGCCAGCGCGATGTCCTTGCCGGGCCGGCGGCCGGCCGATTCGATGGCCTCGATGATGAGGTCGAGCGCCTCCGAATTGGAGCCGAGGTCCGGGGCGAACCCGCCCTCGTCGCCGAGCCCGGTCGACAGCTTTCGGCCCTTGAGCACTGCCTTGAGTGCGTGGTACACCTCGGTGCCCCACTGCAGCGCCTCCCGGAAGCTGGCGGCTCCGATCGGCGCGATCATGAATTCCTGGATATCGACGTTGGAGTCGGCGTGGGAGCCGCCGTTGAGGATGTTCATCATCGGCACCGGGGTGACATGGCCGTTCGGGCCGCCGAGGTACCGGTACAGCGGCAGGTCCGCGGACATCGCAGCCGCGCGGGCAACGGCCAGGGAGGCGCCGAGGATCGCGTTGGCGCCGAGCCGTGACTTGTTCTCCGTTCCGTCCAGGTCGATCATCACCTGGTCGACGAGGCGCTGGTCGTCGGCTTCGATGCCGGCGATCGCGTCGTTGATCTCGTCGAGCACGACTTCGACGGCGTTCTGCACGCCCTTGCCCAGGTAGCGCTCCGGATCCCCGTCGCGCAGCTCCACGGCTTCGAACTCTCCGGTCGAGGCGCCGGAGGGAACACCGGCACGGCCGACCGAGCCGTCCTCGAGCAGGACTTCCACCTCGACGGTGGGGTTGCCGCGGGAATCAAGAATTTCTCTGGCATTGGCTGCGATGATTTCTGCCATGCTGCTTCTCCTACTGTCGCCTTCAGACTTCGGCGGAATCATCCACCTGCCAGACACCTTAGTGCAGGCCGCAGACGCCGCCCGACCAACTGGCTCGGATGAGACGATCGGCCCAACCGGTCCCGTTGGCACTGGTCCCCTGGGTTGACCTCAGCTGAGATCCTGCCCGCTGCAGCCGGCGCCCGCAGTTCCCTTCAGCTATCACCCTGTTCGTCGCAGCGGGCGAACCGGGCCTGCCGGATGACGCGATCCTCTGCCCGCGCCGTCGCCTGACGCAGCGCAGATTCCGCGTCGACGCCGAGGCGGTGCGCGCGAGTGACCAGCGAGAACAGCTCTTCGCCGATCGCCTCCGCCGATTCCCGCTCCTCACCGGCGTCCTCGTGTTCGCCCGCGACCGCGGCCGGCACGGGGAGCTCGAGGCGCTCGATCCTGCCGAGCACGGATTGGGCTCGGGTCAGGGCGGGCATGGAGGCGGGAACGGATTCGAATGACGCGCGCGCCTGAGCTGCGCGAGCAGTGGCGGACGAGCGGGCAGGATCGGCAGCGTCTGTCGCTTCGGCAGTGTCTGCCGCTCCGGCAGCGACGGGCGCTCCGGCAGCGCCCGGGACGGCTGCCTGACGTTCCGCGACCTTCACCGCCTCGTAGCGCCGCTCGACCTCCTCGATGTCCACTGGGCCGTCCGAGTCGAAGACGTGCGGATGGCGGCGAACGAGCTTGGCCTTGAGGCGTTCGACGACCGCGGTGAATGCCTCGGCCGGACAGGGATCGGCGCGCAGCCGTGGCTCACCGGTGCTCTCCTCCCCTGTGCCCTCTTCCGCAGCCGCGCCAACCGCGCCACCCGTCTCTACCGCGCCGCCGGCCGTCGCTGCCGCAGCCGCGCCTACCCCGTCGCCCACGTCTGCCGCGCCAGCCGCCGAATCGAGCAGCGCGGCGTGGAACAGCACCTGGTAGAGCACATCACCGAGCTCCCCCACCACCTCCTGGCGCGTCTTGCTGCCGGGAGCTCGGTCATGAGCGTCCAACGCGGCGAGCAGCTCATACGTCTCCTCCAGCAGATACTTCTGCAGGCTCGTATGGGTGTGCGCGGCAGCCCAGGGGCAACGGGCACGGATGTAGGCCATCACCTCGGTGATGTCGAGAGAGGCAACATCCGGACGCTCCCACGCCTGCGCCGGGCTCGACTGCGACCGTGCCGGTGGTGGTCCTGCCATCTGCGCCGCGCCCGGCTTCGGCGAGCCGTCAGGGCATCCCCGCCCCTGACGGCTCGCCTCGATTCCGCGCCGCTCCTCACCCACCTCGGTGCTCCTCGCGGCTCACGAGGCGGACTCGGCGCCGACCGGCGCCTTCCCGGCGGGCGCCTCGGCGTCCTTCTCCTCCGGCTTGGGCGCCGGGAAGATCGCGTCGAGGAATTCGGTGACCCACTGCAGCAGCGCCGAATCGGTGAGGTCCTGCTTGTCGAACCCGGTGCCGGCCTGCGGCTTGGGCACGAGCACCGAGCGCAGCGCCGGCTTGATCAGCGCCTTGGGGTGCAGCCGCTTGAGGCGGACGATCTGCGAGTCGAGCGGTTCGACCGGACCGAAGCGGATGAAGTTGCCCTGGGTGACGATCTCGGAGATGCCGGACGCTCGTGCCCGGATCCGCAGCCGCGCGACGTCGGCCAGCGTGTCGACAGCCGGCGGGTACGGCCCGTAGCGGTCGGTGAGCTCGGCGAGCACCTCGGCGACGTCCTCCTCGCGCGCGGCGGCCGCCAGCTTGCGATAGGCCTCCAGCCGCAGCCGTTCGTGCTCGACGTAGTCGGTGGGCAGGTGCGCGTCGATCGGCAGCTCGATGCGCATCTCGGGCTCCTCCTCGGCGCCCTCGCCCTTGAAGTTCGCGACCGCCTCGCCGACGAGCCGGACGTAGAGGTCGAAGCCGACGCCCTCGATGTGCCCCGACTGCTGACCGCCGAGCAGGTTGCCGGCGCCGCGGATCTCCAGGTCCTTCATCGCCACCTGCATGCCGGCGCCGAGCTCGGTGTGCGAGGCGACCGTCTGCAGCCTCTCGTGCGCGGTCTCCGTCAGCTGGGTCTCCGGCGGGTACAGGAAGTAGGCATAGGCGCGCTCACGGCTGCGACCCACGCGACCGCGCAGCTGGTGCAGCTGCGACAGGCCCATCCGGTCCGCGCGGTCGATGATCAGGGTGTTGGCATTCGAGATGTCGATGCCGGTCTCCACGATCGTGGTGCACACGAGCACGTCGAACTTCTTCTCCCAGAAGTCGACGATGACCTGCTCGAGGCGCTGCTCGCCCATCTTGCCGTGGGCGACAGCGATCCGCGCGTCGGGCACGAGCTCGGAGATGTGAGCGGCCACCCGCTCGATGTCCTGCACCTTGTTGTGGATGTAGAACACCTGCCCCTCACGCAGCAGCTCGCGCCGGATCGCGGCGGCGACCTGCTTGTCCTCGTGCTTGCCGACATAGGTCAGCACGGGATGGCGCTCCTCCGGAGGCGTCGCCAGGGTCGACATCTCACGGATACCGGTGACGGCCATCTCCAGGGTGCGCGGGATCGGGGTGGCGGACATCGCGAGCACGTCGACGTTGGTGCGCAGCGCCTTGAGCGTCTCCTTGTGCTCGACGCCGAACCGCTGTTCCTCGTCGATGATGACCAGTCCGAGGTCCTTGAACCGGACCTCCCCGCTGAGCAGCCGGTGGGTGCCGATGACGAGATCGAGCTTGCCGGCGGCCAGATCCTCCTTCACCTGCTGGCTCTGCGCCGCGGTCTGGAAGCGCGACAGTCCGGCGACGGTGACCGGGAATCCCGAATACCGCTCGGAGAACGTCTCGTAGTGCTGCTGGACGAGGAGCGTCGTGGGCACGAGCACGGCGACCTGCTTGCCGTCCTGGATCGCCTTGAACGCCGCGCGCACCGCGACCTCGGTCTTGCCGTAGCCCACGTCGCCGCAGATCAGGCGATCCATCGGGATCTCCTTCTCCATGTCGGCCTTGACCTCGTCGATGGTCGTGAGCTGGTCGGGTGTCTCGATGTAGTGGAAGGCGTCCTCGAGCTCGCGCTGCCACGGCGTGTCCGGGGAGAACTGGTGGCCCCTGGTGGCCCGCCGGGCGGAGTACAGGCGGATCAGCTCGCCGGCGATCTCCTTGACCGCCTTGCGCGCCTTGGCCTTCGTCTTCGCCCAGTCGGAGCCGCCCATCTTGTTGACGCTCGGGTTCTCGCCTCCCACATACCGGGTCACCTGGTCGAGGGAGTCCGAGGGCACGTAGAGGCGGTCGCCGGGCTGCCCGCGCTTCGACGGCGCGTACTCGATCACCAGGTATTCGCGGGTGTGGGCGTTGGCGCCCCGGCCGGCGGTCCGCTGCACGAGCTCGACGAAGCGCCCCACCCCGTGCTGCTCGTGGACGACGAAATCGCCGGGCTTGAGGTCGAGCGGGTCGACCTGGTTGCGTTTCCGGCGCGATGGCAGGCGGCGCATGTCGCGGGTCGAGGTGGCCGCGGCTCGGCCGAGCACGTCGGCCTCGGTCAGCACGGCGAGTCTGAGCGACTCGACGACGAATCCGCCGTAGGCCGCCGCCGTCGTCACCGTCACCGTCCCCGCCTTGCCGGGTGCGGCGAGGTCGTCGGTGAAGGAGGCGGGCACCTCGGCCTCGGTGAAGACCTCGACGAGGCGCGTGCCGGGTCCCTTGCCCTCGGTGAGGACGTAGACCGTCCACGAATCGTGGGTGAGCTTCCGGACATCTCCGAGGATCGCCTCGACATCCCCGGAGTAGCCTCGGGGTTCGCGCGCATCGATGTCGTGGACCGCCTCGGGCTCCTCGACGAGCTCCGCATCGACTGCGAAGCCGCCGAGCTCCCACCACGGCAGGCCGATCACCGCCGCCCCCTCCCGAGTCTCCTGAAGGGTGCGGAAGCTCGCGGCCGACAGGTCGATGGGCGCTTCGCCCCCGTCCGAGGCGCCCGTCCAGGCGGCGGCGAGGAACTCCTCGGTGGTGGCCACCAGGTCCTCGGCGCGGGCGGAGACCTTCTGCGGTGCGGTGACGATGATGCGGCTGTCCTGCGGCAGGCAGGCGATGAGCGGCTCCATGCCGTCGGCGAGCACCGGCGCCAGCGATTCCATGCCCTCCACCGCCGTGCCGTCGGCGATCCGCTCGAGCATGTCGCGGGCGGCGGGCAGGGTGTCGGCGAGTCCGCGCGCCCGCTCCCGCACCTGCGGCGTCAGCAGCACCTCCCGGCACGGCGGCGCCCAGAGTCGGAACTCGGCGCCGTCGGCGGTGGGGGTCGAGCGCTGGTCGGCGACGGAGAAGGGCCGGATCTCGTCGACCTCGTCCCCGAAGAACTCGATGCGCAACGCGTGGTCGTCGGTGGGCGGGAAGATGTCGAGGATGCCGCCGCGCACGGCGTACTCGCCGCGACGGGACACCATGTCCACCCGCGAGTACGAGAGGGCCGACAGGCGCTCGGCGAGCTCCGTCAGCTCGGCGGTGTCACCGGTCGACAGGGCCACCGGCTCGAGATCACCCAGGCCCTTGACCAGCGGCTGCAGCAGCGCGCGCACCGGAGCGACCACGACGGACAGCTCTGCGCCGGGCTCCGGATGGGCGATCTTGCGCAGCACGGAGAGCCGGCGGCCGACGGTGTCGGAGCGCGGTGAGAGCTTCTCGTGCGGCAGGGTCTCCCAGCTCGGGAAGACCTCCACCCGGTCGGAGGGGAGATGATCTCCGAGCGCATCCGCCAGTTCGTCGGCCTCGCGCCCGGTGGCGGTCACGGCGAGCACAGTGGCTGATCGGGCCGCGCCGGCGATGAGGAGTGGCCACAGCCCCTTGACGGCATTGACGGAGCCCTGGCCGGCGGTCGGGTCGGCCAGGGCGGCGGCGGCCTCGGAGTAAGCCGAATGCGAATCGAGTGTGGTGGAGATTCCGGTCAAAGACACGCAACAAGTGTACTCACCGGATCAGGACCCGTGCGGATCGGCCCGGCACTCCGGCCCGATCTCGGACCGCGGACTCAGGCAGCTCTGAGACACTGGGTGCATGAGCCTGAGCCGACAGCCCTCGCCGTCACCCGAACCGTCGCTGACCGGAGAGCTGGGGCGCTCCCTGACGCGCTTCCTCCATCCCGTCGCACTGCTCGCCCTCATGTGGGTCGTCCGAGCAGCTGACTTCGTGCTGCCGGGCACGTTCAACACCTACGGGATCCGCGCCTGGGACATCACCAGCCTGTTCGGACTGGCGACCTCTCCGGTGCTGCATTCCGGATGGGGGCACCTGCTGGCCAACACCGTGCCATTCCTCATCCTCGGGCTGCTCGTGGCCGCAGACGGCGCGCGCAGGTTCTGGGTGGTCACGGCGATCATCGCGGCGGTCGGCGGAATCGGCACGTGGGTCGTCAACTTCCCCGGCACCGTCACCGTGGGCGCCTCGGGACTGGTCTTCGGCTACTTCGGCTATCTGGCAGGGCGGGCAGTGTTCGTGAAGTCGATGGCCCACCGGATCGGATACGCGGTCGTCGCCGTCTTCGTGGTGCTGACCTTCGGCGGATCGATGCTCATCGGCGTGCTGCCGCTCTACCCGGGCATCTCCTGGCAGGGGCATCTGTTCGGTGCTGTGGGCGGAGCCATCGCGGCGTGGCTGCTGGCCCGCGGCGACAACCGCCGTGCGCTCGAGGCAAGACAGGCCCGCGTGCACCGGGACGATCCGTACGGTCTGCGCGACCTCGGTCTCTGAGGCTGCTCTTCCTCTGCGGCCGCTCTTCCTCTGGGGCCTTCCGTCGGCCCGCTTCTCGGCTCGCTCTTCAGACCGCGCTTCAGACCGTCTGTCAGACCGCGCGGGCGTGGAACTTCTGCTGAGCCGCCTCCAGCCCTTCGGCGACCAGCAGCTCGGTCGCATCGGCCAGCTCGCCGATGAAGATCGGCAGCGTCGAGCGCTCGTCCTTGGTGAACGGCTTGAGGACGTAGTCGGCGGTGTCCATCCGCCCGGGTGGCCTGCCGACGCCGGCCCGGACTCGCAGGTAGTCTTTGGTGCCGAGTGACTGGGTCATCGAACGCAACCCGTTGTGGCCGCCCTCGCCGCCACCGATCTTGAGCTTGATCGCTTCGAATGGCAGATCCACGTCGTCGTGGATCGCAATGATCCGCTCCGGCTCCACCGAATGGAACTGCGCGACCTGCGCGACCGGGGGGCCGGAGACGTTCATGTAGGTGAGCGTCTTCATCAGCACCACCCGGGGTCCGGGCAGCCCGCCCACAGCCGGCAGTCGGCCGCCGGCAGCGATCGCCTTGGCCTTCGTGCTCCTGAGAGTCGCGCCGAGGCGCCCCGCGAGCTCGTCGACCACCATCTGCCCGATGTTGTGCCGGGTGGCGGTATAGCGGTCCCCCGGGTTTCCCAGTCCGACGACGAGCCAGGTATCACCGGCCACCGGTCATCTCCTTCGCACTCCGTGAGGGGCGCTCGATCCCATGGATCGACGCGCCCCTCACACGGGTAGTCGTGCCGTCCTCGCTCGGACTGCAGATCTGTCGAGCAGTCCTTACTCGGACTCTCCATCGGCAGCGTCGGGTTCGGCGCCGGTGGATGCGGCGACGTCCTCGTCCACGGCCTCGGACTCGAGCTCCGCCTCGAGCTGTGCTTCGGACAGCTGCGCGGAGACATTGATGAGCAGGAACTCCGGATCATCGATCAGCTCGACGCCGGCAGGCAGCGAGACGTCGCCGGCGTAGACGTGGTCGCCGGGCTTGCGGCCTTCCATCGAGACCTCGATCTGCTCCGGAATGGTCGTGGCTTCGGCGAGCACGCGGATCGACTGGTTGTCCACGGAGATCATGGTGCCGTAGGCCGGCTCGCCCACCATGTGGACGGGCACCTCGACCTCGATCTTCTCGCCGCGCACGACGACGAAGAGATCGACGTGCTCGATGTGGCGGTTGACGGGGTTGATCTGAACCTCGCGCGGAATGGCCAGCTGGTTCTTGGATCCGTCGGAGCTGACGATCTCGAGCAGTGCGTTCGAGGTCTTCAGCGCCATCATCGTGGCGTGACCTTCGAGGGTGATGTGGATCGGATCGCGGCCGTGACCGTAGAGAACGGCCGGAATGCGGTCGGCACGGCGGATCCGGCGGGCAGCGCCCTTTCCGAATTCGGTGCGCAGTTCAGCGGCGAGTGTGGCATCAGCCATCTGGAGCTCCTTCTTGTGGTTGGGGGCACCGCGGCGGACGAATCCCCTTGGTGCCGGCCGGAGCCGTGCCACAGGAAGACCGCGTCGATAACGGAGCGCCGGCGGATGCCGGTCTCCCTCGCCGAGGTAACCAGACTATGGTACGCCAGTCACGGCCGGTGTTCCAATCAGACCTCGTCGAAGAGGCTGGTCACTGAGCCGTCCTCGAACACCTCGTGAACCGCGCGGGCCAGCAGCGGGGCGATCGACAGCACCGTGAGCTTGTCGAACATCTTGTCCTCGTCCAGCGGCAGGGTGTTGGTCACGATGACTTCCTTGGCAACGGAGTCGCGCAGCCGCTCGATCGCCGGGCCCGAGAACACGGGGTGGGTGGCCACGATGACGACTCCCGCCGCTCCGGCCTGCATGCAGGCGTCTGCCGCCTGCACGATCGTGCCGCCGGTGTCGATCATGTCGTCGACGAGGATGCAGGTGCGCCCCTCGACCTCGCCGACCACCCGATTGGCCTTCGACTGATTCGGACGGGAGATGTCGCGGGTCTTGTGGATGAAGGCCAGCGGCACGCCGCCCAGGCTGGCCGACCAGTTCTCGGCGACCTTGATCCGTCCGGCGTCCGGAGACACCACGGCCAGATCGCCCGGGTGGTTGGCCTTGACGTAGTCGGCGAGGATCGGCAGCGCGATGAGGTGGTCGACCGGCCCGTCGAAGAATCCCTGGATCTGCGCGGTGTGCAGATCGACCGTGATGATGCGATCGGCGCCGGCGGTCTTGAACAGGTCGGCGACGAGGCGCGCAGAGATGGGCTCGCGTCCCCGGTGCTTCTTGTCCTGCCGGGCGTAGGGGAAGAACGGCGCGATCACCGTGATCCGCTTGGCCGAGGCGCGTTTGAGCGCGTCGACCATGAGCAGCTGCTCCATCACCCACTCGTTGATCGGCGAGCAGTGCGACTGCATCACGAAGACGTCCGTGCCTCGCACGGACTCGGAGAATCGCACGTAGATCTCGCCGTTGGCGAAGTTGTACACGTCGGTCGGCAGCAGCTCGGTGCCGAGGTTCTCGGCGACCTGCTCGGCCAGCTCCAGGTTGGCGCGACCGGTGACGAGGACGAGCTTCTTCTCCCCGGCGGCGGTGATCGAGTTCACTTATCCGACTCCTTCTGCGCGGCTTCCTGCCGCGCACTGTCCTGCTGCGCCTTGTCGTGGTCGTGCTGCGTGCTGTCGCGGTCCTGCTGCGCCTTGTCGTGGTCCTGCTGCGTGCTGTCGTGCAGCGCACCTGCGGCCTCGGCGGCCTGCGCTGCAGGCGTGCCGGGGCGCTTCTCCATGACCCAGTTCTCGACGTTCCTCTGCGGGGCCACGGTCATGGCAAGGGCGCCCGCCGGCACATCCTTGCGGATCACCGTGCCCGCGCCCGAATAGGCGCCGTCGCCCACGGTCACCGGAGCGACGAACATCGTGTCGGAGCCGGTGCGCACGTACGAGCCCACCGTGGTGTGATGCTTGTCCATGCCGTCGTAGTTGACGAAGACCGAGGACGCCCCGATGTTCGAGTACTCCCCGATCGTCGCGTCGCCGACGTAGGTCAGATGGGGCACCTTCGATCCGGTGCCGATCTTGGCGTTCTTCGTCTCCACGAAGGTGCCGATCTTGCCCTCGGCTCCCAGCTCGGTGCCCGGCCGCAGGTAGGCGAAAGGGCCGACGGTGGCGTCCTCCCCGACGACGGCGAGCTGGCCGTGGGTGCGCGTGACCTGCGCGCCGGCTCCCACCTCGGTGTCGGTGAGCGTCGTGTCGGGTCCGATCACCGCATGCGAGGAGATGTCGCAGGCGCCGTAGAGCTGGACGCCCGGCAGCAGGGTGACATCGGAATGGAGTGTGACGTCGGCGTCGATCCACGTGGTGTCGGGGTCGACCACCGTGACACCGGCGCGCATCCAGTCCTCGACGATTCGGCGGTTGAGCTCCTTGCCCAGCTGGGCGAGCTGCACACGGTCGTTGGCGCCCTCGACCTGCCACACATCCTCGGTCGTCAGAGCCGACACCCGCGAGCCGCGGCCGCGCGCGATCGAGATGACGTCGGTGAGGTACTTCTCGCCCTGCGCATTGTCGGTGCTGACCTCGGTCAGGCAGGATCTGAGGATCTCCGCGTCGAAGGCGTAGATTCCGGAGTTGATCTCCGTGATCTGCCGCTCGTCGTCGCTGGCGTCCTTCTCCTCGACGATCCGCTGCAGGTCGCCGGCGGAGTCCCGCACGATCCGCCCGTAGCCCTGCGGCTTGGCGACCTGCGCGGACAGGACGGTCACTGCGTGCTGGTTGGTCTCGTGGAATGCGACGAGGGAATTCAGAGTGTCGGCGGTGAGCAGCGGCACGTCGCCGTAGGTCACGACGACGGTCCCCGTCAGGTCACCGGGCAGCTGGGTGAGGGCGCACTCGGTGGCCCGCCCGGTCCCGGGGATGTCGTCCTGATCGGCGACCAGCACGGTCCTGTCGATCTGCGCGGCGACGCTATTCACGTGCTCCGCGACCTGCTCGCGCGCATGGCGGAGGACGACCACCAGATGCGCGGGAGCGGTGCCGGCGGCGGCATTGATCGCGTGGTGCAGCAGAGAGCGGCCGCCGATCGGATGCATGACCTTCGGGGTGACGGATTTCATGCGGGTGCCTTCACCGGCGGCGAGCACGATGACTGCCGCGGGGCGATGCTGCGTCATAGGGAGAGCTCCTCTTCTGGGGCGGTGTCCAGCCTCGCTCCGCCTCTAGGATTCGAACCTAGACCACACGGCTCCAAAGGCCGGCGTGCTGCCATTACACCAAGGCGGATCACACAGGGTCACCCTGAGCAAATACCCCGTACATCTTGCCACTAAGGTTGAGGCTATGGAAATTCTCAGAGAGATCCTGCTGTTCCTCCACCTTATCGGCATGGCGATCATCATCGGGTCGTATTTCGCGTTCATCCGCACCCCTCGGGTGGCCCCCGGCATGCTCCACGGCGCCTACCTGCAGCTGGCCACCGGCCTCCTCCTGGTCGCTGTGCTGGAGATGGGCGACGGGGACGTCAACCACATGAAGATCGGCATCAAGCTCCTGCTGGCCATCCTCACTGCCGTGTTCGCCTTCATCGGAGTGCGCCAGGACAAGAAGGCCGCCCAGCTTGTGGGTGCGGGCGCTCCCGCCGAGGCGCCGACCGGCCCGCGCCCGTCCGCGACGATGGCTCACCTGTCCTTCGCCTCCGCGGTGCTGGCCGTGCTGGTCGCCGTGTTCGTCTGAGTCCGCTCTGCCCTCGACGCAGAAGCCGGCGGCCGTCAGCGGCTGCAGGCTTCTGTGCTGTCCTCCTGATTCCAGCGCGGCGTCATCCCGGTTCCAGGGTCGTGTCAGACCCGCTTGCTAGATTGCGTAGACCATGACTTCACCGTTCGACTTCCTGAACTCGGCCTCTCTCACCATGCCCTCGACGGCAGGCGCCCCCTCCGAGGGCTCCGCCGCACCCGAGGCGTCCCCCGCCTCGGGCGGTCCCGGTTCCCATGCTGCGGGATCGGCTCCCGCCTCGTCCGCTGCAGGAGCGGGCGCGCGCCGATCGCGTGGCGCGGATTCGGCTGCGGAGTCTTCGGACGTGCTCCTCGAAGGGCTCAATCCGCAGCAGGTCGCGGCTGTCGAGCACTCCGGCTCGCCGCTGCTCATCGTCGCCGGTGCAGGCTCCGGGAAGACCACGGTGCTGACCCGCCGGATCGCCTACGCCCTGCGCAGCGGCCGCGCCCACCCCGGCCAGGTGCTCGCCATCACGTTCACGAACAAGGCCGCCAAGGAGATGGTCGAACGCATCACCGAGCTCGTCGGTCCTGCTGCACGCGGGATGTGGATCTCCACCTTCCACTCCGCCTGTGTCCGGATCCTGCGCCGGGAGGCCAAGGCGCTGGGCATGAAGTCGAACTTCACCATCTACGATGCCCAGGACTCGCTGCGCCTGATCACCCAGTGCGTCCGCGAAGCGAATCTGGATTCGAAGAAGTTCACTCCCCGGTCGCTGCAGCATCGGATCTCGGGGCTGAAGAACGACCTGGTGACTGCGGAGGACTACGCGAACCGGGCGCAGGAGAGCAATCCCTCGGAGCAGGCGCTGGCGGAGGTCTACCGTCGCTACTCCGACCGGCTGCGACTGGCCAATGCCTTCGACTTCGATGACCTCATCATGGAGACCGTCCACCTGCTCGGCGCGTTCGAGGACATCGCCGCGAACTACCGGGCGCGCTTCAAGCACATCCTCGTCGACGAGTACCAGGACACCAATCCGGCGCAGTATCAGCTGATCAGGACGCTGGCCGGCGCGGATCTTCCCGAACCCACCGCCGAACTCACCGTCGTCGGGGACGCCGACCAGTCGATCTACGCATTCCGCGGGGCGACGGTGCGCAACATCGTGGAGTTCGAGGAGGACTTCCCGCAGGCTCGGGTGATCCTGCTGGAGCAGAACTATCGGTCCACGCAGAACATCCTGTCCGCCGCCAATGCGGTGATCTCCCACAACGATGACCGGAAGGACAAACGGCTGTGGACCGACAGCGGGGCCGGTGAGCCGGTGACCGGCTGGGTCGCCGAATCCGAGCAGGCAGAGGCCCAGTTCGTCGTCGACACGATCGACGAACTCATCGACAGGGAGGATCTCACGTACGGTGACTTCGCCGTCTTCTACCGCACGAACGCCCAGTCCCGCGCGGTCGAGGACGCGCTCGTCCGCTCCGGAATGCCGTACAAGGTGGTCGGCGGCACCCGGTTCTACGAGCGCAAGGAGATCAAGGACGCCCTCGCCTATCTGCGCGTCATCGCCAATCCGGACGACGACGTGAACCTGCGGCGGATCCTCAACGTCCCCAAGCGCTCGATCGGCGACAGGACGGAAGCGCTCGTCGGGGCGCTGGCCGAGCGAGAGCGGATCAGCTTCAACGCCGCTCTCGATCGGGCGGAGGAAGCGCCCGGGCTGTCGTCGCGCTCGCTGGGACCCATCAGCAGGTTCCGCACGCTGGTGGCGGACCTGCGGTCGACAGCTGAGGGCGCGCCCGTGTCCCGGATCCTCGAATCAGTCCTCGAGCAGACCGGCTACCTCGCCGAACTCCATGCCAGCACGGACCCGCAGGACGAGTCGCGTGTCGACAACCTCGCAGAGCTGGTCGCGGTTGCCGAGGACTTCGGCCGCGCCAATCCGAACGGCACTCTCGACGAGTTCCTGGAGCAGGTGTCGCTGTCCTCGGATGCCGATCAGATTCCCGACCCGGAGGTCGGCGAAGTCACCCTGATGACTCTGCACACCGCCAAGGGCCTGGAGTTCCCGGTCGTGTTCCTCACGGGGCTCGAGGACGGGACCTTCCCGCACCAGCGCTCGCTGAGCTCCAGCACGGAATTGGCGGAGGAACGACGGCTCGCCTACGTCGGCCTCACCCGCGCCCGCCGCAAGCTGTACCTGAGCAGGGCCGAAACCCGCCACACCTGGGGCCAGCCGTCCTACAATCCGCCCAGCAGATTCCTCGGCGAGATTCCCGACTCCCTCGTCGACTGGGCGAACACCGGCAGCCTGACCGCCCCGGCGGCCGAACGGGCCTTTGCCCCCGCACGATCAACCGCGAGGTCGGGTGGTGCCGGCGGTGCAGGCGGCTTCCCCAACCGCATCCGCCCCAACCGGGAGGTCGTCCACGTCGACGCAGGGGACAGGGTCTCCCACGATTCCTTCGGTCTCGGCACAGTGATCGAGGTCAGCGGGGCCGGCGACAAGACGATCGCCACGGTCGACTTCGGGTCCGCCGGCACCAAACGCCTGCTCATGCGCTACGCACCGGTCGAGAAGCTCTGAGTCGCGCAGTGAGGGCCGGCATCCGGGTGGATGCCGGCCCTCGGCCTGTCAGTCGCGTGCGCCCAAGGCAGGGCGCTGCGCAGTCACTTCTGCTGGTCCGACTCGTTTCCGACCTTCTCATCAGCGGCGTCGCGTCCCTTGTCGACCTTGTCGCTGAACTTCCCGCCGCCGACGCCTGATGCCGCGTCCGCTGCCTTGTCGAGGCCGGCGTCGGTGGCCTTCTCGCCGCGATCGCTGCCGGCCGCGTCCTTTGCCTTGTCTGCGAGTCCCATACTGCTCCTCCATCTCAGTCGGCACAGAACCGAGGGCCCTCGGCTCGATTGCCATGCTTGCACCGGGGACGAGGAGTGTAAACCGGTTGTGGGTGCGGGCTTCGTGTGAATGAACTGCGTCCGGGCGCCGTTGCCGCTCAGGTGCTGGGCACGACCAGGGTGAGAGCGGTCAGTGACACCGCTGCCAGCAGCAGGGTGAACACGTCGACGGTCCGGCTCCGATTGACCCACACCTCACCCCACGGCGCAGGCAGGCAGCGCACTGCCGCCAGTGCCGCCGGGCCCAGCGCCAACGTCAGACCTCCGAGTCGGAAGTTGAGCAGGGCCAGCCCGGCGGAGAGCAGGATCCACAGCAGGCAGACGAGGAGCAGCCAGTCGCGTCGGGTGGGATTCGAGTACCGGCGCTTCCAGTAGATCCATCGCTTGGAGATCGGGTTGCGCCCTTTTGAGGAGCGCCGACTCCGATGTCTGGCGTCAGTGGAAGAAATGACGCGTTCCCGTGAAGTACATGGTCAGCCCGGCTTCCCGGGCAGCGGCGATGACCTCTTCGTCCCGGATCGACCCGCCCGGTTGGACGACTGCAGTGACGCCGGCATCGATGAGCACCTGGAGTCCGTCGGCGAAGGGGAAGAAGGCATCAGAGGCCGCGACCGCCCCCGCGGCGCGCTCGGCTCCCGCTCGCTGCACGGCCAGGTGTGCGGAATCGACGCGGTTGACCTGCCCCATCCCGACTCCGACCGAAGCGCCGCCCCGCGCGAGCAGGATCGCGTTCGACTTCACGGCCCGGCAGGCCGTCCAGGCGAATGCGAGATCGGCGAGCGTCTTCTCATCTGCGGCCTCGCCGGCGGCCAGCTGCCAGCCGTCCGGCTCGTCGCCGGGGCCCTGGAAGACATCGCGCTCCTGGACGAGCAGCCCGCCGGAGATCTGGCGGAACTCCAGTGCTTCGGGCCGAACCTCGCCGAGTCGGAGCAGCCGCAGGTTCTTCTTCGCAGTGAGGACCTCCAGGGCCTCGGCTGTGAAGGCGGGCGCGGCGATGACTTCGGTGAAGATCGGCGCGATCGACTCGGCCAGCTCTCTGCTGACCTCGCGATTGGCGGCGATCACGCCACCGTACGCGGAGACCGGATCGCATTCGTGGGCCCGGCGGTGTGCCTCGGCGATGTCGTCGGCGGTCGCGATCCCGCAGGGGTTCGCATGCTTGATGATCGCAACCGCGGGGGTGTCGAAGTCGTATGCGGCACGGATCGCGGCATCCGTGTCCTGGTAGTTGTTGTACGACATCTCCTTGCCGTGCAGCTGCTCGGCGTTCGCGATGCCGCCGGCGCCGGGCTCGGTGTACACGGCCGCCGACTGGTGCGGGTTCTCGCCGTAGCGCAGCTGCGCCGACTTCTCCACCGCCAACCCGAAGAACTCGGGCAGCTCATCCCCGGCGGCCAGCTGCTCGCCGAACCATGATGCGACGGCGACGTCATAGGCGGCGGTGTGCTCGAAGGCGGCCTTCGCCAGGCGCCGTCGGGCGGCGAGATCGAAACCTTCGCCGGCTGCCGCCTCGACGACGGCGGGATAGGCAGCCGGGTCGGTCACCACTGCAACGCTCGGGTGGTTCTTGGCGGCGGCCCGCACCATCGATGGTCCTCCGATGTCGATCTGCTCGACGCACTCGTCGAAGCCCGCACCCGAGGCGACCGTCTCCTGGAAGGGATAGAGATTGACGACGACGAGGTCGAAGGGGTCGATCTCCAGCTCCTCGAGCTGGCTCAGGTGGTCCGGCTTCCGCGAGTCTGCGAGGATTCCGGCATGGACGCGCGGGTGCAGCGTCTTGACTCGCCCCTCGAGGCATTCGGGGAATCCGGTCAGCTCCTCCACGGGGGTGACGTCGACTCCCGCCGCGGCGATCCGCTGGGCGGTGGAGCCGGTGGACACAATGGCGACCCCGGCGTTCGCCAGGCCCTGCGCCAGTTCGGTCAGTCCGGTCTTGTCGTACACGCTGATGAGAGCGCGGCGAATGGGGCGTACGGCTTCCACAGATTCTCCTTGGTTGTCCTCGTTCAGTCCCGGGCAGGCGTGAAGCCGGAGACCCGGCGCCCATCCACGGTGAGTGAGTGTAGCGCCAGGTGTTCGAGCAGCTCGACGATGCGTCTGCGCTCGATCTCCCGGATCCGCTCGTGCAGGGTGTCCTCCGTATCATCGTCCTCGATTGCCACGGGGAACTGCGCGATCACCGGCCCGGTGTCGACGCCGCTGTCGACCAGGTGGATGGTCGTCCCGGTGACCTTCACACCGTGGGCGAGGGCGTCGCGGACCCCGTGCGCTCCGGGAAATGACGGGAGCAGCGCCGGATGCGTGTTGATGATCCGCAGTGCGAAACGATCGACGAATTCCGAACCGAGAATCCGCATGAAGCCGGCCGACACCACCCAGTCCGGGTCGTACTCCGCGACCTGCTCGGTGAGTGCGTGGTTCCACTCGTCCCGATCGGCGAAGTCCTGGGGCGAGACGACGAAGGTCTCCACGCCGGCGGAGCGTGCTCTTTCGAGGACTCCGGCATCGGGACGATCGGATCCGACAGCCGCGATCTCGACCCCGCGGCCATCACCGGAGAGCACGAAGGCGTCGAGCACGGATTGGGTGAGGGTACCGGAGCCGGAGGCCAGGAGAACACAGCGCACCCGGTCATTCTATGCCAGACTGGTCCGGTGACTCCTGTTGACCAGAAACCGCGGACGGATCCGGGCACGAGCAGTTCGGACGGAAACGATGCGACCTCCAAGCGCAATCGCGAGGGAACGATTCTGGCACTGTTCTTCGCCGGTGCGCTGCTGGCCTCGACCTATCCCCTGCCGTACCGCGCCTTCGCCGCGGTGTTCGCCCTGCTGGGCGTGATCTGGGCCGTGCGGTTCTTCATCGCCGGCGCGCGGACCCGACGGACGCAGTCGGCCGCTGATCCCGCCGCCTCGGGCATGCCCGGTTCCCCCGCTGCCGGCGCCGGCACCACCGCTGTGGGCGCCGGTGCCCCAGGTGCTCCCGGCGCGAATGCCTCCGCTCATGGCGGCGCCGGGTCGAGTTCTCGCAGCCGTCCCGGCGGCAATTGGATCTTCCTCGGCTCCCTGGCCGGCATCGGATGCCTGTACATCCTGCTGACCACGCTGGCCACCATGGCGATCTGGCCGGTGCAGGCCGAGTACGAGGACTGTGTCAGAGCGGCGGTCACTCAGCAGGCGGCCATCGACTGCACGACCGACTACAACGAGGGACTCAGCACCTGGTTCGAGGAGATGACCGGCCAGCCCTATCCGGGCTGACCGGCAGGATGCTCGGCTGCCGGGACTCGGCCTGCCAGGCGGAGCATTCCGCACCCGATGAGCAGGCCGACGGTGAGCTCGACCGCAACTGCACCGGCGAAGAGCCAGGGAACGACACCGAAGTCGTCCAGCCCGCCAGGACCGAGTGAACCGCTGCAGAAGAGCCCGATGACGAGCGCGACGACGAAGATCTCGGCACCGGCGAACAGCGCGGCAGCCCAGTCGAGCGTGTACCATCTCCGGCGGCCGAGCACCGCCACCACTCCCACCAGCACGACAGCGGCGGGCAGCGCTGCCATCCAGCCTGCCGGGTCCTGCGGAATCGCGGCGAGCGCCGGGACGTTCGCGACCGGCACGTCCACCGAGTGGTAGGGCGAGGTCGTCACGCCGGTCGCCAGCTGGAAGCCCGCGCCGGAGACCCAGGCCAGTGCCAGCACCAGCAGAGTGGGTGCGAACACCGTCTGGACCAGACCGAGTCCGACGCCGGCGACCGCGGGAGCGGAGTAGACCTGCAGCGTCTCCAGCGCCGGGCCCCAGCCGGCGGCCAAGGCAGCTGCGAGCGCGACGAAGGCGAGCACTGCGGACAGCACCGCGGTCCGCTTGAATATCCGGCCGCTCGAGTGCAGCGAACGAGTCCATCGCGGACCGAAGGCATCGTCGAAGCGTGCAGTCACCGCCTCGCTGATCGGCGCCGCAGCGAGTCCCAGCAGCACCGCACTCACCACCAGCAGCAGGAACCGCAGGAGTCCGATGAGATCAGCGGAGGCCGAGCCGACGAGGAACGAAACGGCGGCCGTCACCAGTCCGTAGGTGAGTCCCAGTGCCAGGCCGGCGACGAGGCGCGGCCGGCGGGACGGGGTCAGGTGTCCGTTGTGCACGAGGCGGTCGTTGGCTGCGAGGGCTCGTGCAGTCCTGCGTCCCGCAGCGAGGACCAGCAGCCAGGTGATGAGCACGAGCATCGTCGGGGACAGAGAATGAGTGAACGTGTCCACGCTGACGGTGAACCCGTTCGCGCTCGCGATGCCGGTCGCCGCCCACGTCACCATCGCGGACAGCGGGCGCTGCTGGGCGATGCCCACGAACCATGCGACGGCAGCGACGACCAAGGAGACGACCAGCAGGAATACGAGAATCCGGGCGGCTTCGAAGGCGCCTATCACGGCTGGATGACGGCCGGTTCGGACCGGCGCACGATCTTTGTTCGCTGCTTGCTCCACTGTTGCCATGTTGCCTGATCGGGCACGGAGGATGGCCGATTCGACACACCATCGTCTGTGCCATCATGGTAATTTTGACCAGACATCCCCGCTCGAGTGTGAGGACCGAAGGCCCATGAGTTCCGGCAACAATTTTCCGCCTCCCCCGCAGGGCGAGCCCTATGGCGGAGGCTCCGGCGGTCCGCACGGCGCCTCCGGCTGGCAGCAGAGCGATCAGCAGCCCGGTGGCCAGGGCGATGTCCCGCCCCAGCCGGGATACGACCCCGGCCACGGCGGCCAGGCCCCGTTCCCGCAGCAGGGATACCCGCAGCCGGACCAGCAGCAGTACGGCTACCAGCAGGGCCAGCCGCAGTACGGGTCCGGTCCCGCTCCGGCCTACTCGACCTCCGGGCCCAGCATGAACTACGCGGGATCGACCCCGCAGCCTGCGCCCGCTCCCGGGTATGTTGCCCAGCAGCAGCAGCCGAAGAAGAAGTCGAAGATGCCGCTGATCCTGTCGTTGGTGGCGGTCGGCGTCGTCATCCTGCTCGTGGTGATCGGAGCAGTCGTCATCAGCTCCGTGAACCGGAGCCAGTACGGTCCCGACAAGGTCGCCGAGAAGTATCTTGAGGCCCTGCAGTCCGGCGACATCGCAGCAGTCAACGAGATCGCTGCGCCGACCGTCCCCAATGGCGCCAATGAGACGCTGCTCGAGCCGGCCTATGTGCAGAACTCCGAGGAGAAGATCACCGAGGCAGCGGTCGAAGAGACCACCGTCGAGGGCGACACCGCCACGATGGCGGCCAGCTACTCGCTCGGAGGGCAGCCGTACGAGATGACTCTGACCGCGACCAAGGACGGCAAGCAGGGTCTCTTCTTCGACAACTGGGTGCTCGCTCCCCCGACGCTGCAGACGATCGCCATCGAACTGCCCAAGCTCGATGGCGTGACGGTCAACGGTCAGGAATTCACTCCCCAGGAAGGTCGCACAGAGTATGCGGTGCTCCCCGGCTCCTACCACGTCTCCACTCCGGAGGGGAAGTACTTCCAGGCGGCCGAGGATCAGGTGACGGTGGGCTTCTCGGAGAGCGAGCAGCCGCAGCCGGCCACGATGAATGTCGACGTGCAGCCGACGGAAGGCTTCCACGACGAGGTGCAGAAGCTCGTCGACGAGAAGCTCGACGAGTGCGCCAAGAACACCTCGATCATGAATGACGGGTGCCCGTTCAACGCGGACGCGACCGACCCGCGCAGCGGCATGAAGGTCAGCGAGGACGGAGTGGAGGACAGCGTCTCCTACACCATCGATTCCAAGCCGAAAGTCGAGGCTTCGATGAGCGCTGATCTGGCAGCCGGGTCCTTCTACACCACGGAGCCGGGCCGCTACAGCTTCAAGGCCGATTCGAAGACTGCAGGCTCCGGCGCCTGGACCGGCTCCGGTGCGCTGAGCCCCGGCGGCACTGTCATCATCGACGGCGACTCCCTCTCGATCGAGTTCTTCTGACGGAAGCGAACGAGCTCGTCCGTCGGACAGGGTCCGCCTGACGGCAGAGGTCGGCCGGCCCAGTCCGTTCGGCCGGCTCAGTCCGTTCGGCCGGCCCAGTCAGCCCGGCCGGCTCAGTCCGCCAGCCGGCGAAGTCCCCGGGTTGTCCTGCACCCGGGGACTCTGCCATTCAGCGACACCCGCACTCAGCAGCCGACAGCCGGGGGTGCAGTCCTCCCGCTCTCAGCCGACCACCCGGACAGGCTGCGGAACCTCGGCCCGCGCCTCGAACCATGCGGCAGCAGCGAGTACCCCGGCATCATCGAATCGTCGCCCAGCGATCTGCAGGCCGACGGTGCGTCCGTCAACGGTGTACCCCGCGTTGACGCTGGCCGCCGGCTGCTCTGACATGTTGTAGGGCACGGTGAAGGAGATGTGCCCCATCGTCTGGGTCGGATCGTTGAAGGGCATCGGCCACTCCGCGGGAAACGCCGCCACCGGCGCCACCGGGGAGAGGACGAGGTCGAACTCCGCCGTCGCGGCGACAGTCGCCCGCCGCATCTCCTGAATGCCGTGATAGCAGCGCATGAGCTCCGAGCCGGGAATATCGGCACCGGCCAGACACCACTGGGCGACATAGGGCAGGATCTTTCGCTGATCATCGGAATCCAGCCTCTTGTAATCGGCCCACGATCGGACTCGCCAGAACCGGTCGATGTCGTTCAGCAGGCGCTCATCCATGAATGGCTCGATGCTCGTCACCTCCGCGCCTTCGGCCTCGAACAGCCCGGCGGCGGCAGTGACCGTCGCTGCCACCTCCGGGTCGGTGGGCATGCCGCAGCCGGCGTCCGTGAGCACTGCGATCCGCTTGCCCACCACCGAGTAGTCGGCGACGGTGTAGTCGCCGTCCAACGGCGGGAGCTGGGAGTAATCTCGCACGTCCGGCCTGCCGATGATGTCCATGGCGGCGACCAGATCGCTCACCCTGCGCGCGATGGGTCCTGCTGCCCGCCCCAGGTAGGGAGCATCCAGCGGAACCCGGCCGAAGCTCGGCTTCAGAGTCGCCAGGCCCAGCCAGGTTCCCGGCAGGCGAATGGAGCCGCCGATGTCCGTGCCGATGTGGATCGGTCCGTACCCCGCCGCTGCCGCCGCGCCCGCCCCGGAGGACGATCCCCCGGTGGTCAGTGCCGGATCGAGCGGGGAGCGGGTGATGCCATGGCGCGAGGACACCCCGGAGGACAGCATCCCCCAGTCCGGCATCACCGTGGAGGCGAACACCAGTGCGCCCGCCGCGCGCAGGTGGGCGGTGACAGGCGCGTCGCAGGCGACCGGCTGCGGGTCGCCCGCTGCGTTGCCCGCCGGCATCGCCACTCCGCGCTTCGCGATGTTCTCCTTGATGGTCACCGGCACGCCGTCGAGCGGGCTCCGCGGCTCGCCTGCTCGCCAGCGAGCGGCGGATTCGGCGGCCGACATGCGCGCCGCCTCGAAATCCTCGTGCCAGAGCGCGTTGAGGGTCGGCTCGCAGGCGGCTGCCCGCTCGGCGACCGCATCGAGTACGGCAACCGGGTCGAATTCGCCGGCACGGAAGCCAGCGGCGAGTTCGGCGCTGGACAGGTCGGCCAGCGTGGGTGCGAGGTGCGACATCGGTTCTCCTTCTGTTCGGCGGCCCGGGCTCATCCGCGGCTGCCTCACGACGCTGCGAAAGCGTCCTCGAGGCTGGGAGTGGCTGCCACCAGTGAGGCGGTATACGGGTGCTGCGGGTTCGTGTAGATGCTCTCCACGTCGCCGGTCTCGACGATCTCACCGGACTTCATGACGGCGACGTCCGAGCACAGGTGACGGACGACCCCCAGGTCGTGGGACACGAAGACGAGGGTGAGCTGGTACTCGTCGACCAGGTCGGTGAGCAGATTCAGCACCTGCGCCCGGACGGAGACGTCGAGGGCGGAGACCGGTTCGTCGGCGACGAGGATCCGAGGTCGGCACACCAGCGCGCGGGCGATCGAGATCCGCTGGCGCTGTCCGCCCGAGAACTGGTGCGGGAAGCGGTGAGCCGATTCCGGCTCCAGCCCGACGGCCGCCAGTGTCTCCGCGACCCGCTCCCGGCGCTTGCGCTCGGGCACGCGCATCGGCACCAGCGGTTCGGCGATGATGTCGGCGACCTTCATGCGTGGGTCCAGCGATGCGAAGGGGTCCTGGAACACGATCTGCAGGTCCTCGCGCATCGACCGCAGCTGCGCCGACGTCGCGGACTCCACGTGAACGCCTCCCACCTGGACGGATCCGGTGGTGGGCGGTTCGAGTCCGGACAGGATCTTCAGCAGCGTCGATTTGCCCGAACCCGACTCCCCGACGATGCCGAATCGTCGGCCCGCAGGGATCGACAGGGAGATCCCCCGCAGCGCCTCGACCCGGTCGGCGCGGCCGAACAGGGAGGTCCGGGTCCGGCTGTAGGTCTTGACCAGCTCGCTGACCTCGATGAGGGGCTCGCCCGTCGCCAAGTCCACCGGAGCGGCCCGACTTGCCGACCCGGCGTCCGCCTCGGCGTCCGTCATGGCTCCGTCCCCGGACGCGTGACTGCGGTACCGGGCGGCGCTGGCGATGGTGAAGAGGCGGCCCCGATCGTCGGTCGCGGTGAGATCGGATGCGGCGAGGAGCCCGCGGGTGTACTCGTGCTGGGGATCGGTGAAGATCTGCTCACAGCTGCCGGATTCGACGATCCGTCCCCGGTACATCACCATCACCCGCTCGCACACGCTGGCCACCACGGCGAGGTCGTGGGTGATGAACAGCAGCCCGGTGCCGTCGGCGACGACTGCCTCGCGGATCAGGTCGAGGACCTGCGCCTGCACCGTGACGTCGAGGGCGGTGGTGGGCTCATCGCAGATCAGCAGGCGCGGTGAGTTCGCCATTGCGATCGCGAGCATGACGCGCTGCCGCTGCCCGCCGGAGAGCTGATGCGGGTAGGCCCGGGCCGCGGCCCGCGGATCCGGCAGCCGGACGCGCTCGAGCAGCTCGACCGCCCGCGCCTTGGCCTGCGCCGGGTTCGCGGTGCGGTGGATGCGCATCACCTCCGCCACCTGCTCCCCCACGCGCATGAGCGGGTTGAGCGCGCTCATCGGCTCCTGGAAGACCATGCTCAGGTCCCTGCCCCGCAGCCGCGCCATCCTCCGCTCGCTCCACGTCAGCAGGTTTCCCTCGGTGCCCGACAGCTTCACCTGGCCGCGCGCACTGAGCTCGCCGGGCAGCAGCCCCATCACCGCTGCAGAGGTCAGGGACTTCCCCGATCCGGACTCCCCGATCAGCCCCACGCGTTCACCCGCAGCGATCGTGAAAGAGGTCGGGTGGACAAGGTGTCGCTGACCGGCTGAGATCTCAAGATCCTGGACCGTGAGCAGGGACTCGGTCATCTCAATCACGTCCTCTGAGCTTGGGATCGAGACGGTCGCGCAGACCGTCACCGAGCAGGTTGAAGCCGAGCACCGCGATCGCGATGAACAGGCCGGGCCACAGCGCAAGCTCAGGACGGGTGCCGAGGAACTGCTGGGACTCCTGGAGCATCCGACCCCATGAGGGGGCGGGGGCCTGGGTGCCGAGGCCGAGGAACGACAGGCCCGCCTCGGCCAGCACCGCCAACGCGAATGCGACCGACGCCTGGACGATGACCATTCCGGCGATGTTGGGGAGCACATGGGTGGTGGCGATCGCGAAGGTCCCGCGGTTGGCGGCGCGGGCGGCCATCACATACTCGGTGCTCATCACCTGCAGCGTGCCCGACCGCGCCACGCGGGCGAACCCCGGGATGGAGGCGATGCCGAGAGCCACCATCGCCGGTCCGGTGCCCGGGCCGTAGACGGCGGAGAACACGATCGCCAGCAGCAGCGCCGGGAAGGCCAGCAGCAGGTCGTTGCCGCGCATGATCGTCCCCGACAGCAGTCCGCTGTTCGTCATCCCGGCGATGATCCCCAGCGGCACGCCGATGAGCATCGCGATCGCCACCGAGACGATTCCGACCAGCAGGGTGATCCGGGACCCGAACATGATCCAGGTGAACGTGTCGCGGCCATAGCGGTCGGTGCCGAACCAATGCGCCGCCGAGGCACCCTGCAGGCGGTCCTCGGGCATCGCCTCTGTCGGGTTGTAGGGGGTCCAGACATAGGACACCAGGGCCATGACCACGACCAGGCCGACAAGGATGAGGCCGATGACCAGAGAGGCGTTGAGCCGGCGCCGGCGCGGCTTCGCCGCTGCGTCGACAGCTCCCGGGTCAATCGCACCAGGAGCTCCCGGCTCGACCGTCTCACCGGCGAGTTCGGCCGAGCCTGTGGGATCGAGGGTCGGATCCAGACTGCGGCGGGTGGTCATGCGGCCCTCCTGACACGCGGGTCGAGCACACTGTAGAGCAGGTCGACGATGAGGTTGAGCAGGAGCACGAGGACCACCAGCACCATCACGATGCCCTGCACGGTCACGAGGTCGCGGTTGGACACTGCGCGCACGAGTTCGGTGCCCATCCCCGGCAGCACGAACACCTGCTCGATCACGACTGCCCCGATGAGCAGGGTGGCCAGCTGCACCCCGGCGACGGTGACGACGGGGATGGCGGCGTTGCGCAGACCGTGCCGGACCAGCGCCCGACCCGCCGGGAGGCCCTTCGCCCGCGCCGTGCGCAGGAAGTCCTCGCGCATCACCTCGAGCACCGCCGAGCGGACGTAGCGGGTCAGGATCGCCGCCTGCACGAGCGCCAGCGCCGTCACCGGCAGGACCAGCCGCTCGAGGAAGCCGCCGAAGCCCTCGATGGGCGCCTGCCAGCCGCTGGACGGGAACCAGCCCAGCCCCAGCGAGAAGACCATGACGAGGATGATCGCGGCGAGGAAGTTGGGGATCGCGATGCCGATCTGGCTGGCACCAGAGATGATCACGCCTGTCGGACGGTTGTGCAGCACCGCCGCTGCGGTGCCGAGCGGGACCGCGACCGCCAGTGCGAGCGCCATCGAGGCGAGCACGACGATCAGCGTGACCTGAATGGAGTTGAAGATCACCGGTGAGATCGGCGCCTTCGTCACGTAGGAGGTGCCGAAGTCACCGGTGAGCACACCGCCGATCCACGACAGGTACTGCACGATCCTGGGCCGATCGAGGCCGTACTCGGCCTCGAGAGCGGCGACCGCCTCGGGCGTGGCGCTCGTGCCCAGCGCCACCTGCGCGGCGTTGCCGGGCAGGACCTGCATGAGCACGAACACCACGACCGAGGCGAGTGCGGCGGTCAGCACGAACTGCAGCACTCGGCCGATCACATAGCGAGCCATTCGGGGCGGTTTCCTTGTGGGTCGATGGGCTGCTGGGCGGATGGTCGGGGCCGCCGCCGTCAACAGCGGTCAGCGGTCGGTCAGCCCCACGCCAGGGCGTGGATCGGGAAGGAGTCGGACACGAAGTTCTCCGGCAGCCCCTGCACCCCGGCCTTGGCGACGATGAGGTTCGGGAACAGGAAGGCGAACCCGGCGGCGGCGTCCTCGGTGATGGTGCGCGCGACTTCCTGCATGCCGCTGACGTACTCCTCCTCGGAGCCCTCATCCGCCTGCTGGGCGATGTCCTCGATGCGGGTGTGGTCGTAGCCGGTGTACGAGCCCTCGCCGAACACGGTGAGGATGTCGCGGGCCTCGACATGGTTGATCACCGACATGTCGTAGTCGTGGTTGGTGAACGTCTTGTCGAGCCAAACCGCGGGGAATTCCTGCGTCTCGATCTTCGGCTGCAGGCCGGCCGCCTCGAGCTGGGAGACGACGATGTCGGCGATGGCGGTCGCGTACGGCAGGCTCGGGACCGCGAACCGGATCTCCTCGCCCTCGATCCCGGCTTCCGCGACGAGCTCCTTGGCCTTGTCCACGTCGTGCTCCCAGACGCCGGTGAGGTCCTCGTAGTAGGGGTCGGTCGGAGGCACCATGCCGCCGATCAGCGTGCCGTAGCCGCCCCATGCGGTGTCGAGGATGGTCTGCTCGTCGATCGCGTAGAGCACCGCTTCCCGCGCGGTCTGATCGGCGAAGACCCCCTCGGCGTTGTTCATCGACAGGACGACCTCGCCGTTCGCGGTGCCCTCGAGCACCTGGAAGTCCTCGCCGGACTCGAATTCGCCGGCGAGCTCGGGTGCCTGCAGGTTGCCGAGCACGTCGACCTCCCCGGAGCGCAGCGCATTGGCAGCGGCGACCGAGTCCTTGAAGTACTGGAACGTCACCTGCTCGAGCGCCGGCGCCTCTCCCCAGTAGTCGTCGCGGGACGCGAACACGATCCGCTGGCCGCGGGTGTAGTCGCTGATGCTGAAGGGTCCGGTGCCGATCGCCTGGTTGGCCAGGTCGTCGACCGCGTCCTCGCTGAACACCGCGCCGACCAGTGAGGCGAGGTCGAACAGCCACGAGTTCGACGGCCGCTGCAGCGTGATCTCCACGGTGGTCTCGTCCGGCGTCTCGATCGAGTCGATGATCTCCATCTTCGACTTCAGGGTGTTCTGCCACTCGTCCGAAGTCACCCGATCGTAGGAGAACTTCACATCGGAGGAGCTGAACTCGTCGCCGTTGGAGAAGGTGACCCCGTCCTGCAGCTCGAAGGTGTAGGTCGTCCGGTCGTCGCTGATCTCCCAGCTCTTGGCCAGCGCCGGCTGCAGCTCACCGCTCTGATCGATGCGGACGAGCGATTCATAGACGTTCTCCATGAGCGCCTGCGGAATCGCCGCTCCCGCAGTGGTCGTGAAGTCCAGGTTGACCGGCTCGGCGGTGTGGGCGACGACCAGATCCGTGCGTGCGCTGTCACCGCCTTCGCCAGCGGACGACTCAGCGCCCGCGCTGCAGCCCGTGATGGTCAGTGCCAGCGCCGCCACGGCGGCGGTGAACCCGGATATCCGGCGAAATCCCATGTCTGTCTGTCTCTCCTCGAATCGGCCGACGGTTCTTCACTGAACGAACGTTCGGCGTGCCTGAGGGCCAGTGTAGCGGAGGTCTCACTACGCACGGGTAACAGCACTCACCTGCGGCTCTCCGCGCCCGGGGCGCAGTCGGCGATCGGCGGCCGCGGCGTCAGAGGTCGCGCAGATGCTCCGCGAGGGCGGTGAGCGCGAGCCGCCGATGCGAGCGGGCGTTCTTCTCCTCAGCGGTCAGCTCTGCCGCGGTACGGTCGTCTCCCGCGGGAGCGAAGATCGGGTCGTAGCCGAACCCGGCGCTCCCCCGGGGTGCCATCGCCAGCGACCCCTCGAAGCGCCCGACCTCGACGAATTGCACACCGCCCGGTTCGACGTAGGCCGCCGCGCAGACGAATGCGGCGGTCCGGTGGGGTGCGGCGATGTCGCTCAGCTGGTCCAGCAGCAACCGGTAGTTCGCCACATCATCACCGTGGGTTCCTGCCCACCGCGCCGAGAAGATTCCCGGCGCTCCGCCGAGGACATCGACGGCCAGACCGGAATCGTCGGCGATCGCGGGCAGCCCGGAGGCGTCGGCAGCAGACCGCGCTTTGAGCAGCGCGTTCTCCGCGAAGGTCAACCCCGTCTCCCGGACCTCGGGCAGTTCCAGCTCGGCGGCACTGGACACGCGGATCTCCCGGCCGAGCACCTCGGCGAGGATCGCCTGGAGCTCGATCTTCTTCTTGACGTTGCGAGTGGCCAGCACAATGTGGTCGAGCATGGATGACTCCCAATGAGGTGAACCGAAGGCGGTGGCAGGAACCTGCGACGGACGGACGGACTGGCCACGGCGGACTGGCGAGGGACCTACCGGCGGGTCAGGCCAGGGCTGTCCGCTGCAGCTCGGCGAGCTGCGCACAGCCGGTGTGGGCGAGATCCAGCAGGCGCCCGAGCTCGGTGCGGTCGAAGGGCTCGCCCTCCGCGGTGCCCTGCACCTCGACGAACTTCCCACTGCCGGTCATCACTACGTTCATGTCGGTGTCGGCGCTCACGTCCTCCTCGTAGGGCAGATCCAGCACCGGCTCACCGTTGACGATCCCCACGCTGACTGCGGCGACGGAGTCCGTCAGGGGATCGACCGCGGCCGGAATCCAGCCGCGCCGCCGGCCGGTGTCGAACGCGTCGACCATCGCGACGTAGGCACCGGTGATCGCTGCCGTGCGGGTGCCGCCATCGGCTTGGAGCACATCGCAGTCGAGCTGCAGAGTGTTCTCCCCGAGCTTGTCCATGTCCACCACAGCGCGCAGCGCCCGCCCGATGAGGCGAGAGATCTCATGGGTGCGTCCGCCGATCTTCCCCCTCACCGACTCGCGGGAGTTGCGGGTGTTGGTCGCCCGCGGGAGCATCGCGTACTCGGCGGTGGCCCAGCCGCGACCCTGCCCCTTGAGCCACCGGGGCACGCCCTCGGTCAGCGAGGCGGCGCACAGCACCCGGGTCCCGCCGAACTCCACGAGCACGCTGCCTTCGGCATGGTCGAGCCACCCGCGAGTGAAGCGCACCTCTCTGAGCTCGTCCGCAGCGCGTCCGTCGGATCGGGTCATGTTGTCTCCTCTGCAGTGCTTCTGATGGTCCAGCTGGCGCCTGGTCGTGCAAGCTCGATGGGGCCCGAGTACTCCCCCGCCGCCTCGGTCCTGACGATCCCTGCGTCGGTCCACGGCGGGATATGGGTGAGGACGAGCGCTGCCGCCTCCGCCGCCGAGGCGACCCGGCCGGCGCGCCGACCCGTGAGGTGGATCCCCCGCACGGTGTCGCGGTCCTCCTGGAACGCAGCCTCGCACAGGAACACATCCGCTCCGCTCGCCGCCGCGACCAGGTTCTCGCACTCATCGGAATCACCCGAGTACGTCAGCACCTCCCCATCAGGCCCGGTCACCCGCAGCGCGTAGGCCTCGACCGGATGCTCGACGAGGAACGCCTCGAACCGCAGCGGGCCGATCTCGAAGACCGTACCCGGCGCCACCTCACGGAAGTCGAACACCGCGGACATGTCGTTCGGCGCGGCGGTGTCTGCGCTCGGGCTGAGCCCCGGGTCGGTGTGGTGGGCGGCGCTGATGCGCCGCCCGGTGTCGGCAGGACCCCAGACCGGCAGCCGCGGACGCGAGATGCCCACGGCCGAGTCGTCGCAGAAGAACGTGGGATCGTAGCTGCGGTGGACGAAGAGTCCGGTGAGGTCCAGGCAGTGATCCGGGTGCAGGTGGGACAGGACGACCGCGTCCAGATCCGCGGGCGAGCAGTGGGCCTGCAGGCCGCCCAGCGCCCCGCTGCCCAGGTCGAGCACCACACGGTAGGTGCGCTCCGCCTCGGCTTCGAGGAGGTAGCAGCTGGCGGGAGAGGCGGGTCCGGGGAAGGAGCCCGAGGTGCCGATCGCGGTCAGCCGCATCAGGGTTCCTCTCGGTTCAGCGAGTCGAGCATGATCTCTGCCAGCCGCTCCTGCGCCCAGGAGAGGAAGTCGTAGACGGTGACCAGCATCAGCTCCTGGTCGGGGAGGTCGGACTCGCGGCTGTAGAGCGCCTCGAAGTCGGCTTCCGTCTCCACGCCGAGCCGAGTGGCGACGACGAGGCGAACGTCGGCCAGCGCAGTCAGCCAGGCGCGGATTCCGTCGGCGTCCAGGACGATCCGTCCCGTCGAGCCGAGGGTGAACAGCGCGGTGCGCAGATTCGACAGCTTCGACTCCCTGAGGTCGAAATCCGTCAGGCGTCGGAACTCGGCAGAGCGTTCCGGGTCGTTCGGGTCCACGTCGGGCAGGAGCCGCAGCAGGGCGGGATCGGCGGGTCGCTCGACGTCGCGCAGTCCCGCCCGCTTGGCCAGATCATCGACGTCGACGGGTGCAGCCGGTTCGCTGCCGCCGAGCAGTGACGCGGTGTCGGAGAGGACTGAGCGGAAGAGGTTCTTCTCGGCGTCGCTCAGATCGAGACGTGCGGTGCCGTCGCGTCCGGCAGTGATCTTCACGGGGCGTCTCCCTGGTCGGACCGCCGACAGGCCGCCCACAATCCGAAGCTGTGCATCGCCGCGGTGTCGCGCTCCATCTCCTCGCGGGTGCCGCTGGCGACCACCGAGCGTCCCTGCTCGTGGACTTCCAGCATGAGCTTCTCCGCCTTGGCGCGGGAGTAGTTGAAGTAGCTCTGGAAGACGTAGGTCACATAGCTCATGAGATTGACCGGATCGTTGAATACGATGGTCACCCAGGGCACGTCCGGTCGAGTCCGGATTCGGTCCTCGACCTCCGGCTCCAGTACAGCCTGGGATCCTTCGGCGATGGATGTCACCCGACCACTCTAAGCGATCCGGGCCGACGGCACGGGTTCGAGCGGTGCAATAGCCTCGATCTTTCGTCGTGGTCTCGGTTCGGGTGCGTGT
>NZ_JAJTWW010000028.1 GCF_021729135.1 Brevibacterium daeguense
GCCGACATCTGATCGGCCCTCGTCCCGCGACCGCCGCGGCTACGTAGTTTCGGCGGGCGCGGGACCGGCTTCCACCTTCCTGCCGCTGCGCAGTGACCCGCAATTCCGTCGAGGAGGCCTGGACCGGACGGAATGAAGGCGACCAGCGGTGCGGGCACGATCGGGTGCGGAACGGCGACGCCCGGTGTCAGATCTGCAACCGCCTCGGCCGGTTGAGCCCCGTGCATCTGCCATATCATCGAGAGCGTCCTCATTCCCCTCATCCCCGGAGGCAGCACCCATGGGCGACAACGTTCACATGGACATCCCCGCAGTGGCATCGATGGGCAACGACCTCGCCACCTGTGCCACGCAGCTCGACCCCGCATCCACGGGGCTCGCCTCGGCCGGCGCCCTCGGCGCGGATGCCGCGGGCACCCTGCCGAGCGCCGGGCGCCTCGCCGCCTCCGCCGACGGTGCCAATGCCGCCGTCGCGACGTTCGGTGCCACCCTCGCCGACGTCCTCGCCATCGACTCCGAATACGTGATCCTGGCCGCGGCGCAGGTCAAGGAAGCCTACGGGGAGTGACATGCCGTCAGTGAGCAGATCCGACGTCTGGGACCTCGAGGCGACGGCCGGGACGATCATCGACCACCTCCGGAAATGGCGGGCCGCGCGCGAGGCGTTCGCATCGGTGGGCAGCAGCGTCACCTCGAAGGTCACCAGCACCCAGCACGGCTGGGACGACTCCCATGCCGAGAGCTTCTTCGCCTACGCCCCCATGCTCGCGGATGCCCTGAACCGCGGCGTCGAGCACTGCTCCGCGGCGATCACCGCTCTCGAGAACGCGGAGACCGCCATCTCCACGGCCCAGGGTCGGCTCGACGCCCTGCTCTCCCGGGTGCCTGCCGGTGTGAGTGTCGCCCGCGGCTCCGGCGCGGTGACGTTCACGTACCCGGATCCGCCGGAGGGCGAGACGGACGCTGCGACCATCGCCGCGATCGACGGTCTGGTCGCCGACGCCCGCCCGATCACGGATGAGGCTGACGACGCGGTGTCCGCCGCCGCCGGCGCGCTGAAGTCCGTTGCCGCGCTCACGGACGGTGATGCGAATCAGTGGAGCGCCATCGCACTGACCGGCGCGCCCAAGTGGAAGCACCCGGATTACGGCACCTCGGCCGTCCCGGTGATCATCGACCTGGGCGACGGCCGGTATGCCGTCGCCGGCACGAACGCCGGCGAGTACTACCGGATCACCACCGACCCGGAGACCGGCGAGCTCGTTCTCACCATCTACCAGCTCCGCTCGGAGCCGCACGAGAAGACGAATTCCGACGGCGATCCGTACACCGTCCACGTGGAGTCGATCGACGAGACCGTCGAGCCGGAGATCCACCGCTTCCCCGCCGGCACGGACCTCGTCGTCAATACCGGCGGCGGCAACGACCGGCTCGACGTCCCGCCCGGCACCGACCTGTCGATCCGGGTCTTCGGGGGGACCGGAGCGGACACCATCAACACCCGGGGGACCGACCAGGCCGCGCAGACTTTCGGTGGTGCCGGCAACGACTACATCGAATCCGGTGCCGGCGCCGACCACATCTTCGGCGGCTCGGGCGACGACTATGTCGACGCTGGCGCAGGCGACGACCGCCTCCACGGCGGCACCGGACACGACTACATGTACGGTACCGACGGACGCGACTTCCTGTGGGGCGGCGAAGGCCGGGACTACCTGGACGGCGGCTCCGGCAACGACCACCTCTTCGGCGGGAGCGGCGCCGACCAGTTGCAGGGCGGCCGCGACGACGATGCCGTCTACGGCGGGGACGGCGACGACGTCCTGTACGGCGGTCACGGTACCGACTCGATCGACGGTGGCGCGGGAGCCAACACCGCCTACAGCGGGAAGGACGATGCGGTCACCGGCGCCAACCACGTGATCGTCGAGTACAACCCGGACCTGGGGCAGGACATCGTCATCGAGGGCTCGCCCGAGTTCATCGCCCGCGTGCAGTCGGATCTCGAGCACATGCGCTCCTCGCCCGCCGGTCAGCAGCAGATGGCGAACGTCGACCAGAACCTCGACGACTCCGACGGCTTTCCTCTGATCGACTGGAACGGCCGCGACACCTTCGTGATCCGCGAGTACACCGGCGAGTTCCACGAGGGATTCGCCGACGGCGATGCCACCTGGGACGACCAGAACTCGACCGGCGGCTACCAGAACCGCGGGGTCGGCGGCCGGGAGTACGTCATCAACTACAACCCGCGGATCACCTTCATCGATCCGGACCCGAGCGACTGGGACCAGAACACGACGCCGCCGTTCGTCGTCTTCTACCACGAGTTCGGCCACGTCAATCAGTACAGCTCCGGAAGCGTGCCCGACGGCAAATACGACCAGGACGGCGACGGCAAGGCGGAGACGAAGAACCTCGAACGGCAGAATGTGGGACTGCCCTGGGATTACACGGGCGGCGGCTTCCTCGGCAATGGTCCGGACGGCACCGAGGACCCCACGCAGGACGAGGAGTCCGGCTGGGACTACGACTACACCGAGAACGGGATCCGCGACGAGCTCGGCCTGGACCGCAGGACCCAGTACTGAGCGCGCGGCCGGAGATGCGGAACACTCTGAGGGCGAAGAATCCCCGCCGCGCGCAGGCGAACGCGCAGGCCGTGCGCAGTTCGTCGGCGCGTGCGGGGCTCACCCGCCGCGTCATGGCAGCGGCGGCCGTTGCGATCCTCGCCACTGCCGGCTGCAGCCCCGCCTCACCCCAGGAGGTCGACCCGACCGTGAACCCGACAGCGAGCGAGCCCAGCAACTCCCAGGCCCCCCGCGACATCAGCGCACACTTCAGCTCGTCATTCGACCCGGGGACCTCCACACTTCGTGTCACCTATGACGTGCACAACACCGGGACCGAGGCGGTCGTCGCCCTGAATCAGCTCCCCGCCGAGGCTCGGGCTTCGCTGACGCCGAGCGACGTCAGCGGTGATACCGTGCTCGTGAGCACCGAGGACGGCGTCGTCCAGGTGGCGCAGCGCTACTTCCAGCCCTCCGGACAGGGGGACGCCCCGGGGACTCCGTTGGTCGCCGGGACCCTGATCGCACCGGGGGGGACGATGCGACATCAGGTGACAGTGGCGTCGCCGGTGAGCGCCTGGGCGCCGCCGTACCCGTCCGGCGAGTGGAGCCGCGACGGGATCACCAGGGCCTCGCAGTGGCAGTTCTGCGTGGGAGTCGTCCACGGCGCTCCGTCGGACAACCCCGACTTCGTTACCGTGCCCGTAGGGCATTACGACCAGGAGCTGCTGTGCTCCGAGCCGGAGCAGATCCCCGAGGGGCTCGTGTTCACCGAACCCTGACGTGCCCCTCAGTCGTCCTCTTCGCCCCCGTCATCGCCCTCGTCATCCCCGCCACCATTGCCTTCGTCCTCGTCGTCGCCCTGGTCCTGACCGCCGCCATCCTGCTCCTGCTCCTGCTCCTGCTGTTCTTCGTCCATCCCCACCCCGCCGCACGCGGCCGCGGTGGTGAACGGCAGCACGAGGGTGACCAGGACCGCGGCTGTGCGCCGGCGATACCGGTGCAGGGCACGTGAATCTGTCATGTCGCCTCCTTGAAGAGCCTTCTCACCCGCACTCACAGCGAGTGCGCGCGCACGACCACTTTCGCCGAGGGGCCCGGCCGGTGCAAGATGGCGGGGAGGTCACGAGGCGGGGCTCACCGGTGATGCCGCCGCCGCACCTGCCAGCGACTTCCTCAAAGCCGAGTCCCACGCCGTGGGCCTGAGCCCCTGGTCGACCATGAGCCGACCGGGCTGCAGAACGCTCGGATGCGACCAGAGGTACGACTGATTCGCCAGTTCGCGCATCATCGGGGAGACCACGCCCGCCAGATGGAAGGCGGCGGTGGGAATCCGGCGGACCCGCACCGGGCCGTGACCGGCGAATGCGGCGGCGTCCTGAGCCATCTGACGTTGAGTCAACGGCGCCTCGGCGGGGACGGTGAGCACGGCATCACCGTCCGGTGCGAGCGCCTCGGCATGAGCTGCGCTGTAGGCCATCGCCGCGGTGAGGTCCGGGATGTAGGTGTAGGTGCGCGGGGCGTCCGGATCGCCCATCGCCCACACGCTCCGCCCGCGGCTGGCGGGTTCGAGGATCAGCAGGTGGAAGGCCGCGGTCTGCCCGTTGGCGGTCGGGCCGACGAGGTCCGCCGCGACGACGGACAGCGTGCGCGCCGGGTGTGCGGCCCGCGCCTCGAGCAGCTCTCTGCGGACTTCACCGAGAGGTGAGACCGGGGCGAATGGTGCGGTCTCGGTGAGGCGGCGGGCGCCGGTGCCGTAGGCGTAGACGCTCTCGGGGAAGACGACCGGGATGCCGAGCTCGGCGGCGAGGTCCATCACTGCGCGTTCGCGGTGAGGCAGGTCGCGTCGCCACGCCCGAGCATCGTAGGTGCTGTGGATGCAGTGGAACACGGCCGCGGCGCCCTCGGCCGCCCTGCGCAGCAGCCCGATGTCGGCAGCGTCACCGCTCACGGTTGTCGTCCCGGGCACCGGGACTGCTGAGCGCCGGAGGACTGTGACGGTGTGGCCAGCCGCGACGAGGTCGGCGGCGAGCTGGGTGCCGATCTGGCCGGCGCCGGTGATGAGGTATTTCAAGGCTTCTCCCAAAATGGTGAGCAGTACTCTCTGTGTGCTCCTGACGGTACGGCGTCGCGAAGGGAATTTCAAGAGCACTGCTCGCAGAATTGCCAGGTCGCCCTCCGGCTGGCAGACTGGCCGCCATGACCAGGCCCCGTCGCACCCATGCCCAGGCGCGCGAGCAGATGCGCCGCGGCATCCTCACCGCCGGGAGCAAGCAGCTGGCCGAGCGGGGTGCTGCCGCCCTTTCGGTCAGGGAGATCGCCCGCGAACTCGGGGTCGCCTCCTCGGCGATCTATCGGCACGTCGCCAATCGCGACGAACTGCTCACGATGCTGCTCGTCGACGCCTTCACCGAGCTCGCCGAGGCGGTCCTGCAGGCGGCAGACGACGCTGTACTTGAGGACGCTGCGGCTGACCACGCCGTGCCTGCGGACGCCGCGGTTGACGACGGCGCCGCCGCGGATGACGACGGCGCCGCCGCAGATGACGCTGCGGCCGTCGACGCCAGGGCAGGGGCGTGCGGGGTGGGCGGACCCGGCGCCGAGCTGGCGGCGATCGCCCGGACCACGCGCACATGGGCCTGCGCCAATCCCGCGAAATGGGGCCTGATCTACGGCACGCCCGTGCCCGGCTACTCTGCCCCTGCCGAGCAGACCACAGCCCCGGGGGTGAGGGTCATGGGGCGCTTCGCGGCGGTGCTGTCCGCGGGCAGACTCGCCGAGGCGCCGCCCGTCAGCCCCGAGTTCCGGGCTGAGCTCGTCTCCGGCGGCGCAGAGGTCGGCGTTCACGCGGATCCGGAGCTCATGGCCGAGGCGCTCGCGGCCTGGACCGCGTTGGTGGGCATGATCAGCGCGGAGGTGTTCGGTCACCTCGGTCCCGAGCTCGCCGAGCATGGCGAGGAGATGCTCGAGCGCTGGATCGCCGAGGTGCAGCGACGGTTCCGGCTGGATTGATCGACCCGGGACGCTGCGGGCCTCTCACGATCCGCCGCAATCCGCTCCGTCATACCTCCGCCGCGATCCGCCCGTCACCCCGTCCGCAGGAACTTTCCCGTCACGCTGCTCGGATCCCCGGCGACCGCCTCGGGAGTGCCGGTCGCGATGATGCGCCCGCCGTCCTCGCCGCCGCCCGGGCCCATGTCGATGATGTGGTCGGCGTTGGCGATCATGTCGAGGTCGTGTTCGATGACGACCACGGTGCCACCCTGGTCCACCAGCCGCTGCAGCACGCCGATCAGCACCCGCACGTCCAGCGGGTGCAGGCCGACCGTGGGCTCGTCGAACACGAACAGCGTCCGGTTCTGCTTGCGGTCGAGCTCGGACACGAGCTTGAGCCGCTGCGCCTCGCCACCGGACAGCGCAGGCGTCGCCTCGCCGAGCGTCAGGTAACCCAGCCCTACGTTGATCAGCCGCTGCATCCGCGTCCGCACGCGCGCCACGTCGCCAACGTGCTCGATCGCCTCGGCGACCGTCAGCGCGAGGAGCTCCGGTAGGCTCAGCTCGCCTTCCCCGGTCGCTGACGGGCGCCGGTGCGCGGCCGCCTCCGGGCCGTAGCGCCCGCCCTCGCAGACGGGGCAGACGATGTCGACGTCGGGCAGGAACTGGATGTCCAGCGAGATCTCACCCGTCCCCTCGCACCGCGGGCACTTCAGCGAGCCCGTGTTGTAGGAGAAGTCGCCGGCCGTGAGCCCGGCCGCCCGCGCGGAGTCCAGGCGCGCGAACTCCCTGCGCAGATCGTCGAGCACGCCCGAGTAGGTCGCCACGGTCGAGCGCACGTTGATCCCGATCGGCGTCGCGTCGACGACGTTGACCCGTTCCACCCCGGCCCGGTCCACCTCGGCGACGTGGGCCGGCAGCCGGTCCCCCGCCTCGGCGGCCAGCGCCGGCACCAGGCTCTCCAGCACGAGCGTCGTCTTCCCGGAGCCGGACACCCCCGTGATCGCGGTGATCCGCCCCCGCGGAATCTCGACGTCGAGGGCGTGGACGGTGTGCACGGGCCGTGTCCGCAGGCGGATGCGTCCGTGCTCGAACGTCGCCGAGGCGCCCGCCCGGTCCCGCACGACGACCTCCTCCCGGCCCGCGAGGAATCCGCCGATGCGGGAGGCGGGATCGCCTTCGACCTGGGCGACGGTGCCCTGGGCGACCACCTCGCCGCCCTGGCGCCCGGAGGCGGGCCCGATCTCGATGAGGTGGTCGGCCGCGCGCAGCACCTGGACGTCGTGGTCGACGATGACGACGGAGTTGCCCTCGGCGAGCAGGTCGTCGATGACGCCGGTGAGTCCGCGCAGGTTGGACGGGTGCAGCCCGATCGAGGGCTCGTCGAGGACGTAGAGGACGCCGGTGGTCTCATTCCGGACGGCGCGGGCGAGCTGCACGCGCTGGCGCTCGCCGGTGGACAGTGTGGAGCCGGCCCGGTCGAGGGCGAGGTAGCCCAGCCCCAGCTCCAGCAGTCGGCGGCCCATCCCGAGGAGCGCGTCGGTGAGGCTGTCGGCCATCGACCGCATGGGGCCGGGGACGGCCCCGGGAAGCGTGCGCGCCCAGTCGACGACGTCTTCGAGCGGCAGTGCGGTGATGTCGGCGAGGTTCTGCTCGCCGATCCGCGGTGCACGCGCGGCGGGGGACAGGCGGGTGCCTCCGCAGTCGGGGCAGGGGCGGATGTCGAGGAAGCGGCTGACCCGGGCCAGGCGCTTGCCCTCGGTGGCGCGCTCGAGCTCCTTCGTCACGGTCAGGCGGGCGTTGCGGAAGGTGAAGTCGAGGTCGTGGATCCCCTTCGTCGTCGTGACGGTGATGTGCTTCTTCTCCTCCGGGCCGTCCAGGACGATGTCCCGCTCCCGGTCGGTGAGCTCGCGCCAGGGGACGTCGGTGCGCACGCCGAACTCGCGGGCGATCTGCGGCTGGACGTTGAACCCGAACATCTGCCACGGGATCACGGCGCCGTCGTCGATCGTCATGTCGGGGTCGCGGATGAGGGAGTCGTCGTCGACCTCGCGGACGGAGCCGGTGCCCTCGCAGGTGGGGCAGGCGCCGGCGGAGTTGAAGGCGAGCGCCTCGGCTCCGAGGGCCTCGAACTCCACGCCGCAGACCTCGCAGACGAGCGGCTCCTCGGCGGCGACCGCGAAGGAGGGCGGATTCCGGTGGCCGTTGGGGCAGACGTGCGAGGCCAGGCGGGAGAAGATCAGCCGGATGACGTTGAGGAGTTCCGTCGAGGTGCCGAACGTCGACCGCACGCCCGGCACTCCGGGGCGCTGGCGCAGCGCGAGCGCGGCCGGCACGTGGGTCACGCGGTCGACGTCCGCGCGGGCCGCCTGCCCCATCCGGCGGCGGGTATAGGTGGACAGGGCCTCGATGTAGCGGCGCGAGCCCTCGGCGTAGAGCACGCCCATCGCCAGGGAGGATTTCCCGGAGCCGGACACGCCGGCGATCGCGACGAGCTGATTCAGGGGGATGTCGACGTCGATGTCCTTGAGGTTGTGCACCCGCGCCCCTCGCACCTGGATGGCGGCGGGCTGCGCAGGGCTGCGCGCGTCGCCCGTCCGGGGTTGGTTCCGGTCGGGTGCTTGCTCCCGCGTGCGCCGCCGAGGCGTGGACTGCTCCGTGGTCATCTCCACCTCCGCGACCAACGGTACCGGCGCGCAGCTCTAGCTCTCGCGGGCCAGGCCTGCCTCTCGCGGGCCAGGCCTGCCTCTCGCGGGAAGCAGGCCTACCTCTCGCGGGCCAGCAGGCGCTCCACGCGCGGCTTGACCTCGGTGGCCAGCAGGGTGAGCGACTCGAGGAGGTGCTCGTGGGGCAGGCCGCCGATGTCCATCTGCAGGAAGTGGCGCATGTGACCCATGTACCCGTGCAGGTGGACGATCCGCTCGGCGACCTCGTCGGGGTCGCCGACGTAGTAGGCGCCCGGCGCCTCGGCCTGGGCCAGGAAGGCGCTCTTGTCGGGCGCGGGCCACCCGCGCAGTCGGCCCATCTCCACGTTGAGGTTGTGCCAACCCGGGTAGAACCGGTCGAGGGCCTCCTGCTTGGTGGGAGCGACCAGCCCGAGCGCGGCCACGGAGACCTTGATGCCATCACCGGTGTGTCCGGCCGCGGCGGCAGAGCGGCGGTACAGCTCGGCCAGCGGGGCGAAGCGGTGGGGCGCCCCGCCGATGATTCCGTAGGAGACCGGCAGTCCCAGTTGCCCGGCCCGTGCTGAGGAGCCGGCATTGCCGCCGGTGGCCAGCCAGATCGGCAGCCGTCCGGCGGCCGGCCGCGGCACGACCGCGAGGCCCGGGATGTCCGGGCGCCGGGCTCCTCGCCACGTGACGACCGCATCGGCGCTGCTGTTGATGGTCATCAGCAGGTTGAGCTTGTTGGCGTAGAGCTCGTCGTAGTCGGCCAAGTCGTAGCCGAACAGGGGAAACGTCTCCACCGAGGATCCGCGGCCGGCGGTGATCTCGATCCGGCCGCCGCCGGCGATCGCGTCGGCGGTGGCGAACTGCTGGTAGACGCGCACCGGATCGTCGGTGCTGATGATGCTGGCGGCGCTGCCGAGGGTGATCTGCTTCGTGGCCGCGGCCGCGGCGGCGATCATCGCCCCCGGCGAGGAGGCGGGCATGCTCGCCGTGTGGTGCTCGCCGACGCCGAAGTAGTCCAGGCCCGCTGCATCGGCATGCACGATGGCCTCGTACAGGTTGCGGACCGCTCCGGCGGTGTCGGTCTGCTCTCCAGAGCTGTCGAACTGGGTGTCGCCGAAGCTGTAGGCGCCGATTTCCATGGTGTCTCCAGGGGTCACGAGTGGTCGGGGGTCAGGCGTGGGACGGCTGGGAGGCCGTGCTGAGCAGGGCCCGGAGCTGTGCGGCCGTGTGGGAGCCGTTGAAGATCTCGGTCCCGGGCTGGAAGGCGCGCCCGGCGGCAAGGGGTCCGGCGTCGACCGGGTCGTAGCCCAGCTGGTCGATGAACTCGGCGACCAGCTCCTTGGCCTCGGGGTGGTCGCCGGCCAGGGCCAGAGCGCGGCGGTCCGGGGTGCCGGGGGCGCGGCCGTCCTCCTCGAGGTCGTGATAGCCGATGTGGTTGAGCGTCTTGACGAGGGCGGCCCCGCGCAGGAAATCCTGGACGACCTCGCTGCTGGTGCGCGGGTCGTCCTCGAAATCGGCGATCTCACCGTCGATGGGCGACCAGTAGTTCATGACGTCGATGACTGTCCTTCCTGCCAGCAGCTCCGGATCGAGGGTCCGGTACTTGTGCAGCGGAACCGCGACGACGACAAGATCTGCGGCGGCGGCATCGGGCGCATCGACAGCGACGGCACCGGCAGTGACGATCTCGACGATCATCGCGATCTCCTCGACGGGTTTGGCCGTCGCGATCCTGACCTCGAAACCGGCCTTCAGCGCCTGGCGGGCCACGGCGGTGCCCACCCGGCCGGCGCCGAGGATCCCGATGGTGCGCAGGTCGGAGGCCTCACGGCGTGGAGAGGCCTCGCGGCGTGGAGACGCGCCGCGCAGTTCAGAGGCAGAGGAATTCACGTGGTGTGCTCCTTGAGTCGTCCGAGTGAGGGAGGAGTTCGCGGACTCCAGCACCACCGCAATCAATAATATGCTGTACAACAGACTATATTGTCCGCAGATGATCTTCTCAACCGAGCAGTGACGTTTATCATGGACGCTATGACCGACCTCAGCAGAGCGACCGAATCCCGTTCCGCCCCCACTCTTCCCGGGGAGCTGGGCTGGAACCTGGGCATGGTCCTGCGCGGCTACCAGTCGCGGTTCGAGGACGCCGTTCAGGGCATGCCGTCCGGTGTCCGCGGCTTCCAGGTGCTGTCTGCCGTCGTGCATCGGGACCCGCCCAATCAGCAGGCGCTGGGGGCTCACCTGGTCATCGATCGGACCGTGCTCACCTACCTGCTCGACAGCCTGGTCAGGGCCGGGGTGGTCGAGCGGATCCCGGCTCCCACCGATCGCCGGGCTCGCAAGATCGTCGCCACCGACGAGGGGCGCGCGCTGCTGGAGCAGTACGAGGAGCGGGTAGCAGCGGCCGAGTCCGAGCTGCTGTCAGGGATCGATGAGTCGGAGGCGGGAACGCTGGTCGCCCTCATCGGCCGGCTCGCGATGGACATCCACCGCGCCCAGCCGGGTGCCAGTCCCTGCGAGGCGATGGATCACCTGCCCTGACGCCGCCGCAGCGCCTTGTCGATCTCGACCACGAGGAACACCAGCACGCCGGCGGCGATCGGCACCAGCCATCCGGCGAGGTTGACCGAGCCCGAGGCGAACGCGACCTGCATGAACGGCAGGTACACGAATCCCAGCTGCAGCACCAGCATCACGGCGATGCAGATCCACGAGATCGGATTCGTCGTGAACAGCTCCTTCCGGAAGCTGGAGGTGCGGGTGAAGCGGGAGGCCAGCAGGTAGAAGATCTGGCCGACGACCAGGGTGTTGACCGCGGTGGTGCGCGAGATCTCGGTGGGGACGCCGGCGCCCTGGCCCACCAGGAACACGCCGATGGTGACCGCTCCCAGCAGCAGGGAGACGTAGATGATCCGGATGACGCCGGCCAGCGGCAGGATGGATTCGCCGGGGCTGCGCGGCGGGCGCTGCATGATGTCCGGTTCGGCCGGTTCGAACGCCAGCGCCAGCGCCAGGGTGACGGCGGTGATGGTGTTGACCCACAGCACCTGCACCGGGGTCAGCGGCAGCGTGAAGCCCAGCAGCACGGACACCAGGATCACCAGGCCCTGCGCGCCGTTGGTGGGCAGGATGTAGACGATCGCCTTGCGCAGATTGTCGTAGATGGTGCGCCCCATCCCGACGGCGCGGGCGATGGTGGCGAAGTTGTCGTCGGCCAGGACGACGTCGGCGGCCTCCTTGGTCGCCTCGGTGCCCTTGATCCCCATCGCCACGCCGATGTCGGCGCGCTTGAGCGCGGGGGCGTCGTTGACCCCGTCGCCCGTCATGGCGACGACCTGTCCCTCCTCCTGGAGGGCCGTGACCAGGCGCAGCTTGTGCTCCGGGCTGGTGCGGGCGAAGATCGTGTGCTCGGCGGCGATCCGGCGCATGTCATCGTCGGAGGCCTCCTCCAGCTCCGCGCCGACCACGGCTGCGCCGTCGCCGGCGATGTTCATCTCCCGCCCGATCGCGGTCGCCGTGCCGGCATGGTCGCCGGTGATCATGATGACGCGGATGCCGGCGTCGTGGCATTCGCGGATCGCGTCGATCGCCTCGGCCCGAGGCGGGTCGATGATTCCGTACAGGCCCAGGAAGACGAACCCGCCGGCGTCGACGTCCTCGGGCGTGATCAGGCTTTCGCGCTCGTCGTCGTCGGTCCTCTCGTCGAGGATCGTCTGGTCGGCCCGGCGGGCCGCGGCGGCGAGCACCCGCAGTCCGCGCCCGCTGAGCTCGTCGATCGTCCGCTCCCAGCGCTCGCGGTCGAGCGCCTCGCTGCTGTCGAGGTCCGCCCCTTGGTAGGCGCAGCGGTCGAGCAGGCGGTCGGGTGCGCCCTTGAGGTGGAGGACCAGGCCGTCGGCCGTCCGGTCCAGCGTGGCCATGTACTTGTACTTCGAGTCGAAGGGGACCACGGCGACGCGGGATTCGTCATGGCCCTCGATGCCGGCCTTGAGCGCGAAGGTGCGCAGGCCCCCGTCGGTGGGCTCGCCGGAGAGCACCCACTCGCCGTCCTGCTGGGCGACGGTCGACTCGTTGGTCCGCGCCGCCACCTCGGCGAGCATCCGGAGGTCGGTGTGCTCGTCGATGGCGGTGGGCCTGCCGGCGAGCAGGATCTCGCCCTCCGGGGCATAGCCGGTGCCGGTGACCTCGTAGTCGCCGGCCGGGGTGACCACCGCGCGGACGGTCATCTCGTTGCGGGTGAGGGTGCCGGTCTTGTCCGAGCAGATGACGGTCACCGAGCCGAGCGTCTCCACCGAGTTCATCCGGCGGGTGATCGAGTTGTGCTGGGCCATCTTCTGCACGCCCAGGGCCAGGGTGATGGTCAGCACCGCCGGCAGCCCCTCCGGGATCGCGGCCACCGCGAACCCGATCGCCGACAGTGTCAGCTCGCCCAGCGAGTACTCGTAGAGGAGCCAGCCGATCCCGAACATCAGGATCGCGGCGACGACGACCACCAGGGACAGCTTCTTGCTGAACGAGGTCATCTGCCGGGTCAGCGGGGTCTCGAGGGATTCGACCTCGCCGAGCATGCGGGTGATGTGGCCGATCTCCGTCTGCAGGCCGGTGCCGACGACCACGCCCTTGCCGGAGCCGGAGGCGACGGTGGTCCCGGAGAACGCCATGCTGCTGCGGTCTCCGATCCCGGCATCCGCCTCGACGGCGGCCGGGTCCTTCTCCACCGGCACCGATTCGCCGGTCAGCGCCGCCTCCTCGGCGGTGAGGTTGGTCTCATCGAGCAGGCGGACGTCGGCGGGCACCTTGTCCCCGGCGTTCAGCCGGACGATGTCGCCGGGCACGAGGTCCTCGGCGGGCACGGTGGTCCAGCCGTCGTCGCGCTTCACCTGGGCGTTGAGGGAGAGCATCGAGCGGATGCCCTCGAGTGCGTTGGCGGCCTTGCCCTCCTGCACGTAGCCGATGACCGCGTTGACGATTACCACGGCGAGGATGACGATCGTGTCGACGACCTCCCCGAGCACGGCGGTGAAGACGGCCGCACCCAGCAGAACGTAGATCATCGGATCCCGGAACTGTCGCAGCAGGCGCGTCAGCGCCGATTCCTGCTTGCCCGCGGGGAGGGCGTTGGGCCCGTGCCTGTCGAGCCGCCGGGCGGCCTCGTCGGAGCTGAGGCCCTGGTCGGAGGTGTCGAGGGCCTGCAGCGCCGCCTCCGGATCACCGGCATGGGGATTCGGGAAGGCGACCGCCTCGTCCGAGGTCGGGCTGGGTGTCTGGGTCATGACTCCACCTTCGCTGGTCGACCTGGATATCCGCTAGAGCGGAGGTGAATTCGGGGGCCATTCCGTGACGGTCATCTCCGGCTGTCACGGTCCCGCTCCGAGGACTGGCTTGGGGTAGCTTGGGGATAACCGAAGGAAGGTGAATCCGATGGCCAAGGGCATCACGCCGAGAACGGATTCCGTCCGCTCCCCCAATGCCCTCGACGCCACGACCGGATCACCCGAAGCCGGACCCGTCCCCGCCGGTCGTCGTCGCCAGGGCGGCGATCTCTACCGTCGCATGGTCGCCCGGGACTTCGACGCCAACCGCAGTGTCACCGTGCTGCTGGTCGTGCTGATGATGCTCTCGGTCCTGCTGGCCGTTGCGAGCGCCGGGACGCTGGTCCGTCTCACCGGCGCGGCGGGCAATCTGATGACCCAGGCCGACGCGCCGCACGTGGTCCAGCTCCATGCCGGGGACTATGACCAGTCGGCGGTGGACCGCTGGGCAGGCGAGCGACCCGACGTCGTGGCCCAGCAGACGATGCTGATGCTCGGCATCGACGGGGCGAACCTGTTCTTCGACGACGTGCCGCAGACCACGAACATCCAGCAGAACGCCCTGGTGGTGCCCAACACGGAGCGCGATCTGCTGCTGGACCTGGACAACCAGCCGATCACCGACGTCGCGCCGGGCACGATCGTCCTCCCGGTGATCTACCAGGTGGAGGCCGGCCTGGAGGTGGGTGGCACGGTCCGGATCACCGCCGAGGACGGCTTCGAGAAGGAATTCACCATCGCGGGTTTCGCCCGCGACTCGATCATGAACCCGGCCATCACCAGCTCCAAGCGGCTCGCGGTGTCAGCCGCAGACCTGGAGGAGGTGCGCGCACACACGGGCTCGGTGGAGCACCTGATCTCGTTCTGGCTTGCCGATCCGGACGCGCAGACCGGGGAGTTCGAGAAGGCCTACCAGGACTCGGACCTGCCGCAGGCCGGTCAGCTGGTCGACTCGGCGGCCTTCCGGATGTTCACCATGATCGGGGACGGACTGGTTGCCGCGGTCGTGATCCTGGTTGCAGTCCTGCTGCTGGGAGTGGGGCTGCTGTGCCTCCGGTTCTCCTTCCTCACCGCCGCCGAGCAGGATTACCGCGAGATCGGGGTGCTCAAGGCGATCGGCGTCGCCCCGCGCGACGTGAAGAGGATCTATCTGACCAAGTACGCCCTGCTCGCAGGCCTCGCCTCGGTGCTGGGTCTGCTGGGCGGGTGGGCGCTGACCCCGCTGCTGACCCGGAGCATCACCCGCTACATGGGTTCGGCCCCGAGCGTGGGGAACTGGCTCATCCCGATCCTGGCGGCGCTGGTGGTCTTCGCGATGCTGGTGCTGTTCGTCGTGGTGCTGCTGCGTCGGCTCGACAAGGTCAGCGCGGTGACTGCACTCAGCGCAGGCGCGACCGGGCGGCAGTCCAGCGCCTCACGCCTGCGGCTGCACCGGTCCCGGATGCCGGTGCACCTTCGGCTCGGGATCATGGACGTGGTCGGCCGCCTGACGACCTACCTGCTGCTGTTCCTCGTCTTCGTGATCAGCACGTTCATCATGATCGTGCCGGTCAACTCCGCCACCACCGCCAACGCACTCGAGTTCATCAACTACATGGGCACCGGCGCCGTGGACCTGCGCATCGACCTCCGCTATACCGACGACACCTCGGCGGACCAGTTCGCCCGAGCTCTGGACCGACTCAGCGCAGATCCGGATGCGGCCACGATCACGCCGATGGTGACCACCCGGAACGACACCGTCGACAAGGACGGCAACACCATCAGCCTGTACGTCGAGAACGGCGATCACGCCCTGCTGCCTCCGCTGTACGCGGAGGGCCGAGCGCCGACGGACAGCTCTGAGATCGCATTGTCGCTGCTGGCGCTGAACCAGGCCGGGCGCCAGGTCGGCGACACCCTCCCGGTCGAGGTCGGCGGGCAGACCCGTGACCTGAGCATCGTCGGCAGCTATCAGGACATCACCAACGGCGGCAAGACCGCCAAAGCGTCCCTGACCACGGACGCGGACGACGTGATGTGGTACATGATCGGCGTCGAGCTGGCCCCCGGAGCCGACCCCACCGACAAGGCTGCGGAGTACACGGACCGACTCGCCCCCGCCAAGGTCGCCGATATCGAGCAATGGCGGATCCAGACGCTCGGCCCGATCGCCGGTCAGATCGCGATCACGGCCGGGGCCTCGGCGATCGTGGCGGTCGCCCTGGCGATGCTCATGACGGCCCTGTTCACCCGGATGCTCCTCGCCCGCGACGCGGGTCCGATTGCAGTCCAGCGCGCCATCGGAGCCGACGATTCTGGGCTTCGCGGCCAGTACCTCACCCGGATCCTGCTGGTCCTGGTCGGTGGCGTGATCGTCGGGACTCTGGCCGCGAACACCCTCGGCGAGGGGCTGTTCAATCTCATGTTCGAGGCGATGTTCGGCGGGTTCGAGACTCTTGGCCAGGGGACCAGCCGCATCGACTTCGCCGTGAACCCGCTGCTGGCCTACGTGGCCCTTCCGGCGGCGCTGATCGGCGCTGTCGCCGCGGCGGCCGTCGCCAGCTCCCGATCGATCTCCGCCACCAGCATCTCGACACTCACCACCGAATAGAGGGCTGTGATGACCACCGCTACCACGACCACCGGCACCATCCTCGACGCCCAGGCCCTGACCAAGGCCTTCGCCGGCCACTCCGTGCTGCACGGGGTGGACCTCCAGGTCCACGACGGCGAGTTCATCTCCGTGATGGGCCCCTCCGGATCCGGCAAGTCGACCCTGCTCTACAACATCAGCGGCATGGACACGATGACCTCCGGCGATGTCTCCTTCGCCGGACAGCACCTAGCCGAGCTGAGCCAGAAGCAATTGGCCAGGCTGCGGCTGACCACCATGGGGTTCATCTTCCAGCACGTCCACCTCCTGAAGAACCTGTGCCTGCTGGACAACGTGGTGCTGCCGGCGTACCTGGCCGGGCTCGAGCCGCGGGAGACGATCAACGAACGGGCGATGGGACTGATGGAGCGCACCGGTGTCGCCGAGCTGGCGCACCGGGACGTCTCCGAGGCATCCGGCGGGCAGCTGCAGCGTGTCGGGATCTGCCGCGCTCTGATCAACCGGCCGAGAATCCTGTTCGGCGACGAGCCGACCGGAGCACTCGACTCCACCGCGGCCTCCGAGATCATGGACATCCTCGGCGAGCTCAGCGCGGAAGGCACCACCATCATGCTGGTCACGCACGATGCCGGGGTCGCCGCCCGCACCAACCGGGTGCTGTACATGGTCGACGGCCGGATCGTCGGTGACCGTGAGCAGGGCCGGTACACCGGCGAGGGCCTGGATCAGCGGCACGCCGACGTGGCGCGGTGGCTGCTGGAGCGCTGAGAGTTCGCGGTCGGGGAACTGTTCGCCGAGAAGGAGCTTGAAGTGATGCAGGACCGGGGGCCATCTTTTCCGAGTCAGATCCCTCGAAGGGCCTTGCTGACCGCGGGGGCGGGCGCGGGAGTGGCGGGGCTGCTGGCATTGGTCGGGCCCCGTCCCGTGCGCAGAGCGCCTGGCCGCAGCGGCGACGCCGCACTGCTGGCTCAGGCGGAGCCACACCTGCGCGGGCTCAATCGGGTCGCGCTGGCTTACATCGATGGCGAGACCACGAGGTACGCAGGCATCGGCGCCGACGAGCGGACCCCGTTCGAAATCGGCTCGGTGTCCAAGACCTTCTGCGGGGCTGTCTTGATGCATATGGTCGCAACGGGCGAGGTCGCCCTGGACACGACCGTCAGTGAAATCATCGACGTGAACGAGACGGAGCTGGCGCACGTGACTTTGCGGGAACTCGCATCGCACACCTCAGGCTTGCCGGACTTCACGGCACGCCAGACCAGTAGCCGCAACATCTGGTTCGGTTTGCTCCACGCCGACGGCGCCCGGCAGGACGCGGCGGAAACGATGTCCGACGTGCTCGGCCAACACCTGACGGGCAGGGGAGAGTACTCCTACTCCACCGCAGGCATTGCACTGTTGGCCCATCTGCTGGCCCACCGCGCCGGAACCACCTACCAGGAGCTGCTCACCCAGCGAATACTCAAGCCGCTGTCCCTGACGGACACACACCTTCCGGTGAATCGGGCCGGCCTGCCCACGGGGTGGGACAAGGGTCTGCTCGGCGGGCGTCCTGCCGAGCCGTGGACCCTCAACGGACTGGCTCCGGGCGGGGGCATGTGGTCAACCAGCGCGAACCTCGCCACCTGGATGCGCCTGACTCGGGATGGTCGCCAGCCGGGGGCAGGCGGACTTGAGCCGGTGGCCCCCTCACCCATCCCGCCATGGATGCCCGACGCACAGATCGCCATCACCTGGGTTCTCGCAACTACTCCAGGAGGGGAAGACCTGATCTTCCACAGCGGACTCACGGGCTCCCACCACTCCTTCGTGGGCTACTGCCCCCGGACGAGGCGCGGCCTGGCCTACATCGTCAACTCGGCGCCGACAGGAGCACAGCTGCTGATGCTCCAGGGCGACCTCGTGGAAACCCTGCTGGACGAAGGGGCGTCAACGTGAGCGACGCCGTCGTGATGACCGTGACCGCGCTGCTCGCTCTCGGCGTCCTCGGCTGGGAGATCTGGGGTATCTGGCACCTCGCGCGGCACACACCCACGCGTCAGCGGGCTCTGACGCACGTGCTGGGTGTCATCGCCGGGACCGCACTGTTGGGCGTGGTGCTCCCAGCCGCTCTGCTGCGGGCTGTCGATCCCTTCCCGGTATGGCTGGTCTACGCAGTTCTCGCGGTTACGGCCGCCGCCGTTCTCGTGTGGCGCTGGCCCAGCCTGGAACCGGGGAAGGGACGCCATCCCAGCCTGGTGATCACGTCGGGCATATTGCTCCTGGTGCTCGCGATTGCCGGCATCGCAGTGACCTGACGGCACGATCCGGTAGTGACTGTCCTGTCTCCGTGTCATTGGAAGACCGCACCGGTGGCTCTGATCGTCCTCAGCAGGCCGATGCCCCGCTTGCCGCGCGTGAAGAAGCCCCTGAGCGCGCAAGGTGCCAGCGCCTCACGCGACGTCCTCCCGCGTGCTGGACAGGTCGCCGTGCTGCGTGGTGCGAGCACCGCGGGACTTGACCAGGCTGGCGACCGTGGCGACGGTGATCGTGGCGGCGATGAACAGCAGCGAGAACCAGATCGGGATCTCCGGCGCCCAGAGCATCGGCTCACCGCCGTTGATGAAGGGCAGCTCGTTCACATGCATGGCGTGCAGGACGAGCTTCACCCCGATGAAGGCGAGGATCACGGCAAGGCCCTGCGCCAGATAGACCAGTCGCTCCAGCAGTCCGCCGATGAGGAAGTACAGCTGGCGAAGGCCCATCAGCGCGAACGCGTTCGCGGTGAAGACGATGTAAGCCTCTTCGGTCAGTCCGTAGATCGCGGGAATCGAGTCGACCGCGAAGACAAGGTCGACGAATCCAATCGCGATGATGACCAGCAGCATCGGCGTCACGTAACGGCGGCCGTCCTTCACTACCGTCAGCCGGTCCCCGCTGTACTCGTCGTTGACGGGAAGGTGACGACGGACGAAGCGCATGAACCTGCCGGAGGCTGGATTCGAGTCGTCGTGCGCGAAGGCCTGGCGGTAGGCCAGAAAGAGCAGCAGCGCGCCGAAGATGTAGAAGATCCAGGAGAAGTTCGCGATCAGCGCGGCACCGACCGCGATGAAAACACCGCGCAGGATCAGCGCGATCACGATTCCGATCATCAGCACCTTCTGCTGATAGATCTTCGGCACCGCGAACCCGGTCATGATGATGAGGAAGACGAAGATGTTGTCGACCGACAGCGCCTTCTCGGTGAGATAGCCCGCGAAGTACTCGCCGCCGTATCTCCAGCCCGACGTCACGCCGATGCCCACGCCGAACAGCAGCGCGAGCCCGATGTAGAACGCCGACCACCGCGCGGATTCCCCGAGTGTCGGCTCGTGCGGCTTGCGCACATGTGCGAAGAACTCGAAGACGAAGAACGCGATCGTGACCGCGATGGTGATGACCCATACGAGCAGGGAGATGTTCACGGGGACCTCCGGTTGGCGTGGTTGATCTACGCCAAGGTCTTCTCCAGCCTCGAAATCGAGGACCAGCGACCCGGGATGCGAACCTGCATCCGTAATGACGAGCCGACCGCGTCGGAGTACTCCCCTCGGGCTCCGAACTCTACAGGGGGACCCCTTATGACCCCTGCACAGTTCCACGAATCCGCAGATGTTTCACATCTTCGCCTCGCTGCGTCGCCGGCCTTTCTGAAGGGTCGGTGACGGTCCGGAATGCGCTGCGCCCAGAACCTGCAGCTCAGAGCGCCCAGGACCTATTGGCTCAAGGACCGTCGGAGGGCCTGCAGCACAGGGCCCCGCGGTTCCGCCCGGGCCCGGATCAGGGGATGTGGGGTGTGGCCTGCTTGGCGAGGATGAGGTCGATGAGGAGCTGGTCGCGCTGATCCAGGGTCTGCGGCCAGTCGTAGCCCTCGAGCTCGCGGTCCACGCCTTCGGCCATCACGGGAATGTAGTCGTCGGTCTCCGGGTAGGTGCCCAGGGTGCGGGCCCACTCGCGCTGCGCCGGGCCGATGTGCTCGAGGACATGGGTGATGCCGCCGTCGCCGCCGGAGGCGTGCAGGTTGAGGAAGGGCCCGAGCAGGGCCCAGCGCAGGCCCGGGCCGTAGGCGACCGCGGTGTCGATGTCCTCGACGCTGGCCACTCCGCTGGAGACCAGATGGAACATCTCGGTCCACAGGGCCACCTGCAGGCGGTTCGCCACGTGACCGGGCACCTCCTTGTTGATGCGGATGGGCCGCTTGCCGATCTCGGCGTAGAACGCCAGGGTCCGCTCCACTGCCTCGGGGGAGGTCTGCTCGCCCCCGAGGACTTCGACCAGCGGGATCAGGTGCGGCGGGTTGAACGGGTGCCCGAGGACCATGCGCTCGGGGTGCTGCATTCCCTGCTGGATGTCGGTGATGAGGAGTCCGGACGAGGAGGTCGCGATGATCGCCTCGGCGCTGGCGCCGGATTCGATCTCGGCCAGGATGGACTGCTTGATCTCCACGCGCTCCGGTCCGTTCTCCTGGATGAACTCCGCCCCTCGGACCGCCTCCGCCGCCGAGGCGGTGAACCGGAGATTGTTCGAGCTGGCCCCCTGGGCCAGGCCGATGGTCTCCAGGGTGGGCCAGAAGTCCTCGACCCAGCTATGGAGTCGATCCTCGGCTCCGTCTGCCGGATCCGATGCGCTGACGGTGAAGCCCTGTGCCAGGTAGTACGCGGTCCAGCTGGCGCCGATGACGCCCGTTCCGATGACGGCGATGGTCCGGTCGGTTCTGTCTGCAGTGGTCATGTCGGTGGTCCTCCCGATAGCGGCGAGTGAGACGCAAGAGACCTTGCCGATTCCACTGTACGACGGGTGGACCAGGCCACCGATGAGGTGTGCCCATCTTCCCGCCTCGACCATGGAGGCGGTGATTTCGGCAGGGATTGTCCCTAGCACAGCCGCTACGCGCCCTCCGTGACCTGGGTCATAAAGGAGTCACAATCTGCCCTCTGACGTCGCAAAACGTCGCCCTTCGTCGCGCATTTTCGCCTTCTTCCGAGGCCCTTTTAGCGTGATCGTGTTCACCCTCGGAAGAAGGAAAACACATGTCCCCACGATCACTCCGCCGCCGGGCCGAGGGTCCGGCCGGATTCGCCGGAATCCTCGCGGCGTCCTCTGCCGCCCTGCTCGTCCTGTCCGGGTGCGCGACCGGAACGTCCTCCGCCGCCGAAGGAACGGCTGGGACGCCCACGCGCGGCGGGACGCTCACCGTCGCCACCAACGGTCAGGAGCCGGACTGCATCGACCCGCTGGTGAACTCGACCGCCGGGGTCTCGGTGTCGCGCCAGTTCTCCGACTCCCTCTTCTGGCAGACCGAGGACGGCAAGTTCGAACCGTGGCTGGCCACCGGCTATGAGGTCAACGAGGACGGCACCGTCTATACCCTCGGCATCCGCGAGGGCGTGACGTTCACCGACGGCGCACCCCTCAACGCCGAGGCTGTGAAGACGAACTTCGACTACATGGTCGACCCCGCCACCAAGTCGCAGCTCGCGGCGGCCTACTTCCGCCCTTACGAGAAGTCCATCGTCAAGGACGAGTACACGCTCGAAGTCCACCTCAAGCAGCCCTACAACTCCTTCATCAACATCCTCGCGCAGAGCTACTTCGCCCTCCTGTCGCCCAAGCAGATCACCGAGGCGCCGGAGACCACGTGCGACAAGCCGATCGGCTCCGGACCGTTCATCGTCGAGGAGTGGAACAAGGGCAGGAGCGTCGAGTTCGTGCGCAACGACGACTACGACTGGGGCCCGCCGGGGACCCACGACGGTCCCGCCTACGTTGAGCGCTTCAACCTCCTGTTCATCGACGAGGACCAGGTGCGGGCCAACGCGCTCCGCTCCGGGGAGGTCGACGCCATCGACTTCGTCCCCACGGAGAACATGGAGGAGTTCGAGGCCAGCAGCGACTACGGCTACATCGAAGCCGTGCGCCCGGGGACGCCCTACGCGATGCACCTCAATACCGCACGCGCCCCGTTCGACGACAAGCGGGTACGGAAGGCGCTGCTGCACTCGATCAACCGACCGGAGATCGTCTCCGCCGCCTCGTTCGGCCAGTGGGAGACCTCGAACTTCCTCACCCCGTCGACACCCGACTACTCCGCCGAGCTCGGCGCTGCCATCGAATACGACGTGGCCAAAGCCAACGCCCTGCTCGACGAGGCCGGCTGGACCGAGCGCGACAGCGACGGCTACCGCGTCCAGGACGGAAAACGCCTGACCGCGGCCGCGCCCCTGGACGGGACGAACGCTGCGCGTCAGCGTCTGGCGGTGCTCGCCCAGGCCAGCGCCAAGGAGGTCGGGATCGAGATCGAGATCGAGCTCCTCGCGTGGCAGCAGCTCTCCGAGCGCATGTGGTCCGGCGACTACGACATCTACTCCGGGCTGTGGTCGTCCAACACGGCCGACATGCTGTGGCTGCGCTGGTCCTCGGCGAACATCTCCACCCCGGAACTCGTCGGCCAGAACCAGTCGAACTTCGCCAACCGCGAGTTCGACGAGCTCGTCGACCGGGCCCGGGTGTCGATCGACCCGGAGGAGCGCAAGGAGCTCTACCGCCAGGCGCAGGCCCTCCTCATCGGGGAAGTGCCCAGCATCCCGCTGTACGGCGACCCGCGGTCCGCCGCGTTCCCCAACACCGTGCAGGGCGTGAAGTTCGACTACGCCTACCTGCAGCCCTACTGGTTCGACACCTGGGTGGAGGAGAAGTGATGCTTCGGCTGATCATCATGCGGCTGCTGGCCGCCGTGGGCGTCGTCCTCGGGGCGGCCGTCGTCACCTTCTTCGCCACCCGCGCCATGGGCGATCCTGCCCTGGCCATCGCGGGCGGCCCCGAATCGCAGCCCACTCCCGAGGTGCTGGCCCAGATCCGTGCCGACTACGGCCTCGACGACCCACTCGTCGTCCAGTTCCTGGCCTACCTGGGCAACCTGCTCACGGGGGACCTCGGCACGTCCTATCGCCTGGAGGTGCCGGTGACGGCGGCGATCGGCGAACAGCTGCCCTCCACGCTGCTGCTCGCCCTCGGGGCCGCCGTCGTCGCCGTCATCGTGTCCTTCGTGCTGGCGCTCGCCACGGCGGGACGCCCCTCCCGGAAGGCGTCGGGAGTCCTCGAGCTCGCATTCGCCTCGACGCCGGTGTTCTGGCTGGGACTCCTGCTGCTGAGCCTGTTCTCCTACGGCCTGGGGTGGTTCCCGAGCATCAGCACCTCCGACCCGCGGTCCCTGGTGCTCCCCTCCGTCACTCTCGGCCTGCCGATCGGCGGGCTCCTCACCCAGGTGCTGCGCACCGCGTTGGAGGAAGCGCTCGAACAGCCCTTCGTGCTCAGCGCCCGTGCGCGGGGACTGGGCGAGGCGGCGGTGCGGCTGCGCCACGCCCTTCGGCACTCGCTCATCCCTTACCTCACGATGTCGGGCTACGTAGCCGGTGCGCTGCTCGGCGGGGCGGTGATCACGGAGACGCTGTTCAACCGACAGGGGATCGGCAGCCTCCTGCTGAGCTCGGTCACGACCCAGGACCTGCCGGTGGTCATGGGCATCGTCGTGCTCAGCGCCGCGATCTTCGCGCTGGTCAACCTGCTCGTCGACCTCAGCTACCCGATCATCGACCGACGCCTGAAGGAGCACGCCGCATGAGCACCGCATCAGCCCCTGCGATCCAGGGATCAGCACCCGCCGAGGCGCCCGCCCGTCTGCGTGCACGCTCGGGTGTGTGGGTCGGCAGGATCCCCGCGATCCTCGCCGCCGCCCTCCTCGGCTTCTACCTCGTGGCGGCCTTCGTGCCGGGGCTCCTCGCACCGCACGACGCCGCCGAGGTGAACCCGAACAGCATCCTGGCCGCGCCCAGCCCCGCGCACCCCTTCGGCACCGACGAACTCGGCCGCGACATCCTCAGCCGGATCATCCACGCCGCGGGCAACAGCCTGCTCCTGGGCTTCGGCGCCGTGGCGATCGCCCTCGTCGGCGGCACCGTGCTCGGCCTGTCCGCCGCGCTGGGCCACCGGTTCACGAACGCGATCCTCATGCGCTTCGTCGACATCGGACTGGCCTTCCCCGAACTGCTGCTCGCGCTCCTCGTCATCGCCATCGCCGGCGCCGGTCCCACCAACGCACTGTTGGCGATCGGCATCGCGACGATTCCCACCTACGCCCGGGTGATCCGCGCCGAGGCGCTGTCGGTCCGGCGCTCCACCTACGTCGAAGCCGCCAGGGCCCTCGGCCAACCGGAGTGGAAGGTGCTCGTGCGGCATGTGCTCCCCAACGCGCTGCGGCCGCTCATCGTCATCGCGACGATCGGCGTCGGCACCGCCACGCTCGCCGGCGCCGGCCTCAGCTTCATCGGCCTGGGCGTGTCCCCGCCCACCCCGGAATGGGGCTCGATGCTCGCCACCGCCCGCTCGTTCCTCCAGCAGGCCTGGTGGTACGGGGCATTCCCCGGACTGGCCATCACCTCCCTGGTCGTCAGCACAACCGTGCTCGGCCGCGCCCTGCAAGCCCGAACGGAAGGACGAGCAGCATGAGCACAGCATCGGACACCCAGACCCGCACGGCACCCGCGCCCGCGGATCCCCGGCCCTCGGCGGGCGCCTCGGCCCCGGGAAGCCAGGACTCGGAGGTTCTCCTCTCCGTGGAGAACCTGCGGATCGGCTTCGGCCACGACGAGCCCGTCGTCCATAACAGCTCGTTTCAACTCCGCCGCGGCCAATGCCTGGCCATCGTCGGCGAATCCGGCTCCGGCAAGTCTGTCACCGCGCGAGCAGTGATCGGACTGGCCGGCAGGCGGGCCCGCGTCGAGGCCGCCAGACTCGAACTCGACGGCATCGACCTGCTGCGCCTGAGCGAACGCCGGTGGCGCGAGGTCCGCGGCAACCGGATCGGGTTCGTGCTGCAGGACGCGCTGGTCTCCCTCGACCCCCTGAGGACGGTCGGCGCCGAGGTCTCCGAGGCCGTCGGCGCCCACCACCCCGAGCTGACGAAGGCCCAGCGCAAGCAGCGCGCGATCGAGCTCCTCGGCAGCGTCGGGATCCCGGATCCGGAGCTGCGCGCTGAGCAGCTGGCGCACGAGTTGTCCGGCGGACTGCGCCAGCGCGCGCTCATCGCCACCGCGCTGGCCGGGGACCCCGACGTCATCATCGCCGACGAACCCACCACGGCACTCGACGTCACGGTCCAGGCGCAGATTCTCGAGCTGTTCGACGAGCTCAAGAGCGAGGGCCGCGCGCTTCTCGTCATCAGCCATGACCTGGCCGTCGTCGGGCGGCTGGCCGACCGGATAGCGGTGATGAGGAACGGGCGGATCGTCGAGCACGACGACTCCGACCGCGTGTTGTTCGCGCCCGAGGACGACTACACCCGGATGCTCATCGACGCGGTGCCGGAGGGCAGGTCCCCCGCCCTGGGCGAGGTGACGGGACCGGTTGTCGCGCGGGTCGAGGCGGTCGAGAAGACCTTCGCCTCGCCGGACGGGAGTGTCCGGAACGCGGTCGACGGCGTCTCCTTCGAGCTGCGTGCCGGGGAGACGCTGGGACTCGTCGGCGAGTCAGGTTCGGGCAAGACCACCACCGCGCGCATCCTGCTGGGGCTCACCGCTCCGGACGCGGGCCGGGTGGAGATCGACGGCACGGCTTGGGCCGACCTGTCCCGCGGGGCACGCATCGCCCACCGGCGCAGCGTTCAGACGGTCTACCAGGACACCCTCGGGTCGTTCGACCCCCGGTACTCGGTGGAGAAGATCCTGCACGAGGCGCTCGGCGTGACCGGACTGCCCCGCTCCGCACGCCGGGCGCGGACCGCCCAGCTGCTCGACGCGGTAGGGCTCAGCCGCACGGTCCTCGGCCGCCGGCCCCTCGACATGTCGGGCGGGCAGCGCCAGCGCGTGGCCATTGCGCGGGCACTCGCTCCGCAGCCGCGCATCATCGTGTGCGACGAACCGGTGTCCGCGCTCGACGTGTCGATCCAGGCGCAGGTCCTGGACCTCCTCACCGAACTCCAGCGTGAGACCGGCGTCGCCTACCTTTTCATCTCGCACGACCTCAGTGTGATCAACCACGTGAGCCATCGAGTGCTCGTGATGAAGAGCGGACGAGTCGTCGAGCACGGCGAGGTCGAGGACGTGTTCACGCGGCCGCAGCACCCCTACACCGCCGAGCTCGTCGCCGCGATCCCGCGCCTGCACGCCCCAGCAGAGATCCCGATCCGGAAGGACACAGCACTATGAGCACAGGAGACACCGCGCTCGCCGCTCCGGCGGAGCAAGCCCAGACCACATCCACTGCTCCGCCGGCGGATGCCCGGACCGCGCACGCAGGCCCGCCGACATCTCCCGCGCCGGACGGCGAGGAGCTGGCGGCCATCTTCCGCCCCGTCTTCGACCGGATCGCCGCTGGCGCGATCGACCGCGAGACCAGCCGCACCCTGCCCTTCGAACAGGTCGGCTGGCTGCGCGAGGCGCGGTTCGGCGCGCTACGGGTCCCGCGCGAATTCGGCGGCTATGGCGCCACATGGCGGCAGTTCCTTGCCCTGCTCATCGACCTCGCCGCGGCGGACCCGAACATCGCTCACCTGTTCCGCGGGCACATCGCGGTCGTCGAGGAGAAGCTCGTCGCTCCCAAATCGGAGACGCGGAGCCTGTGGCTGCGCCGCTTCGGCACGGGCGACATCGTCGGCAACGCCTCGACCGAGCCGGGCAACACGCCGCTGCTGTCCAAGCAGACCCTGCTCACCCGGAACGGGGACGGCTGGGTCCTCAACGGCACCAAGCACTATTCGACCGGCAGCATCTTCGCCGACTGGATCGACGCCTCGGCCTCCGCCGAGTCCGGCGAGCAGGTCAACGCGCTCGTCAGCACCCGCCAGGCGGGGGTGACGATGAGTGACGACTGGGACGGATTCGGCCAGAAGCTCACCGGCACCGGGACCACGGTGTTCACCGACGCGCTCGTCGAGCCGCACGCCGTGCAGGATCGCACGGACCGGCTCACCTGCATCGGCGCGGTCTACCAGATCGTGCTGCTTGCAGCGGTCGCCGGGATCGCCCGGACTCAGGCCGAGGAGGCCGCCGAGGTGGTGCGCAACCGGAAGCGGGTGTACAGCCACGGCAACGCCGACCTGGTGCGGGACGACCCACAGATCCTGCAGGTCGTCGGCGAGGTCACGAGCGCCGCCGCCGCAGCGCGCTCGCTCGTGCTCGGCACCGCGCCCCTGTTCGAGGTGGCCTTCGGGGAGCGCCGCCGCGCGAACGCCTGCCTTCTGCCCGATGCCGAGGCGTCTGCTGAGTCAGCGTCCGCTGTCAAGGCGCCGGGCGGCGCGGCCTTGGATGCCACCTACGCCGTCGAGCTCGCCGTCTACCAGGCTCAGGTCGTCATCGCGGACATCGTTCCCCGTGCGGCCACCCACCTGTTCGACGCGCTCAGCTCGTCCGCCGTGCGGATCGGCACCGCGCTCGATCGCCACTGGCGCAACGCGCGCACCATCCTGTCGCACAACCCCGTCATCTACCGCGCCCGCTCCGTCGGCGACTACGCCGTCAACGGCCGCACTCCCGCCCTGGTCGCCGCCGTCGGCGTCGCCCCCACCACCAGCGAGAAAGGCACCGATTCGTGAGCCACCTCCTCTTCAACGCCTTCGTCATGAACACCGCCTCCCACATCCAGCACGGGCAATGGCGCCGACCGGACGCCCAGCAGGTCGACTTCGACGACGTCGATGTCTGGATCGACCTCGCCAAGACGCTCGAGGCCGGACTGTTCGACGCGATCTTCTTCGCCGACGTCGTCGGGCTGTACGGCCCGGCCGGCGGATCCTACGAAGTCAACGCCCGCGAGGGACTGCAGATCCCCAGCAACGACCCGTCCGTGCTGCTGTCAGCGCTGGCGGTCCACACCGAGCACCTGGGGCTGGCCTTCACCAGCTCGGTCATGCAGGCCCACCCCTTCGAATTCGCCCGCCGAGTGAGCACCCTCGACCACATCAGCAAGGGCCGCATCGCCTGGAACATCGTGACGAGCACCCAGGAGAACGCCGCCCGCAACTTCGGCTTCGACCGCCTGGTCGAGCACGACGAGCGCTACGAGTGGGCCGCCGAGTACGTCGACGTCGCCTACAAGCTGTGGGAGGGCTCGTGGGACGACGACGCCCTGCTCAAGGATCGCGAGGCAGGGATCTTCTCCGACCACGCGCGCATCCACAAGATCAATCACGTCGGGAAGCGCTATCGGGTCGAGGGGCCGCACCTGCCGTCGCCGTCACCTCAGCGGACGCCGCTGCTCTTCCAGGCGGGGTCGTCGGGGGCGGGGCGGGCGTTCGCCGCACGGAACGCCGAGGCGCAGTTCATCCTCACGCCGCGGCCGGAGGTTGCTGCAGAGCTCATCGCCGACACACGTCGACTGGCTGGTGATTACGGCCGGCTGCCCGAGGACATCAAGTTCTTCCAGGGCATGTCCTTCGTGATCGGCAGCACTGAGGAGGAGGCCAAGCGCAAGGAGGCCGAACTCGAGGAGTGGGTGAGCGTCGACGGATTCCTCGCCCATACCAACCTCGGCGTGAACCAGGACGACGGCACGCCGCTGCCGCCGGACACACCGCTGGCCGAGGTCAAGACGAACGGCGGGCAGAGCCACATCGAGTGGCTGCGCAAGCTCGACCCGGACCGGGAGCCGACCGTGGGGGACCTCGGCCGGCTGGTGGCCCGCCGTCATGTGCGCACCGTCGGGACTCCGGAGCAGATCGCCGATCAGCTGGTCGAATGGCAGCGGGCAGGGGTCGACGGCATCAACATCACGAACTGGACGATCCCGGGATCCTACGAGGAGTTCAACGCACACCTGCTTCCCACCCTGCAGGAGCGTGGGCTGGCCAAGCGCGAGTACGCGCCGGGCACGCTGCGGCAGAAGATGTTCGGCTCCGACCGGCTCAACGAGCGGCACCCCGCCAGCGGTTACCGGGGTGCTTTCGGAAAGGTGGCGGCCGGCCCCGTGAACTGAGCGGCGGGCCGGCCGGACGATCGCGTTCTACGCCATGTTCTGGATCTGGATGAGGTTGCCGCAGGTGTCGTCGAAGACAGCGGTGACGACGGGTCCCATCTCGACCGGCTCCTGCGTGAACTGCACGCCCAGGTCCTTCAGGCGGGCATGTTCTGCCGCGACGTCGTCGACGACGAATGCCGTGAAAGGGATTCCGTCGGCGACCAACGCGTCCTTGAACGGCTTCGCGGCCGGGTGTCCGCTGGGCTCGAGCACCAGCTGCACCCCGTCCGGGCTCTCCGGAGAGACGACCGTCAGCCATCTGGCCTCACCCATCGGAACGTCGTGCTTCTTCTGGAAGCCCAGCACCTCGGTGTAGAACCGCAGGGCCTTCTCCTGGTCGTCGACGAGGATGCTCGTCAGCTCGATCTTCATGGTTCTTCCTCTCTCGCAGTTGCCGGGTCGGATGGTTCCTCCGGCTCGGCGGGCCGGAGCCATCGTTCGATGACCGGCTCGAGTGGCTTCGTGTTGATGTAGTGGTACTTGTAGCGGCCCTCGCGGCGGGTCTGCACGAGCTGGGCCGACTCGAGGACGTCGAGGTGCTGCGAGATCGCCTGCCGCGATGAGTTGAGGTTGTGCTTCATCGACAGCCGTGCGCAGATCTCGAACAGGGTCTGTCCGTTCCGATCCGTCAGCTCGTCCAGGATGGTGCGCCGCGTGGGGTCGGCCAGTGCTTTGAAGACATCAGCCATGGGTTGACGATATGCAAGCGATTGCTTGCGTGTCAATGTCCACCGGTTCCGGGTGGAAGGAAGAATCCGGCAACTTTGCCGACGGGTCCGTTGCCATAATGGGCAGTGGCATCAATGTTCGGGCACGAGAAGCAGGAGGAGACCATGACTGTCGTCAAGATCAACAAGCTGGCTGTGCCGGAGGGGAACGAGGCGGAGCTCGAGCGACGCTTTGCGGCGCGCAAGCACTCGGTGGACAACGCGCCCGGCTTCGAGGGATTCGAGCTGCTCCGACCCACCGGCGGCGAGGCCCACTACTTCGTGATCACTCGGTGGGCTGATGAGGAGAGCTTCCGCGCCTGGGCCGACCAGCGCCAGCCGCGCGAGCCCGGCACCACCGTCTCCTCCGCCGAGGGACTCCTCGAGTTCGAAGTCGTCGACCTGGACTGAGCGTCCACTGGTGCTGGGGTCCGATCCCCACGGAGGTGCAGGTGCGAGTCAGCCACGTCGGCGTCAACCCCGTGGATGGAAAGACTCGTGAGGGGCTGTCGGTCGCGCCGCTCATGGGTGCCTTCCCGATCACAGTCGGGTGGGACGTCGCTGGAACAGTGTCAGCCCTAGCCTCGATCTTTCGTCGTGGTCTCGGTTCGGGTGCGT
>NZ_JAJTWW010000029.1 GCF_021729135.1 Brevibacterium daeguense
TCGATCGCGAACACGACCGAAGGGGCGAGGACGACCGGCGCAACGCCGAGGCCGGCGATTGCCGCGGCGACGGCGGGGGCGAGGACGATGTTCTTCAAAGTAGTACCTTTCCGATAAGGGGAGTTCTGTTCGAAGGTAGCGCTTCTGCTTCAATCGCCGAACTTGTGTTCAGTTCTGGTCGAGAGAAATTGAAGAGTGGCCCTGGCCCCTCGGCGGGGTACTGCAGACGCCGTGCTGCGTCGGCTCAACCGCGCTCCAGTACTACGGCCAGAGCGAAGCTCACCAGGGCGGCGGTGCTGGTGAGGGTGCGGGTGTGATGCCAACGGTTCCAGCGGGGCTCAAACTGCTGGCGGGCGTCACGAACGTGGGCCTCGGAGCTGACGGTAGCCCGGTCGAGTGCCCGGTTGAGGGGTACATTCACAGCTGCGGTGATGAGGAACGTGAGCGCGGAGCAGATCGCGCCCAGCCCGAGCCACAGCAGAGGTGTCGGGTTTCCGCGCCAGGGAAGGAGCACTGCGCTGACGACCGCGGTCAGGGGTGCGGCGAAGAAGGCGAGCAGGAACCGGCGGTTGAGAATCGCGGTGTTGATCGCCCGGAACGCCTGGATGTAGGTGCGGTCATCGACGTCGCGGAATCCGACGGTGACCGCACAGGTGAATGCGAAGAACAGTCCGGCCAGAAGCCCGTTGGTGACAATCGCGACCACGACCAGAGGGTCAAGAGCCGAGAGAACCATGACGCACCGCCTATCGAGCAGCCAGCACCCGGTCGATGGTGGTCTCGATCGGGGTGTGCACGCGCATGCTTCGGTCACCGCGCGGAGCCAGGAGTCCCTGCTCGTCGGCTCGATAGAGCTCGGCGAGGCTTTCAGCGACATGCGGGCGGAACCCCGCGTCCACGAGTGCTTCCTGCCAGCCGGGTTCCGGAAGAAGTGCCACGTGCAGTTCCTTCCCGAGGGCGGCACCGAGTACCGCCGCCACGGCCCGCTCGGAGTATCCCGGCCCGATGATGTCGACCGCTTCGCTGCTGGCAGACGGCGACAGGAATGCGTCGGCTACGGCGGCACCGATGTCCGCGGTGGCGACCATCGGAAGCTGAACGTCCGCCGAGGCCGCGAACACGGGGTAGACGCTGCTCTGGCGTGCGAGGTCGATCACGTCGGAGACCTTCTCCTGGAAGTGCCCCGAGCGCAGTGCGATCACTGTGGTGCCGGTCGCGAGCAGCGCCTGCTCCAAGCGGTGCAGGCCGGTGATCGGGCCGGTTCCCTCGGCGAGATCGGCTCCGCCGGAGGACAGCATGACCACTCGCGGAACCCGGGCAGCAATCACTGCGCTGGCGATCGAGGCGATCAGTCTGTCGGCATGGGCGTCGAGATCATCGGCGCTCAGATCGAACGGCAGCAGCGCGAAGAACCCCGCGCACCCCTCCAGCGCCTCGGCCAATCCAGTCCGATCCTCGAGATCGGCGATCCAGGCGTGCGCGCCTTGCGCCTCCCAGGCATCGGCATCTGACGGTCGGCGAACCAGCACGCGCACCCTGGCTCCCGCGGCGAGCAGGTGCGTCGCTGCGGCGGATCCAACTCGGCCTGTTGCTCCTGCGATGACATACATGACGACTCCTCATTCTCGACTGGGACGACTTGTCCCAACACCCGACGCTACGGCGCGTTCTCCGGCGTTGCTATGCCTGCAAGTTCATAGTTATTGCTCGTTCGTCCGGCGAACCCGGCGGACCACATCTTTGTCGTGAGAGGATTGCAATGTGCAGAACACCGTAAACTCCGGGGGCGGCCATCGGCTGGCAAGTGTGCTGGGCAGGCTCCGGATGCGCAGCACGTTCTACTGCCATGCCGAACTCGGCGAACCTTGGGCACTGGAGATGCCGGCGATCCCCGACTCGATCAGCTTTCACGTGGTCACCGCCGGAATCTGCTGGCTGCGCCTCACCGATGCCGAACCCGTCGAGCTGCGTGGGGGCGACCTTGCCCTCGTACCGCACGGTCTCGGGCACCATCTGCTCAGCTCTCCCGAAGCGCAATCCGGCCCTCGGGTCGACCTGCTTCCCCAGCAGTACCTGAGTGAGCACTACTCCGTGCTCAGGCACGGCGGTCGCGGAACGCGCGGCGCACAGCTGATCTGCGGAGTCGTGTCGTTCGACGATCCCGCCGCTCGTCAACTGATGCGCGCCCTGCCCAAGATCCTGTTCATCGGCGGTGACACCGTCGCCGCAGCATCCTCCACTCGTGACACGCTGCGGCTCATGGCACGTGAACTCGCCCAACCGCAGGCCGGTGGGGAGGAGGTCGCGACGCGCCTCGCCGACATCCTCGTCATCCAAGCGGTCCGAGCCTGGATTGCCGCCGACCTCGATGTCAACCAGGGGTGGTTGCACGCGCTGCAGGACGAGCGGATCGGACGCGTCCTGGAGGCGATCCACACCGAACCGGGTAAGGAGTGGAACGTGGAACGCCTCGCGCGGCTTGCGACCATGTCGCGATCCTCGTTCAGCACGCGTTTCACCGAACTCGTCGGCGAAGCTCCCATTGCCTACCTCACTCGCTGGCGCATGAACCTCGCTCACACCCGGATCCGCGGCGAGAACATCACCGCCGCCCGACTCGCCACCGAGCTCGGCTACCGATCCGAGGCCGCTTTCAACCGCGCATTCACCCGAATAATCGGGCGTACACCCGGATCAATCCGCAGACAGCAGCTCCGGTGACAGCCGCCGATGGGTGCTGCCTCCGGGGATGAGGGGAATGAGGACGCTCTCGATGATATGGCAGACGCGCCGGGCTCAACCGGCCGAGGCGGTTGCTGATCTGACACCAGGCGTCACCGCTCAGCACCTCGGACGCTACATCTTCACACCCGGCAGCCGGCTGGCCTGCTCGATCCAGGATTGCAGCTGCTCCTCGTCGATCTCATCGTCGTGCCGAATGTCGAGGTAGCGCACCTCCTCGTGCTTCGACTTCTTGGGCGGCATGGGCTCCAGGGAGGTTCCCCGCAGGAACTGCAGCTGCACATAGTGGGTGTAGCACCGGAACGACATGAACCAGCCCTCCCCCTGTGGACCGTAGAACGGCTGGTTCCACTTCACCGCCTTGCGCACCTCGGGAACCGTGCTGGTGACCAGGTCGTCGATCCGGCGGCCGACCGCCTGCTTCCACTCCGGCATCGCTGCGATGTAGGCCTGCACCGGTCCATCGCCTTCACCTTTGGGGATCTGCGGATTGCCACCGGACAGGAGCCGGGGCTTCTCAGCGCCCGTGCCGTGGTGGTCGGCGGGCGTGGACCGCGTAGGGGCCTGCTTGCGTTCGGCCATGTGGTCGTTGTTCTCCTTCCGGGCATCTGACCCGTGTCAGTCTCGAGGATTCTCGCCGGCTCCGGGTCAGGCCTCCTCGATGGAATTGCGGGGCACTGTGTAGCGGAGCAGGACTCCGCCGGAGTCGAGTGTCCGCGCATTGATGAGTTCAAGAGGGCGGAGGGAGGATGCAGGTTTGAACAAGGGCGTGCCGGAGCCGAGGATCACCGGAGCGACGCCGACCAGCAGCTCATCGACCAGGCCCGCTTTCAGCAGCGAGTCCGTGAGCACGGCGCTGCCGAAGACGTAGATCGGCTTCTCGTCGAGCTGTTTGCGGCGGCCGAGCTCACCGATGATGTCGGCGGTCACCTCCGTGTTGTTCCAGGCGGCTTCGGTGAGCGTGCGGGAGGCCACGAGCTTGGGGATCGCGTTCATGTAGCGCACGATCGCGGAGTCCTCCCCGGTCCCTTGCTCTTCACCGGAGGCGCTGCCGGGCTCCTCACCGGCGACCGGATCACTCGTCCCGTCCGCAGGTTCACCAGCGGTGGGCCAGTACGAGGCCATGCCCTCATAGGTGACGCGGCCGAACACGAGCAGCCGGGCCTCCTCGCCGAACTGCAGGCTGAGGCGTCGCAGGTCTTCGCCCCAGATGTGCTCGTGGAGTTCCAGATCCCACTTCTCATCCCCTTCGAAGCAGCCGTCCAACGACATGATGTTCCAGACGATGAGCTTGCCCACTGCAGTGCTCCTCTGATGTCGGGATGCCAGGATCTCACGTCTTCATCAACCGCGTCACGGACTTCCCTGAAGCTCATCGGACCTTTGTTCGGCCCCCTCCGGCGGGCGTAGGATTGTCCGCGTCGTCGACCGCAATCATCCGCCGAAATCGCCGCTCGTCGTCGAAGGCAGGGACGCCATCCGCTCCTGGCTCGAGGACACCTACTCCCGCGACATGACGCATCACGTCGTCGATCCGGTGGTTGCCGAGGACAGGGTCGCGCTGACCACCGAGTGCCGGTATCCGGACGGAACCAACGTGACGTGTGCCTGCACTGCAGAAATCTCGGAAGGGAAGATCACGCGGCAGCGCGTCGTGCAGGTCTGAGACGAGTAGCCTGCCACTCGACGGCCGACCGGCCACCGCCGGCCGCGAGCAGAGTGTTGGCGGGCGAGTGAGTTTACCGCCAGGCGAGTGAGCTTGCCGTCAGGAGCTGCCGAGCCGACTGTCGACGTCCGGCAGGTCCACGAACTGGGAGAACGTTCCCTGCCCGGCGATCTCCTCGGCGGCATTCAGGAAACCGCGCCAGGCCGTCTTGGCGAGCATGCCACCCACGCTGATCCGCCGTACCCCGAGTTCGGCGGCTTCGGCGACGGTGGTGAACGGCCTGTTGATGAGCAGGTTCACCGGCTTGGGCGCCACGGCTTCGACGATCGCGGACACGTGGTCGAGCGAGCTGAGGCGGGGCGCGTAGAGGCAGTCCGCCCCCGCCTCGGCGAAGGCGGTGAGCCGGCGGATCGCCTCGTCGATGTCGGGACGGTCCCACACGAACCCCTCGGTGCGGGCGGTGAGGACCACCTCGGTGCCGGTATCGTCGATCGCGGCCTTGGCAGCGCGAATCCGATCGACCGCGAGCTCGAACTCGAACAGCGGCTCAGCGGGATCGCCGGAGTAGTCCTCGACGGAGAGTCCGGCGATGCCCGTCTGCACCGCCTTCTTCACGTTCTCGGCCAGCGGCTCGGGCTGTGCTGCGTAGCCGTTCTGGAAGTCGGCGTTGAGCGGCAGATCGACGGAGTCGGCGAGCAGGCGCAGGTGCGTGAGAGTCTGGTCGAGGTCGATATCGTTGTCCGGCAGCCCCAGCGTCCAGGCACAGCCCGCGCTGGTCGTGGCCAGCGCCTTGAATCCCAGCGCGGCAAGGACGTGAGCGCTGCCGACGTCCCAGGGGTTCGGCATCACGAAGCATCCGGAGGAATGCAGCCGCCGGAACTCGGCGATTCGATCGGCGCTGGACACCATGGCGCACCTCGCTCGGCTCGACTCCGGTCCGGGAACTCCGCACCGGGAGAATCCAGGCCATCAGGATAGGTTCGCGCTCCTTCGCCGGTCAATGATTCGACGTGGGCCACGAGCGCGGCGCGCACCGCGAAACGATCCCCGGCCTTCGCCGCCGACCTGATCGCTCAATACGACCGCGGAAGACCGAGAACCTTCGTGCCCAGGTAGTTGAGGACCATCTCCTGGCTGACGGGTGCGATGCGCATGAGCCGGACCTCGCGCAGGTACCGGCCGACGTGGTACTCCTCCGAGTAGCCCATTCCGCCGTGCACCTGCAGCGCACGATCAGCGGCCTCGTAGCCCGCCTCCGCGCAGAGGTACTTCGCGGTGTTCGCCTCGCGTCCACTGGGGAGACCCTGGTCGTAGGTCCACGTGGCCTTGCGCAGTGCGAGCTCCGCGGCGTCGAGCTTGGCCAGGGAGTCCGCGAGCGGGAACTGGATGCCCTGGTTCATGCCGATGGGCCGGTCGAACACCACCCGCTCCTTCGCGTACGCGGTCGCCTTGGCGAGCGCTGCCCGGCCGATGCCGAGCGCCTCGGCGGCGATGAGCATCCGCTCGGGGTTGAGCCCGTCGAGGATGTAGCTGAAGCCCTTGCCCTCCTCCCCCACCCGGTGGGACTCGGGGATGACGAGATCGTCAATGAGGAGCTCGTTGGAGGACACGGCGTTGCGGCCGATCTTCCTGATGGGATTGATCGAGACCCGGTCGCGGTCCAGGTCGGTGAAGAAGAGGGTGAGCCCGTCCGTGGGGCGTTCGACCTCGCTGCGCGGGGTGGTGCGAGTCAGCAGCAGGATCTTCTCCGACTCGAGGGCCTTCGAGATCCACACCTTGCGCCCCCGCACCACGTAGTCGGAACCGCGCCGCTTGGCGAAGGTGGTGATCCTGGTGGTGTCCAGGCCGGCATCCGGCTCCGTGACGCCGAAGCACACGTGCAGGTCGCCCGAGACCACCCGCGGGAGGTTCTCCTGCTTGAGCTCATCGGAGCCGTGCACGATCACGGGGTGCATCCCGAAGATGGTCATGTGGACGGAGCTGGCGGCGTTCATCGCGCCACCGCCGGCGGCGATCTCCTCGAGCAGCAGGGAGGCCTCCGTGATACCCAACCCGCCGCCCCCGTACTCCTCGGGGGTCGTGATGCCGAGCCACCCGTGGGCGGCCAAGTGATCGTAGAACTCCTGCGGGAACTGCCCGTCCAGGTCCTTCTGCGACCAGTACTCGTCGTCGAAGGCGGAGACGATCTCCCTCGCCCCGCTGCGCACCTCGGCCTGGCTGTCGGTGAGACCGAACATCACGCGGTTCTCCTTCTCAGTCCGTGGGTTCGACATCCGGCTCCGGCTCGGGCCCGCGGTGGAACCGGCGACCGGAGACCTCGTCCACGTCGAGCCGGACGAAGAACCGCTTCACCGTCGGCACGAGCGGCTGCAGCTCCAGCTCCTCCGCCGCGCTGATCTCGGCCGCGGTGTCGAGCAGGCGCACCGAGCCGCGGACGATGACGCTCCAGACCTCGTCCTCGCCGATGTCGTCGACCTCGAAGATCGCCCTGCCCGCGATGATGCTGCCCGCGAGCTTCGTTCCCGGTGCGCTGCGGAAGGTGAGCTCGCGCCCGTCGGCGTGATAGTTGATGGGGAAGATCTCGATGTCGTCGCCGACCCTGAAGACCAGGCGCCCCACATCCTTCTGGGTGAGGAGCTGGAGGCTCTCCTGCTCCGGGATCTCCTGCATGGGATTCTGGGTGCTCATGTCGATCCTCCTTGTTCGTGCGTCCTGCCGGCCGCTCGCGTCGGCGCCGTCAGGGGATCCACGCTGTGGTGTACCTCACTGTAACCGCGGCCCGTGCTCCGCGGGCAGCCATCCACCCCTTGAGGAGTTCGGTCTCGCAGCTGCGCTCGCGCTAACGTGCGACAGCGGCCCGCGTTATGGCGCGGACCGCCTCGGCCCAGTAGTTCCCGTGCCGCTACCGGATCCGAGGGTCCTCGGCGAGGCGCGTGGTGACATCGATGATCGCGTCGGTCATCAGGCGCAGCGTGGGGATGTCGACGTTGCGGATATCGTCACCGACATCGTGATAGTTCGGGTCGCAGGGCTGCTTCGCCGCGCCGCCGAACAGGCGGGCCTCGCTGTTCGACTTCTTCTCGTCGTCTCCGGTGTACAGCCCCCCGGCAGCCACACCCCGCTTGACGAAGGCGACCTGGTCGGAGTCGTAGTCCCAGTCCGTCGTGGTCCACGGCAGGTTCCGGGAGTCGAAGTAGCCGGTGAGGAGATCCATGATCCGGGTCGAACCCGGGGTGATGTCGTTGTCCGTGTCGGAGTCGCGCGCGTCATAGACCGCGAAGATGGGGTTGGGCGAGGCGATCATGTCGAAGTTGAGGTAGGCGGCGATCCGGCTGAGCTCCTCCTTGCTGTTCTTGGCCAGATCCTTGACGTAGTGCCGGGAGCCGTAGGACTTGGAGAACTCCTCGGCACCCCAGAACGCGAAGCGCACCCTGTTGACGAGGTCGGTGCGGCCGCCGAGCGCCTTCGCCGCCTCGAGCACCGCTGCCACTCCGGACCCGTTGTCGTTGATGGCGGGAGCGCCGGGAACCCCGTCGAGGTGACCCCCGATCATGACGACGTGATCGGCCCGACCGGCGTCGGTCTCCGCGAGGATGTTGAAGGTCTCGATCGTCCTTCCGCTGTCCTTGAAGCTGAAGTGCTGGCGCGTGCTCCGGCAGCCGGCCGCGGCGAGCTGCTGCTCGACGTACTGGGCCGCCGCCTCGTACCCGCGGGTGCCGGCGGCACGGTCACCATACCGATCGGCCAGCGCCTGGAGCGCCCGCAGATGTTCGAACACCGCAGGAGCTTCACCCGGCGGGGGAATCCTGCGCGGCGGGGTGAAGACTCCCTGCGGGAACTCGCCCTGGGCGACGTTGATGACGGACTGGAGGAGCCGGTTCAGCTGCATGGTGACCTCACGTGTGCGACGTTGCGACTTAGGCAGTCTATGGTTCGGCACACAGGTGCGCGGCGGTTCCGCACGAGGTCTGCGGGAATGCGGGTGAAGTGTGCGGTGCGCAGTGGGAGATTCATCAGGAGTTGAACCCGCCGATACCCGCGATGAGTGTGCGGGGTGACACGCTCGCCGTATTCGTTCACGGTCATGGCAGCCCCAGCTCGGCTCGCTCCTGGTCGAGGCGTCAGCGATCGCCGAACCAGGGATGGATCTGCACACGATCGCAGCCGATCGGGAGGCACCGCTGACTTCAGAAATCGGTGCCGACGTTCCGACCCATGGGGGGCGCGTCGTCGTGCGGCGGCAGACCCAGCCAGGCAGAACGGTCACGAGGTCTGGTCCTGCGCTGGCCCGACGTCGCCGCCGCCTCCTCAGAGCATGGTGTCTAATGCGTCGATCTCGTCAATACCAGCCGCTCGCTGTGGTCGACGGACAGCCTCGACGACTTCCACGCGGTCGGGACGCTCACCCCAGCCGGTCAGCAGCCCGGTGGGTTCAACTTCGGGTTCGTCCGCAGCCGCCCGGCTCTGCCGCCCGAATGTTTCCGCCCTTCAAAGGCAGGGCGCGGGGTCCTACGGCAGGGGGAAGGAACCAGCACCGAAGAGGATGCGGTGTGCGGCCCGTCGGCCCAGGGGTGTGCGAAGTGCGGCGAAAGCGCTCGAGGCGGCAACGGGGGTGCGCACCTGGGCCAGACCGTTCCGCAGCAGCAGCCGCCCGCGGAAGCGGGCCCGTAGAGTCTTGCCGTCGTAGTTCTTCAGTGGCCGGCGCAGGCCAGTGTGCAGGGCATCGTCCAGGATCTCGGCAGCGTGTGCGGACAGGCGCAGGCAAGGATCGAGACCGCCGGCGGTCAGGGGAGACACCGCGCCGGCCGCATCGCCGACGAGCAGTCCGTGGGGGCTGCTGATCCGGGGCAGAACGCCTCCCACCGGGATCGGTCCAGCCCGCTTCTCTGTGTCCGGCGGTGGGGTGATTCCGTCCAACCCCAGCGCTCGGGCGGTGAAGCTCCGCAGTGCACTGTAGACGCCTGTGGGAAAGCGGTTTGGGTAACCGGCCGTGCCCACGTGGACGTGCTCTCCGTCCCGGACGACCCAGGCCAGGTAGCCGGGGGCGATCGAGGGGTCGACGACGCAGTGGAACGTCGGCACCACGTCGTCGCGGCGGTCGGGGAACACTTCTTCGGCACCCACCAGCAGGTGACGGTTGCGGCTCAGACCCAGCTCCTGGGCGACCTTGGAACGGGCCCCGTCAGCGCCGACCACGAAGTGTGCACGGACACGTAACGGGCCGCCTGGCCCGATGAGGTCATACGCTCCGTCGCTGCCGCCGGTGAAGCGGGTGGCCAGCTGCAGTGTGACTCCCGCATCCACGGCCTCGCGTGCGGCTGCGGCATACAGCGGTCCCATGTCTCCGACCCGGAACTCGTCGCGCTCGCTGGCCAGGGCCACGGGGTCGGTCAGGTCGGGCGGGTAGAGCACGACGCGGCGGATGGCAGGCCCCAGATGGGCGGCCGGGAGATCGAAGTCCTCGAGCGTGCGCCGCACGAAGATCCCGGTGGTCCTAACTGTGCCGTTCAGTGTGGGGCGACGCTCCGCCAGCAGCACGTCGTGGCCGGCGCCCGCCAGCAGGGTGGCGACGTGCAGCCCGGCCAGACCGGCGCCGACCACCAGCACGTCCGTACTGACCTCGCGCTCTTCGGAAAGCCGTTCCATTGCAATCTCCTCTGTTCGGGGACCGCGGCGCATCGACCGACCAGTGATCGCGCGGCTGCATGACACGCCCGCTCCCCAATTGACATTCAACATCGATCTAGCGACTATCGATATATGTCTACCGTGAATCAAGGTCGCGTGTCCACCGTGAGCCGAGTGGTCATGCCCCTGCGAGTCCTGTTGGTCCTAGTGTTCCTCGGGCTGCTGATCGCCCAGATCATGTCCTTCCCCGGAGAGTTCATCCACTCCGCGGAAGGCGACCCCTGGCGGTGGCCGATGCTGATCTTCTGGGAGCTCGAGGCGCTGTGCGTGCAGGTCGTGATCGTATGCACCTGGCGCTTGCTGACCCTGGTCCGCCGCGATCGGATCTTCACGGCCGCATCCATGCGGTGGGTCGATGCGATCGCATGGACCTTCCTCGCCGCCTGGGTGCTGCTGGTCGCGATGGCCGGATCCATGGTTCTCTACATCTACTTCACCCCCGAGCTGCGCGATCCCGGGCCTGCCGCGGTTCTGATCGGCGTCACCCTGCTCGCGGCGGTGTTCGTGCTGCTCATCGTCGTGCTGCGAGACCTCCTGCGGCAGGCGACCACGCTGCGCGAGGACCTCGAGGGGGTGATCTAGTGGCCATCGTGGTCCGGATCGACGTCGAACTGGCCAAGCGCAAGATGAGCGTCGGGGAGTTCGCCGAGCGAGTCGGCATCAGCCCGGCAAATGTCTCCGTGCTCAAGAACGGGCGCGCGAAGGCGGTGAGGTTCAGCACCTTGGATGCCATGTGCCGGGTGCTCGAATGCCAGCCGGGGGACCTCCTGGAATGGGTCGACGACTGACTCCTGTAACCATCACGGGATCGTGTCACCGCCACGCCGACGACGCAACGTTCGTGCCGGCCTGATTCAGGGGTGCGGCAGGGTTGGGGCCGGGTGGTGGGTCTCGTACATGCGCACGGCGACGATCAGGGCTGAGGCGGCGCTGATGCCGGCGGCGACCCAGACGGAGGCGTGCAGGCCCAGCAGGTCGGCGACGACCCCGCCGAGAATGGCTCCGACGGCGTAGCCGAGGTCGCGCCAGACACGGTAAACGCCCACGGCGCGACCGCGCCAACTCGGGTGGGCGACGTCACCGACCACAGCCAGCAGCGTCGGGTAGACCATCGCGGTGCCCGCTCCCAGCAGAATCGTGCCGATCGACCATCCGGGAAAGCTGTGCGAGGCGGCGATGACCACCAGGGCCCCGGCCTGGAGGGCCATGCCGGCGGTGATCAGGTGCTTGCGCCCGATGCGATCCGACAGAGCTCCAGTGACCAACTGCCCGGCGCCCCACACCCCGGGGTAGAGGGCGAACAGCAGACCGATCTGCGCGACGGTGAGGTCGGCGGTGGCGAACAGCAGGGGGAACAGACCCCAGGACAGCCCGAAGTTGAGGTTGTTGACCAGTCCGCCCTGACTGGCCGAGGACAGGGCCGGCTCCTTGAGGCTGACCTGGGCGATGATCTCGCGATCAGTGAGATCCGCGTGCAGGTGGTCATGCATCCCATCCACGCGGGAAGTGTGACGGCCGGCGTCCAGCAGCGCGTGGCCGCGGGTCTCCTTCACGAACACTCCCGACAGCAACAGGGCCAGGGCGGCGTAGGCCAAGCCCAGCAAGAACGGTGCCGGGCGCAGCCCGTACTGTTCAGCCAGGTAGCCGGCCAGCAGTGAGGTCACGGCCACCGCCCCGTAACCGGCAGCCTCGTTGAGCCCCATCGCCAAGCCGCGCTGCCTCGGACCCACGAGGTCGATCTTCATCACCACGGTCGTGGACCAGGTCAGGCCCTGGTTGATGCCCAACAGAACGTTGGCGGCCACCACCCACCACCAATCCGTCGCGAAGATCAGCATCAGGGGAACCGGCACGGCGAACAGCCAGCCGACCACCAGGACGGGTTTGCGCCCATAGCGGTCGGAGAAGGTGCCGGCGAACCAGTTGGCGATCGCCTTGGTGATCCCGAATGCAGCCACGTAGGTGAAGATGAACGTGTAACCGGTGAGTCCGAACTCCTCCCCGGCCAGCAACGGCAGTACGGTCTGCTGCTGGCCGACCATGCCCCCGACCAGCGCGTTGACCGCGACCAGCAGAGCGAACTGGGCGGCATTGGCACGCAGCCCGAGCACCACAGGTCGAGCGCTCATGCGCGCGCTCCTGCCCCGACCTGCAGGTCCTCGCCGGTGATGCGGGCCCAGGACCGGTCGAAGCAGGTGGAGATCGCCAGTCCATCGTCCATGATCGGCGTCGGGTTCAGCTCGGTCGGCATCTCATGCTCCCGTGGTTCCTGTCCCCGCGAACCGCAGGCGACTTTGCTATTCCAAACAAACATGGAATAGAGTCAGTCATCATATTCCATAGATTGCTGGAGGATCAAATGGGTGACCGGCAGAGGAAGAAGGAGCTGTTCAATCAGCTCGCCCGGGTGGGCAAGGCGCTGGGCAACGGCAAGCGCCTGGAACTTGTGGACCTATTGGCCCAGGGGGAACGCAGCGTCGAGCACCTCGCAGTCGTCGCGGGCCTGGGGTTGAGCACCGCCTCGGCGCACCTGCAGGTGCTCAAGCAGGCAGGGCTGGTGAACACCCGCAAAGACGGCACGCGGATCTTCTACACTCTGGCCGGCCTGGATGTGGCCGGGCTCTACGAGCAGCTGCGCAACGTGGCCGTCGACCGGATGGCCGAGGCCGAGCGCGCCCGGGATGACTACCTGCACGGCGGGCGCGCGCCCGTCCCTGAGGCGCAGGAGCAGGAGCTGAGCCGCGAGGACCTGCTGGCCCGGGCCGCTGATGGGGCGGTGACGGTCCTGGATGTCCGACCGGCCGAGGAGTTCGCCGCCGGCCACATCCCCGGAGCCGTGTCGATCCCCTTGGAGAAGCTCCAGCAGCGCCTCGACGAATTGCCGCCTGACCAGCAGGTCGTGGCCTACTGCCGCGGCGCCTGTTGCGTGCTCGCCTACGAGGCCGTGGAGTTGCTGCACGCCCACGGCCGCCAGGCCAGGCGACTACAGGACGGGATGCTGGAATGGCGTCTCGCGGAACTGCCCGTGACCACCGGCCATGCCGCCTGAGAAGCGCACTGACCCTCGGACCACTCGAGCCCGACCGCACACCGTCCCGAACGCCTCACCGGGTCAGCTGCAGGTCGGTGATGCAGGTCGCACCGTCTTCAGCGGTGCTGAACTGTGTGGTGCCGGAGCGCCCGTCATGATCGACCGTGATGGTGCCGGTGAGGTCGCGTGGCAGCCAGTATCCGATGAAGCCGTTGTCGAAGGTGGTTGTCTCCTCGTCCACGAGGACGTCCCCGGTGCCGTCTTCGGTGATCGTGACGGTCACGGATTCGCCGCTGATCTCACCCTGGCAGGTGGTGAGGCTGTGGTAGAAGCAGTCGTGCGTCTGCTCCGCGTAAGGAGCGATCGACACGTACATCGAGTCCTCGGGCATGTCCATGCTGATCTCTTCGTCGGCATCGGACAACACCAGTTCGTCGGGTCGGACCGCGGCCATCAGGTCCAACGGCCGGTCAGCGACAGGCAGCTCGTCGAGGTGTTCGATGACCTCGACGGTGTCCTTGCCCGTCAGACCGAATTCATCGAGCAGGCCGGACTGCGGGCTGCCTGTTGGGGCGGAGCACCCGACGAGGGCGAGTGTCAGGGCGGCAGAGGCGAACGCGAGGCGTTTCATTCGATCCGTGTCTCCGTATCGGCGGCGGGCTGGAATCCGCCTGGTGGTGGTCCGGCTGGTGGGGGTCCGGTCTCATTGTCTCCCACCCCTGAAGGTGGAATCCGAGGAGGTGTTTGAAGGTTTGGCGAAGATTCGCACCCGACCGGGTTGAACGCCTGCGTTCGCGGTGCAGTGAGGACAGACTGGAGTCATGCGCGCTGAACGAACCCAGCCAGGACACGGAGGCCGTGTCATCGTGGCTGAGGATGAGAAGTCCTTGGCGGCGATGGTGGCGACCTATCTGAGCCGCGCCGGCTTCGAGGTCGGGCAGGTTCACACCGGCGTGCAGGCGGTGCAGACGGTGCAGGCCGAGGAGCCCGACGTCTTGGTTCTCGACCTGGGCCTGCCCGGGCTCGACGGTCTCGAGGTCTGCCGAAGGGTGCGGGCAATCTCCGACTGCTATGTGCTGATCCTGACGGCCCGCGGCAGTGAGGACGACAGGCTCACGGGCCTGGCGGCCGGTGCCGATGATTACATCACGAAGCCCTTCAGCGTGCGCGAGCTGGTCGCCCGGGTGCATGCCGTGCTGCGGCGGCCACGCACCGGCCTCCCGCAGCCGGAAGCGGTGCGGATCCGTGGGGAGCTGACCATTGATCTGGCAGGCCACGAGGCGCGAATCGGCGCCACGCCGGTTCCCCTGACGCGCACGGAGTTCGATCTGCTGACCGTGCTGTCGGCTGCGCCGGGGCGCGTGCTCTCCCGCCGGCAGCTGATCGACGCGGTCTGGGACACCTCCTGGGTGGGTGACGAGCGCATCGTCGATGTTCACATCGGGCATCTGCGCCGCAAGCTCGGTGAAGAGCCCGACGGCCCCGGTTTCATCGAGACCGTCCGCGGAGTCGGGTATCGGATGGTGGATCGATGAGCCCTCGCCCGCAGGGATTGGCCTCGCGCTTCCTCGGCGCGCAGCTGATCGTGGTCACGATGAGCCTGCTGGCAGCTGCCATGGTCGCCACGGTGGCCGGGCCACCGCTGTTCCACGAGCATCTGGAGCTGGCAGGCGTCCCCGGACCCTCGCAGGAGCAGTTCCATGTCGAGCGGGCATACCGGGACGCGAACCTCATCACGCTGGCAGTGGCCTCCGCAACCGGACTGGCCTGTGCCGCACTGGCGAGCTTCATCCTGTCGCGGACGATTCGGAAGCCGCTGGACCAGATCACTCGCGCCGCCGCCGACGTCGCCGGCGGACGCTACGACGTCCGTGTTCCGGTGATGGGTGCAGGGATCGAGCTCGATGCCCTCGCCGAATCATTCAACACGATGGCCGACCGCCTGCAGCGCACGGAGGACACCCGCCGTCGCATGCTCTCCGACTTGGCCCACGAGATGAGCACACCGGTGTCCGTGATCGGGGTGTACACCGAGGGGCTGCAGGACGGAGTCGTCGACTGGAATGCCACCACCAGCGCGGTCTTGACCGAGCAGCTCACCCGCCTGACACGGCTGATCGAGGATCTCGATGAGGTCTCCCGGGCCGAGGAAGGACGGTTCGACCTCGACCGCGCCGAGGTCTCCGTCGCCGACCTGCTGACCAGCGCGGCCGCTGCGATGCAGGAGCGGTACAACCTCGAACGGGTCAGGCTGCACACCGCGGTCGACCCGGCCTGCGGAGTGGTGGATGTCGACCGGCAGCGCCTTGCGCAGGTGCTGGACAACCTGCTGTCCAACGCTCTCCGCCACACACCGAGCGGCGGAACCGTATCCCTCCAGGCGACCTGCGCCGACGCCGCAGTCCTCATCCGCGTCGCTGACACGGGGGAGGGAATGACGACGAACCAGCTGGCGCACGTGTTCGAGCGGTTCTACCGCGGCGGCACCGCGCGGGATCGCGGTCAGGGCGGATCCGGCATCGGGCTGACGATCTCCCGAGCTCTCGTGGAGGCCCACGACGGCACCCTCTCCGCCACCTCCCCGGGACCCGGTCATGGATCGGTCTTCACCGTCGCGCTTCCCCGCAGCAGGAACGGCTGACGCGACATGAGCAGCTCGCCCGATTGCACCGAAACTCTCGCTCACACTGAACTCTCACTCACGAAAGGACACATCATGAAGCACCGCACATTCGCCGCCGTCGCACTGGCAGGAACTCTCGCCCTGACAGGATGCACCGGTGGGCAGGAGACCACTGACGGTCAGGATCCGGCCCCCGCCTCCTCGGACGCCCCCGCCTCCCCGGAGGCCACCGACACGGGCACCACCGGAGAGGAGATCTCGCCGGAGCACAACGATGCCGACGTGATGTTTGCACAGATGATGATCCCGCACCACCAACAGGCCGTGGAGATGAGCGAGACGCTGCTGGCCAAGGACGATATCCCTCAGGACGTCGCCGACTTCGCCCAGGGCGTCATCGACGCGCAGCAGCCGGAGATCGACCGGATGAACTCGATGCTCGAAGCCTGGGGCCAGGACCCTGTGAGCGCCACGGAGCGGCCGGGCCGGAATCAAGGCCAAGGCCAGGGCCAGGGCCACGGCGGGATGAGCGGGATGATGAGTGAAGACGACATTCAGCGGCTGAACGAGGCCACCGGCACCGACGCCGCCCGGCTGTACCTGGAGCAGATGATCAGACACCACGAGGGAGCGGTCGAGATGGCCGAACAGCAGGTATCCGACGGACAGAACCCGCAGGCGATCGAATTGGCCGAACAGATCATCCAAGACCAAGAAGCAGAGATTCGGGACATGGAGACCATGCTCGAAGGCCTCTGACACACCTCCGCCAGGGGGCTCCTCTCCGGTCGGCGGCCCTGCGTGGATCGAGGTTTTGCCGGCGTCTCGCGTATGAAGATTCTGCAAAGATCGTGCCCGGGCGGCTGTGCTCGGCTGGGCGCTTCACTAGCGTCGACATCAGCCGGGGATCACCGGAATTCGACTCGGAGAAGGCCGGGCGCCGACCCGGAGACGAAGGAGCAGACCGATGACTCACATCACCTCGATGATCGAAACCCACCCCAACGGCACCGCCGACCTCGACGTCCAGAAACTCGCCGACTGCATCGCCGCGTGCTTCGAATGCGCCCAGACCTGCACCGCCTGTGCTGATGCCTGTCTGGCTGAGGACATGGTGACCGACCTGCGCGACTGCATCCGCCGCAACCTCGACTGCGCGGATCTCTGCGCAGCCACCGGCCGGATCCTCAGCCGCCGCACGGGTCAGAACCTCACCACGGTCAAAGCCGCACTCGAAGCATGCCGGACCGCGTGTGCAGAATGTGCCGCCGAGTGTGAGAAACACGCAGAGATGCACGAGCACTGCCGCGTCTGCGCTGAGGCCTGCCGCCGATGCGAACAGGCCTGCGCCGAGCTGCTGTCCGTGATCGGCTGATCCTCGCCGCGCTCCGGCGCGACCGGCGTCGAAGCGACCGGCGTCGAGGCGGGCGAGCGGCAGTCGACCCGGGAGCACATGCGTCGCTAGTGGCTCTCGATCCACTCCTTGAGCCTGCCCAGACCCTTGCTGATCGCCTCGGCGTCGATGCCCGAATATGCCAGGCGGATGTACTTTCGCTCATCCCACTCCTGCAGGCGGCCGAAATGCTCCCGGGTGCAGAAGGAGACCCCCGTGTTGTGCAGCGCGAGGTCGGCGAATTCCGACAGCTCGGTGACTCCCACGCGCTCCATCGCCTCGGTCACGTCGGGGAAGACGTAGAAGGTCGAGTGGGGCACGGCGACCTGCATCCCCGGGGTCGAGTTGACGAGCTCGCAGGTGAGATCGCGCCGTTCCTGGAAGGTCGCGAGCATGTCATGCACGTGGTCCTGGGGACCGGTCAGCGCGGCGATGCCGGCCCACTGCACGTACTGGTTGGTGCACGACTCGTCGTTGGTGTTCATCGTCGACATCACCTCGGCGATCGCCTGCGGTGCGACCGCGCACCCCAAGCGGGAACCCGTCATCGCGAACTTCTTGCTGAAGGTGTAGAGGATGACCGTACGCTCGGCCATCCCCGGCAGGGCGGCGATCGAGGAGGAGGTGCCCTCGTAGCGGATCTCGAAATACGCCTCGTCGGAGAGCACCCACAGGTCGTGCTCGCGGGCGATCTGGGCGATCGCCTCGCGCTCCTCCTGCGTCGACTCCGCCGAGATCGGGTTCTGCAGGTCGTTGTAGATGATCGCCGTCGTCGTGTCGGTGATCATCGAGCGCAGGTGTTCGAGGTCGATCGCGAAGCCATCATCGGTAGGCACGTACCGGTACGGCAGCGCCTGCCCGCCGAAGTAGTCGATCTGCGATTCGTAGATCGGGAATCCGGGATTCGGGTAGAGAACTCCCTCGCCGGGGTTCATCACGGCCTGGAGGAACTTCGTGATCACCGGCTTCCCGCCCGTGGTGACGACCACGGATGAGGGGTCGATCGTCATTCCCCGCTGGCTGCCGATCTCCTCGGCCAGCGCCGCCCGGAGTTCGGGGATGCCGGGGCCGGGGCAGTAGCCGGTGTGACCGTCGGCGATCGCCTTGTTGAGCGCCTCGACGATGTGCGGTGCCATCGGCAGGTCGATGTCGCCGAGGTGGAACGGGTACACGGTGTTGCCGCGAGCGGACCAGTCGGCTGCGGCGTTGGCCACGGAGAAGGCCGTCTCCGTGCCGAGTCTCTCCAGTCGTCGTGCCAGCTTCATGGCCGTCTCCTCCGCTGCGTAGTCGGATCGGTGCATCAGGAACCCCGGAAGCGTCCACGAGTGCTGCTGCCCAGGACTTCCCAGAATAGGTGAGATGAGGGATCGCAGGGAGAGCCGGCCTGCGCTCGGACGCGGGATACGATCGGGTCGTGCATTCCCCTGACCTCGCCCCTTCCCCTCCCGTCCGCCACTCCCCCGTCGTCCCGCCCTCGCGGGCAGCCGCTCCGGACCTCGCCCGAGGCGTCATGCTGCTGCTCATCGCCGTCGCCAACGTCTCCTGGTACCTGTGGGGACACCAGACGCAGCCCGCGAGCGCCCATCCCGTCGACGGCAACCCCCTCGACCGGGCGTTGGCCGCGCTCACGATCCTCTTCGTCGATGCGCGGATCTACCCGATGTTCGCCTTCCTCTTCGGCTACGGCATGGTGCAGTTCGCCCGCTCTCGTGAGGAGCGCGGGGTGCCGCCCCAGAGAGTCGACCGGATGCTGCTGCGGCGGCACTGGTGGCTCATCGCCTTCGGCGCGATGCACGCGGCGCTCCTGTTCTCCGGGGACGTCCTCGGAGCGTACGGTCTGGCAGGACTCCTGCTCGGCTGGCTGCTGTTCCGCCGCAGCGACCGGGCGGCGGCGATCACCGTGTGGAGCCTCGTGGCCGTCTTCGTGTCCGTCACCGTCCTCGGCATGATGTCGGCTGCGCTGCTCAGCCTCCTGCCCCCGGAGGTGTTGGCGGCTGATGAAGGCGCCGAGGCGTTCGCGGTGGGTCCGGACCTGCTCAACGGTCAGGCGGTCTACTGGCAGTCGCTCCTCATCCGCCTCGGGCTGTGGCTGGCCGGCACGGTGGGCACCGTCATCGGCCTCGCCGTACCCATCTGCGTCCTCTTCGGCTGGCTCGCCGCGCGGAAGCAGTGGCTGGAGGAGCCGGAGCGGCATCAGGGGACGCTCCGCACGGTGGCGGTCTGGGGAATCCTCGTCGGCGTGCTCGGTGCACTGCCGCAGATGCTGATCTACCTCGACGTGCTGCCGGTGCCGGACGCGCTGTCGTGGAGCCTGGCGGGGTTGGCGTCCGTGACCGGCGTGGCCGGCGGGATCGGCTACGCCGCGCTGTTCGGCCTGCTCGCCCGAGCCCTGCGCGGCAGGATCCCCGCGGCCCTGCGGCCGGTGGCCGCCGTCGGCCGCCGCTCGCTGACGTTCTACCTGCTGCAGTCGGTGATCTTCGCCCCGCTGCTGGCGGCCTGGGGACTGGGCCTCGGCCCCGACTTCAACACGGCGACCGCGTTCGCGCTGGCGCTGGGCGTGTGGCTGCTGTCCCTGGGACTCGCGGAGATCCTCGAACGCCGGAACGCCCGCGGTCCCGCCGAGGTTGTCCTCAGACGGCTCACGTACGGCGGGGACGGGCGGAGTTCCGCCCGCGGCGCCGGCACCACCACACCGAGTGACAAGGAGATCCCATGAATAGACCACGCGCATCGCGCCCCGTTCTCATCGCGGTTGCCATCGGCCTCTCAGCAGTGCTCACGGCCTGCACCGGAGGCTCGGGCGACAGCCAGAACCCCGCTGACTCCGGTTCCGTGGCGGATGATTCGGCGCCGCAGGAAGTCACGGATGAGGGTGAGGGCAGCGCCCCAGCCGGTGAGGACGGCTCGGCGGAAGCGGCAGGACTCGATCCCGCCAACTTGCCCGAGCCGGTGGCGACCGGGGAGATCCCGGCCGTGGTGGAAGGCGATGACGCGGGCGAGGCGACGATGACCGTCAACTTCTACGGACTCAAGCGCGAGGGCCAGACAGTGGTGGGCCAGTTCTCCTTCGCCGTCAATTCCGACGCGTCCGACGAGGCGCAATGGATCTACGACTACCTGGGCAAACAGAGCTGGCACCCGTTCCTCGTCGACTCCGTCAATCTCAAGCGCCACGGAGTCGTCGGCTCGGCGGGCGGCAAGGCGCAGACGAACAGCCAGGGCCCGAAATTCCGCCCCGGGCAGACGTTCTACGCGTTCGCGGTCTTCGCCGCCCCGCCGGAGGACGTGACGACGATGGACGTGTCCGTGATCGACGGCATGCCGCTCGTGACCGGAGTCGAGGTCCAGTGATCACGCAGAGGGCCTGTGGTGTGCGGCGGCTCCTCGGAGTCAGCGGCGCACTCGTGCTGGCGGGGGCGGTGGTGCTGGCTCCGACCGGCCCGGCGGGCGCCTCGCTCGCAGACCTCCCGGCACCGACCGAGCAGGAGCTGCGCTCCTCCATCAATGATCTCGACCCTGAGATCTCCGACCTCGATCCGACCGTCGACGAGCTCGATCGCTCTGTCACCGACGCGGACACCACGGAGGAGGACGATGGCGAGACGGTGGTGACCCTCGCCTCGGACATCTTCTTCGATTTCGACTCGGCGGAGATCAACGATGCGGCAGCCGACCGGATTCGCGAACTCGTCGGCGACATCCCCGACGGCGCCGCGGTCGCCGTCCACGGCCATACCGACTCGAAGGGCGAGGACGACTACAACCAGCAGCTCTCCGAGGATCGTGCCCGCACCGTGGCCGAGGTGGTCTCCGCCGAGCGCGGTGATCTCGAGGTGGAGGTCGAGGGCTTCGGCGAGACGCGACCGGTCGCCTCGAATGGAACCGCGGACGCGGACGATCCCGAGGGGCGGGCGAAGAACCGGCGCGTCGAGATCCGCTACGACAGCTGAGGCTGGATCCGCTACGACAGCTGCGGCCGCGACTGACTCTTTCGGCCGGCGGCAGCCGCTCCAGCCCCGCTCTCGGGTATCGGGATCAGGAATGCCCCGCGGCTCGAGTGCCGCGGGGCATTCCCAGCAACTGAGGTCGGACCAGATCCGGTCAGACGGCGGTGTAGCCGCCGTCGATCGGGATGATCGCGCCAGTGATGAAGGCCGCCTTGTCGGAGGCCAGGAAGGTGATGAGGTCTGCGACCTCCTGCGGCTGGCCCACGCGGCCCGCGGGGTGCAGCTCGGAGTAGGTCTTCAGGTCCTCCTCGCCGATCAGCGGGGTCTCGATCACTCCGGGTGCGACGGCGTTGACGCGCACGCCGTTCTTGGCGTACATCGTGCCGGCGGCGCGGGTCATGTTGACGACGCCGCCCTTCGAAGCCGAATAGGCGATGTTGTTCGAGACCGCCACCATGCCGAACATCGAGGCGAGGTTGATGACGACACCCGGGCTCTTCTGCTCGAGGAACTGTGCGATCGCATACTTGTTGGTGTAGAAGACGCCGGAGTAGTCGATGCCGTTGGTCTTCTCCCAGTTGTCGACCGTCGAGGTGACGACGTCACCCTCGCCACCGACACCTGCGGATGCAACGGCGATGTCGAGCTTGCCGTACTGTTCGACGGCAGCGGCGACACCCGCCTCGACGTTGTCCGCCTTGGAGACGTCGCCCTGGTAGAAGCCGGCACCGATCTCCTCGGCGGTGTCCTTCGCCTTCGGGTTGAAGTCGAAGATGAACACCTTCGCGCCTTCGGCGATGAAGTTCTTCGCGGTGGCCAGGCCCAGGCCGGAGCCGCCTCCGGTGATGAATGCGACCTTGTTCTCGAGCTGGAGCTCCATAATGGTGATCCCTTCGTTGAAGCGAGTGGTGCACCGGCGAATCCGCCGTCAGTCGAGGGAACAGGCGATTCGCGCCGACTATTCCGGTTTCGAGCTTGAGTCAGCATACGTTTCGGTTTTCAGGTCGCTCGCGGCAGACGCGTGGCTCTCTCCCCGGGAGTCACCGGGCAGCACTCGAACCGTGGTGCGAAGCCGGGTCCTCGATGGGTTCGACGTGATTCGTGACCCGCAGGTCCGGGTACTCGGACCTGACTGCCGCGGCGACTTCCCGGGAGAGGTCGTGGGCCCGCTGCACGGTCCAGCTGCCGGGCACCAGCAGGTGGGTGTCCATGAACCGCAGGCGTCCGGCCTCACGGGTGCGCACCTGATGGAACTCGATGCCATCGACAGCGTAGCCGTCCAGGATCGCTCTGATGCGGTCGTTGTCCTCCTGGGGCAGGCTGACGTCCATCAGTCCGGCGGTCGACGCGGCGATCAGGCGCCACCCGGTGACGAGAATGTTGATCCCCACCGCAAGCGCCACCACTGCATCAAGCCGGTTCCAGCCCGTCGCGAAGACCAGGAACACCCCGACGACGACACCGATCGAGGTCCAGACGTCGGTCATCAGGTGCTTGCCGTCGGCGGTGAGCGTGATGGACCGGTGTCGCTTTCCGACGCGCAGCAGAACCAGCGCGACCGCTCCGTTGACGGCTCCGGCCACCAGCGAGACGCCCAGGCCGACGCCCACGTTCTCCAATTCCTGCGGATTGAAGAACCGGACAACGGAGCTGTAGATGATGAACGCGGCGGCCACGAAGATCATCACGCCTTCGAGCACGGCCGAGAAGTACTCGGCCTTGCTGTGGCCGTACTGATGATTCTTGTCAGCCGGTCGGGCCGCGACCACCAGGGCGACCAGGGCCGCGATCGCAGCGCCGAGGTTGACCACCGACTCGGCCGCGTCCGAGAGCAGGCCCACGGATCCGGTGAGCTTCCAAGCGAGAGTCTTCAGTCCGATCGTCACCAGGGCGGCGGCGATGGACAGCCAGGCGTACGAGGTGAGGGAAGGAGCGTCCGCACCGCTCGCTGAGCGGGGATCGTGAGGCGTGGTGGAAGTCATGCCGTCAATCCTGCCAGTCACCCAGCGGGGTCGCCATCGACTTCCGGCCTGCCGTCGAGCGGCTGCGCCGTTCGCTGGGTGTTCACGTGCCTTTCCACCCTTTGACGCCGGGAGGTGGCGGTCGGTCCCTACCGTGGCTGACGGCGCCCCGCCCGGCGCGCACCGTCACCTAGACATGGGGGAACACGATGTCGATGTACCGCACCGCGGCCCTGGCCGCCACCTTGACAGCCGTCGTCGTCACAACCGCAGCCGTCCCGGCGAACGCCGAGCGGCCCGAGGACCGGTTCGACCTGCAAGCTCACCGCGGGGGGACCGGCCTCTACACGGAGAGCACGGTCGAGTCGTTCGCGAATGCTCTGGAGCTCGGGGTGACCACCCTGGAGCTGGACACGCAGGTGACGGAGGACGGCGCCGTCGTCGTCACGCACGACCGCCAGATCAGCGCGGACAAGTGCAGGGACACTGCTCCGGCCACCGCCGAGGACCCGGAGTTCCCGTACGTCGGGAAGTACCTTACCGACCTCACCCTCGCCCAGGTGAAGACCGTCGAGTGCGGCTACCAGCGGCTGCCCCAGTTCCCTGACCAGCAGGTCGCCACCGGGCCGATGATCGAGCTGAGCGACGTCTTCGACGTGGTGCGCCACTACCGGGCCAACAACGTCATGCTCAATATCGAGACCAAGGTCGAGGCAGGAGCGCCCGAGGAGACCGCTCCGCGCGCGGAGTTCGTCGGCGCGGTGCTCGCGGAGATCAAGGAGCACAGGATGGAGCGCCAGGTGACGATCCAGAGCTTCGACTGGGGCGCCCTGGAGCTGGTGGAGGAACTGAATCCCGCCCTCCCGCGCGTTGCGCTGACCAACCACGACTTCCTCCAGATCGGCCAGCCCGGCGCCTCGCCGTGGCTCGGCGGCCTGGACTCGGACGACTTCGACGGCGACCTCGTGGCCATGGCTGAGCACCTCGGCGTCGATGCAATCTCGCCTGTCCACGGCTTCCCGCAGGGCGGCAAGCTGGGCGACCCGGAATACCGCGTGTACCCGGACGAGCAGATGGTGGCCGACGCCCACGCGGCCGGTATCGAGGTGATCCCGTGGACCGTGGACGACCCGGCCACCATGCATCACCTCATGGACCTCGGCGTCGACGGCCTCATCACCGACCGACCGGACCGTCTCCGCGAGGTGATGGCGGAGCGTGGGCTGCGGCTGCCGAAGCAGTACACCGCCCCGCACGGCTCGCTGCTCTGATCTGAGGGCCCCGAGCCAGGCGGCCCCAGGCCGTGACCTCAGGTGCGTCCGTTTGGGGATACCCTCCGGGTATGGCTATCAGTCGTTCCGAACGTGCCACGGCCACGGGCCTTCTCTTCGTGTCCACCTTCCAGAGCCTCCTCGCGTCCGGAGCGCCGTGGGGCCGAGCGGCCTACGGCGGGACCACTGACGGAGTTCTGCCCGGCCGTCTGCGCGTGATCAGTGCAGTGGCCGCGCTGGGTTACGGAACCGGGGCGATCCTCGTCTTGCGTGGCAGCGGATCGCCCCGCAACCGGGCCCGCGCCTTCACGGCCTTGAGCGCATTCATGGGCCTGGGAGTGATCGTCAACGGTGCGTCCCGATCGCCCTCGAACGCACCCTCTGGACGCCGGTGACGGCAGCACTGGCCGTTCTGGCCTGGCGCCCTCAACAGCGATGTCGCCCGATCAGCGCATCTCGACACATGCTGTAGAGATGCCGCCTACTTTGCGCGGGAGACGCCGGGAAAGTCTGCAGGAATAGCTTGCTCTTAAGCGTGCTGTGCAAAGTAGGGCACCCGGGCCTGAGTCGGACCGGTTCTTCAATCTCATGGGGGATGGAGCGCGCAGCCTGTGAAAGCAGTTGGCCTCAGCTCAAGTGATCTGAGGCCAACTGGGCAGCTAGTCGTTGCCCACCTAGCCTCGATCTTTCGTCGTGGTCTCGGTTCGGGTGCG
>NZ_JAJTWW010000003.1 GCF_021729135.1 Brevibacterium daeguense
CGTCCGGTCCGCAGGGACCGGACGACCCTTTCGCAATTCGAAGAACTCATGAGGATATAGACTGACGAACGCACGTCACCCCTCACCACCGAGCCACACCAAGGAGCACAGCAGTGTCGGACACCATTCATCTCGACGGAGCCGATCACCCGTTCGAGGAGGGGATGACCGGCGCTGACGTCTTCGCTGACCGGCCTGAAGTGATCGCCATCGAGCTCAACGGAGAGCCGGCGGACCTCGATCGGCAGCTGGCGGCCGGCGATGCCGTGTCGGCGATCACGCTGCAGGACCAGGCGGGGCTCGACATCCTGCGCCACTCGACCGGCCACGTCGTCGCGCAGGCCGTGCAGGAGCTGTTCCCGGGCACCAAGCTCGGGATCGGGCCCTACATCACCGACGGCTTCTACTTCGACTTCAAGGTGGCGGAGCCGTTCACCCCGGACGACCTCAAGGCCATCGAGAAGAAGGCCCAGCGGATCGTCAAGGAGGGGCAGACTTTCCACCGGGTAGTGGTCTCCGATGACGAGGCCCGGGAGCGCATGGGAGCTGAGCCCTTCAAACTCGAGCTCATCTCAGACAAGGGCAGCGCCGGTGATGACGCCGAGGCCTCCGTCGAGGTCGGGGCCGGTGAGCTCACTGTCTACGAGAACCGCAATCGCAAGGGCGACGTTGTCTGGCAGGACCTGTGCCGGGGCCCCCATCTGCCGAGCACCAAGCTGATCGGCAACGGCTTCGCCGTGACCAAGTCTTCAGCCGCGTACTGGCGCGGCGACCAGGCGCGGGACACCCTGCAGCGGGTGTACGGCACCGCGTGGGCGACCAAGGACGATCTCAAGGCCTACCAGCACCGCCTGGCCGAGGCGGAGAAGCGCGACCACCGCAAGCTCGGCATCGAACTGGATCTCTTCTCCTTCCCGGACGAGATCGGCTCAGGCCTGCCGGTGTTCCATCCCAAGGGCGGGATCGTCAAGCGGGAGATGGAGGACTACGTCCGGCAGCGGCATGTGGAGGAGGGCTTCGAGTACGTCGGGACTCCCCACATCTCGAAGGAGGGCCTCTTCCACACCTCGGGCCACCTTCCCTACTACGCCGACACGATGTTCCCGCCGATGAATGTCGATGAGGTCGTCGACGCCGACGGCGAGGTCGTCAAGCAGGGCATGCCGTACTACCTCAAGGCGATGAACTGCCCGATGCACAACCTCATCTACCGCTCGCGGGGGCGTTCGTACCGAGAGCTGCCGATGCGCCTGTTCGAGTTCGGACATGTCTACCGGTACGAGAAGTCGGGTGTCATCCACGGGCTGACCCGGGTTCGCGGGTTCGCGCAGGATGACTCCCACTCCTACGTCACCGAGGAGCAGGCGCCGGCCGAGATCCGGCACCTGCTCAACTTCATCCTCGATCTGCTGCGCGACTTCGGTCTCGACGACTTCTACCTCGAGCTGTCGACGCGTGATGACAGCGACAAGTTCATCGGCTCCGAAGAGCAGTGGGAGAAGGCCACCGCCGTGCTCGCCGAGGTGTGCGCCGAGACCGGGCTCGAGCTCGTCCCCGATCCGGGCGGCGCCGCCTACTACGGGCCCAAGGTCTCCGTGCAGGCCCGGGACGCGATCGGCCGGACCTGGCAGATGTCGACGATCCAGTACGACTTCAACCAGCCGGAGAGGTTCGGGCTCGAGTACCAGGCCGCCGACGGCTCTCGGAAGCAGCCGGTGATGATCCACTCCGCCAAGTTCGGCTCCATCGAACGCTTCATGGGTGTGCTCGTGGAGCACTACGCGGGTGCATTCCCGGTGTGGCTTGCACCGGTCCAGGTGGTGGGAGTGCCCGTCGCGGAGCCCTTCGTGCCCTATCTCCGGGAGATCGCCGATCAGCTGCGCACCGCCGGAGTCCGGGTCGAGATCGACGACTCCGATGAGCGGATGCCGAAGAAGATCCGCACCGCCACCAAGCAGAAGGTGCCCTTCATCCTGATCGCCGGCGGGGAGGATCAGGACGCCGGCGCGGTGTCCTTCCGCTACCGTGACGGACGGCAGGAGAACGGAGTGCCGATCGCCGAGGCGATCTCCAAGATCACCGAGGCGATTGCGGCGAAGGCTCAGGTGTGAGCGTGCACGAGATCCCCGAGCCGGAGTCCGCTGCCGGTTTTCCGGGCGAGCCGGACGGCCTGCAGCGGCTGTGGACTCCGCACCGGATGGTCTACATCGGGGGAGAGGACAGGCCGAAGGACGCCTCCGCGGCCGAGTGCCCGTTCTGCGCCGCTCCCCAGAAGACGGATGAGGAGGGCCTCATCGTCGCGCGCGGCGAGAAGGTCTACGCCGTTCTCAACCTCTACCCCTACAACCCGGGCCACCTGCTGATCTGCCCCTATCGGCACGTCGCCGACTTCACCGACCTGACTCTGGAGGAGGTGTCGGAGCTGTCCGCGTTCACCAAGCAGGCGATGCGCGTCGTGCGGGCAGTCTCGAACGCCGACGGCTTCAACATCGGCATGAACCAGGGCGCTGTCGCAGGCGCCGGCATCGCCGCCCACCTGCACCAGCACGTCGTGCCCCGCTGGAGCGGAGACGCCAACTTCCTGCCGATCATCGCCCGCACGAAGGCGCTGCCACAGGTCCACGGGCAGATTCAGGAGCTCTACTCCGAGGCCTGGAAGACCGAATGAGGCACGCGGAACGCCGCAGGGCCTCAGAGGTCCTCGCTGAGATGGCTGTCCCTTCCGCCCCTGACGCTGCTTTCGAGCGCGGCCGGGGGCGGCGCTGAGTCATGCTCAACAGCATCGCCCGGGTTGCATTCACCCGCCTGTTCACGCCGCTGGGCAGATTTCTGCTGCGCCTCGGCCTGACCCCTGATGCCGTCACCGTCATCGGCACGCTGGGAGTGTGTGCCGGCGCACTGATCGGCTATCCGCTCGGTCACCTGTTCTGGGGAACCGTCGTCATCACCTTCTTCGTGTTCGGCGACATGCTCGACGGGATCATGGCCCGCCTGATCGGGCGGAAGTCGACCTGGGGAGCATTCCTCGACTCGACTCTCGACCGAGTCGCCGATTCGGCGGTGTTCGTCGGCCTGGCCCTCTGGTACTTCCTGGGCGCCGATGATCCCCTCACCGCCCTGCTGGCGCTCGGCTGCCTGGTCACAGGATCGATCGTGTCCTATGTCCGCGCCCGGGCCGAAGGACTCGGGGTCCACGCGGAGGGGGGCATCGCCGAGCGTGCCGATCGCCTGCTCGTGACCTTGGTCGTCACGGGCCTGGTCGGACTCGGAGTCCCCGACATCGCCCTCACGATAGCGCTGGCCGCGCTGGTGGTGGCATGCTGTGTCACGATCGCCCAGCGCGTCGTCGCCGTCTATCGCCAGCTCAGAGCGCAGGAGGAACTGTGAAGGTCAGAACAGCGGCGCGGGTCGTCCTGCTGAACGGCTCGGGCGAGGTGTTCCTGCTGCATGCCCGGGACCTGCACGACGAATCCCGGCATTGGTGGCTGACCTGCGGCGGGGGAGCCGAGCTGGGAGAGACCCCGCAGCAGACGGCAGCCCGCGAACTCGCAGAGGAGACCGGCCTGGTGTGCGAGCCGGACGAGCTGCTCGGCCCGCTTGCGACCAGGCGCGCGGTCATGGAATTCACGGAGAAGACCCTGCACCAGGACGAGGTGTACTTCGGACTGGTGTCGGAGGACGAGTTCGACCTGGCCGACGCCGTCTGGACCGAGGTCGAGAAGCGCTCGATCGTCGAAGGCCGGTGGTGGTCGAAGGACGACATCCTCGCGACCGATGCCACCGTCTATCCCCGGAGTCTGCCGCTGCTGATGGACATCGTCTGGTCCGGACGAGTGCCGGAGACTCCGCTCGAGCTCGACTGATATCGCTAGACTGGTCCTCTGTACTCGGAACCGATTCGACAGGAGCGTGACGTGGCAGGCCACTCCAAATGGGCCACAACCAAGCACAAGAAGGCGGCCATCGACGCCAAGCGGGGCAAGCTGTTCGCCAAGCTCGTCAAGAACATCGAGGTCGCCGCGCGCAACGGCGGCGCCGATGTCGACGGCAACCCCACGCTGTACGACGCGATCCAGAAGGCCAAGAAGTCCTCGGTGCCCAACGACAACATCGATCGCGCCGTCAAGCGCGGCGCCGGACTCGACGGCGGGGGAGTGGACTATCAGACGATCATGTACGAGGGCTACGGCCCGGGCGGTGTCGCCCTGCTGATCGAATGCCTCACCGACAACAGGAACCGCGCTGCCTCCGAGGTGCGTGTCGCCGTCACCCGCAATGGCGGCTCGATGGCCGATCCCGGCTCGGTGATGTACAACTTCGGCATGAAGGGCGTCGTCGAAGTGCCCGCGGAGGGGACCGATGAGGACGCGGTTCTGGAAGCCACTCTCGACGCCGGTGCCGAGGAGGTCAAGGACAACGGCCCATCCCTCGAAGTGATCTCCGAGCCCACCGACCTGGTCGAGGTGCGGACTGCCCTGCAGGAGGCCGGCATCGACTACGACAGCGCCGAAACGTCCTACGTGCCCAATCTCGAGGTTCCTCTCGATGCTGATACCGCGCGCAAGGTCTTCTCCCTCATCGACGCCCTCGAAGACCTTGACGACGTGCAGAACGTGTACTCGAATGCCGACGTCACCGACGAGGTGCTCGCACAGCTCGACGAGGGCTGATGCGCATCCTCGGCGTCGACCCCGGTCTCACGAGGTGCGGTCTCGGAGTCATCGATTCCGGTCCGGCACGGACCGCCTCGCTGGTCGCGGTGGATGTGCTCCGCACGCCCTCTGCCGACTCCGTCGACGTCCGCCTCGGGGCGCTCGCCGAGGCGTTCGACCAGTGGCTCGACACCTATCGCCCCGATGTCGTCAGCATCGAGCGGGTCTTCGCCCGCAACGATGTCTCGACCATCATGGGCACCGCGCAGGTCTCGGGCCTGACGATGGGACTGGCCGCGCGGCGGGGGCTGCCCGTGGCGATGCACACCCCATCGGAGGTCAAGGCAGCGGTCACCGGCAGCGGACGCGCCGACAAGAAGCAGATGACCCACATGGTCACCCGCATCCTCCGCCTCCAGTCCCCGCCGAAGCCGGCTGACGCCGCCGACGCGCTGGCCCTGGCCATCTGCCACCTGTGGCGCGGTGCCGGAGCGGCCACTTCCACCCCGGGTCCGAGCAAGGACCTGCTGGCGAGGCAGGCGACGACCCGCCAGGGGTCGGGGCTCACCCGGGCCCAGCAGCAATGGGCGGCGGCCCTGCGCGGCGCTCGGAAGTGACGAACCCAGCGGCCGAGCGTGCAGTCGCAGTCGTGGGCGACGCGGCCGTGAGGGCGCGGCCGCAGTCGCGCCGACACCGCCGTGAGTGCGCGGCCGCAAGCGCGCGGAAGTCGGGACCGAGGGGGCGAGCGGGTCGGCAGCGACGGCGGGACTCGCCGAACCGGATGCGGACACGGATGAGTGTCTGCGGGTCCGGCTAGGATGCTATTAGTACATTCGTTCCCACAGGAGCAGTTCCCACAGGAGTTCGTGTGATCACCCTTCTCTCCGGCCGCGTGCACAGTGCGCGCGCGGACAGCCTTGTCGTCATCACCGGCGGGATCGGCCGCAAGGTCTTCGTCACCCCTGCCGCTGCGGCCGAAGCGCGGTCGGGACAGGACGTCGAGCTCCACACCGTGCTCGTGGTCCGGGAGGATTCGCTCACGCTCTACGGCTTCGCCTCCGAGGACGAGCGGGATCTGTTCGAGACTCTTCAGACGATCTCGGGAATCGGTCCGCGGCTGGCGCTCGCCGTGCTCAGCGTCCTCACTCCTGGTGAGCTGCGCAGTGCAGTCGCCGGCAATGACCAGGCCGTGCTGACCCGGGTGCCGGGAGTGGGCAAGAAGGTTGCCGCCCGCCTGATGCTCGAACTCGCCGGCAAGCTCGACAGCATTCCCGCTCCTGCCGACAGCACCTCGGCCGCGCCGGCGCAGCGGTCCGCCGCGACAGTTCAGGTCGTCGAGGCGCTCACCGGTCTGGGCTGGCGTGAGGCCCAGGCCGAACGCGCAGTCGAGGACACGTTGGAGCAGCTGGAGGACCCGAGTGTGCCCGAACTCCTCAAGGCCACGCTGCGCGGTCTGGGGGCCCGCACATGACAGAGCGCAGCTTCGAGGTCGAGTTCGGGTCGGACGAGCCCACCGGTGCAGAGCTGGAGCGGCTCACCCGCTCGACCGCCGACGACGTCGAGCGTGCGGCCGAAGCCGCGCTGCGTCCCAAGGGCCTGGCGGATTTCGTCGGCCAGCCGCAGGTCCGGGAGCAGCTCTCACTGGTGCTCGACGCAGCCGCGGCACGCAACCGCGCGCCGGACCACGTGCTGCTGTCCGGACCACCGGGACTCGGGAAGACGACGCTGGCGATGATCATCGCCCATGAGATGAACAGCCAGATCCGCGTCACTTCCGGTCCGGCCGTCCAGCACGCCGGGGATCTGGCTGCGATCCTGTCTTCACTGGAGGACGGTGAGGTTCTCTTCATCGACGAGATCCATCGGATGGCTCGGGCTGCGGAGGAGATGCTCTATCTGGCGATGGAGGACTACCGCGTGGACGTCATCGTCGGGAAGGGCCCCGGCGCGACCGCGATTCCGCTCGAGCTGCCGCCCTTCACCCTGGTCGGGGCGACCACGCGATCCGGACTGCTGCCGGCGCCCCTGCGCGATCGCTTCGGCTTCACGGGCCACCTCGACTTCTATTCGATCGAGGATCTGCAGATCGTGCTCCGCCGGTCCGTCAGGATGCTCGGCATGGAGGCCACCGAAACGGGCCTCCGAGAGATCGCCGGACGTTCGCGCGGCACACCCCGCATCGCGAACCGACTGCTGCGCCGGGTCAGGGACTGGGCACAGGTCCGCGGCAGCGGGATCGTCGACCTGACCGCGGCACGGGCGGCGCTGGAAGTGTACGAAGTCGACGAGAAGGGGCTCGACCGCCTCGACCGCTCCGTGCTCGAGATGCTGTGCCGCCGTTTCAACGGCGGCCCGGTCGGTCTCAACACCCTGGCCGTCTCTGTCGCGGAGGAGCCCGAGACCGTCGAGGAGGTCGCCGAACCGTTCCTCGTCCGCGAGGGCCTGATGTCGCGCACACCGCGCGGGCGCATCGCCACCCGGGACGCATGGCTGCACCTCGGACTGACGCCGGTCGACGAGGACCGCGGCCTGTTCTGACTGCGACCGCCCTCCCGCCCGGAGTCGGATGGGTGCGATTGGGATGATCAGGAATCGCGACTACACTGGGCTAGCGGTCCCCTCATCGGTGGGCCCCGTACACGCTCGCAGCGCGAAAGGCTGGCTCTCTCAGTGGACATCATTCTTCTCGTCGCACTCGGTGCGCTCCTGATCTTCTTCATGTTCAATTCGCGGAAGAAGCAGAAGGCCCGGATGCAGGAGATCTCGGACAACCTCGTGCCCGGTGCCAAGGTCATGACCAGCTTCGGTGTGTACGGCACCGTGCTCGCGGTCGACCAGGAGAACCTTGAGGTCACCCTGGAGAGCGGACCCGGCACTGTGCTGCGAGTGCACCGGCAGGCGATCGGACAGATCCAGACACCAGCGGTCGAATCGGCGGCGGAGCTCACCGATCCCGCCCTGGGCACCGGCGTCGACCCGATCACCGGCACCGAACCGGTCGTGGATCGCGCTGATCCGGTCGACGACGGCGCTGTGCCGGAGGCAGATCGCAGTGAGCCGCTGGTTGACGAGAGCGACGAGGGCCGGATCACCGACGCGGAGCTGGACGCGATCAACGAGGCCAGACGCGCGCAGGATGCCGACGGCGGCGGAGCTGAGGCGGCGTCGGCCGAGGGGCCGGCTGACTCCGAGGACCCGTCAACCCGGGATGACAAGCGCTGAGTAGGCCCTTCATCTTCTGATTCGAACTGGAAGTCAATCTGTGTCAGCACCCGTGAACAAACCACGCCCGGGACTGCGCTTCACCTGGCTGGGGATCCTCACGGCCTTTCTGGTGGCGCTGATCGCCGGCGGGACGATCTGGTCCTCCGCGACGTGGGCGCCCAAGCTCGCCCTCGATCTCGAGGGGGGCACCTCGATCATCCTCGAACCTCAGGTCGAGGACGCCGCGATCACCCAGGAGCAGCTGCAGCAGGCGGTTGCGATCATCCGCCAGCGCGTGGATGCCACCGGTGTCTCCGAAGCGGAGATCACCACGCAGGGCAACCGCAACATCGTGGTGAACCTGCCCGGCAACCCCGACGAGGAGACCCGCGATCTGGTGCGCTCCTCGGCGCAGCTGACCTTCCGGCGTGTGGCAGCCGTGTCGGGTCCTGAACCGCAGTCGGAGCAGGAGCCCACGCAGGAGGAGACTCCCGCCGGCCCGGAGCTGTCGGAAGAGGACCAGCAACGGCTCGATGAGCTGCTGGGCGGCGGCGACGAAGCGCCGCCGGCGGAACAGCCTCCCGCGGACGGCGAGGCGCCGCCGGCGGGTCAGGCCCCTGCAGGCGATGACCCTGCCCAAGGGGGAGAGGACGCCGCGAACGCGGGCGGCGCTGTTGCAGGTCCGACGGTTCCGGGCCCGGCCGGTCAGAACGGCGAGCAGCAGCAGGAGGACGCCGAGGCGCCGGCTGAGGACGGCGAGGCGCCGGCTGAGGACGGCGAGGCGCCCGCCGAAGACGCGTCGGAGACGGAGACCTTCCCGCGCTTCGATCCGATGACCGACATGTCCTGGATGACCGAAGAGCTCATCACCGCATTCGCCGAGCTCGACTGCACGGATCCGGAGAACCGGACCGGTGGCGATTCCGGTCCCGACGACGAGCCGATCGTGGCCTGTGCCCAGGACGGTTCGGCGAAGTTCGTGCTCGGACCGGTCGAGCTCGACGGCTCGCACGTCACGGACGCCAGCTTCGGCTACGAGATGTCCTCGACGGGCACGCAGACCAACAACATGGCAGTCACACTGGAGTTCGACGACTACGGCGCAGACGTGTTCGGCCAGATCACCGGTGCGATCACCGGTCAGCAGCCTCCGTACAACCAGTTCGCGATCGTGCTCGACGGTCTGGTGCTCTCGGCTCCGCAGTCGCAGACACCGGTGACCGACGGCAAGGCGCAGATCACCGGTGATTTCACGCAGGAAGAGGCCGAGACGCTGGCCAACCAGCTCAAGAACGGCGCACTTCCGATCAGCTTCCAGGTGCAGAGCGAGCAGCAGATCTCGCCGACCCTCGGCTCCGACTACCTCGCGATGGGCCTTCTCGCGGGCGGCATCGGTCTGCTCCTGGTGGTGGTCTACTCGCTGATCCAGTACCGGGCGCTGGGCCTGGTCACCGTCTCCGGTCTCCTCGTCGTCGGGGTGCTGACGTATCTGCTGCTGCTGCTGGTGTCGTGGCGCTACGGCTACCGGCTGTCCCTGGCCGGCGTCGCCGGCATCATCATCGGCATCGGAATGGCCGCGGACTCCAACATCGTGTACTTCGAGCGCGTGCGCGACGAGCTGCGCTCCGGACGGAAGCTGGTATCCGCGGTGGAGATCGGCTGGCAGCGAGCTCGGCGCACGATCTTCGCCTCGAAGGCAGTGAATATGCTCGCCGCTGTCATCCTTTACGTCCTTGCCGTCGGCAGCGTTCGCGGATTCGCGTTCACGCTCGGCCTGACGGTGATCGTCGACCTCCTGATGATCGTGCTGTTCGTGCATCCCATGCTCCAGGTTCTCGCCCGCACCCGGTTCTTCGGCCACGGGCACCCGATGTCGGGGATGGACCCGAGGCAGCTCGGAGTCAAACCCGAGGCATACCGGGGAGCTCTCGGGCTCGATCTGGAGAAGGCCAAGGAGAAGTCGGCCAAGCGCGGATCCTTCAAGGAGGCGAAGAAGCGGCAGGCGGTCGCGGAGCGCAGATCGGCGGCCCAGTCGGGCACTTCGATCGCCGAGCGCAAGGCTGCGCGAACCGCAGCGGGAAGCACCTCCACGGCGGTGCTCGAAGTCGACGATGCTCTCGACTCGGAGAGCGTCCCCGGGAACAGCGAATCCGGTAACAGCGCAGCGGCGACCGACGGTCCATCATCGGACGTCGCGGGAGCCGAGCACGGCGGGGTTCGCTCGTCCGGGGACCATGAGGAGCGGGAGCTGTCGCTTGCGGAGCGCAAGGCCCGCCGCAGGAGAGGGCAGCAGCAGACGGAGACCGGGGGAGTGGACGAGTCGTGAAGAGGTTCTTTTCCTGGGGAAATGACCTGCACAGCGGGAAGACATCGATCCCGTTCGTCGGCAGGGCCAAGCTGTGGCTGCTCATCGCCGGTGGTTTCGTCATCGTCTCCCTGCTGATTCCTGTGTTCAACGGCTTCAACCTCGGAATCGCATTCACCGGCGGGTCGGAGTTCCAGGTCACGAACACCGAGGACGTCAGCAAGAGCACCGGTGTCGAGGCAGTCACAGAAGTCGTCCCGACAGCGGAGCCGTCGGTGGTGCCGACATCGGACACCTCGGTGCGGGTCTCCACAGCCCAGCTCACGGATGAGCAGATGCAGCTGGTCCGCGAGGCGCTCATCGGTGCCTACGGAGTGTCGAACGAGGACGTGACGTCGACGTTCATCGGGCCGACCTGGGGCCAGGACGTCACGGAGAAGATGCTGCGCGCGCTGGTGATCTTCGTGGCGATCGCCATGGTCGTGATGGCGCTCTACTTCAGAACCTGGAAGATGTCGCTGGCCGCCATCGTCGGGCTGTTCGTCGTGATGATCGTGACGATGGGCATCTACGCGGCGACGGGCTTCGAGGTGACGCCGGAGGCGATCATCGGATTCCTCACAGTGTTGAGCTTCTCGCTCTACGACACGGTGGTGGTCTTCGACAAGATTCGGGAGAACACGGAGAACTTCCAGGAGAATCGGCGCATGAAGTTCTCCGAACTCGTCAACCTCGGCATCAACCAGACGGTGGTGCGATCGATCAACACCTCGATCATCTCGGTGCTTCCGATCGCCGCGATCCTCTTCATCGCCGTCTTCCTGCTCGGAGCGGGCACGCTGCTGGACATCTCGCTGGCACTCTTCGTCGGCACGATCGTCGCCGCGGTTTCGACGCTGTTCGTCGCTTCACCCATGTACGCGCTGCTGCGCGGCCGCGAGCCCGACGTGCAGGAGCAGGAGGCCGCCGTCGAGGAGTATCGCTCCAGCCACGGGCTGCCCGATCGCGCCCCGGTGCTGTTCGAAGAGTTCGAGCCCGGGAAGGTCTGACCGGCGAGTACGATGGTCTGACCGAGCAGAGGGGGAAGGAGATCCGCCATGGCGCAATCGGTCGATGACACCGCCGGACCGGCGAAGAAGTCCCGCGGTTTCTCTCGCCTGGCCTGGTGGACCGCGCGGAGTCAGCAGACACCGCAGTATCCGAAGACGCTCGCACCCCTGCTGCAGGCCGTCGAGCACAATCACCCGAAGGCGGACGTCGACGTCATCCTCCGCGCGTACCGCGTGGCGGAGAAGGCGCATCAGGGGCAGATGCGCAAGAGCGGCGACCCGTACATCACGCATCCCGTCGCCGTGGCGACGATCCTCGCCGAGATCGGCATGACGCCGACCACGCTGGCCGCAGCGCTGCTTCACGACACCGTCGAGGACACCGAATACGGGCTGGAACAGCTCCGCTCCGAGTTCGGCGACGAGATCGCCCAGATGGTCGATGGGGTCACCAAGCTCGACAAGATCGAATACGGAGCCGCCGCCCAGTCGGAGACCGTGCGCAAGATGATCGTGGCGATGTCGCGCGACATCCGGGTGCTCGTCATCAAACTCGCCGATCGGCTCCACAATGCGCGGACATGGAAGTACGTTCCTCCCGCCTCGAGCCGCAAGAAGGCGACCGAGACGCTGGAGATCTTCGCGCCGCTGGCTCACCGCCTCGGCATGAACACCATCAAGTGGGAGCTGGAGGATCTGTCCTTCCAGGTGCTCTATCCCAAGGTGTACTCCGAGATCGTCCGGCTGGTCGCTGAGCGGGCGCCCGAGCGGGAGAAGTATCTCGCGATCGTTTCGAAGGAGCTCGCCGAAGGTCTCAAGGAATCGAAGATCGACTACACGATCTCCGGACGGCCGAAGCACTACTACTCGATCTACCAGAAGATGGTCGTGCGCGGCCATGACTTCGCCGAGATCTACGACCTGGTCGGCGTCCGGGTGCTCGTGGAGACGGTCCGGGAATGCTATGCCGTGCTCGGGCTCGTGCACGCGCGGTGGTCGCCGGTCCCGGGCCGGTTCAAGGATTACATCGCAATGCCGAAGTTCAACATGTACCAGAGCCTGCACACCACTGTGATCGGGCCGTACGGCAAGCCCGTGGAGATCCAGATCCGCACCCACGAGATGCATCGGCGGGCGGAGTTCGGCGTCGCCGCGCACTGGAAGTACAAGGACCAGCGGAAGGTCGACCCGGCCGCCATCAACGCCGCCGGAGGCAGGATGGCCAAGGTCGCCGACTCCGGTGCGGTCGACCAGGTGGCATGGCTGCGGCAGCTGCTCGACTGGCAGCGCGAGACCGCCGATCCGGACGAGTTCCTCGACAATCTGAGGTTCGAGGTCAACTCGAAAGAGGTCTACGTCTTCACGCCGAAGGGCGACATCATCTCGCTTCCGGCCGGATCCACGCCCGTCGACTTCGCCTATGCGGTCCACACGGAAGTCGGGCACAAGACGATGGGCGCCCGCGTCAACGGCCGGCTCCTCGCCCTGGACTCGAAGCTGGAGAACGGCGACGTCGTGGAGATCTTCACCTCCAAGGACGAGAACGCCGGTCCGAGTCGTGATTGGCTGGCGTTCGTCACCAGCCCACGGGCGCGGAACAAGATCCGCCAGTGGTTCTCGAAGGAGCGCCGGGAGGAGGCGATCGAGAGCGGCCGGGACCAGCTGGCTCGAGCGATGCGCAGGCACCAGCTGCCGGCAGAGAAGCTCATGAGTCAGCATGCGCTCGTGGTCGTCGCCAACGAGCAGCAGCTGCCGGACGTGTCCGCGCTCTATGCGGCGATCGGCAACGGCAACATCTCCGCGGCGCATGTCGTGGACCTGCTGGCCAAGGAGGTGGGCCGCGACGACGAGGTCGAGGAGGTCCTCACCCCGACCAATCGCCGCGGCTCATCGCGCGGGCACCATTCCTCGACGGACGGGGTCCGTGTCAAGGGCGCGGACGACATCCTCGTCAAGCTCGCTCGATGTTGCACGCCTGTCCCCGGTGATGAGATCGTCGGGTTCGTGACTCGTGGGACGGGCGTCTCGGTTCACCGCTCGGACTGCGCGAACGTGGAGAACCTACGCCGAGAGCCGGACCGCATGGTCGATGTCGAATGGGCGGCCAACACCTCCGGGGTGTACCTCGTCCAGATCCAAGTCGAGGCACTGGACCGTTCCGGCCTGCTCTCCGACCTGACGCGGGTGCTGTCGGAGAATCACGTCAACATCCTCTCGGCATCCGTTGCGACCTCCAAAGCGCGGGTTGCACAGTCGCGCTTCGTGTTCGAGATGGGCGACGCCAGCCACCTTGACACCGTGCTGTCTGCGGCGCGCAAAGTCGAAGGCGTGTTCGACGCTTACCGGATCACCGGCGGCTGACCGGCCCATCCGGTGGTGGCCTGCTGCTCGATCGCCGACGGCTGATCGGGCTCGCCCGTGGTGGCCACTCCGATCACCGGCGACCGACCCGGCCGACTGGCAACGGCTCACCCGATCGTCGGCGGCTGTCGCTGCGGTGCGATCGCCGCCGCGGCGAGGCTGCGAAGGCATCTCAGGTGGGGCCGCCGGTACTGTGCTTCCAGGTACGAACAGAAGTTCTCCTTCTCTCGATCCGAGACCTGTGCAAGGATCCGGTGGAGCTGCTTCACCGCGACCGACTGATCCCCGAAGGTCTCGTGAATGAGCAGGGTCAGGTCGTAGAGCGTCCGATTGGGCGCAGTGACCGCCAGACCGGCGACGCACGCGAGATCAGGCCCTTCGACCCAGCGCTCATAGGTGATCCACGGCTGGGCTGCGCTGCGCAGCCGCCGCCGTCTGCGCGTGGTGTACTCGGGCGTCGTGGGCCCCGTGCCGACACCCCACCAGATCCAGTGCGCCGAGTGATGAGACGCGACCAGACCGGTCTGCCGGGGAGCTCCCAGGGCCCGGGCCCGCAGTTCCGCGTCGACCCGAGTGCCGACCGGCACCCAGCAGCTGTGGCTGAGCCTGAAGACCAGCCCGTCGAGCGTCAGGTCCATCAGCTCGGCGTAGCTCAGCGGTTCCCCGACGCGCAGGAGATCATCCATGATCCCATGCTCCCCGGGCGGGTGGCTCGCCGACAACGTCTGCCCGCGACCTGTGGACAGCACCACGACGGCTGCGCCGTTCCCTGTGGACGACGCAGCCGTCGACTACTCCCGCGAGCCCAATTCGCTCGCGCGGAAGCCGGACCCGCTCATGAGAGCTCCGCGGCAGTCTTCGACAGCTGCTCGTACCATGCACGGCGAGCGTCCAGGGCCGCCTGCGCCTTCTCGATCGCAGCGGCGTTCCCGCCCGCCTGCGCCGCCGCGAGCTTCGATTCGAGCTCGGCGATCGCATCCTCCAGCTGCGCCAGGGCGCCCGAGGTGCGGGCCCGGGTCTCCGGGTTCGTCCGGTCCCACTCGGCCGCCTCCGCCTCGGCAAGTGCCCGCTCGACTGCGCGCAGTCCGCCTTCCATCCGGGACACGTCGGCGCGCGGCACCTTGCCCGCGGCCTCCCATTCGTCCTGGATAGCTCGCAGCTTGTCCTTCGTCGCCTGGATATCGGTCACCGGCAGCAGGGCCTGAGCGCGCTTGAGCAGCTCCTCCTTGGCAGCGAGGTTCTCGCTGTACTCGGCATCGATGGCATCGTTGGCGTGGTTGCGGGCGGCGAAGAAGACATCCTGTGCGGCACGGAATCGAGCCCACAGCGCATCGTCCTCGCGCCGGCCGGCGCGCGGGGCCGCCTTCCACCGGTCCATCAGCTCGCGGTACTTCTGCGAGGTCCCGCGCCAGTCCGTCGACTCGGAGAGCGCCTCGGCCTCGGTGACGAGCTCCTCCTTAATCCGCTTGCCCTCGGCATTGCGCTTGTCGAGATCAGAGAAGAACTCCCGACGTCGCTTGTCGAAGATGTTGCGCGCCTTGGAGAATCGACCCCACAGCTCCTGATCCTGCGAACGCGGCAGCCGGGGTGAGGTCGACTGGATCTGCTTCCATTCGCCGAAGAGGTCATTGAGCCGAGCACCCGACTGCTTCCACTGCATCCGCGCCGGATCGGTTGCGGCGATCGCCTCGGCCTCCTCGACGACTGCGGTTCGGGCGGCGAGCCCGGCGGACTTGGCGGCCTCGCGCTCCTTCGCCTGCTCCGCGGCTCGCTCGGCGGCGCTGCCCTCGATCTCGCGCAGCTTCGCCTCGACGGCCGACAGGTCACCCACTGCCTTGGCCTCGCCCAGGGCCTCGCGCTGGCTGACAGCGGATGCCCGGATCGAGTCTCCCGAGGCGCCGGCGGTGAGCCGCTCCTGCAGGAGAGCTGCGGCATCCACGACTTCGAGGTACTTGCGCGCGAAGTACTCCAGCGCCTGCTCGGCGGTCGCGTCCGGGTACTGGCCGACGGGCCGCTCGCCGGCATCGGTGCGGACGTACACCGTCGAGTCCTCGGCGACGCGTCCGAATGACACGGCCTCGGCGATCTCCGCGCTGCGATCCTGCGGAGGCACAGGCGCCGGTGCCGCGGTCTTCGTCCCGGCCAGTTTCGCCGGGGAGGGTGCGCCGGCTCCGGCCGGCGGGCGTGGAACCGGCTTCGGTTTCGGCGTGGGCTGGTTCTGGGCTGCGTCGTCGGTCATTTCCGTACCTTGTCGTTGCGTCGGTCGAATCACGTGTGATCACTCGACGATGGGTTGAACGTCACCAGCATAGCGAGCACAGCCGTCGGGCACCGTGAGGCGGCGGAGGAGGACGCTCACGGATACCGGAGGAGGACGCTCACGGATACCGGAGGAGGACGCTCACGGATACCGGAGGAGGACGCTCACGGATACCGGAGGAGGCGCCTCACGGATCCCGGAGCCGGGGTCGCGCCGGTACTGCGCGGGCGCGCAGGGTCGGTCGCGCACCGGGCGTTAGACTGACCGCCATGGAGATCACCGGAGTCCGCGCAGAGCTGCTCGAGGTCAACTGCTACGCGGTCGCGGCCGAGTCCGTGCCCGGGCACGGGACGGATTCCGACGTCGGCGGCGAGCGTGAGTGCATCCTGGTCGACGCCGGATTCGACTGCGCGCCGGACCTGGAGCGGACGCTCCGGGAGTTCGGCTGGCGGCCCGTCGCGGTGCTGCTCACCCACGGTCATCCGGACCATATCCTCGGTCTGCCGAACCTGCTGGCCGCCTTCGACCTCGAGGTGTACATCGGGGCCCCCGACCTCTACCGTCTGCAGGATCCGGCAGCAACGGTCTCCGCGCAGCTGGCGGCGCTGGTCGGACCGCTCGCCGACGGCTGGCAGGCCCCCGCCGCGACGGTCGTCGACGGCACGGAGTCCCTGAGACTCGCCGGGCTCACGATCACCCCGCAGCCGGCGCCCGGGCACACCGAGGGCTCGACCCTGTGGCGGGTGAGGGATCCCGCCGGAGAGGGCGATGCCGCCGAGGTGCTGTTCACCGGTGACGTGCTGTTCGCCGGCTCCATCGGCCGCACCGACCTCGCGGGCGGGGACGCGGCGGCCATGCAGCGGACGCTCGAGCACCTGAAGACGCTGCCCGACACCCCGGTGCTGCCCGGACATGGCCCCGCGAGTCGCATCTCCCATGAGCTGCGCACCAACCCGTTCCTCTGACTCCTCCGGCGCGCGCGCCCACGACCATCCGGCACTCCGCGTCGCGGCCACTCAGCGCCTCAGCGCCGCCGAGAATCACCTGACCAGCCAGCAGTCGCTGAAGACCATCCAGCAGTCGCTGAAGACCATCCAGCAGTCTCTGAAGGAGAGCACCACCCATGGCACAAGCCGCACGTCTGTCGGGATTTCCCGAATGGCTGCCCGCAGATCGAATCGTCGAGGAGCGGGTCATCGATCTGCTCAAGCACACGTTCGAGCTCAACGGCTTTGCGGCGCTGCACACGCGCGCGGTCGAGCCGATCGCCGCGCTCGCCAAGGAAGGCGAGATCGACAAGGAGGTGTTCGCGGTCTCCCGCCTCCACGAGGAGCCCGGGGACGCGAAGACCCCACTCGGCCTGCACTTCGACCTGACCGTGCCGTTCGCCCGGTACGTGGTCGAGAACGCCGGCCACCTGGCGTTCCCGTTCAAGCGCTACCAGATCCAGCCGGTCTGGCGCGGCGAACGCCCGCAGGACGGCCGCTACCGCGAATTCATCCAGGCCGACATCGACATCGTCGCCGAGGACACGCTTCCGGACCACTTCGAGGTCGAAGTCCCGCTCGTGATGGCGCAGGCATTCGGCGAACTCGCCGAGCTGGGGGTGCCGCCGGTGCGGATCCTGGCGAACAACCGCCGACTTCTCGAAGGCTTCACCCGCGGACTCGGCCTCGAGGACGTCACCCCGGTGCTGCGCTGCATCGACAAGCTCGACAAGATCGGTCCGGACAGGGTCGGTGAGCTCCTCGCCGCCGAAGCCGGGGCCGATGCCGCCCAGCAGCGGCTGCTGCTCGACCTGGCGGCGATCGAGAGCACCACCGGGGAGTTCGCCGAGGCGGTCACCGCGCTCGGAATCACTGATCCGCTCCTCGACGAGGGCCTCGAATCGCTCACCCGGCTGCTCGATGCCGCCAATCGTCAGCAGCCCGGCATCGTCGTCGCCCAGCTCAAGATCGCCCGCGGCCTCGACTACTACACCGGCTCCGTCTACGAGACGCAGCTCGTCGGCCACGAGTCCATCGGCTCGGTCGCCTCCGGCGGCCGCTACGACGCCCTGGCGACCACCGGTAAGAAGACTTACCCCGGGGTCGGCATGTCGATCGGGGTATCGCGCCTGATGTCGCGCCTCGTGGGCAGGAATCGGATGGTGCAGGCCAGTCGCTCGGTGCCCTCGGCAGTGCTCGTCGCCGTGAGCGACGAATCTCACCGGGACGATGCGGCAGCGGTGGCCAACCTGCTCCGGCGGCGCGGCATTCCCGTCGATGTCTCCCCGTCGGCCAGCAAGTTCGGCAAGCAGATCAAGTACGCCGACCGCCGGGGCATCCCGTTCGTCTGGTTCCTCGACGGCGAGACCGGCCATGAAGTCAAGGACATCCGCTCCGGAGAGCAGATCAGCGCGGACCCGGAACTGTGGGCTCCGCCCGTCGAGGATCTGTGGCCGTCGGTGAGCAAGGTCACCGCAGCGGACTGAGCTCTATTCCATCGCGCGCAGGGGACCCGCAGGGCGCGGCTCCGGGTCGGGCGCCAGCGAGCCGTCGGGCGCGATGTGGTCGAAGATCTCGCTGACCATCGTGACCACGTGCGGGTCGTCGACCATGTAGAAGATCCTGCGGCCCTCGCGGCGGGACGACACCAGGCCCGCCAGCCGGAGCTTCGCCAAGTGCTGCGAGACCGCCTGCACACTGGCGCCCGACGCCTCGGCGAGGCCGGTGACATCCGACTCCTCGTGGACGAGGAACCACACGATGAGCAGCCGAGTGGACGAGGACAGCATGCGGAAGGTCTCCGCCGCCACCTCGATCTGCGCGGTCGTCGGAGTCTCGATTCCCGAGGGAGTGGTGTCCACAATCGTCCTTTCCGGCCCGTGAGCAGGTCCCGGTCCGTCGGCTCATCCGAGCTGCTGAGCGTTCCGGACTCGAACCGCCCAACGTCTATCATTGACGGCAGGCGTACGGCCCATTCAACCCTAAGGAGCTACCTGAAGTGCTGAGAACCCACGAGGCGGGCACCCTGCGTGTCTCGGACATCGATTCCACCGTCACCCTCACCGGCTGGGTGGACCGTCGACGAGACCATGGCGGAGTCGCCTTCATCGACCTGCGCGACGCCTCGGGGATCGTCCAGGTCGTCGTCCGCGAACAGGACGCCGATCTGCTGCGCAACGAGACCGTGGTGAAGATCGCCGGCACGGTCGCGGCCCGGCCGGAGGGCAACACCAATCCCAGTCTGCCGACCGGCGAGATCGAGATCGTCGACACCGAGGTCGAGGTGCTGGCACCTGCGGCGCCGCTGCCGTTCCAGGTGTCCGACCACGCCGAGGACTCCGGCGTGGTCGGTGAGGAGGTGCGCCTGAAGTACCGCTACCTCGATCTGCGCCGCTCGGGTCCCGCCGCGGCGCTGCGCCTGCGCTCGGAGGTCAACCGAGCTGCTCGCTCGGTGCTGGAGGACCACCGGTTCATCGAGATCGAGACGCCGACGCTGACCCGCTCGACGCCGGAGGGCGCACGCGACTTCCTGGTCCCGGCTCGGCTGCGGCCGGGCAGCTGGTACGCGCTGCCGCAGTCGCCCCAGCTGTTCAAGCAGCTGCTGCAGGTGGCGGGCATGGAACGCTACTACCAGATCGCCCGGTGCTACCGCGACGAGGACTTCCGCGCCGACCGGCAGCCGGAGTTCACGCAGCTCGACATCGAAGCCTCGTTCGTGGAGCAGGACGACGTGATCGCGCTGGCCGAGGAGATCCTGGCTGCGCTGTGGAAGCTCATCGGCCACGAGCTCGACCAGCCGATCCCGCGCATCACCTACCACGAGGCGATGGAGCGCTACGGCACGGACAAGCCCGACCTGCGCTTCGAGATCGAGCTCACCGAGCTCACCGAGTACTTCGCCGACACCCCCTTCCGCGTGTTCCAGGCCCCGTACGTCGGCGCCGTGGTCTACCCCGGCGGCGGTTCGCTTCCGCGCCGCCAGCTCGACGGCTGGCAGGAGTGGGCCAAGCAGCGCGGCGCGAAGGGGCTGGCCTACGTCCTGATCCAGGAAGACGGCACGCTGACCGGTCCGGTGGCCAAGAACATCTCCGATGCGGAGAAGGCCGGCCTGGCCGAGAAGGTCGGCGCCCGACCCGGGGACGCGGTGTTCTTCGCCGCCGACAAGCCCGGGGCTGCGCGCGGTCTGCTGGGCGCAGCCCGTAAGGAGATCGCAGTCCGCGAGGGCCTGATCGACGAGTCGGCGTGGTCGTTCGTGTGGGTGGTCGACGCGCCCCTGTTCGAATCCGCGGAAGAGGCGGCCGCCGCCGGTGAGGTGGCGGTCGGCGCCGGCTCCTGGGCCGCCGTCCACCACGCCTTCACCGCACCGAAGCCGGAGTTCCTCGACACCTTCGACACCGATCCCGGCTCCGCCCTCGCCTACGCGTACGACATCGTCTGCAACGGCAACGAGATCGGCGGCGGCTCGATCCGCATCCACCGCCCGGACGTGCAGGAGCGGGTCTTCAAGGTCATGGGCATCAGCGAGGAGGACGCGCGCGAGAAGTTCGGATTCCTGCTCGACGCCTTCAGCTACGGTGCGCCGCCGCATGGCGGCATCGCCTTCGGGTGGGACCGGATCGTGTCCCTGCTGGCGGGCGCGGACTCGATCCGCGAGGTCATCGCCTTCCCCAAGACCGGCGGCGGCTACGATCCGCTGACCGATGCGCCGGCACCGATCACCGAGCAGCAGCGCGCCGAGGCCGGAGTCGACTACACGCCCGAGGACGAGGACTGATTGCGGTTCTGCTCTGATGTCTGATCTGTTCTCGGCGGCGACCGGCCCGGGGGAGCCCGGCCCGGTCGCCGGCTCCGCGCTCGACCCGCTCGCCGTGCGGATGCGGCCGCGCACGATCGAGGAGATCGTCGGCCAGGACCACCTGACCTTCCCCGGCTCCCCGCTGCATCAGCTCGTCACCGCACAGGCCGGCGACAAGGCCGGGGCGAGCTCGATCATCCTGTGGGGCCCACCGGGGGTGGGCAAGACGACGATCGCGCACGTGGTCTCCCATGCCGAGGACCGTCGGTTCGTCGAGCTGTCGGCGATCACCGCCGGGGTCAAGGATGTGCGCCGGGTCATCGAGGATGCGCGCAACGACCGCGATCTCTACGGCCGCACCACAGTCCTGTTCCTCGATGAGATCCACCGGTTCTCCAAGGCCCAGCAGGATGCGCTGCTGCCCGCAGTGGAGAACCGGCTGGTCGTCCTCATCGCCGCCACCACGGAGAACCCCTCGTTCTCCGTGATCGCCCCGCTCGTCTCCCGGTCGCTGGTGCTCTCGCTCAGGCCGCTGGCCGATGACGACATCCGGATGCTGCTGGAGCGAGCGGTGCACGCGGATCGAGGACTGGCAGACACGTTCGAGCTCTCGGCGGAGGCCCGCGACTACATCGTCGCGGTCGCCGCTGGAGACGCCCGCCGCTCGCTCACAGTGCTCGAGGCCGCGGCCGCCAGCGCCAAGGCCACGTCGGCAGCCGCCGAGGCGCCGGTCATCACCGCCGAGCACGCCGCCGACGCTGCCGATCAGGCTGTCGTCCGCTACGACCGCAACGGCGACCAGCACTACGACGTGGTGTCGGCGTTCATCAAGTCCATCCGCGGCTCTGACCCGGATGCGGCCGTGCACTACCTCGCCCGCATGATCGAGGCAGGGGAGGACCCCCGCTTCATCTGCCGGCGGGTCGTGATCTCGGCGGCCGAGGACATCGGCATGGCCGACCCGCAGGCGCTGCAGCTGGCGGTGGCCACGCAGACCGCCGTCGAGCGGATCGGAATGCCGGAGGGTCGCATCCCGCTCGCGCAGGCGGTCGTCTACCTGGCGTGCGCCCCGAAGTCGAACGCCTCCTACAACGCGATCAACCAGGCGCTCGCCGACGTCAGGGCCGGCAAGTCGGGGGAGGTGCCGATGCACCTGCGGGATGCCCACTACCCGGGAGCGAAGGCCCTCGGTCACGGTGCCGGCTACAGGTATGCCCATGACTATCCGCACGGCGTGGCCGGTCAGCAGTATCTGCCCGATCCGCTCGTCGGCACGCGCTACTACGAGCCCACCGCCAACGGCGCCGAGCACGGGATGGCCGAGCGGCTGGCGGTGCTGCGGCGGATTCTCGACCAGCGCTGAGCAGGTTCGATCTCGGAGGAAAACCGAGGCGATCCTGGAGGAGCAGCGAGGCGACATCGGAGGAGCAGTGAGGCGCCGCAGGCGCCGATTTTGCGCCGGGGACCGTCCTCCCATAGACTTGTGTGTCGCTGTGCCTGCTCATAAAGGCGGTCGGCCGAGGACGTGCTCGCGTCCTTGAGCCCTCTTTCCCATCCGGGGAAACAGCTGTTCCGGACACGGACGAGCGCTCGCCTGCGGGGGAGCTCCGGCCGGGACAGAAGAATCGAACCGAAAGGTTGCACCGCTGATGACCGCTCCCGCACGGGATCGCCGCCAGGTCCGCCTGTCGCGCGCACTGGGTCTGCCCCTGACCCCCAAAGCAGAGAAGTACTTCGAACGCCGCCCGTACCCGCCGGGCGAGCACGGCCGCGCTCGCCGTCGCAATGACAGCGACTACTCGGTCCGACTCAAGGAGAAGCAGCGCCTGCGCGCGCAGTACGGCATCCGCGAGGCCCAGATGCTCAAGGCCTACAAGGAGGCCAAGCGGCTTCCCGGTCTGACCGGTGAGAACCTGGTCGAGCTCCTCGAGATGCGCCTGGACGCCCTCGTCCTCCGCTCCGGCTTCGCCCGCACCATCGCCCAGGCCCGCCAGTTCGTGGTGCACCGCCACATCATGGTCGACGGTCAGCGCGTGGACCGTCCGTCCTTCCGCGTCAAGGAGGGCCAGATGATCCACGTGCACCAGAAGTCGGCGCAGATGGATCCCTTCCAGGTCTCCGCGCTCGGCGCTCATCGTGACGTGCTGCCGGCCACCCCGGGCTACCTCAAGGTGGATCTGGAGGCTCTGCAGGCAACGCTGCTGCGTCGGCCCAAGCGCGAGGAAGTCCCGGTCACCTGTGACGTTCAGCTCGTGGTCGAGCACTACTCGCGCTGATCCGCTCCCGGAGCCGATCGATGTGCACACGCGCTGATCGGCTCTCGCCGACGCGATGGGCGCGCAGATCTGCTCTGCGGCATCCGCCCGGATCCTGATGGATCCGGGCGGTTCGCCATTCACTACGGGGTCGTGCGCGCAGAGGTCCACCGAGAGCCGCCCGGCTGTGCCGAACCGGCCGATCCACTACACTTGCGTGGGGCGCAGACCGCTGGGCATCACGCCTGGTCCGACGCCGGGAGACGCCGCAGCACGGCAGGTCCGGCACCATGGCGGCTCCCGCACCCCGGCAGCACCCGTAAACCGCGGCGGATGAAAGGTCACGAATGAAGACGGCAGAGATCAGACGACGGTGGCTGGATTACTTCGAGGCGAACGGCCATGTCGTCGTGCCCTCGGCCTCGGTGATCAGCTCCGATCCGTCGATCCTGTTCAACATCGCCGGCATGGTGCAGTTCATCCCGTATCTCTCCGGGCGCGAGCCGGCCCCGTTCCCGCGGGCGACCAGCGTGCAGAAGTGCGTGCGCACCGGCGACATCGAAGAGGTCGGCAAGACGACCCGGCACGGCACGTTCTTCCAGATGAACGGCAACTTCTCCTTCGGCGACTACTTCAAGGAGGACGCGATCCGCTTCGCCTGGGAGCTGCTCACCACTCCCGAGAGCGCCGGCGGTCTGGGCTTCGAACCGGACCGGCTGTGGGCCACCGTGCACGCCGAAGACGCCGAGACGATCGACCTGTGGCTGAAGAACACGGCGATTCCCGCCGAACGGATCCAGACGCGCGGCAACGAGGACAACTTCTGGCACACGGGGCAGCCCGGGCCGGGCGGCTACTGCTCGGAGATCTACTACGACCGCGGTCCGGCCTACGGCGCCGAGGGCGGGCCGATCGCGGACGAGGACCGCTACATCGAGATCTGGAATCTCGTGTTCATGGAGTTCGAGCTGTCGGCGGTCCGCTCCAAGGTCGACTTCGACATCAAGGGCGAGCTGCCGGCCAAGAACATCGACACCGGGATGGGCCTCGAGCGCGTGGCCTTCCTCAAGCAGGGTGTCGAGAACATGTACGAGATCGACGAGGTCTATCCCGTCATCGCCGCCGCCAGCGAGCTCTCCGGCCGCAGGTACGGAGCCGATGAAGGCGACGACGTGCGGATGCGCGTCGTGGCCGATCACGTCCGCTCGGCGCTCATCATCATCGGCGACGGCGTCCGTCCCGCCAACGAGGGCCGCGGCTACATCCTGCGCCGCCTGCTGCGCCGTGCCGTCCGTGCGATGCGCCTGCTCGGCGTCACCGAACCCGTGATGCCGGTGCTGCTGCCGGTGTCCATGGACGCCATGAAGGCCTCCTACCCCGAGCTGGAGACGGACTTCGACCGCATCTCCCGCATCGCCTACGCCGAGGAGCGCGCCTTCCTGCGCACTCTCGAATCCGGCACCGAGCTGCTGACCCGCGCTGTCGAGCAGGTCGGCCGAGGCGGCACGATCGGCGGCGACATCGCCTTCGCCCTCCACGACACCCACGGCTTCCCGATCGACATGACTCTGGAGATGGCTGCCGAGCAGGGTGTGGAGGTCGACGAGACCGGGTTCACCGAGCTCATGGCCGAACAGCGCCGGCGCGCCAAGGAGGACGCGAAGGCCAAGAAGGGCAGCCTGCAGGCCGATCTGTCCGCCTACTCCGCCCTGCTCGATGAAGGGGCGACCGAGTTCGTCGGCTACGACAACCTCACCGCCGACTCCAGGATCCGCGGGCTCGTCGCCGAGGGGCAGAACGTCGACGTCGCTCTCCCGGGCGAGACGGTCGATCTCGTGCTCGACGTCACCCCGTTCTACGCGGAGGCAGGCGGGCAGCAGGCCGATGTCGGAATCATCCGCGGCGACGGCTTCGTCGCGCGCGTCCTCGATGTCCAGAACGCCCTCAAGGGACTTCCCGCCCACCGGATCGAGGTCCTCGAGGGCGAGATCACCCCCGACACGAACGTCCACGCCGAAGTCGACGGGAGCCACCGGTTCGCCGCGGAGCAGGCGCACTCGGCGACCCACCTCGTCCACGCCGCGCTGCGCGAGATCCTGGGCTCCAACGCCGTGCAGGCCGGTTCGCTCAACCACCCCGGATACCTCCGCTTCGACTACTCGTTCCCCGACGCGCTCAGCGCGCAGACCCGGGCAGAGATCGAGGACGCGGCCAATGTCGCCGTCCGCGACAACCTCGAGGTCAACTACGAGCACCTGCCGTTCGACGAGGCCCGCAAGTCGGGCGCGATCGCACTGTTCGGTGAGAAGTATCCGCCCGTCGTCCGGGTCGTCGACATCGGTGGACCGTGGTCGCGCGAGCTGTGCGGCGGCACCCACGTGGAGCGCACCACCGAGGTCGGGCCGATCTCCGTGATCTCCGAGGCGTCGATCGGCTCCGGCACTCGGCGCATCGAGGCCGCCGTCGGACTCTCGGCGTTCCGTTCGCTCGCCAAGGAGCGCACCATCGTGCAGGCGGTGTCCGACCTGCTCAAGGTGCCCGGCGAGAACGTGCCGGAAAGGGTGGCCGCGCTGCTGGCCCGGATCAAGGAGGCCGAGCGCACCATCGCCGCTCTCAACCAGCAGAAGGTGCTCGCCGCCGCAGGCGAGGCGGCCTCCTCCGCGCAGCGGGTCGGCGACATCCTGTTCGCCGGAACAGCGCTCGGCGAGGTCTCGGCCGCAGGCGACGTCCGGTCCTTCGTCATGGATGTGCGCAACCGCCTCGGCAGCGAACCGGCGGTGACGGCCGCCGTCGGCATCGCCTCCGGAAAGCCCAGCGTCGTGGTCGCGGTCAACGATGCAGCCCAGCAGCAGGGCCTGCGAGCCGGGGACCTGGTCAAGACGGCCTGCCGGGAGCTCGGCGGCGGAGGCGGCGGCAAGCCTGACCTCGCGCAGGGCGGAGGCGCCGATCCCACCAAGGCCGAAGCCGCGCTGACAGCACTGCGGCAGGCGCTGGAAGACCGCTGATGGCATTCCGCCGCGGCCGACGCCTCGGAATCGATGTCGGATCGGTGCGCATCGGCATCGCCCAGTGCGATCCCGACGGCATCCTCGCAACACCGGTCGGGACGGTCTACCGACGCGACGGCGATGAGCAGGCCCTGCGCCGAATCGCCGAGATCGTCACCGAGCACGAGCCGATCGAACTCATCACCGGCCTCCCTCGGTCGCTCGACGGCACCGAGCGGGCATCGGCCGCCACCGCGCTCGACTTCACCCGGCAGATCGCGGATGCGACCGGGCTGCCCGTGCGCCTGGTCGACGAGCGCTTCAGCACCACCCAGGCGCACGCGGTGCTCCAGTCGGTGGGGAAGAGCTCACGGAAGCGGCGCGAGATCGTCGACGCGGTCGCCGCGGTCGTCATCCTGCAGAGCGCCATCGATCAGGAGAAGCAGACCGGTGCGCCCGCCGGCGAGCTGCTCGAGGACCGCGGGGAGCCCGAACCATGAGCACGCAGCACGACCTCGATCCCGCCGAGGGCTTGACCCGTGCCGAGCTGAAGGCGCGTGCCCGCCGCCGGATGATGCGCCGCCGCCGCACCACCGTCATCACCCTCGTCGCGATCCTCGTGCTCGGGGGAGGCGGACTGCTCGCCGTGAACACGATCGGCGGCGCCGTGGGCGAAGTCCTCGGTGAGAGCGGCGACTACGAGGGCGAGGGCGGCGAAGAGGTCGTGGTGACGGTGCTGCCGGGCTCCTCGGCGACGCAGGTCGCCAACCAGCTGGTGGAGGAGGACGTCATCAAGTCGACCGGCCCCTTCCTCGACGAGATCGAGCGCCAAGGGGCGACGATCAACGCCGGTGACTTCACGATGCGCCGCCAGATGAGCGCTGCCGCGGCAGTCGAGGCGCTCGTCGACCCGGCAGCGTCGCAGCGCCTCACCATTCCCGAGGGCTTCCGCCTCGACCAGATCCAGGCCCGCATGATCGAGCTGGGCATGAGTGAGGAGGAGACGCTCAAGGCCATCGAGGACAAGACCCCGCGGGACTACGGGCTCGACGTCGATGCGCCGAGCCTGGAGGGCTACCTCTACCCGGCCACCTACGAGATCAAGCCCGGCATCACCGCCGAGGCGATGGTCCAGGAGATGGTCGACCGCACGCAGACCGAGATCGATGACCTCGGGATCGCGCTGGAGGAGGTGCACGAGGTCTTCACGCTCGCCAGCCTCGTCGAGATCGAGGCGCCCGGCGATGAGGAGGTGCGGCGGAAAGTCGCGCGGGTCTTCATCAACCGGATCGGGGAGGAGTCGAGGACGAACAACCTCCTGCAGTCGGACGCCACCGTGCACTACATCCACGGCTCCCGACCCGACGCCAGCACGACCGCCGAGGAGCGCGCCAGCGACAACCCCTACAACACCTACAAGCACCCCGGCCTGCCGCCCGGCCCGATCAACTCACCCAGCCGGAGCTCGGTCGACGCCGCGCAGGACCCGGCGGACGGAGACTGGCAGTACTTCGTGGCCGTCAACCCGGAATCCGGCGAGACCCTGTTCGCCGAGAGCTATGACGAACACCTCGAGAACGTCGAGAAGTACCGCGAGTGGCTGCGGAACCAGGAGGACTGAACCGTGCCCGCCTTTGCCGTTCTCGGCTCCCCGATCGACCATTCCCTCTCACCTGTCCTGCATGCCGCGGGCTACGCGGCCCTCGGGCTCAGCGACTTCCACTATGAGCGCTTCGAGGTCCCGGCCGGTGCGCTGGCCTCCTTCCTGGAAGCCCATCCCGATCACCTGGGCTTCTCCGTCACGATGCCGCTCAAGGCCGAGCTCATCGAGCTGGCCGCCGCCCACGGGTGGCCCGTCGACCGCACCGCCGCTCTGACCGGTTCCGGGAACACCCTCGTGCGGTCGCGGGAGCGGGCCGCGCGAGTGCTCAACACCGATGTCGCAGGCATCGTGGCCGCGCTGTCGGAAGCCCGTCCCGAGGCGCCCCGCACGGGAGCCGTCCTGGGCAACGGGGCGACTGCCGCCTCGGCGGTGGTGGCACTGAGCGAGCTCGGAGTCGGCAGCGTCGACTTCGCGGTCCGCCGCCCGGAGCGGGCTGCCGAGGTGGTGGCGCTGGCCCAGCGCCTGGAGCTGGACACCTCCGTCACGCGGCTGGCGGAGTGGCGCCCCGGCGGGCACGATCTCACGGTCTCGACGCTGCCGGCGGGTTCCCTCGACGGACGTCCCCTCAGCTGGCCGCAGACCTTCGCAGGCCGGCCGGTGGTGCTCGACGCCGCCTACGCCCCGGCAGAGGTCGACCTCCTCCATGAGTTCGCGGTCCGGGGCGGAGTCGGCGTGCCCGGCGTGAGGATGCTCGTGCACCAGGCGGTCGAGCAGTTCCTGGCGTTCGCCGCGACCGCCGGCGTCGCACTCGACGCCGACGCCCCGCGCGCCGTGGAGCAGGCGATGACGGCGGCGGTGGCTGCGCACGGATGAGGCGGCCGGCGAACTCGGCCGGGCCCGCGAGGGGCGTCCCGGTCGCCGCCAGCGGTTAGGCTGAGACCGAAGCTGAACCGACAGGAGGAACAGTGACCGACCAGATGCCGCTCGGAGTCAGCCTGGGCGTGACCGTGCTCGCATCGCTGGTGGTCAGCGCCTGGATCTGGTGGCGATTCGCCCGGCTCATCGACGACGAGGCGGGCATGCGCCTGCTTCCCGGACTGGCCGGCAGCGGCAGGCCCAGCGGGTTCGTCACCTCGGTGCTCACGTCAGCAGGGGCGGTGCTGGCCTGGCTGGCCGCCTTCGTGACCCCCGCGCTGCTGAGCCGCACGTGGGCCGACCTGCCGGTGATGATCGCCTTCGGCCTGGTCGCCGGTGCCACCGGCTGGCTGTTCTGGATCGACACCTCGATCCACCGGCTGCCCAACCGCATCGTCCTGCCGATCACCGGTGCGGTGGTGCTGCTGTTCCTCGTCGGGGTCGTCGTCGGCGTCTTCCAGGAGAACTCCGCGACCGATCACCAGTGGGCAGGCGCTGGGACCACCGCGCTCAACGGCCTGATCGGCGGACTTGTGCTGCTGCTGGTCTTCCTGGTGCTCAACGTGCTCGGCGCGGTGCTCGGGCGCAGGGGGATGGGCGGCGGTGATGTGAAGCTCGCCGTGGTCGTCGGCATGCTGCCGGCCGCGCTCAGTCCATTCGGGTTGGTCGTCGCGCTCGTCGTCATGAACCTCTCCGCCCTCGCCCAGGTGCTGTACGCGGTGGCCGGACAGGGCCGGGGAATGCGGGAGGCGATCGCGTACGGGCCGCACATGCTGGTCGGCACGTGGACCGCCGTCATCATCGGGCCGGTCTTTTTGTAGACTCTGAAGAATGTTGAGATGGCTTACTGCAGGCGAGTCCCATGGTGAGGCGCTCGTCGGCATCCTCGAAGGTCTGCCGGCCCACGTCCCGCTGACCCGCGCGAACATATCGGCGGCGCTGGCACGAAGGCGCCTCGGCTACGGCCGGGGCGCGCGCATGAAGTTCGAAGCCGACGAGGTGAGGATCCTCGGCGGGGTCCGGCACGGGCGCACCCTCGGGTCGCCGATCGCCATCGAGGTCGGCAACTCCGAGTGGCCCAAGTGGGAGTCGGTGATGAATGCGGATCCGGTGGATCCCGAGGTGCTCGCCGACCAGGCGCGCAACGCCCCGCTGACCCGTCCCCGGCCGGGCCACGCCGACTTCGTCGGGATGCAGAAGTACGACTGGGACGAGGCGCGGCCGATCCTCGAGCGCGCCTCGGCCCGGGAGACCGCGACCCGGGTGGCGCTCGGGGCGGTCGCCGCGAACTTCCTCGCCGAGCTGGGGATCACGGTGCTCTCGCACACCGTGGCGATCGGCCCGGTCAAGGGCACCGGCGAGGAGGCGCTGCCCTCGATCGAGGACGTTCCCGCACTCGATGCCGACCCGATGAGGTGCTTCGATCGTGACCTCTCGGCGCGGATGGTCGAGGAGGTCGACGACGCCAGGAAGTCCGGCGACACGCTGGGCGGAGTCGTCGAGGTCATCGTCGACAGCGTCCCGCCCGGGCTGGGCTCGCACGTGCACTGGGACCGCCGGCTCGATTCGCGCCTGGCGGGCGCGCTCATGGGCATCCAGGCGATCAAAGGCGTTGAGGTCGGTGACGGGTTCCTCACCGCAGAGCGCCGCGGTTCGGCCGCCCACGACGAGATCGAGCGCGTCGAGGGCTCCGTGCGCCGCCGCAGCAACCGCGCCGGCGGCACCGAAGGCGGCATGTCGACGGGTGAGGCGCTCCGCGTGCGCGCCGCGATGAAGCCGATCGCGACGGTGCCGCGCGCACTGGCCACCATCGACGTCTCCACCGGCGAGGCGGCGAAGGCCCATCACCAGCGTTCGGACGTCTGCGCGGTCCCGGCTGCCGGGGTGGTCGCCGAGGCGATGGTCACCCTGGTGGTGGCCCAGGCAGTCCTCGAGAAGTTCGGCGGGGATTCCGTCGCTGAGACGAAGCGCAATCTGGAGTCCTACCTCGAGGCGATCCCGGCGGCGCTCCGCTCGGGACGATGAACCCGCCGGACCAGCCGCTGCCCAGACCTGTTCCGCCGCTCGACCCGGTGCCGGCTGCCGGCGCACGAGTCGTCCTCATCGGACCTCCCGCTGCGGGCAAGTCGACGATCGGACGGCTGCTCGCCGACCGCCTCGGCCTGCCGCTGACGGACACCGATGCGCTCATCGTCAACGACAACGGCCCGATCTCGGAGATCTTCGCCGACCGCGGAGAGGCCCGGTTCCGGGAGATCGAGCGGGCTGTGGTGAGACGCAGCCTGCGGCGACTGCTGGATCGACCGGGAGTGGTGTCCCTGGGCGGGGGAGCGATCCTGAACTCGGGCACCCGGGCTCAGCTCAAGCACCCCGCGATCAAGGTCATCAACATCGAGATCGACGAGGAGACGGCCGGCAGGCGCCTCCACGGATCGCATCGGCCGCTGCTGGCCGGCGACGAGGATCCGATCACCCGGTGGTCGGCGCTGCTCGAGGAGCGCAGAGCGCTGTACGAGTCGGTGGCGACGATCTCCGTGTCGGCGTCCAACGCGCCGCCGTCGACGATCGTCAATCGCATCGTCGACATCCTGACGGGTCTCCAGCGAGCCGAGGAGTACGCCAGATTCTGGCACTCGGAAGCCGACGGCGAGGACGAGCACGGAGAGCGGACCGAAGACTGATTCGGGTGGTGCTCGGTCCGCCTCGGTAGAGTCAGCAGTGATATGAGCGAAGAAAGCAGGCACGCATTGAATGAGACCACCCGCATCGACGTCAGCGCCGGAGGCGACTACCCCGTTCTCGTCGGGACCGGTCTGCTGTCTCATCTGCCGGAGCTGATCGGGCCGCGCGCGCAGAAGGTCCTCGTCATCCATCCGCGGGCGCTGCGCGCCACGGGGGAGGCGGTGCGCGAGGACCTGCTGTCAGCCGGCTATGAGGCGCTGGCAGCGGAGATCCCCGATGCCGAGGAGGCCAAGCACGTGCAGGTCGCCGCGTTCTGCTGGCAGATCCTGGGCCAGAGCGACTTCACCCGATCCGACGCGATCGTGGCAGTGGGCGGGGGAGCGGTGACGGATCTGGCCGGCTTCGTCGCCGCGACCTGGCTGCGCGGGATCCGCTTCGTCAACATCCCCACCACCGTGCTCGGCATGGTGGATGCGGCGATCGGCGGCAAGACCGGGATCAACACTGCCGAGGGGAAGAACCTCGTGGGCGCGTTCCATGCACCCGCCGGAGTCCTGGTGGACACCGACTCCTTGGCGACGCTTCCCGAGAACGAGCTGTTCACCGGCCTGGCCGAGTCCGTGAAATGCGGGTTCATCGCCGACGAGCAGATCGTCTCCCTCATCGAGAACACCCCCAAGAGCGAGCTCGCCCAGCACGACTCGCCCGCGCTGCGGGAGATCATCGAGCGGTCCATCAGGGTCAAGGCGGATGTCGTCAGCGCGGACTTCACGGAGTCGGGCCGGCGGGAGATCCTCAACTACGGCCATACGCTCGGCCACGCCATCGAGCGCACCGAGCGGTACCAGTGGCGCCATGGGGCTGCAGTGGCGGTCGGGATGATGTTCGCGGCGGAGCTGTCGGTGATGACGAAGAACCTGCCGATCGATGTCGCCGAACGACAGCGGAGCGTGCTGGAGCACCTGGGCCTGCCCACCGGATACCGCGGAGACAAGTGGCCGCAGCTGCTCGACACCATGAAGCGGGACAAGAAGGCCCGCGGATCGCTCATGCGCTTCATCGTGCTCGAGGACATGTGCCGGCCGGTCGTGCTGGAAGGGGCGGAGAGCGCGCTGCTCTACACGGCCTATCAGGAGATCGCCGTCGAGTCGCCGACGAAGACGCTCTGAACACACCCAGCAGGAAGCCGGACGAACCGCGATGATGCCACGCGCCGGCTGTGGCAGTTGAGCGGCGTGGGCGCACCGGCTCGCGCTCCATGCCGCGCTGACGGGAGTGCTGGGCAGGCACGCTGATAGAATCGATCCTCGGCGCGCCGGACCGGGCGCGATTTTGACCCGAGCTGAAGGGAACCACGTGGCAACGACCAACGATCTCAAGAACGGCATGGTCCTCGTACTCGAAGGCCAGCTGTGGCAGGTTCTCGAGTTCCAGCATGTGAAGCCGGGCAAGGGACCGGCCTTCGTCCGCACCAAGATCAAGAACGTCCTGAGCGGGAAGATCATCGACAAGACCTTCAACGCCGGCACCAAGGTGGAGACCGCGACCGTCGATCGACGCGACATGCAGTACCTGTACAACGACGGCACGGACTACGTGTTCATGGACTCCGCCGACTACGACCAGGTCACCATCAGCCCCGAGCTGGTGGGCGATGCGGCCAACTTCATGCTGGAGAACCAGGACGTGCAGATCGCGTTCCACGAGGGCACCGCGCTCTACATCGAGCTCCCTGCGAGCGTCGAGCTGGTGATCGCCCATACCGAGCCGGGGCTGCAGGGCGACCGCTCGACCGGTGGTTCGAAGCCGGCCACACTTGAGACCGGCTACGAGATCCAGGTTCCGCTCTTCCTCGAAGAAGGCACGCGGGTCAAGGTCGACACCCGGTCCGGCGATTACCTCGGCCGCGTCAAGGAGTGAGCTCCCGCACCCGCGCGCGGCGGCGCGCACTGGAGATCCTGTTCGAGGCCGAGCAGCGGCAGCTGTCCGAGAGCGAACTGCTCACCATGCGCTCGGGCGACCCCGAATACCCGATGAAGCCGTACGCGGTGGAGATCGTCAACGGTGTCATCTCGCATCGGGAGGAGATCGACGAGCTCATCGAGACCTACGCCCGCGGCTGGGCGCTCAACCGGATGCCCGCAGTCGACCGCGCGCTGCTGCGGATCTCGATCTGGGAGATCCTGCACAACTCGGAGGTCGACGATCCGGTCGCCATCGCCGAGGTGCTCGACTTGGCCCGGAAGTACTCCACCGATGATTCGCCCAAGTTCATCAACGGCGTGCTCGACCAGATCCGGAAGATCAAGCCGACTCTGAGCTGACGGGCCGGGCGCTCGCGCCCGCGCCTGCGTCGCGCTGACTCTCCCTCCAACTGGCCCCGCGCTTCAACTGGCCCCGCAGCGGACCGGTTGCCTCTCCCCTTCTGCTGCTCCGCCGGGAGCCGTCACGCCTTCCGCTGTTCCCTGAACCTGCGTCGGGAGGCTGCGGGAACGCATGGGCTCTTCCCGCGGTTGGGCTTCGAGCCTCCTGGTCGGAAAGGCGCGTCCGGCGCGATCTGCAGGTCGGTGAAGTCCGCTCCGACGCCTGTTCTCACATTTCTGTGATCAGCAGATCCATGTCGCTGGAACCGTTCCGACCCCCGGACCATGACGTGCGAGGACGCTCTCCTGATCGCGGTCCCGCATTGGGTCTTGACGGCGCGTGATCTCTGACACATACTCAAGTCGTAACCTGAACCGGGTTTCAGGTGGCCGTTCGGACACCGCTGTCCCTGAGGCCACCTGCCCGGCGGGAGCACGACCCCGCACCTCCTCACATGACCGCATCTCGGATCCTCAAGGGAAAGGCCGAAGTTGTGAAGAACCCAGCCCGTATCACCGCCGCCGGCATGCTCGTCGCCGGACTTGCCCTCACTGCCTGTGCCCCCACCGTCGAGTCCGGCAGTGCTGCCGAATCTCCGGACAGCGTCGACGTCGGGATCGTCTACTCGAAGACCGGTCCGCTCGCGGCCTACGGCGAAGAGTACTTCGCCGGCCTGCAGGCCGGAATCGACTACGCCACCGACGGCACCGGGGCGGTCGGGGAGACTCAGATCAATCTCACCTATCACGACGACGGAGGCGACCCCGACAAGGGCGTGTCGATCGCCAAGCAGCTCATCGGCGAGGGCTACCAGATCCTCGCCGGCACCACCGTCTCCGGCATCGCCCTGAAGCTGGCCGAGCAGGCCGAGCAGAACAAGGTCCTCTACATCTCCGGTCCCGCGGCGACCGATGCCGTCACCGGCATCAACGACTACACCTTCCGCTCCGGTCGGCAGTCCGTGCAGGACGTCGCCACGGCCGGCCAGTTCGTCGATGACCTGGACGGCTCCAAGGTCACGGTCTTCGCGCAGGACAACGCCTTCGGACAGGGGAACGTCGCCGCAGTCGAGGCGGTCCTCGGCGCCGAAGGGGCGGAGGTCTCCGAGATCCTGGTGCCCGAGGACGTCACCGAGTTCACCCCGTTCGCGCGCCAGGTCGTCGACGCCGACCCCGACCTGGTCTTCGTCGCCTGGGCGGGTGCCAACGCCGGCTCCATGTGGCAGGCACTCAACCAGCAGGGCGCTTTCGACGCCGCACCGATCGTGACAGGACTGGCGAACGAATCGACCTTCGGCGCCTATGGCGCTGCCGGTGAGAAGATCTCCTTCCTGTCGCACTACTTCCCGGGGGCCGGCCAGAACGACGTCGAGAATTTCATGATGGACCACGTCGAGGAGCAGGGTGCTTCACCCGACCTGTTCACTCCGGACGGCTTCGTTGCCGGGCAGATGATCGTGCAGGCCGTCGGGGAAGGCGGCGGCACCGATGTCGACGCGATGATCGACGCGCTCGAGGGCTGGGAGTTCGAGGGGCCGAAGGGCACGACTGCGGTGCGCGCCGAGGATCACGCGCTGATCCAGGACATGTACCAGGCCAAACTCGTCCAGGACGGCGACGAGTGGAAGCCGGAGCTGGTCAAGACCGTGGACGCCGCCGACGCCGCCCCGCCGGTGCAGGGTCAGTGAGCGGACCATGACGACCAATGGAACGCCGGCCCTCGCAATCCGTGACGTCGGCATGCAGATCGGCGGAGCCCGCATCCTCGAGAACATCGACCTGGAGGTCGCCGCCGGTGAGATGGTCGGGGTGATCGGCCCCAACGGCGCCGGCAAGACCACGCTGTTCAACCTGGTGTCGGGTCTGCTTCGTCCTACGGAAGGCAGCATCTCCATGAATGGCGTGGACATCACGCGCATGCCGGTGGACAGAAGGGCGCGGTCCGGACTGGGCCGGACGTTCCAGACCTCCTCCCTGTTCCCGGGCCTGAGCGTGCTGGAGAACGTCCGGCTAGCGGCCCAGGCCAAGCGGGGCGGCTCGCTCTCGCTGTTCCGCTTCCCCCGCTCGGCCGACGCGGCGACCACCACGGCGCGCGGGTGCCTCGAGCAGGTGGGGCTGCAGGACCGCGCAGGAGCCGCCGCCGGGGGACTGTCACATGGTGACAAGCGCAAGGTCGAGATCGCCATGATCCTGGCGACCGATCCGGAGCTCATCCTGCTCGACGAGCCCATGGCGGGCGTCGGCTCCGGCGACGTCCCCGGTCTGGTCGAGACCATCCGGCGCATCCACCTCGAGTCCGGCCGCACCATCATGATGGTCGAGCACCACATGGATGTCGTGCTCGGTCTGGCGGAGCGGGTCGCCGTGATGCATCACGGCACACTCCTCGCCGTCGACGAACCCGAGACGATCATGGCCGATCCCGAGGTCCAGGCGGCATACCTCGGCACAACCGGAAAGGCTGCCTGAGCGATGAGCACCGCACCCGAACCCACCACCGCGACCGGCGCCGACACCGAGGTGCCCGTCCTCGCGGTCAGCCGACTGCGGGCCTCGATCGACGGCCAGCAAGTCGTGGAGGATGTGTCCTTCGCCGTGCCCGCCATGGGTATCACGGCCCTGCTGGGTCGCAACGGCGTGGGAAAGACATCCTCCATCAAAGCGATCCTCGGTCTGATCCGACGCGACGGGGGCACCGTGGAACTGGGCGGCGAGCCCATCCACGGCCTCCCCACTCACCGGATCGTCCAGCGCGGGATCGGCTATGTCCCGGAGGACCGTGAGGTCTTCGCCGGGCTCAGCGTGGCGGAGAACCTGAGGCTGGCCGAACGGGACGACTCCCCACGGCGCGAACTCGTCGAATCCCTGTTCCCCGACCTCGTCAAGCGCGCACACCAGGCCGCCGGCACCCTGTCCGGAGGTCAGCAGCAGATGGTCTCCCTGGCGCGCGCGCTGCTCAACGACAATCGGGTGCTGCTGGTGGACGAGCCGACGAAGGGACTCGCGCCGAAGATCGTCTCCGAGGTCGCCGAAGCCCTTGCCGAAGCCGCCACGACGGTGCCGATCCTGCTGGTCGAGCAGAATCTCTCCGTCGTGCGCCGGCTTGCGGCCGGCGCCATCATCCTGTCCGACGGCAAGGTCGTCCACACTGCGGAATCCGCGGAATCGTTCCTGGACGACGAGGATCTCGTCACCCGCCACCTCGGCGTCGGCACAGAAGGAGGGCGCGCCTCATGAGCACGGTCGTGCTGCTGCTGGTGACCGGACTCGGCCTCGGAGCCGTGTACTTCCTGGTGTCCTCCGGGCTGTCCCTCATCTACGGCCTGATGGGTGTGCTGAACTTCGCTCACGGAGCATTCCTCACCCTCGGCGCCCTGATCGGCTGGCAGACCGCGAGTCTGATCGGAGCCGGCACCTGGGCCGGCTTCCTGCTCTCCCTGCTGATCGGCTGCCTCGTCGGCGCCCTGCTGGCATCGCTGACGGAATTCGTCCTCATCCGTCCCCTGTACGAGCGTCACATCGAGCAGGTCCTCGTGACGGTGGGCCTGAACCTCGCCGCGATCGCCCTGTTCGAGGGCATCTGGGGCACCGATCCCGTCTACATCGACGGGCCGGCCTGGATGGGCATGACCACCGACATCCTCGGTGCCCAGACCCCGAACCACCTGTTCATCACGATCCTGATCGCTGTGCTGGTGCTCGTCGGCATGGTCGTCTTCCTCAAGAAGACCCGCTACGGCATGATCATCCGCGCCGGCGTGGAGAACCGGTCCATGGTCACCGCCCTGGGCATCGACGTTCGCCGGGCATTCACGCTGGTGTTCATGATCGGTGGTGCCGCGGCGGGGCTGGGCGGCGTCCTCGCCAGCCACTACTTCGGCTATGTGTCGCCCATGCTCGGCGGCTCGCTGCTGATCTTCGCCTTCATCGTGACTGTCATCGGAGGCCTGGGTTCACTGCCCGGTGCGGCCGTGGCCTCCCTCTTGGTCGGGGTCCTCCAGCAGTTCACCAACTACTACTGGGGCTTCGGCGACTTCGTGGTCATCATCCTGCTTGCCGTCGTGCTGCTGACCCGACCTGCCGGACTCCTGGGACGAAAGGCGGTGGCCACCGCATGAGCACCACGGCTTCGAAACGACAGGAACAGCTCAACACGCGGGAGCGGGTGAAGGCTTCCTTCGCTCCGCCGCCTGCGGGCACGGGCCCGTCTGCCGGCCGGTCTTCCGCCGATCGCACCGGCACCGGACGACGCGAGCTGCTCGGCGGAGCGCTCGCCGTCGCCGGCGTGATCCTGCTGGCCCTGCTCCCGCTGCTGAATATCCACCTGCCGGGCGTCCTGCCCAGCCCCACCTACGAACCCGGCGCCCTTCAGCTCATGGCACTGTGCCTGCTCATGGGCGCGGCTGCTCTGACGTACCACCTCCTCATCGGAGTCGTCGGCCTGCTGTCCTTCGGGCATGCGCTGTACGTCGGCGCCGGTGCGTACGTCCTGGGAATCCTGCTGGAGCGCACCGGCATGGGCCTGCTCCCGGCCATGCTCGTCACGCTCGCAGTCGTCGTCATCCTTGCCAACCTCACCGGCGCAGTAGCGCTCAGGGTCAGCGGCATTCCGTTCGCGATGGTGACCCTGGCCTTCGCGCAGGCCGGGTCCGTCCTGGTCCGCCGCAATCCCCGGGGCGCCACCGGCGGCGAGGAAGGCCTCAGCCTGAACACAGATCAGGTTCCCGCGCTCCTCGTGGGAGTGTCGAACAGCCGCAACCTCTACTGGCTGGCACTCGCCGTGCTCGTCGTCATCTACTTGGTGGTGCGCTGGATCCAGAGCTCCAGGGCCGGTCACCTCGCCGCAGCCGTCCGCGAGAACGAGAATCGCGTCAGAGTGCTCGGGCTGAAGCCCTACCTGGCGAAGCTGCTGATCTTTGTGGTCAGCGGCACGCTGGCCGGCTGCGTGGGCATGGCCCACCTGCTGCTGCAGTCCGGCGCCGTGCCGAAGACCGTCTCCGCCGACTTCACCATCTCTCTGCTCGTCATGGTCGTGCTGGGCGGTGTCGGCTCCCGGTGGGGCGCCGTGCTCGGCGGTGTCCTCTACACCCTGCTCGATCAGCGACTCACCGTGCTCGCCCAGTCCGAGGTGATCGGCGCCCTGCCCGCCGTCCTGCGGGTGCCGCTGTCCGAACCGCTCTTCATCCTCGGAACGCTCTTCGTGCTGGTGGTGCTCTTCATGCCCGGCGGATTGGCGGGCTGGGTCAGACGGCTGTCGACCCGGTTCGGGAGCGGCAGGGGCCGGACCGAGGACCCCGTCAGAGTGCTGGAGCAGGCGGCATGAAGGACGGGCTGCATACGCTGGGACGCTGGACCACTGATCGGGCGGTCGCAACCCCGGGACGCACTGCGATCCTCGACGCCGGGGTCGCACTGACCTACCGCGACCTCGAGGACCGAGCCGCCGGGCTCGCCGCGCGCTTCGTCGCCGCCGGCTACCGGCCCGGGGACAGGATCGCCACACTGACCGGCAACAGCTCGGACCACGTGGTGCTGTTCTTCGCGTGCGCCAAAGCCGGGCTGGTGCTGACTCCTCTGTCGTGGCGCCTGCGCCCTGCGGAGGTCGCCGCTCAGCTCGGTACCGCCGATCCTGCGCTGCTCGTGGTCGAAGAGGGGTTCGGGTCGCTGGCAGTCGAAGCCTGTGCCCTGCTGGCCGAACCCCCGCAGCGCATCGCGCCGGGGCGGGACGGCATCGAGCAGGAGGTCCCCGCACCGCTCCGCTCGCCGGCTGTCGACCCCGTCGGGAGCCTGGACCCCGCTGGGAGCCGCGACCGCGTCGATCGCCTCGGTCCCGCTGGGAACCGCGCCGGACAGCGGATGCCCGGCAGTCCCGTGCTCGACGACGACCCGGTCCTGATGCCGTTCACCTCCGGAACAGCCGGCGTCGCCAAGGCCGTGGTGCTCACGCACGCCAACTGCTTCTGGAACAACCTGGCTCTGTCGCGGACCCTGGAGGTCACCTCGTCGGATGTCGTGCTGGCGGTGCTGCCGCAGTTCCACACCGGGGGCTGGAACATCCAACCGCTGCTGGCCTGGTGGACGGGCGCCACGGTGGTGATGGAGCGCAGCTTCGATGCCGGCCGGGTGCTGTCCCTCATCGAGGACCGGCGGATCACCACGCTCATGGCAGTGCCGGCGCAGTATCTGATGCTCGCCGAGCATCCCGACTTCGAGTCCACCGACCTGTCGAGCCTGCGCCTGGCAGTCGTGGGCGGGGCAGCGATGCCGCCGGCCCTCCTGCGGACGTGGCACGCGCGGGATGTTCCCCTCGTCCAGGGGTACGGGCTGACCGAGGCCGGACCCAACGTCCTCTCGCTGCCTGCCGAGGACGCCCGGGAATGCGTCGGCTGGATGGGGCTGCCCTACCCGCATGTCGACGTCGCTGTCGCCGACCCGGTGACCGGCCAGCTGCTGGACGGTCCGGCCACCGGCGAGCTGCTCGTGTCCGGGCCCAGCGTCTTCGCCGGGTACTTCCGGGATCCCGAGGCGACCGCCCGAGCGCTCATCGGTGGCTGGCTGCACACCGGGGACTTGGTGGAACGCGACGCCGGGGGGTGCTTCCGGATCGTTGACCGACTGAAGGACATCTTCATCTCCGGCGGCGAGAACGTCGTCCCCGCCGAGGTCGAGCAGGTCCTGACGTCCCATCCCGGAGTCGCGGCGGCGGCTGTCGTCGGTGTTCCCCACGACCGCTGGGGCGAGACGGGTCACGCGTACGTGGTCCGACGACGCGGCGTCCCGGTCGACGAGACTTCCCTGCGCGAGCACTGCAGCGCGCTGCTTGCGGGCTACAAGCAACCCACCGTCTACACCTTCGTGCAGGACCTGCCTCGGACAGGACTGGACAAGATCGCGCGCGGCCGCCTCAGGCACGGCGAGCGAGAGAGGAACCACCATGGCGATTGAGCCGCTGCATTCGGACTCCACGGCCTTCGGGGGCGGCGAGGCACCGACGACCACCAAGGGCACGGTCCTGAGCGCGCGAGGTCTGCGGACCCGCCGCCGGCTGCTCGACGCGGCGGAGAAGGTCTTCGCCGAGCTGGGCTACCCGACTGCCTCGATCGTCAAGATCACGGAGGAGGCCGGCTGCGGTCTGGGAACCTTCTACCTCTACTTCGAGGGCAAGCAGGAGATCTTCAACGAGGTCGTCGTCGACCTCAATCGCCGCGTCCGCCACGCCATGACTGAAGCCGCCCGGGCGAAGGCGGCGGAAGGACGAATCGCCTCCGAGCGGGCGGGTTTCAAGGCGTTCTTCCGGTTCACCGCGGAGCACCCCGCGCTGTATCGGATCATCCGCCAGGCGGAGTCCGCATCGCCGGAGGCCCTGCGCCTGCATTACTCGCGGATCGTGGACGGGTACGTCGCAGGCCTCGAACAGGGGCAGCAGGCAGGCGAGGTCCACCGAATGGACCCCGAGGTCATCGCCTGGGCTCTGATGGGCATCGGGGAGATCATCGGCATGCGGTGGGTGCTGTGGCCGGATGAGCAGGCGTGGGACGGACACCTGGCGAGCAGTGCTGACGTGCCTTCCGGACGTGACTCGGACCGCGCTGCGGCAGGCATTCCTGCCGGAGGTGATCCCACCCGGGCGCCCGTCGGCGTCCCCGATCACGTCTTCGATACCATGATGGAGTTCATCGAACGGGCGCTTGCACCGGACCCCAGGACCGGGCAGGCATCGGAGAGGACCGAACCATGACGCAGCTGGATCCGCAGAATCCCTCAGTCCCCGTAGTCGAGACTGCTGGGCAGAACCGGCTCCTCTTGGACGCCCACCGTCGCAGCGATCTCGGTCCGGGTCACCGTCAGACGACTGTCGCGGTCCGCGGCGGTGCGATGACCGTCGGGATCTGGGGGCCGGAGGAGAACTCCGCCCCCACCGTCCTGGCGATCCACGGCGTCTCGGCCTCCCACCGGTGCTTCGGCCTGCTGGCCGCGGCGCTGCCCGGCGTGCGCATCATCGCCCCGGACCTGCGCGGGCGGGGCCGCTCCAGCGTCCTGCCGGGCCCGTACGGAATGCCGGCGCATGCCGAGGACCTCGCCGCTGTCCTGGCTGTCCTGGCGGCCGGTCCCGTGGATGTCGTGGGGCACTCGATGGGCGCGTTCGTCGCCGTGGTGCTCGCCCACCGGCATCCCGAGCTCGTGCGTTCGCTCGTGCTGGTGGACGGCGGGATCCCGCTCCGGGTCCCAGCAGGCTTGTCAGCGGACGAGGTGGTGCAGGCAGTCCTCGGCCCTGTCACCGAACGGCTGGAGATGCGCTTCGGCTCCGTCGACGACTATCGGCGGTACTGGCAGCGGCACCCCGCTTTCGCCGGCGCCTGGACGGACCCGGGCGGCACTGCGGCACTGCTCGAGGACTACATCGCCTACGATCTGGAACCCGGTGCCGACGGGCTGCGGCCGGCCACCCGGTACGAGGCGATTGCGCAGGACACCGCTGACCTGCATGGGGGAGAGGCCCTGCCGGCGGCCATCGACGGCCTGTCCGTGTCGGCCCACCTGCTGTGGACGCGGCAGGGACTGCAGGGCGAGGAACCGGGCCTGTTCGAGCGGGAGTACATCGCTGAGTGGCAGTCGCGGGTGCCCGCCCTGGAATCGCAGCTGACCGTCCGGGAGATCCCGGAGACGAACCACTACACGATCCTGATGTCCCCGACCGGCGCGGCCGCCGTTGCCGGTTGCATCAGCGCGCCAGGCCGAGCGACCGCAGCCAGCGGCTGAGCACGGCCACGAGCTCGGCCGGCTTCTCCTGCGCCACCCAGTGGCCCGCATCGACGACCGCCTCGTCGAGATCGTCGGCCGCCCGACGCATCGGCTCGGGCAGGGACGTCGTGAGGGTGGTGCACACGATGTCGTAGCGCGCATGCACGAACAGCGCCGGCACCGTGAGACGTCCGCCGGTGGCGTTCGCGGCAGCGTACTCGGCATTGGCCCGATTGTTGCGGTACCAGGCGTTCGCCGCCGCGAAGCCGGTGTGCTGCAGGGACGCGACGAGCGCCTCGTACTCGGTGTCGTCGAGCACTCGGGGATCGGGCTCCCTGCGCGGCGGTCCGTCCGGGAACCAGCCGCCGCGCGAGCGCACCGAGGCGTTCGGCGCCCGCCGCTCCAGGTGCCTGGGCGAGCCGGCTCGCATGATCGAGGCGATGACTCCGGGCACATCGGCGTCGAACTCCTCGGCGATCTTCTCGGCCAGCGACAGGTGGGCGATGAGGTAGTCCCATTGGCCGTACGGGTACTCGGCGGCCGGATAGAGCTCGCGATCGATGTGGTCCGTCAGCGCGGCCCCGGGCGGCATGTACGGCACGCACACTCCTGCGACTCCGGCGAGCAGCTCCGGGTGGTGGGTGGCGATGTTCCACGCGATCGGCGCTCCGTGGTCATGGCCGACCACCACGCAGCGCGACTGCTCCGAGACTCCGAGGTGCGCGAGCAGCTCGATCATGTCGGTGACGATCTCCTCGGTCGAATAGTCGCCGACCTGCGGATGCACGGTGGAGGTGCCGTAGCCGCGCATGTCCGGCGCGACCACGTGGAAGCCGGCCGACGCCAGCGGCTCGAGCACCCGGACCCAGCTGCGCGCGAACTCGGGCCAGCCGTGGATGAGGAGGAGGACAGGGTCCCCCGATCGTCCGGCGCTCAGGTAGCCGGTCGTGTGCCGGGCGGTGGAGAACGTCCCCGTCCCGACTCCGGAGGGAAGACCTGCGTGCAGCTCGGGCGGGAATGCGGACCCGACGGGCGGGGTGTCAACGGGTGCGGCGGTGGCGTCCATTCTGCTCCTTTGCCGGTGGACGGCGATCCCGGTCCGATCCGGCGATCTTCCGCACAATCTACTGGGCGGGTGAGCCCGGCGCCAGGATCAGGTAAGTCGACCGCCGGGTGGGTCCCGCGCCAGGATCAGGTGAGTCGGGGGCCGGGTGGGTCCGGCGCCAGGATCAGCGCAGTGTCTGCCACATCACGCCGGGGCCGCGCGCCTGCGCTGCTGCCGGGGAGTATGCTTGCCAAGGCACATTCGCCTCCGGAGGGCCACCGCTGCGCCGGAAGCACATTCACTCCTTTAACAGGCCGTCCAGTGAGGCGGAGAAGGAGAAGGGAACCAGATTGAGACATCGCACCGTACTCGACTCGGCAGAGATCTCACGGGCGATCTCGCGGATCGCCCACGAGGTCATCGAGAGCAACAAGGGCGCACAGGGTCTCGTGATCCTCGGAATTCCCACTCGCGGCGTCCCGCTGGCCCGCCGCCTGGCGGAGAAGATCGCGCAGATCGAGCCGGACGCAGATGCAGACGCGATCACCGGCAGCCTCGACATCACCATGTATCGGGATGATCTCCGCCGTGGCAAGCTCCGCTCTCCCGAACCCACTCGCATTCCGCCGACTGGCATCGACGGGAGGACCGTCGTGCTCGTCGACGATGTCCTCTTCTCCGGCCGCACGATCCGCGCGGCTCTCGACGCGCTGGCCGACATCGGCCGCCCCGACGCCGTGCGCCTGGCAGTCCTCGTCGACCGGGGACACCGCAGCCTGCCGATCCGAGCTGACCACGTCGGCAAGAACCTGCCCACCGCGATCGACGAACGCGTCTCGGTCACCGTGGCGGAGATCGACGGTGAGGACGCCGTGACGATCTCCGCTCCCGAGGCGGCATGATGCGCCACCTGCTGTCCACCACGGACCTCACCCGCGACGACGCCGTCGATCTCCTCGACGTGGCCGAGGAGATGGCTCAGGTCTCCGAGCGCGAGGTCAAGAAGCTGCCGGTGCTGCGCGGCCGCACCGTCGTCAACCTCTTCTTCGAGGACTCCACCCGCACCCGACTCTCCTTCGAAGCCGCCGCCAAGCGCCTCTCGGCCGACGTCATCAACTTCTCCGCCAAGGGCTCGAGCGTGTCCAAGGGCGAGAGCCTGCAGGACACGATGCAGACCCTGGCAGCGATGGGCGCAGACGCCGTCGTGGTCCGCCACGCCGGCTCCGGCACGCCTCACCGGCTTGCCACCAGCGGGTGGATCGATGTGCCGATCCTCAACGCCGGCGACGGAACCCACGAGCATCCCACCCAGGCCCTGCTGGACTCCTTCACCCTGCGCCGGGTGCGCGGCGGCCTGCCCGCCTCGGGCCCGGCCGAAGGCGCGCGCGGCACCGACCTGGCCGGCTCCACCGTGGCGATCGTGGGTGACATCCTCCACTCCCGGGTCGCCCGCTCCAACGTCCACCTCCTCAACACCCTCGGCGCGCAGGTCGTGCTCATCGGCCCTCCGACGCTCATGCCGTGGGGTGTGGAAGAGTGGCCCGCAGAGGTGTTCTACGACTACGACGACGCATTGGCCGCCCACGAGTTCGACGCGGTCATGATGCTGCGGGTGCAATTGGAGCGCATGCACCAGTCGTTCTTCCCGAATCCTCGGGAGTACACCCGGCTCTGGGGCCTCACTCCGCAGCGCTACCGCGCCCTGCCCGGACACACCGCGATCATGCACCCCGGACCGATGAACCGCGGCTTCGAGATCTGCGCCGAGGCCGCCGACTCGCCGCGCGCCGTCGTCCTCAGCCAGGTCGCCAATGGAGTGGCCGTGCGGATGGCCGCCCTGTACCGACTGCTCATGGGAACCGAATCGGAAGGACGCTCGTGACCTCACTGCTCATCAGGAACGCCTCGGTGCTCGGCGGGGAGGTGCGCGACCTCGCGATCGCCGACGGCCGCTTCGTCGAGGTCGAGGCGCTGGCCGATCCGGGCCGGGTGATCGACGCGGAGGGGCTGATCGCGCTGCCCGGCTTCGTCGATCTGCACACGCACCTGCGCGAACCCGGCCGGGAGGATGCCGAGACCGTGCTCACCGGCTCGCAGTCAGCAGCGCGCGGCGGCTACACTGCCGTCCACGCGATGGCCAACACCGCCCCGGTCGCCGACACCGCCGGAGTCGTCGAACAGGTGTGGAACCTGGGCCGCGAAGCCGGGTGGACGGAGGTCGTGCCGATCGGCGCCGTGACCGTCGGCCAGCAGGGCGAGCAGCTCGCCGAACTCGGTGCCATGGCGCGCAGCGCCGCCGACGTGCGGATCTTCTCCGACGACGGCCACTGTGTCGCCGATCCGCTGCTCATGCGGAGGGCGCTGGAGTATGTCAAGACCTTCGACGGCATCATCGCTCAGCACTCGCAGGAGCCCCGACTCACCGAAGGCGCCCAGATGAACGAGGGCATCGTCTCCTCGGAGCTCGGCCTGCCCGGCTGGCCGGCGGTGGCGGAGGAGGCCATCATCGCCCGCGACATCCTGCTGGCCGAGCACGTCGGCTCACGCCTGCACGTCTGCCATCTGTCCACCCGCGGCAGCGTCGAGCTCGTGCGCTGGGCGAAGAGCCGGGGCGTGGCCGTGACCGCCGAGGTCACCCCGCACCATCTCATGCTCACCGACGAGCTCGTGCGCAGCTACGACCCGCTCTACAAGGTCAACCCGCCGCTGCGCACCCGGGCCGACGTCGACGCCGTGCGCGCCGGGCTCGCCGACGGCACCATCGACGTGATCGGCACCGACCACGCACCCCACACCGCCGAGCACAAGTGCTGCGAGTGGACGGCCGCGGCGATGGGCATGGTCGGCATGGAGACCGCCCTGGCCATCGTCGTCGAGGCGATGCGCGACCACGACTTCGGCTGGTCCGACGTCGCCCGCGTCATGAGCTCGCGCCCTGCCGAGATCTCCGGCCTGCCCGAGCAGGGCAGCCTGGCACCCGGCCGTGGCGCCAACCTCGTGCTCGTCGACCCGGACGCCGCGGTGCGCGTGGATCCGAACGAGCACGCAACGCTCGGCCGGAACAATCCCTTCGCCGGGTTCGAGGTGTCGACCCGGATCGTCCACACCGTCCTCTACGGCCACCAGGTCGTCGCCGACGGCAGCCTGACCACCGCCCATCCGATCACGGAAGGCGGCTCATGGATCGTCTGATGCCCACTCTGCTGACGGTCGCCATCGTCATCGGCGTCTTCGCGCTGCTGTGGTGGGGCTGGCGGTCCCGGCGGGACTCCCAGGCCGCGGTGCTGCCCCGGCCCGCTCGCCCGGCCGAAGGCACCACCGTGATCGGCGATCCGATCGACGGCACGTACGTGGTGACCACCCTGTCCGGCCAGCATCTGGAGCGCGTCGCCGCCCACGGCCTGGGGATCCGCACGTCGGCGCGGCTGTCCTTCAGCGACGCGGGCGTCATCCTCGACCGGGACGGCGGCGACGACCTGCTGATCCCCGTCGACGCGATCCTCGACGTCTCGACCACCTCCGGCATGATCGGCAAGTTCGTCGAGCGGGACGGGATCGTGGTGATCACCTGGAAGCTCGGTGACACTCCCGTCGACACCGGCTTCCGCACCCGGGCCGCAGCCGACCGGCAGCCCACCATCGACCATATCCGCCAGCTCATCGGGGAGGCCTCGTGAACCTGCTGAATCAAACACCTGCCGTGCTCGTCCTGGAGGACGGCCGCACCCTGCGCGGGAACGCCTACGCCGCCACCGGACAGACCGTCGGCGAAGCCGTCTTCGTCACCGCCATGACCGGCTACCAGGAGACGCTGACCGACCCGTCCTACCACCGTCAGATCGTCGTCCAGACGGCGCCCCACATCGGCAACACCGGCGTCAACGACACCGACGACGAATCGCTGAAGTACTGGATCGCGGGCTACGTCGTGCGCGACGCGTCCCGCGTCTCCTCGAACTGGCGCGCCACCGAAGACCTCGAGGACCGACTGTCCCGCCTCGGAGTCGTCGGCATCAAGGACGTCGACACCCGTGCGCTCACCCGGCATCTGCGCGATCGCGGAGCGATGCGGATGGGCATCTTCTCCGGGGACGCCGCCGACCGGCCGGAGTCCGAGCTGGTCGCCGAGGTCAACGCCGCCCCGGAGATGACCGGCCTGCAGCTCGCCGACGAGGTCACCACCGAGAAGGCCTATGTCGTGCCCGCACAGGGAGAGAAGAAGTTCACCGTCGCCGCCTACGACCTCGGCATCAAGTCGATGACTCCGGAGCAGCTGGCCGCCCGCGGCATCGAAGTCCACGTGGTGCCGGCCTCGACGACCTTCGACGAGGTCCGGGAGCTCGGCGTCGACGGCGTCTTCTACTCCAACGGACCCGGCGATCCCGCCGCGGCCGACCACCAGGTGGACGTGCTGCGCCAGGTGCTCGCGGCCCGGATCCCGTTCTTCGGCATCTGCTTCGGCAACCAGCTCCTCGGGCGGGCCCTCGGCTTCGGCACCTACAAGCTCAAGTTCGGCCACCGCGGGATGAACCAGCCGGTGCTCGACAAGTCCACCGGACGCGTCGAGATCACGTCGCAGAATCACGGCTTCGCCGTCGACGCGCCGCTCGAAGGGGTCGTCACCGCTCCCGCCGACGCCTCCTTCGGGCGCGTCGAGGTCAGTCATATCGGGCTCAACGATCAGGTCGTGGAAGGCATCCGCTGCCTGGACATCCCGGCCTACTCCGTGCAGTTCCATCCGGAATCGGCTGCCGGACCGCACGACTCCAGAGGCCTGTTCGACCGCTTCGCCGAGCTCATGACCGCCAACCGCTCCGCCGAAAACTGAGGAGAGACACCACAGTGCCCATCAGACAAGACCTGTCCTCCGTCCTGGTCATCGGCTCCGGCCCCATCGTGATCGGCCAGGCCAGCGAGTTCGACTACTCCGGCACCCAGGCCTGCCGCGTGCTCAAGGAGGAGGGCCTGCGGGTCATCCTCGTCAACTCCAACCCGGCGACGATCATGACCGATCCCGAGGTCGCCGACGCCACCTACGTGGAGCCGATCGAGCCGGGCATCATCGAGACCATCATCGCCAAGGAGAGGCCCGATGCGCTGCTGCCCACCCTGGGCGGGCAGACGGCGCTCAACGCGGCGATCAACCTGGACGAATCCGGCGTGCTCGACAAGTACGGCGTCGAGCTCATCGGCGCCAGCGTCGAGGCCATCCAGCGCGGCGAGGACCGCCTGCAGTTCAAGCAGGTCGTCGAACGCTGCGGAGCCGGCGTCGCCCGGTCCGCGATCGCGCACTCGATCGAGGACTGCCTGGCCGCCGCCGAGGAGCTCGGCTACCCGATGGTCGTGCGCCCGTCCTTCACCATGGGCGGACTCGGCTCCGGCATGGCCTTCAACGAGCAGGACCTGCGCCGGATCGCCGGCGCCGGCCTGCAGGACTCCCTCACCACCGAGGTGCTGCTCGAGGAGAGCATCCTGGGCTGGAAGGAGTACGAGCTCGAGCTCATGCGGGATCGCAACGACAACGTCGTGGTGATCTGCTCGATCGAGAACATCGACCCGGTCGGGGTCCACACCGGCGACTCCATTACGGTGGCGCCTGCGATGACGCTGACCGACGTCGAATACCAGAACCTGCGCAACATCGGCATCGACGTGATCCGTGCGGTCGGCGTGGAGACCGGCGGTTGCAACATCCAGTTCGCGATCGACCCGGATGACGGTCGGGTCGTCGTCATCGAGATGAATCCCCGCGTGTCGCGGTCCTCGGCGCTGGCATCGAAGGCGACCGGATTCCCGATCGCGAAGATCGCCGCGAAACTCGCGATCGGCTACACCCTCGATGAGATCCCCAACGACATCACCGGGGTCACCCCCGCCTCGTTCGAGCCGGCGCTCGACTACGTGGCCGTGAAGATCCCGCGCTTCGCGTTCGAGAAGTTCCCGGCCGCCGACCCGACGCTGACGACCACCATGAAGTCCGTCGGCGAGGTGATGGCCCTCGGGCGCAACTTCACCACCGCCCTCCAGAAGGCCATGCGCTCCCTGGAGCAGAGGGACTCGGCCTTCTCCTGGACCGAGCGCTACGACCTCTCCGATTCCGAGGTCAGGCAGGACGTGCTGGCCCGGATCGGGCACGCCACCGCGGACCGGCTCCACACCGTGCAGCGGGGACTGGCGTCGGGCCTGACCGTCGAGGAGGTGCACGACGCCTGCGACATCGACCCGTGGTACCTCGACCAGATCGCGCTCATCAACGAGGTCGCCCGGCTCGTCGCCGACGCGCCTGAGCTGTCGGCTCGGATCTTCGAGCTCGCCAAGCGCCACGGCTTCTCCGACGCGCAGATCGGCGAGCTGCGCCATCTGGACGAGCAGGTCGTCACCGGCGTCCGCCACGCCCTGGGCATCCGCCCGGTGTTCAAGACCGTCGACACCTGTGCCGGCGAGTTCGCCGCCCGCACCCCCTACCACTACTCGAGCTATGACGACGAGACCGAGGTCATGCCGCGGGAGCGCGAAGCGGTCATCATCCTCGGCTCCGGGCCCAACCGGATCGGGCAGGGCATCGAATTCGACTACTCCTGCGTGCACGCCACGCTGGCACTGTCGGAGGCCGGCTACGAGACCGTGATGATCAACTGCAATCCGGAGACCGTCTCCACCGACTACGACACCGCCGACCGCCTGTACTTCGAGCCGCTGAGCTTCGAGGACGTGATGGAGGTCTACCGCGCGGAGCTGGCCGCCGGGCCCGTCGCCGGGGTCGTGTGCACGCTCGGCGGCCAGACCCCGCTGGGACTGGCCGACCGCCTCAAGGCCGCAGGAGTTCCCGTGCTCGGCACCCAGCCCGAGGCGATCGACCTCGCCGAGGACCGCGGCGAATTCGGCCGGGTGCTCGCCCAGGCCGGCCTGCTGGCACCCAAGCACGGCACCGCCACAACCTACGCCGAGGCGAAGACGATCGCCACCGAGATCGGCTACCCGGTGCTGGTCCGCCCCTCCTATGTGCTCGGCGGCCGCGGCATGCAGATCGTGTACGACACCGAGCAGCTGTTCGACTACATGGCGACCGCGACCGAGGTCTCGATCGACCGGCCGGTGCTCGTCGACCGGTTCCTCGAGGATGCCGTCGAGATCGATGTCGACGCGCTCTACGACGGCGAGGAGATCTACCTCGGCGGGATCATGGAGCACATCGAGGAGGCGGGCATCCACTCCGGCGACTCCGCCTGCGTGCTGCCGTCGATCACCCTGGGCGAGAACGTGCTGCAGCGAGTCCGCGAGGCGACCCTGCAGATCGCCCGCGGCACCAACGTGCGCGGCCTGCTCAACATCCAGTTCGCGATCGCCGCCGATGTCCTCTACGTCATCGAGGCCAATCCGCGTGCCTCCCGCACGGTCCCGTTCGTGTCGAAGGCCACGGGCCACCCGCTGGCCAAGGCTGCCGCGCTGATCGCGGTCGGCCGGACCATCAAGGACCTGCGCGGCTCGCTCCTGGCCGCCGAGTCCGACGGCTCCCACCTCGGGCTCGAGCACCCGATCGCGGTCAAGGAGGCGGTGCTGCCGTTCCGCCGCTTCCGGACGGTCGACGGGAAGATCGTCGACTCGATCCTCGGCCCCGAGATGCGCTCGACCGGCGAGGTCATGGGCATCGATGTGAACTTCCCCATCGCCTTCGGCAAGGCCGAGCTCGGGGCGGGAGCCGCTCTGCCCACCTCGGGCACGGTGTTCGTCTCCGTGGCCGACCGGGAGAAGCGCTCCTCGGTGCTGCCGGTCAAGCAGCTGGCCGACATGGGGTTCGAGATCCTGGCAACGGCCGGCACCGCCTCGGTGCTCGCCCGCTACGGCATCGAGGCGACGCAGCTGCCCAAGCACTACGAGACCGCCGAGGACGAGCGCACCATCCTCGACGACATCACCGAAGGCCGCATCGATCTCGTCATCAACGTGCCGTCCGGCCGCCAGGAGCGCGCCGACGGCTACGAGATCCGCGCCTCGGCCGTGGCCGCCGGGGTGCCCCTGATGACCACGGTCGCGGAGTTCGCCGCCGCGGTGACTGCGATCGAGTCGATCCGGAACCAGCCCTACGGGGTCCGGTCCCTGCAGGACTGGGCATGAGGGACTACAGCCGCAGCTGGGTGGCGGCGGCGCGCACCTCGGCCCTGGTCGTGGGCATCGACCCCAGCGCCGGAATGCTCCACCACTGGGGTCTGCCCGACACCGCCGCCGGCGCCCGCGAGCTGTCCCTGCGGGTGCTCGAGGCGGCGGCCGGCCGGGTGGGCACCGTCAAGCCGCAGTCGGCATTCTTCGAGCGCTTCGGCTCCGCCGGGATCGCGGTGCTCGAAGAGGTGCTGGCCGAGGCCCGGCAGACCGGACTGCTGACGATCCTCGACATCAAGCGCGGGGACATCGGATCCACGATGGCCGGCTACGCCGACGCGTACATGAATCCCTCCTCCCCGCTGTGCGCCGACGCCGTCACGCTGTCGCCCTACCTGGGCTTCGGGTCATTGGCACCCGCGCTGGAGGCCGCCCGCAGGTGGGGGACGGGCTGCTTCGTGCTGGCCCTGACCTCCAATCCGGAGGGGGCACAGGTCCAGCACGCCACCACCTCCGGTGGCAGTGCGGTGGCCGCCGAGGTGGTCGCCGGGGTCGAGGCCTTCAACGCCGAGGTCGGCTCGCCGCTGGCCGGGGTCGTCATCGGCGCCACGGCCGGGGAGACAGCCAAGTACCTCGGCATGGATCCCGCCGGCCTGCAGTGCCCCATCCTGGCGCCCGGCTTCGGTGCGCAGGGCGCCACCGTGGACGATCTCGAACGGGTGTTCGGCGACTCGTTCCGGTCGGGTCGAGTGCTGGTGAACGCTTCGCGCTCCGTGCTCTCCCACGGGCCGGATCGAACTGCGCTCCAGGTCACGATGGATGAAATCAGCCGTGTGCTCGGTCAGCGGTTGCGTCTAGACTGAGGAGAACTTCCCAGGACAGAGCGCACTTTCTTGATGAGGAGACGACGTGGCACTCGAACCATTGACGCCTGAGCAGAGGTCCGCCGCCTTGGACAAGGCCTTCAAGGCCCGGCAGGCACGGGCAGAGGTCAAGACCGCACTGAAGTCGGGGCGGACCACGCTGTCCCAGGTGCTCTCGGACGCCGCCGAGGACGAGGCACTGAGCAAGATGAAGGTGCACGACCTGCTGCGTTCGCTGCCCGGAGTCGGCGACCGCCGCGCCACTGCGCTCATGGAGGAGATCGGAATCGCCTCCTCCCGCAGGCTCAAGGGACTGGGAGTCCATCAGACCGCCGCATTGCTGGAGAAGTTCGACGCCAAGTGAATACCCTGACTGTACTGGCCGGCCCCACCGCTGTCGGAAAGGGCACGGTCAGTGCCTACATCCGCGAGCACTTCCCTGCGATCTGGTTCTCCGTGTCGGCGACGACGCGCCCGCCGCGACCCGGCGAGATCGACGGGGTGCATTACCTGTTCACCTCGGAGGAGGAGTTCGATCGGATGCTCGCCGCCGGCGAGCTGCTCGAGAGCGCCACCGTGCACGGTCGGTTCCGCTACGGGACTCCCGCCCTGCCGGTGCGCCACGCGCTGGCGGCGGGGAAGCCCGCGCTGCTGGAGATCGACCTGCAGGGAGCACGACAGGTCAAGGAGCGGATGCCCGAGGCGCGATTCGTCTTCCTCGCCCCTCCCACCTGGGAGGAGCTCGTCCGGCGGCTGATCGGCCGCGGCACGGAGACGCCCGAGGAGCAGGAGCGCCGGCTGGAGACCGCAAAGCTCGAACTGGCCGCGGAGTCCGAGTTCGACCACACCGTCGTCAACAGCGACGTTCGAACTGCCGCGCAAGACCTAGTACGATTGATGGGGCTGTCGGTCGACAGCACCGAAACTGATTGATGGAGTCTGAGTGTCAGTACAACCCGAAGGCATCACCTATCCGCCGATCGACGACCTGCTGGCGGTGACGGACTCGAAGTACGAGCTCGTCATCGAGTCCTCGCGTCGTGCCCGGCAGATCAACGCCTACTACGCGCAGCTGCAGGAGGGACTGCTGGAGAACGTCGGCCCGCTGGTCACGCCTGAGCCGAACGAGAAGCCGCTGTCGATCGCGCTGCGCGAGATCAACGAGGGCAAGATCCTCATCCGCGAGCCGCGCGAATCCGACTTCGGCCAGCCGATCGCCGAGGACTTCGGCGTCGCCGACGAGGAGTTCCCCGAGCAGTGAACGTCGTCCTCGGGGTCGCGGGCGGCATCGCGGCTTACAAAGCCTGTCATGTGGTCCGCGAACTGAGGGAACTCGGACACAGCGTCCGCGTCGTGCCCACCCGCGCCGCGCTGGAGTTCGTCGGCGCGGCCACCTGGGAGGCGCTCAGCGGTCAACCCGTGTCGACGTCGGTGTTCACGCGCATCGACGAGGTCGAGCACGTCAATATCGGCCAGCACGCAGACCTCGTGATCATCGCTCCGGCCACCGCGGACCTGCTGGCCCGCGCCCGAGCGGGGATCGCCGATGATCTGCTCACCGCCACGCTGCTCACGGCGACCGCCCCGGTGGTGATGGCGCCGGCCATGCACACCGAGATGTGGCACCACCCGGCGACGGTCGACAACGTGGAGACGCTGCGCGACCGCGGCGTCCACGTCATCGAACCCGATTCCGGCCGCCTCACCGGCGCCGACTCGGGTCCCGGCAGGTTGCCGGAACCCGATCGTATCGTCTCCGCCGCGCTGGAGTTCGCCGCCGGCGCCGCGCCCGGAGGCGCCCTCGCCGGAAACCGCATCCTCGTCACCGCGGGAGGGACCCGGGAACCGCTGGATCCCGTGCGCTACCTGGGCAACCGATCCTCCGGCAAGCAGGGCACCGCCCTCGCCCGGGCCGCCGCCGCGGCGGGCGGCAGCGTCCACCTCGTGGCCGCGAATGTGGGCGCCGAGGTGCTCGCCGGATTGCCGCCGACGGTGACCGTGACCGAGGTGGAGACCACCGCCGAGCTCGCCGAGGCGTGCGCAGCCGCGCAGCCGGAGTCGGACGTCATCATCATGAGCGCGGCGGTGTCCGACTACCGGGCTGCCGAGACCGCCGCCCACAAGATGAAGAAGTCCGGGGACGAGGGGCTGCGCATCGAGCTCGTGCAGAACCCGGACATCCTCGCCGGACTGGTCAGGACCCGAGCAGGGGACCAGCTCATCGTCGGGTTCGCCGCGGAGACGGGTTCACCGGAGGCCGGACCCGAGCAGCTGGCGCGCGAGAAGCTGCTCCGCAAGGGCTGCGACCTGCTGGTGCTCAACGACGTCTCCGCCGGGAAGGCCTTCGGCACCGACACCAACGCGATCGTCCTCTACGCCCGGGACGGCGACGCCGTCTCGGAGGTCCTGCGGACCGAGGGGACCAAGGACGAGGTGTCCGAGAAGGTCGTCGCCGGAGTGGCGTCCGTCCTTCATGGTTAGGATGGTCGGGTGACTTCTTCGAATCTGCGCCATTTCACGTCCGAATCCGTGACCGAGGGCCACCCCGACAAGATCTGCGATCAGATCAGCGACGCGGTCCTCGACTCCCTGCTCGCCCAGGACCCGACGGCCCGGGTCGCGGTGGAGACACTCGTGACCACCGGCCTCGTCCACGTCGCCGGTGAGGTGACCACCAGCGGGTACTCGAACATCGCCGACATCGTCCGCAAGACGATCATCGGGATCGGCTACGACTCCTCGGAGAAGGGCTTCGACGGTCACTCCTGCGGTGTGTCAGTGTCGATCGGCTCGCAGTCGGAGAACATCAGCACCGGCGTCACCACCTCGCTGGAGCGCCGCTCCGGAGACCACGACGACGAGGACTTCGGCAGCTCCCTGGGCGCTGGCGACCAGGGGCTGATGTTCGGCTACGCCGACAGCTCCACCGACGTGCTCATGCCGCTGCCGATCTTCCTGGCCCACCGCCTGTCGGAGCGGCTCACCGAGGTCCGCAAGACCGGACTGCTCGACTACCTGCGGCCGGACGGCAAGACCCAGGTCACCATCGGCTATGACGGCGACACCCCCGTGACCATCGAGGCGATCGTGCTGTCCACCCAGCACGATGCCGCAGTCGGACTGCACCAGCTCGAGGCCGAGATCAAGGAGACCGTGATCGCCCCGGTCCTCGCTGACCGCGGGCTGGACATGTCGGCCACCACCTACTACATCAACCCCGCCGGCAAGTTCGTCGTCGGGGGACCGATGGGTGACGCCGGTCTGACCGGACGCAAGATCATCGTCGACACCTACGGCGGTTTCGCACGCCATGGCGGCGGCGCCTTCTCCGGCAAGGACCCGTCGAAGGTCGACCGCTCCGGCGCCTACGCGATGCGGTTGGTCGCCAAGAACGTGGTGGCAGCCGGACTCGCGGACCGGGTGGAGGTGCAGGTCGCCTACGCCATCGGCTCGAGCCGGCCCGTCGGCCTCTACCTGGAGACCTTCGGCACGGAGAAGGTCGACCCCGCACGGATCACCGCCGCGATCAACGAGGTCTTCGACCTCCGCCCCGCGATGATCATCCGGGACCTCGACCTGCAGCGCCCGATCTTCCAGGACACCGCGAGCTACGGGCACTTCGGCCGCACTGGAGCCAACTTCACCTGGGAGAACACCGAGCGCGCGAACGAGCTGGCCCGGCTGGTGAGCTGAGCCGACGGCATGGTGGTCCAGCCCAGTCTGCTCGGGGACGAGCCCGGGGACGAGGACCATGGGACGACGGCGGGCGGACTCCGCGTCCGGGGCGGCGTGGCCCCCGCCGCGGAAGACCCGGTCGCCGTCGTCCTCGTCGAGACCCAGCTGCCGCACCTGGCCCGCCCCTTCGACTACGCGGTCCCGGCGACGATGGACGCGGACGCACGTCCCGGCGTCCGCGTCCGCGTGCGGTTCGCCGGGCGTCTGACGTCCGGCTTCATCCTTGAGCGCAGATCAGACACCGAGCATGTGGGCGAGCTGTCGACACTGTCGCGGGTCGTCTCCCCGCTGCCGGTGCTGACACCGCAGCTGCTGAGACTGTGTCGGAGCGTCGCCGACCGCTATGCGGGGACCCTGCCCGACGTGCTGCGGCTGGCCATTCCGCCGCGCCACGCGCGGGCGGAGAAGGCCGTCCTGGCCTCGCCTTCGGCTCGGATGTCCGAGGTCGCGCTGCAGCAGGCTGCGGCGGAGCTCGACCCCGCACCGGATGAACCGGCCGACTTCACCTCCTTCCTGACCGCCCTGCGGTCCTGGGCGGACAACGTCGGAGAAGCACATCCGGCGACCGGCACAGCGCCGCCGGCGGAGGAGGCCGCACTCCCGGAACAGCTGCCGGCCCCCGGCCCGGCGCCTGTTCCACGGGGCCCGCGGGCAGCCCTCGGGGTGCTGCCGGGACAGGATCCGGGTACCGGCTGGATCCACCTCGGGATGAGGGCAGCCGCACAGGCGCTGGAAGCGGGTCGCTCGGTGCTGTGGCTGGTGCCCGACTACCGTGAGATCGCCGCAGTCGAGGCGCGCCTCGGCGACCTGGAGCCGGCGAGTGCGCGCCTGTCGGCGGACCAGGGTCAGGAGGAGCGGTGGGCCGCCTGGGTCTCGGTGCTCACCGGACGGGCGCGGCTGGTCATCGGGACGCGGGCCGCTGCGTTCGCCCCGCTGTCCGAGCCCGCTCTGGTGATCTGCTTCGACGACGACAACGACAGCTACCTCGAGCAGCGGGCACCCTACCCCCATGCCCGTCAGGTGCTCCTCAATCGCGTCCAGCAGAGCGGATCGGCGCTGCTGCTGCTCGGGTACGACCGCAGCGTGGAGGTCCAGCACCTGGTGGCGACGGGATGGGTCGGCGAGATCACGATCCCGCGGGAGTCCCGCCGGGCCGCCTCGCCCCTCGTCTTCGTCCCCGACCCGGACGGGGACCCTGCACAGGCCGGCAGGCTGCCGCCTCGGGCCTTCGAGCTGGTGCGCGAGGCGCTGGGCCGGACGCGGAAGCCCACGGCCACCGGCCCCGTGCTCGTCCAAGTGCCCCGCAGCGGTTACCTGCCGGTGATCGCGTGCGCCCGCTGCCGGACCGTGGTGCGCTGCCCGCAGTGCGAATCGAAGGTCTCCGCCGCCTCGATCCTCGGGCCCTTCGCATGCAGGACCTGCGGATACCGCGCCGACAGCATGAGCTGCCGTGAGTGCGGCGCCACGTCGGTGCGCTCGGTGGTCAGCGGGGTCGACAAGGTGTACGAGGAGCTCGGGCGTGCTTTCCCCGGCACCCGCGTGATCCGCTCCGGCGGTGACCGCGTCCTGCTCGACGTGGACAGCGAACCGAGCATCGTGGTGGCGACGACCGGTGCGGAGCCTTATACGCAAGGCGGCTACGCAGTGGCACTGCTGCTGGACACCCTGTGGCCCGGGCCCGGGATGAGGGGAACGGATCACGCGATCTCCCGCCGGCTGCGGGCCGCCTCGCTGGTCCGCTCCCGGGAGCACGGGGGGCGGATCCTCCTGCTCGACGAGGACGAATCCGTGCGCCGGGTCCTGACCCGCTTCGAACCGGTGCCGTGGGCCGCTGAGCAGTGGGCCGACCGGGTGGGGCTCGGGCTGCCTCCCGGCGCGCGGACGATCACCCTGGACGGTCCCCGCTCGGCGGTCGATGAGGTGCTCCAGGTGCTGCGCGAGGTCGCCGAGGTGCGGGTCCTCCTCGAGGAGGACGATCCGCACCGCGTGGTCGCCGCGTGCGACATCCCGGCCGGCCGGGCCGTGACGACCCGGTTGGCCGCAGAGATCGCGTCGCGGTCCATGCGCGGCGCCGAGCAGGTGTCCGCGCGCGTCGACGACCCGGCGGCGCTGTGAGGGCCATTCCGGATACCCCGTAGACTGGTCGACCGTGAGACTGCTCTTCGCCGGCACCCCGGAGGTCGCCGTACCCTCCCTCGACGCGCTGCTGTCCTCGGATCACGAGGTGGTCGCGGTGCTCACGCGACCCGACGCGCCGGTGGGACGCAAGCGCCGACTCACCCCCAGTCCTGTGAAGGCCAGGGCCCAGGAGTCCGAGCTGCCCGTGCTCGAGGCGGACCGCCTGCGCGGCGAGATCCTCGACCGGATCGAAGCCCTCGACATCGATGCCGTGGCGGTCGTCGCCTACGGCGCGCTGGCCGGCCCGCGCGCTCTGGCCGCCGCCCGCCACGGCTGGTTCAACCTCCACTTCTCCCTGCTGCCGCAGTGGCGCGGTGCCGCACCCGTCCAGCGCGCCGTGATGGCGGGCCAGGCCGAATCGGGTGTGACCGTCTTCCGGCTCGACACGGGGATGGACACCGGTGACATCGTCACCGCGCTGCCGCTGGCGCTGCCCGAGCTCGACGCCGGCGAGATCCTCGACTCCTACGCCCACCGCGGCGCCCCCGTGCTCGTGGAGGCCCTCGCCGCCGTCGCCGCCGGCACCGCCGAATTCCGGCCGCAGTCCGGTGAGGCCTGCCACGCGGCGAAGATCACCCCGGAGGAGGCGCGCATCGACTTCCGGGTCCCGGCCGCCGAGGTGTCCGCCCGTGCCCGCGGTGTGTCGCCGCAGCCCGGAGCCTGGGCGACGATCGACGGAGCGCGGACCAAGATCTTCGGCACGCGCACCGCCGCGCACCTGCCGGCACCCGCACCCGGACAGCTCCGGCTGGTGGACGGGCACGCCGTGATCGGCACCGGATCGGGCGCGGTGACGATCGCGGCGATCCAGCCGTTCGGCAAGCAGCGCATGAGCGCACTGGACTACCTGCGCGGCCATGGCGGCGCGGACTTCGACCTGGAGGAGAGCTGATGGCCGACGACCGATCCGACGACAGGCACCACGGCCGGAGCCACGGCGGCGGCAGGGGACGGCAGCACGGCCAGGACTCGCAGCGTCATGACTCGCGGGGTGGGCGAGGGGAAACTCCGGGCCGGCACCTGCAGCAGGGGGGCCGGCACCCGCAGCACCGGGACCGGGACTCGCAGCCGCGGGGCCGGGACTCCGGGCGGCGGGCGCCGCGGGCCAATCTGCCCCGCACACTCGCCTGGGAGGTGCTGCGCGATGTCGAGGTCAACGACGCCTACGCCAACCTGCTGCTGCCCAGCAAGCTCGCTCGCACCCACCTGAACGGGCTCGACGCAGGGCTCGCGACGGAGCTGACCTACGGCACGCTGCGCGGCATCGGCTTCTACGACGCCGTGATCGACGCCGCCGCCCAGCGTCCCGCCGCAGAGATCGACCCCCCAGTGCTCGCCGCTCTGCGGATGGGCGCCCATCAGCTCCTGTCCATGCGGGTGGCCGACCATGCCGCCGTGTCCGAGACCGTCGGGGTCATCAAAGCCCATCACGAGCAGCGGGTGGGCGGATTCGTCAACGCCGTCCTCCGGCGGATCTCCGAACGCTCACGGGACGAATGGGTCGAACTCGTCGTCGGCGACGCCGACGAGGCGCGGCGCCTGGAGATCACCACCTCCCACCCGGGCTGGATCATCCGGGCCCTGCGCCAGGCCCTCGTCGCCCACGGCCGGAGTGCCGAGGAGCTGCCGCAGCTCCTCGACGCCGACAACACCCCCGCTGCCGTGTGCCTGAGCGTGCTGCCGGGCCTCGCCGACCGCGAGGCCGTCGCCGCCGACTGGGGAACCCCCACGCCGCTGTCGCCGCTCGGGGTGCACCTCGACCACGGCTCCCCGCTCGAAGTCCCCGAGGTCCGCGCCGGCACCGCCCGGGTGCAGGACGAGGGCTCCCAGCTGGTCGCCCTGGCGCTCACCGCTGTCGAGGCGCCCGCCGGGGCATGGCTCGACATGTGCGCCGGCCCGGGCGGGAAGACCGCGGTCCTCGGCGCCCGCGCCCGGCAGACCGGCGACCGGGTGATAGCCGCCGACGTCTCCGACCATCGAGCCGACCTCGTCGAGGACTCGACCCGGCAGCTCGCCGACGTCGTCGAGGTGTTCACCGCCGACGGCCGGGAGTTCGGCCACCAGCACGCCGAGCAGTTCTCCCGCGTGCTCGTCGACGCGCCCTGCTCCGGGCTCGGGGCGCTGCGCCGCCGTCCGGAGGCCCGGTGGCGGCGCCGCCCGAGCGACGTCAACGAGCTCGGGCCGGTGCAGCGCGAACTGCTCGCCTCGGCGATCGCCGCGGTGATGCCCGGCGGCGTCGTGGCCTACACCACCTGCTCTCCGCACCACGCGGAGACGCTCCTCGTCGTCGAGGACGCGCTGCGCGCGGCCGGCATCGGCGTGGAGCTGCTCGACGCCGCGGCCGTGCTGGCGGAGATCGCCGGGCGGGAGGCGGAGCACTTCGCCTCGGCCGAGGTGGCCGGCGGCCGGTGCGCTCAGCTGTGGCCCGACGTGCACGGCACCGATGGCATGTTCCTGGCGCTGCTGCGGAAGAAGCCGACGGACGACGCAGACCCGGCGCAGCACGCCGGAGCGAGCCAGCACGCAGGAGCGGGCGAGGGCACGGACACAGGTGAGGCCGCAGGACCGGGCCAGGACGCAGGAGCAGGGGAAGACGTAGGATCAGCTTCGTGAGCATCCACATCAATCCGAGCATCCTGTCCTGCGATTTCGCGGACCTGCGCGGCGAGCTCGCCGCCATCGCGAATGCCGACATGGCCCACGTCGACGTGATGGACAACCATTTCGTCCCGAACCTCACCTTCGGGCCCCCGGTCGTCGAGCGGATCCGGGACGTGTCCCCGATCCCGCTGGACGCCCACCTGATGATCGCCGACGCGGACCGCCACGCTCCCGTCTACGCGGAGCTCGGCTGCGCCTCGGTGTCCTTCCACGTCGAGGCCTCGGCCGCGCCCGTGCGGCTGGCCCGCGAGATCCGCCGGCTCGGCGCCAGGGCCAGCCTCGCGCTGCGCCCGGCCACCCCGATCGAGCCCTACATCGACCTGCTCGGTGAGTTCGACCAGATCCTCATCATGACGGTGGAGCCGGGATTCGGCGGCCAGTCCTTCCTCGACGTGTGCCTGCCCAAGATCACCCGCACCCGGAAGGCGATCAGCGCCTCGGGGCTGGACATCCAGCTGCAGGTCGACGGGGGAGTGTCGGCCAAGACCGTCGAACGCGTCGTCGAGGCGGGCGCGAACGTGCTCGTCGCCGGCTCGGCCGTCTACGGCGCGGAGAGCCCGGGTGCTGCGATCGACGAGCTGCGCGCACTGGCCACGGCCCACACCCACTGAGTCGGACGATGACCGGACGCACCGCCTGAGCGGGGTGTGTACTAACCTTGGAGACCGTGAAGACCTTCGATGAGCTGTTCGCAGAACTGACCGAGAAAGCCCGCTCCCGCCCGGAGGGATCGGGGACCGTGGCTCAGCTGGACGCGGGAGTCCACGCGATCGGGAAGAAGGTCGTCGAGGAAGCGGCCGAGGTCTGGATGGCAGCCGAATACCAGTCCGACGAGGAGCTGGCCGAGGAGATCTCGCAGGCGCTCTACCACCTGCAGGTCATGATGATCGCCCGAGGACTGACCCTCGAGGACGTCTACCGCAAGCTCTAGCCCGCCACCCGGATCCGAAGACCTTCGGGAGCCCGGAACACTCGAAAGGACATCATGCTCCGTGTCGCCGTGCCCAACAAGGGCGCACTGTCGGAATCGGCCACCACCATGCTGCGCGAGGCCGGCTACTCGCTGCGGTCGAGCACGAAGACACTCGTGCACCGCGACCCGGAGAACGAGATCGAGTTCTTCTACCTCCGGCCCCGCGACATCGCCGTCTACATCGGCCGCGGCATCCTCGACATCGGAATCACCGGCCGGGATCTGCTGCTCGAATCCGAGGCGCCGGCCACCGAGATCCTGCCGCTGGGCTTCGGCCGCTCGCGCTTCCACTACGCCGGAGTGATCGGCGCGTTCTCCGATCCCGCGGAGCTCGCCGGCAAGACGATCGCGACCAGCTACCCGGTGCTCGTCGACGCGGACCTGCGCAAACGGGGCATCGAGGCGACGACCGTCAAGCTCGACGGCGCCGTGGAGGTCTCGATCGAACTCGGGGTGGCCGACGCGATCGCCGATGTCGTGGAGACCGGCACGACCCTGCGGATGGCCGGCCTGGAGACCTTCGGCGAGCCGATCATCCACTCCGAGGGCGTGCTGATCGCCCGGGACGAGGCGGCCGTGCCCGGCGCCGACGTGTTCCTGCGCCGCGTGCAGTCGGTGATGGTCGCCCGCGACTACGTCCTGATCGACTACGACATCCACTCCGACGATCTCGACGCCGCCGTCGAGCTGACCCCCGGCTTCGCCAGCCCCACGGTGTCGACGCTGCGGGATCCCGAATGGTTCGCGGTGCGGGCGATGGTCGCCGCGCAGGACTCCCACCGCATCATGGACCGGCTCTACGACGTCGGTGCTCGCGCGATTCTGGTGACTCCCATTGGCGCCTGCCGAATGTGAGACCTTCCGGCCGTACGTGCTGCGCCCGCTCACCCAGGTGTCGGCGGTCGCGGTGCTGGTCGGGTTCGCCGTGCTGTCCTATGCGCTCACGGCAGGCGACTGGCGGGCGTGGCACCCCCTCGACGCGATCTGGATGAACCTCATCGGCGTGCTGCTGGCGCTGGGGTTCTGGCGCCTCGGCGCGGTCGCCGCCTTCGCCGCACCCGACGGACTGACGGTGCGCAACGTGGTGCACACTCGGAAGTTCGAGTGGGCCGAGATCGTCGGTGTGACCTTCTCCCCGCGCGGTGACCAGGCCTGGCCGCTGCTGGACCTCTCGGACGGGGAGACCTACGCCGTGATGGCGATCCAGTCCGCCGACGGCAAGCGCGGATTCGCCGCCTGTGAGCGATTGCGTAGACTCGTGGACATCCACGGAACACCAGACGTCGACGACCGCTGAGCACACGCGCGCCGACGTGGAGAGGAGCAGCCAATGAGCCGTCCCACGGAGAATCCCCGCGCAGCAGGGCCGCTGGCGGGTTACACCGTCGTCGACCTGTCCCGGGCGCTGGCCGGACCCCATGCCGGGCAGATGCTCGGCGATCTCGGGGCTCGGGTGATCAAGGTCGAGAACCCGGTCTCCGGTGACGACTCCCGCTCGTGGGGACCGCCGTTCGTCGGCCCCGAGGACAATCCGCAGGCCACCTACTTCTTCTCCTGCAACCGCAACAAGGAGTCCATCGGCCTCGACCTCAAGAGCGATGACGGCAGGGCCACGCTCGAGGCGCTGATCACGCGCGCCGACGTGCTGGTGGAGAACTTCCGCGGCGGCGTCCTCGACCGCCTCGGCTTCTCCACGTCCACCTGCCTGGAGCTCAACCCGCGGCTGGTGATCCTGTCGATCACCGGCTTCGGCCACGACGGGCCCGAGGCCTCGCGCGCCGGCTACGACCAGATCGCCCAGGGCGAGGCGGGCCTGATGTCGCTGACCGGCTCCGGCCCGGACGACCTGCAGAAGGTGGGCGTGCCGATCGCGGACCTGCTCGCCGGGATGTACGGCTCCTACGGAGTGCTCGCCGCCCTGCTGGAGCGCGAGCGCACCGGCCGGGGCAAGGTCGTGCGGACCTCGCTCATCGCTGGCGTCGTCGGGGTCCACGCCTTCCAGGGCACGCGCACGACTGTCGCCGGCCAGGATCCGGTGCCGGGCGGCAACCACCACCCGTCCCTGTCCCCGTACGGCCTCTTCCACTGCAGGAACGGCGCGGTGCAGATCTCGGTGGGCAACGAGAACCTGTGGCAGAAGTTCTGTGCGGCCTTCGGCCTGGACCCGGCCGCACCCGGCATGGCGACCAACGCCGAGCGCGTCGACAACCGGCCGGCGGTGACCGCCGCTGTCGAGGACGCCTTCGCCGCCTATGAGCCCGACGAGCTGCTCGAGAAGCTGTCGAGTGCCGGCATCCCGTCGGGCATCGTGCGCACCCTGCAGGAGGTCTACGAGTGGGAGCAGGCGCTGTCGCAGGGCCTCAAGGTCGCAGTCGATCACCCGGTGGTCGGCCGGATGGAGCTGCCCGGCCCGCCGCTGCGCTTCTTCGACGTCGACGCGGACGGGGAGACGGAGACGACTGTCACCGAGCACACCGCCCCGCCGCTGCTCGGCGAGCACGAGGCGACCATCCGCGCCTGGCTCGAGGACTGAGCCATGGCTTCTCGGCTCGACTCGCGCGGCCTCATCGACCTCGTCATCGATGACAGCACATTCGTCTCCTGGGACACCGCTCCCGTGACCCCTGCCGGCGGCATCTCCGAGGACTATGCCGCCGAGCTCGCCGCAGCCCGGGAGAAGTCCGGCGTCGACGAGGCGGTGATCACCGGCGAGGGCCTGGTGCGTGGCCGCCGGGTCGCCATCGTCGCCTGCGAGTTCCGCTTCCTCGCCGGCTCCATCGGCGTCGCCGCCGCCGAGCGGCTGGTCAACGCGATCGAGCGTGCGACCGCGGAAGGCCTGCCGCTGCTGGCCGGACCGGCTTCCGGCGGCACCCGGATGCAGGAGGGGACCGTCGCGTTCCTCTCGATGGTCAAGATCACCGCCGCGGTGATGGCCCACCGCAGGGCCGGGCTGCCGTTCCTCGTCTACCTGCGCCACCCCACCACCGGCGGCGTCTTCGCCTCCTGGGGCTCGCTCGGCCACTTCACCGTGGCCGAACCGGGCGCGCTCATCGGCTTCCTCGGGCCCCGGGTGTACGAGCAGCTCTACGGCACCGAGTTCCCGTCCGGGGTGCAGACGGGGGAGAACCTCCACCGCCTCGGCATCATCGACGCCGTGATCGGCCCGGAGCGGATCGCGGAGACGGTGTGCAAGGTGCTCGACGTGCTCATGGGCGCCCGTGAGGTGCCCGCGCCGGTCGCGAATCCGGCCACCGAACCGGACCCGCTGCCCACCGGCACGCGGGCCTGGGACATCATCGAGGCCTCGCGCAACCCTGCTCGCCCCGGTGTGCGTGAGCTGCTGCGCCACGGCGCGACCCACGTGCTGCCGCTCAACGGCACCGGGCAGGGGGAGAAGGACCCCGGACTGCTGCTGGCGATCGCCCGCTTCGGCACCGCGCCGTGCATCGTCCTCGGCCAGGACCGCTACCGCCAGCGCACCCACGAGCTGGGCCCGGCCGCGCTGCGGGAGGCCCGCCGCGGCATGGCTCTGGCCGACGAGCTGCGGATCCCGCTGGTCACCGTCATTGACACCCCCGGCGCGGCACTGTCGAAGTCCGCGGAGGAGGGTGGCCTGGCCGGGGAGATCGCGCGCAGCCTCGCCGACCTCATCACCCTCAAGGCCCCGACCGTTTCACTGATCCTGGGGGAGGGCTCGGGCGGCGGGGCGCTGGCGCTGATCCCGGCCGACCGCGTGCTGAGTGCGGCCAACGGGTGGCTGTCGCCGCTGCCGCCGGAGGGCGCCTCGGCGATCGTGCACCGCGACGTCGACCACGCCCCGGAGATGGCGCAGGCCCAGGAGGTGCAGGCGGAGAAGCTCGCAGCGAACGGGATCGTCGACCGGATCATCGACGAGCAGCCCGACGCCGCGCTGGAGCCGGAGGCATTCGTCGCCCGGGTGTCCGCTACTCTCGAATACGAAATCATCACGCTCATGCGCAAGCCCGCCGACAGGCGCAGGCACCAGCGGATCGAGCGCTACCGGAACCTCGGACTCTGAGGTCCGTACGCGGCCCGGCCGGGAGGCCGTGACCGCACGCGGAGCCGCAGGAGTCGGGACTGTGAGGAGAACATGGCAGTAGCCGTACGCGTCATCCCGTGCCTGGATGTCGACGCGGGCCGCGTCGTCAAGGGCGTGAAGTTCGAAGGCCTGCGCGACGCCGGCGATCCGGTGGAGCTGGCCCACCGCTACGACGCCGAGGGCGCCGACGAGCTGACCTTCCTCGATGTCACCGCCTCCAGCGGCGACCGGGAGACCACCTACGAGGTGGTCCGCACCTGCGCCGAGCAGGTGTTCATCCCGCTCACGGTCGGTGGGGGAATCCGCACCGTGGCCGACGTCGACCGGCTGCTGCGCGCCGGCGCGGACAAGGTCAGCATCAACACCGCCGCGGTCGCCCGACCGGAGCTGATCGCGGAGATCGCCCGCACCTTCGGCAATCAGGTCCTCGTGCTCTCCCTCGATGCCCGGCGCGTTCCTGCCGGCCGGCCGCCCACCGCCTCGGGCTTCGAGGTCACCACCCACGGCGGCCGTGAGGGCACCGGGATCGATGCGATCGAGTGGATCATCCGCGCGGCCGAGCTCGGCGCCGGGGAGATCCTGCTCAACAGCATGGACGCCGACGGCACGAAGGAGGGCTTCGACCTCGAGCTCATCGCCGCCGCCCGGAAGGCGGTGTCGGTGCCGCTCATCGCCTCCGGCGGTGCCGGCCGGGTCGAGCACTTCGCGCCCGCCGTGCGCGCCGGTGCCGACGCCGTGCTCGCGGCCAGCGTGTTCCACTTCGGCGAGCTCACCGTCGGGGCTGTCAAGGACGCGCTGCGTGCCGAGGGGATCGAGGTCCGCTGATGCTCGACCCCGCAGTCGCGGACCGGCTCCGGACCAATGCCGACGGCCTGCTGCCGGTCGTCGTCCAGGAGCACACCACCCGTGAGGTGCTCATGCTCGCCTGGATGAATGCCGAGGCGCTCGGGCGCACCCTCGACACCGGTCGTGCCACGTACTGGTCCCGCTCGCGCAACGAGTACTGGGTCAAGGGCGAGACCTCCGGCCACGTCCAGCACGTCCGGCGGGTCTCCCTCGACTGCGACGGGGACACCGTGCTGCTCGAGGTCGACCAGACCGGACCCGCCTGCCACACGAACACGGAGACCTGCTTCACCGGGAGGGAGATCCATGCCCGTCACCCCCAGCCGTGAGGAGTTCCGGGCGCTCGGCTCCGGCCGCCGCCTGGTGCCGGTCTTCACCACCGTGCTCGCCGACTCGGAGACGCCGCTGAGCATCTACCGCCGCCTGGCCGCGGGCACCCCCGGGGGGTTCCTGCTGGAGTCGGCGTCCGGAGGCGCATGGTCGCGCTACTCCTTCATCGGTCGCAGTCCGGTGGCCACCCTCACGGAACGTGACGGCGAGGTCGCCTGGCTCGGCACCCCGCCGGCCGGGCTTCCCACCTCGGGGGACCCGCTCGCAGCCGTCCAGGCGACCCTCGACCTGCTGGCGATCGACGCGCCGCACCCCGGGCTGCCGCCCATGATCTCGTCGCTGGTGGGATACCTGGGCTGGGATGTCGTGCGGCGCTTCGAGCGCCTCGGGCACGGGCCCCTGCCGGAGGACGCCGTCCCGGAGCTCAGCCTGTCGATCCCCGGTGACGTGGCGATCTACGACCACTACACCTCGCAGCTGACCCTGGTCGCCAATGTCGTCAACGTCAACGGGCTGGAATCCGGCATCGACGGGGCCTATGACGACGGCCTCGCGCGGCTCGATCGGATGATCGCCGATCTGCGCGCTCCCGCGGAGTCGACCGTCGCGGTGCGGTCGCATGCGGAGCCGGTGATCAAAGCGCGCACCCCGCGCGAGGAGTACCTCGAAGCGGTGCGGACTGCCAAGGAGCTGATCGTCGAGGGGGAGATCTTCCAGGTGGTGCTCGGGCAGCGCTTCGACTCGCCGTGCGATGCCAGCCCCCTGGATGTCTATCGGATGCTGCGGACCACCAACCCCAGCCCGTACATGTACCTGCTCGACATCCCGACCTTCGACGGTCGTCCGATGGCCGTCGTCGGCTCCTCGCCCGAGGCGCTGGTCACCGTCAAGCAGGGGGAGGTCGTCACCCATCCGATCGCCGGCTCGCGTCCGCGCGGCGCCACCCCGGAGGAGGACCAGGAGCTCGGCCGGGAGCTGCTGGCCGACCAGAAGGAGCGGTCCGAGCACCTGATGCTCGTCGACCTCGCGCGCAACGATCTGGCCAAGATCTGCCGGCCGGGCAGCGTCGACGTCGTCGAATTCATGGAGATCGAGCGCTACAGCCACATCATGCACATCGTGTCCACGGTGACCGGCGATCTCGACCCGGCATTCGACGGGATCGACGTGCTGCGGGCGACCTTCCCCGCCGGGACCCTGTCCGGGGCTCCCAAGCCGCGCGCGCTGCAGATCATCGACAGGCTGGAGCCGGTCGCCCGCGGGGTCTACGGTGGAGTGGTCGGCTACCTGTCCTTCACCGGAGACCTCGACATGGCGATCGCGATCCGCACCGGCATCATGCGCCCGGGCACCATCAGCGTGTCCGCCGGCGCCGGCATCGTCGCCGACTCGGTCCCGGAGACCGAATACATCGAGACCCAGAACAAGGCGGCTGCAGTGCTGCGCGCGGCGGCAGCCGCCCATACCCTGCAGGTGCCCGCGGTCGAGCGATGACCGCGGATGCGGCAATGATCACGGGGTGCGAGTCGTGACGACGGAGGCCGAGCTCATGGAGGCCCGAAAATGACGAAGGCGCGCTTCATCTTCTCGCTGCTGCTGGCGGCGGGGGTGCTGTGGATCATCGGCAATCAGCCGTGGGCGAGCGCCGCCGGGGATCCGACCGCGACCGTGCCCGGTGTCGCGGAGACTGCGGCCGAGGCGCCCGCCGGCTCGCCGCTGCTCGTCGCCTGTGCTGCGGTGGTGGCGGTGTGTGCACTGCTGCTGGCGCTGCTGGGCCGGGGCGGGCGCTGGGTCGTCAGCGTCGTCGCGGCGCTGGCGGCGCTCGGCTATGCGGCCAACGGCATCGTGGTCCTGCTGTCCGACCGCGAGAGCAGCCACTGGCCCCTCATCGGCCTGCTCGCCGGCCTGCTCACGGCCGCGCTGGCCGCGTGGACGGCGGTGGCCTCCGGCACCTGGACGACATCGTCCCGCTTCGACAGGGATGCCGCCGACGAGGGCGAATCCGACGACGCCCTCGACCCGACGCAGGCGTGGGACCGACTGTCCCGCGGCGAGGACATCGGCTGAGGGGTCGTCACCTCGGCTGATCCGGTCCTGCGAGGTGAGTCGGTTGAACCGGCACCCGCAGGACATGAGACAATGACAGCACAACAGACCGCAGTGAGGAGCAGCATGTCCAAGATTGTCGCCCGCAACGGAGCCATCGACCTCGACAAGTCGGCCATCGACTACGAGACGGTGCAGGATCCCGGCCACGGCAACACGCTCGCCGCCTGGATGACCGTGTTCATCATGCTGCTCGGCGCCGTGGTCGCCACGGTCGGCAACATCTTCGGCAGCTGGATGATCTTCTGGGTCGGCATCGTGATCGCACTCATTGTCGGGCCGGGCGTCGGCCTCGTGCTGCGTGCGATGGGCAAGGGCAAGCCCAAGGACTCGGGTCGCAGCAAGTGAGCGTGCTCGACGAGATCGTCGCCGGAGTGCTGGAGGACCTCGCCCCGCGGCAGTCGTCGACCCCGCTGGCGGAGATGCGCTCTCGGGCGGCGGACGCCGCCCCGGCGATTCCGCTGCTGCCCCGCCCCGCCGGCGACTTCGGTCTCATCGCGGAGGTCAAGCGCTCGTCCCCGTCCAAGGGGGCGCTGTCGGACATTCCCGACCCCGCCGAACTCGCCGCCGCCTATCAGGCAGGCGGTGCCGCGGCGATCAGCGTGCTGACCGAGGGACGCCGGTTCAACGGCAGCCTCGCAGATCTCGATGCGGTCCGCGCGGCTGTGAGCATTCCGGTCCTGCGCAAGGACTTCGTGGTCACCGAGTACCAGATCCACGAGGCACGAGCGCATGGCGCGGACATCGTGCTGCTGATCGTGGCGTCGCTGAGTGCCGGGCAGCTCGCGGAATTCCACGGACTGGTCACCGAACTGGGCATGACCGCTCTGGTCGAGGCGCACACTGCGGAGGAGATCGCCGCCGCCGCTGCCATCAGCGCCCAGCTGATCGGCGTCAACACCCGCAACCTCAAGGATCTCTCGGTCGACCTCGCCCGCTTCGGCCCGCTGTCGGAGCTGTGCCCCGACGACGCCGTGCTGGTCGGGGAGTCCGGCGTCCGCAACGCCCAGGATGTCGCCGACTACGCCCGGCAGGGCGCCGATCTGGCGCTCGTGGGCGAAGCGCTGGTCACCGGCGGCAGGCCGCAGGAGGCCGTGGGCGAATTCGTCGCCGCCGGCCGCGCGGCCAAGCCGTGATTCCCGCATTACTCTCGAAGGAACTCCATGGACAGTGAGCTTTTCTCGTCCCCTGCCGCCGAGCTGCCGCAGGGGCCTTATTTCGGTCGCTTCGGGGGCCGGTTCATCCCGGAAGCGCTGGTCGCCGCACTCGACGAGATCGAGGAGGCCTTCGGCAAGGCGGTGGTCGATCCCGAGTTCACCGCGGATCTCCAGCGCCTGCACCGGGAGTACACCGGGCGGCCGAGCCTGCTGACGGAGGCTCCGCGATTCGCCGAGCATGCCGGGGGCGCCCGGGTGTTCCTCAAGCGCGAGGATCTCAACCACACCGGCAGCCACAAGATCAACAACGTCCTCGGCCAGGCCCTGCTGACCAAGCGCATGGGCAAGACCCGGGTGATCGCAGAGACCGGCGCCGGACAGCACGGGGTGGCCACCGCCACGGCCGCCGCCCTCATGGGCCTCGAGTGCACCGTGTACATGGGTGCCGAGGACACCGAGCGCCAGTCACTCAACGTCGCCCGGATGCGGCTGCTCGGGGCCGAGGTGGTCGCCGTCGACGCCGGTACCCGTACCCTCAAGGACGCGATCAACGAGGCCTTCCGCGACTGGGTCGCCTCGGTCGACTCGACCCACTACATGTTCGGCACGGTCGCCGGGCCGCACCCCTTCCCGATGCTCGTGCGCGAGCTCCAGCGCATTATCGGCCTCGAGTCGCGCGAGCAGATCCAGCAGCGGATCGGACGCCTGCCCGACGTCGTCACCGCCTGCGTCGGGGGCGGTTCGAACGCGATCGGCATGTTCCACGCCTTCATCCCGGACTCCGAGGTCCGCCTCGTCGGCTGCGAGGCCGGGGGAGTCGGCGCTGATTCGAACCTCCATGCCGCGTCCCTGACCAAGGGCACGCTCGGAGTCCTGCACGGCGCACGCTCGCTCATGCTGCAGGACGAGGACGGCCAGACGGTGGCGAGCCACTCGATCTCCGCCGGGCTCGACTACCCGGGCGTCGGTCCCGAGCACGCCTGGCTGCACGACACCGGGCGCGCCGAGTACCGCGCGGTCACCGACGCGGAGGCGATGGAAGCCTTCCGGATCCTGTGCCGCACTGAGGGCATCATCCCCGCGATCGAGAGCTCGCACGCCCTGGCCGGCGCCCTGCAGCTCGGCCGCGAGCTCGGCCCGGAGGCAGTCATCCTTGTGTCCCTGTCCGGACGCGGGGACAAGGACGTGACCACCGCCGGCACCTATTTCGGCTACCTCGACGCGAACGCCCAGGAGGCCTGATGAGCACTGCGACTGTCCTGTCCTCCTGCGCGGCGGAGAACCGCTCCGCCTTCATCGGCTATCTGCCCGTGGGATTCCCCGACGTGGCCCGGTCCGTGGACGCCATGCGTGCGCTCGTGGCCGGCGGCGCCGACATCGTCGAGGTGGGCATGCCGTACTCGGACCCCACCATGGACGGTCCGACGATCCAAGCCGCGGGCGTCCAGGCCCTGGCCGGTGGCGTGCGCACCCGCGACATCTTCACCGCCGTCGAGGCGGTGGCAGAGGCGGGAGCGACGCCGGTGGTGATGAGCTACTGGAATATCGTCGAGCAGTATGGGGTGGACGCCTTCGCCCGCGACCTGGCCGGCGTCGGCGGAGTCGGCGTCGTCACGCCGGATCTGATCCCCGACGAGGCCGCCGAGTGGATCGCGGCCTCCGACGCCCACGGACTCGATCGGATCTTCCTGGTCGCCCCGTCGTCCACACCGGAGCGCCTGGCCTACGTCGCGGCGAGCACGCGCGGCTTCGTCTACGCGGCATCCACGATGGGCGTGACCGGCACCCGGACGCAGGTCGGGGACGCTGCCGAGCAGCTCGTCGCCGACACCCGCGCGGCCGGAGCGGAGCACGTGTGCGTCGGGCTGGGTGTGTCCACCCGTGAGCAGGCCTCCGAGGTCGGCGCCTACGCGGACGGCGTGATCGTCGGCTCAGCGCTGGTCAACGCGCTCGACAGCGGAGGTCCCAGCGCGCTCGAGGCACGGGTAGCGGAGTTCTCGGCGGGTGTCCGCGATCGTGGCTGACATCCTCGCAGCGATCCCGTCGCCCGGCTGGCGGGGATTCGACCTCGGCCCGGTGACGATCCACGCCTACGCCCTGTGCATCCTGCTGGGCATCGTGCTGGCGCTGTGGGTGACCAACCGGCGCTGGGCGGCACGGGGCGGGTCGGAGGACGACCTGTGGAACATCGCGATCTGGGCGATTCCCGCCGGCATCATCGGCGGGCGGCTCTACCACATCTTCTCCACCCCTGATCCGTACTTCGGGCCCGGCGGGAACCCGGTCGCCGCCCTCTACATCTGGAACGGCGGGCTGGGGATCTGGGGCGCCGTCGCCCTGGGCGTGCTCACCGTCTTCCTGGTCTGCCGCTATTACGGGATCCGCTTCACCGCGTTCCTCGACGCCGCCGCGCCAGGGCTCATCCTCGCGCAGGCGGTGGGCCGGTGGGGCAACTGGTTCAATCAGGAGCTGTTCGGCTCTCCCACGACTCTGCCGTGGGGACTGCAGATCGACAAGACCATCGGCGGGGCGCCCAACCCCAACTGGCCCGATCCCGCGCTGCCTGCCGACACCCTGTTCCACCCCACATTCCTCTACGAGTCGATCTGGAACTTCATCGGCTTCGCACTCCTGATCTGGGCGGGCCGGGCGTTCCGGCTGGGATACGGCCAGGTGTTCTTCCTCTATATCTGCTATTACACCGCCGGTCGGGTGTGGATCGAAGCGCTGCGCATCGACACCGCCGAGCTCATCTTCGGGGTCCGCCTCAACGTCTGGGTGTCGATCCTGATCTTCCTGCTCGGCGCAGTCCTGTTCATCGTGTCCCGATCCCGGCACAAGACGCCCGAGCCGGAGATCTACACCGAACGCCATCGGCGCTTCGAGAGCGAGGCTTCCGGCAGCGGTGAAGGCTCCGGTCCCGGCTCCGCGGAAGACTCCGGCTCCGGTGATTCAGGGGCAGGTCATCCCGGCGCCGGCAAGTTAGGCGGCGAAGCCTCGTCAGCCGCAACCGGGTCCTCCGCAGACCGCTCCGCAGCTCCGAGGAAGCGAGGTGCGGAACCCGACTCCGACGCGCTGAATGGCGACGGGCAGGACAGCGGCGATGACCAGGGGCCGAGCAGCTCCATGACCAAGCGCAGCTTCGGCTTCTTCGGCGCGGTCACCTCGGCGATCTCGATCGTTCCGCAGGTCGGTCCGCGTGCGCGGGCCGAGCGGCGGCGCGCCCGGGACTGAGTCCGAGGCACCGCGCCCAGGACTGAGTCCGAGGCGGCACGCCCAGGACTGAGCCCGAGCCAGTCCGACCAGTTCGACCCGGTATCCGCCCGACCGCGGGGATGATGCGCACTCCGCGCAGCATCCCCGCTGCTGTCGATTCCTTCGCGCACTCCTCATCGTGTACACTGCAAACCCGCGATCCGTGACTCGGATCACGGGGTGTGGTGTACGCGGTGCTGCCGCGTCTTCCCCTCACAGTGCTGACAGCGCCGTCTGCACGCAGGAATGTTGTCCGATTCGACGCGAAGGACGGTGCCATGAGCCCATCCCGCATGTCCATGAACCACGTGCCTTTCAGCGCGCGTCCGGCCGAGTACGCCCTGTACGACCCCGGATCGGAACATGATGCATGCGGTCTGGCGATGATCGTCCGGTACCGGGGCGAGGCCGATCACGACATCGTGGTCCAGGCGCTCACCGCGCTGCGGAACATGGAGCACCGGGGCGCGGTCGGCGGTGACGAGGGAACCGGGGACGGCGCCGGGATCACAGTTCAGGTGCCCGACCGCTTCTTCCGCGAGGTTGTGGACTTCACCCTGCCGGAGCCCGGTGCCTATGCCGTCGGCACCGCTTTCCTCGACCCGGCTGATCCGGCCGCCGGGCAGCGGATCGTCGGCGAGCTCGCCGCCGAGGAGGGGCTGCGCGTCCTCGGTTGGCGGGGCGTCCCGGTGGTGCCCGATGTGGTCGGCAGCTCCGCGCGGGCGGTGATGCCGCAGTTCTGCCAGGTGTTCCTGGCCCTTGACTCGCAGATCCCGGTGGAGGCCGACGAGACCGGCCGACCGCTGCAGGTCGAGCTCGAGCGCCGCGCCTTCGCGACCCGCAAGCGCAGTGAGCACGCGGGCGTCTACTTCCCGTCGCTGTCGTCCCGGACGCTCGTCTACAAGGGAATGCTGACCACGGCGCAGCTGGAGCCCTTCTATCCCGATCTGCAGGACGAGCGCTTCGCCTCGCGGATCGCGCTGGTCCACTCCCGCTTCTCGACGAACACGTTCCCGTCCTGGCCGCTGGCACAGCCGTTCAGGCTGATCGCCCACAACGGGGAGATCAACACCGTGCGCGGCAATCGCAACTGGATGCGGGCGCGCGAGAGCCGGCTGGCGGCCGGAGAGCTCGCCTCGCCGTGGGCCGACGGATCGACCCGTGATCTCAGCCGTCTGTTCCCGATCAACACGCCGGGCGCCTCGGATTCGGCGTCCTTCGACGAAGTGCTCGAGCTGCTCGTGATGAGCGGGCGGACCCTGCCCCACGCGGTGATGATGATGATCCCGGAGGCGTGGCAGAACGACACGCAGATGGATCCTCAGCTGCGAGCCTTCTACGAGTACCACTCGCTGCTCATGGAACCGTGGGACGGGCCGGCCTGCGTCTCCTTCACCGACGGCACGCTGGCCGGTGCGGTGCTCGACCGCAACGGGCTGCGGCCGGCGCGCTACGTCATGACCGACGACACGGTCGTCCTCGCCAGTGAGGTCGGCGTGATCGACCTGCCGGCAGAGCGGATCATCCGCCGGGGCCGGCTCAAGCCCGGGCGGATGCTCCTCGTGGACACCGCGGGCGGGCGCATCGTGCCCGACTCCGAGGTCAAGGCGGAGCTGGCGACCGCCCAGCCGTACCTCGAGTGGCTGCAGGAGGAGACGGTCCGCTTCGAGGACCTGCCCGAGCGCGAGCACGTGGTGCACCCGCAGTCGTCCGTCGACCGGCGCCAGCGGACCTTCGGCTACAACGACGAGGACCTGCTGTTCATCATCGGACCGATGGCGCAGACCGGCCAGGAGCCGATCGGCGCGATGGGCTCCGACACCGCGATCGCCGCCTACTCGCAGCAGTCGCGCATGCTCTTCGACTACTTCGCACAGAGCTTCGCCCAGGTCACCAATCCGCCGTTGGACGCGATCCGGGAGCAGCTCGTGACGAGCCTGAGCACGGGGATCGGCAGCGAGGCCAATCTGCTCGCCGCCGGGCCCGAGCACGCGCGCCAGATCATGCTGCCGCACCCGGTGATCGACAATGACGACCTGGCCAAGCTCGTCAACCTGTCCGGGCGACGGCTGGGAACCCCCGGACGCAGGCCCGCGCATGTGCTGCGGGGCCTCTACCGCCTCGAAGGCGGAGGGGTGAGCATGGCCCGCCGGATCGAGCAGCTGTGCACCGAGGCCGACGAGGCGATCGCCGCCGGAGCCGGTCTGCTGGTGATCTCCGACCGCGATTCGACCGCAGAGCTCGCGCCGATCCCCTCCCTGCTGCTGACCTCGGCAGTGCACCACCACCTGATCCGGGAGAAGACCCGCACCCGGGTGTCGATCCTGGTCGAGGCCGGCGACGTCCGCGAGGTGCATCACGTCGCGACGCTGGTGGCCTACGGCGCCTCGGCGGTCAACCCCTATCTCGCGATGGAGACCGCCGAGCTCATGGTCCGGGAGGGCCGGATTCCCGGCGCCAGCGAGGAGCAGGCGGTGCAGAACCTGCTGCTCGCGCTGAACAAGGGCCTGCTCAAGATCATGTCGAAGATGGGGATCTCGACCGTGCAGTCCTATCACGGTGCGCAGACCTTCGAGGCGCTCGGCCTGGAGCGCGGGTTCGTCGACCGGTACTTCACCGGCACCGCATCCCGGCTGCAGGGGATCGGCATCGAGGGCGTGGCCGCCGAGGTGGCCGTCCGCCACGCCAACGCCTATCCGACCGACCATCCGCCGCTGCCGCACCGCCGACTCGAGATCGGCGGCGAGTACCAGTGGCGGCGCGAAGGACCGCCGCACTTGTTCAATCCGGAGACCGTGTTCAAGCTCCAGCACTCGACCCGGACGCGCCGCTTCGACATCTTCCGGCAGTACACGAAGCTCGTCGACGATCAGGCCGAGCAGCTCATGACGCTGCGCGGGCTGTTCGACCTCACGCCGCTGCCGAGCGGTCCGGTGCCGCTGGCCGAGGTCGAGCCGGTCAGTGCGATCGTCAAGCGCTTCTCCACGGGCGCGATGAGCTACGGCTCGCTGTCGCAGGAGGCGCACGAGACGCTGGCGATCGCGATGAACCGGCTGGGCGCGAAATCCAACACCGGCGAGGGCGGTGAGGACGTCGACCGGCTGCTCGACCCCGAGCGCAGGTCGGCGATCAAGCAGGTCGCCAGCGGCCGCTTCGGCGTCACCAGCCTGTACCTCACGCAGGCTGATGACATCCAGATCAAGATGGCCCAGGGAGCCAAGCCCGGCGAGGGCGGTCAGCTGCCGCCCTCGAAGGTCTACCCGTGGGTGGCCAGGACCCGGCACTCGACGCCCGGCGTCGGTCTGATCTCCCCGCCGCCGCACCACGACATCTACTCGATCGAGGACCTCGCCCAGCTGATCCACGATCTCAAGCGCGCGAACCCGGACGCCCGCGTTCACGTCAAGCTCGTGGCCGGGATGGGCATCGGGACGGTCGCCTCGGGGGCGGCGAAGGCCAGCGCCGACGTGGTGCTGGTGTCCGGACACGACGGCGGAACGGGCGCCAGCCCGCTCAACTCGCTCAAGCACGCAGGCGCACCGTGGGAGCTGGGACTGGCCGAGACCCAGCAGACCCTGCTGCTCAACAATCTGCGCGAGCGGATCAGCGTGCAGGTCGACGGGCAGCTCAAGACCGGCCGCGATGTCGTGATCGCCGCGCTCCTGGGCGCCGAGGAGTTCGGCTTCGCCACCGCCCCGCTGGTGGTCTCCGGCTGCGTGATGATGCGGGTGTGCCACAAGGACACATGCCCGGTCGGCGTCGCGACGCAGAACCCGGAGCTGCGCCGGCGGTTCACCGGGAAGCCGGAGTTCGTCGTCAACTTCTTCGAATTCATCGCCCAGGAGGTGCGGGAGCACCTGGCCGAGCTCGGCTTCCGCAGCCTGGACGAGGCGATCGGGCAGGTCGAGCGCATCGACACCCGCAAGGCCGTGGGCCACTGGAAGGCGCAGGGCCTGGACGTCAGCCCGATCCTGGCCGTTCCCCGGCTCGCCGACGGTTCCACCGCCCAGGTCCGGAAGCGAACCACCCACCAGCAGCACGGGATCGAGCAGCACTTCGACCAGCGACTCATCACCAGGGCGCGATCCGCGCTCGAGGAGCGCACTCCGGTCACCGTCGAAGCGGCCGTCACGAACGTCGATCGCAGCGTCGGCACGCTGCTCGGCCACACTGTGACCAAGACCTTCGGCGCCGAGGAGCTGCCCGTCGACACCATCCGGGTGCAGCTCACCGGCACCGCCGGACAGTCGCTCGGAGCGTTCCTGCCCGCCGGCGTCAGCATCCACCTGCGCGGTGACGCCAACGACTACGTGGGCAAGGGGCTGTCCGGGGGGCGCATCTCGGTCCGGACCGCCGACGGAGTCGGGGGCCGCCCGGAGGACAACGTCATCGCCGGCAATGTGATCGGTTACGGTGCCACCGGCGGGGAGCTCTTCATCTCCGGCCAGGTGGGCGAGCGGTTCCTGGTCCGCAACTCCGGAGCACGCGCGGTCGTCGAGGGGATCGGCGACCACGGACTGGAGTACATGACCGGGGGAGTGGCGGTGATCCTCGGACCGGTCGGCCGGAACTTCGCCGCCGGCATGTCGGGCGGCACCGCCCATCTCCTCGACTTCGACGCGACGCGCGTGAACCAGGCCGAGCTGCAAGCCGGTCGTTTCGTGCTCGGCACTCTGACTCCCGCCGACTTCGCCGAGCTCCACGATCTGCTGTCGGCCCATGTCGAGCACACGGGCTCGCCGCTGGCGGCCGAACTCATCACCGGGCTCAGGCACGGCACCGACGTGCTCGCCCGATTCACCAAGCTCACGCCCGCGGACTATGCCGCGGTGCTCGAGATCCAGGCACTGTGCAGCGATTCCGGGATCGATCCGGACGGCGACGAGGCCTGGACCAGGATTCTGGAGGCTACCCATGGCTGATCCGCGCGGATTCCTCAAGGTCCGGCAGCGGGAGCTGCCGCCCAAGCGCCCCGTCCCCGTCCGTCTCCTCGACTACCGCGAGATCGGCACCCGGATGGACAAGGACGCGTTCATCAAGCAGGCGGGACGCTGCATGGACTGCGGCATCCCGTTCTGCCACCAGGGATGCCCGCTGGGCAACTACATCCCGGAGTGGAACGACGCGATGTGGCGCGACGAGCTCGAGCGCGCCGTCGAGCTGCTGCACAGCACCAACAACTTCCCCGAGTTCACCGGGCGGGTGTGCCCGGCGCCCTGCGAGAGCGCCTGCGTGCTCGGTATCAGCCAGCCGGCCGTGACCATCAAGAACATCGAGGTCACGATCATCGACCGGGCCTTCGACGAGGGCCTGGTGCAGCCCTTCGTGCCGGAGCGGATCTCGGGCAGAACGGTGGCGGTCGTCGGGTCCGGGCCCGCGGGCCTGGCCGCTGCCCAGCAGCTCACCCGGGCCGGGCACACGACAGTGGTCTACGAGCGGGAGGACAGGATCGGCGGTCTGCTCCGCTACGGCATCCCCGACTTCAAGCTCGAGAAGCACCACATCGATCGCCGCCTGGCGCAGATGCGCACCGAGGGCACCCGGTTCCGCACCGGCGTCGAGGTGGGCGTCGACATCGGCTGGGCGGAGCTGCGGGAGCGCTTCGATGCCGTGATCGTCTGCACCGGGGCCGAGGCGCCTCGGGACCTGCCGATACCCGGCCGAGAGTTCGAGGGTGTGGAGTTCGCGATGGACTACCTGGTGGCCGTGAACCGGCAGCAGGCCGGCGATGATGTCGAACCCATCGACGCCGCCGGCAGGCACGTCGTCATCATCGGCGGCGGCGACACCGGCTCCGACTGCCTCGGCACGGCGCTGCGGCAGAATGCCGCCTCGGTGACGACGCTTGCGATCGGGAAGCGGCCTCCGGTCGACCGTCCCGCCGACGGACCCTGGCCGACGGTGCCGCGCATCTTCGAGGTGTCGACCAGCCATGAGGAGGGCGGAGAGCGGGCATTCCTCGCCTCGACGGTGGAATTCGTCGGGGACGACTCCGGCCGCGTCCGGGCGCTGAAGGTGGCGGACACCGGATTCGTCGACGGAACGCGCGTGCCGCTGCCGGGCACCGAGCGGGAGATGCCGGCCGACCTGGTGCTCATCGCACTCGGCTTCACCGGTCCGCACGCCGCCGGGCTGGAGGACTGGGGCCTCGGCTTCAGCCGGGGCCGCCTGGAACGGCGCAGCGACTACTCCACGGACCTGCCCGGCGTCTACGTCGCAGGCGACGCCGGGCGCGGGCAGTCGCTCATCGTCTGGGCGATCGCCGAGGGCAGGGCCGCGGCTGCCCGGATCGACGCCGATCTCACCGGCTCCACGCTCCTGCCGAGCCCGGTGAAGGCCAGTGATGTCGCGCTGAGCGTGTGAGCCGGAACGCACCGCAGAGTGAGCGGGAGCTTGCGGGTGCCTGAATTCTCGCACTCGAAGGGGAACCGGGCACCCGCAGTGACTAGGGTGGACGTTATGAGGCATGCAAAGATCGTGGCCACTCTCGGTCCAGCACAGAGCACCTACGACGACATCAGGGCGCTGATCGAGGAAGGTGTGGACGTCGCCAGGTTCAACCTCAGCCATGGCGACCGGCGTCAGCACGAGGAGAAGTACGAGTGGGTGCGGCAGGCGGCCCAGGACACAGGCAGGGCCGTCGGCGTGCTCATCGATCTGCAGGGTCCCAAGATCCGGGTGGGAGAGTTCGCCGACGGGCTCCGCCCGGAGCTGAACAAGGGCGATCGATTCATCATCACCACGCGTGACGTCGTCGGCTCGGCGACCGAGGTGGGCACGACCTACCCCGGCCTGCCGCGCGACGTCGAGGTGGGAGATCCCCTGCTCGTCGACGACGGCCGGATCCGCCTGCGCGCCGTCGAGGTGACCGACACGGATGTCACCTGTGAGGTGGAGGTCGGCGGCGTGATCTCGGACCACAAGGGCATCAACCTGCCCGGCGTGCCGGTGTCCGTGCCGGCGATGTCGGACAAGGACATCGCCGATCTGCGATGGGGCCTGCACCTCGGCGCCGACTGGGTCGCGCTGTCGTTCGTGCGTGAGCCGGAGGACGCCGAGCTCGTCCGCGAGGTCATGCGCGAGGAGGGGATCCTCATCCCCGTGCTGGCGAAGCTGGAGAAGCCACAGGCCGTCGAGTCGCTCACGGAGATCGTGCGCGCCTTCGACGGGATCATGGTCGCGCGCGGCGACCTCGGCGTCGAACTGCCGTTGGAGCAGGTGCCCATCGTCCAGAAGCGCGCCGTCGAACTGTGCCGCCGCCAGGCCAAGCCCGTCATCGTGGCGACCCAGATGCTCGAGTCGATGATCGAGGAGCCCAGGCCCACCCGCGCCGAGGTTAGCGACTGCGCCAACGCGGTGATCGACGGCGCCGACGCGCTGATGCTCTCGGGGGAGACCTCGGTGGGCAAGCACTGGCTCGAGTCGGTGCGGACGATGAGCCGCATCATCAAGTCCACCGAGGAGCACGGTCTGGACCGGATCCCGCCGCTCGGCACCGATCCGCACACCCGCGGCGGCGCGATCACCGCGGCTGCCGTGCGGATCGCGGATCAGCTCGACATCAAGCTGCTGTGCACCTTCTCCCAGTCGGGTGATTCGGTGCGGCGGATGTCGCGGCTCCGCACCGAATCACCGGTCCTGGCATTCACGCCCGATCCGAAGGTCCGCCACCAGCTGACGCTGACCTGGGGGGCGCAGATGTTCCTCGTCAAGGAGGTGCGCCACACCGATCAGATGGCCCGGCAGGTCGACGCGGTGCTCCTGGGCAATGGAATGGCGCAGGAAGGCGAGCTGTGCATCATCGTGGCCGGCTCCCCTCCGGGAATCGCCGGATCGACGAATGCCCTGCGGGTGCACCGCATCGGCGATGCGGCGAAAGGCCTGGCGGCCGCCTACCGCGACGAATCGGATGACGGGGAGGACCCGCTGGCCGGCTACGGCGAGATCCGCGACTACAGCTGACTGTCATGGCCGCGTCAGTCGCGCCGACCGGCTGTGATGTCGGCGACAGCAGGGCGGCGCCGGCCGCGTCGGTCGGCCGACCGAGCCGGCCGCTCAGTCGCGCTGACGTTCGGCGCGGTCCGGGAGCAGCGTCTCCGCCACTGCGGAGACGACGGTGACGATGATCGCGGCGAGCAGGGCCGTCCAGAAGAACGTGTCGATCTGCAGGACGATGGGCGTGAACCCGCTGAGCCACGCCGTGAGCAGGAGCATCGCCGCGTTGATCACGAATCCGAACAGCCCCAGCGTCAGGCAGGTGATGGGTATCGAGACGAATGCGACGATCGGGCGGACCACGGCGTTGACCAGTCCGAAGATCAGGCCGATGACGAGGTAGGCGACCACCGCCGAGCCCGTCTCCCCGAGAGACCCGGCCAGCCATTCGCTGCCGGTGATCGTCATGCCGGGCAGGAGCCAGACTGCGATCCAGATGGCGAGCGCGTTGATGATGATGCGCAGCAGGAAGTTCATGGCGTCATTGTGCCCGAGCCCGGTGAACGGCGGATGAGAGCAGCGTCTCTGACGCAGGACCCATGAGAGAAGTACCGGATGCGGGACTCGAACCCGCACGTCTTTCGACAGCGCATTTTGAGTGCGCCGCGTCTACCAATTCCGCCAATCCGGCATACCAGACACATCGTAGAGCACCCGGCCTCGGATCCGCACCCCAGGGCCGGGGAGCCCCAAACGTGGGCAATCCCACGCCGCCCGACAGCTTTCGAGGCGCGGTCGGGATGATTCCGGCTCCGCCTGCGGTCTAAGATTGTCGCGTGCCTACTTCAGACAATTCCACCACCGACCAGGGTCCCGTTCGTCGCGTCGTCGTTGCCGAGGACGAAGCGGTCATCCGACTCGACATCGTCGAGATGCTTCGCGAGATCGGCTATGACGTCGTCGGCGAAGCCGCGGACGGCGAGTCGGCGATCCGCCTGGCGGAAGAGCTGCGCCCGGATCTCGTGGTCATGGACATCAAGATGCCCGTCCTCGATGGGATATCCGCCGCCGAGCGGATCGCCCGCGCCCGGATCGCGCCGGTCGTGCTGCTGACGGCCTTCTCGCAGAAGGAGCTGGTGGAGCGAGCACGCGACGCCGGCGCGATGGCCTACGTCGTCAAGCCCTTCTCCGCCGCCGACCTCGGTCCGGCGCTGGAGATCGCGCTGTCGCGGCACTCCGAGATCGCGGCGCTCGAGACGGAGATCGCCGATCTCACCGATCGCTTCGAGACCCGCAAGCTCGTCGAGCGCGCCAAGAGCCTCCTGATCTCCAACATGGGCCTGACCGAGCCCGAGGCGTTCCGCTGGATTCAGAAGACCTCCATGGATCGTCGCCTGACGATGCGCGAGGTCGCTGAGACCGTGCTCAGCCAGATCGGCAACAAGTAGGGATCGGAACGAAGCAGAGCAGGATCCGATCGGGAGCGGATCCCACCCGCCCGTGCGCCCTCCGGCGCACGGGCGCTGTGCTGCCTGCCGTCAGTCCTGGCTGCGCTGGGCGAGGATGAAGTTCGTGATTCTCACGATCGACAGCAGTCGTCCCTCGCCGTCGGTCATCTTGACCTCGTGGCTGATGAGGGTGCGTCCGTGGTGCAGCACCTCGGCCCGACCGTGCACCCAGCCCTCCCGGATCGGGCGCAGGTGAGTCGCGTTGAGGTCGACTCCGACCACATTGTGACCATTCGCCAGCAGGAACGCGTGCATCGACCCTAGGGTCTCCGCCATGACGACATGAGCGCCGCCGTGGAACAGTCCGGCCGGCTGCTTGTTGCCCTCCACCGGCATCCGGGCCTCGAACCAGTCGTAGCCCATCCGGAGGAACTCGATCCCGCATCGCTCGACCAGCGTGCCGACCGTCCGACCCTGGTTGTAGTGCATGAGCTGCGTGTACTGCTCCTGGCTGAGGCCGGGTTCCATCCGCGGCAGATCCTGTCGTCTCATCTGAGTGTCCTTTCCTGCTGACCTCCACGACAATAGCCGAGCACAGGCGACGCTCGGGGGCCGCCCGCCGACGGCTCCCGAGCAGCGACCGCAGCGCCCGCGAGCAGGCCGCGCTCCGCCCTCGGCTGGGCAGGGAATGTCCGGTTCGCGCTAGGCTTGCGGGGTGAGCACCGATACCCAGAGACTGCTGCTGATCGACGGCCATTCCCTTGCCTACCGCGCGTTCTACGCTCTGCCGGCCGAGAACTTCTCGACGAGCACGGGCCAGACGACGAACGCCGTCTACGGCTTCGTGTCGATGCTCATCAACGTGCTGGCGGACGAGGAGCCCACTCACATCGCCGTGGCATTCGACCTCGGGCGGCAGACCTTCCGGTTGGCGGAGTACCCCGAGTACAAGGCGGGCCGGGCGAAGACTCCCGACGAATTCCATGGCCAGGTCGAGCTCATCAAGGACGTGCTGAAGGCGCTGGCGATCCCGGTGGTCGTCAAGGAGGGCTTCGAAGCCGACGACGTCCTGGCCACGCTCGCGTGCCAGGGTGCCGCTGCCGGCATGGAGGCCGGCATCGTGACAGGAGACAAGGACGCCTATCAGCTGGCCTCCGACTCCATCACGATCCTGTATCCGAAGCGCGGGGTCAGCGACCTCACGCGGATGACGCCCGCCGCCGTCGAGGAGAAGTACGGCGTGACCCCGGCCAACTACCGCGGCATCGCCGCCCTGGTGGGGGAGAAGGCGGACAACCTGCCGGGAGTGCCCGGAGTGGGGGAGAAGACCGCCGCGAAGTGGCTCACGAAGTACGGCGACCTGCCGAACGTGATCGAAGCGGCCGACGAGATCGGCGGCAAGGTCGGCGGCAGTCTGCGTGAGCACCTCGGCGAGGTGGAGCGCAACTACCGCCTCAATCAGCTCATCACCGATCTCGAACTCGACGTCTCGGTCGCGGACACCCGCCGCGGTGAGGTCGACCGCGAGGCGCTCGACGACCTCTTCGACCAGCTGGAGTTCCAGGTGCTGGGCCGCCGCCTCGAGGCGCTGCTGGGCTCGACCACCGAGGAGCGGCCGTCGGCCGACATCCCGGAACCGCGGCTCCTCTCCGCTGCGGAATTCACGTCCTGGCTGCAGGCGGTGGACGCCGAGGCGCCCGTCGGCATCGCCACCGACGCTCAGTTCGCGCTGGGGCTGGGAACTGTCGACAGCATCGGTCTGGCCCAGCACGACGACGTGGTGGCGACCGACCTCAGCCGCCTCGACGAGTCCGGCGTGGACGCGCTGAGCCGACTGCTGGCCGAGCATGCGCATCTGACCTTCCACGGCGCCAAGGCGCAGCTCAAGGCGCTGGTGCAGGCGGGTTACCCGATGCCGTGGCTGGAGACGGACACCGAGATCGCCGCCTACCTCGTGGTGCCCGATCAGCGCGCCTATGAGCTGACCGACCTGTGCACCCGCTACTGCGGATTCTCACCCGGTCAGACGGAGCCGGAGGAGGGCACCCTCGATCTCGCGCTGGGCGGGGCAGACGCGGCACTGCGCGCGCTGGGGCGGAACGCATGGTCGACGGTGCAGCTGGCGGCAGCGCTGCGCGCGATCCTGGCAGACGCGAAGATGGTCGGGGTGCTCGACGAGATCGACATGCCGATGGTGACGATCCTCGCGCAGATGGAGCTTTCCGGCATCGCGGTGGACCTCACCGCGCTGCAGGGGCTCATCGACGAGTTCGGTGCGCAGGCCGCCGACAGCGCCGAGGCCGCATACGCGGCGATCGGCCACGAGGTCAACCTCGGCTCTCCGAAGCAGCTCCAGGCAGTGCTGTTCGACGAGCTGCAGATGCCGAAGACCAAGCGGACGAAGACGGGCTACACGACGGATGCAGACGCGCTGGCAGATCTGCTCGTCAAGACCGGTCATCCGTTCCTCGAGCACCTGCTGGCCCACCGGGACTCGATCAAGCTCAAGCAGACGGTCGTCGGCCTGCACCGCATGGTCGCCGACGACGGGCGCATCCACACGTCCTACCTGCAGACAGTCGCCGCCACCGGGCGGCTGTCCTCGGTCGATCCGAATCTGCAGAACATCCCGGTGCGCACCGACGCAGGCCGGCGCATCCGCGACGTGTTCGTCCCCGAGCAGGGGGCGGGGTTCAGTGAGCTGCTGACGGCTGACTACTCGCAGATCGAGATGCGGATCATGGCCCATCTGTCCGGAGACGAGAGCCTGATCGCTGCGTTCCGCGCCGGCGAGGATCTGCACTCCTATGTCGGCGCCCGGGTATTCGGCGTCGGCGTGGACGAGGTGACCGCGGAGATGCGGTCCAAGGTCAAGGCGATGTCCTACGGCCTGGTCTACGGACTGTCGGCCTACGGCCTGTCGCGCCAGCTCCAGATCGGCGTCGATGAGGCACGCGAGCTCATGGACGGCTACTTCGAGCGCTTCGGCGCTGTCAAGGCGTACCTGGACTCCAGCGTCGAGAACGCCCGCAGCGTGGGCTACACGGAGACGATGTACGGTCGCCGCCGCTACCTGCCGCAGCTCACCAGCGACCGACGTCAGGTTCGGGAGATGGCCGAGCGGGCGGCTCTCAATGCCCCGATCCAGGGCTCTGCCGCCGACATCATGAAGATCGCGATGATCCGGGTCGACGCCGCGCTGCGAGAAGCGCAGCTGAAGAGCCGGGTGCTGCTCCAGGTGCACGACGAGATCGTCGTCGAGCTCGCCGCGGAGGAATACGCGCAGGTGGCGGCGCTGATCCGCTCGACGATGGGCGGAGCCGCGGCGCTCTCGGTGCCGCTGGACGTCAACATCGGCCACGGCCCGACCTGGCAGCAGGCCGGGCACTGAACCGTCCGGTTGCCGAGGCGCTGGCGTTCCGTGAGCCTGCCGTCCGGTGGCCCCGCCCGCGCGAGCTGGGACGCGGGCAGCGCCTCGGCGGCGGTCAGTCGGGGAGGCGGGTGGAGAAGATCGCGGTGCCCGGCATGAGCTGTCCGCGCAGGGGCGACCAGCCGCCCCATGCCGTCCGATTGTGCTCCGGCCACTCGGGCTCGGTGAGGCCGGTGATGATGAAGCCGGCGGCGACGAGCAGCGAGATCCAGTCGCTCATCGTGCGGTGATGCTCGGCGTACACGGGATTGCCGTCGCCGTCGAGCTCCACGTAGGGCGTCCGGTCGAAGTAGGAGTACTCCACGGTGAGACCGGCCTCACCCGGGACGTCGGGGAACATCCAGCGCACCGGGTGCGTGACCGAGAAGACCCAGCGACCTCCGGGACGCAGGGCCCGGGCGACCTCGGCCAGCACGATGTCGGCGTCCTTGACGAACGGCAGCGCACCATAGGACGAGAAGGCGATGTCGAAGCTGTTCGATGCGAAGGGCAGGTCGCGCGCATCGGCCTGCAGGAACGTGGGAGGAGTCGCGTCCGGATCGAGCGGGTGCTCGCGCTGCAGTCGGGATGCCTCCTCCAGCATGCCGGAGGACACGTCGACCCCGGTCGCCAGCGCGCCCTGCTCGGCCAGCCACCGCGAGCACTGGCCGGCCCCGCACCCGACCTCGAGGATCTGCCTGCGGCCGACATCCCCGAGGAGGCGCACATCGGATTCGTGGATCCCCTCGGGACACCAGATGAACTCGCTGGCACCCAGGAAGCTGCCGTGCTCGGCCAGGTACTCCTTCGCGGAGTTGTCCCAGTAGCTGCGATTGGCCCTGACCGACGCTTCCTCATCGATGGCGAAATACCCGCCGCTGATGATCTCGGGGGAGTAGTCGCTTTCGCTCATCGGTCTTCTCCGTTCCGGCGCCGCCGAACAGCTTCGGAATCCGGCGTGCGCGAGGGTGTCCTGTGGTGTTACGATTGACAACTGTATGCGCATTGTGCGTGCGGCCAGCCCGTGCCATCTGTGGTACCACGGCACAGGATCACGGCAGTCATGCGAACTCTGCGCAATCGCACCATAGCAATTGTCCATCAAGCATACCGAGACCGGCCGTCCCTGCGGCCGGGCATCAGTCCATTACGGAGTCCCTACCTTTATGACCACAACCACGCCGGGCACGGCGCAGAACGAGCAGATCGCTGTCAACGACATCGGATCTGCAGACGATTTCCTTGCGGCAGTCGATGAGACCATCAAGTACTTCAACGACGGAGACATTGTCGAAGGTACCGTGGTCAAGGTTGATCGCGACGAAGTTCTGGTCGACATCGGATACAAGACGGAAGGCGTCATCCTTTCGCGCGAGCTGTCGATCAAGCACGACGTAGACCCCGCCGAGGTCGTAGAGGTCGGAGACGACATCGAAGCCCTGGTCCTCACCAAGGAGGACAAGGACGGCCGGCTGATGCTGTCGAAGAAGCGCGCGCAGTACGAGCGCGCTTGGGGCGACATCGAGAAGATCAAGGACGAAGAGGGCGTCGTCACCGGCACCGTCATCGAGGTCGTCAAGGGCGGCCTCATCGTCGACATCGGACTGCGCGGCTTCCTGCCGGCGTCCCTGGTCGAGATGCGCCGCGTCCGCGACCTCGCCCCGTACATCGGGCAGCAGGTCGAGGCCAAGATCATCGAGCTCGACAAGAACCGCAACAACGTGGTGCTGTCGCGCCGCGCATGGCTCGAGGAGACCCAGTCCGCGGTCCGCCACGACTTCCTGCAGACCCTGCAGAAGGGCCAGGTCCGCCCCGGTGTGGTCTCGTCCATCGTCAACTTCGGTGCATTCGTGGACCTCGGCGGAGTCGACGGCCTCGTGCACGTCTCCGAGCTGTCCTGGAAGCACATCGACCACCCGAGCGAGGTCGTCTCGGTGGGCGACGAGGTCACCGTCGAGGTGCTCGACGTCGACATGGACCGCGAGCGCGTGTCCCTGTCGCTCAAGGCGACCCAGGAGGATCCGTGGCAGCACTTCGCCCGGACCCACGTCATCGGACAGATCGTGCCCGGCCGCGTCACCAAGCTCGTGCCCTTCGGTGCATTCGTCCGCGTCGAGGACGGCATCGAGGGTCTGGTGCACATCTCGGAGCTGGCGGTTCGGCACATCGATCTGCCGGAGCAGGTCGTCAATGTCGAAGACGTCATCTACGTCAAGGTCATCGACATCGACCTCGACCGTCGTCGGATCTCGCTGTCCCTCAAGCAGGCCAATGAGGGCGTGGACCCGGAGGCTGAGGAGTTCCTCGACCCCGCGCTCTACGGCATGACCCAGGAGTACGACGAAGAGGGCAACTACAAGTACCCCGAGGGCTTCGATCCGGAGACCCAGGAGTGGATGGAAGGCTACGAGACCCAGCGCGAGGAATGGGAGCAGCAGTACGCCGCCGCCCAGGCTCGCTGGGAGGAGCACAAGAAGCAGGTCGCACGCGCGATCGCCGCGGACGCAGAGGCCGGCTCGGAGCCGGTTGCGGACGTGCCCTCGCAGCCGTCCTACAGCTCGGACGACCGCGCCGACGAAGGCACACTCGCGAGCGACGAGGCCCTCGCCGCGCTGCGGGAGAAGCTGGCCGGCAACTGAGTCGGGCAACACTGTCCCCGAAGGGCTCCCGGACCGCGGTCCGGGAGCCCTTCGGCCGTGTGCTGTCCGTTCCGCGAGGTCCGCGACGGGCATGGTCGGGCTATCTGCTCGTCCTGGTGCTGGCCAGCCTCATCGTGTTCGGCGGCCTCATCGCACACCCCGGAACCCGCGTCTTCGCCGAGAACGACGACACCTCGCTCTTCATCTGGTGGTTCGCACACGCCGCCGATGTGGTGGCCGGCTGGTTCGGACTGGGGTCGGGGGAGCGGAACCTCCTGTACTCGACCTCGATGAACCATCCCGGGGGCGTCAACGGAGCGTGGAACACCTCGGTGCTGGGGCTGGCCCTGCCGATGGTTCCGGTCACCTGGCTGGCCGGTCCCGTCGTCGCCTACAACCTGTGCATCATCGCGGCTCCCGTGGTCTCCGCACTGGCGGCGGCCCGGTTCATCCGATCCTTCCTGCCGCGGCCGCCCGCGTTCCTCGGGGGCTTCGCCTATGGCTTCTCCACCTATCTGATCTCCCAGGCCGCCGGACACCTGAATCTCGCCTTCGCGCCGTTCCCGCCGCTGGTGGCGCTCGGCATCGTCCAGCTGCTGCGCTCCGAGGGACGGGGCGCGACCCTGCGCACGGCCGTGTGGCTCGGCCTCGTCATCGGCTGGCAGTTCTACGTCTCGACGGAGCTGCTGGCCGGCACCTTCCTGGCGGCGGTCACGCTGGTGCTGTGCTGGGCGCTGCTCTCATGGCGGACCTTTCGCTCCGGTCTGCCCTCGCTGGTCGGCGGCGGCGTGATGGCCAGCGCGCTCGGGCTGCTCATCGGCACCCCGCTGCTGGCGGCGATGTTCGGTCTGCCCGGGGCCCCACGCGCTGCGATCCGGCCGCACGGGGTCTGGAACAACGACGTCTTCGACCCCGTGGTGCCGGGTCCCTTCACTCTGCTCGGGGGCGGTCCCTCGCCGATCCCTCGCCGGGTGCCGATCGACCCCTCCGAGGTCGGGGGCTACGTGGGCATCGTGTGGCTGCTGTTCGCGGCTGCTGTCGTGATCTGCCACTGGCGGTCGGCCCGGTACGGGCGGATGGTCCGCGTCGCCGCGACGACGGGCATCCTGGTGTGGCTCCTGTCGATGGGATCGCCCTGGTACTTCTGGGGCCGCGAATTCGTCGCGTCGACGCCGTTCCGAATCGTCGAGAGCATGCCGGTGCTGGCGAATGTTCTTCCGATGCGGCTTGCGGTGCACTCGACTCTCGTGCTGTCGCTGCTGCTGGCGCTCGGCGCCTGGACCGGGCTGCGCAGCCGGCGGTTCGCGGTGCGGCGGGGAACGATCCTCGCCGTGATCGCCTCGCTGATCCTCGTGACGCCCGGAGCGGTCCACACCCGACCGATCATCATTCCCGAGTTCTACCAGGGTGCATACGCCGAAGCCATCGAACCGGGGGCGGTCGTGAAGACGCTGCCGCGGCCGATCGCGCTGGCCAGTCCCCACGCGGACGAGGCGATGACCTGGCAGGCTCTCACCGGGATGCACTATCGAGAGACCGGTGGCTACTTCATCGGCTCCACCGACATCAGCCCAGTGATCTACTCGGCGCCCCAGGACGAGCTCGATCGGCTGCTCCAGGACTATGCGGGCAGGTCACTTCCGAGGGGATCCTCCGCAGCCGGGACAGCGGTCGCCGAGGATCTGCAGGAACGGGGAATCGACCACGTCGTCATCGCCCTCGACGGCCGGCACCTGTCGCATTCGCCGTCCGAGATCGCCCGATTCGTCTCCGGGGCCACCGGGGCGCCGTACCTGGAGAACGGCGGGGTGTACATCATCGATCTGCCGTAACCTGAGGTCATGCTTCGCATCGGACTCACCGGCGGAATCGGCGCCGGCAAATCGACAGTGGCTCAGCTGTTCCGCGACCACGGGGCGGCGGTGATCGACGCCGACGTGATCGCCCGTGAAGTCGTGGAACCGGGATCGCCGGCTCTGTCCCAGCTTGCCGAGGCGTTCGGCGTCGACGTGGTCGCACCCGACGGCACCCTCCAGCGCACCAGACTCGCCGAGATCGCCTTCGCGGACCCGGATTCGACCGCTCGGCTCAACGGGATCATGCATCCCGCCATCCGGCAGCGCACGGAGTACTGGTACGAGCGCTATGCCGACCGTCAGGTGGTGGTTCACGATGTTCCGCTGCTGGTCGAGAACGGGATGAGCCGCATCTATCATCTCGCCGTCCTCGTCGACGTCTCCGCCGAGACCCGGATCGAGCGCCTGACCACCAGCAGAGGGATGGACGAGGCCGACGCGCGGCGCCGCATCGCTGCGCAGGCCTCGGACCAGCAGCGCTACGAGGCCTGCGACGTCGTGCTCGACAACCACGGGTCGCCGGCAGACCTGGCGGCGGCATTCGAGCAGGTGTGGAGCGGCCGCATCTCCCCCTTCGCCGAGAACCTGGACGGCCGGTGCCCGGCAGCAGCGGGCGGATGCGGTCTGCCCGAGCACCCCGTCTCCGCCGTGCATCGAGCCGGCCGGACGCGGGAGCGCATCGAGACCTGGCTGCGGCTCGGCGGCTGCGAGCAGGTGCCCGTCGAGCTGCTCCCCGCCGCGCCCGCGCCCGACCGCTCGGTTCGGGGATCCGCTGAGCCGACCGGAGCGGAGCAGGCACCGGGTGCCGAGGCGCCGACGGTGATCTGCGTCAGAGCCGAACGGGACCAGCTGCCCGCCGTGCAGGGCGCGCTGAGCGCTGCCGGGTTTCCGGCTGCCGACCGCTCCGCATCCGGAGCGGATCCTGCGCCCGGGGATTCCGGACACCGGGCCGAGGGGGCGGAGCACCGGTCGGCGGACCCGTGCAATCCCGCTCGAGTGCTGGTCACCGTGGGCTGAACCTCGGTCCGCGGCCGGTCCCTGTCCCGTGTCCGCGCTCGGGAGTATGGTGCTCGTATGACTGCTCAGGACCTGACCACCCCGGACGACACGAGCCCGCAGGACCCGCCGGTCAGACCTGTTCCCAAGGTCGGCCATCGTCCCGAGGTGATCCGCTCGGTCGCGCCGTTCGAGGTGGTCAGCGAGTACCAGCCCGCCGGTGACCAGCCGGCGGCGATCGCGGATATCACCCGTCGTCTGCACGCGGGAGAGAAGGACATCGTGCTGCTCGGCGCCACCGGCACCGGCAAGTCGGCCACCACGGCCTGGCTCATCGAGCAGGTGCAGAGACCGACACTGGTGATGGCCCCCAACAAGACCCTGGCCGCGCAGCTGGCCAACGAGTTCCGCCAGCTGCTCCCGAACAACGCAGTCGAGTACTTCGTCTCCTACTACGACTACTACCAGCCGGAAGCCTACGTCCCGCAGACTGACACCTTCATCGAGAAGGACTCGTCGATCAACGACGAAGTCGAACGGCTCAGACACTCCGCGACCAACTCGCTGCTGACCCGCCGCGATGTCGTGGTGGTCTCGACCGTTTCGTGCATCTACGGCCTCGGAACCCCGGAGGAGTACGTCGACCGCATGGTCTCGTTGGAGGTCGGGGAGGAGTGCGACCGTGACGAGCTGCTCAAGCGGTTCGTCTCCATGCAGTACGCCCGCAACGACCTCGCATTCACTCGCGGCACCTTCAGAGTCCGCGGTGACACCGTGGAGATCATCCCGCAGTACGAGGAGCTCGCCCTGCGGATCGAGTTCTTCGGCGATGAGATCGAGGCCCTGTACACCCTCCACCCGCTGACGGGTGAGATCGTGCGGGAGGAGGAGGTCATCCACATCTTCCCGGCCAGCCACTACGTCGCCGGTGAGAGCCGGATGAGCAGGGCGGTCGCGGACATCGAGGACGAACTCCAGCAGCGCCTGGCAGAACTGGAGTCGCAGAACAAGATGCTGGAGGCGCAGCGACTCAAGATGCGCACCAGCTACGACCTCGAGATGATGCAGTCCATGGGGTTCACCTCGGGAATCGAGAACTACTCGCGGCATATCGATGGCAGAGCACCCGGCTCGGCGCCCAACTGCCTGCTCGACTACTTCCCCGAGGACTTCCTGCTCGTGATCGACGAGAGCCACGTGACCGTGCCGCAGATCGGCGGGATGTACGAGGGAGACATGTCACGGAAGCGCACCCTCGTCGAGCACGGCTTCCGGCTTCCCAGCGCGCTCGACAACCGCCCGCTGAGGTTCTCGGAGTTCCGCGACCGCGTCGGCCAGACCGTGTACCTGTCGGCCACCCCGGGCGACTTCGAGCTCGAACGAGCCAGCGGTGTGGTCGAGCAGATCATCCGACCCACCGGCCTCGTCGATCCGCAGGTCCACGTGAAGCCCACGAAGGGCCAGATCGACGACCTGCTGGGCGAGATCCGGGACCGCGTGGACCGCAATGAGCGCGTCCTCGTCACCACGCTGACCAAGAAGATGGCCGAAGACCTCACCGACTATCTCCTCGATCACGAGGTGGCAGTGCGCTACCTGCACTCGGACGTGGACACCCTGCGGCGCGTCGAGCTGCTGACAGAGCTGCGCGCCGGCGAGTTCGACGTCCTCGTCGGCATCAACCTGCTTCGCGAGGGGCTGGACCTGCCCGAGGTCTCCCTGGTGTCCATCCTCGACGCAGACAAGGAAGGGTTCCTGCGGTCGGGCACATCACTCATCCAGACGATCGGCCGTGCCGCCCGCAACATCAGCGGCGAGGTCCACATGTACGCGGACACCATCACCCCTTCGATGAGGTACGCCATCGACGAGACCAACCGCAGGCGCGAGATCCAGGTCGCCTACAACGCCGAGCACGGAATCGATCCGAAGCCCCTGGTCAAGAAGATCGCCGACATCACCGAAAGACTGCAGCGCGAAGACGAGGACACCCGCGAGCTGCTCACCCAGTTCGACTACGGAAAGGGGAAGCGCGGCTACAACGCGACGATCACCGAGGACCAGAAGGCCGCAGCGGCCACCGGCGGCAGCGCGCTGCGGCCGCCGGCCGCGGATCTCGCGGAGCTCATCGCGGGCCTGACCGACCAGATGCACACCGCTGCGGCCGAGCTGCAGTTCGAACTTGCGGCCCGCCTCCGCGACGAGCTCGCCGACCTCAAGAAGGAGCTGCGCCAGATGCAGCGGGAGGGACACGCCTGAGCGGCGGGACGGAAATCGCGTTAGTATGACCTGTCAGCGAAGGGGAGTATCCCTCACGCTCCTCGACCGTCATCACGATGACGTGGCGTTGATACGCCTGATCGTCCGGTCGCGGAGGCACGGCGAGTCGCCGTGCGGGAGAGACTTTCGATCGATGCCCTGCCCGGACCTGCTCCCGGGACAATGACGAAAGGCTGCAATGGATACCGCTCTGCCCGTGTGGTTCGAAATCGGATCGCTCGTAGTCCTCGTGGCGATCCTGATCTTCGACCTCCTGCTGGTGATCAGACGCCCTCACGTTCCCTCCATGAAGGAGTCGAGCCTGTGGGTCGGCTTCTACGTGGCGCTGGCGCTGATCTTCGCCGCGATCATGTTCATCTTCGGCGACGCTCAGCACGGGACGGAGTTCCTCGCCGGCTGGGTCACCGAGTACTCGCTGAGCATCGACAACCTGTTCGTGTTCGTCATCATCATGACCCGCTTCAAGGTGCCACGCGAACAGCAGCAGAAGGTGCTGATGATCGGCATCATCATCGCCCTGGTCGCACGCGGCATCTTCATCCTCCTGGGCGCCGCCCTGATCCAGAACTTCTCCTGGGTCTTCTACATCTTCGGCGCCTTCCTGCTCTACACAGCGTGGACGCAGGCTTTCGGCGGCGAGGAGGACACCTCCGAGGAGAACTTCGTCACCCGGATGCTGAAGAAGCGGGTGAACCTCACCGACCAGTGGGACGGCAGCAAGTTCAGGACGACCATCGAGGGCCAGCGGTTCTTCACCCCGATGCTGCTCGTGGTGCTGGCACTGGGCACCACCGACGTGATGTTCGCCCTCGACTCGATCCCTGCGATCTTCGGCATCACGCAGAGCCCGTTCATCGTGTTCACGGCGAATATCTTCGCGCTCATGGGTCTGCGCCAGCTGTACTTCATGCTCGGTGGTCTGCTTGACCGCCTCGTCTACCTCAAGTACGGGATCGCCGCGATTCTCGCCTTCATCGGTGTGAAGCTCTTCTTCCACGCCATGCACGAGAATGAGCTTCCCTTCATCAACGGCGGGGAGCCGATCGAGTGGGCACCGGAGATCTCCACCTGGACCTCGCTCGGCGTCATCGTCGCCTGCATGGTGGTCGCCACCGTCGCCAGCCTCGTCAAGATGCGCCGAGGCCCCGCTGACGCGCCGCTCGGTCCCATCGAGCACCAGACCTCGGCCCGCGAGTTCTCGGCTGACTCACCGGCCGCTGCCGAGGAGAAGAACCGGAACGGCTCCGCAGGTCATGACCCGGAGGACAGTGACGGCGGCGACAGCGCTCGCGGCAGCAGTGTGCGCTGAGTTCGCACTCATCTCACAGCCGGACCCGCCTGGATCGAGCCAGATCAGGCGGGCGGGTTCGGTAGACTGCCTCGGGTAGGGGAGTATCCGAAACACTGCGCCCGTCAGCACGCTGACCAGAAGTCAGCCGGACGCAGGGCTCGGCCGGTTCAGCCGGCGGGCGGAGAGACTTGCGAGTCTCATTCCCCTACCCGGAAGGCAGCAGCGTGACCGTTTCTCCGCTCATCTGGACCATCACCGTCGTCGCGATCGCGGCGCTTCTGTTGTTCGACTACATCTTCCACGTTCGCAAGGCCCATATACCGACACTCAAAGAGGCCGCTGTCTGGTCCGGTCTCTACGTGGGCATCGCGCTGCTCTTCGGCGTCCTGGTGCTCGTCTTCGGAGGCATGCAGGCGGGAACCGAGTACTTCGCCGGCTACATCACTGAGAAGGCGCTGTCGGTCGACAACCTCTTCGTCTTCCTGATCATCATCTCCAGCTTCAGGGTCCCGCGCGAGAACCAGCAGAAGGTCCTGCTGTTCGGCATCACCTTCTCCCTCATCGCCCGCACCGCGCTGATCTTCGTGGGTGCCGGCCTGATCAACCAGTTCGCCTGGGTCTTCTACATCTTCGGTCTGATCCTCATCATCACCGCCGGCAACATGCTGAAGCCGGAGAGCACGGACAAGGGCGAGGCCGACAACTTCATCGTCCGGATCACCAAGAAGATCCTGCCCACATCGGAGCACTACGACGGTGACAAGATGACGACCACCGTGGACGGCAAGCGGATGGTGACTCCGATGCTCCTGGTGATGATCGCCATTGCGGGAACAGATCTGCTGTTCGCGCTCGACTCGATCCCAGCGATCTTCGGCCTGACGCAGGACGTCTACCTCGTCTTCACCGCCACCGCATTCTCACTGCTGGGGCTGCGCCAGCTCTACTTCCTGCTCGACGGACTGCTCGATCGCCTTGTCTACCTCTCCTACGGGCTGTCGGCGATCCTGGCCTTCATCGGCATCAAGCTCATCCTCCACGCTCTGCACGAGAACAACCTGCCGTTCATCAACGACGGGGAACCCGTGCCGGTGATCGAGATCAGCACCGGCACCTCGCTGCTCGTGATCGTCGGAGTTCTCGTCATCACGGTCTTCGCATCGATTCGCAGCCCGCGGGGCCGCGCGCAGGCAGCCATCTCCGGCGCCCGACGCGATGCCAGGAACTATCTGGAGCTGGATTACACCGCGGATGATGCCGAACGCCGGCGGGTCTATCAGGAGATGGTCGAGAACGAGCGGACCGTCTCCGAACTCCCGGGGAAGTACCGAGCGATGATCAAGGAGGAGTACAAGTTCCGGGATCTGCTCTCGCGCGCCCACGCTCGCTATGCGGAAGTGTCGGAAGAGCCGTCGGCGAGGTGAGCGGCCAGTCAGCTCAGCCGGTATTCGGCCCACGGGCCGAATACCGGGTTCCACTGCCGGATCGTCGTGGCCGTGATGACCCCTTCGGCCGCGTAGGGATCCTGCGCCAGGATATCCTCGATGTTGGACCGCTCGTCCGCTTGGAGGATGAGCAGTCCGCCGGGGACTCCTGCGTCCTCCAGCGGACCTGACGAGAGCAGGACTCCGGTCTCGTTCAGATGAGCCTGCCATTTCCGGTGGGCGGGTCGTGCGGCCATGCGCCGCTCGGTGTCGGGTCCGTACTCGTAGGTGACAGCGAAGATGGCCATGACGCTCCTTCGATTGCAGGGGGAATAAACCGGCCGGATACCCGGTTATCCTCCGGGTGCCCGAAAAGACCAGTCTAGATCCAGTGCGAAAGGAACAATACGTGCCACGCCTGCCGGAGATTCCCGAGGAGTTCGCGGATCCCGACACCGTGTTCGAAGCCTTCGCCGACTACTGCGCCGAACTCGGCATCTCGCTGTACCCAGCTCAGGAGGAGGCGGTGCTGGCGATCCTGACCGGTGACAACACCATCGTGGCCACGCCGACGGGATCGGGCAAGAGCATGGTGGCGCTGGCCGCTCTCTTCGCGGGAATCAGCACGGGCAGGCGCTCCTTCTATACCGCCCCCATCAAGGCTCTGGTCAGCGAGAAGTTCTTCGCGCTCACCGATGCGCTCGGCCCCGAGCGCGTCGGCATGGTGACCGGCGACTCCGCCGTCAACCCGGACGCGCCGATCATCTGCGCGACAGCCGAGATCCTGGCCAACCAGGCGCTCCGGGAGGGCGGGCTGCTGGACGTCGGCATGGTGGTGATGGATGAATTCCACTACTTCGCCGACCCGCAGCGCGGGTGGGCGTGGCAGGTGCCGCTGCTGTCGATGCCGCAGGCGCAGTTCGTCCTGATGTCAGCGACTCTGGGCGATGTCTCACGGATCACGGAAGATCTCGAGGAGCTCACCGGCCGCCCGACGACCGAGGTGACCTCCGTGGATCGACCCGTGCCGCTGGAGTTCGCCTACTCCGAGGAGCCGCTGCACGAGCAGCTGGCCGCTCTCGTGCGGAAGGACCGGGCCCCGGTGTACGTGGTCTCGTTCGCGCAGGCTCAGGCGATCGAGCTGGCTTCGTCGATCACCAGCGCGAACCTCACCACGCGCGAAGAACGCGAGGCGATCGCGGCCGCGATCGCCGGATTCCGGTTCGGCAAGGGATTCGGCGCCGTTCTCAAACGCCTGCTCAATCATGGGGTCGGAGTGCACCATGCGGGCATGCTTCCCAAGTACCGGCGCCTCGTCGAGCAGCTGGCAGGGGCGGGCCTGCTCAAGGTGATCTCCGGCACCGACACCCTCGGGGTGGGGATCAACGTGCCGATTCGGACGGTGCTGTTCACCGCGCTGACGAAGTTCGATGGCCGACGCGTGCGCCGCCTGCAGGTGCGCGAGTTCCAGCAGATCGCCGGACGCGCAGGCAGAGCCGGCTACGATTCCGTCGGCTACGTCGTCGTCCAGGCTCCCGAGCACGTGATCGAGAACAAGAAGGCGCTGGCGAAGGCCGGCGACGACCCGAAGAAGCGCCGCAAGGTGTCCAAGAAGCAGCCGCCCACGGGTTTCGTCTCCTGGTCGGAGAAGACCTTCGAGCACCTGACAGGAAGCCGGCCCGAAGAGCTGACGTCACGGATGAGGATCACCCATTCCACGGTCATCAATCTGCTGTCGCGGCCTGGAGCAGGCGTGCACACGGTGCGCGCGTTCATCGACTCCACGCATGAGTCGGAGGCGGCGAAGCTCGACATGTACCTGCGGGCTCTGCACATCGGGCGAGCTCTGCTGACCGCCGGGGTGATCGAACGGATCGAGGAGTCCGACGGTGCTGTGCGCTATCGGCCCAAGACCGACCTCGGCCCCCACTTCGCGCTGAATCAGCCGCTGTCGCCGTTCGTGCTCGCCGCCCTCGAGCTGTTCGATCCCGAATCGGAGTCCTACGCCCGGGACCTGCTCAGCATCGTCGAAGCCGCGACTCCCGTGCAGTTCGCCGTGCTCAAGGGTCAGCTCGACAGGATCAAGCGCGACGAGCTCGGTGCTCTCAAAGCCGAGGGAGTCGAATACGAGGAGCGGATGGCTGTGCTCGACGAGCTCAGCTACCCGCAGCCCAATGCGGAGATCCTCGAGGAGGCATTCGCCGCCTACGCTTCGGGTGCGCCGTGGGTCCGTGAGATCGGGCTCGAACCCAAGTCGGTGGTCGGGGACATGCTCGACCAGGCCATGAACTTCTCGCAGTTCGTCGCCTACTACGGTCTCGCCAGAGTCGAGGGAGGTCTGCTGCGCTACCTCACCGACGTCTACCGCACGCTGGTCCAGACCATTCCGATCGAGGCGATGAACTCGGAGCTCGAGCAGATCGTCGCGTGGTTGGGCGACCTCATCGCTCGCGTCGACTCGAGCCTGATCGAGGAGTGGGAAGCTCTGCGCAATCCGCAGGACGATGATGAGGAGAGCCTGCTGCCGCCCGTCGATACCCGTCTCAGCGCAGACCGCAGGCGGTTCACCGCGCTCATCCGGAACACCATGTTCCATCGTGTGCTGCTGGCGGAGCGGGCCGATTACTCCCGCCTCGGCGAGCTCGACGGCGATTCCGGCTGGGGCGAGCGCGCCTGGGAGAACGCGATCGAGGAATTCTATGAGGAGTACGGCGAACTCGGAATCGATGCCGACGCCCGCAGCAGCGCGTTCATCAGCATCGAGCCGGGCACCGACTATTGGTCGGTGCGGCAGGTGCTCGACGATCCGCGAGGCGACCGCGACTGGGCGATCAGGGCTCGGGTGGACGTCGCGGCCAGTGACGAGTCGGAAGAGGTCGTCGTCGAGATCCTCGGCGTCGGTCCGATGAACGCCCGATGAGCGGTCCTGCACCTGTGCCCGAGGAGAGGACCGGCGGTGAAAGGGGGAGCGGGGTCGACGCGCTCCCTGCACCCGTGTCCGTGGAGAGGAATAGAGTGTTCGACGTGACGTCAGAACAGACAGCAGTCGCCGCCAGGCGCGGGGTGTCCCACCTGGACACCGTCCTGGTCAAGGGCGCGCGAGCGCACAACCTCAAGAACATCGACATCACGATCCCGCGGGATTCGCTTGTGGTGTTCACAGGGCTGTCCGGCTCGGGCAAGTCCTCGCTGGCCTTCGACACGATCTTCGCCGAGGGGCAGCGCCGCTATGTGGAATCGCTGTCCTCCTACGCGCGCATGTTCCTGGGGCAGATGGACAAGCCGGACGTCGATCTCATCGAGGGCCTGTCGCCGGCGGTGTCGATCGACCAGAAGTCGACCTCGCGCAACCCGCGCTCGACAGTCGGAACCATCACCGAGGTCTACGACTTCCTGCGCCTGCTCTGGGCCCGGGTCGGTGTGCCGTACTGCCCCGTCTGCGGTGAGCACATCACCCGGCAGACTCCGCAGCAGATCGTCGACCAGCTGCTGGAGCTCCCCGAACGGTCGAAGTTCATCGTGCTCGCCCCCCTGGTGCGCGGCCGGAAGGGCGAGTTCGCGGATCTGTTCGGAGAGCTGCAGTCCAAGGGCTTCTCCCGCGCGATGGTCGACGGCGAGCAGATCCAGCTGACCGACCCTCCCGCACTTGCCAAGCAGGTCAAGCACCACATCTCGGTCGTGGTCGACCGCCTCGTCGTCAAGGAGGGAATGCGGCAGCGGCTGACGGACTCCGTGGAGACCGGCCTCGCGCTGGCGGACGGTCGTCTCGACATCCAATTCGTCGACGACGGCAGCATCCGGACCTTTTCGGAGCACATGTCCTGTCCCAACGAGCATCCGCTGACCATCGACGAGATCGAACCGCGGACCTTCTCGTTCAACTCGCCGTTCGGCGCCTGCCCCACCTGCGACGGCATCGGATCCAAGCTGCAGGTCGACGAGACCCTCGTGGTGCCCGATGACGACCTCACCCTGGAGGAGGGTGCGATCGCGCCGTGGTCGACGGGCAAGAGCACCGCCACCTACTTCAACCGGCTGCTCAGGGGACTCGGCGATGAGCTCGGCTTCGACCTCGGGACGCCCTGGGGCAAGCTGACCGCCGCTCAGCGCTCGGCGATTCTCAAGGGCAAGGACTACAAGGTCCATGTCAAGTACAAGAACAGGTTCGGCCGCGAACGGACCTACTCCACGGGTTTCGAAGGCGTGTTCCAGTACGTCCTGCGCAAGCACGGGGAGACGGAATCCGACCAGGCCAGGGAGCGGTACGAGTCCTACATGCGACAGGTGCCCTGTGCTGCGTGCAAGGGCACCCGCCTCAAGCCGGAGGCACTGAGCGTGCGCGTGGGGGAGAAGTCGATCGCCGAGGTGTCGGCCCTGCCGCTCGACGAGGCCGCGGACTTCCTGCGCGGACTTCAGCTCAGCAGCCGTGACGCGGCCGTCGCCAATCAGGTGATGAAGGAGATCCGGGCGCGCCTCGGATTCCTTCTCGACGTCGGGCTGGAATACCTCAGCCTCGATCGGACGGCCGGCACGCTGTCCGGCGGCGAAGCGCAGCGCATCAGGCTCGCAACCCAGATCGGGTCCGGCCTGGTCGGCGTGCTCTATGTGCTCGACGAGCCCTCGATCGGGCTGCACCAGCGGGACAACCGACGCCTCATCGAGACGCTGCTCAAGCTGCGCGACCTGGGCAACACCCTGATCGTGGTGGAGCATGACGAGGAGACCATCGAATCGGCCGACTGGATCGTGGACATCGGCCCGGGAGCCGGCGAGCACGGGGGAGAGGTCATCTACTCGGGTCCGCCGGCCGGACTCGCCGAGGCGGACCGCTCCGTCACCGGCGCATATCTCAGCGGTCGGCGCAGCATCGAGATCCCCTCCGTGCGACGACCCCTGGACCCCGATCGGATGCTCACCGTCGAGCGCGCCCGTGAGAACAACCTGCGCGATGTCACGGTGAAGTTCCCGCTCGGCGTCCTCACCGCTGTCACCGGAGTCTCCGGATCCGGCAAGTCGACCCTGGTCAACGACATCCTGTACACGGAGATGGCCAACAAGCTCAACAACGCCAAGCGGGTACCGGGTCGGCACAAGCGGGTGACCGGCCTGGAGCACCTCGACAAGGTCATCCACGTCGACCAGAGCCCCATCGGCCGCACCCCACGGTCCAATCCCGCCACCTACTCCGGCGTCTTCGATCACATCCGACGCCTGTTCTCGGAGACGGAGGTCTCCAAGATCCGCGGATACCTGCCGGGCCGCTTCTCATTCAACGTCAAGGGCGGTCGCTGCGAGAACTGCCATGGTGACGGCACGATCAAGATCGAGATGAATTTCCTGCCCGACGTCTATGTGCCGTGCGAGGTGTGCCAGGGAGCGCGCTACAACCGGGAGACACTGGAGGCGCGCTTCAAGGGCAAGAACATCGCCGAGGTGCTCGACATGCCGATCGAGGAGGCGTCGGACTTCTTCGCCGCAGTGCCGGCGATCGCCCGGCACTTGAATACTCTTGTCGAAGTCGGCCTCGGGTATGTTCGCCTCGGTCAGCCCGCCACCACCCTGTCCGGTGGCGAAGCCCAGCGCGTCAAGCTCGCGGCAGAGCTGCAGAAGCGGTCGAAGGGACGGACGATCTACGTGCTCGACGAGCCGACCACCGGTCTGCACTTCGAGGACATCCGGAAACTGCTGGACGTGCTCCAAGGCCTCGTCGACAAGGGCAACAGCGTGGTGGTGATCGAGCACAACCTCGACGTCATCGCCTCGGCGGACCACATCATCGATATGGGACCGGAAGGCGGCCGCGGCGGCGGGACCGTCGTCGCGGAGGGCACCCCGGAGGAGGTCGCCGACGACCCCGACTCCTATACCGGGCGCTTCCTGGCGTCGCTCCTGAGCAGACGGAAGATTCTCAGTGGATCCCAGTGAGTATCGGCCCGCGGCCGGTGAGATCCCCACCGATCCGGGCGTGTACAAGTTCCGCGACGCCGACCGCCGCGTCATCTACGTCGGCAAGGCGAAGAACCTCCGGGCACGACTGAACTCGTACTTCACCAATCCGGCCGGCCTCCACCCGCGGACGTTCACGATGGTGCACACCGGAGCCTCGGTGGAGTGGACGGTCGTCAACAACGAGGTGGAGGCGCTCCAGCTCGAGTGGACGTGGATCAACGAGTTCAACCCGCGATTCAACGTCATGTTCCGGGACGACAAGTCCTACCCCTATCTCGCGCTGACTCTCAAGGACGAGTTCCCGCGGGCATTCGTCACCCGCGGCAAGCGCAAGCCGGGCGTCAAGTACTTCGGCCCCTTCGCGCAGGTCTGGGCGATCCGGGAGACACTCGACCTGCTCCTCAAGGCCTTCCCGGTCCGCACCTGCTCCACAGGAGTGTTCCGGCGCGCCGAGCAGTCGGGCCGGCCGTGCCTGCTCGGCTACATCGACAAGTGCGCCGCGCCGTGCGTCGGCTGGATCTCCCCGGAGGACCACAAGGCACTCGCGCGCAATGTCGCCGACTTCATGAGCGGCAACACCGGCCGATTCATCTCCGCGCGCAAGGAGGCGATGGCCGCGGCGGCCGGCGAGCTCGACTACGAGCGCGCAGCGAAGCTGCGCGATGAGATCGCGGCCCTGGAGAAGGCCCTGAGCAAGAGCACGGTCGTGCTCTCGGTCAGCGCCGACGTCGACATCTTCGCCATGGTGACGGAGGAGCTCGAGGCTTCGGTCCAGGTGTTCCATGTGCGCGGCGGCAGGATCCGGGGCCAGCGGGGCTGGATCATCGAGCGCATGCAGGAGCTGGACGCGCCGGAGCTCACCGCCGACTACCTGCGCCAGGCCTACAGCGGCGTCGACCCGGAGGCGGTGCCGCGCGAGGTGCTCGTCGACACCCTGCCGGAGGACGTGGAGACCGTCACCGAGTGGCTCTCGGGAATCCGCGGGTCCCGCGTCACCATCAGAATTCCGCAGCGGGGCGAGAAGAAGGCGGCCCTGGAGACCGTGGCCAAGAACGCGCAGCAGGCTCTTGACCTCCACAAGACCCGCCGCGCGTCCGACCTCACCACCCGCAGCGCCGCGCTCAACGAGATCCAGCAGGCGCTGCAGCTGCCCGAGCCGCCGCTGCGGATCGAGTGCATCGACAACTCGCACACGGGCGGCAGGAACGTCGTCGGCTCGCTCGTGGTGTTCGAGGACGGACTGCCCAAGAAGCGCGACTACCGGCACTTCGCGGTCAACGGGGACGCCGCCCGTGACGACACCTCGGCGATGTACGACGTCGTCTCCCGCCGATTCTCCCGCTACCTGGAGAGTCTGGCCGGCGACGAGCCCGACGAGCGGTTCGGCTACCGCCCGTCCCTGCTCGTCGTCGACGGCGCGCTGCCCCAGGTCAGCGCCGCCGTGCAGGCGCTTCAGGACCTCGGCATCACCGACATCTCCGTGGTCGGCCTGGCCAAGCGCCTCGAGGAGGTCTGGGTGCCCTGGGACGAGTTCCCGGTGATCCTCCCGCGCAATTCCGAGGGCCTGTTCATGCTGCAGCGCATCCGCGATGAGGCCCACCGATTCGCGATCACCTACCACCGGAAGAAGCGCGGCGCGAGCATGAGGACCTCGGTCCTCGACGGGATCGAGGGCCTCGGAGCCGCCAAGCGGACTGCGGTGCTCAAGCACTTCGGCTCCGTGAAGCGGATGCGGGAGGCGAGCCCCGAACAGCTGGCCGAGGTCAAGGGGATCGGACCGGCGCTGGCCGCCCGGATCCACGCCGCTCTGGGCGGCAGCGGGGCATCGGATACCGTAGGGGAAGACCTGGAACCAGGGGAAGGACTGCCAGATGACCGAGCTGACCGAGCCGAGCACCGGTAGCACGTCGACCGCTCTCGAAGTCCTGGTGCTCACCGGGATGTCCGGGGCCGGACGATCGACGGCGGCCAACGCGCTGGAGGACATGGACTGGTACGTCGTCGACAACCTGCCGCCGCAGATGATCCCGCCGCTGGTCGAGCTCGTCGCCCGTGCCGACGGCTCGCTGCCCAAGGTCGCCGTCGTCGCGGACGTCCGAGCTCGCTCGATGTTCTCGGAGCTGGAGCAGGTCATCGGCGACTACATGGACCAGGGAATGGGCATCAAGGTGCTCTACCTCGACGCCTCCGACGAAGTCCTCGTCCGGAGGTTCGAATCCGTTCGCCGTCCCCACCCGCTGCAGGGCGACGGCACGCTGATCGATGGCATCGAGGCGGAACGGCGGGCGCTCGGCCCACTGCGCAATCGCGCCGACATCATCATCGACACCTCCGACCTCAATGTGCACCAGCTCAGCGCTGAAGTCCGCGCGGCCTTCGGTCACGAAGGCTCGTCCGCGCTCAAGCTGACGGTCATGAGCTTCGGATTCAAGTACGGCACCCCGAAGGACGCGGATCACCTGGTCGACGTCCGCTTCCTGCCCAACCCGCACTGGATTCCGCACCTGCGCGGGCATACCGGGCTGGAGGCGCCGGTCTCCGACTTCGTGCTCTCCCAGCCGGGGGCGCTGACCTTCGTCGACCGCTACCTCAGCATGCTCGACATCGTGATCGAGGGCTACCGGAGCGAGAACCGCTCCTTCGCCACCGTGGCCATCGGATGCACGGGCGGCAAGCACCGGTCCGTGGCCATCGCGGAGCAGCTGTCCCGGAGGCTTGCCGACAGGACCGAGGCGACGGTGAGCGTCCGCCATCGAGACCTCGGACGTGAGTGAGATGCCGGCGCCGCGGATCGGGATCCGCACCGACGAGCTGCCCCTGTACCTCACCCACGCCACTCCGCACCGAGGCGGTGGACCGCGCATCGTGTCCTTCGGCGGCGGACACGGGCTCTATGCGGCGCTGCGCGCTTTCCGGCTGCTGACCGAGAACCTCACCGCGGTCGTGACCGTCGCTGACGACGGCGGCTCCTCCGGACGGCTGCGGGAGGAGCTCGGGGGACTGCCGCCGGGAGATCTCCGGATGGCGCTGGCCGCGCTGTGCGACGACGGCGAGTGGGGCCGCATCTGGCGCGACGTGATCCAGCATCGGTTCCACTCGAAAGGCCCCCTCGACCAGCACTCGGTCGGCAATCTGCTGATCTCCGCGCTCTGGCAGCTGCTGGGCGACCCGGTCGAGGGACTGGACTGGATGGCCCGCCTGCTGCGCGCCCATGGCAGGGTGCTGCCGATGTCCTCGGTGCCATTGACCATCGAGGCCGACGTCGAGCTGCGTCCGGGAGGCCCCACCACGGTGATCCGCGGACAGTCGCTGCTGGCCAGCACCCCGGGCCGCGTGGGCGAGGTCCGTCTGGCTCCCTCCGGCCCCCCGGCGCGGCAGGAGACCATCGAAGCCGTCGCCGAGGCCGAAGTGCTCAACCTCGGACCCGGCTCCTGGTACACGTCGGTGATGCCGCACCTGCTCGTCCCCGATCTCGCCGCCGCGATCATCGACTCCGACGCGCTGCGCTGCCTGACCCTCAACCTGCCCGGCGCCAAGGCGGAGACCGCCGATCTCAGCCTTGTCGACCACCTGGAGTCCCTGCACGCCCATTCGCCGCGGCTGCGCTTCGACTACGTCCTCGTCGACAGCGAGGCCGCTGCCGCGGAGCCGGATCTGGAGCGGATCGCCGGCAGCCTCTTCGAGGCCCGGCTGTGGACCCGTCCGCTGGTCTCGCGGCGTCCGCGTCAGCACGACAGCCTGAAGCTGGCCTCGTGCTACCGTGACATGTTGCTCGACGCCGGGATCTCGGTCGATGAGCAGTGGTGAGAAGGGACCGGTTGAATGGCACTGACAGCACAGGTGAAGGACGAGCTCGCTCGTCTGCAGATCACGCGCACATCGGCCCGGAAAGCCGAGGTGTCGGCCATCCTGCGCTTCGCCGGTGCGCTCCACATCGTCGCCGGCTCGATCGTCATCGAGGCGGAGCTCGACACGGGCGCGGTGGCCAGGCGCCTGCGCTCGGAGATCAAGGCCCTCTTCGGTCACACGGCTGAGGTCGTCGTGGTCGGCGCCTCAGGACTCCGCAAGGGCAACCGGTACATCGTGCGGGTGAGCGAGGACGGGCCGGCGCTGGCCCGGCAGACGGGCCTGATCGACGGCCGCGGTCGCCCCGTGCGTGGGCTGCCGGCCGCGATCGTCAACGGCTCGCTCGCGGACTCCAAGGCCGCCTGGCGAGGCGCCTTCGCCGCGCACGGTTCTCTCACCGAACCCGGACGGTCGGCGGCGCTCGAGATCACCTGCCCGGGCCCGGAGGCAGCTCTGGCGCTGGTCGGCGCCGCCCGGCGCCTCGGGATCTCAGCCAAGGCTCGGGAGGTGCGCGGTGTCGATCGCGTCGTCATCCGCGACGGCGAAGCCATCGGGGACATGCTGACGAACATGGGTGCCGAAGGCACCCGCCTCGTGTGGGAGGAGCGCAGGCTGCGCCGCGAGGTGCGCGCGACCGCCAATCGGCTCGCGAATTTCGATGATGCGAACCTCCGCCGCTCGGCGCGGGCGGCAGTCGCCGCCGGGGCGCGCGTGGAGCGGGCTCTGGAGATCCTCGGCGATGAGGTGCCGGAGCATCTGCGGTATGCAGGTCTGCTGCGCCTGCAGCACAAGCAGTCCTCCCTCGAAGAACTGGGCCAGCTCGCGGATCCGCCGATGACGAAGGATGCCATCGCCGGCCGGATCCGGCGGCTGCTCGCCACCGCCGACAAGCGTGCCGAAGAGCTGGGCGTGCCGAACACCGAGGCCAGTCTCACCCAGGAGATGATCGAGGACTCCTGAGACGGCAGGGAATCCTGTCAGTATTCATGTGATCTTCACGCGGATTCGGCCCTGCCCTCGTACTGCCTTCGGCGAGCTGACTAGGATGGATCACGGAAGCGCCCCAACCGATTTTCAGGAGGCACTGGCATGACCATTCGCGTGGGAATCAACGGGTTCGGCCGCATCGGCCGTTCGTTCTTCCGGCAGGCCGACGAGGTCGAGACCGACGTCCGGATCGTGGCGATCAACGATCTGACCGACAACGAGCATCTGGCTCATCTGCTCAAATACGACTCCGTGTGGCGGAAGTTCGACGGCGACATCCAGTGCGATGACGAATCGCTCACCGTGCGCGGTCAGCGCATCCGGGCGACAGCCGTCGCGGACCCGAAGGACCTCGACTGGGCCGACCTCGACGTCGACATCGTGGTCGAGGCGACCGGCAAGTTCCGTTCCCGCGAAGACGCTGCCGCCCACCTCGAAGCCGGCGCGAAGAAGGTCGTGCTCTCGGCGCCGGGCAAGGGCATCGACGGGTCGTTCGTGATGGGCGTCAACGACCACGAGTACGACCCGGCGCAGCAGCACATCATCTCGAATGCCTCCTGCACCACCAACTGCCTCGCCCCGCTGGCAAAAGTGCTCGACGAGGCGTTCGGCATCGAGTCCGGTCTGATGACGACGATCCACGCCTACACCGGCGACCAGAACCTCGTCGACGGTCCTCACAAGGACCTCCGCCGGGCACGTGCGGCGGCCATCAACCTGGTTCCGACCACCACGGGCGCGGCAAAGGCCGTTGCGCAGGTGCTGCCGCAGCTTGAGGGCCGCCTCGACGGCTATGCGGTCCGCGCACCCGTTCCCACCGGCTCGCTGGTCGATCTGACGTTCACCCCCAAGCGCTCGGTCACCGCGGACGAGGTCAACGCTGCGGTCCGGGAGGCCGCTGAGGGCGATCTCAAGGGCATCATCGGCTACACCGAGGATCCGATCGTGTCCTCGGATATCGTCATGAGCGAATACTCCGCGATCTTCGACTCGCTGCTGACCAAGGTGATCGGCAACCAGGTCAAGGTCGTGGCCTGGTATGACAATGAGTGGGGATACTCGCAGCGGCTGTTCGACATGGTCGAGTTCGTCGGCCGGAAGCTGTGACACCCGGTCGACGGTCCGACTGCGCGTGGTCGGGCCGCGGGCAGATTCCCACTCACCGACGCGCGACTCGATGAAAGGCGCCAGATGAAGACACTCGACACCCCTTCCCGGTTCGCCGGCCGCCGTGTGCTGGTCCGCAGCGATCTGAACGTCCCGATGGACGGCACCACGATCAGCGACACCGGTCGCATCGTCGCCTCGGCGCCCACCCTCCGGGCATTGGCGGAGGCAGGGGCGAAGGTCATCGTGATGGCCCACCTCGGACGTCCGAAGGGCAAGCGGGACGAGAGCCTCTCACTGGCGCCGGTCGTGCCCGCCCTCGCCGAGGCCGTCGGCCGCGACGTCGCGTTCGCGGCGGACACGGTGGGTGAGGATGCGCAGGCCAAGGTCGCCCAGTTGGAGGACGGCCAGATCCTGCTGCTCGAGAACCTGCGCTTCAACCCGGGGGAGACGTCCAAGGACGATGACGAGCGGCGCGCCTTCGCCGAACAGCTCGCGGCCCTCGCGGACGCGTTCGTCTCCGATGGGTTCGGCGTGGTCCATCGCAAGCAGGCGAGCGTCTACGACATTGCCACCATGCTGCCGTCCTACGGCGGGCGCCTGGTGACATCCGAAGTCGAGGTGTGCGACCGGCTGCTCCACGACCCGGCCCGGCCGTACGTGGTCGTGCTCGGCGGTTCGAAGGTCTCCGACAAGCTCGGCGTCATCGCCTCGCTGCTGGAGCGCGCCGACACCCTCGTGATCGGCGGTGGCATGGTCTTCACCTTCCTGGCGGCGCAGGGCCACGGGGTGGGCGCCAGCCTGCTGGAAGAGGATCAGATCGACACCGTGAAGAAGTATCTCAGCGACGCGGACGAGCGGGGAGTGGAGATCGTGCTTCCCACCGACATCGTGATGGCGGAGTCCTTCGCCGCCGACGCCGAGCACTGGGTCAGGCCGGTGGCCGAGCTGGAGACGACTCCGGCCGGTGATCGTGCCCTCGGCCTCGACATCGGTCCGGACAGCGCGCAGGAGTATGCCCGGCGGATCGCAGCCGCACGCACCGTGTTCTGGAACGGCCCGATGGGTGTCTTCGAATTCCCGGCGTTCGCCGCCGGCACGAAGGCGGTGGCGCAGGCTCTCACGGACGAGCACGGGGGAGTGGCCGACGGTCGTCTCACCGTCGTCGGCGGGGGCGACTCCGCCTCGGCCGTGCGCAACCTCGGCTTCGCCGACGAGCAGTTCGGTCACATCTCGACCGGTGGTGGCGCCAGCCTCGAGTACCTGGAGGGAAAGACCCTGCCCGGGTTGGCAGTCCTCGATTCCTGATCCGCTTTCCGCCCGGCCTGGTGCCGGGCGGATCCCTATTCACAAGGAGCTGTTGTGGCCCCCACTCGAACCCTGCTGCTGGCAGGCAACTGGAAGATGAACCTCGACCATCTGGAGGCGATCTCCGCGGTGCAGAAGCTCGCGTGGGCGCTGCGGGACGCGAAGGTCGACGCGGAGGCCTGCGAAGTCGTGGTGCTGCCGCCGTTCACCGATATCCGCTCGGTGCAGACGCTGGTCCAGGGCGACAAGCTCGCCATCGGCTACGGCGCGCAGGACCTGTCCGCCCACGACGATGGCGCGTACACGGGAGAGGTCTCAGGACGCTTCCTGGCCAAGCTCGGGTGCTCCTACGCAGTCGTCGGCCACAGCGAGCGGCGCGAGCACCACGGGGAGACGGACGAGCTCGTCCGAGCCAAGGTGGCCGCGGCTCTGCGGCATGAGCTGACGCCGCTGCTGTGTGTCGGCGAATCGCTAGAAGCGCGGGAGGCGGGGAGCCACGTTGACACCGTGCTCGGACAGCTCGCGGCCGCGCTCGAGGGGTTCAGCGCCGAAGAGCTGACGAGCCTGGTGATCGCCTACGAGCCCGTCTGGGCGATCGGGACCGGCAGGACTGCGACTGCGGATGACGCAGCCGAGATGTGCTCGGCGATCCGGGGGAAGCTCAAGGAGCTGGTGGGTGCACCGGTCGCCGAGTCGACCCGGGTGCTGTACGGCGGCAGCGTGAAGGTCGACAACGTCGCCGAGATCGTGGCCCGCCCCGATGTCGACGGCGCCCTCGTGGGCGGCGCAAGCCTCGACCCGGAGGGCTTCGCGGCTTTGTGCCGTGAAGCGGCCGCCCAGTAGACTCGCCCGTGACCCGATTCGTGATCTGTTAGGCTGAACTTCGTGCAAATTCTGACCTGGACCCTGCTGGGCGTCCTCATCCTGACCAGTGTCTTCCTGACCCTCCTGATCCTGCTCCACAAGGGCAAGGGCGGCGGCATGTCGGATATGTTCGGCGGCGGCATGAGCTCGAACCTGGGATCCTCCGGTGTCGCGGAGCGGAACCTCAACCGCTTCACCGCGCTCGTCGCGATCATCTGGGTGGCCGCCATCATTCTGCTCGGACTGATCGTGCGCTTCCAGTAGCCGGTCACCGGCCATCAGCCGCTGACGACGCCGAGGCCCGGTTCCCACAGGGGAACCGGGCCTTTGCCGATCGAGGAACCGGGGATTCGTCTGATCGGAACCGTCTACTGCCCCAGTCGGGCCTGGAAGTGTCCGATCGGCCGTGGCGAGGTCCGGTTGGCCCCGGAGTTGTCCGATCAGCCATGGCAAGGTCCGGCCAGGCCAGGGCTGATCGGACGCCGCTGATCTCAGTCGACTCGGAAGCCGAAGGCCTCCAGGAGCTGTGAGATGCCTCGGGCACGATCATGCAGATGAACGCGCAGCACCGGGCGGTTCCGTTCCAGCAGCACCTGCGCGTCGCCGGCTGCCTGGGCGCGCTGCAGCTGACCGAAGGAGAACCCGAGTCCCGGAATCAGCAGATCCGTCCGGTTGTCGCCGGTGATCTGGAGGAACACTCCGTTGGGATGGCCGCCCTTGTGGTACTGGCCGGTCGAGTGCAGGTATCGCGGCCCGAATCCGAAAGTGGTCTGCAGTCCCGTGCGAAGAGCTCCCGCCTGGCGGAGCAGCGCTGCGCGAGTGTCGGCATTGCGGTCGAGGTAGGCCTGGATCGCCAGATAGCCGTACTCGTCAGCGGCATCGGCCAAGGCTCGCAGCGCCGCCTCGAGGGAACGCGCCCCTGCCAGCAGCGACTCCTGGCCGTACACCTCGACGCCATCCTCCACGAACGCCGGCTCCTCCGCGGCAGCGGTGAGGTCTCCGGAGAGCAGCCTGCGGGTGTTGGCCTTGGCGGCCTCGACGTCCGGCTGGTCGAAGGGGTTGATGCCGATGCTGTAGCCGGTGATCGCAGTCGCGTACTCCCACAGCAGGAACTGGGCGCCCAGGGGCAGGTCGACGGCGCACGCGAATCCGGAGGCCGGCTGGTGGTCACCCTCGGCGCGGCCGAGGAAGAGCAGCATGGCGTCGGCGCGCGCGTCCCCGAATCCGGGTGCTGCGACGCCTTCGACCACGACGGGCAGGATTCCCTCCCCGTCCTTGCCGGTGGATTCGGCGATGAGCTGCTCCAGCCACGCGCCGAGGCCGACGACCGCTGTCGTGGTCTCGGCGATCACGAGCTTCTCGGTGTCGCGGGCGTGGGCGACGCCGAGGAACGCTCCGAGCTGGAGCGCGGGGTTGGTGGGGGAGTCCGCTGTCAGCTGGGGCGAGAACTCCCGCGCCTCCGCGAGCAGCCGGGCGATGTCGGCGCCGGCGAGCCCCGAGGGCACCAGTCCGAAGGCGCTGAGTGCGCTGTACCGTCCGCCGACCGCCGGGTTGGCGAGGAACACCCGCCGGTACCCCTCGTCCTCGGCCAGACGCTGCAGCGGGGAGCCCGGGTCGGTGACGACGATGATGCGGGATGCGGGATCGATGCCTGCCGCCTCGAACGCCGCGGCGAACGCGCGTCGGTGGGAATCAGTCTCCACCGTGGAACCCGACTTGGACGCGACCACGAGCACCGTCCGGGACAGGTCGGTGCCGATCGCCTCGGCGACCTGCCCGGCGTCGGAGGTGTCGAGGACTTCGAGTTCGACGCCGGCGGTGGCGCAGATGACCTCGGGCGCCAGGGACGAACCGCCCATGCCCGCCAGCGTCACGATGTCGACGCCCTCGGCGAGCAGCTCCTGACGCAGGCTCAGGATGTCGTCGACGAGCGCCTCGGATTCGACGGGCAGGTCGACCCACCCGAGCCGCTGTGCAGCCTCGGACGCTGCGGCCTCGCCCCAGAGCATGCTGTCACCGGCGGTGATCCTCGACGCGACCCGTGCCGCGACGAGGTCCTGGACCTCGTCATCGAACTCGGCGGGGGAGGGGTATCCGAAGTCGATCGGGCTCATGCTCCAGCACCTTTCAGCTGCGTTCCGACAGTCGCCACCAGCTCGGCCCAGCTCGCGTCGAATTTCTGCAGGCCCTCTGCCTCGAGCCGCTCCATCACCTCGGCGTAGTCCAGGCCGAGCACCGCCAGCGAATCGAAGACCTCGTCCGCTGCGTCGTAGCGGCCGGCGATCGTGTCGCCGGCGACCTCGCCGTGGTCGGCGAATGCCTGCAACGTCGCCTCGGGCATCGTGTTGACGCATCCCTCGGCGACCAGCTCGCTGACGTACAGCGTGTCCGGGTATTCCGGGTTCTTCGTTCCGGTCGAGGCCCACAGCGGCCGCTGCCGGTTCGCGCCGGCGGCCTCGAGCACCTCGAACCGCTCGCTCGAGAACAGCTGCTCGGCGATCTGGTAGGCCAGCCGGCAGTTGGCCAGGCCCGCAGTGCCGCGCAGTCGGAGCGCCTCCGGGGTGCCGATCTCGTCGAGTCTACGATCGACCTCGGAGTCCACGCGGGAGACGAAGATCGAGGCGACGGAGTGGATCCCGGACAGGTCGATCCCCGCCTCACGGGCCCGCTCTAGGCCGCTGAGGTAGGCCTCGACGACCTTGCGATAGCGGCCGAGGGCGAAGATCAGGGTCACGTTGACGCTGATTCCGGCTGCGACGACCTGGGTGATCGCCGGCAGGCCCTCCAGCGTGGCCGGGATCTTGATCATGATGTTGGGACGGTCGATCATCGCCCACAGCTGCTTGGCATAGGCCACGGTCGCCTCGGTGTCGCGCGCGACATTCGGCGGCACCTCGATCGACACGCGGCCGTCGTAGCCGCGGGTCGCCTCGTACACCGGGGCCAGCACGTCCGCCGCCTGGGCGACGTCACGGGTGGTCAGCGCATCGATCGCCGCGTCCACGGAGGCGCCGGCACGCGCGAGCTCAGCCACCTGGTCGGCGTACGCGTCGCTGTCGGACAGCGCCTTGGCGAAGATCGTCGGATTGGTGGTCACGCCCACCACCCCCAGGTCTGCCGCGAGGGAGGCGAGATTCCCCGAGGAGATCCGGGACCTGGATAGGTCATCGAGCCAGACGGAGACCCCGGCCTTCGACAGCTGGGCGAGTCGCTCGTTCATCACTGTCCTTTCGCTGCGGCGAGTGACTCACCGGCGGCCGTCACGACGGCGTCTGCGGTGATTCCGAACTCTGAGTAGAGGCGCTTGTAATCCGCCGAGGCACCGAAGTGCTCGAGGGACACCGCGCGCCCGTGGGTGCCGAGGTAGCGGTGCCAGCTCATCGCCGAGCCCGCCTCGATGCTCACCCGCGCCGCCACGGAGGCCGGCAGCACGGATTCCCGGTACTCGGCAGGCTGCTGCTCGAACCACTCGTGGCTGGGCATCGAGACGACCCGCGCCGCGGTTCCCTGCTTGGTCAGCGTCTCCGCCGCCGCCAGCGCGATCGCGACTTCCGAGCCGCTGGCCATGACGATCACCTCGGGGGCCCCCGCGGGCTCCTTGAGGACGTAGCCGCCGCGCGCCGCCTCCGAGGCGGGAGCGAGTTCGGTCCGATCCAGGACCGGAACCGCCTGCCGGGTCAGCACCAGGCCGGTCGGGCCGTCGGTCCGGTCGAGGACCTTCCGCCAGACGACTGCGGTCTCATTGGCGTCCGCCGGCCGGACCACATCCAGGCCGGGGATGGCCCGCAGCGAGCTCAGGTGCTCGACCGGCTGGTGCGTGGGTCCGTCCTCGCCGAGGCCGATCGAGTCGTGGGTCCAGACGAACACGCTCGGCACCTGCTGGAGGGCGGCCAGCCGGACGGCTGCCCGCTGGTAGTCGCTGAAGACCAGGAAGGTCCCGTTGTAGGGGCGGGTCGGGCCGTGCAGCGCGATGCCGTTGCAGATCAGTCCGGCGGCGAACTCGCGCACGCCGAAGTGGATGTTGCGCCCGTAGGGATCGCCGGAGAACATCGCGGAGCTGCGTTCGGTCGGCAGGAAGGACGGCTCACCCTTGATCAGCGTGTTGTTGGATCCGGCGAGATCGGCGGATCCGCCCCAGAGCTCGGGCAGCAGCGGTGCCACTGCGTTGAGCACCTGCCCCGATGCGGCGCGGGTGGCGATCCCCTTCGCGGAGGGTTCGAAGGTGGGGATCGCCTCGTCGAGGCCTGCGGGCAGCTCGCGGGCACGCAGGCGGTCGAGCAGCGCCGCCCGTTCGGGATCGGCCTCGCGCCACGCGCGGTATGCGGTGTCCCACTCCGCGCGGGCTCGGGAGCCGCGATCCCGGATCCGGCGGGCGTGAGCGAGGACCGCGTCATCGACGAAGAAGGTCTCGGCCGGGTCGAAGCCGAGGATCTCCTTGGTCTGGGCGATCTCCTCGTCGCCGAGGGCGGCGCCGTGGGAGGCGCCCGTGCCCTGCGCGGTCGGTGCGGGCCAGGCGATGATCGTCGACAGCCGGATGAAGGAGGGCCGGGAGTCGGCCTTGGCGGCGTCGATCGCGGCGGCGAACGCGGCGATGTCCTCGGAGTACCCGGCTCCGCCGTTGGTGAAGTCGACGTGCTGGACGTGCCAGCCGTAGGCCTCGTACCGGGCCGCGGTGTCCTCGCTGAAGGCGATCGAGGTGTCATCCTCGATCGAGATCCGGTTGTCGTCCCAGATCACGATCAGGCTGCCCAGCTGCTGAGTCCCCGCCAGGGACGAGGCCTCCGAGGACACGCCCTCCTGCAGATCGCCGTCGGAGGCGAGGACGAAGACGTGATGGTCGAAGATGGATTCGCCCGGCGCGGCGTCGGGGTCGAGGAGTCCGCGCTCGCGCCGGGCGGCCATCGCCATGCCGACAGCCGAGGCGAGACCCGATCCCAGCGGACCGGTGGTGATCTCGACACCGGGAGTGTGGCCGACCTCGGGGTGGCCCGGCGTCAGCGATCCCCAGGTGCGCAGCGACTTGAGGTCCTCGAGCTCCAGGCCGTAGCCGGAGAGGTAGAGCTGCACATACTGCGTGAGGCTGGAGTGGCCGCACGAGAGGACGAAGCGGTCGCGGCCGAGCCATGTCGGGTCGGCGGGATCGTGGGCCATCGCATGCTGATACAGGTAGTACGCGACCGGCGCCAGGCTCATCGCGGTGCCGGGGTGTCCGTTGCCGGCCTTCTGCACGGCGTCCGCTGCCAGCAGACGCGCGGTATCCACAGCCTTGGAGTCCAATTCGGACCAGGTCGCATGGCTCATGAGACGATATACATCCTTCTGCTCGTTGCGTTTCGGGTACGACTCTACCGGCTGTCGGCGATCGGGCGGTACCGACGAGTGCGGAAGTGGAAATACCGTCTACGGGTAGTAGAATGATGGGAAACACCATGAAGTTGCCCGAAGATCTGCCGTGCCCGACGCACCTGTGAAGCAGATGAGGGAACGCGCGTCCAGAGGAAGTGAACTCACTCACGTGACTGCTGAACAGCACAACGCGGCCTCCCAGGTGGAGAAGCCGCTGCGGCGGGCCATCGACGAATCCAAGCTCGCCGCCCGGCGTGCAGGCAAGCCCCGCAGCAAGTTCATGGCCTATGTGGCGCTGACGAAGCCGCGGGTCATCGAGCTCCTCCTCGTCACCACCGCGCCGGTGATGTTCCTGGCGGCGCAGGGGATGCCGAGCCTCTGGCTGGTGCTCGCCACACTCGTGGGCGGCTCTGCCGCTGCCGCCTCGGCGTCGGTGTTCAACTGCTTCTTCGATCGCGACATCGATGCGAAGATGCACCGGACCGAGAATCGTCCCCTGGTCACGGGTGAGATCACGCCGCGTGAGGCGCTGGTCTTCGCGTTCGTCCTGGGCATCGGCTCGGTGTTCTGGATGGGCGGCTTCACGAACTGGGTGGCGGCGGGCCTGACGGCTGCGGCGATCCTGCTCTACGTGGTCTTCTACACCCTGATCCTCAAGCGCCACACCACGCAGAACATCGTGTGGGGCGGGGCTGCCGGATGCATGCCGGTGCTCATCGGCTGGTCGGCCGTGACCGGCGGGCTCGCCTGGGAGCCGCTGATCCTCTTCCTCGTCGTGTTCTTCTGGACGCCGCCGCACTACTGGCCGCTGGCCATCAAGTACAAGGCGGACTACGACGCCGCCGGTGTGCCGATGCTGCCCTCGAAGGTGCCGCCGACCACCGTCGGCCGCCAGATCCTGGTCTACGGCTGGCTGATGGTCGCAGCGAGCCTGGCTCTCATCCCGGTCGCCCCGATGGGCCCGATCTACATCATCACGGCGCTGGTCGCCGGTGCCTGGTTCATGTACCAGTGCTATGCCCTCGTCAGCCGCGCCAAGCAGGGCTTCAGCGGCACGCAGCTGCGAGCCATGAGGGTGTTCCACGGATCGATCACCTACCTGTCGGTGGTGTTCCTGGCGATCGCGATCGATCCGTTCTTCAACCCATTCTTCGGCTGACGGTCGGCTGCCCCGCTCGACCGGGTGCGATGCGCAGGGCTCCACCGGTTCGCCGGTGGGGCCCTGCGCATCCGCTGTGAAGTTGTCCGACCCGCACCGAGTGGCGAATGTGAGCCTGATCTCGCGGCAAGTAGGATCGCGACATGGACTATTCGACCAAGGACTTCTGGGAAGACCGGCTCGCCTCCGACTGGACGGAGACCGGGGTCGGCTATCGCTCGCTCGGCAAGGCGTTCAATGTCTGGATGTACCGGGTCCGGCGCTTCGTCTTCCTCCGCGAACTCCAAGAGGCCGGCGTCGAGGTGGCCGGCACCTCGGTGTTCGACATCGGCACCGGCACCGGCTTCTATGTGGGCCTGTGGAAGGAGCTGGGAGCCGGCACCGTGACCGGTTCGGACATCACCTCCTCGGCGGTGAGCAACCTGCGCGAGCGATTCCCGGACTCGGAGTTCCACGTTTTCGACGTCTCCCGACCCGGGCTGCCCGTCCCCGCGGGGTCGTTCGACTTCGTCTCCGCGATGGACATGCTGTTCCACATCACCGATGACGCCGGCCACGCTCAGGCGTTCCGCAACGCCGCCGCGCTGCTGCGGCCCGGTGGTCACTTCGTGTTCTCGGAGAACTTCCTGTTCGGTCCCGAGCAGCGCGGACCCCGCCAGGTCAATCGCAGCATGCACACGATCGAGCGCGAACTCGCGGCGGCGGGACTGGAGCCGGTGCGCCATTCGCCGATGTTCGTCCTGATGAATTCGCAGGTGGACGCTCCCTGGCTCCAGCGGCGCGGCTGGGCCGCGATCATGAGGAGCGCGACCGCCCTCGGGCTGGGCGAACCGCTCGGCCGAGCGCTGTATCCGCTGGAGAAGCGCCTGGTGCAGACACGTTCGGAGGGACCGAGCACAGAGATGATGATCTGCCGGAAGGTCTGAAGCGGCGGCGCTGCTCAGGGTTCGAGGCACTCCTCACGCCCTCAGCGGGGCTCCTCAGGCCTCGACATCGTCGAGTGAGCCGCCGGCGGCCAGCTGCGCGGCGTGCAGCTCTGCGTAGACCCCGCCGTGCGCCAGCAGCTCCTCATGGGCTCCCTGCTCGACGATGTCCCCGTGGTCCATCACCAATATCGTGTCGGCGTCGCGGATGGTCGACAGGCGGTGCGCGATGACGAAGCTCGTGCGCCCGGACCGCAGCCGCTGCATGGCGCTCTGCAGCAGCAGCTCCGTGCGGGTGTCCACCGAGGAGGTCGCTTCGTCGAGGATGAGAACCGTCGGCCGTGTGAGGAACGCCCGGGCGATGGTGATGAGCTGCCGTTCGCCCTGGGACAGGTTCCCTCCGTCATTGGCGATCAGGGTGTCGTAACCCTGGGGGAGGGTGCGGACGAAGTGGTCCACATAGCAGGTCTCCGCCGCGGCGATCACTTCGTCGCGGGTGGCGCCGGGCTTGCCGTAGGCGATGTTCTCCTCGATGGTCCCGCCGAACAGCCACGTGTCCTGCAGGACCATGCCCATGTGGGAGCGGAGGTCTTCACGAGTCAGCAGAGACGTGTCGACACCGTCGAACAGGATCTGCCCGGAATCGATCTCGTAGAACCTCATGAGCAGATTGACGAGCGTGGTCTTCCCGGCCCCGGTGTGCCCGACGATCGCGGTGGTCGTGCCCGGTTCCGCTCGAAGATTGAGATCGGTGATGAGCGGGGTGTCGGGGGAGTAGCCGAACGCCACGTGCCGGAATTCGATCTCTCCGCGCGGTTCGTCCGGCAGCGTCGCCCGCGCGTGCTCGACGGGCTCCTCGGGATAGCCCAGAAGCTCGAACACCCGCTCCGCGCAGGCTGCCGCGGACTGGAGCTGTGCGGCCATTCCGCCGAGCTGCGCGAGCGGCTGCGAGAACTGCCGCGAGTACTGGATGAATGCCTGCACGGTGCCCAGCCGCAGCTGACCGTTCGCGACCTGCAGCGCACCGACCAGCGCGATCCCCACGTAGACGAGGTTGCCGATGAACTGCATCGCCGGCATCATCAGGCCCGCCAGCAGCTGCGCGCGGAAGGATGAGCGGAAGACCTCGTCGTTCTCGGCGTCGAAGGCGTCCTTGGTGCTGTCTCCCCGGCCGTAGACGGTGATCAGGTTGTGGCCGCTGATCGATTCCTCGACCCGGGTGTTGAGCACGCCGGTCGACTTCCACTGGGTGGTGAACTCGCGCTGGGAGCGTACGCCGATGAGCCCGATCACGACAGCGGTCAGCGGCACCGTCAGGAGGGTCACGAGCGTCAGCTGCCACGACAGGGCGAACATCACCGCGAGCACCCCGACGACGGTGAGCACGCTCCGGATGATCTGCCCCATCGACTCGCTGAGCACCTGGTTGAGATTGTCCAGGTCGTTGGTCAGCCGGGACAGCACATCCCCGCGCCGCATCCGGTCGAAGTGGGCAAGCGGCAGCGCGTGGATCTTGCGTTCGACGTCCTCGCGCAGGCGGTACATCACCCGCTGCACGCCGAAGTTGAGCATGCGGTTGGCGATCCACTCGACGCCGGAGGCGAGGATGTAGACCCCGATCGCCAGCAGGAGCACGGCGCCGAGCGCGGCGAAGTCGATGCCTGCGCCCGGAACGATGACCATCGCCGCGACCATGTCCGCCATCGTGTCGTCGCCGGCGGCGCGCAGTTCGGCGACCACCTGCTCCTGGGTCTGACCGGCGCTCATCCGGCTCGAGACCCAGCCCTCGAAGACGAGGTTGGTGGCGTGTCCCAGGATGAGCGGACCGATCAGCGTGAATCCGACGGACAGCGCCACGAGCACGACCGCCGCGGACATGACCAGCCGGACCGGTCTGAACCGCCCCAGCAGGCGCTTCATCGTGGGCAGGAACTCCTTCGCCCTGGCATTCGGCTCCGGCTCAGTCGCCACGTGTCACCTCCCCGGCGTGATGGGCGCCGGACTGGGATTCGATGATCTCCCGGTACACCTCGTTGGTGCCCGCGAGCTCCTCGTGAGAGCCGAGTCCGACGATCCTGCCGTGATCGATGACCAGGATCCGGTCGGCGTCCTGTGCCGTGGCTATCCGCTGGGCGATGATGACGAGTGTGGCGTCGACCTGTTCGGCGAGCGCTGCGCGCAGGGCCTTGTCGGTCGCGGTGTCGAGCGCGGAGAAGGAATCGTCGAAGACGAGGACCTCGGGCCGACCCACCAGGGCGCGGGCGATGGCCATCCGCTGGCGCTGGCCGCCGGAGAGGTTCGTGCCGCCCTGGTTGATCTGGTGGTCGAGACCGTCCGCGAGATCGTCCACGAAGTCCGCCTGCGCCACCTGCAGCGCCCAGCGCATGTCGGCCTCGGAGGCTCCGGGTGCCGCGAAGCGGAGGTTGTCGGCGATCGAGCCGGAGAACAGGAACGCCTGCTGCGGCACGAAGCCGACCGTCCTCGTCAGGGTCTCCGGCGCGAGGTCGCGGACATCGACGCCGCCGATGCACACGGCTCCGGTGTCCGCTTCGACCAGGCGCACGAGCAGCGAGGCGATGGTGGACTTGCCGGACCCGGTCGCGCCCACGATCGCGAGGCTGGTGCCGGCCGGGACGGTGAAGTCGAGACCGGAGACGACCGGCGCCTCGGCTCCGGGATAGCGGTACTCGACATCGGAGAACTCGACAGTGCCGGGCGTGGGGAGTGCAGAAGTCGAACCCGAGGCGTCGATCGCGATCGGGTGATCGACGACTTCGAGGATGCGTCGGGCGGAGACCGCGGCGCGCGGGAGCATCATGGCCATGAAGGAGGCGATCATGACTCCCATCAGGATCTGGAGGAGGTACTGGATGAAGGCCATCATCGTGCCCACCCCCAGAGTGCCCGCCTCGACCTCGAACGCGGCGAACCAGATGACGGCCGCGGAGGCGGCCTGGATGATGAACATGACCAGCGGGAACATCAGGGCGAACAGGCGTCCGACCCGGAGGTTCGCCTCGGTCACTCCCTCGTTGGCCGTTGCGAACCGCTGGGATTCGGCGTGCTCACGCACGAAGGCGCGGATCACGCGGATGCCGGTGAGCTGCTGGCGGGTCACGGAGTTGAGCGCATCGATCCGCTCCTGCATGACAGTGAAGGACGGGACCATCCGGGCGACGATGACGCCCATCGCGATCGCGAGGACGACGACGGTGACGACCACGATCCACGACAGCTCGACGCTCTCGTACAGGGCCATGACGATGCCGCCCAGGGACATCAGCGGTGCCATCACGAGCATCGTGGCGCTGAGCACGATGAACTGCTGCACCTGGCGGATGTCGTTGGTGTTGCGGGTGATGAGTCCTGCGGCGGTGAACGCGGACACCTCCTGCTGCCCCATGTCGATGACATGGTGGAAGATGTCGCGCCGCAGGTCGCGGCCGGCCGACATCGCGCAGCGGGATCCGAAGTAGATCGCCAGCGCGTTGCACAGGAGCTGGCCGACAGCGACGAGGGTCATCCAGCCGCCGACCCGCCATACCGTGTCGACGTCGCCGACCGCGACGCCTTCGTCGATCATCCGGGCGTTGAGCGTGGGCAGGAACAGCATGCCGAAGGTCTGCAGCGCCTGGAAGACGACCACTCCGACCAGCATGCCGCGGTAGTCGAACAGGTACCGCCGCAGCAGAGTGAGGAGTCTCATCCCTGCGGGAGCGGATCGCGTTGATAGTTGGCATCGACGACGACCGTGGCCGCGGCGATGGTGGCGCACGCGCCGACCAGGTGCAGGGCGACGAGCACGATCGGCAGGCCGGAGAAGTACTGGACGTAGCCGATGACTCCCTGCAGGAGCTCGACGACGAGCAGCACGTCGAGTGCGCGGGCGAGCTGGGGGAGGCGTTCGCGGGCGGCGAGCGCGCGGGCGATCACCGTGGTGATCACGAGCAGCCACACGGGGATCGCGTGGAGGCGCGAGATGAGCAGCGTGTCGAAGCCGTTGCGGGCCGAGAGCTCGTCTCCGGCGTGGGGACCGGCGCCGGTCGTCAGGACCCCCAGCACCACCACGACGACCATCAGACCGCCGATGACCCACGACAGTGCCCGCAGGGCCGAGGAGCTGACGGCCCGCGGGTTGCGGCCCGAGTCATAGGTGCGCCGGACGAAGTACGCGGACACGCCCACTGCGACCGCCGAGGGCACGAAATGGGCGGCGACGATCCACGGGTTGAGCTCGGTGAGCACGGAGATGCCACCGATCACGGCCTGGAGGGGCACGACCGCGGTCAGTCCCACGGCGAGCCAGAACAGATCGGGACGGCTCCGGCGCAGCCGCCACAGCAGGATGATCGTGGCCACCCCGAGCACGCCCAGGCCGACGCCGAGGAGTCGGTTGCCGAATTCGATGATGCCGTGCACACCCATCTCCGGGGTGTTGACCAGAGACTCGTCCGTGCACTTCGGCCAGGTCGGGCAGCCGAGGCCGGAGCCCGTCAGCCGGACCACTGCTCCGGTGAGCACGATGGCCGACTGGGCGATGAGCATCGCCCAGGCGGCCAACCGGACCAGCGGGGTCACCCCGGTGGGGAGCCGTCCGCCGTCGGAGCCGCGCGAAGCGGACTTGGAGGTCGCGATAGCCATAGCAGGTATTGTCTCATTTCCCGTCGAAGTCGAACCACCGGCGTGCCAGCAGCACGCCGAGCACGGTCCAGGCGGCCATCACCAGCAGGGCGAAGGGGTCCCAGCTGCCTGCGACGACCGCGGCCCGCATCCCGTTGCCGAGCGCCCCGAACGGCGTCCAGGCCAGAATCGCGCCCCACAGCCCTGCGTGGGCGAACAGGATGCCGCCGACCGAGGCCATGAGCACCCACACGAGGTTCGCCAGGGCCAGGGTCGCCTCGGCCCGCAGCGTGCCCGCCATGAGCAGCCCCCACGTCAGCATCACCGCGGTGCCGAGCACCGCCGTGGCGGCGAGGGCGCCGAATGCGACCGGCGCCGCGAAGCCGAGCAGTGCTGCGAGGGTGCCGATGACGGCGAACTGCACTGCCACGACGACGACCACCGCGATGAGCTTGCCCCAGAGCAGACCGGTGGTGCCGAGGGGAGTGGTGGCCAGCTGCCGCAGGACGCCGTAGCGCCGGTCGAAGCCGGTGGCGATGGCCTGCCCGGTGAAGGCGGTCGAGGCCAGCGCCAGCCCCAGGACTCCCGCCGTCGCGACCGCGATGCGCGAGTCCGCGTCCACCGGTGTGCCGATCGCCTCGAGCACTCCGGTCAGAGACAGACCGAACAGCACGATGACGGGCAGGATCAGTGAGAGCAGCAGCTGCTCGCCGTTGCGCAGGATCGCCCGAGCCTCGAATGAGGCCTGCGCGAGCACGCGCCGGACTGCCGGCGCCGCCTGCGACCGGACGGCCGGCGCCGCGTGCGACCGGACGGCAGGCGCGCCCGCCGCTTCCCCCCGCTGCGTCATCGCGGCGTCCTCCCGGTGGGTCATCGCAGCTCCCTCCCGGTGAGGTCGAGGAATACGTCATTGAGAGTCCGTCCGTGGAGGGCGAACTCGAGGACCGAGGCGTCGTGCTCGGCGAGCGCGGCGGTGACAGCCGCCAGCTCGCGCGGACCGAAGTTGCCGATGATGGTCGTCTCCTCGCCGCTGATCGAGACCGCGCCGAACCGCGCGAGGCGGCGCAGCAGCTCCGGCGAGGGGGTGCGGCAGGACCGCAGGCACAGCGTCTGGGAGCCCTCCTCGGCGTCCATCAGCCCGGCCGGTGTGCCGGCGGCGATGACCACGCCGTGATCGATGATGGTGACGTGGTCGGCCAGCTGCTGGGCGTCGTCGATGTCGTGGGTCGTGAGCACCACTGCGACGCCGTCAGCGCGCAGCTCCCCGATCACCTCACGGACGACGAGGGATGCCTGCGGGTCCAGTCCGGCAGTCGGCTCGTCGAGGAACACCAGGCGGGGCCGTCCGATCAGTGCGGCCGCCAGTCCGACGCGCTGGCGCTGTCCGCCGGAGAGCCGCCGGATGGTGCGCCGGGAGAAGCCGGTGATCCCGAGGCGCTCGGCGATCTCGCCGACCGGCAGCGGGTCGCGGTACATCCTTGCGAGGTGCTCGAGGGCCTGGAGGGGCCGTGAGGCCATGGGCAGGCCGCCGTCCTGGAGCATCACCCCGGTCACACCCGCCGTGCAGGTGTGATCACTCACCGGGTCGGCGCCGAAGATCCTGACGGTGCCGCGATCGGGTCGCAGCAGCCCGACCGCGCACGCGATCGTCGTGGACTTCCCGGCCCCGTTGGGGCCGAGGACGGCGTGGACGGTTCCGGGCCGAGCGGAGAGGCTGACATCACGGATCGCCTCGTGCCTGCCGTAGGAGTAGCCGAGCTCGGAGATCTCCAACGGCGGCGCCTGCATCTGCTTCACAGCCCTCGACCGCCCCTCATCACGATCGACCATTCTAGCCGGGTGCACTCGTGGGAGAGAACTGGCTTAGCCTGGCCTTTCTTTACAACGGAATAAATAAGGACACAATTGTCTTGTATAAGGTCGGGAGCACATGTGTGGGGAGGAGAGTTCGTGTCAGTCAGACAGGCAGTCGGACAGACTGCAGGACGCGAAGAGGTCCGAACCCGGCAGAAGGTGCTGGCCGCCGTCCTCGACCTCGGACCGGTGAGCGCCTCCGGCGTGGCCAAGGAGATGAAGCTGACCGCGGCTGCGATCCGCCGCCATCTCGACGCACTGGAGGAGGAGGGCCTCATCGAGGTCCGCACTCTGGCGGGAGTCCGTGCCGGGCGCGGCCGTCCGGCACGGCAGTACGTGGTGACACCGGAGGGCCATTCGGCGATCAGCCACACCTATGACGACCTGGCCGTGGAGGCCATCGGCTTCGTCGAGCGCCGGGCCGGCCGCGATGCGGTCGCGGACTTCGCCTCCGAGTATGTCTCGGACCTGCGTGCACGGCTGCAGGCGCGAATCGACCGCCGGGCGCCGACTGTCGCCGGCAGAGCCCGTGATCTCGCCGGTGCGCTGTCGTCCGAAGGGTTCGCCGCCTCGGCATCGCCGGTGGCGGTCGGGACTCCGCTGGAGGCCATTCAGCTGTGCCAGGGCCACTGCCCCATTCAGCGGGTGGCCCGCGAATACCCCGAGTTCTGCGAGGCCGAGCTCGACATGTTCGCCGACTACCTCGGCGTCGATGTGCGCCGCCTGTCGACGCTTGCCAACGACGACCACGTGTGCACGACGCACATTCCGACCTCGGTCCTCAACCGCCCGTTGATCGACCAGACAGACCGCAACCAAGGAGGCTCAAGGTGACAGATATCGCCGAGACCAATCCGATCATTGAGGCCAACCCGGAGCTCAAGGACATCGGACAGTACGCCTACGGCTGGCACGACGAGAACGACGCCGGTGCCGGCGCCGTGCGCGGGCTGAGCGAGGACGTGGTGCGGAACATCTCCGCGCTGAAGGAAGAGCCCGAGTGGATGTTGCAGCGCCGGCTCAAGGCACTGAAGCTGTTCGAGAAGAAGCCGATGCCGAACTGGGGCGCCGACCTCACGGGGATCGACTTCGACGACATCAAGTACTTCGTCCGCTCCACCGAGGGACAGGTCCAGTCGTGGGAGGACCTCCCGGAGGACATCAAGAACACCTACGACCGCCTCGGCATCCCGGAGGCCGAGAAGCAGCGCCTGGTGGCAGGCGTGGCCGCTCAGTACGAGTCCGAGGTCGTCTACCACAAGATCAATGAGGAGCTGGAGCGCCAGGGCGTCATCTTCCTCGACACCGACACCGCGCTGCGCGAGCACCCGGAGATCTTCGAGGAGTACTTCGGAACGGTCATCCCGGCAGGCGACAACAAGTTCTCCGCGCTCAACACCGCGGTCTGGTCCGGCGGCTCGTTCGTCTACGTCCCCAAGGGCGTGCACGTCGAGATCCCGCTCCAGGCCTACTTCCGCATCAACACCGAGAACATGGGCCAGTTCGAGCGCACGCTGATCATCGCCGACGAGGGTTCCTATGTGCACTACGTGGAAGGCTGCACCGCCCCGATCTACAAGTCGGACTCGCTGCACTCCGCCGTCGTGGAGATCATCGCCAAGAAGGACGCCCGCGTCCGCTACACGACCATCCAGAACTGGTCGAACAACGTCTACAACCTGGTGACCAAGCGGGCGATCGCCGAATCGGGCGCCACCATGGAGTGGGTCGACGGCAACATCGGCTCCAAGGTCACCATGAAGTACCCGGCGATCTGGATGACCGGCGAGCACGCCCGGGGTGAGACCCTGTCGGTGGCCTTCGCCGGCGCCGGCCAGCACCAGGACACCGGTGCGAAGATGGTCCACGCCGCCCCGAACACCCACTCGTCGATCGTGTCGAAGTCGGTGGCCCGCGGCGGCGGCCGCGCCGGATACCGCGGCCTCGTGCACGTCCATCCCGGCGCCAAGGGCTCGTCGAACACCGTGCTGTGCGACGCGCTGCTGGTCGACAACGTCTCGCGCTCGGACACCTACCCCTACATCGACATCCGTGAGGACGATGTGGCGCTGGGCCACGAGGCGACGGTGTCGAAGGTGAGCGCCGACCAGCTGTTCTACCTCATGAGTCGCGGGCTCGACGAGAGCGAGGCGATGGCGATGATCGTGCGCGGCTTCATCGAGCCGATCTCGCGCGAGCTGCCGATGGAATACGCACTCGAGCTCAACCGCCTCATCGAGCTGCAGATGGAAGGCGCGGTGGGCTGAGGCCCACCCGCGGATTAGGAGAGACTTCTACATGACAGACACATTGCCCAGCGCCGACGTCCAGGTGCCCGTCTCCTCGCGGAGCGAGCGCACCCGCAGCTTCGCCACCGCCGACTTCCCCGAGGTCAACGGCCGCGAGGAGGAGTGGCGGTTCACTCCCGTCCGGCAGCTCGCCGAGCTGTTCGAGGACCGGAGAGCCGATGGCACCCTCGCCCTCGAGCAGAGACTCCCGGAGGCCGTGACCTTCGAGACGATCGACCTTGCCGCCGCCCAGCAGCTGGGGATCCCCGAGCCCGAGGACCGGCTGGCGGCGATCGCTGCGGCGAACGCCCCGGGTGTACTCCACTACAGCGTGCCTGCCGAAACCGAGATCGACGACGCGATCGTCATCCATGCCGACGGCACCGACTCGATGGTGCACAGCCACATCCTCGTCACCGTGGGCGCGAACGCCCGCGCGACGATCGTCGTCGAGCACGAGGGGCTCGGCAGGCTCTCCGAGCTCGTCTCCGTGATCGTCGGCGACGGCGCGCAGCTGACCTTCGTCACGCTGCAGATGTGGGAGGACGGCTCCCAGCACGTCGGCCAGCACGACGCGGTCGTCGGCAGGGATGCGCAGTACAAGCACATTGCCATCTCCCTCGGCGGGGACATCGTGCGTCTGAACTCGAACGTCCGGTACGCCGGGCCCGGTGGCGAGGCCATCATGCTCGGCCTCTACTTCGCCGACGCCGGCCAGCACCTCGAGCACCGCACCTACGTCGACCACAACACCCCGCACGCGATCTCCGACGTGATGTACAAGGGCGCCCTGCAGGGCACCGACGCACGCAGCGTGTGGATCGGTGACGTGCTCATCCGCCCCGAGGCGATCGGCATCAACACCTATGAGCTCAACCGGAACCTGGTGCTGACGGAAGGCGCCCGCGCCGACTCCGTGCCGAACCTGGAGATCGAGACCGGCGACATCGAGGGCGCGGGTCACGCCTCCTCGACCGGCCGCTTCGACGAGGAGCACCTCTTCTACCTGATGAGCCGCGGAATCCCCGAGGTCGAGGCCCGACGTCTGGTCGTCCGCGGATTCTTCAACGAGGTCATCCAGCAGATCCGGGTGCCCGAGATCGAGGAAGTCCTCAACACGAAGATCGAGGAAGAGCTGTCGCGGAGCATGATGTGAGCATGCTCGAGGCCTGCTCCTCGACCGCCGTCGCACCCGGCGAGGCGATCCGCGTCGTGCTCGACAAGCGCGAGGTGTGCATCGCCCGCACCGAGGACGGCACGGTCCACGCCATCGACGATCTGTGCACGCACGGCGAAGTCTCCCTCGCGGAGGGCGAGGTCTCCGGCTGCTCGATCGAATGCTGGCTGCACGGCTCGGCCTTCGATCTCACCAGCGGCCAGCCGCTGACTCCGCCGGCCTTCGAACCGGTCGACGTCTTCGTCTGCGAAGAGCGTGACGGCTCCATCTTCGTCGACACCACCACCAGTCCTGAACAGTGAGGAATCCCATGTCCATTCTTTCCATCCGTGACCTGCACGTCAGCGTCGAGACCGACACCGGAGCCAAGGAGATCCTCCGCGGCATCAACCTCGACATCAACTCCAACGAGACCCACGCCGTGATGGGACCCAACGGTTCCGGCAAGTCGACCCTGGCCTACGCATTGGCCGGGCACCCCACCTACACCATCACCTCGGGCTCCGCCTCCATCGACGGCGAGGACCTGCTGGGGATGAGCGTCGACGAGCGCGCCAAGGCCGGGCTGTTCCTGGCCATGCAGTACCCGGTCGAGGTCCCGGGTGTGACCGTGACGAACTTCCTGCGCACCGCCAAGACCGCCATCGACGGCGAGGCTCCCAAGCTGCGGACCTGGACCAAGGAGCTCTCGCAGGCCATGAAGGACCTGCGCGTGGACCCCGAGTTCGCCTCGCGCAACGTCAATGAGGGCTTCTCCGGCGGCGAGAAGAAGCGCCACGAGATCCTCCAGATGGAGCTGCTCAAGCCCCGCTTCGCCATCCTCGACGAGACCGACTCCGGCCTCGACGTCGACGCCCTGCGCATCGTGTCGGAGGGCGTGAACCGGGTGAAGTCGCAGTCGGACGTCGGAATTCTGCTCATCACCCACTACACCCGGATCCTCCGCTACATCAAGCCCGACTACGTCCACGTGATCATCAACGGCCGCGTGGCCGAAGAGGGCGGCGCCGAGCTGGCCGAGCGCCTGGAGAACGAGGGCTACGACCGATTCCAGGTCGTGGACGCCTGATGCTGACCGACGCCGAGGTCTCGCGGATCCGCAACGACTTCCCGATCCTGGGGCAGGAAGTCAACGGACATCGCCTGGCCTACCTGGATTCCGGGGCCACCTCGCAGAAGCCGCAGTGCGTCATCGACGCCGAGGTCGACTTCTACAGTGCCCGGAACTCAGCTGTCCACCGCGGGGCCCACAGCCTCGCGGTGGCGGCGACCGACGCCTACGAAGCGGGGCGTGCCGACACCGCGCGCTTCGTCGGCGCCGCCACGAACGAGATCGTGTGGACGAAGAACGCCACCGAGGCGCTCAACGTCGTGGCCTACGGCCTCGCCAACGCGTCCGCGGGCCTCGGCGGTGCCGAGGCCGAGCGCTTCCGCCTCGGGCCCGGTGACTCGATCGTCGCCACCCAGATGGAGCACCACGCCAATCTCATCCCCTGGCAGCAGCTCGCCCGGCTGACCGGCGCCGAGTTCCGCTACCTGCCGCTGGCCGATGACGGACGCCTGGAGCTGGACGGTCTTGAATCGATCGTCGACTCGAGCACCAAGGTGCTGGCGTTCACCCACGTCTCGAACGTGCTGGGCACGATCAACCCGGTGGCGCGACTGGTCGCCCGCGCCCGGCAGGTCGGTGCGCTGGCCGTGCTGGACGCCTGCCAGTCCGTGCCGCACATGCCCGTGGACTTCCACGCGCTCGACGTCGACTTCGCGGCCTTCTCCGGACACAAGATGCTCGGACCCACGGGCATCGGTGCGCTCTACGGCAGGGCCGAGCTGCTCGATGCCCTGCCGCCGGTGCTCACCGGCGGCTCGATGATCACGACAGTCGACATGGACAGTGTCGAATTCATGCCCGCACCGCAGCGCTTCGAAGCCGGCACGCAGCCGGTGGCGCAGGTCGTCGGCCTGGGCTCGGCGGTCGGGTATCTGACGGAGCTCGGGATGGACAACGTCGCGGCCCATGAGGCGGAACTCGCCGAATACCTGGTCGCCGGTGTGGACAGGGTGCCCGGGGTCCGTCGGATCGGCCCGGATGCGGCTGGGGAGCGGATCGCCTCGGTGGCGTTCGAGGTCGAGGGCGTGCACGCGCACGACGTCGGCCAGTACCTGGACGCCCAGGGAGTCGCCGTGCGGGTGGGGCACCACTGCGCGCAGCCGCTCCACCGCCGTTACCGCATCGCCGCCACGACACGGGCCAGCGCCGCCGTCTACACGACGCAGGAGGACTGTGACCAGTTCCTCGGCGCGCTGGCAGATGTCAGGAAGTTCTTCGGAGTGTCATGAGCGATCTGGAACAGCTCTACCAGCAGATCATCCTCGACCACGCCAAGGAGCGCTACGGCAACAAGCCGCTGATCGGGGACACGGGCCAGGGGCGGTCGCCGCTGTTCGGGTCCTCGCACCAGGTCAACCCGACCTGTGGGGACGAGATCACGATGGAGGTCGAGATCGACCCGGACACGGGCCGGCTCGCCGTCCGCTGGGACGGTCAGGGATGCTCGATCTCGATGGCCTCGGCCTCAGTGCTGTCCGAGCTGGCCGAAGATCTCGACGCCGCAGAATTCGAAGAGGTGCGTGAGGCGTTCCACGAGCTCATGCACTCCCGGGGAAAGGTCGAGGCGGACGAGGAGCTGCTCGGCGATGCAGCGGCCTTCCAGGGAGTGTCGAAATTCCCAGCCCGCATCAAATGCGCTCTGCTGTCATGGATGGCACTGAAGGATTCGCTCGCGCAAGCTCGGACCGCAGGAGGTTCCCAATGACCGAAGTCATCGACAAGCCAAGCAACGCCAGCACCGAAGAGGTGCTGGAGGCTCTGATGGACGTCGTCGACCCCGAGCTGGGGGTCAACATCGTCGATCTGGGCCTGGTCTACGGCGTGGCCGTGGAAGAGGACGGCACCGCTGTGATCGAGATGACGCTCACGAGCGCGGCCTGCCCGCTCACCGACGTCATCGAGGACCAGACGGCGCAGAGCCTGGAGGGCATCGTCCCCGCCTACCGTCTCAACTGGGTGTGGATGCCGCCATGGGGTCCGGAGAAGATCACCGAGGACGGCCGCGAGCAGATGCGGGCGCTCGGCTTCAACATCTGAGCGCCAACCGCCAACCGCCAACCGCCATCCGCCGACCGCTGATCCGACCGGTTCGGGGGGGAGCAGCCGGGGCCGATGCCCCGGCTGCTGCCGTCTGCGGCGTCACCGACTCTCTCAGACGCGGGCGACCGAGAAGGTGTCGCATGCGGTCGGCCGCCCATCTCGGTATCCGCGCAGGAACCAGGTCATCCGCTGCTCGGACGAGCCGTGGGTGAAGTTCTCGGGAATCACCCGAGTCCCGGCGGTCTCCATGATCGTGTCGTCGCCGATCGCCTCGGCGGCGGACAGCGCGTCGGAGATGTCCTCGGTGGTCAGCGGCTGCAGGTAGGGCTGTCCCGTGGTCGGATCCGGCACGACGGCCGCATTGGCGGCCCACACGCCGGCGTAGCAGTCGGCCTGCAGCTCGAGGCGGACGGCGTTCGACTGCGGGCCGGTCTGGCCGTCCCGCGTGCGGGTGATGTGCCCGGTCAGTGTCTGGATGTGGTGCCCCCATTCGTGGGCGACGACGTATTCCTCCGGCAGCGGTCCCTGCTCGGCGCCGAACTGCCGCCGGAGCTGCTCGAAGAAGGCGACGTCGAAATAGGCGGTCTCGTCCGCCGGGCAGTAGAAGGGCCCCATGTTCGAGTTGCCCAACCCGCACGCCGTCTGCCATTGACCGCTCGTGAGCACGGCGTCCGGTCGGCGGTAGCCCACGCCGAGCTCCCCGGCGCCCTGCTCCCAGTACTGGTTGAGGCTGTTGACAGTGCCGACCACCCGGCATTCGACGTCGGCGTTGGCATCCTCGCCGGTCCTGCACTTGCTCGCCAGGTCCTGCCCCTCGGTGCGCTGGTCGACCTGGCCGTACTCGCTGAAGCTCGGCTGCCCGCTCAGCACCTCGGGGCCGAAGAAGAGCGCCAGCAGCACCATGACCGCCAGGCCCCCCAGACCGCCCCCGATCTTGAGGCCCGGACCGCCGGTTCCGCCGCCCCCGGCCCGCTTGGTGACCTGGGAGGCATCGAGGTTGGAACCCGGGTTGAATGTCATGGGAATAGCATAGGGTGGTCCGGGCGTCCGATAACGCGGACAGCTCCCTCTCATCCTCCTCCGGAAAGGACTCTGCGTGACGACGACGGCCGCTGTGGACGGTTCGGCTCTGGGCAACCCGGGACCGGCCGGCTGGGCCTGGTACATCGACGAATCCAACTGGGACGCCGGTGGGTGGCCCTCGTCGACGAACAATCGCGGAGAGCTGCAGGCGGTGATCGAGCTGCTGCGCGCCACCGCCGGCACCGATGAGAGCCTGCACATCCTGTGCGACAGCAAGTACGTCATCAACTCGGTGACCAAATGGATGCCGGTGTGGAAGCTCAAGGGCTGGAAGAAGGCCAACGGCAAGGACGTGCTCAACCGCGACCTGATGCAGGACCTCGACGAGGCCCTGCAGGGGCGCACCGTGAAGTTCGAATGGGTCAAGGGCCACAGCAACCACCGACTCAACGATGCGGCCGACCAGCGCGCCCGTGCCGCCGCCGAGGCGTTCCGCACCGGAGGTTCGGTCCCGGCCGGTCCCGGCCGGGTCGGCTCAGGCAGCGCTTCCGTCGCGGCCGGCTCTCCTGATTCGGCCGCCTCTCCTGACGGGGCCGCCTCGGCGGGGGAGGCAGGATTCGTCTCGGCAGGTGCGCCTGCGGAGGCAGCTGCGCGCGCCTCGGCGACGGCGGTTGAGGTCGCGGCTGCTGACGCGGCCTGGGAGGCGGAGCGAGGCCCGGTCGTGGTCTCGTGCCCGCTGCGGGCGGACCTCGCCGATGACATCGTGCGGCGTGCTCAGGCAGGCGGCCGCACACCCCAGGAGGAGCTCGCCGAGCTCATCGTCCTGGGCCACGAACAGAAGTACGGAGAATCATGATCGCAGTCTCGGACCTGGAAGTCGTCGTCGGCTCCCGGACACTCATGACGGACGTGTCCTTCCGCGTCGACACCGGCGACCGGGTCGGACTGGTGGGACGAAACGGCGCCGGCAAGACGACGCTGACCAAGGTCCTGATGGACGAGTTCGCGCCAGCCGGAGGAACCGTGACCCGCTCCGGCTCCGTCGGCTACCTTCCCCAGGACCCCCGAACCGGCGACCCGAAGGCGAGCGGCAAGGAGCGGATCCTCGGCGCCCGGGAACTGGACGTGCTGGTGCGACGGATGCGCAAGGCCGAGGACCAGATGTCCGACCCCGACCCCAAGATCATGACGAAGGCGATCGACAGGTATCCCCGGATCGAAGCCGAGTTCGTCGCAGCCGGCGGCTATGCCGCGGAGTCGGAGGCGCTGGCGATCGCGGCCAACCTCGGGCTCGACGAGGACATCCTGAATCGTGAGCTGCAGACGCTGTCGGGCGGACAGCGGCGACGCGTCGAGCTGGCTCGGATCCTGTTCGCGGCACCCGATGTCATGATCCTCGACGAGCCCACCAACCACCTCGACGCGGAATCGGTGCTGTGGCTGCGCGACCACCTCAAGACCTATTCCGGGGGACTCATCATCATCTCCCACGATCTCGACCTCATCGAGGAAGTCGTCAACAAGGTGTTCTTCCTCGATGCGAACCGGCAGTGCATCGACATCTACTCGATGAGCTACCGTCAGTACCTCCGGCAGCGCGAGGCCGACGAGCGCCGCCGCCGCCGCGAACGGTCCAATGTCGAGAAGAAGGCTGCAGTGCTGAGCGCCCAGGCCGACAAGATGCGCGCCAAGGCGACCAAGGCCGTCGCGGCCCAGAACATGGCCCGGCGCGCGGAGCAGATGCTCTCCGGGCTGGAGGCCGAGCGCGCCGCGGACAAGGTCGCCCACCTCCGGTTCCCCGCACCCGCCCCGTGCGGTCGCGTGCCGCTGACCGCCGCCGGCTTGAGCAAGTCCTACGGGTCGACCGAGGTGTTCACCGGCGTCGACCTCGCAATCGACAAGGGCTCCCGAGTCGTGGTGCTGGGATACAACGGCGCAGGCAAGACGACGCTGCTCAAGATGCTGTCCGGGCTGGAGGCGCCGGACACGGGAGAGGTCATCCCGGGTCACGGACTCAAGCTCGGGTACTACGCGCAGGAGCACGAGACGCTCGACACCGGACGGACGGTGCTGGAGAACATGCGCAGCTCGTCGCCGCACCTGGACGACACCGCGGTGCGCACCGTGCTCGGATCATTCCTGTTCTCCGGCGACGACGTCCACAAGCCCGCAGGTGTGCTCTCGGGGGGCGAGAAGACGCGTCTGGCGCTGGCCACCCTCGTGGTCTCGAGTGCGAATGTGCTGCTGCTCGACGAGCCGACGAACAACCTGGACCCGGCCAGCCGCGAGGAGATCCTGTCGGCGATCCGCCGCTACGAGGGCGCGATAGTGCTCGTCACCCACGACGAGGGAGCGGTGTCCGCGCTCGATCCCGATCGTGTGCTCCTGCTGCCCGACGGTGACGAGGATCTGTGGAACGACAGCTACCTCGACCTCGTGACGTTGGCGTGAGGCGCAGCCGCCGCTCGACCTGAAGCCCAGGCACGGGGACCTGCAACCCAGCCGCGGGTCGTCGCGCCGTGAGCCTCACCAGCCCTGCGCGTCGAGCAGTGAGTCCTCGAGCTCCTCTTCGGTCGGCTTCCGGCGGCGGCTGGGCCGAGCCGTCGGCCCTGTGCCGTAGCGGGAGGCGGTCGAGCCGGTCCGCGCGGCCGTCTTCCCGCCCTGCTTGAGCACATCCTTGTCGACGACGACGTATTCGACCGGCTCCGGCCGGGTGCCCTGCTCGCGGGCGGCTTGGGCGTCATAGGCCTTCTTCTCGCGGCGCGCGGCGTAGACCACGCCGCCGAGGATCATGATGCCGAAGACGATCCACTGGAAGGTGTACGAGAGGTGGGACCCGGGGTCGGTGCTCGGCGGGAGGATCGCCGTGATCTCCTCGGCCGCCTCTGGATCCTCCGCGGCCAGCTGGCCGTAGACCTCGGTGAACGGCTGCTCCATGCCGGGGATGACGGCCGGGTCGATCGCACGGATGAGGCCGGGCGGATTGTCGTCGCCGCTGCCGTCCTGCTTGGGCCGCAGCCACATCTCGACGGTCGTCCTGCCGGGCGGCGGGGAGGGGATCGCCGAGGCGCCGGGCACCGTGCCGGTGTCGGACGTGGGGATCCAGCCCCGCGCAACGGCGATGGTGGCGCCGGAATCGGTGACGAAGGGCACCACGACATAGAATCCGGCTTGGTCACGCTGGGTGCGGTTGCGCGCCAGGACGGTCGCGTCCTCATCGTAGGAGCCCGTCATGCTCACGCGAGTCCACTCGCTGTCGGCGTCGAGCTCGTCGGTCGGTGAGTCCAGCACGCTGTCCAGCGGCTGCACGTCGCCGTAGTAGTTGGTCTCGATGCGCTCGATCTCCGCATTCCGCTGCGCCCGACGCCGGTCCTGCCAGTCGGCGAGGAGCAGGCAGACGGCGGTGGCCAGGATCGCCAGCGCGATGTAGCGCAGCCAGCGCGCCGAGAAGATGAAGCGGTATCCGCCGCCGGCCATCAGCCTGCTCCTTCCGGGATCTCCGCCACGGCCACGTCGTCCTTGAGGAAGCCGCGCAGCGCGAGGTACTCGTGGAGGTAGCTGCGGTGGTCCGGACATGCCAGCCAGACTTTGCGACGTTCCGGCCGGTGGATTCGGGGATTGTTCCACAGCAGGGCGAATTCAGCTGCCCGAGCACAGTCCCGAGCAGAGCACACCATGTCAGCCATTCTTCCTTTCGCCATCGGCATCGAGCTCGCCGATGATGATCTCCGGCCCCTCGCCGTCAGGGCCATTGTCCTCCCTGCCCGATCCACGGGCAGAATCCAGGTCGGGTTCGATGATCTCCTCGTCGGCTCCGCTGTCGGCCCCGTCGGCTTCGCTGCCAGTCGCCGAGTCCCGGGGGTTCGAGGCGCCTGTGGCCCTTCCCGAGGTGTCTGCGGCTGTTCCCGAGGCATCGCCGGCAGCTGCTCCCGAGGGGCCTGCCGCGGCCGCCGGGGCACCGGGATCCGCAGATCGCCCGGGTCCGAGAGCGATGTTCGGCGCGTGCTCGATCACCGACGTCTCATCCGGTGGGCCGTGCTCCTTGCCGGCGTTGGCGATCAGCACCGCCACCCACGGCAACACGATCGCCCCGATCGCGAACCCCCAGCGCCACGGACTCGGAGTGATCACTGCGAGCACGAAGCAGGCCATCCTGATCGACATCGACACGAGGTACCGGACGGTCCTGTCGTGGACATCCTGCGCATGGGACATCCCGGCTTCGGTGATGTTCCTGACTGCGTGCTTCCTCGACATGACCTTCCAGCGCTCGTGCTCCCGGCTACAAAAGCATACTCCCCATTTGTGAGCGGTATACCCATCGGCTCCGCGCGTGGGTTAGGTTGGGAAAAGCTGTCCGCCGATGCTCGGCATCGTCGCCCGCCGATCACCATCTTCCACCTGCAGAGGAGTCGTCAGTGCCGGATTCACGCGTAGTGCTCATCACCGGAGGGAACCGGGGGATCGGCCGCAAGATCGCCGAGGAGTTCCTGGCGAACGGGGACCGCGTCGCCGTGACATCCCGCAACGGTGACGCCCCGGAGGGAGCGCTGGCGGTGTCCGCCGATGTCACCGACTCCGACTCGGTCGACGCCGCCTTCACTGAGATCGAGGAGAAGCTCGGTCCCGTCGAGGTGATCGTCGCCAACGCCGGCATCACGAGGGACAATCTGCTGATGCGCATGAGCGAGGACGACTTCTCCGATGTCATCGACACGAACCTCGGGGGCGCCTTCCGCACCGTGAGGCGGGGCATCACCTCGATGATCCGCGCGAAGAAGGGCCGCATCGTCCTGATCTCCTCGGTCTCGGGCCTCTACGGGGTGCCCGGCCAGGCGAACTACTCGTCGTCGAAGGCGGGACTGGTCGGCCTGGCCCGGTCCATCACCCGCGAGCTCGGTTCCCGCGGGATCACCGCCAATGTCGTGGCCCCCGGCTACGTCCGCACCGAGATGACCGACGCCCTGCCGGAGAAGCAGCAGCAGGACTACCAGGCGGCGATCCCGGCGAAGCGGTTCGCCGAGCCCGAGGAGGTCGCCCGCGTCGTCCGCTGGATCGCCTCGGACGAGGCCGCCTACATCTCCGGGGCCGTCATCCCCGTCGACGGCGGCCTCGGCATGGGACACTGAGACCGGACTTCCACGTCATTCAACTGAGAGGAATCAAACATGGGAATTCTTGAGGGCAAGCGCATTCTCGTCACCGGAGTGCTCACCGAGGCGTCGATCGCCTTCGCCGCCGCACGCCTCGCTCAGGAGCAGGGCGCCGAAGTCGTGCTGTCGTCGTTCGGGCGCCAGATGAAGATCACCTCGGTCATCGCCGAGCGGCTGCCCGAGCCGGCGGAGGTCATCGAGCTCGATGCCACCAACGAGGACGACCTGGCAGCGCTGCCGGAGCGCCTCGGCGGCAGGATCGACGGGATCGTTCACGCCATCGCCTTCGCTCCCAAGGATGCCCTCGGCGGAGTCTTCCTCGACACCCCGTTCGAGTCGGTGTCCAATGCGATGCACGTCTCGGCGTACTCGCTCAAGTCGATCACCGTGGCGGCGCGGCCGTCGCTCAACCCGGGAGCCGGGGTCGTCGGCCTGACCTTCGACGCCACCATCGCGTGGCCCGCCTACGACTGGATGGGGGTGGCCAAGGCCGCGCTCGAGTCGACTTCGCGCTACCTCGCGAAGTACCTCGGCCCGGAGGGTGTGCGGGTCAACCTCGTCTCCGCCGGCCCGCTGAAGACCACCGCCGCGAAGTCGATCCCCGGCTTCGACGCATTCGAGGACGTCTGGAGCGACCGCGCTCCGCTCGGCTGGGACCAGACCGACACCGAGCCCGCAGGCAAGGCGATCGTCGCACTGCTCTCCGACTGGTTCCCCGCGACCACCGGCGAGATGGTGCATGTCGACGGCGGACTGCACGCCACCGGCGCCTGACGCCTGCGCACCACCGAAGCTGAGAGGTCATCAATGCCCTTCCTGGTTCTCGCTCGTCATGCGAAAGCCGCCCGTCCGCCGGTCGCGGACTTCGATCGTCCGCTCACGGAGGAGGGATTCGCCGAGGCGCGTGCGGCCGGGGAGTTCCTCACCCGGTATCCGCTGGAGCACTTCTACTCGTCAGCGGCGCTGCGCACCGTGCAGACGGGACAGGGCGTCGTGGACGCCTTCGCGGCCGCCGGCACACAGGTCGAACTCCACACCGACCGAGCCCTGTACGACTCCGATGTCGACGACTGGCTGGAGGTCATCGCGAACATCCCGGCGGACTCCACCGGCGCCTACATCGTGGGACACGAGCCGATCGTCTCCCAGGTCATCGGCGTGCTGAGCCCGGAGTTCGGCGTTCCGGCGAAGTTCCGCCCCAGCTCGGTGGCGGTGTTCGAGCTCACCTCGTGGGGACTGGAGGTGGGGCGATTCCCCACCCCGGAGATCAGCTGCTTCCGCTGACGACCTTCGCGGTGTGGCCGGTGATGGCCGCCCACACCGCGTCCATCCGTCGGACGGTCAGCGAGGCATCGGCGACCTCGACGAGAGCCGGCTTGGCGCAGAATGCCACACCGAATCCTGCCGCCGTGATCATATCCGCGTCATTGGCGCCGTCGCCGATGGCGACGGTGTAGCGGATATCGACACCGTACTTGCCGCACAGCGACTCCAGCTGCGCGGCCTTCGCTGCCCTGTCCACGATCGGTCCGTCCACCCGGCCCGTGAGCCTGCCGTCGACCACCTCGAGGCGGTTGGCGAGGACTTCGTCGATTCCCAGTCGCGCAGCGATCGGGACGACGACCTCGGCGAATCCGCCTGAGACCAGCCCGACCACTCCGCCGGCCTCCTGCACCGACGCCACGAACGCCTCCACTCCGGCGGTCAGCGTCACCGCCTCCCGCACCTCGTCGAGCACGCTGCTCGGCAGACCGGCCAGTGCCGCGACGCGCTCGCGCAGGCTGGCGGCGAAGTCGAGCTCTCCGCGCATCGCCCGGTCGGTCACCGCGGCGACCTCGTCGCGGACGCCCGCGTGCTCGGCGATGAGTTCGATGACCTCCTCGTTGAGGAAGGTCGAGTCGACATCCATCACCACCAGCTTCGGGGCGATCCGGCTCAGCGGCTCAGGGATGACGAAGATGTCGCCTTCGGGGGCGAGCTCGGCAGCGGACCGGCGCTCCTTGTCGACATGTTCGGGATTGACGAGTTTGGTGGCCACCGAATAGTCGGCCCCGACCGGGCGGACGATGCTGATCCTCTGCATGCTCCCAGTCTACGAAACGTGGGATCGGGCGGACCCGCCGCTGTCCACGGACCGCTGACCCGGGTCAGCCGATGCCGTTGTCGCGGCTGACGGCAGTCACGACCGCGGCGGCGGCGGCGTGGAGGCGGGACAGCAGGCTGCCCAGCTCGGGAGGCTGCACGGCGGCCGGTGCCAGGATCGGGGACATGGCGTGGTGGATGTCGAGCGCGGCGTGCAGCAGCGGGGCCTGCGCAGGATGCCGGAGCAGGGCCGTGAGCTCCGAGCGCTGCGCCTCGGCGCTCATATCGGCCTGCCAATCGCGCCACTGCAGGTTCCGGATCTCGGCGGGAACCGCGGTGCCCATGCCCTCGATGAGCTCGAGGCCGGCGATGACGACTTCGCGGAGGGCGCGGGCCGACTCCGGCACGGAGATCACATCGAGCGTCGCATAGGGCACGGGGGCACAGGAGAAGATGCCGACGTTGGCCTCACCGTCCAGGGTGAGGATCGAATGCGAGGTGTGCGCCACCTCGGCGATCGCCACCGCGGTGCTGCGCGCGATCCGCCGCCGTGCCGCCTTGTCGACGCGCGGCACGGTGAACGGCAGCGAGGGATGGATCAGCGCGATCCGCAGCCGGTCGACACCGGCGGACCGCAGGGCGGGAATGAACAGGAGCAGCCCGGTCGGCGGATCGGAGGCGTAGACCTCGTCCTCGATCACCAGCGGCACCGGATGTCCGGCGTCGAGGAACACCTGCGCGCAGGCGTCCGGGGACAGTCGACGATCGAGGGCGGCGTTGACGGCCAGGGTCGTCAGGAGCGTGGCCAGAGCGGTGTCCATCGGCCACAATCTACCCGACCCGCCGGCCGCACAGGGGGTGATGCCCCCTGGCCCTGAGGTGCTGCATCCGAACCTCGTCGGTCTCCGGTCCGGGAGCGTGCGTGCGATAGAGTCAGCGCTATGAGCGATGTCCTGGAATTTGCAGACGTAAGCGTCCGGCGGGGAACGAACTTCCTGTTGGAAGGCCTGTCGGTGACCGTCTCCGAGGGACAGCACTGGGTGGTGCTCGGCCCCAACGGAGCCGGCAAGACCACCTTCCTCGAACTCGCCTCGGGCCGCATGCATCCGACCAGCGGGCGGATCCACATCCTCGGGGAGACGCTGGGACGGGTGGACGTCTTCGAGCTCCGCCCGCGCATCGGCTACACCTCCTCCGCGCTGGCTGCTCGCATCCCCCTGTCGGAGAAGGTCACCGACATCATCCTCACCGCCGCGTACGGCGTGCTCGGCCGGTGGCGCGAGGAGTACGACGAGATCGACATCGCGCGCGCCCATGATCTGCTGGCGGCGTTCAACGTCGAGCGCTTCGCCGACCGTCCCTTCGGAAGCCTGTCGGAGGGCGAGCGCAAACGGGTCCAGATCGCACGGTCCCTGATGACCGACCCGGAGCTGCTGCTGCTCGACGAACCGGCGTCAGGACTCGACCTCGGCGGGCGGGAGGAGCTGCTCCAGGCACTCACGGAGATCTTCAGCGGCCGCTACGCTCCGACGACCCTGATGGTCACCCACCACGTGGAGGAGATCCCGCAGGGCATCACGCACGCCCTCCTGCTCAAGGACGGCGGGGCCGTGGCCGCGGGACCGATCGAATCGACCCTCACCACCGAGAACCTCAATCAGACCTTCGGCGTCGACCTGGTGCTCGGCGTGGAGAACAGCAGGTACTACGCTCGGGCCCGCGCCTGAATGTCCCCGCTCGAAATCGTCCTCGTCCTCCTTGCCGGGCTGGGAGCGGGGACGATCAACGCCATCGTCGGCTCCGGCACGCTCATCACCTTCCCGACGCTCGTGGCCTTCGGAGTGCCTCCGGTGACGGCGACGATGAGCAACGCCGTCGGGCTGATCCCCGGCAATATCGCCTCCTCGTTCGGCTACCGGGAGGAGCTGCGCGGCCAGGGCAGGAAGATCCTGCAGCTGCTGCCGGCCTCACTGCTCGGCTCTGTGGTCGGCGCCTTCCTGCTGCTGTCCCTGCCGGAGAACGCCTTCGAGACCATCGTGCCGGTCCTCATCGTGCTGGCGATCATCCTCGTCGTGGGCCAGCCTGCACTGCAGAGGTATCTGCGCGAGCGGAAGGCCGCCCGGGGCGAGGGGAGGCCGGCGTCGGAGCAGAGCGGCGGCGCCGGATCAGCCGACGCCCAGCCGGCCGCCGTCGGACCGGACGATCACGGCGGGGCGGTCACCGCCTCGGGCTCCCATCCCGCCGGCGGTCCACCGTTGTCGACCGGCCGATTCATCGCGGTGCTCGCCGCGGTGTTCTTCACCGCGGTCTACGGCGGGTACTTCGCCGCCGCTCAGGGCATCATCCTGATCGCGCTCCTCGGCCTGCTGGTGCCGGAGTCGCTGCAGCGCATCAACGGGGCCAAGAACGTTCTCGTGCTCGTCGTGAACTCTGTGGCCGCCGCCGTCTACATCGCGATCGGCTTCGACCGGATCAACTGGCAGGCAGTCCTGCTCATCGCGATCGGCTCGCTGATCGGCGGGTATCTCGGGGCGCGGGTCGGACGCAGGCTGAACCCGGTGCTGCTGCGCTCCGTCATCGTGGTGCTGAGCCTGGTCGCGCTCTGGCGCATCCTGCAGATGTGAGCCGCCGCCAATGAATACCCCGCGCAAGGCTGTGCTCAGCGATGCCGATCTGCTCGAGCTGGCGGGCTCCGCCGGCATCGCGGAGTCCCGGATCCGGCTGCTCGGCTCCGCGGACGATCCCGCTGTCGCCGACTACACCCAGCTCACCGATGTCCGGCTCCGGACCCTGACCGAACCGGAGCGGGGGCTGTTCATCGCCGAGAGCTCGAAGATCATCCGGCGTGCCGTCGCCGCCGGTCACGCTCCGCGCTCCTTCCTCATGAACCGCAAGTGGTTCCCCTCGCTGCTCGACCTCCTCGCTGTGGTCGACTGCCCGATCTTCATCGGCGAGGACGACGTGGTGGAGTCGTTGACCGGCTACCACCTCCACCGTGGAGCACTGGCCGCGATGCACCGTCCGGTCCTGCCGTCGCTGTCCGCCGTGCTCGAATCGGCCCGCCGCGTGGTCGTCGTCGAGGACGTGGTCGACCACACCAACCTGGGGGCGATCTTCCGCTCGGCGGCCGGCCTGGGAGTCGACGCGGTGCTCATCACCCCGCGCAGCGCCGACCCGCTCTACCGGCGGTCGATCCGGGTCTCGATGGGGACGGTGTTCCAGATTCCCTGGACCCGTCTGGAGTCCTGGCCGCAGGACATCGAGGCGCTTCACGAGCTCGGATTCCATACGGTGGCGCTGGCGCTGGAGGAGGACTCCGTGCCCCTGCAGGAGTTCGCGCTCCGAGCGCCGGACCGGACGGCTGTGATCATGGGAACCGAGGGCGACGGGCTGCAGCGCCGGACCATCGCCGGTGCGCGGACCACGGTGCTGATCCCGATGAGCAACGGCGTCGACTCGCTCAACGTCGCGGCCGCCACCGCAGTCGCGTGCTTCGCACTGCAGCCGCCTCCGGGCTCCGCGGACGATGCGCCGCACCAGAATCCACCCGAGTCGGAAGGATCCCAGTGACCCAGGACCTCGAACAGCTCGCCGCCCAGTTGGATGCGGCCCGGATCACCGGCGACGTGGGAACGCCGCGCGAGGGCAATCTGGCCCACATCCAGCGCTTCCTCGATCAGGAGACCCACTTCCACTTCGGGGTCGAATTGCGGCGTGCCTGGGACTTCGACAGCGTCTTCGATCTCATGGTCGAGAAGGTGGGCATCAGTCCGGACCGGTCGCACCTCAGGGGCCAGGACACGATCTCCGCGCAGAAGTGCATCGCTGCCGCGGCTCGCTTCGCCGATGCGCTCGGCGAGGTCGCCCGCGGCGGTGGGCGGATCCTCTTCGGCTCCGGACATCCGGCCGGAATGGTGCCCGTGCACCAGGCCTTCGCCCACGTGGCGGAGGCAGCCGGTGCCGAGGTGGTCCGGGCGGCAGGTCCCATTCGCGTGGCGACCGACGGGGGAGACGTGCGTCATCTGCACGGAGTGTGGATCTGGCACCAGCACGGCGGAATTCCCCACACCCACTCACCGGAACCCGTCGCCCACCTCCTCGCCGAGCTCCGGCGCCGAGGCGAGGCCGCACCGGATCTCGTCGTCGCCGACCACGGGTGGGCCGGGCATCCGGGCAGTCAGGGCATCCGCACGATCGGATTCGCGGACTGCAACGACCCGGCGCTGTTCGTCGCCGAGGCACAGGGCCAGGTCGAGGCGGCCGTGCCGCTCGACGACGACATCGAGCCGCAGCTCTACCGGCCGCTCGTCGAGTTCGTCCTCGACCGGGCGGGCCTGCCCGGCGACGACATCGCCTTCTGAAGCGGCTTCTTCTGAGGCGGCGACGACATCGCCTTCTGAGTCAGCCGGGCGGTGCGCTGGGCCCCCGCGCCGAATCGCCTCACAGCCGCAACTCCGATACACTGGGACGTCGGTTCGGAACCGGACCGGACGAATTTGAACACTGGCGGGCGAACGGCTGTTCGCATCAGGGGTTCACAGGAATTCAAACGAAGGACATTCATGAAGAAGGACATCCACCCGGAGTACCGCCCGGTCGTGTTCAACGATCTGGCCTCCGGCACCAAGTTCCTCATCCGCTCCACGGTGACGAGCGACAAGACGGTCGAGTGGGAGGACGGCAACAGCTACCCGCTCATCGACGTCGAGATCTCCTCGGCCTCGCACCCGTTCTACACGGGCAAGCAGCGCATCCTCGACTCCGCCGGCCGCGTGGAGAAGTTCAAGGACCGCTACAAGGGCTTCGGCAAGCGCAAGTAAGCGCACACGGTTTTCGTCGCAGGGCTCCGGGATGATTCCCGGAGCCCTGCGTCATGTCCGCGCTCGATGCGGCTGACTGTCGGCTGCACGGCTCGTCGGCTGTCGGCCGGCGCCGCTCGCCGGCTGTCCGCGCGGTCGGGTCAGCGCTGCTGAGCTCGGGGCAGCCGGTGGAGGGTCACATCGGCGATGCCCTGATCCAGCAGGACGCTCTGATAGGTGCAGTGCGGCTGTCGGCGGCGATCGGTCGGCGACCCCGGATTGAGCAGGCGCATGCCGGAGGGCGCCACCGTGTCCCACGGGATGTGGCTGTGCCCGAACACCAGCAGGTCGGTGTCCGGGAACCGTTCGTCACAGCGCTTCTCCCGGTTCTTCCTGTCACCGGTCTCGTGCACGACCGCGATCCGGACTCCGTCCAGCTCGACCCGCGCCACCTCGGGCAGCCGCTCCCGCAGCTGCGGACCGTCGTTGTTGCCGTGCACCCCGATCAGGCGCCGGGCTCGGGCTGCCAGCTCGTCGAGCGCGTCGACGCTGACCCAGTCGCCCGCGTGGATCACGACATCTGCCCTGTCCACCGCCTCCCACACCTCGGCCGGCAGTGCACGTGCCCGGACCGGCAGATGCGTGTCCGCGATGAGCAGCAGCGACGTGCTCACCGGCGGTCAGCCCTGGCTGACGGAGACTGCCTCGTGCGGGAAGCAGCGCACAGCCGGGTGCAGCAGCGAGCGCACCCCGGTGGCATTCTCGATGCCACGGGCGATGCCGTGGGCGACGGTCTCCTTGGCCTTGAGGGTCGCCTCGGTCATCGACAGCCCGGTCGCCAGCCCGGCGGCGATCGCCGAGGCGAAGGAGCAGCCGGCTCCGTTGACGAGCTGATCATGGACCTTGGCGGTGCGGAACGTGGTGACGGCGTCACCGTCGAAGAGCACGTCGATCGCTTCGTCGCCGGCCAGGCGCGCCCCGCCCTTGACGATGACGTTCTTCGCGCCCATCGCGTGGATCGCCCGCGCGGCCTCGATCATGTCCTCGGTCGAGGTCAGCTCCGAGGCGCCGGTGAGTGTGGCGGCCTCCTCGAGATTGGGGGTGATGACGGTGGCCACCGGAACGAGGTTCTCGACGAACAGGTCCTTGAGATCGACCATCGTGCCCGCGCCCTTGCAGACGAGGACCGGATCGAACACGTACGGCAGGTGGTTGCTGCGCAGGCGGTCGGCGAGCACGAGTGCGGACTCCACGGAGCCGAGCATGCCGGACTTGATGACGTCGAAGTCGTGGACCGCCAGCGTCGAGTCGAGCTGGCGATTGACGACCTCGGGCTCCATGAAGTCGATGTGGTGCTCGAAGTTCTTGTCCGGGTCGAACGTCACGATGCAGGTGACCACGGCTGCGCCGAAGACGCCGTACTCCTCGAAGATCTTGAGGTCGGCGCCGAGTCCGGCACCACCGGAGACGTCATTGCCGGCAACGGTGAGGACGCGAGAGGTCATAACGGATTCCTTCTGATTCGGATCGACGGCTGGGGCGGCGGGCCGCGGATCGCCCGAGCCGCCGCAGGAATGCCGCTGCGGGGCGCGGTCCGCGGGAGACCGGCGAGTCCACTCTACTCCCGGGTCAGGCTACCCCCGAGTCAGGTGCCTCCGGGATAGCCGAGCTGGCGCCACGCCTCGTAGACGGCGACCGAGGCGGAGTTGGCGAGGTTGAGCGAGCGCCGCGACGGGAGCATGGGGATGCGGACGCGGAGGTCGACGTGGTCGTCGGCGAGCACCTCGGGCGGCAGCCCGACCGACTCCCGGCCGAACAGGAGCACATCGTCGGCGGCATACTCGACCTCGGTGAAGCGGGTCTCCGAATGCGAGGTGAACGCGATCACCCGGCGATCGCCGAGTGCGTCCCACAGGTGTTCGAGGCGGGGATGGACGGTCACGTTCGCGAGGTCGTGATAGTCCAGTCCGGCCCGACGGAGCTTGGCGTCGGACAGGTCGAATCCCAGGGGTTCGATGAGGTGCAGATGGGCGCCGGTGACGGCGGCCAGGCGGATGGCGTTGCCAGTGTTGCCGGGGATCTCGGGAGTGTGGAAGACGATGCTCAGGTTCACAGGGGCAAGCGTAGTCGTCCCGGCTCCGGTGGGCTGTGCATTCGCATGGGATGTGCCACTCCCACTTGCTTGAATAGAACGGGTGTTCGATACTGGATGCATGTCCGCCGAAGCCGTGCACTCGACCAGTGCACTCACCGAACAGCTCAGTCGCCTGCCGGGAGTCCGGACGGCGACGGAGCTGTTCGCCGGTTACCCGCCGCACCCGGTGGACCGGCCCCTGCAGCCGCTGTTCCGCCGCGGCGGCCTGCCCCGGGGAGAAGCCACCCAGCTCACCGGCGCTCATGCATTCGCTCTCGCCCTGGCCGCCTGCGCGGCCGCCACCCGGGAGCAGCAGTGGTGCGCCGTCCTCGGACTGGGGGAGCCCGCGGTGGCGGGCATCGCGGACTTCGGAATCGAACTGGACCGCTTCGTCAGCCTCCGCACCCCACCGCAGGACTGGCTGCGGGTGACCTCCATCTTGGTGGAGGCCTTCGACATCCTCATCGTGCGTCCCGGCTTCGCCCTGTCGCCGGGGGAGCGGAACCGCCTGCTGGCGAAGGTCCGTGAGCGGCGGATGAGCCTCATCGTGCTCGGCGAGCTCCCCGGCAGCGGCGAACAGCTCGCGGTGCGCAGCACCCGCTGGTCGGGCACCCGTCGCGGCGTCGGCCGTCTCGAGCAGTGCACCGTGCAGGTCCACAGCCCGCGCACCGGCACCCACTCACTCCTCCTGCCGGCCGCCTCGGGTGGGGCGGCTCCGGTGCCGGCCTCGAATGGCAGTGCATCGTCCGCCTCGGGCGGGCTCGCGCCTGCTGCCGCCTCGGGCGGGGTCGCGCCGGTCCCCGTCGCCTCGGGCAGGCTCGCGCCGGTCCCTGCCACCTCGGACGAGGTCGAACGGATGATCCGCAGTGTCGACTGAGACCGCCCATCGAACCGTCGTGCTCGCGGTTCCCGACTGGCCTGCCGTCGCCGCCGGCATCGCACGCGGATTCGGCCCGGGCGTGCCGGTGGGAATCCTGCGCGCGGGTCGCATCCTGTCATGCAATGCCACTGCCCGGACCTCCGGGGTGGAGACCGGCCTCAACAAGCGAGCAGCGCAGCTGCGCTGTCCGCAGCTGGAGGTCATCCCCTGGGATCCGGACGTCGACCACCGGGTGTTCGCCGCCGGCATCAGCGTCCTGGAGGAGCTCGTCGCCCGCTTCACGCTCCTGTCCCCGGGGGTGGTCGGCATTCCCGCCTCATCCCTGCAGCGCGCCTATGCGGATGAGGAGTCCGCCGTCGAGGCGCTCCTCACCGGGCTCACCGACGCCACCGGCTGGGAGTTCTTCCCCGGCATCGCCGACACCGCGTTCGCCGCGCTGCTGGCCTCCCGCACCGCCACTCGGGTGCCGCCGGGGGCCACCGCGGAATTCCTCGCACCGCTGCCGGCGTCCTCCCTCACCGTGGCGGACGCCCGCACCTACGGCGAGCTCGTCCCCCTGCTCGGCAGGCTCGGCCTCACCACCCTGGGCCGCTTCGCCGAGCTCGCACCGGCTGACGTCCACGCGCGCTTCGGCACTGTGGGCGAGCGCGCCCACCGGCTGGCCCGCGGACTCGAGGACCGGATACCCGTCGACCACGTCCGGGCGCGGGAGCACCGGGTCGCCGCCGCGCTGGAGCCGCCGAGCGGTCGCGGCGACGTCCTGTCCTTCCACGCCCGCAGGCTCGCCGGCGAGCTCCTCGGCTCGGTGCGCGCCGCCGGGCTGGTCTGCACCCAGGTGAGCATCACGCTGACCTCCACCACCGGAGAGCTCAGCCGGCGCACCTGGCGGATCCTCGACATGGACGAGTCCGCGGTCGCCGACCGGCTCCGCTGGCAGGCGGAGGGCTGGCTGGCCTCAGCAGGCCCGCAGCAGGTGCCGGGCACCGGTGAGCCGCCGGCCGGGTCGAGGGCGGGAGTGGACGCGGAGGACCCGGGGGCGAACGGCAGCGGGTTCGACCCCACCGAGATCGGCGCCGAGGACGGCATCAGCGCCATCCAGCTCGAGGCCGCGGAACTCCTCAGCCCCCTGGGCACCCAGCAGAGCCTGTTCGATCAGCACCCCGGACGCATCGCCCACACCCTGGAGCGGATCCAGGGCCTGTTCGGCCCCGACACCGTCCTCGTCCCCGGCCTGCAGGGCGGTCGGGAGCCGGCGGAGACGAACCTGTGGACCCCCTGGCAGCAGCAGCCGCAGCCGGACCGGGATCCGGAAGCGCCGTGGCCGGGCGCCCTGCCCGCCCCGCGGCCGACCCTCGTGGAGCACACGCCGGTGGATCTGCTCGACGAGCGCGGAGCCACCGTCGTCGCCCGTCCCTCCGGGCTCGACAACACTCCGGCGGTGCTGCGGGTTCCCGGCGGCGGCAGCTTCGCGATCGTCGAGCATTCCGCATCCTGGCCCGTGGAGGCGGGCTGGTGGGACCCGAGCATCGCGCAGTACCGGGTCCGTCTGCAGGTCGTCACCGCCGAAGGCCTGGCCTACCTGCTGAGCAAGGAGAGCGGCCGCTGGCACATCACGGGACGGTACGCGTGAGCCGCTTCTTCAATCCGCGCACTCCCTGGTCTGAGCTGGAGCGGAGGCTCTCCGCCCGGCCGCCGGCCGGGCCTCGTCCGGATCCGGACACCGAGGCGCCCGTCGGAGATCCCGAGGCGGCAGTCGGGAACCCCGAGGCGCCCGTCGGAGATCCCGAGGCGGCAGTCGGGAACCCCGAGGCGACTGGACCGGTGCCGGGGGTGCCGGTGTCCGTGGGGCCGGGGGGCTCGGACGGGCCCGGCCGCTATATCCGCTCGCCGGGCTCAACGGTGTCACCGGGCTCAGCGGCGTCGGGAGGCTCGGGTCCTGCCCTGCTGCAGACCCGCATCCCCTGGGCGGAACTCCACGTGCACTCGGACTTCAGCTTCCTCGACGGCGCCTCGGAGCCGGAGGAGCTCGTCGCGGCCGGCTCGCAAGCGGGTCTGAGCGCCATGGCGCTCACCGATCACAACGGCCTCTACGGGGTCGTCCGCTTCGCCAAGGCCGCCGCCGAGGTGTCTCTGCCCACCGTGTTCGGCGCAGAGATCTCCGTGGGCCTGACGGAGAAGATCCCCGGCCAGGTCGACCCGCAGGCCGAGCACCTCCTCGTGCTCGCCGGCGGAGTCGAGGGCTATCGCTGCCTGTCAGCCGCTCTCACCGCCGGTGCGATGGCGGGGGAGAAGACCCGACCGGTGTTCGACATCGAGCAGCTCGCCGCCGCAGCCCACGATTGGACGATCCTCACCGGCTGCCGGAAGGGGCCGCTGCTGCGTCACCTCGACGACCCCGACGGGGGCCTGGGCGCCCTGCAGCGCCTCATCGGGCTGTTCGGGCGGGACCGGGTGGTCGTCGAGCTCACCCGGCATGGACTGCCCGATGACGATGCCCGGATCGCGCACCTGTGCGAGCTCGCCGAGCGGTGCCGGGTTCCGGTGGCCGCCACCAACGCCGTCCACTACGCCACCCGCGTACACTTCCCTGCCGCCCAGGTGCGCGCCGCGGTCCGCTCCCACCGCTCCCTCGACGAGGTGGCCGGCTGGCTGCCGCCCACCGCCACCGCCCGGATCCACACCGGCGAGGAGATGCTCGCGCGGTTCCCGCGCGCTGCCGTGGAGAACGCCGCCCGGATCGGTCTCGAATCCGCCTTCGAGCTCCAGACCGCCCGCGCGGGCCTGCCGACCGCTCCGATGCCCGCCGGCGTCACCGAACAGGAGCAGCTGCGCCGACTCGTCGAGCAGGGTGCGCTCCGCCGCTACGGCACTCGCCGGGAGAGCCCGCGGGCCTGGACGCAGATCGACCGCGAGCTCGCCACGATCGAGGCGATGGGGTTCTGCGGCTACTTCCTCATCGTCTATGACATCGCCCGGTTCTGCCATGACCACGACATCTTCTGCCAGGGCCGGGGCTCGGCGGCCAATTCCGCCGTGTGCTACGTCCTCGGGATCACCGCGGTGGACGCAGTGGAGTTCCGACTCCTCTTCGACCGGTTCCTCGCCCCTGAGCGGGAGGGCTACCCGGACATCGACATCGACATCGAGTCCGGCAGGCGCGAAGAGGTCATCCAGTACGTCTACCGGCACTACGGCAGGCAGCGTGCAGCGCAGGTGGCCAACGTCATCACCTATCGCGCCAAGTCCGCCGTCCGGGACGCCGCATCCGCCCTCGGCTATGATCCCGGCCAGCAGGACGCCTTCTCCAAGAGCATCCACCGGTGGCGCTCGCTGCCGGAGCCGGAGGAGACCTGGGTGCCCGCCCCCGTGCTGGCTGTGGCCGAGGACCTGCTGGGCACGCCCAGACACCTCGGGATCCATTCCGGCGGCATGATCCTGGCGGACCGGCCGATCGGTGAGGTGGTCCCCATCGAGCCGGCGACCATGGACGACCGCACGGTCGTCCAGTGGGACAAGGACGACTGCGCGGCCATGGACCTCGTCAAGTTCGACCTGCTGGGCCTGGGCATGCTCTCGGCCCTGCACGAGATGGTCGACCTCGTCGCCCGTCACACCGGTGAGCACATCGACCGGGCGGAGATCCCGCAGGACCCGCGGGTATACGACATGCTGTGCGACGGCGACGCGGTGGGGGTGTTCCAGGTCGAGTCGCGGGCGCAGCTGGCGACCCTGCCCCGCCTGCGTCCGCGCACCTTCTACGATCTTGCAGTCCAGGTCGCTCTCATCCGGCCCGGTCCCATCCAGGGCGGTTCGGTGCATCCCTACATCCGCCGGCGACAGGGACTGGAGCCCGTGGACTATCTGCATCCCATGCTGGAGAACTCGCTGGGCAAGACGCTGGGGGTCCCCCTGTTCCAGGAGCAGCTCATGCAGATGGCCATCGACGTCGCCGGCTTCACCGGAGCCGACGCCGACGAGCTCCGTCGTGCCATGGGCGCACGCCGGTCCAAGGAGCGGATGCGGCAGCTCTCCGAGCGCTTCCACGCCGGCTGCGCCGACCGCGGAGTGGACGCGGCCACCGCGCAGGTGATCTTCGACAAGATCGCCGCCTTCGCCAACTATGGATTCCCGGAGAGCCACGCGATCAGCTTCGCCAACCTCGTGTACGACTCCGCGTGGTTCAAGTGCCACCACCATGCCGCCTTCACCGCGGGGCTGCTGCGCTCCCAGCCCATGGGGTTCTACTCCCCGCAGTCGCTCATCGCCGACGCCCGTCGGCACGGGGTGGGCATCAGGGGAGTGGACATCAACGCCTCGCAGGAGCAGGCCGACCTGGAGCCGGATGCCGAGTCGGCCGGCGGCTTCGCCATCCGGGTCGGGCTGGAGTCCGTCCGCGAGGTGGGCGACGCCGCAGAGCACATCATCGCCGAGCGGACGGCGGCGGGCCCCTACACCTCGGTCTCCGATCTGGCCCACCGCACCGGAGTCGACGTCCGGGTGCTGGAGGGACTGGCCACAGCCGGAGCGTTCTCCGGCTTCGGGCTCGACCGGCGGCAGGCGCTGTGGCTGGCCGGCTCCCTGGCCGGAGCAGGACCGGATGTCCTGCCGGACACCTCGCCGGTCACCGCAGCTCCCGCACTCCCGATCATGAGCGCCTTCGACGTGACCCTCTCCGAACTCTTCGCCACCGGCCTGACAGTGGACGGATACCCCACTGAGCAGCTGCGCGAATCGCTCGACGCACGCGGCTGCGCCTCCACGGCCGCCGCGCGGGCGGCCGCGGACGGGTCGCGGATCACGGTGGCCGGGATCGTGACGCATCGGCAGCGGCCGGGGACCGCCTCGGGAATCACCTTCCTCAACCTCGAGGACGAGTTCGGGATGCTCAATGTGGTCTGCACCCCCGGGCTCATGAAGCGCTTCGCCCCGGTCTCCTACAGCCGCAACACCCTGGTGGTCACCGGACAGATCCAGCGGGCGGGGCAGGTGGTGAGCCTCTATGCCCACAAGCTGATCCCGCTGGACATCCAGCTGCCCACGCGGGCCCGCAACTTCCGCTGATCGCCGGCGTGTCCGACGAGCTGAGCCGCGCAGCTGCGGCTTCTGCTTTGCCGAGCTGAGCTGAGCTGCGCAGCTGCGGCTTCCGCTCCGTCGAGCCGGTCCCTGCCCCATCGATTGTGACAGAAGATGACGAAAAAAGACGGATACATGACATTCGCCGTCAGGGGCGAGCGCGAACTCGGCCATGGTAGTCACAGCGCAATTCACCGACCCCGGAAACCCGGCGAGCATGAGGAGCATCATGAGCGAACTGTCCTTCGAGACCCGGCAGGTGCACGCCGGGCAGACCCCGGACTCCGCCACCGGAGCCCGGGCGCTGCCCATCTACCAGACCACCTCCTACGTCTTCGACTCCACGGAGACTGCCGCCAATCGGTTCGCGCTCACCGACCTCGGACCCATCTACACCCGGATCGGCAACCCCACGGTCTCGGTGGTCGAGGAACGGATCGCCAGCCTCGAAGGCGGTGTGCAGGCGCTGCTGCTGTCCTCGGGACAGTCCGCGGAATTCCTCTCGATCATCAACGTCGCAGAAGCCGGCGACCACGTCGTCGCCAGCCCCAGCCTCTATGGCGGCACCTACAACCTCCTCGACATCACTCTGCGCAAGTTCGGCATCGAGACGACCTTCGTCGACGATCCGACGAACCTGGAGGGCTGGAAGGCCGCGGTCCAGCCGAACACCAAGGCGTTCTTCGCGGAGAGCGTCTCCAACCCGCGCTCGGATGTCCTCGACATCACCGGCGTGGCCGACATCGCTCATGCGGCCGGGGTGCCGCTGATCGTCGACAACACCCTGGCCACCCCGTACCTGGTGCGGCCGATCGAGCACGGTGCCGACATCGTCGTCCACTCCGCGACCAAGTACCTCGGAGGCCACGGCACTTCGATGGCCGGCGTCATCGTCGACGCAGGCAGCTTCGACTTCTCGCGCGATCCCGAGAAGTTCCCCGGGTTCAACACCCCGGACACCTCCTACAACGACATGGTCTATGCGCGCGACCTCGGCCCCGACTCGGCCTTCGGCGCCAATGTGTCCTTCGGGATCAAGGCCCGAGTGCAGCTGCTGCGCGACCTCGGCCCCGCCGCCTCTCCATTCAACGCCTTCCTCATCGCCCAGGGGCTGGAGACCCTCAGCCTCCGCATCGAGCGCCATGTCGCCAACGCGCAGCGGGTCGCCGAGTGGCTCGAAGCCCATGACCAGGTCGAGAAGGTGGCCTTCGCCGGCCTGCCCTCGAGCCCGTGGTACGAGCTGGGCAGGAAGTACCTGCCCAAGGGCGTGGGCTCGGTGCTCGCCTTCGACATCGCAGGGGGCTACGACGCCGCAGTGAAGTTCGTCAACGCGCTCGAGCTGCATTCGCATGTGGCCAACATCGGCGACGTGCGGTCGCTGGTCATCCACCCGGCCTCCACCACGCACTCGCAGCTCGACGAGGCCGCGCAGGCGGGTGCCGGCGTCAACCCCGCGCTCGTGAGATTGGCGGTCGGGATCGAAGGAGTGGACGACATCATCGCCGATCTCGAGAAGGGATTCACCGCGGCCCGCGGATGACCTCGATGACTGTTGCCGGACGGACGGGACTGGCCGGATTCGCGGATTTCACCCTCGAATCCGGCTACGTGTTCCCGGAGATGCACATCGCCTACGAGACCTTCGGGCGGCTCAACAGCGACCGCTCGAACGCGATCCTCATCGAGCACGCGCTCACCGGGGATGCCCACGTCACCTCGGGAGTCGATGAGCCCGCGACCGCCGAGCACCCGCGCTCCTTCGCGCCGGGCTGGTGGGAGGAGGTCGTCGGCGCCGGCAGGGCGATCGACACCGACGAGTTCTTCGTCGTGTGCGCCAATGCGATCGGCGGCTGCAACGGGTCGACGGGACCGACGAGCACCCACTCGGATGGCCTGCCGTTCGGCTCGCGCTTTCCGCGCGTCACGATCCGCGACCTCGTGCAGGCGGAGCTGGCGCTCAGCGATGAGCTGGGCATCGACCGGTGGCATGCGGTGATCGGCGGGTCGATGGGCGGAGCGCGCGCACTGGAGTTCGCTCTCATGGCCCCGCACCGGGTGGAGAAGACCAGTGTGCTGGCGGCGCCTGCCTTCTCCGAGGCTGATCAGATCGCCTGGGCCCATGCGCAGATCCAGGCGATCGAACTGGACCCCGACTACTGCGGCGGGGACTACGCCGCGCTCGGCCGCTTCCCTGCGGCCGGGCTGGGGCTGGCGCGCCAGATCGCGCACCTGACCTACCGGGCCGACGCCGAGCTCAACGCCCGGTTCACCAACGCCATGCAGGACCCGCAGCCCAGCGGAGCGGCGGAGGGCTACTACGCGATCGAGAGCTACCTCGACTACCAGGCCCGGAAGCTGGTCAACCGCTTCGATGCCGAGTCCTATCGCATCCTGACGGTGGCCCTCCGCGACCACGATGTGCGCCGGGGGCGCAGCCAGAACCTCGCCGAGGCGCTGGCCCCGGCGACCTCCGAGTTCCAGGTGCTCAGCATCTCCTCGGACCGGCTCTACACCCCGGCACAGGTGGACGTCCTCGCCCAGGCGCTGCCGGGCACCGTGTCCCACAGGACGATCACCTCCGGGGCCGGCCACGACGGCTTCCTCACCGAGGGAACCGTCGTGGGTCGGCTGATCCGGGACTTCATCACCTAGCAGAGCTCTCCTGTCGGCTCTGCTGTCGCTTCTGCTGGTACAGGACCTTCTCGTCGACGGGGTAGTCGGCACGCGCCCGAGCCTGCCGGTAGTGCTCTCGGGCCTCGTCCTGGCGCTGCTGCTCGATCCCCTCGGCGATCGTTGCCCGGCGCTGCTCGGGACCGTATCCGAAGGCGGCGACGAGCTCTCCGGCGTTGCCGGCCAGCTTGGCGCACAGCCGGTTGATCGTCGGCCCCACCTGGCGGGCCCGATTCATCGACAGCCGCCCGTACATGATGTGCCACCCGATGTTCCGCTCGATGAGCGTCAGTCCGTAGAGGTCGCGGATCCTGCGCAGCGTCTTGGCCTCGTCGGCGTGCTCGGGGCGGTCGTCGAAAGTGTGCATCGCCTGGTTGAGCGCTTCCCACTTGAGCAGCTCGATGTAGGCGCGGGCGGCGTTGACGAGCTCGTGCTGCTGCTCGTTGAACAGCTCCGCTGCCGCAGCCTGCGACATCTTGGCGGCAGGCCGGAGTCGACCGGCCAGGTCGGCGACCATCGCATCCACGCGGGAGCTCAGCAGGACCTGCTGCAGCTTGCCGGATCGAATCCGCTTCTCGTTGAGCGCCGGGGTCAGGAGCTCCCCGATCGTCCGTCCGACGTTGGCGAGCCCTGATCTGTACAGGGAGTGCTCTGCGGCCTGCGTCCCGAGGAAGCGGGCGACGCCGCCGAAGTCGATGTTCTTGAACTCGGCGGAGTAGTCCTGCAGCAGGCGCTTGCCCACGAGCTGCAGGAGCACGGTGTTGTCGCCCTCGAAGGTGACATAGACGTCCAGGTCGCCTCGCAGCCCGGTGAGCCGGTTCTCCGACATGAATCCGGCACCTCCGCACGCCTCCCGGCACTCCTGGAGGATGTCGAGTGCGGCCCAGGTCGTGGTCGCCTTGAAGCCCGCCGCCTGCGTCTCCAGCACCTGGCGGGCCTCATCCGAGTCGTCCTCGCCGGAGAAGACCCGCTGGAACGACTCGAGCAGCACCTCGTGTGCGAGGGCATTGGCGTAGGTCTCGGCGATGAGCGGCATCAGCCGCCGCTGGTGCTGCTGGTAGTCCATGAGCACGACCTCATCGGTGTCCGAGGCGCCGGTGAACTGGCGCCGCTGCAGCCCATAGCGCACTGCGATGTCCAGGCCCAGCTTGGAGGCGACGACTGCCGCTCCGTCGAGGGACACCCGACCCTGGACGAGGGTGCCGAGCATGGTGAAGAACCGGCGTCCGGGGGAGTCGATCGGCGAGCTGTAGGTGCCGTCGGCGGCGACATCGCCGTAGCGGTTGAGGAGATGGGTGCGGGGGATGCGCACACCGTCGAAGGACAGTCGTCCGTTGTCGACGCCGAGCAGCCCGCCCTTGCGCCCGTCGTCCTCGATGGTGATCCCCGGCAGCGGCCGGCCCGACTCGTCCCTGATCGGGACGAAGAAGGCGTGCACCCCGTGATCGACCCCGGCGGTGACGAGCTGGGCGAACACGATCGCGGCCCGCCCGTGAGCGGCGGCGTTGCCGATGTACTCCTTGGCGGCGGCCGGGAACGGGGTCCGGATGACGAATTCCTCCGCGGCCGGGTCGTACACGGCGGTGGTCCCCAGGGAGGCGACGTCGGAGCCGTGGCCGATCTCGGTCATCGCGAAGCAGCCCAGCAGAGCGCCGCTCTGGGCAGGCTCCAGCCACTGGGCGTGCTGCTCGGCATTGCCGAGGTGCTGGATCGCCCCGCCGAACAGACCGAACTGGACACCAGCCTTGACCTGCAGGCTCGGCGAGGCCACGACGGTCTCCTCGAAGCCGGCGACGTAGCCGGCGTGGTCGTTGCGTCCGCCCCGGGACTCGGGCAGCGCCAGGCGGGTGGAGCCGCTGGCGGCCAGCGCCTTCACCCCGCTCAGCGTCGCCTCGCGCAGCTCGCCGAGGTCGCCGGTGTCCGGCGGAACCGTAGCCGGGTCCGCGGCCAGCGCACGCGCTCTCCGACGCTGTGCGGCCCACCGGCCGTCGAGCAGCTCGCCGAGGACTTCGGGATCGATCGTGAGCGGCGCCTTCGTGCGGGTCATCGTCTGTTCTCCTCCGATAGGGCCTGGCTGGAAGCCCAGAGCCAGGCGGTGAGTCTGTCGTTGAAATCATTCCGGTCGGTCGGCGTGCGCAGCCACTGCTCGGTGCAGGCCCGGACGAAGCCGACCGCGCCGTAGGCCCACAGCACCTCGAAGTCCCGTACCAGCCCCATGCGATCACACAGCAGACCGGTGACATCGGCGAAGAAGCCGCGGGCCGCTCCGGTCGACTGGGTGTCGACCGCGGCGTCGCAGAAGCGATAGACGTGCGGCGCGCTGCCGGCGAGCTCGGTGAAGGCGGAGATCATCGCACCGAGCGCGGCGCGGGAGTCGCCGACCGGTGCCTGCGCCGCGGCCAGTGACCTGCGGATCACCGCCATCGCCCATTCGCCCATCGCCCGCTGGAGCCCTGCGCGGTCACCGAAATAGCGGTAGAGCACTGTCTTCGACGTGCCGGTGTACGCGGAGATCTGATCCATCGAGATGTCTGCGCCGTGCTCGTCGATCACGTGCCGCACGCTGCGCAGCAGTTCGCGGTGACGCGTGCGCCGATGCTCCTCCCAGCGCGCGGACCGGCCGTCCTGTGTCGCGGGTTTCATGGGACAGACGGTATCAGGTACTGTCGGTACCGGTTAAATATTCAGCTTTCCCGGGAGGAAACCATGACAACCCGGCGTGCCGCCATCCTCGGCGGCAATCGCATTCCCTTCGCCCGTTCGAATCGCGAATACGCACGCGCATCCAACCAGGACATGCTCACGAGTGCTCTGGACGGGCTCGTCGCGCGCTTCGGCCTGGCCGACCGACGCCTCGGCGAGGTCGCAGCCGGAGCGGTGCTCAAGCACTCCAAGGACATCAACCTCACCCGCGAAGCCGTGCTCGGATCGGCGCTGAGCCCGGAGACTCCGGCGATGGACCTGAGCCAGGCGTGCGCGACGGGCTTGGAGACCGTGGTCGCGATCTCCAACAAGATCCGCCTCGGCCAGCTCGATTCGGGGATCGCCGGCGGTGTCGACTCGGCGTCGGACGCGCCGATCGCGGTGAGCGAAGAGTTGCGCGGGGTGCTGCTGGAGGTGTCCCGGGCAACATCCGTGCCGCAGCGGCTCAAGGCGCTGTCCCGCCTCCGGCCGGCCGACCTGGCCCCGCAGGCGCCGACCACCGGCGAGGCGCGCACCGGGCTGTCCATGGGAGAGCACCAAGCGCTCAGCACGGCGAAGTGGGGGATCTCGCGGCGCGCGCAGGATGAGCTCGCCGCCGCCTCCCACCAGAACCTCGCCGCTGCCTGGGATCGCGGGTTCTTCGACGATCTGGTGACGCCGTTCCTCGGTGTCTCCCGCGACACCAACCTGCGTCCCGACTCCACCGCGGAGACACTGGCCGGGCTCACGACGGTGTTCGGCAACTCCCTGCCGACCGAGGCGACGATGACCGCCGGCAACTCGACACCGCTGACCGACGGCGCGTCCGCGGTGCTGCTGGGCAGCGAGGACTGGGCCGCCGAACAGGGCTTCGAGCCGCTGGCCTACCTGATCGACGCCGAGGCGGCGGCAGTCGACTTCGTGAATGGCCGGGAGGGCCTCCTGATGGCTCCCGCCTACGCGGTGCCGCGGCTGCTCGCCCGCAACGGGCTGTCCTTCGCCGACTTCGACGTCTTCGAGATCCACGAGGCCTTCGCCGCGACGGTGCTGTGCCACCTCGCCGCGTGGGAGAGCGAGGAGTTCTGCCGCACCCGGCTCGGGCTGCAGGAGCCACTGGGAACCATCGACCGGGCCAAACTCAACCCGCTCGGCTCCTCACTGGCAGCAGGTCACCCCTTCGCCGCCACCGGCGGGCGGATCATCGCCACGACGGCCAAGCACCTCCGGGAGACCGGTCAGAAGCGCGCCCTGGTGTCGATCTGCGCGGCGGGCGGCCAGGGACTGGCGGCGATCGTGGAGGCTGCGGAATGAGCGACAGATACATCTCCTTGGCCAACGGGCCGCTGAAAGCCGTCGTCAAGTCCCTCGGACTGCCGGCGCCCGCGCGCCTGCGCCGGTTCGACGCCGCCGACCCCAAGGGCGGCTTTCTGACCGATCCGATCCTGGTCGTCGGCGCGACTCCCGGCGGCGACGAGCTCTCCACGCTGCTGCTCGCCAACGGCTTCGAAGTCGTCCGGGCAGTCACTCCCGGTCACCGCTACGCCGCCCTGATCGGCGCCTACGACGGACTCGACGATCCGGCGCAGCTCGGCGAGGTCACCCTCGGAATCGGGAAGGGCATCAAGCAGCTGAGCCCCGGCGGCCGCATCATCACGATCTCTCGCGCCGCCACGATCTTCCCCCACACCACCGGGTCGCTGACTCCTGCCGCCAACGCCGCCCGCAACGCCGTCACCGGCATCACGCGCTCGCTGGCGCACGAGATGCGCGGCGGGGCCACCGCCAACGGCATCGTCCTCGACGGGGTGCCGATGTCGGCGCCGTCCGCGGTGGCTGCGCTGTGGTTCCTGCTCTCGGCCAAGTCGGCCTACGTCTCCGGTCAATTCCTCACCGTCTCCTCGGACCGGGGCACGCCAGTCGGCTCCGAGGAGTTCGCCGCGACCGGTGCTGATCCGCGCGCGCCGCTGACCGGCCGCCTCGCGGTGGTGACCGGGGCCGCTCGCGGGATCGGGGCGGCGATCGCCCGCACGCTGCACCGGGACGGGGCGCAGGTCTTCGGCGTCGACGTGCCCGCGGCGGGCGAGGCGCTGGCGCGGACGATGAATGAGATCGGGGGAGTGGCGATCCAGCTCGACATCACCGCCCCGGACGCGGGAGCCGCCATCGCCGCCCAGGTCGGCAGGCCGATCGACATCCTGATCCACAACGCCGGCATCACCCGCGACAGGCTGCTGGCGAATATGGACCGGCAGCAGTGGGATTCTGTGCTCGACGTCAACATCAGCGCCCAGCTGCGCATCAATGCCGCCCTCTCGGAGCTCGAGGCGTGGGGAGACCACCCTCACGTCGTGTCTCTGGCCTCCACCTCGGGAATCGCCGGCAACCGCGGGCAGGCGAACTATGCCGCATCGAAGGCCGCCGTGATCGGAATGGCCGCGGCCGGTGCCGAGGAGTTCGCCGCGCGCGGAGGCACCATCAACGCCATCGCCCCGGGATTCATCGAGACGGAGATGACGGCGAGGATGCCCACCGTGACCCGCGAGCTGGCCCGCCGGATCTCCAGCCTGCAGCAGGGCGGCCTGCCCCAGGACGTCGCCGAGGCAGTATCCTTCCTCGCAGGAGAGTCCGCCGGGGGCATCAACGGAAAGGTGCTCCGCGTCTGCGGCCAGAACATGGTGGGAGCCTGAACATGACACCCTTCGAACCGCAGCTGTCGAATTCGATGCTGCCGGTCTACGGACGAGCGATGCTCGGAATGCTGCCCATGCGCAGGAAGAGCTCTGCGCATGTGCCGTCCCGGCAGCTGACCTCGACCGCGGTCATCGATCCGCAGGACGTCGCGGAGTTCGCCCGGGCAGTCGGATCCCGAGTCGAGAACACGGTATCGCCCGCCTACCTCCACGTCCTCGGGTTTCCGCTGAGCATGCGGCTGATGACTGACCCGGGATTCCCGCTGCCGGTCATGGGGATGGTCCACGTGCGCAACGTCTTCACCCAGTACCGTCCGGTGCTGGTCGGGGAGGAGGTGACCGTCGCGGTGCGCGTCGCGGCACCTCGGGAGCATTCCAAGGGCACCGCCATCGACCTGCAGACGACCGGGCGGGTCGACGGTCGACACGCGTTCGCGGAGACATCGACCTACCTGGCGAAGGGGCAGTCCCTGCCGGGGGCAGCGCCTGCCCGAGAGACCGACCGCACACCCTTCACCGCGCCTGTGCCGACCGCGCTCTGGAGCCTCAAGAAGAACATCGGGCTGCAGTACGCACGGGTGTCCGGCGATTACAATCCGATCCATCTGAACGCCCTGGCAGGGAAGGCCTTCGGCTTCCCGAGCTCGATCGCCCACGGGATGTACACCGCGGCGCGCGCACTCGCGGCCGCCGACGTCCGGCTGCCCGCCTTCGAATGGACCGTGGAGTTCGCCACGCCCATCGTGCTGCCGGCCGACGTCGCGTTCCGCGTGACGAGCGACGTGCCGGGAGGGGCCAGGGAATTCGCGGTGTGGAATCCGCGGACGGGCAAGCCGCATGTGCTGTCATCGGTCAGACCGGTCGAGGCGGCCGAGGACGAGTACGACATCTGAGGTGCGCAAGGGCGCAGGCTATGGATTCTGTCACACCCGCCGAGATCGGTTTTGCGTTCGCCGAGGCAGAAGGTAGAGTTCTATCTGTTGCCCGCGCGGGTGGCGGAATTGGTAGACGCGCTAGCTTGAGGTGCTAGTGCCCTAATATTGGGCGTGGGGGTTCAAGTCCCCCTCCGCGCACAGCACTCACAGCAGGCCCCGGAGAGATCCGGGGCCTGCTGCATTTCCCGGATCGGATGCCTCTTCGCATGCGAACAGCGCGCAGTCGTGGCATAGGCTCTGACTGCGGACCCCGGTCCGAGCCGCACTCACCGTCGTCGATGAGGACATGCCATGACCTCCAGCAGCCCTGCCGCCAGGGGACACCAGCCCGTTGACAGCGCCGTCGAAGACACTCACGCGTTTTCGGCGGAGCTGATCGCCGCCGGCGTCCATTACCTCTACGCGCTCAGCCATGACGTGACTGCAGCGGAGCCGGGTGCGCAGGTGCCCTCCCGCAGCAGCACGGAGGTCAGCGATGTGCTGCGCCGCCAGGGCGCCTCGGGTCCGGAGATCGAACGCGTACTGCAGCTGATCGGCACGGGGATGGCGGCAGTCTCGCAGGGCGGGGCCCGGATCTTCACGAAGGATGCCTATGACGCGGCTCGGGATCGGGCGGTCGCCGGGCTCGAGCACTCCGGTGACGCCGGGCACCGGCTGTGGCCGCCGACCAGTCAGACTGTCCGCAAGCGACTTGGCTCGAACTACTGGAACGAGGCGCTCAGCGCTCTCGGCTATCCCGTGTCGGGCCGCGGCCGAGCGCGCGGGGCCGCGCGCTATTCCCCGGACGACTTCGTGACCGCCGTGGCCGACTTCCTCGCCGCTGCCGCCCGGGACGGTTCGTCGACGAGCTTCGTCGCGTACGAGGCGTGGAACCGCGACCAGCGGCGAGAGTCGCGCATCCGACCTTCCGGGGCTGCCGTGAGATCGCACTTCGGCGGCTGGCAGGCCGCCAAGGATGCGGCGGAAGGGATCAGCGGGCCCGAGGCATCGGACGGCCCAGCATCCTGATCCGCCACGCGGGCTCGATGTGCCCGCTCCAGTGCCGCTCGACCGCGAGCTCGTAGAAGCCGACCAGCGCCTCGGTCGCCGCCTTCCAGCTGAACTGCTGAGTGCGGGCCCTGCCCTGCTCGCCGAGGCGCCCGCGCAGCTGGCCGTCGCACACCAGCCGGTTGACCTTGGCCGACATGTCTGCGGCATCATCGGGCTCGAAGAGCAGACCGCCGACCCCGTCCTCGACCGCGAATGGAATGCCGCCGGCGTTCGCGCCGACCACGGGCACGCCCGAGGCCATCGACTCGAGGGCGACGAGGCCGAGGGTCTCCGTGGTCGAGGGGAACACGAATACGTCGGCCGAGGCGTAGGCCGCGGCCAGCTCGGAACCGCCCAGGTAGCCCGTGAAGACGGTGGGAGTGCCTGCGAACTCCCGCTGCAGCTGGTCCCGGTGCGGGCCTGAGCCGACGAAGGCCAGGCGGGTGCCCTCCGGAGCCCGGTGGAGCACCTCGCGGAGAATCCCGAGGTCCTTCTCCTTGGACAGCCGGCCGACGTAGATCAGCAGCGGAGCCTCCGGATGGCCGTCGGTGAGTCGGATCCGCATCGCGTGCGATCTGTTCGCAGGGGTGTAGGCGACGGTGTCGACGGCTCGGGGCCACAGGTCGAGGTTCTGGATCCCGGCCGCACCCGCCTGATCGATCATCTGCTGGGACGTGCACAGGTTGACCTCGGCGAGGTTGTGCAGCCAGGTGATCCAGCGTGAAGTCGTGTCGGTGATCCACTCCAGCCCGAGGCGCTGCGTGTACTGGGGGACGTCGGTGTGGAACGACGCCAGCATCGGCAGGTCGCGGCGTTTGGCCGACATCGTCCCGTACGCGGCCAGCCACACGGGGTTGACCGCGTGGACGACATGCGGATGGAACCGCTCCATGGTCCGCGCGATGCTCGCAGTCGGCAGCCCCACCCGCAGCTCCGGGTACCACGGCTTGAAGGCCAGGGACCGCACCCGCTGCACGCGGAAGCCTGCATACCTGGCCGGGGGGCTGCCGGGCGCGAAGACCACGACCTCGTGCCCGAGCTCGGCGAGCTGATCGAGGGTGCCCATCAGCCGGGTGACGACACCGTCGATCTTGGGCAGGAAGACCTCGGTGAAGATCGCGATCCGCATGCGCGCTCAGCCCGCGGTCGCCGCCGCAGGCTGGTCGCCGCCGGTCTGCACCAGCGACGGCGGGACTCCCTCATGCGTGGTGCGGTTCCACAGCGAGCGGGCCGGGATCTTCGACATGTCCGCCCGGTCCCGATACCGCTTGGCGGTCTCCTCGACCTCCAGCAGCAGACCCTCCGACAGCGTGGTCGGCTGCAGGCCGAGGTCGAGGAAGGTGTCGTTGGTGACGTGCAGGTCGTTCTCCGGGGACTCCTGCCGCGGATTGGGGACCAGCTCCATCCGCGCGCCGGTGATCGAGCAGATCAGCTCGGCGAGATCGCGAACGCGATGAGTCTCCGTCATCTGGTTGAAGATCTTGACCCGGTCGCCGGCCTGAGGAGGGTTCTGCAGGGCGATCTCCACACACCGGACCATGTCCTGGATGTGGATGAAGGCTCGCGTCTGGCCGCCGGTGCCGTGCACGGTCAGCGGATAGCCCACTGCCGCCTGCATGAGGAAGCGGTTGAGCACCGTGCCGTAGTCGCCGTCGTAGTCGAAGCGGTTGACGAGCCGCTCGTCGAGCTTGGTCTCGGCGGTGTTCGTGCCCCAGATGATTCCCTGGTGGAGGTCCGTGATGCGCAGCCTGTCATTCTTGGCGTAGAACGCGAACAGAGTCTGGTCGAGCACCTTCGTCATGTGGTAGATCGAGCCGGGGTTGGTCGGGTACAGGATCTGCTGTTCGACCGGATGCGGCTCGACCTGGTTGCCCTGCTCGTCCTCGCTCGCCATCACCTGGACGTCCAGATAGCCCTCGGGGATCTTCATTCCTGCAGTGCCGTAGCCGTATACCCCCATCGTCCCCAGATGCACCAGGTGGATGTCCTGACCGGATTCGACGACTGCCGCGAGCACATTGTTGGTCGCATTGGTGTTGTTGTCGACAGTGTAGCGCTTGTGGGCGGAGGATTTCATCGAGTACGGCGCGGCCCGCTGCTCGGCGAAATGCACCATGCTGTCCGGCCGGTACTCGCCGATGAGCTTGAGCAGCGCCTCGTAGTCCTGTGCGATGTCGATCCGGGCGAAGTCGATCCGCTTGCCGCTGATCTCCTCCCATGCGGCGATCCGCTCCTCGATCGAGCGGATCGGAGTCAGGGATTCGGCGCCGAGCTCCTCGTCGATGGCCCGGCGGGAGAGGTTGTCGACGATGACGATGTCATGCCCCCGCGCGGACAGGTGCAGTGCTGTGGGCCAGCCGCAGAAGCCGTCCCCTCCGAAGACGATGGTCTTCACTCGGATCTCCTCCATCATGATGCTTTCCGGACAGCGGCCTCGCGTTCCGGGCGAATCCGGACGCGAAACCGTATACAGCACACTAGCCTCTCCCGCAGGGAACTCCCGACCGCCGGGGCTGCCGCCGAGAGCGAAGACACGGAGCGTTCACCGCCTGTTCGCCCCCGTCCCCGCGTGCGCGACCGATCGGTATCCTGAGGGTGATCAGCGCCACTGCTCACGGCGGGCGGAAACCCCCGTTGCCGCGATCCGCAGGACGCGGAGCCGGTCGGAAGGACGGACGGACATGACTGCACTGCCATTGCTCCCCGAGGACTTCGATTCGGCGCTGGTGGTGATGGCCCACCCGGACGACCCCGAGTACGGCGTCGCCGCCGCGGTCGCGCGCTGGACGGCCGCGGGCAAGCGCGTGGGCTACGTGCTCGCCAGCAGGGGAGAGGCCGGAATCGCCGGCATCGACCCCAAGACCAGTGCTCGGGTGCGTGAGGCCGAGCAGCGCGCCGCGTGCGCCGAGGTCGGGGTGGAGGATCTCGTGTTCCTCGGCTTTCCCGACGGCCGCATCATGTACTCCGGCGAGCTGCGGGACGCGATCGCCGCAGAGATCCGGCGGTTCCGACCCGAACTCGTGCTCGTGTCGAACTACCACGAGACCTGGTTCGGGACGTATCTCAACACCGCGGACCACCGCCACGTCGGACTGGCCGCCGTCGACGCGGTCTCCGACGCCGGAAACGAATGGATCGTGGCGGGGGAGCGGTACGAAGGAGTCAGGTACATCGTCGAGGCGGGCGTGGCCCCGAGTCATGTCGTCCCGGTCGGCGACCACGTGGAAGCCGCCGTGCGCAGCCTGTGCTGCCACGAGGAATACCTCCGCGCTCTCTCCGACGACCCGATCGCCGACCAGGCTCGGGCCCAGGTCGATATGTCCACCGCCGTCGAAGGCCACGACGGCCCGCACGTGGGGTTCCGCCTGTACCTGGCGTGAGCTGAGAGAATGACCACCATGACTTCTCTGTTCGCCGCCGCCGAGGCGGAGGTCCCCACGCTCTGCCGTGACCTGATCCGGATCGACACCCAGAACTGGGGCGACAACACCGCGAATCCCGAACGGCCGGCGGCCGAGCTCATCGCAGCCTGGCTCGCCGAGGTCGGACTTGAGTCGACCATCCTCGAGTCCGCGCCCGGACGGGCGAATCTGGTGGCCCGGATCCCCGGCCGGGACCCCAGCCTGCCGGCCCTCGTGGTCCACGGCCACACCGATGTGGTGCCCGCCGACGCCTCGGAGTGGACCGTGGATCCGTTCGCCGGGGAATTCCGCGACGGCCTGCTCTGGGGTCGGGGCGCGGTCGACATGAAGAACATGAACGCGATGATCGTGGCGGTGGTGCGCACCCTGCTGCGCGACGGGCTCGTGCCGCGGCGGGATCTCATCATCGCCTTCTTCGCGGACGAGGAGGCGGGAGGCGTGTACGGCGCGCGCTGGATGGTGCAGCACCACCCTCACCTCTTCGCAGACGCCTCTGAGGCCGTCTCCGAGGTGGGTGGCTATTCCGTCGACATCCGCGGGCAGCGGGTCTATCTGGTGCAGACCGCGGAGAAGGGAATGGCCTGGCTGCGGCTGATCGCCCGCGGGACAGCGGGCCACGGTTCCCAGCTCAACCCGGACAATCCGGTGACGAGACTCGCCGCCGCAGTGGCCCGGATCGGTGCGCACGAGTGGCCGCAGGAGCTGCCGGAGGCCACCCGGGACCTGCTCCGCGGAGTCTCCGATCTCACCGGCGTGCCGTTCTCCGCCGAGACCTATCCGCAGCTGCTGGCCGAGCTCGGGTCGGTCGCGAAGTTCGTCGGGGCGACCCTGTCCAACACCTCCAACCCGACTCTGCTGTCGGCCGGATACAAGCACAACGTCATCCCCTCGACCGCGGAGGCGGTCGTGGACTGCCGCACCCTGCCGGGTGAGCACGAGAATCTCATGGCCACGATCCGCGAGCTGGCCGGAGACGGCATCGAGGTGCGGCCTGAGATCGCCTCGGACGCGGTGGAGTCACCGTTCTCCGGGCGTCTGGTCGACACCATGTCCGCGTCCCTGCTGGCCGAGGACCCGGGCGCGCGCATCCTGCCGTACACCCTCTCCGGAGGCACGGACAACAAGTCCCTGGCCGCGCTGGGGATCGCCGGATACGGGTTCGCGCCGCTGCGGCTGACCGGCGACCTCGACTTCCCCGCGATGTTCCACGGAGTCGACGAGCGGGTGCCCGTCTCAGCGCTGAAGTTCGGGACCAGAGTCCTCGGGCGGTTCCTCATCGAGGCGTAGCCGGTGCACCTGGCGCGGCCGCCTTCCCGGGAGCGAGGCGATGCTGACCCCCAGCAGCACGAGCGCCATGGCGAGGTAGGTCGCCCAGGTGATGGGCGCCTCGGCGGTGGGGAACGCGAGGTCGATGATCAGCGAGCCCAGCAGGTTGCCGAACAGCGAGGTCAGGCTCAGGATGAGCACGCCCAGGTGCTCGACGGTGATCGTGGTGACTCCGATGAAGAGGACGCCGAGCACTCCGCCGATCAGCGTCCACCACTGGCCGGGCAGCTCCGGCGCAGCCGTGACGCCGCTGCCGGCGAGCGCCAGGGCGGCCGAGCACGCGACGAGGAAGACCGAGCCGACGAAGAAGTTGAGGAAGGTCGCGGCCCCGGCCGAGTTCGTCGCGAGCTTGAACCGGCCATTGAAGGCCTGCTGGAAGGCGGTCATGGTGCCGGCGGCGAAGGGCAGGATCGGTGCCCACCAGCTGACTCCGTGCTGCAGCGCACCCGCCGAGGATACGACCACTCCGCCGAGCACGACGAGCACGCCCAGAATTCGCTGGAACGACAGCGGCTTCCGGCCGCCGGGCGGCAGCGACGTGTTGTCGACGACGAGGGCTCCGGTGAGCTGGCCCGAGACGAAGGCCATGGTGAACATCGCGACCCCGAACAGGGGCACCGTGAAGGACTGGGCGATGACGACCGACGCGCCGGCGAGTCCGCCCAGGGTCATCCACCAGGGGAACTGACCGGTGCGGATGAGGCCCCACCCGTGACGCAGGGCCGAGCGGGTGCGGGGAGAGCAGGCGGCGACGCCGAGCACGACGATCATGCCGCCGAGGAATGAGCCGGTGGCCGCGTGGATTCCGCTGCCGACGATCCCTGCAAGAGCGCCGTTTGCGGTGCCCTGGACCGCCATTCCGGCACCGGCCAGAGCGGTCGCCAGGGCGCTGACGAGGAGGGTGGCGCGCACCTCGTCAGGCGGTGCGCTGGACGCGGATGATGCGGCGCCGCAGCCAGACCGTTCGTGAGCCGCCCATGCCGAGCCGGGTGCGGGCAAGCTCCCAGCGACCGTACTCGGCCTCGTCGGTGAGCAGCTGACGGGCTTCGGAGCGCGAGGTGTCGCGGTGGAAGCTGATGGTCCGGAACTCGTATTCGACGTCTGGGCGCCTGTGCTTCATCCACACCCTCCTGTGCGCGACTTCGCGCAACTGTATCACCGCGGGTCCCGCTGCCTGGGATAGCCTGGAGCACATGGTGCACATCGTCCTCGTCCGCCACGGCGAGAGCCACGCGAACGCCGCCGGCATCCTCGCCGGTCGCCTCCCCGACATCGCGCTGACCAGCGGCGGCGCCGAGCAGATCCGGCGGCTGATCGAGGTGCTCCCGTGGCAGCGCGTCACCGAGGTCCGCCATTCCACGGTGCAGCGCTGCGAGGAGACGACCGAGGTCCTGCTCGAGGGGATCGAGGCCGGTGCGGTCCGGCCGGCTCCGGAGTTCGTCGAGGTCGACTACGGGGAGTGGTCCGGACGCCGGCTCGAGGACCTCAAGGCGCTTCCCGAGTGGCGCGAGGTCGCGCAGCGTCCCTCCGCGATGGTCTTCCCCGGTGGTGAGACTCTCGCCGCCGCCGCCGAACGGGCGGTGGGAGGCGTGCGTTCCTTCGTGTGCGATCTGCGTGCGCAGGCGGACCCGGACGCGCCTCCGGAGTCGGCGCCCGTGGGAATCGTCGTCGCCCACGGCGACATCATCAAAGCGGTGCTGGCCGCTGCCCTCGGCATGCCCCTCGACGACTTCCAGCGGATTGCGGTAGCGCCCGGGTCCTACAGTGTGATCACATATCCGCGGGAGGGCCACCCGACGGTGACGGCGATGTCGGTGACGGCACGCGGCCGAACCGGCCAGCCGGGCATGCTCGGCGGGGGAGCCTGAACCGGAGTCAGAGCGGGGACAGCACTCCGGTGCCGAGCAGGACGAACACGAGCAGCCCCAGCGCCACGCGGTACCACACGAACACCGCGAAGGACTTCGTCTGGATGAACTTCAGGAATCCGACGATCACGACGTAGCCGACGAGGAACGCGATGATCGTCGCCAGGATCGTCGGGCCCCAGCCCAGCACCATCGGCTCGCCGATGCTCTGGAAGAGACCGTAGAACCCGGAGGCCATGACTGCCGGCACCGCCAGCAGGAAGGAGTAGCGGGCGGCCGACTCACGGGTGAAGCCCATCAGCCGGCCGGCGATGATGGTGCCGCCCGAGCGGGACACTCCGGGGATCAGCGCCATCGCCTGGGCCAGGCCGTAGAGGATGCCCTGCCGCCAGGTCATGTCCTCCAGTCCCCGCTCGCGCGGTCCGATCCTGTCGGCGACACCGAGGATGATGCCGAACACGATGAGCATCGTGCCGGTGATCCACAGATTTCGCAGGAACGAGTCGATGGCGTCCTGGAACAGCAGGCCGAGCACGCCGATCGGGATCGAGCCGAGGATGATGAACCACCCGAGGCGGGCCTGCGGATCGTTCCGCTCCCGCTTCCCGGTGAGCGAGGCGAACCATGCGCTGATGATTCCGACGATGTCGCGCCAGAAGTAGACGACCACAGCGGTCTCCGTGCCGATCTGCACGATCGCAGTGAAGAAGGCACCTGGATCCTGGCCCGGGAGCATGAACTCGCCGACGATGCGCAGGTGCGCCGAGGATGAGATCGGAAGGAACTCCGTCAGTCCCTGAACGACGCCCAGAATCGCAGCGATCAGCCAGTCCATCAATACCCTCTTTCGCACAGCACAGCCCACCTGGTGGTGGGCCCCGACCAGGTTACCCTCCTTTCGGGTAACCTCGGTGAGTATGCGATTCAACCGTGTGGGAGCGTCCGGTCTCGAGGTCTCCGAACTCGGTCTGGGCACCTTCGAGTGGGGCCACCGAGTGAGTCCCGAGACGGCCCAGGCCCTCGTCGAGGCGTACTGCTCGGCGGGCGGAACCATCGTGGAGATCTCGTCCTTCGCCTCGCCGGCGGCCGAGATCGTGGGATCGCTGGACCTTCCCCCGGAGCTCGCCCTGATCGGGCGCGTCGGAGTCGCAGTGCGCGGGGGAGCCGCACGGCTGTCGGCCGGGCGCGCGACGATCCTGCGTCAGGTGCGCGAGCTGCTGTGCCGCACCAGCAGGGATCGGATCGACGTGCTGGTGCTGGACGGATTCGATGCGCAGACTCCCCTCGAGGAGACCGCCTCGGCGCTGTGCACCCTCATCGAGAGCGGTCAGGTCGTCCACGTCGGAGCGGCGCATCACACGGGGTGGCAGCTGGCCGCGCTCAGAGGCGCGGGCATCCCGGTCGTCGCCGCGCTCAATGAGCTCTCGCTGCTCGATCGCAGCGCCGAGGCCGAGGTGCTCCCGGCCGCCGACTACCTCGGGGTCGGGGTGCTCGCCGGTGCTGCCCTCGGGCGCGGCATCCTCACCGGCAAGTACGCCCGGGGAGTCCCGCGGGACTCGCGAGCATCCGGCGGAAATCGGGACTGGGTGGTCGAACTGCTCACCGACTCCGCTCGGCACACGGTCGCCGGGATCAGCAAAGCCGCGGCCGGGCTGGGGGTCGAGCCGCTCGACGTGGCGCTGGCCTGGAACCGCGCGCTGCCGGTGGCGAGCTCGCTGGTGGCCCCGCGGACTGTCGCTCAGCTGGAGCAGATCCTGCGCAGCGACCTGGTCCTCGAGCCGGAGATCCGCGATGCACTGGATCAGATCTCCGACCCGTACGTGTCCGCTCGCTGATCTGATCGGCACGTGACCGCTCCCTGAATGGAGAAGCGCCCGTCGCCACCGATTGCAGTCCTCTTGAAACGACACGATCGTCGCAACCTCTCGATGAGAGTGTTGCGGCGATCATGTGAACCCGCCCCGGGGAGACGGGGGCTGTGCAGCGGGGCGGCTCAGCGGTCGCGGTCGTCCTCGTCCGAGTCGTCGGAGTCATCGTCGTCGTCCGATTCATCGTCGTCGTCATCGTCGGAATCGTCGTCGTCCGAGACCAGGACCTCGAACTCGTCGTCGTCCTCGAACTCATCGAAGTCGTCATCCTCGTTGTCCTTGGCGTCCTCGACATCGTCGAAGAGCTCGAACGGGGTGACCTCGTCGAAAGCGGTGTAGAGCGCGTCCTCATAGATCTCGAACGCGTCGGCCAGAGCCATGTAGCTGGCTTCCACTCGGGGATCGGTGTCGGAAGTGCGATGCGCAGCAGCGGCGTAGTGCTCGCGGACAGCGGAGAGGAACTCTTCGAGTGCCACCTGAGGATCAAGACTCATACGTCCAAATGTAGCCCACCGGATGACCCCCTGAAACCCTCCCCCTCGGGATGACCTCGAACGACGCATACCGATGTTCTCCCGGGTCGGAAGTGGAATAGTGTGGGGATATGGCAGCGCAGGTCTTCGATCATCCGAACCCCGATCGCTTCGTCGTCGGCACCGTCGGTCTGCCCGGGGAGCGCACGTTCTTCCTGCAGGCTCGCACCGACTCCAGGATCACCACGGTGACTTTGGAGAAGGAACAGGTCGAACTCCTGGGCGAGCGCATGAACGAGCTGCTGGACATGGTTCGATCCAAGTCGACGAACCCGCAGTCGATTCCCCTGGCGCCCCTGGAGTCGCATGTCGACAATGCCGGCCTGAGCATGCCGATCGAAGCGGAGTTCCGGGTCGGCACCATGAGTCTCGGCTGGGACACCGTTGCGGAGCATATGCTCGTCGAGTGCTTCGAGCTCACCCAGCGGGACGCGGAGTCGGGTACCAGCGCCGATCCCGAGGACGATTCGGAATCGCGTGACCGCCTCCGGGTCATCCTCACCGCGGCGCAGGCACGCGAGTTCGCCCGGCGCGCCGATCAGGTCGTCAATGCCGGTCGCGAGGACTGCCCGTTCTGCTCGCTGCCCCTCGATTCGGGCGGCCACATGTGCCCCCGAGCCAACGGGATCCCGCGCTGATGCTCAACGAGCAGGATGTCTGCCGGCTCCTGCAGCACGGCGTCGTCGTCGAGCTCGGCCGCATCCCTGAGGCATCGAACGACACTCGCCTCGTCACCGTCGATCAGGACGGGGTCACCGTCCGAGCAGTCTACAAGCCACTGGCGGGTGAGCGACCCCTGCGCGATTTCGCCCACCGCTCCCTCGGCGGGCGGGAGGTGGCGTCGTACCTGTTGAGCAGACGTCTGGGCCTCGACATCGTGCCACCCACCGTGATGCGGGCAGGCCTTCCCAGCGGACCGGGTTCGCTGCAGGCCTACGTGGAGAGTGCTGACGACGCCGAGCCTCTCCTCCAGCTGTTCGCACCCGCCGCGGTGCCCGCGAACTGGTCTGCGATCTTCAACGCCGTCACCGGCTCCGACGAAGAAGTGGTGTTCGCGCATGCGCTCGACGAGCGACTGCGCCGACAGGCGTTCTTCGACGTCGTGACCAACAACGCCGACCGGAAGGCCTCGCACATCCTCTTCGGGCACTACCTGTTCGACGGGCGTCCGCCGACGCTGTTCGGCATCGACAACGGCCTGACCTTCCATGCCGCTCCGAAGCTGCGCACGGTGCTGTGGGGATTCGCCGGCTCGGCGCTGCTCGAGTCGGAGACGGTCGTGCTGCAGAAGCTGCTCGACGACAGAACCGCGGTTGCCGCCGAACTCGGGGCCGTGATCTCCGATCGCGAATCCACTGCGCTGTTCGACCGCGCCGAAGCGGTGCTGCGGTCCGGATCCCTGCCGGGTCTGCCGCTGAGCCGCACTCCCATCCCGTGGCCTCCGCTCTAGCCGCCGCGGTCTCCGCCGCAGTTGCCGCAGCCCCTATTCAGGTGCGCCGCGGGCAGTCGGCCGCGCCTGCGGGCATGCGCCGAGGCGCTTCTTTGATCGCTTCCCGTTCCATGCTTATGGTTGTCTGGTGAAAACTTGGTCTGCACCCGAGATTCCCCAGCTGCCCACGGCAGGACAGAATCCCGTGGTGTTCTGCTCCTCAGCCCGTGGTCCCGTTGCCGTTCCGCGCAAGCGGCAGGACGTCCGCCTGTACGTCTGCGGCATCACCCCGTACGATGCGACCCACCTCGGGCACGCAGCGACCTACGTGACATTCGACACCCTGATCCGAGTGTGGCGGGACGCGGGAATCAGCGTCAACTACGTCCAGAACACCACCGACATCGACGATCCGCTGCTCGAGCGGGCAGCCGCCACAGGAGTGGACTGGCAGGAGCTCGCCTGCTCTCAGATCGCGCTGTTCTTCCAGGATATGGAGGCGCTGCGCGTCATCCCGCCGGACTCCTACATCGGAGCGGTCGAGTCGATGGACCTCATCGTCGAAGCCGTCCAGGGACTGCAGGACAAGGGCTTCGCCTACACACTCGAGACCGGTGATGTCTACTACCGGGTCGACAGTGCCATCACGCCGCCGTTCGGCTCCGTGTCCCATTTCGACCGCAAGGCGATGACCGAGGTGTTCGGCGAACGCGGGGGAGATCCTGATACTCCGGGCAAGGAGAACCCGCTCGATGCGCTTCTGTGGCGCGCGGAGCGGGAAGGAGAGCCGAGCTGGGACGGCGGCCGCCTGGGACGCGGCCGGCCGGGATGGCACATCGAGTGCACCGCAATCGCGCAGCGCTATGCAGGTCTGCCGCTGACGGTGCAGGGCGGGGGCAGCGACCTGGTGTTCCCCCACCATGAGATGTGCGCAGCGCACGCCACCGCGCTCACCGGCGAGCCCTTCGCCCGCGCGTACATGCACACCGGAATGGTCGGCCTGGACGGGGAGAAGATGAGCAAGTCCCGGGGCAACCTGGTGTTCGTCTCCAAGCTGCTCGAGGACGGCGTCGACCCGATGGTCATCCGGCTGGTCCTGCTGTCGCACCACTACCGCAGTGACTGGAGCTTCCACGAATCCGATCTGGCCGAGGCGGAACAGCGCCTGGAGCTGTGGCGGGCGGCGGCGAAACTCGGGTCCTCGCTCGGGGCCGAGGTCGTGGTCGCGAATCTGCGTCAGGAACTCTCGGATGATCTCGACACCCCTGCTGCGCTGGGGGTCATCGACGATTGGGCCAGCGCCGCACTCAGCGAGACCGCGGGCGCAGAGACCGACGAGATCGTCGCTGCCGTGGACGCGCTGCTGGGCGTCCGGCTCTGACCGCCGCCGCCGGCGCTGCGATCAGCTCTCCCAGCGCCTGCGGTTGAGGTACCGTTCGAACTCTCGCGCGATGGCGTCTCCGGATGCCTCGGGCAGCTCGGCGGCGTCGGTCATGCCCTCGATCCGCTCCACGTGCTCCGCGAGGTCCTCGTCGGATTCGACGAGGGCATCGGTCCCGAGCTCCCACGCTCGCGCATCCTCGACGAGCTCGTGCTGCGGCACCACGAGTCCGGTGAGGTCCTCGAACGCTCCGAGCAGTGCGAGCACTGCCTTCGGCGAAGGACTCGACGCGGCATAGACCGGCACCGCGACCCACTGCGATACCACGGCCACGCCCCGGTCGAACAGTGCCGTCGCCAGGGCCCCGATGATGCCGGTGGGTCCCTCGTATTCTGCGGGCTCCACGTCGAATCGTTCAGCCAGCTCGGCGCTGTCTGCGGTCGTGGACACCGGCAGCGGCCGGGTGTGGGCGACATCGGCCAAGAGCGCGCCGAGCAGCACGACGTGATCCTCATCGCCGATGTGCTCCATCAGCATCGCCATGTAGTCCTGCCAGCGGTAGGACGGCTCCATGCCGATCAGCACCTCCACTCGAATGGCGGTGCCGGTCACGGTGCCGGAGTGCTTCGTGCAGCGCGGCCAGTCGATCTCCGGTCCGGACTCGGTCCGGCGGATCGTCGGCCGGATGAAGGTCATGTCGTAGAACTCGTCTCCCACGAGGGTGGCGGTTGGACGCAGTCCCCACTGGGCGATGAGGTGGCGGGCGGAGTCGACAGCGGCTTCGCCGGCGTCGTTCCATCCTTCGAAGGCGATGACGACGAGTCGCCCGTTCGCACTGGGCAGGAAATTCATACATCCAGATTACGCTGGCGGCATGGAGAACTACTCAGCAGTCCTGTGGGACATGGACGGCACCCTCGTCGACACCGAACCGTACTGGATGAGCGCAGAGATCGAACTCATGCACTCCCACGGTCTCGACTGGGACGAGGAGAAGGGGCTCCTCATGGTCGGCAACGACCTCCTCACCTCGGCCCGCATCCTCATCGACCACGGTCTGCGGATGAAGGATGCGGACATCGTCGACACCCTCCTCGACGGCGTCGTCGCCCGTGTTCGCCGTCGCGTCCCGTTCCGCCCCGGTGCCCGCGAGCTGCTCGCAGCGCTCGGCGAGGCCGGCATTCCCTGCGCGCTGGTGACCATGTCGTATCGCCGGCTCGCCGAGGCGGTGGTCGATGCCTGCCCGGCAGGCAGCTTCCGCTCGCTCGTCACCGGCGACGAGGTGCCGGCCGGCAAACCCGACCCTGCGCCCTATCGCATCGGGGCCGAGGCGGTGGGCCTCGAGCCGGGGGACTGCATCGCCCTGGAGGACTCCGTGCCGGGCCTGGCGAGCGCCGAGGCCGCCGGCACGCTGGCGATCGGGATTCCTCATCTGGTGCCGCTGCAGGAGACGCCGCATCGCACGCTGCTGCCCACGCTGGCCGGCATCTCCCCGGCAGACCTCGACGAGCTCGCCGCGAGCATCCGGGCCTCCCGGCAGATCGCCGAGCCCACCACGGGCGGCTGAGCGCTGCCGCCCGCCCGGTCAGGCGGGAGCGACCTCCGTCCCAGCGATCCGGGTGATCTCCGGGGCAGCTGGGGCCTGGTTGCCCCACGCCGGACACAGCTCCTTGAAGGAGCACCAATCGCACAGCTTCGACTTCTGAGGACGCCAATTGCCGGTGCGCGCACAGCTGGTGATCTCGTCCCAGATCCCGCGCACCTCGGCCTCCGTGCGCTCGATGTCGGCAAGTGTGGGCCGGTAGCTCTTGATGGAGCCGCTTCCCAGGTACATCAGCTGCAGAGTGTGGACGAGCACGCCGTCGCGTCGATACCGCAGCAACGCGTAGAACCGCATCTGGAAGTCCGCCTCCCGACCGTACTGCGGTCGGGGCTGCTTGCCCGTCTTGTAGTCCACGAGTCGGACCTGACCGCCGGGGGCGACGTCCACGCGATCGATGAATCCGCGCAGCTCGAGACCCGAGTCGAGGGTGACGGTGACGAACGACTCACGCTCCGCGGGCTCCAACCGATCCGGCAGTTCCAAGCCGAAGTAGGCGCGCAGCAGCGCGGCGGCTTCGCCCAGCAGGGTCCGCACTGCCTGCTCGTCGGGGTACATCTCCGCGAGCTCCGGGGTGGCGGAGGTGAGCTGCTCGTAGCAGCCGGGGAGCAGGGCGAGCGCGGTCTCGTAGGTGCGGCGCTCCGATTCCGCATCGAACAGCTGCTCGAGCACGGCATGGACCAGGGTGCCCTTGAACGCCGCCGGTGAAGGAGGCTCCGGCAGCCGGTCCACCGACCGGAACCGGAACTTGAGCGGGCACTGCAGGAAGTCGTTGGCACGGGAGGGTGACAGGGCTGTGAGTTCGGCCATGGCGACACTCTAGCCGGGGGCACGGACACGCCTTCGGCGCGGTTAGGATTGAACCCATGTCTGAAACCACTTCCTCGCGCCGTCGCACAGGCGCCTCCAGAGGACTGGTGCTCGGCACCGTCCTCGGTGCGCCGGTGATGCTGGCATGGTCGTGGTTCCTTGCCGCCATCGTCATCACCGCCCTGTTCGCGCCCTGGCTGTCCCGGGTCCGCCCCGATCTGGGCTGGGGCGCCTGGCTCGTCGCGTTCGCCTATGCGGTGCTGCTGTTCGCCTCGGTGTTCCTCCACGAGCTGGCCCACGCGGTGGCCGGCCGGCTGACCGGGCAGAAGGTGGCAGCGATCGAGCTCAACATCTGGGGCGGCCTGACCCGCTTCGAGCCGCGGATCGACGAGGACTCGAAGCGCTCGGCCATGACCAGCTTCGTCATCTCGGTCGTCGGGCCGATCGTCAACCTGGTGCTCGCAGCCATCGGCTGGGCGGTGCTGCAGTTCGCAGAGCCGTGGTCGGTCACCTGGCTGATCCTGCTCGCCATGACGGTCGCCAACGGGGCGCTGGGCGTCATCAACCTGCTCCCCGGCATTCCGCTCGACGGCGGCTGGGCCCTGCAGGCGCTGGTATGGCGCCTGACCGCCAGCCAGTACCTCGCCACCATCGTCGCCAGCTGGGTGGGACGCCTGATCGCGGTCGGCTTCATCGTGTGGTCGGTCGTGGTCCCGCTCCTCGCCGGCGGCAGGCCGGAGCTCGTGACCGTGCTGTGGATGTCGGCGATCGCGTTCATGCTGTGGCTGTCCGCCGGCGAGGCCGCCACCCACGCCAAGCGTGCCCGTCGGATGGAGACCTACGACCTCTCCCGAGTGATCCAGCCGGCCATCGCCGCCACCTGGGATGCCGAGGTGGGTCCGACACTGGACTACGCGGATTCGGTGTCTCAGGGGCAGACGCTCGTCGTGGTGCTGGACCGGGAGGGCCTGCCCTACGGGCTGCTCGACCGCCACGCCGCGTCGCAGGTGCACCTCGGAGCCGCCGGCACCTCCCAGGTCAGGGACTTCGCTCGGCCATTGGGGGCGTGGATCGGCGTGCCCGAGGACATCACCGCTCCGCATCTGCTCGAATCGCTCACCCATCGTCCCAAGGCACAGTTCTGCCTCGTGCTCAGCGGCAGCACGCTGACCGGCATCATCGACCTGCAGGAGTTCTTCGACGAGCTCCTGGCGAGCTGATCTCCGCTCCTTCGGCCCAGGTCGGGCCGACCAGCAGACGACTCGCCGACTAGAGTGGAGACGATGAAGACGAACACCTCTGGCGCCGCCGACCACCGGGGGCCCCTGCGGATCGGCGAGAAGGTCCAGCTGACCGATCCCAAGGGCCGGCTCCACACGATCGTCCTGGAGCCGGGGCGGGAGTTCCACACCCACAAGGGCTACCTGGCCCACAGCGCCCTGATCGGCGCGAGCGAGGGCACCGTCGTGCACACCACCGGCGGAGTGCCGTACCAGGTGATGCGCCCGCTGCTCGAGGACTTCGTGATGTCGATGCCGCGCGGTGCCGCGGTGGTGTATCCGAAGGACGCCGCGCTCATTGTCACCTTCGGCGACATCTTCCCCGGCGCCACCGTCGTCGAGGCGGGTGTCGGGTCGGGCGCGCTCACCCTCTCCCTGCTGCGGGCGGTGGGGGAGAAGGGGACGGTCCACTCCTTCGAGCGACGGGAGGAGTTCGCCCGGATCGCAGCCGGCAACATCGAGGACTTCTTCGGTGGAGCGCACCCGGCCTGGCAGCTTACGATCGGCGATCTCTCGGAGGCGCTTCCCGAGGCGTACGGCCCCGGCGAGGTCGACCGCGTGGTGCTCGATATGCTCACGCCGTGGGAGTGCCTGCCGGCGGTGACCCGGGCGCTGGCGCCCGGTGGCGTGCTGACCTGCTACGTCGCCACGGTTCCGCAGTTGTCGCGGATGGCGGAGGCGATCAGGGAATCCGCCGCATACACCGAGCCGAGGCCGATGGAGGCCATGGTCCGAGAATGGCACCTCGATGGCCTGGCCGTGCGGCCGGACCATCGGATGATCGCCCACACCGGCTTCCTGCTGTTCGCCCGTCGGCTGTCCGATGACACGACCCCGCTGGAGCTCCACCGCCGTCCCCAGGGCAGCGAGCCGAGCGCCGTCGACCGGGAAGCCTGGGAGGGCGGCGAGATCACCAACGAGGCGATCGGCGTTCGCGAGGCCACCGGCAAGAAGCTGCGGCGCGTGGCGCGCGAGGCAGGCAGGCGCAGTCGCGTCGAGCAGGCCGCGGCAGACGAGAACCACACCCGGACCACTGAGGAGGAGCAATGACCGAATCCCGGGCCGATGAGCTCACCGCACTGCGGAAGGACGCCGCTCAGCTCCGCCAGCAGCTGTTCAATGCGGGCAAGCGCAACGAGGCCCTGAGCGCGACTCTGCGCACCGCGCGCGATGAGCTCACGCGCATCAGGGCGGAGGCGGAGCGCCTCTCCGAGCCGCCGAACTCCTACGGCACAGTCATCGACGTGATCGCGAACCCCGACGGGACGCACCAGCTCGACGTCTTCGTCGCCGGCCGCCGGATGCGGGTCGCGGTGTCCCCGGAGATGCCCGTCGAGACTCTGGTGCCCGGCGAGGACGTGCGGCTGTCCGAGGGACTCGTGGCTCTGGAGTCCGCCGGCTTCACCTCGTTCGGCAGCGTCGTCGTGATCCGTGACGTGCTGCCCGGCGATCGAGTGCTGATCGGCGCTCCCGGGGATGACGAGCAGGTGTACAGCCTGTCGGGACCGCTGCTGGAGTCCGGCGTCAGGCCCGGCGACGCGGTGCTGGTCGACTCCCGCACCCACTTCGCGCTCGAAGTCATCGAGAAGCCGGAGGCCACCTCGCTGCTGCTGGAGGAAGTGCCCGACATCACCTACAGCGACATCGGCGGACTCGAGGACCAGATCGACATGATCCAGGACGCCGTGGAGATGCCGTTCGAGCACCCTGAGCTGTACGCGGAGCACGGGCTCACGCCGCCCAAGGGCATCCTGCTGTACGGCCCACCCGGGTGCGGGAAGACGCTCATCGCCAAGGCCGTGGCGAATTCGCTCGCGCAGCGTCGCGGCGGGGCAAGCACCCGCTCCTATTTCCTCAACATCAAAGGCCCTGAGCTGCTCGACAAGTATGTCGGCGAGACCGAGCGCCAGCTGCGGCTGATCTTCTCCCGAGCGCGCGAGAAGGCGACTGCGGGGTCACCGGTCGTGGTCTTCTTCGACGAGATGGAAGCACTGTTCCGCACCCGCGGCACGGGCAAGTCCTCCGATGTGGAGACGACGATCGTGCCGCAGCTGCTGTCCGAGATCGACGGGGTGGAGCGTCTTGACAACGTCATCGTCATCGGCGCCTCCAACCGGGAGGACCTCATCGACCCGGCGATCCTGCGGCCGGGACGCCTGGACGTCAAGATCCGGGTCGAGCGCCCCGACCTCACCGCCGCCAAGGACATCTTCTCCAAGTACCTGACCGTCGACCTGCCGCTGCACGACTCCGTGCTGGAGGCGGCGGCCGGATCGCGCACCCGGGCAGTGGAGCAGCTCATCGTCGACAGTGCGTCCCGGATGTACTCGGAGTCCCCGGAGAACCGCTTCGTCGAGGTCACCTACGCGACCGGGGAGAAGGAGATGCTCTACTTCTCCGACTTCGCCTCCGGCGCGATGATCAGCAACATCATCGACCGGGCCAAGAAGCACGCGATCAAGTCGCTGCTGGCCGACGGCGAGCGCGGGATCAGCTGGGCTCACCTGGAGCGGGCGATCCGCGAGGAGTTCTCCGAGCACGAGGATCTCCCGAACACCACGAACCCGGACGAGTGGGCGCGCATCAGCGGCAAGAAGGGGGAGCGGGTGACGCACCTGCGGATGGTGCAGCACGACGCCCGTGTCGAGGCGCAGCAGGCCGGCAGGGCCGGGAACCCGGTGCGGACCATCGAGGCCGATCCGGAGCTGCTCTGAGTCGACTCCTGCCGGCGCCGCGCGGTCTCACTTCCCGGTGCGCCCGGCGACCGCTGCGGCGATCGTCCGCCAGCCCACCAGCGTCAGGAAGTTCAGCGAGGCGGCGACCACGATGAAGGGCCCGGCCGTGCCGTCGCCGAGCAGCGCCCGGATCACCAATCCGAGGAGCACAGTGGTCGCCCAGACGCCGACTCCTGTCCGCAGCGGCGCGAGCGGCGCCGTCCACACGCTGTTGAGCAGCCACGCGACCAGCAGACCGATGAGGAACGGCAACGCGGTGTCGATGATGCCGTTCGGGTCGAAGTTCTGCGCGTGGGTGTAGTAGCCGACGATCGAGAACAGCACCACCAGCACCAGATCGACCAGCAGTGCGGTGAGCAGATGAGAGGATTTCTTGGCAGCCACGCCTAGAGTGTAGTCGTGGGCGGCTGGAGTTCGTCCGCAGTCAGCGGCAAGTCGAGAGGACACGATGCTCAGCGTCAAGAGGATCATGGGAGCCGAGACGGAGTTCGGGATCTCCCAGCCGGGCAATCCCTACGCCAACCCGATGCGCGACTCCGCGCGCGTCGTCGACGCCTACGCTGGACCGCGCGGTCTGAAGTCGAGCCAGGATTTCTGGGACTTCGAGACGGAGACACCCCTCGCCGACGCCCGCGGCTTCCTCATGAGCACCGCGGACGCGCACTTCTCGCAGCTCACACACCTGCCGCAGACCCAGCCCGAGGCCCAGTACCTGGCGAACGTGGTGCTGGAGAACGGGGCTCGGCTCTACGTCGACCACGCCCACCCCGAGTACTCCTCCCCGGAGACGCTGACCCCCCGCGACGTGGTCCGCTGGGACCGCGCCGGGGACATCGTCGCCCTGCGCTCGGTCGAGGCGCTGGCGGGCACCTCGGAGCCGGTCAACCTGTACAAGAACAACACCGATTCCAAGGGCTCCTCCTACGGCGCCCACGAGAACTACCTGGTCGACCGCGCGATCGACTTCGACGACATCGTCGCCGGCATCACGCCGTTCTTCGTCACCCGCCAGATCCTGTGCGGCGCCGGTCGGGTCGGCATCGGCGTCCACGGGGAGACGCCGGGCTATCAGATCTCCTCGCGCGCGGACTTCTTCGAGGCCGAGGTGGGCCTGGAGACCACGCTGCGCCGCCCGATCGTCAACACCCGGGATGAGCCGCATGCCGATCCGAGCCTCTACCGTCGACTCCACGTCATCCTCGGTGACGCCACGCTCGCAGAACCGGCCACCCTGGTCCGCTTCGGGTCGACCTCGCTGGTGCTGGGCCTGATCGAGGCCGGGCACCCGCCCGAGATCGCCCTCGCCGATCCGCTCCAGGCACTGTGGACGGTGTCCCACGATCTCTCGCTCAGCGCGCAGCTCCCGCTTGCCGACGGCACCTCGGCCACCGCCATCGAGATCCAGCAGCGCTACCTCGACGCCTGCCGCAGTGCCGCCGGGCCGGCGCCGGATGCGGACACGGCCGAAGTCCTCCGCCTGTGGCAGGAGTTCCTTGACGCCCTTGCCCGCGACCCCTTCGAGCTCGCCGACTCCATCGACTGGATCGCGAAGTGGGCGCTGCTGGAGCAGTATCGGCGCCGGGAGGACCTGGCCTGGGATCATCCGAAGCTGGCCCTCATCGACGTCCAGTACCACGACGTGCGGCCCGGTCGCGGCCTGTTCCACAAGCTTGAGCAGGCCGGCCGGATCCGACGGCTCACCAGCCCGGAGGAGGTTGAGGCGGCGGTGACCTCGCCCCCGGAGGACACTCGCGCCTGGCTGCGCGGCTCCGTGGTCGCGAAGTTCACCGAGGACCTCGTGGCGGCCAGCTGGGACTCACTGATCCTGGCGACCGGCGAGGAGTCGCTCATCCGGGTGCCGATGAAGTACCCCCTCAAGGGCACCCGCGCGCTCGTCGGAGATGTCGTCGAGAGCTCGGAGACGGTGACAGACCTGCTTGCGGCGCTCGGGGTCACTAGACTTGATCAGACAGCACACCGAGACGACAGCGAGGTTTGAGATGAGCGGCCAGGAGCAGATCCGCAGCAATCGCAAGGACGGCGCCGACCCGGTCGACCCGGTCGACCCGCCCGTCGCGGGTCAGGCGCAGCAGCAGGTGAACACGGAAGCCGTGGACTCGATCCTCGACGACATCGACACCGTGCTCGAATCGAACGCGGAGGAGTTCGTCCGCAACTTCGTCCAGAAGGGCGGACAGTGACCGCCGGCTTCGATTCCCACTACCTGAGCTCGACGACGAACTCCTTCCTCACCTTCGCCCAGCAGGCGGCTCCGGAAGTCCTCCCGCGGCCGACCGCTGGGATCGCCCAAGTGCCGCAGGCGCCGGAGGGCACGACGATCGTGTCCTTCAAGACGGGCCACGGGGTCCTGATGGCCGGTGACCGGCGGGCCACCATGGGCAACGTCATCGCCAGCCACACCATCGAGAAGGTGCATGCAGCGGACTCCAGGTCGGTGATCGGGATCGCCGGGGCGGCCGGTCTCGCCCTCGAGCTCATCCGCCTCTTCCAGCTCGAGCTCGAGCACTACGAGAAGATCGAGGGCACGCCGCTGTCCCTCGACGGCAAGGCCAACCGACTGGCGGCCATGCTTCGGGCCAATCTGGGACTGGCGATGCAGGGGCTGGCGGTGGTCCCGCTGTTCGCCGGTGTGGAGCCCGGCAGCGAGGCGGGTCGCCTCTTCAGCTTCGACGTCACCGGGGGCAAGTACGAAGAGGTGAACTTCCACTCCATCGGATCCGGCTCCGGGTTCGCCCGCGGCTCCCTCAAGAAGCTGTGGCACCCGCAGCTGGAGGACGGCGCCGCGGTCCGAGTGGCGATCGAGGCGCTCATCGACGCGGCCGACGACGACTCCGCCACCGGCGGTCCCGACTTCATGCGTTCGATCGCCCCCGTCGTGCACCTTGCCGACGCCTCGGGCGTGCGCAGAGTGCCCGAATCCGAGGTGCTCGACATCGCCTCCGCCGTCGTCGCGGCACGTGCCGAAGGAGACCGATCATGAGCACCCCGTTCTATGTCTCTCCCGAGCAGCTGATGAAGGACCGGGCGGAGTTCGCCCGGAAGGGGATCGCACGGGGTCGGTCCGTGCTCGTGCTGCGCTACCAGGACGGCATCATCCTGCTGGCAGAGAACCCCTCCTCGACGCTGCACAAGATCGCCGAGATCTACGACCGGATCGGATTCGCCGCCGTCGGCAAGTACAACGAGTTCGAAACGCTGCGGCAGGCGGGAGTCCGGTACGCCGACCTGCGCGGCTACTCCTATGACCGGGCGGACGTGACCGCGCGGGGACTCACCAACGCGTACGCGCAGACGCTCGCCGCGGTGTTCACGACGGAGTCGAAGCCCTTCGAGGTCGAGATCGTCGTCGCCGAGCTCGGCCGGGTCGCGGCCGACGACCGCCTCTACCGACTCTCCTACGACGGCTCCGTCGCGGACGAGAACGATCACGTCGCCATCGGAGGGCAGGCGGAGGCGATCTCCCAGCAGCTGGCCGCTGTCTCCACCGCGGACAAGCCGCTGGCCGAGGCGTTCGCGATCGGTGTGCGGGCGCTGTCGCCGACCGGCGGTCCACTGCTGCCGGTGGCGAACCTCGAAGCCGCAGCGCTCGACCGGACCACCGGCAGCCACCGCACCTTCCGCCGGCTCAGCGACCCGGCGATGGCCGAACTCCTCACGACCGCCCAGCCCGGCGACGGCGACCGGCAGCAGCCCGCCGAGGGCGGCGGGCAGCCAGGTGGTCCTGTCGAGCAGCCGGGGAAGCCGGGGAAGCCGGGGCCTGCGGACGGCAGAGCAGACTCGGCCGGCGCTGATTCATGAAGCGGATCTTCGGCATCGAGACCGAGTACGGGATCGCCTTCACCCAGGGCGAGCAGCGCAGGCTGGGACCGGAGGAGATCGCCCGCTTCCTCTTCCGGCCCGTGGTCGACTGGGGACGATCGTCGAACGTGTTCCTGCCCAACGGAGCACGCCTCTACCTGGACGTCGGCTCCCACCCCGAATACGCCACCGCTGAGTGCGATGCGCTTCCGGACCTCATCGCGCAGGACGCCGCGGGCGACGTGCTCATGACGGATCTGCTGGCGCGTGCTCAGCAGGCGCTCGAGGCGGACGGCTTGGACGGACGTGCCCATCTGGTCAAGAACAATACGGATTCCGCCGGCAACTCCTACGGCGCGCACGAGAACTTCCTCGTCCGCCGCACGATGGACTTCACGCACCTGACCTCGGTGCTGCTGCCCTTCCTCGTCACCCGCCAGCTGCTGGTCGGCGCGGGGGCGATCATCCCGCAGGGGATCGCTGCCGACCTGCGCCCCGCCGAATCGAACCGCGCCATCCCGCACGGAGCACAGACCACCGCGCCGCCGCGGCCCGGAGGCCTCGTCTACGGGCTGTCGTCCCGATCGGATGTGATGTGGGAAGGCGTGTCCTCGGCGACCACCCGGTCCCGGCCGATCATCAATGCGCGCGACGAACCGCACGCGGATGCGGAGAAGTACCGCCGGCTGCACGTCATCGTGGGCGACTCCTCGATGGCCCAGACCACGACGGAGCTCAAGGTGGGGTCGGCCGCCCTCGTGCTCGACCTCATCGAGACCGGAGTCCCGATCGAGGACCTGAGCCTGCAGAACCCGATCCGCGACATCCGGGCGGTGGCCCGCGATCTGACGGGACAGCACCGGCTCACGCTCGCCTCGGGCCGGTCGCTGACCGTGATCGAACTCCTCGGGATCTACCTGGAGCATGCCGCCCGGGTGGTCGACGCCGGTGATCACTGCCTCGGCGACGACGACTCCGCCGCCCGCGTCATCGACCTGTGGACCCGGATGCTGCAGGCCGTGGAGAGCGGTGATCTCTCCGCCGTCGACACAGAGATCGACTGGGTCATCAAGAAGAAGCTCGTCGACCGGTACCTGCAGCGCTCCGAGGCCGGATTGGCCGACCCGCGCATCGCCCGCCTCGACTTCGCCTTCCATGACCTGACTCCGGAGACCGGTATGTTCCCCAAGCTCCAGGCCGCGGGCCTGGCCCGGCGGGTGTGCACGCCGGAGGAGGTCAGCTCCGCGGTCGAGAATCCGCCCGCGACCACCCGCGCCGCGATCCGCGGACGGTTCGTCGCCGCGGCCCACGAGGCCGGCCGCGATTTCACCGTCGACTGGGTGCACCTGCGGCTCAACGACCAGATGCAGCGTGCAGTGGTCCTCAGGGACCCGTTCGCATCGGAGAACGAGCAGGCCGAGGCGCTCATCGCCGGCTTGGACCGGCCGCCGAGCCCCTACTCAGCTTGATTCGCTACGATCGCAACGTTTGCTTTTACCGAGAGGACGCCTTTTGCGTAGATCCCTGCTCAGCGCACTGACGATCGCTGTGCTCGCCCTGACCGGGTGTGGCGGCTCCGAGCCCGAACCGCCCGCGGAGACGGGCGCGGTCACGACCGAGGACGCCAAGACGACCTCCCTCGACGAGGTCACCGTGGAAGGTGAGCTCGAGGCCAAGCCCGAGGTGAGCTTCGAAGCGCCGCTCGTCATCGCCGAGTCCGCGCACAAGGTGCTCTCCGAAGGCGACGGCGCGGCTGTGGAGGACGGCCAGCAGGTGACCGCGCACATGACCATGGTGTCCGGCACCAGCGGTGAAGTCCTGGAATCCAGCTACGACGCCGAGTCGCCCTCGGGGTTCCCCATGGACACCACGCAGATCAACCAGGCTCTGTACGACTCGATCCTCGATGTGCCGGTCGGCTCGCGCGTGCTGCTGAGCCTCAACGGCAGCCCGCAGGCCGGACAGCCATCCCAGACGCTCGTCTACGTGGTGGACGTCATCGGAGCCGAGAACATCCCGGAGCCGCTCGAGCGCGCCGAGGGCACCGAGGTCGAGCCCCAGGAGGGCCTCCCGGAGGTCACCCGTGACGACACCGGCAAGCCGAGCATCTCGCAGCCGGAGGGCGAGGCACCGACCGAGCTCGTCGTCTCGCCCACCATCGAGGGCGAGGGCCCGGAGGTCGAGGAGGGCCAGAAGGTCAACGTCCACTACACCGGCTGGCTGTGGGACGACGCGTCCGAGCCCTTCGACTCCAGCTGGGACCGCGGCGAGCCCTTCGCCGTCGAGGGTGTGGGCACCGCACCTGTCATCGAAGGATGGAACGAGGCGCTGATCGACCAGCCCGTGGGCTCGCAGCTCATCGTCGTCATCCCGCCGGAGAAGGGATACGGCGAGGCCGGCTCCCCGCCGTCCATTCCCGGCAACGCCACGCTCGTGTTCGTCATCGACATCCTCTCCGCCGTCGGCTGAGGACCCGCAGGTCGGACCCCGGGCTCCCGGCCGCGCCGGCCCGGAGCAGCAGCACTCGAAATCACCGTCTACCGAAGGACCACACCATGGCAAAGTCCAAGCCCGAGATCGACTTCCCCGGCGAGCAGCCGCCGACCGAGCTCGAGATCATCGACAACGAAGTGGGCACCGGTCCCGAGGCGAAGGCCGGCGACACCGTCGCCGTCCACTATGTCGGGGTCGCCCATTCGACCGGCGAGGAATTCGACTCCTCCTACAATCGCGGCACCCCCCTCGAGTTCAAGCTCGGGGTCGGCATGGTGATCGCCGGCTGGGACCAGGGAGTCCAGGGCATGCGCGTCGGCGGTCGCCGCACCCTCCGCATCCCCGCGCACCTCGCATACGGCGACCGCGGAGCCGGGGGAGTGATCGCGCCGGGTGAGAGCCTGATCTTCGTGTGCGATCTCGAAGGCGTGCGCTGACCGACGTCGAAGCGGCGCGCTGAGCACCGGCTGAATCCGCGTGGGCGGTGTCCTGGACCAACCGGTCCGGGACACCGCCCACGGTGCGTGGTGCCTTCACCGGTCGCCGAGCTTCCAGCACTGCGCGGCGAACTGCGCGGCGCTTCTCAGACCCGCCGGACCGCCTGAGCGGCGCAGCGACCGGCGGCCGCAGCGGCGAGGAAAGCCGCCGCGTCGGCGTAGAGCCCCCGACCCATGGTCGACAGGCGGACAGGGGCGGACTCGAGCGCCGGGAACAGTCCCTCCAGCCCGATGTGCCGGATGTCATGAGCGGCGAGCTCGGCGGTCTGGGCGCCCACCGCCTCGGCGACGGTGCGCGGATCGGGATCGCAGCGCGCGACCTCCTCCTCGCTCAGCGTCGACAGGTCCGGCAGCGGGATGATGCAACCGGGGGCGGCGCCTCGGCCGACGGCGGTACGGGTGTGATGGGAAATGCCGAAGTGGCGTCCGCGGGCATCCGCATTCGACATCCGCGCGAGCGCGATCGGCAGCCCGCCGAGCATCGCCGCCGCCCGCAGGTGATCGCCGACCACCATGCCGGAGAAGCCGTATGGAGTGCCCGTCCCCAGATTGCCGGGCCCCTGGGAGACGATGGCGATGTCGGCGCGGCAGACGACGCGGGCGGCCAGCAGTGCCGAGTGCACGGTCACCGCCTCGAAGTCACCGCCCCAGGCCTGCCCCACCGAGATCGTCGGGCCGAGCCAGCCGGCGGCCTGCAGGCCGGCGACCGTCTGCGAGAACGGCAGGGGCAGCGCGGCACCGTCCGTCATGAGGTAGGCGATGCGCAGATCCGGATCGGCAGCCCGGATCCCGGCGATCGCCGCCGGCAGCGCCGAGTGCAGGTCAGCCACGATCACCGGCAGGGAGTCGAGGTCGTGCGCCTCCGACAGCACCGCGTAATGCTCGGATTCCTGATCGTCGACGCCGAGCACCATCGTCTGGAGCGGAGAGTACCGGTCCTTGACCAGATGGCCGGGTCCCTGCTGCGGGTCCGCGGGCAGCGCCTCGGGCAGAGCGACCACGAGAGCGAAGCCGCCGGTGCCCAGTCCTCGTGCGAGCGCCGACACGTTGAGCAGCACCGCGTCGCCGGGCTCGGGCACTCCGACGAGCTCCGTGTAGGCGACTGCCCGCACCTGGCGGGGCCCGGAGCCGTCAGGCAGCGGCCCGGGGCCACCGGGCAGCGGCTCGGTCAGGTCCACGAGGAGTTCACGGACTCCCGGCCATTCCCTCTGCACCGCCCGCACACGTGCGTGTCGCCAATGGATCATGTGCCCACCGTACCGGCTGGGAACGTAGTAGCGTGGAGGGCGTGAACGACGCGGAGAAGAAGGTCCGGGAGCAGACCGAGCGCATCCTCAATCTGCTCATCGCGCTGCGCGCCACCGCCGGCTGGACCGACCGCGACACGCTGAAGTCCTGCATCGACGAGTACGCGGGCCTGAGCGATTCCGCATTCGATCGAGCGTTCTCCCGTGACAAGTCCCTGCTGCGGACCATGGGCATCGAGATCAGCACCACATCGTGGAAGGACGCCCATACCGGCGCCAACGGCTACGGCTACCGGATCACGCAGGACGACTACGCGCTGCCGGAGATCGACCTCACCCCGGAAGAAGCCGCGGTGCTGTCGGTGGCGAGCCGGTTCTGGCAGGATTCGGCGCTCGGGATTCACACCGGCCGGGCGCTCAACAAGCTGCGGGGACTCGGCATCGACCTGCACGCGAGCGCCGAGGACGGCGCTCCCGAGGCACCGTTCGACACCGAGTCGTTCTCCGTCGCGCTGTCGGCGGTCAACGCCCGCCGGGCAGTGGAATTCGACTACCGCAAGCCCGGGGGACCGGTGTCGCACCGGCGGCTGGAGCCGTACACCCTGCTGACCCGCGGCGACCGCGTCTACCTCATCGGCCGGGACATCGACAAGGACGACATCCGGACCTTCCGACTGGCGCGCGTCGAGGGACGGATCAGTCCCGTCCGACGCCGCAAGGACGGCGACTACGAGATCCCGGACGACTTCCGCGTGAGCGACTGGTTCCGACCGGACCGAGCGTCCGGACCGGCGCACACCGCCCGGGTGCGGGTCCGCCCCGGCCGTGCCGACCCGGTGCGGCGCATCGGCACGCCGGTCGGTGCCGAGGACGGCTGGGACGTGCTCGAGATCAGCTGCGAGGACCCCGAGGAGCTCGCCGCGAGCCTGCTCGGCTACGGGGCGGCCGTGCGGCCCGCAGCACCACCGGAGCTCGTCGCGGCCCACGAGGAGATGCTGCGCCGGACGCGGGACGCGCTCGCGCAGGTGCTCGACGGAAAGGCGGTGGGCCGATGAGGAACGCGGCTGACCGGCTCTCCCGACTCCTCGGCCTGGTGCCCTACCTGCTGGAGAATCCCGGCGCGGAGCTCGAGCACACGGCCGCGCTGTTCGATGTGTCGCCGGATGTGCTCATCGACGACCTGCAGCTGCTCTTCGTCACCGGCAGACCTGGCCGGATGCCCGATGACCTCATCGAGGCCAGCTGGGAGGACGGACGCATCTATGTCGGCAACGCCGACGAGGTCTCAGTGCCCGTCCGGCTCACCCGCGATGAGGCCACGAGCCTGCTCATCGCCCTCGACTACCTGTCCTCGCTCGATCCCGAGCGCAGCGCGACGGTCGACGCGGTGCGGCGCAAGGTGCGGGCGGCGACAGGCCTGGACGACGCCGACTCCACTGTGCAGGTGGAGCTGCCGCCGCTCGACGAGGACGTCGCCGCGACGATCCGCGCCGCTGCCGCCGAGGGCAGCGGGCTGGCGCTCGAATACTACGTGCCGGCCCGCGACGAGCTGACCGAGCGGACCGTGACGCCGCGCGCCCTGCGCCTGGCCGGCCAGTGGTACATGGACGCCTGGTGTCACACGTCGAACGGGGAGCGGTCCTTCGCCGTCGCGAACATCCGCACCCTCGCCCCGGCCGAGGCGCCGCCGGCACCCGAACCTGCACCGGCGGGCGGGCAGGAGAGGCAGGCGGCAGAAGCGCGGACCGTGCGCCTCGTGGTGGCGCCGCCGGCAGCCTGGATCGCCGATGAGCTGGACCCGCTCGAGGTGGACCACGACACGCACGGGCCGGGAACCGTCATGATGACTCTGCAGGTGTTCTCGCAGACCTGGCTCACGCGGCTGCTCCTGCAGCACGGCAGGCACATCCTCGACGTCGCTCCGCCGGACCTGGCGCGGGACGCGCTGCGCGAGGTGACTGCGGCTCTCGGGCCGGCCTCGGAAGATGATTCTCCCTCAGCGAGGGACTAGAATGAGCTGACGTCGTAACAGCGAAGGAGATCGAATGCGCCCCGAGCCGATCCACATCATCATTCTCATCATCGTCATCCTGCTCGTCTTCGGCGCGCCCAAACTCCCGATGATCGCCAAGAACCTCGGCAAGTCGATGAAGATCTTCAAGTCCGAGGTCAAGGACCTGCGCAACGACGATTCCAACACCACCGCCTCGCACGAGATCACCGACGCCTCCCAGTCCACTGCGCAGGCACCCACCGCGCAGGCCCCGTCGGAAGCCCCGCACGCCGAGGCGCCCGTGCGGGATCAGACCGACGAGAAGCACCGTCAACAGTAAGCGGTGGCCGGTCCTCAGCGTCGGCGGAGTCGCAAGTCCAACCCCGAGAAGCGCATGCCGCTGGCTGCGCACCTCATCGAGCTCCGCAACCGACTCATCATCTGCATCATCGCGCTGGCGCTCGCTGCGATCGGCGGATGGTTCCTCTACGACCCCGTCCTCATGCTGCTGCAGGCGCCGATCATGGACGTCGCCGCACAGGAGGGCCGCGTTGCCGAGGTGAACTTCGCAGGCGTCGCCTCGCCGTTCGACATGAAGGTCAAGGTCTCGCTGTTCATCGGGTTCTTCATCAGCTCGCCCGTATGGCTGTATCAGCTCTGGGCATTCGTGGTCCCGGGCCTGACGAAGAACGAGAAGCGCTACAGCGTGGGCTTCCTGGCGGCGGCGATCCCGCTGTTCCTCGCGGGGGCCTTCCTGGCGTCGTACGCGCTCCCGAACGCGGTGCGCACCCTCACCGCGTTCACTCCGGAGGGCGCGACGAACATCATTCCCGCGCAGGACTACCTGAGCTTCGTCATGCTCATCGTCGTCGTCTTCGGACTCGCATTCGTGCTCCCCGTCCTCATGGTCGGACTCAACCTGATCGGCATCCTCTCGGCCGACACCATCCGCAGGTCGTGGCGCTGGATCGTTGTCATCGTCTTCGCCTTCGCCGCGATCGCCACTCCTACGCCTGACGGGATCTCGATGTTCTTCCTCGTCATCCCCATGCTGCTGCTGTTCGTGCTGGCGTGGGTCCTGTGCTGGCTGGGGGACCGGCGGCGGAAGCGGAAGATGATCGCCGAGGGCACGTGGGTCGACCCCGCCGAGGTCGACGACTGAGACGCGAGCCGAGCGAGTGACGCGGTAGAGTCGTCCTATGGACGACCGCCTCTCACCGGCACAGGCCTATGCCGCATACAGGGCCCGGGCAGCGGAGTCCGACACCCCGCTCGGACGCTTCCGCACCAGCCTCGAGTACGAGCTCGATCCGTTCCAGGAAGAGGCGTGCGCGGCGCTGCAGGACGGCAGGTCGGTGCTGGTCGCAGCTCCCACCGGTGCGGGCAAGACCGTCGTCGCCCAGTTCGCGGTGATGCTCGGCAGCGAGCAGAACGTCCGAGTCTTCTACACCGCCCCCATCAAAGCGCTGAGCAATCAGAAGTACGCCGAGCTGTGCGGCGAGTACGGCGAATCCCGAGTCGGTCTGCTCACCGGCGACATCTCGATCAACCGGGACGCGCAGATCGTGGTGATGACCACCGAGGTGCTGCGCAACATGATCTACTCCGGCACCGATCTGCGGAGCCTGGGGTACGTGGTGCTCGACGAAGTCCACTATCTGGGGGACAAGTTCCGCGGCCCCGTGTGGGAGGAGGTGATCATCCACCTGCCGGCCCACGTGTCCCTTGTCAGCCTGTCGGCGACGGTGTCGAACGCCGAGGAGTTCGGCGCCTGGCTGCGCGAGGTCCGCGGCCACACCGAGGTCATCGTCTCGGAGCACCGACCGGTGCCGCTGTACAACCACGTGGCGGTCGGCACGGACCTGCACCCGCTGTTCCAGCCCGGCGGCAAGGAGACCGGGCAGCTCAACCGCGACCTCGAGCATGCGGTGCGACCGTTCCTGGGGCGGGGCAGCCGACGCGATCGGAAGCGGACCGTGAACATGCGCTTCCGGCGCCCCTCCCGGACGGCGATCATCCGTGAGCTCGCCCATGCGGATCTGCTGCCCGCGATCTTCTTCATCTTCTCGCGCAATGCCTGCGATGACGCCGTCGAGCAGGTGCTGGCCGCCGGTCTCGACCTCACCGACCGGACGGAGAAGCAGCACATCCTGTCCCGGCTCGACGAGCTGCAGGACCAGCTGGGTGCCGAGGACCTGTCGGTGCTCGGCTACCACACCTTCGCCGCAGGCCTGGTCAACGGCTTCGGGGCCCATCACGCCGGTCTCATCCCGCAGTTCAAGGAGCTCGTCGAGGAGTTGTTCCTGGAGGGCTATCTCCGCACGGTCTTCGCCACGGAGACGCTGGCGCTGGGCGTCAACATGCCTGCACGCACCGTGGTGCTGGAGAAGCTCACCAAGTTCAACGGGGAGTCCCACGTGCAGATCACGCCGGGGGAGTACACCCAGCTGACGGGACGGGCCGGCCGCCGCGGCATCGACGTCGAGGGACATGCGGTCGTCGTGTGGCATCCGAGCATCGAGCTCGCCGACATCGCCTCCCTGGCCTCGAAGCGCACCTACGCCCTGCAGAGCCAGTTCACCCCGACTTACAACATGGCGGCCAACCTCCTGGCGCGCATGACGAAGGAGGACGCCGAGAAGGTCCTGGAGACGTCCTTCGCGCAGTTCCAGGCCGACAAGGGTGTGGTGGGGCTGGCACGGCGCGTGCGCCGCAACGAGGAGGCGCTGGCGGGCTACCGCACGTCGATGGCATGCGAGCGCGGCGATTTCACCGAGTACGCCCAGCTGCGCCGGACGCTGTCGGAGATGGAGAAGCGGGCCGGACGCACGCGCAGCAAGCTCAAGCAGCGCGACACCGTCGAATCGCTCGGGACGCTGCGCTACGGAGACGTCATCGTGCTGCCGTCCAAGCACAACACCGGCCCGTCCGTCGTGCTCAACCCCATGCACAACCGGGACGGTGAAACCCGGCTGCCCACCATCCTGACGGAGCAGGGCAAGGTCTGGCACCTCCGACCGCACGAGGTCACGGAACCGGCTGTCCGCCTCGGCCGGATCAAGATGCCCAAGAAGTTCAACCACCGGCAGGTGAAGGAGCGGCGCAATCTGCTGGCGTCGCTGCAGGACGCGCTGACGGACGGTCGGATCGCGCATCCCTCCGACGTGTCCACAGCGCCGACCAAGGGGCCGAAGGTGCAGACGGAGGAGATCGCGCTGCTGCGCGACCAGATCCGGGACCATCCCTGTCACAGCTGCCCGGATCGCGAGCACCACGCCCGCTGGGCGGATCGCGCGTTCAAGCTGATCCAGGAGAATCGCTCGCTGACCAAGCAGATCGAGGGTCGCACCTCGTCGATCGCCGAGGTGTTCGACCGCGTGTGCAACGTCCTCACGACGCTGCGGTTCCTGCCCGACGACAGCCGGATCCTGCGGCGGATCTACGGCGAGCGGGACCTGCTCACCGCGCTCAGCGTCCGGGCGGGACTGTGGGATGCGCTGTCGGAGCCCGAAGCGGCCGCTTTCGCGTCGAGCCTGGTGTACCAGGCGCGACGAACCGACTCCTACTTCGATCCGCGAGTGCCGACGGCATCACTGGAGGCCGGGCTCGTCGAGTTGCGGGGGATGTGGCAGAACCTGTACCGACTTGAGACCGACGCGCGCCTGCCGGTGACACCGGAGCCGGAGTTCGGGCTGGTGGTGCCGATCTTCCGCTGGACCGAGGGCAAGTCGCTGTCGCGTGCCCTGGCCGGCTCCGACATCGCCGCCGGCGACTTCGTGAGATGGGCCAAGCAGACGCTCGACCTGCTCGGGCAGGTCGCCGACGTGTGCGCACCGGCCACGGCCGTCGTGGTCCGGCGGGCCGCCGAGGCGATCCGCCGCGGGGTCGTCGCCGACTGATCCTGTCGGCGGCTCAGCGGCCGATCTTCTTGACGATGGTCTCGATATCGGAGCCGAACACCGTCTCCGTCGACAGATAGGTCCACGTGGACGACGGCCGCTTGAGCCCGTAGGCCGGCAGGTCGATCCCGTCCTCGGTGAACTCGGCGTCTTCGAGGACTTCGGTGGAATCGGCGACGACGTCGTCCCAGAAGGTCGAGAATGCGCGGATGGATTCCGCGTTGAACGCCTCATGCGGCTTCTCGCGGGCCAGGGTGCGCAGGTGGATGCCTTCGCGCAGGCTGTTGAGGAAGGCCAGGTGGTCCACCCACCGGCTGTCGATCGTGAACAGCAGGACTTCGGTGATGGCGGCGTCGACGGTGGCGGCATCGAACTCTTCGCTGAGCTCCTCGGCGCGATCACCCAGCCGCCTGCGCACTTCGTCGGCGCCGGCATTCTCGTCCCGCACCTCGCGCCGCCTGGCCAGCACGAGCTCGCGCTGCTTGGCCATCAGCTCGTTGAAGCGCCAGGTGTCACGGTGCACTGCCGTGTTCTCGCCCTCGGCCATCCGCTGGGCATGCTCGACGAGCTGAGCCGCCCGCTTGGAGGCGATGAACCCGTGCTCGTCACCCTCCTCCACGAACCGCTGGATCTCCGGGACCCGGCTGAGCAGCTCATCCTCGAGGCTGATGAAGAACACCGACGTGCCGGGGTCTCCCTGGCGGCCCGCGCGTCCTCGGAGCTGGTCGTCGAGGCGTGAGGACTGGTAGCGGCCGGCGCCGATCACCAGCAGGCCGCCGGCTTCTGCGACACCGTCGTCCGCCAGTCGGATGTCGGTGCCCCGCCCGGCCATCTGGGTCGAGACTGTCACCGCGCCCGAGCGGCCGGCCTGGGCGATGATCTGCGCCTCGGCGGAATCGTCCTTGGCGTTGAGGACCTCGCAGGCGATGCCGCGTGTGCGCAGCCGCTCGGCGAGGCTCTCGCTCTCCGCCACCGAGCGGGTGCCGATGAGCACTGGCCGCCCTGCCGCGTGCTGCTCGGCGACTTCGCCGACGATGGCCCGCTCCTTCGACTCCTGCCGGGTGTAGAGCCGGTCCGGCTCGTCGACGCGGATGACCTCCAGGTGCGGGTCGACCGGCACGATCTCGAGGCCGTAGAACTCGCGCAGGTCATCGCCGACCGCCAGCGCAGTTCCGGTCATCCCGCAGATCGTCGAGTAGCCGTGGATGAGCTCCTCCACCGTCATCTGGTCGAGGATCTCCCCGCTCTCCGTCGTCGCGAGCCGCTCCTTGACCTCGACGGCAGCCTGCAGCCCGTCAGGCCAGCGCTGCAGTTCCGCGACGCGTCCGCGCGAGTCCGAGATCAGCTTGACCCTGCCGTCGACAACCAGGTAATCGACGTCTCTGTGGACGAGTGCCTTCGCGTAGAGCGCCAGGCTGACGGCCGCGAGGGTGGCGGAGTCATCGCCGAACAGGTCGGCGTCGAGCCGCTCCTCGACCAGATCGATTCCCTCATTGGTCAGCGACACGGCCTTCCGGTCCTGGCTCACCTCGTAGTGCTCGCCGGGAACCAGCTCCTCGACCAGGGCAGCGATCGCCGAGTCCGCATCCTCCTTCGACGTCGAGCCGGCCAGCACCAGCGGCACCCGGGCCTCATCGATGAGGACGGAATCGGCTTCGTCGACGATCACGACGTCGCGCGAGCCGACCCGGATGTGCGCGTCGTCGAGCACGAACCGGTCGCGCAGCACGTCGAACCCGACTTCGGTGACCGAGGCGTAGACGATCTCCGCACGATAGGCCTTCCGCCGTGCCTCCTCCGAGTCGGCTCCTGACACGGATGCCGACTCCACACCCAGCAGATCGAACAGCGGCTTCATCCAGTTGCGATCGCGGACTGCCAGGTAGTCGTTGACGCTCACCAGGTGGACCTGGCGCCCCTGCAGGGCGTACCCGGCCGCGGCCATCGCGCCGACCAGCGTCTTGCCCTCACCGGTGAGCAGCTGCACGACGGCGCCGTCGAGCAGTCCCAGCAGACCGGTGATCTGGGTGTCATAGGGCCGTTCGTCGAGAGCGCGCTCGGCCGCTTCACGGGCGAGCGCAGCGTACTTGGTGAGCTGGGCCCGCCGATCGCCCGATTCGAAGATCTCCGCGGCCGTCTTCGCGATCTCCTCGTCCTGAAGCTCCGCGTAGCTCCTGCCGAGCCGCTCGATCTCCGGACGGGCCTTCTCCAGCCAGCCGAGCTTCTTCTCAGCCTGAGCGCCGGGCCGGTTGAGCAGTCGGGCAAGAAATCCCATCGCGTGAGTCCTCCACAGATTCGGTGTGCTCCGCACAGTCTACGTGCGCCGCGGCCGTCCGGTTGCTTCTCCAGGCCTGCCGCCTGCTGACGCTTCCTGTCAGTCGGGGCAGCGGGGGAATGAGCTCCGAGGCTGTCGGGGTCATCGCACGGCTTCCAAGGCCGAGAGCAGGTGCTGAGCGCTGCGCTCGACGGAATGCTCAGCAGCGAGCGCGGCCACCTGGGCGGTGTCCGCTTGAGAGCCGGCGGCGGCGATGAAATCCGCGACCTCCAGGTCCTCCAGGCACGTCATCACTCGATGATTCCGCTCGACGGCATCCCGGGCGTGCAGCAGCGCTGTCCGACGCTTCTCCGAAAGCCCGTGGCCCTCGGCGCCGGCGCCGGCGGCCGCGAAGAGATCCTCCAGGGTGCCGTAGCCGCCGAGCAGCTTGGCCGCCGTCTTCTCCCCGATGCCGGGAACACCCGCCAGCCCGTCAGCCGGGTCTCCGCGCAAGGCCGCGAGCTGTCGGTACTGGGATCCCTCGGCGACGCCGTAGAGCTCCTGCAGCTCGGGAAGGCGGAGGGTCTCCCACTCCCCGCCCTTGCGCGGCCGCATGATCGCGACATCCCGATCCGGCCGGAGCAGGGCGAGCAGGTCCCGGTCGGAGGAGACGACGATCACCGAATCCGACGTCTGGGCCGTGATCGAGGCGATGACATCATCCGCTTCCGTGCCCGGCACCTCGGCGATCGGGATGCCGGCCGCGGCGAGCAGCTCGTTGAGCAGCGGCAGCTGCACGGCCAGATCCTCCGGCATCTCCGTGCCCGCCTGCTCGTCCTTGACCCGCTGGGCTTTGTACTCCGGCGCCACCGCAGTGCGGAAGGCCGGTCTCCAGTCCGCATCCATCGCTGCGACGACCCGGGGTGTGCCGACGGCTGTGACGAGCGCGGCAACGGTGTCCAGGACACCGCGCACCGCGTTGACCGGCATCCCAGCCGAATTCGTGATGGAGTCCGGCAGCGCGTGGTACGAGCGGTAGTAGAGCGTCGGAGTGTCGAGGGCGACGAGTGGTCGGTTCACGCGCTCACCCTATCCCGGGCCACGGACACGAGGGCGGGAACGGCGTGAAACAATGTCGTCGTGATTTCAAGGACAGTTCTGCACAACGGTGATGTATACAGCAGCGCGGATCCCTTCGCGACCGCGATCGCGTTCGAGGGCGAGACCGTCACGTGGGTCGGCTCGGACGAAGCGGCCGGCGAATTCGAGGGCGAGCACGTCGATCTGGAGCAGGACTTCGTGACGCCGGGTCTCGTATCCGCGGCAGTGGACCTGCGCTCCGCCGAGGTTTCGCCGGCTGACCTGCTCGCTGCCGGCATCACCTCTGCCCACCTCATCGGGGAATCGAGCACCGTGGAGAATTTCGCGGCCGCAGCTCCGACCGAGCTCGACATCGTCGCCTACCCTCTGGGCCGTACTGACGCCACTGGGGCCTTTCCCGGATCCGACCTGGCGCGGGGAGCGCTTCCGGACCATCAGCAGTTCGCCCTCGTTGATTCCCAGGCGGACCTCGACGCGGTGCTGCTGATGGTGAAGGACGACGAGCTGCGCACCCACGCACAGCGCTACGGCTTCCGAGTCCTCCTGTCGATTCCCCTGCCGGAGGCGGCAGTAGAACCGCTGTCCCGCTGCGGTCTGGCCGTGACGCTGGACCCCCTGCAGCACGATCAGCCCCTGGCTGCGCTGCTGGCCGCCGGCGCACAGCTGAGCTTCGCCCTCGACCCCGTCCAGCCGTGGAGATCGCTGGCCGCTGCCGTCTACTCCGTGTCGGACGGGATCTCGGCACGGGCGGCCTTCAACTGCGCCACCCGGTTCGGCTTCCGCGCCGTCGGCCGCTTCGAGGCAGGAGTGCTGGCTCCGGGCGCTGTCGCCACTGGCGTTCGCTGGGAGGTCGACGACCTCGTGGTGCAGGCGGCCGATTCGCGGGTCGCCTCGTGGAGCACGGATCCGAGGTCCGGTACACCCGGGCTGCCCGACCTCTCGGGTGCCGAGGCGCTCCCGCGCCTGCGGGCGGTCTGGGTCCGGGGGCGCCGGGTGCCGACGCAGGTGAGCTCGGGCTGACTCGGGATTCGCTCCCGGGTTGATGCGGACCCGCCGATGCCGGGGCGACACGCCGTGCCTCGGAAATTTTTCCCGCAGTCTGTGCGGCTCCCCGAGCCCCACGTCACCTGGAGCGATGACTGTCAGCGCTGGTCAGGAGAGTTTTGCCGATCGTACGTGCTTCGGTACATTCGAAAGAGTCATCCCTTCGGGGGTGCGATCCGGTGCCGGCCGGCAATAGAAAACGCAAGCTCGAGCTCGCGGTCCGAAGTCGGTCGGCACCGGGTCCCAGGCCTATCTGTCGGGTGCCGTCCACGCAGCCGGCCGAGGCCTGCGGGGTTGGCCGTCGATCGCGCGGACCGGGTCCCGCGATGGCGCGACCGAGTCGTCTAGGCTTGATCGGGTGCCTATGAATACTCTCGTTATCATCCCCACGTACAACGAACGCGACTCCCTTCCGAAGACGATCGAAGCCGTCCACCGGTGGACGGCGCACGCCCACATCCTCGTCGTCGACGATTCCTCGCCGGACGGAACCGGGGAGTGGGCCGCCGAGCTCGCAGCTCGGGACGAGCGGGTCTTCGTGCTCCACCGCACAGCGAAGAACGGGCTCGGCGCGGCCTACGTGGCCGGATTCGGCTGGGCCCTCGGACGGGACTACACGATCATCTGCGAGATGGATGCGGACGGTTCTCACCGCGGCCGAGATCTTCCTCAGCTGCTTGCCGCGGTCGAGGAGGGCGCCGACCTCGCCATCGGCTCGCGGTGGATCTCCGGCGGGGCAGTCGTCAACTGGCCGCGCAACCGGCATCTGCTGTCGAGGGGCGCGAACGTCTACGTCAGCGCCGCGCTGGGTCTGGGTGTCAAGGACGCCACCGCGGGCTTCCGGGCCTACCGGCGGGAAGCTCTGGCCGCCATCGACCTGGACGACATCGAGTCGCTCGGATACTGCTTCCAGATCGACATGACGAAGCGGATCCTCGACGCCGGGTTCTCGATTGCGGAGGTGCCCATCACGTTCGTCGAGCGTGAGCTGGGGGAGTCGAAGATGAGCGGCCGGATCATCAAGGAGGCGATGATGCGCGTCACGTCCTGGGGACTCGAGCACCGCGCCCAGCAGGTGCGCTCTCTGGTCGGTCGGGGCTGACGACACAGAGAACCCCGGGAGGCGAGCTCGAAGCGCTCGTTCCTCCCGGGGTTCTCTGCTCTCGGCCGGTCCGAGTCCTGCACCAGGATCCTCCGTGCAGCCGGCCCGGCCGATCCTGGTGCGCACGTCGCTCAGACCTGCGGTGGGATCTCCCCGCGACGAACCGCCAAACGCTCATCGAGCAGTGCCTGCAGCTCCTCGAAGGAGCGGCGCTCCAGCAGCATGTCCCAGTGTGTCCGGACGTGCTTCTCCGGCGTCTCCTCGGGCTCTTCGCCGCCGACGCGCTTGCCGATGCCATGCGTGCCGGAGTCCCAGGTCGCGGGAACGTCGGCTTCGACGGAGAACGGCACCGAGAACGTGTGGCCGTCTTCGGTCGCGTACTCGACCATCTGCCGGGGAGCCGGCTCGACTCCGACATCGGATTCGAGACTCCGCGACCCCAACTGGGTCCCGCGCAGACTGCGTTCGCTCATCCTGTTTCACCTTCCGGTCGTACACACTCGGTCCAGATCAGTTCAACAGTCTAGTCGCCGGGTTCATTCCCGACTCGGCGCAGGGCCCGCTGCGCGAGCTCCGGGTAGTCGGTGACGATCGCGTCGACGTGAAGTCCGGCGAGCGCGCGCATGATGCTCGGGTCGTTGATCGTCCAGACGTGAACGGCCAGCCCCGCCCGGTGCGCTCCTCTCACGAATCGCGTCGTGACCACCGGGAGCGGACCACGTCGCAGCGGAACCTGCAAACTGTCGAGACCGGGGTCGAATCGCGCTGTGGCCGCGGCGCCTGCGAGCATGAACTGCGCGACTTCCGCCGTGCCGGCCGAGCTGCGGACTCCCGGCAGCGCCGATCGCAGTCGAGCGAGCCGCCGCGTGGAGAACGACGCGAGTCGAATGCGCGGCCCGACCTGCATCCGCCGCACCAGGCGGACCATCGGAGCCGTTGCGCGGTCACTCTTGACATCCACGTTGAAGCAGGTGTCCGGCAGCTCCTCGAGGATCGTCGACAGGCGGGGGATGCGACCTCCGGACACCAGCTCGACCGCATCGATCTCGACTGCCGGAAGATCTCGGATCCGCTCCGGGCGGCCCGCCAACCTGCGGAGATCGGCATCGTGACATGCGTAGACCACGTTGTCGCGGGAGGTGCGGACGTCGGTTTCGATCCAGCGGAGGCCGAGATCTGCCGACCGGCGGAAGCTCTCGAGAGTGTTCTCGCCGACGTCCTCCCACAGCCCGCCACGGTGGGCGATGACCTCCGGCAGCTCCATGGTGTTCACCCTAACCTCGGCGGCTCTGACAGTTTGCCTGAAGTTCCGCCGCGAGCACCCGTGGGATGATTGACCTGACCACACCGTGACGGGAGTATTGATCCATGACGAAGCAGCATGAACCCATCGAACCGACCGAAGTCTACGACTCGACGCGCAGGAGCACCTCGGACCGGCTCCGGTCAGCAGCAGGTCAGGTGATCGCCGGAGGCACCAGGATCAAGGACACGGTCACGACCTCGATGCAATCGGGGGCGGAATCAGCACGTACGACTGCCGGTGATCTCGCCGACCAGCCCGCGGCCAAGCTCCGTGAGTACTCCGACAGGGCTCGCTCGGAAGGCGCCCGGCTCGGCGACCGTGCGCGCACACGTGCAGGCCGTGCCGCCGCTCCCGGTGGAGCGGTTGACTGGACCGAGGAGAAGCTCAACGGGCTCCTTGCGGGAATCGGGCACCGGATCGACGACGCAGTCCGGGCCGGCAAGATCGACCGCGCGTTCCAATTCGCCCAGGAGGGCGTGTCGAAGGGCGCCGGCCAGGCGCGCCGACTGCTGCGTCGCTGACAGCCGAATCGACGATGGCGGCAGCGATATCGCTGCCGCCATCGTCGATTCGTCGACCGTTGCCGACCCGATCGGGCGTCGGCCGTCGACCGCAGGGAGTTATTCGGCGACACCGATCCCCGGGGTGCGTGACCCCAGCTGGCTGTCCATCCGCAGCAGGCCGGCCCCGTCGTCGCCGATCAGCTTGAGTCGGCCCACGATCTCGCCGACGGTGGCCTCTTCCTCGACCTGTTCGTCGACGAACCAGTTGAGCAGGGGAAAGATGTCGATGTCGCTTTCCTCCTGAGCGGTGCGGTAGAGCTGCCTGATCGCCTCGGAGACCTTCTCCTCATGTGCGAGAGCGGCTTCGAAGAGCTCGACGGGTGACCTGCCGGTGAACTGCGGCGCGTCGATGCTCCCGATCTGGGGAGCGATCCCGCGGTCGATCGCGTGCGCGATGAACTTCGCGGCATGGACCTGCTCCTCCTCGGCCTGGGCGCGCATCCACGTGCCCATCCCGGTGAGGTCCTGATTCTCCAGCTCGATGGCCAGCTGGAGATACACGATGGAGGCAGTGAGCTCCAGTGTCACCTGCCTGCTGACCGCCTCGGCCATAGTGGGGGACAAGCGCATCGGAATTCCTCTCGGGTGGGCGTCAGGGGCTGAGCTGCATTGCTTCGACTGTAGTGGTCCTGCCGCGAATCCGACAGACTCTCTAGACTGCTGATCATGAAGGCTTCGGACCGGCCGATGGCAGCCGACTCCCATGATACGATCCGCGTTCTCGGCGCCCGCGAGAACAATCTTCGAGGCATCAGCATCGAGATCCCGAAGCGACGGCTGACCGTCTTCACAGGCGTATCCGGATCGGGCAAGAGCTCGCTGGTGTTCAACACCATCGCCGCCGAGTCACAGCGGCTGATCAACGAGACCTACAGCGCGTTCGTGCAGGGGTTCATGCCGACACTGGCCCGTCCGGACGTGGACGTCCTCGACGGCCTCACGACCGCCATCACCGTCGACCAGCAGCGCATGGGCGCTGACCCGCGGTCGACTGTGGGAACCGCCACCGACGCCTACGCGATGCTGCGCATCCTATTCAGCCGCCTCGGCGACCCGCACATCGGCTCCGCGCAGGCATTCTCGTTCAACGTCGCCTCGATCAGCGGGGCCGGCGCGGTGACCTTCGAGAAGGCGGGCAGGAAGGTCAAGGAGCGCAGGGACTTCTCGATCGTCGGCGGCATGTGCCCACGCTGCGAGGGCAGGGGAGAGGTCAGTGATTTCGACCTCAGCCAACTCTACGACGATTCGAAGTCGCTGTCGGAAGGGCCTTTCACCATCCCGGGCTGGGGTGCGGAGGGGTGGTACGGCAGGATCTACAGCGGCACCGACTTCCTTGATCCGAACAGGCCGATCAGGGACTTCACGGAAGAAGAGCTCAACGATCTGCTGTACAAGGAGCCGACGAAGATCAAGGTCGACGGGATCAATCTGACTTACGAGGGGATCATCCCGAAGATCCGGAAGTCGTTCCTGTCGAAGGACCGCGAGGCGATGCAGCCCCATATCCGAGCCTTCGTCGATCGAGCCATCGTGTTCCGGGTGTGCCCGGACTGCAGAGGAACCCGGCTCAGCGACCTCGCCCGATCCTCGAAGATCAGCGGCATGAGCATTGCTGATCTGACCACCATGCAGATCAGCGAACTCGCGGACTGGCTTCGCGAGCTCGACGCGCCCGCGGTGGCTCCGCTGTTGGACAGCCTGCAGCACACGCTCGATTCGTTCGTGCGGATCGGGCTCGGATACCTGTCCCTGAATCGGCCGGCGGGCACGCTGTCCGGTGGCGAGGCGCAGCGAACCAGGATGATCCGCCACCTCGGGTCGTCGCTGACCGATGTCACGTACGTGTTCGACGAACCCACCACGGGCCTGCACGCGCACGACATCGAGCGGATGAACGAGCTGCTGCTGGAACTGCGGGACAAGGGCAACACCGTGCTGGTCGTGGAGCACAAGCCCGAGGTGATCGACATCGCTGATCATGTCATCGACCTGGGCCCGGGCGCGGGCGCGGCCGGGGGAGAGGTGTGCTTCCAGGGGACGGTCGACGGGCTGCGCAGCAGCGCCACCGTCACCGGTCGCCGTCTTGACGACCGCGCAGCGCTCAAGGACAGCGTGCGTGCTCCCTCCGGGGTCCTCGAGATCCGCGGTGCCTCGCTGCACAATCTGCGCGAGGTCGACGTCGATGTGCCACTCGGAGTCCTGGTCGTCCTGACCGGCGTCGCGGGGTCGGGGAAGAGCTCGCTCGTGACCAGCTCGATGGCCGGGCGCGACGGCGTCGTCGTCGTCGACCAGAGCGCGATCAAAGGCTCGCGCCGCAGCAACCCCGCAACGTACACCGGCCTTCTCGATCCGATCCGCAAGGCCTTCGCGAAGGCCACCGGGGTCAAACCGGCGCTCTTCAGCGCGAACTCCGAGGGCGCCTGTCCGGCGTGCAAGGGCGCCGGAGTGATCTACACCGACCTGGGCATCATGGCGGACATGGCCGTACCCTGCGAGGAATGCGAAGGTCGCAGATTTCGGCCGAGTGTTCTCGGGTACACCTTCGGGGGACGCAGCATCGTCGATGTCCTGGAGATGTCGGTCACCGAGGCAGGGGAGTTCTTCGCCGCTGGGGAGTCGCGGATTCCGGCAGCCCACAGGATCCTCCGACGCCTGGCGGACGTCGGTCTGGGCTATCTGCGGATCGGCCAGCCGTTGACGACTCTGTCCGGGGGAGAGCGCCAGCGGCTCAAGCTTGCCACGCAGATGGCCGAGAAGGGCGAGATGTACGTTCTCGACGAGCCGACCGCCGGGCTCCACCTGGCCGATGTCGGGCAGCTGCTGGCGCTGCTGGACCGACTCGTCGACGACGGCAGGTCCGTAGTGGTCATCGAGCACCACCAGGCAGTCATGGCCCATGCCGACTGGATCATCGATCTGGGACCGGGAGCCGGGCATGACGGCGGCCGAGTGGTGTTCGCCGGCCTGCCCGGCGACCTGGTCGCCGAGCGTTCCACGCTCACCGGTCGCCACCTCGCTGACTACGTGGGAGCGGAGTCGCCCAGTCATCAGTGACGGGCCGCTGATCGAACTCCCAGACGCGGGGGAGTCGCTCCGGTTTCGCAATCGAAGCATTTCCGTTACCGTCGGTAACGGCTTGATAACAGCCCGCTCGGGGAGTACCGGGTGAGGCGGTGTCGCTGCCAGCGGCGCTGTCACCGACAGAACACGCTGCGCCGATCGGAGCCGCCCTCGGGGCGACACGGCGTTCAGCGCACGCAACCCACCGAAGCGCACGACGGCAGGTGTCCGGGCGCTCAGCCCGCGACCGGCAGAGTCGTCTCATCGCCGTGTGCGGCCAAGGAGAAGATTCACTGTGAACATCGTTGGAACCAGCTTTCGCGCCCTCGGACTGATCGGCGGCGCCGGCGCACTGGCGGCGGCCGGCCTGCTGAGCACCGGAGCCCCGGCACAGGCGGAGACGGTCTGGGATCGAGTCGCCGAGTGCGAGTCCGGGGGAGACTGGAGCATCAACACCGGCAACGGCTACTACGGCGGGCTCCAGTTCTCACCGAGCACCTGGGAGGCGTTCGGCGGAGAGGGCATGCCGCACGAAGCCAGCAAGGCGGAGCAGATCCGCGTGGCGCAGAACACGCTGGAGGGACAGGGTCCGGGTGCGTGGCCGGTGTGCAGCGGTGAGGCCGGACTCACGAAGGACAACGGCGCGGCCGAAGGCGCCGGTGCCGAGACCGGATCAGAGGACGGCGCGGCGATCGGCGGCTCGGACGGCACGGAGTCGGGCGACAGTGCCGACAGCGGCGCCTCGGGCATTTCCGCAGCCGACCCGGCATCCACGATCACCGTGGAGGCCGGTGACACTCTGTACCGGATCGCCGTCGACAATGGCATCGAATGGGAGGACCTCTACGAGGCCAACAAGGACGAACTGGCCAATCCCGAGACCATCTCGGTCGGTCAGGAGCTGAAGCTTCCGAACTGACTGCGGTGGGAGTGCTGCAAGATATTGCAGGCGCAGCAGGCGTGGAGTCACCGACATCTCCACGCCTGCTGCGCGGCCGGCATGCCACTCGTGTCGGGTCATGCCAGATGTCTCCGCGAAGCCCCGAATGCTCTTGGCGATCGGTGAGAACCAGACTTCGAAGGAAAGCCGATAATATACATTATGTTAACTTGACCGCGGGAAGCGGCAGGAAGGGCCCGAACCGTGCTTGCCCACCGCTTCTCAGAGAGCCTCCCGCCTCCGCGCTAGGAGTGCGCGACCGGCCTTTCTGCGAAGCATCACGCGCTGCGAAGGATCACATGAAGAACCCGCCCTGCCGGTGTCGACAGAACGGGTTCTCAGCTGGTGCTGGGATGTCAGGAGTTCCGCAGCTCCCGGAGTTCCTCTTCGGTGTAGGCCGACTTGCGGTCGGCCGACGGCAGCAGAACGATCGCCAGCACCGGAGCGAACATCATGCCCGCAACGATGAGGAACGAGATCAGCTGGTCAATCATCATAGGCTTCACCTTCCACAGAGAACATTCCGTGCCATCCTAGCTCAGTGAATCGGTCCCGGTCGGATGGCCGGGCCGACTCCTGCCGTCCGACTGATCCGCTGTCGAGGCGGCCGTCGAGGAGTCAGTCCGAGCCGGGCACTGCGCAGCCGTCCGGACCACACGCCTGGGCGTCCTGCTGCCCGGCGAAGGTCTTGAGCTTCGGACCCGCATGGTTCTCCTGCCACACCTGCTCCAGCGCCTGCGAGAAGAGCTCGCTCGGCTGCGCGCCGGAGATCCCGTACTGCTGGTCGAGCACGAAGAACGGCACGCCGCTGATGCCCATCTGGGCAGCGGCGTCCCGATCGGCCTGCACAGCCCGCGCCACGGTCGGGTCCGTCAGCGCGGTGCGCACCTCGTCGGCGTCCAAGCCCACGGCCGCACCGGTCGCAGCCAGGAAATCCTCGTCGGAGATGACTTCACCGGCTGAGAAGTGCGCCTCGAACAGCGCGTCCTCGAGGGCACCGACATCGGCGCCCTTCGCCTCCGCGAATTTCAGCAGGGCGTGCGCCTTGAGTGATGACGCCGGGACCACGGCGGCGAAGTCGAAGTGGAGCCCCTCCCCTGCGCCCTGCTCGGCGACATGGCTGGTCATCGCCAGCACCTGCTCGCGTGGCATCCCCTTGCGCTCGGAGAGGTAGTCGATCTCGTTGCCCTCGAAGCGCTCCGGGAGATCCGGGTCGAGCACATAGGAGTGCCACACCACGTCGACGTCGTCCCGGTGGGCGAAGCCCGCCAGCGCCGTGTCGAACCGGGCCTTGCCGATGCGGCACCAGGGGCAGGCGATATCGGACCAGATGTCTACGCGCAGAGTCATGCAGCCAGTCTAGTGCTCGCCGTTAGGCGCAGTGCTCGGCCCTGCGTGCATCGGGAGTTCACCTGGCTCACATGTCGGGGCGGTACCTTCTGGCCATGCTCGGAATCGACTTCGGCACCACCCGCACTGTCGTCGCCTTTCCCGACCGCGGAAGCTATCCGGTGGTCGGCTTCGAGACCGACGACGGCGACGTGTTCGACGGGATCCCCAGCCTCGTGGCGCTCGCCGGCGGCGAGCTCGTGTACGGATTCTCCGCTGCCGAGGCGGCCGCCGCGGGAGCGCCGGTGCTCCGGTCCCTCAAACGCCGGCTCTCCAGGCCCGAGTTGGCCCCGGACGACGTCGTCGAGCTCGGCGGGCAGGAGTACCGGCTCGTCGATCTGCTCACCGGGTTCCTCACGGAGGTGCGCCGCCTGCTGGCAGTGTCGTCGACGCTGCCGGAAGCTCTCGTCGGCGACTGGGTGGCCGCGGTCGCGATTCCCGCCCACTCGCTGAGCACCGCACGGTTTCTGACGCTGGAGGCCTTCACCGGGGCGGGCTTCGACGTCCGCCGTGTGCTGCACGAGCCCTCCGCGGCCGGATTCGAGTACAGCCATCGGTACGCTCGCACCCTGTCCTCGCGCCGGCACGAGGTGCTCGTGTACGACCTCGGCGGCGGCACGTTCGACGCTTCGCTCATCGATGTCGACGACACCCACCACTCCGTCCGTGCGACTTCCGGTGACCCGCACCTCGGCGGCGACTGCTTCGATGATGTCCTGGTCGAACTGGTCCTGGATCAGGCAGAGCTGGCACGGGCGGACCTGTCCCCTGCCGAGCTCGACCGTCTGACCGAGGACGCTCGGCTGGCAAAGGAGCAGCTCCACCCCAACTCCCGGCGGCTGCTGCTCCACCTGCGCGACGTGGATCACACCCTGGAGGTCGCCGACTTCTATGCGGCCTGCGCTCCCCTGCTCGACCGTGCGCTCGCCGCTGCGGCTCCCCTGGTGCGCGGGCTCTCCAGCGGCGAGTCCCGCGACTCCTCCGTCGCCGGTCTGCATCTGGTGGGCGGCGCGAGCAGGCTGCCGATCGTCGCCCGGTCGCTGCGCGAGTCCTTCGGCCGGCGGGTGCACCGCGCCCCGCAGCCCCATGCCTCCACGGCCATCGGTCTGGCGATCGCCCTCGATCCCGACCGCGGCTTCTCCCTCGAGGAGACCCTGGGGCACGGCCTCGGCGTCTATCGGGAGGAGGCGGCGGGGGCGGACATCGTCTTCGACGTCATCGTCCCGTCCGACTCCCCGGCTTCCGCCGCCTTGGCGGCACCGATCGTCCGACGGTATCGCGCCCAGCACACCGTCGGGGTCTACCGCCTCGTGGAATTCTCCCGCCTCGACGAGCAGGGCTTTCCGATCGGCACCTATCAGACCCTGGCCACGATTCGATTTCCGCTCGATCCCGCCCTGACAGTCGCCGAGGCGCAGGATGCGCCGGTGCGGCAGGCCGGACCGGGAGCCGAGATCACGGAGAGCTACCGGCTCGAACCCGACGGCTCCTTCGCCGTCACCCTGCGCAACGAGGAGTCCGGGGCCGAACTCCTCGAGCGCTTCTCCCCCACCGCGCTGTCCGATTCCCGCCGGGAGCCGCCGCAGAGCTGAGCGCGCCTCAGGCGAGGAGCCGGAATCCGATCGCCAGCACCGGCGGCAGCAGCACCAGCGAGGCCAGCGTCTGCAGGGCGATGATCGCCGCCATCAGCGGGGCGTTGCCGCCCAGCTGCCGCGACATCACGTACGCACTGCTGGCAGTGGCGATCGACTGGAATACCAGCCCGACCATCGCGGGCTCGCCGGTGATCCCGAACAGCCGCAGCGAGACCACGGTCACGGCGGGCAGGACCACGAGCTTGACCGCCGAGGAGACCGCCAGTCCCCGACCGTGAGCGCCGATCGAGATCGGCCGCAGCCCGGCTCCCACACACAGCAGCCCGATCGGCAGCGCTGCCGCCGCCAGCGGATCGAGGACTCCCGAGGCGAGCTCGGGCATTCCGCCGGCCACCAGGCTCCAGGCGACACCGGCAGCACACCCGAGCACCAGTGGATTGAGGACCACAGATCTGAGCAGCGCCAACCAGGAGTGCTTGTCGACGAGGAAGTACTCGAAGACCAGCGCCGAGGCGATGTTGACCACCGGCACCAGGATCGCGCCGACGATCGCGGCCAGCGCCGCGCCGGATTCGCCGAACAGCGTCGCGGCAACTGACAGCCCGATGTAGGTGTTGAAGCGGATCGAACCCTGGAACACCGACGTGAACGCGCGCGCATCCGGTGCCGTGGCCCTGTGCGCCGCGATGAGCAGGAGAGACACCGCCAGGGTGGGGAGCACCAGGGCCGCTGCGAGTGGGCCGATCGAGATCTGCGTCAGATCCACGGTGGCGACATTCCGGAACAGCAGCGTCGGCAGGAGGACGAAGTAGGCGAGCCGCTCAGCACCCGTCCAGAAGTCCTGGTTGCTGAACAGCGGGGTGCGCTTGAGCCCGAAGCCGAAGGCCAGAAGCGCGGCGACCGGCACCAGTGCCAGCCCGATCTCGGAGAAACCCATGACTCCCAGCTTAGGAGGCGCGACGGATCACCCGAACGCGGCCCGACTTCGCCCTGCCGTGGCGGCGGAGACACTCGGAGTTCGCTCGGTGAGGATTGCGCAGCCCGGATTGGGGAATATACTGAGACTTGAGTGTGTTCGACTCAATGTACCGCAGCATCCAATCGAAAGGACAGCAGCATGGCTACTCGATTCGACCCCCTCCGCGATCTCGACCGTTTCTTCTCCGAGGTGACTCGCACTCCGAACACCGCGGCCCTCCCCATGGACCTCCATCGTGAGGGCGAGGCGTTCGTCGCCCGCATCGATATGCCCGGTGTGGACCCGGCCAGCATCGACGTCGACGTCGAGGATCGCACCCTGACGGTTCGTGCGGAGCGGTCCGCCACCACCTCCTCGCAGGAGGTTCAGTGGTTGACTCGGGAACGTCCCACCGGGACCTTCGCCCGGCAGCTCACTCTCGGCAACCGGATCGCCCTCGACCAGATCAGCGCGGAGTACGTCGACGGCGTGCTGGAGCTGAGGATCCCAGTGGCGGAGGAAGCGCGCCCGCGCAAGATCTCGGTGTCGCACAAGCAGACGAGCAGCGGTCAGTCACCGACAAGCGGCGAGACCGTCGACTCCTCGGTCGACTCGCCGGAGGAGCCCGGTTCGCAGGTCTGACGCGCCGCCTCTCGCAGCCGCCGCCTCTCGCGGAGCAGCCCTCCACGTAGCAGCCCTCCGCGGAGTCGGCGTCAGCCGGGACACGTCTGAGCAGGAAGCAGGGGCGCCATCTAGGTGGCGCCCCTGCTTCGCTGTCCGTGCCACGCCTGCTCGGTTCAGGCGGTCGAAAGCACGATCTTCCCGAAGCGCTGATTGGCGTCGAGCTGTGAATGCGCCTCGGCGACTTCGTCGAGCGGATAGACGGAGTCGATGACCGGGTCGATGTCGCCGTCCGCGACCATGTCCAGGAAGCCCGCGAAATCGGTCGGCGAGCCCATCGCCGTGCCGAGGATCCGCTTGTGCTTGAGATAGAGGGTCCTGATGTCGAAGCCGTCGACGATGCCCCCGGCACCGGTTCCGCCCATCGACAGCACCGCTCCGCCGGGTCTGAGCAGCATGACCGATTCCTGGAGAGTCGAGCCCACCGAATCGAGCACGAGGTCGGCCTCCCCGATCTCGTCGCGCAGGTGCAGCTCCCAGTCGGGCTGCGTGTAGTCGACCCCGGCAACGGCTCCCAGCTCCTGCGCGAGGTTCAGCTTGTCCTGGCTGGAGGAGGTGACTGCGACCCGTGCTCCGACCTTGACCGCCAGCTGCAGCGCGATCAGGGAGACACCCGAGCCGGCTCCCAGGATCACCACGGTCTGACCTGCGCGCAGATCGCCGACCGTGAACAGTGCTCGGTAGGCGGTCAGCCCCGACAGCGAGAGCGCGCCGGCCTCCGCCCATGCCAGGTGCTTGGGCTTGGGATAGAGATTCTCCTCCGGCAGCGCCACCAGTTCCGCATAGGTCCCCCCGTCGGGCCCGCCTCCGAGCACTGCGAAGGAGTCCGAGGCGCAGCGCTGCGAGTCTCCCCACCGCAGCGAGGGCAGGACGATGACCTCCTCCCCCGTGTCGCGCCGGATCCCGGCTCCGTCGGAGCCGAGGATGACGGGAAGTCGGGGCCGGTACCCGGGGCCGATGCCCTCGCGGATGAGAGCATCGCGGCGATTGATCCCCGCGGTGCGCAGCTCGACGAGCACCTTCCCGGTGGTCTCCGGTTCGGGGATCTCCGCGGCGGCGAGCACCTCGGGCCCGCCGTGCTCTGTCAACAGCACTCCCTGCATGGTGCGAACCTCCTGGATCGTGGTTCCCTCATCCTCGCACGAAACGCAGGACGGTCAGAGGCGCTGAGCCTCGCTGAGACGAACCGCTCGATAGTGCAGACACAGGTAGGGAAGGTCGATGACGGCACCTTCGGCCACCGGATGCTCGTGCTCGAAATACCAGCGGATGTTGGCCTCCACCCGCTGCCGAATGCGGTCTGGGGAGCGCAGCCAGTACGAGCGGGTCGCCGCCAGCCCCACGATGTCCTCGACCGTCACCGCTGCGGAGAATGCCCTCTCCCCCGCCTCCACCGGCGTGAAGGCCGAGGGCAGCATCGGTCGCCACTCGGGTCGGTAGACGTCACCGGCGTGCATGATCCGACTCAGCCGCAGCACCCAGTCCACTCGCACGTCGAGCTGGTTGATGAGGATCCAGAGCCGCCCGCCCGGCCGCAGCACCCGGACGATCTCCGCCGAGGCGTCGGCCGGGTCCATCCAGTGCCAGGCCTGGGCGACGAAGATCGCGTGCTGGCTGGCATCGCCCAGCGGGATCCGCTCCCCCGAGCCGAGCACAGAGCTCGCCGGGTTCCTGCTCAGCGATGCGGGATCGGGATCGACCGCGACGACATCGAGCCCGCGCTCGAGCAGCGCCGAGGAGAGCTTTCCCGTACCCGCACCGAGGTCGCACACCTGCCGGCCGGGAAGGTCGGCGACGATCGCGTCGACCACCGCGGCGGGATAGCCGGGCCGGACGGCATCGTACAGCTCGGCGGTGTCGCCGAATCGGCGGCCGTGGTGCCGCCGGGAGTCAGGGTGGATGCGCGGTCCGGTCATGCGGCCGTCGACCAGACCGTGTCGGACGAGCCTGCGTTGTCGGACCAGCGCCGCGCGCGGTGGAGCGGCCGCTGCTGTGGGAGGGAGGGCATCACGCCACTAGGATAAGTGTGACCTTGCTTCTCCCGGAAAGGGTGACTTCTGTGGCACTGAAAGACCTTTCGACCGCCGAGCTCGAAACCCAGCTGACAGACGCGCGCGACGCCTATGCGAAATTCGCCAACCGAGGCCTCCTGCTGGACATCACCCGCGGGAAGCCATCGCCCGAGCAGCTGGATCTGTCGGCCGATCTGCTCACTGCGGTCACGAATGACGACTGCATCTCCCCGTCCGGCGTCGACGTCCGCAACTACGGCGGGCTCGAGGGGCTGAGGGAGCTCCGGGAGATCTTCGGTGAGCTGTTCCGAGTTCCCGTCGACCAGATCCTCGCTCAGGGCAACGCCTCGCTGACGTTGATGCAGCAGGCACTGACCTTCGCGCTGCTGCACGGCACACCCGAGCTCGATACTCCGTGGGCGACGCATTCAAGGCGCATCGTGTGCCCCGTGCCCGGCTACGATCGGCACTTCGCGCTCGCCGAGGAACTCGGCTTCGAGCTCATCACAGTGCCGATGGACGATGAGGGTCCGGACGTCAGTGCGGTCCGCGAGCTCGTCGCCACCGACCCGACCATCAAGGGCATCTGGGTCGTGCCGATGTACTCGAATCCCACCGGCGCCACCATCAGCGAGGAGCGAGCGCGGCTGCTGCTCGACATGCCGACCGCAGCTCCGGACTTCCGAGTGCTGTGGGACAACGCCTACGGCCTCCACCATCTGCGCGAGCCCCACGGGCAGATGCTCGACGTGCTGGCCCTCGCGGAGGAGGCCGGCAATCCCAACCGAGTGCTGCAGTTCGCCTCCACCTCGAAGATCACCCATGCCGGGGCGGGGGTGTCCTTCATCGCGGCCTCGCCGGAGAACATCTCCTGGTTCCTCAAGCATCTCGGTGCGGGGTCGATCGGTCCCGACAAGATCAACCAGCTGCGCCACCTGCGATTCTTCGGCGACGCCGCCGGAGTGGTCGCGCACATGGCCAAGCACGCGGAGCTGATCCGTCCGAAGTTCGATGCCGTGATCTCCACGCTGGAGGCTCAGCTGGCCGGCTCCGGCATCGCCGGCTGGACGAACCCGGACGGCGGCTACTTCATCACGCTCACGGTGCTGCCCGGGACCGCCGACCGGGTCGTCAAGCTCGCCGCCGAGGCGGGAGTCAAGCTCACTCCCGCCGGCGCCACCCACCCCTACGGCCTGGATCCGGACAATGCCGTCATCCGGATCGCGCCGACCATGCCGTCGCTGGAGGACGTCTCGGCAGCGGCGGAGGGGCTGGCAGCCTGCGTGCGCCTCGCCGCTCTGGAGAAGCTACTCGCCGAGGACTGATCGAAAGGGCAGAGCACAGTAGCCCGGGACCGTGAGGTCCCGGGCTACTGTGTTTCGGTGGTGCCCGCGGGCACCACCCAGTGGCGCCTCAGCTGTAGTCGTAGAACCCGCGTCCGGATTTCACTCCGAGCCGACCGGCGTCGACCATCCTGCTCAGCAGCAGCGGGGGCTTGTTCGCGGGATCCCCGGTCTCCTCGTAGATGCTCTGGCCCACGTACAAGCAGGTGTCCAGACCCACGCGGTCGGCGAGGCGGATCGGCCCCATCGGATGGGCGCAGCCGTTGACCATGCCGGTGTCGATCGCCTCCTTGGTGGCGTGACCGGCCTCGAGCATGCGGATGGCCGAGAACAGGAACGGGATGAGAAGGGCGTTGACGATGAAGCCCGGACGATCATCCGATCGAATCGTGACCTTGCCCAGGACTTCGGTGGCGAATGCGTCGACCTCGTCGGCCACCGACGGATCCGTCAGCAGCGAGGGGATGATCTCGACGAGCGGCTGGACGGGAGCCGGATTGAAGAAGTGCATTCCCACGACCCGCTCGGGCCTGCTCGTCGCCTGGGCAAAGCGGACGATCGGCATCGACGAGGTGTTCGATGCCAGGATGGCGCTCTCGTCGGTCACGATCGAATCGAGCTCGCCGAAGAGCTTCTTCTTGATCTCCTCGTTCTCGCTGGCCGCCTCGATGACCAGCTGCCGGTCGGCCATCCGACCGAGATCCGTGGTGAACTCGATCCGGCCGAGCGCCTCATCACGCTCGGACGCTGTCATCTTGCCGCGCTCCACTCCCTTCGCGAAGGACTGCTCCACGCGCTGCCTGCCGGCAGCCACCGTATCCTCGCTGATGTCGCGCACCACGACATTCAGACCCTTGCGGGCCAGCACCTCGGCGATGCCCGAGCCCATCAGACCGCACCCGATCACACCTGCACGTTCGATTGTCATGTGTACTCCTCGGAGTCGTTGTTGTCGTGACTGCGCAGTCGTGATTGCGCAGTCGTGATTGCGCAGTCGTGGCTGCGCAGTCGTGGCGCTGATGCCGCGACTGCTGAGTCAGAACCAGTCGGACTCGCGCACGGCCCGCAGCGCCGTGCGGCGATGCACCCTGCTCAGCCGATCGAGATAGACGAAGCCGTCCAGGTGGTCGACTTCGTGCTGCAGCATCTGTGCCATCAGCCCTTCGCCTTCGACGACGATCGGATTGTTGTCCCAGTCCACGCCCCTGACGACGGCGCGCTCCCAGCGCGGGGTCGGGAAGGACAGCCCCGGAACCGAGAGGCAACCCTCGCCGATCTCGCGCAGCTCTCCACCCGTCTCGACGACGGTGGGATTGATGACGTACCCGAGCTGCCCCTCGACGTGGTAGCCGAACACGCGGCGGGTCGAGCCGATCTGATTGGCCGCGACACCGGCCCGACCCTCCATGTTCGTCGTGTCGAGGAGATCGCGCACGAGGTCCTTGAGCTTGCCGTCGAAGACGGTGACCGGCTCGGTCACCGTCTTCAGCACCGGGTCGCCGAAGAGGCGGATCTGCCTCTCAGGCATCGATCACTGCGACGAGGTCGCCGCCCTCGAGCTGCTGCACGGCCCCGATCGCGACACGGGAGATCGTGCCCTCGATGGTGGCGGTGATGGCCGCTTCCATCTTCATCGCCTCGATGGTCGCGACGGTGTCGCCGACCTTGACCTGGTCTCCGGCCTTGACCTGCATCGTCACGACGCCGGCGAACGGGCAGGCGACATGGCCGGGATTCGCCTGATCGGCCCGCTCTGCGTTGATGACGTCGACGTCGACCGACCGGTCGCGCACGGAGACGGGCCGCAGCTGGCCGTTGAGCGTGCACATGACGGTCCGCATTCCCCGCTCGTCCGCCGGCCCGACTGCCTGGAGACCGACCAGCAGCTCCTTGCCCTTCTCGATCTCGATGGCGTGCTCTTCGCCTTCGCGCAACCCGTACAGGTAGTCGGGAGTTTCGAGCACGGACAGGTCGCCGTAGGTCTCCCGCATGTGGTTGAACTCGCGGGTCGGGGCGTCGAAGAGCAATCGGTTCAGAGTCTCCTGCCGAACCCGTCCGGGTTCGCGGATCAGCTCGGAGTCGTGCTCGGCCAGGTGCTCGACCGGAGCGGTGTACTTGCGGCCCTGCAGCGCGCGGCTGCGGAACGGCTCGGGCCAGCCGGCCGGTGGGTCGCCCAGGTCACCGTTGAGGAAGCCGATCACCGAGTCGGGGATGTCGAACTTCTGCGGGTTCTCCGCGAACTCCTGCGGGTCGGCGCCCACCGCGACGAGATGGAGAGCCAGGTCGCCGACGACCTTGGACGAGGGCGTCACCTTGACGAGGTGGCCGAGGATGTCGTCGGCAGCCTCGTACATGGCCTCGATCTCCTCGAACTTCTCCCCCAGCCCGAGCGCTACCGCCTGCTGCCGGAGGTTCGACAGCTGGCCTCCCGGGATCTCGTGGCGGTACACGCGACCGGTCGGTCCGGGCAGTCCGGATTCGAAGGGCCGGTAGACGTTGCGCACTGCCTCCCAGTACGGCTCCAGATCGGAGACGTTCCGGAGGCACAGGCCGGTGTCGCGCTCGGTGTGCTCCAGCGCCGCGACCAGCGCCGACATCGCGGGCTGGCTCGTGGTGCCGGCCATCGAGGCGCTGGCGACGTCGACGGCGTCCGCTCCTGCAGCCGAGGCGGCCAGCAGGGTGGCGAGCTGCCCGCCCGCGGTGTCATGGGTGTGCACGTGGACCGGCAGGTCGAAGCTGCTGCGCAGCGCCGTCACCAGCTTGGTCGCGGCCGCCGGGCGCAGCAGGCCGGCCATGTCCTTGATTGCGAGCACGTGGGCGCCGGCCTCGACGATCTTCTCTGCCAGGCCGAGGTAGTAGTCGAGCGTGTACAGCTCCTCGTTCGGATCATTGAGGTCGGAGGTGTAGCACAAGGCGACCTCGGCGACGGCGGAGTCGGTGGCGAGCACGGACTCGATGGCCGGACGCATCTGCTCGACGTCGTTGAGCGCATCGAAGATGCGGAAGATGTCGACCCCGACCCGCGTGGCCTCGTCGACGAAGGCGTCCGTCACCTCGGTGGGATACGGGGTGTAGCCGACCGTGTTGCGGCCGCGCAGCAGCATCTGCAGGTTGATGTTCGGGATCGCCTCGCGCAGCTTGCCGAGCCGCTCCCACGGATCCTCGCCGAGGAACCGGAGCGCGACGTCATAGGTGGCGCCGCCCCAGCACTCGACGCTCAGCAGCTCCGGCGTCAGGCGGGCGACGTGCGGGGCGACTGCGAGGAGATCCTTGGCGCGGACGCGGGTGGCCAGCAGCGACTGATGCGCATCGCGGAAGGTGGTGTCGGTGACCGCGAGCGCAGTGCGCTCGCGCAGCGACCGCGCGAACCCGGCAGGGCCCAGCTCGTGCAGCTGCTGCCGCGAACCGGCCGGCGATTCGCCGTGGGCATCGAGCTCCGGCAGCTTCTCGCGCGGATGCAGCGCGACCGGCGATGTGCCATGGGGCTGGTTCACCGTGACGTCGGCGAGGAACTCGAGCAGCTTCGAACCGCGGTCGGCGCCCACCTTGGCGGCGAGCAGGTGCGGGCGCTCCTCGATGAAGGTGGTGGCGATATCACCACGGATGAAGGCGGGGTCGTCGAGCACAGCGCGGAGGAACCCGATGTTCGTCGCCACGCCCCGGATCCGGAACTCGGCCAGTGCCCGGCGAGCACGGTTGACCGCCTGCTCGAAGTCGCGACCGCGGGTCGTGCACTTGACGAGCATCGAGTCGAAGTGCGCAGACACCTCTGCTCCCGCGTGAACCGTGCCGCCGTCGAGGCGGACGCCGGCGCCGCCGGCCGACCGGTAGGCGGTGATGATGCCGGTGTCGGGCCGGAACGAGTTGGCGGGATCCTCGGTCGTGATGCGGCACTGCAGCGCCGCGCCCTTGATCGCGATGGTGTCCTGGCTCAGTTCCAGGTCGGCAAGGGACTCCCCCGAGGCGATCCGCATCTGGGCCTGCACGAGATCGACGTCGGTGATCTCCTCGGTGACGGTGTGCTCGACCTGGATGCGGGGGTTCATCTCGATGAAAGCGTGCTGGCCGGCGCGCGGGCCCGCCGTCTCCAGCAGGAACTCGACGGTACCGGCGTTCTGATACTGCAGCGCCGTGGCGAACTTCAGGGCGTCGTTGCGCAGCGCCTCGGCGATCTCGGGATCCAGGTGAGGTGCCGGAGCGATCTCGATGACCTTCTGGTGGCGCCGCTGGATCGAGCAATCGCGCTCGAAGAGATGGACCGCGTTGGAGCCGTTGTCGGCCAGCACCTGGACCTCGATGTGGCGCGGACGCTGGACAGCCTGCTCGATGAACACGGTCGGATCGCCGAAAGCGCCCTCCGCCTCGCGCATCGCAGCCTTGAGCGCCTCGACGAGCTCGGTCTTGCTGCCGACGCGGCGCATTCCGCGCCCGCCGCCACCGGCGACGGCCTTGACGAACAGCGGATACTCCATGGTCTCGGCGTCGGCCAGAAGCTGGTCGAGATCAGCCGACGGCCGTGTCGAGGCCAGGGTCGGGATCCCGGCCTTGCGCGCGGCCTCCAGTGCATGCACCTTGTTGCCGGCCATCTCCAGCACGTCAGCCTGCGGCCCGATGAAGGTGATCCCGTTGTCGGCGCAGGCGCGAGCCAGATCCGGATTCTCGGAGAGGAAGCCGTAGCCCGGGTAGATCGCGTCCGCACCCGACTCCAGCGCGACCCGGATGATCTCCTCGACGTCGAGGTACGCCCTGACCGGGTGCCCTTTCGTGCCGATCTGGTAGGCCTCATCCGCCTTGAGCCGGTGTTCGGAGTTGCGGTCCTCGTAGGGGAACACTGCAACGGTCGATGCGCCTAGTTCATAGGCGGCGCGAAAGGCGCGGACAGCGATTTCTCCGCGGTTGGCCACGAGGACTTTTGAGAACATCTGTGTTGCTCGCTTCATCTCGACGCCGACGTGTGATCGGCGTGGGGTCCATTGTCAGGGTTCACTCTACAGACGCCGAGGAACGCCCCGTCGGCGGGGCGCTGGTTCGCGAATCCGGTCTCCGACTCCGACTGTGGTCGCCGGACCCGACCGTGTCCGCACCATTGGCTAGCCTGACCCCATGCGCATCCTCCACACCTCGGACTGGCACCTTGGGCGGACCTTCTTCGGCGTCGATCAGCACGCGAATCAGTCGCGGTTCCTCGACTTCCTCGTCGACACCGCGACCGACCGACAGGTCGACGCCGTCCTGGTCTCCGGCGACGTCTACGACCGGGCGATCCCGAACCCGGAGGCCATGGAGCTGTTCGACGACGCGGTCGGGCGACTCCTGGCAGCCGGCGTCCGCCTCGTCGTCAGCAGCGGCAACCATGACTCGTTCGTGCGGCTGGGTGTCGGGCGCCGGCAATTCGATTCGGTCGGACTCCATATCCGCACCCGACTCTCCGACATCACCTGGCCCGTACCGCTGCCCTCCGCGGAGCTTCCGGAGATCGTCGTCTACGGAATCCCCTATCTGGAACCGGGGCTGGTCCACTCCCGCTTCGGGGTGGAGCGAACCCATACAGCCGTGCTCGGGTGGGCGATGGAGCAGGTCCGCCACCATGCCGGAACCCACTTCCCCGGCCTTCCCCTCGTCGTGATGGCCCACGCGTTCGTCGGCGGCGGTGAGGGAAGCGAGTCGGAGAGAGACATCGGCATCGGCGGTGTCGGCATCGCGCCGGCATCGGTGTTCGCCGGCACCGCATACACCGCGCTCGGACACCTCCACAAGCCTCAGGCGATCACCCCGACGGTCAGATACTCCGGCTCTCCGGTGCCCTACTCCTTCTCGGAGGCGACCGTGGACAAGATGATGTTCCTGGTCGACTTCCTCGGCGCGGTGCCTGTCGTGGACACCATCGCCATCCCCCGCTTCACCCGGGTGGAGACGGTGCGCGGTCCGATCGCTGACGTGCTCGCGCGCGCGGTCGACTACGCCGACGCCCTGACGGCAGTCGAGCTCACCGACGAGCAGCGCACGGAGAACGCTCTCGGGAAGCTGAAGGAGGCGTACCCGGGCCTGCTGCGGCTGACCTATTCCAACGCCCCCTCGCTCGGTCCGATCCGTCAGAGCACTCCCGCCCAGCTCGCCGCACGCACCGACTCCGAGGTGTTCACCGAGTTCATCGCCGATGTCACCGGCCGTCCCGCCGAACCGGGTCAGGTCGCGCGCTTCGAATCGGCACTCGCCGCGGCCCGTCGGGAGAACGCATGAGACTCCACTCGCTCGAACTGACCGCGTTCGGGCCGTTCCCGGGAACGGTCAGCATCGATTTCGACCTCCTGGCCGGTGACGGTCTGTTCCTCATCAACGGGCCTACCGGCTCCGGAAAGACCACGATCCTGGACGCCATCACCTTCGCGCTCTACGGCCGGGTGCCCGGAGCCCGCAACGATGCCGCCCAGCTGCGCTCACAGTTCGCCTCTCCCGGTGTGCGCACTGTCGTCACCCTCGTATTCACCGCCGGCGACAGGCGCTGGAAGATCGAGCGGAACCCCGCCTACGACAGGCCGAGCAGACGAGGCTCGACCACCGTGCAGGAGCGTCCCAAGGCCCTGCTGTCCCAATGGGACGGAACGGACTGGGCGGGACGCGGCCGCACCATGAACGAGGTGCAGGCCTACATCAATCGCGCTGTCGGGCTCAACGCAGAGCAGTTCACCAAGATCGTGCTCCTGCCGCAGGGCGATTTCGCTGCTTTCCTGCGCGCAGATCCGAAAGACCGGGAGCCGGTTCTGCGCAAGCTGTTCGACACGGAGCACTTCACCGAGGTCGAACGGCTGCTCAGTGAACGTGCTCGGCAGGCGCGTTCGGAGATCCAGCAGACATCCGAACAGCGCTCGTTCCTCATGGCGCAGGTCCAGCAGATCCACGGGGAGCCGGTCCCGGGACGGGAGTCGGAGCATCCATCGACCAGCGATGTCGACGTGGTCCTCGGAGCCGGTGAGGCGATCTGTCGAGAACGCGCCGAAGTCGCGGCCCAACGGGAGGCCCTGGCGCGCGGCGAACAGCAGCAGGCGGAGTCCGTCGCACGCGTGGCCGCGGACAGACAGACTGCGCGTCGCCAGCTGAAGGAGCTGCGGCAGCTCGAAGCCGACTATGGCGAACAGGCCGAGCAGCGCAGCCGGACCGCGCGCGAGCACGAGCTCGTCAGCCATGCCTCGCGCCTGGAGCCGCTGCACAGGGAGCTCGTGCGGGCGCGGAGCCGCAGTGCCGCCAAGTCCGCGCAGCAGATCGAAGCGGAACGGCGGCTGGACTCGGTGCTCTGCCGCCTGCCCGGCGAAGTCCGCGAACTCGACATGCCCGACCTCGCTGAGGCGGGAAGAGAGCTCTGTGGTGCAGCCAAGACGATCGCGAAGGGGTTCCAGCGGCAGACCGCGGTCAGCGCGCGCATCTCCGAATTGGCCGCCGAACAGCTCGAGCTCACTCGAACGCGAGATGAACTGCGCGCGGCGGATGCGAGGACACGCACGCGCATCAGTGAGCTCCGCGGCGCCCTCGACGGTGAAGCGAGCCTGGTCACCCGGATCCACCATCAGCGCCAGCGGCTCGAAGTCGTCCAGCGGGAACTGTCCGCATCCCAGGAGCTCGCCCGGCTGGAGACCGAATCCGCGCGGGCCGAGGAACTCGTTCGGCTGCGGCAGGAGGACCAGGGCGCGGCCCGGATCGCCTTCGAGACCAGGCGGAACCAGCGAATCGCGGGGATCGCGGCAGAGCTGGCCGCTTCGCTCTCCCCCGAATCTCCCTGCCCGGTCTGTGGCTCGACCTCGCACCCGGCCGCGGCGGAACCATCCGCCGACTCCGTGACACGTGAAGACGAGGAACAGGCCCATGCGGTGTGGGAAGCGCGTCAAGCTGCGACCGCCGCCGCGCAGGAGAACCTCACTCGGGTGCGCGAGCAGCTGCGGGTCGCGCTCGAAGCGTCCGGCGGGCAGAGCGTGGAGGATGCCGCCGAACGGCACCGAGAAGCCGTCGAGGAGCTCCGAACGCTCAACGACAGGCATGCGACGCTGACCGGGATGAGAGCCGAGTTGGCAGCTTCGGAGGATCAGGCGGGGAAGCACGAAACCCGCATGCTGGAACTCAACGACGCGCTGAGAAGAGCTCAGGAGACGCGAGCCGGCTTCGAGGGCCAGCTCGAGCAGCTGAGGACGGTGCGCGAAGCACATGCGGAGGACAGCATCGCACGACTAGGACAGCAGGCCCCGAGAACTGCCGCTGACGCCGTGGCTCTGGAGCGGCTCGGCACCGAAGTCACCTCCCTCGCCGTTGCAGCGGCGGAGGCCGCGGCGGCGGCGCAGTCTGCAGCGGACGAGCTTGCAGAGCGTGCAGGTCAGTTCCGCAGCCGGCTCGCGGAATCCCCGTTCGTCTCCGAGGATGCGTACGTCCAGGCGCGGTCTCTCGATGCGGCGGCGATAGCGGCGCAGTTGAAGCGCCACGAGGAGATGGCGAGTCGAATCGCCTTCCTCCGCGAATCCGCATGGTTCGATCGAGCCTCCGACGATCACGCCGCGGATGACGAGATCACCCGGCAGGCTGAGGAGGCAGACCTCCGCCTCACCCAATCCTGTGCCCGAACGGACTCGGCAGTCCAGGACCGTGCCGTCGCTCGCGAACGCCTCGAGAACGTGCGCCGGCTCCGCCGGGAATTTCTGGACGGCGCTCAGCACACGGAGGAGCGCCTGGACGACCTGCGCGCAGACGTCACTCTCGCCGGTGTGGTGCAGGCCACATCGCCCGACAATCTGCGCAGGATGCCCCTGTCGTCCTACGCGCTCGTGGCCCTGTTTGCCGACGTCGCAGCCAATGCCTCCGAGCGGCTGGAGAAGATGAGCAGGGGCCGCTACAGCCTCATTCACGACGACGCGCTGCGCCGGCGTGAGAAGCGCGCGGGCCTCGGGCTCCAGGTTGTCGACCGCTTCACACAGGAGAAGCGCGACACGCGGACCCTGTCGGGCGGTGAAAGCTTCATGGCGGCTCTTGCGCTGGCACTGGGGCTCGCCGACACAGTGAGAGCGGCGGCGGGCGGAATCCAACTCGATTCGCTATTCATCGACGAGGGATTCGGCTCGCTCGACCCGGATTCGCTCGCCGAAGTCCTCGGCATCCTCGACGAGCTCCGCGAAGGTGGCCGTACCATCGGCGTCATCTCTCACGTGCAGGGAATGCAGCAGGCGATCCCCAACCACGTGACGGTGCGGTCGTCGCCGACCGGCTCTTCAATCAGCGTCGATATCGACGCTGAAGTCACTCCCCGCGATATCGCCCGAGCGTCGGTTCGTGAACCCAGCCCCCTGATCGGCTAACGTTGTACCGTGCTCGTCCTCAGTATCTCAAGTCTCAAAGGCGGGGTCGGAAAGACCTCGGTCACGCTCGGTCTGGCTTCAGCGGCGTACAGCCGCGGCATTCCGACGCTCGTCGTCGATGTCGACCCGCAGGCTGACGCCTCCACCGGGTTGGACGTGCCCGTCACCACTGAAGTCGACATCGCTGACGTCCTGGCGGCGCCCAAGTCGCGCATCCTCGACAAAGCAGTTGTCCCCAGCGGGTGGGTGGGCGACAAGCCCGGACACGTCGACGTGATTCCGGGCTCACCGAGGTCGGCCGAATTCGACCGGCCGTCGTTGTCCGACCGCTACCTGCGGCGACTCAAGGAAGCGCTTGCCAAGGTCGCCACGGGGTACCGCCTGGTGCTCATCGACTGTCCTCCCTCGCTCAACGGTCTGACGCGAGCAGCGTGGACCGCGAGTGACCGAGTCCTCATCGTCACCGAGCCGGGGCTGTTCTCAGTGGCGGCCGCTGACCGAGCACTGCGGGCCACCGACGAGCTGCGCAAGCGCAGCGCGCACGACCTGCAGCCTCTCGGCATCGTCGTGAATCGGGTGCGACCCAACTCACGTGAGCACGCCTACCGGTACTCCGAGCTCAAAGAGATGTTCGGACCTCTCGTCATGTCTCCCCCGCTTCCGGAGCGCACCGTCCTCCAGCAGGCCCAAGGCTCTGCTCGGCCCATCCACTCGTGGCCGGGCAAGCCTGCCGCTGACCTGGCTTCGTCCTTCGACAGGATCCTCGATCGGGCACTTCGGAGCGAGAACCTCAAGCGCTCGAACCGGTCAGCCGGCCGCGTCGGCGAGCCGGGGCAGGACGCTGCGCAGCAATCCGGCAGCCGAACCGTGAACGCGGGGGTCCGGCCGGGTGCCGAAACCGCTGAGACGAACCCAGACGGCGCTTCTTCAGCCGATCCGGCGGAGATGGGGAGTCTGCGCGACAAGCCGGTGAGCCACGGCAGCACCGCGCGCTAGCAGCCGTGTCCACCGCGCGGTCACACGATCTGCAATGCTGCTCGACCAGTGGCTCGCTTCAACGCACCGTGCTGCTCCCCCCTTTTCGATCCGAATTCGATGCGATTCTCGCAGCCGATCCTGAAACAGGGCTCCTGCGCCCATGACAAAGGCCACGACCAACGTCGTGGCCTTCATAGGGCTTGGCTGCGTGTCAGGTTCCGAACGATTCCCTCCCGGGCGGCTGAGGCTTCCCCGACTCAGCTCGACTTGCGGCGGGCCCTGCGTTCGGCCAATTCGTCGAGCGGTTGGAGCTCGCCGTCAGGACGCTCGCTGGGCAGTTCCGAAAGCGTTCCCTCGACCTCTCGCCACACTCGGCCGACAGCGATGCCGAAGACACCCTGGCCGCCCTGCACGAGGTCGATCACCTGATCGGCGGAAGTGCATTCGAACACGCTCGCACCATCGCTCATGAGCGTGATCTGCGACAGGTCTTCGATCCCCCGCTCGCGGAGGTGACCGACCGCAACTCGGATCTGGTTGAGCGCAACGCCGGTGTCCAGTAGCCGCTTGACGATCTTGAGGACGAGGATATCCCGGAAGCTGTAGAGCCGCTGAGACCCTGAGCCGGTGGCTGTCCTGATCGACGGAACGACGAGATCCGTCCGGGCCCAGTAGTCGAGCTGTCGGTAAGTGATGCCGACGACGCGGCACACTGTGGGTCCGCGATATCCGGCTTCTTCATCGAGCTGCGGCAGGTCATCGTCGAACAGCAGCCCTTGCGCTGCCGGCGGCACTGACTTGGAACGAGCAGGTTCCTGACTTGAGCGGTTCACACCGACTCCTCCTTTTCACCCCTGGGGGAAGCAGGGCCTGACGAGCACCGTTTGGAGAATTACCTGATTCTACCGCACACGCAGCGTCTGAGCCTGGGGGAACTTACAACAATGAACTTATGGCTTCCCGGGCAGTCGGACAACGAAGCGCCGGATAACGATTCCAGCGTGTCGTCGTTACCCGAGTAATCGAACGACTGCCGGCGCTCAGGATTCCGGCTCCCCGGCCTCGATCTCCGCCGTGAGCTTCTTCGCCGAGAGCAGCCGCGTCTTCACCGTCGAAGCGTAGCTGTCGACGTATTCCTGTCCGGAGAGCCGCAGGATCTCGTACATGATCTCGTCGGTGATCGAGCGCAGGAGGAACCGCTCCTGCTGCAAGCCCGCGTACTTGCTGAAGTCCATGGCTTTGCCGAATACCACCCCGACACGGCGGAGACGGGGAACCTTGCGTCCCTGCGGCTGCACCTTGTCCGTCCCGATGAGTGCGACCGGAACGACGGGCACACCGGCCTCGAGCACCAGTCGGGCCACCCCGGTTCGGCCCCGGTAGAGGCGGCCATCGGGGCTTCGAGTTCCCTCCGGGTAGATGCCGAGCAGATTCCCGCTCTGCAGAACCTTCAAACCGGAGTGCAGCGAGGCTTCCGATGCGGAACCGCCGGAGCGGTCCATGGGCAGCTGATTGGTCAGCTTGAAGAACCAGCGGGTGAGCATCCCCTTGACGCCCCGTCCGGTGAAGTAGTCCTTCTTCGCCAGGTACACCACTGGGCGGGGCGCCACCAGCGGCACGAAGATCGAATCGAGAAACGACAGATGATTGCCGGCAATGATCGCGCCGCCTGACTCAGGGATGTTCTCCAGACCGCGTGTCCACGGGCGGAACAGCATTCGCAGGATGGGCCCGACGAAGATCCTCTTGAGCAGCCAGTAGAACACGCTCTTCCTCTCACATCGGGCGGCGGACGATCCGACACTACTATACGGTCGGGGCCCCTTCCTTCTGTGTCGCAAGGAGCCCGGAGCTGCACTGCTGATGACGCCTCCCGAATTCGTCGCAGCAGAGACGTTTCCTGCTGTCCGAGCCTCCTTGATGCCGCTTCTGCGCACCCGACCGCACTCCGAGACCCTGTGGCATTCTGGTCTCATGGACGACGACTCTCTCAGCTCACCTGCGGGCCTCGCGGCGATCGAACCGTTGTCCTCCGACTCGGACACCGCTGACGTCGCAGTGCTCTTCCTCCACGGGATCACCGGATCACCTGCGGCGTGGAGACCGCTCGCTCGTGCGATTGCCTCCGAGGGGTACGCGGTCCGCGTTCCCCTCCTGCCCGGGCACGGGACCAATTGGCAGCAGCTGAACTCGAGTCGCTGGGAGGACTGGCGAGACTCCGCTGCGGCCGAGCTCGAATCGCTCGCGGAAAGGTATTCCTCGGTGGTGGTGGTCGGACTGTCCATGGGAGGAGCACTCGCTCTGGACATCGCGGCATCCGATGCTCCCGTCGGGGGGCTTGTCCTCGTCAATCCGGCTCTGAGGATCGACAGCGCCGTCGCCCCGCTGCTGCCGGTGCTCAAATACGCCGTCCGGAGCGTGACGGCCATCGGGAACGACATCGCCCGCCCGGGAGAGGATGAGCACGCGTATCCAAGGACTCCGCTGCGAGCGGTGGCCTCCCTGCAGCGAGGACAGCGCCGCTTGCTTCAGCGCTTGTGGAAGGTCCGCGTTCCGACCACCGTCTGCGTCTCCGCCGGTGACCACGTCGTCGGCCCGTGGTCCCTGAGGCAGCTGCGGGCGCGGCTCCGCTGCCCGCTCAAGGTCGTGACTCTGCGCAGCAGCTACCACGTTGCGACCTTGGACTACGACGACCACCTCATCCTGCAGGAGATCCGGAACATGTGCGAAAGGGTGCGGCGCGATGCGGCAGACGGCGCGGATGCGCGCGCCGAGGACGCTCGATGAACGATCCGCGCGATGAGGGTCCCGGCTCCGAAGATGTTCCCGACTGGGAGCGGATTCCGGAGCAGGACCGCGTTCCCGATGCGGACTGGGAAGAGCTGGTGGCCGGTCTGAACTCGGAGGCCGGATTCGTCCCTGAGATGTCCGCGGAGGAGATTCGGGAGCGCCTGGCGGAGGACGAGGAGTGGCACGCGCCCGAACCTGAGCAGGTCGGCTGGCGCAAGGCTCCGCCCCTGTTCGTCCTCGCAGTCGTCGGGGTCCTCGGTGGAATCGGAACGCTGCTCGTGTGTGCGATCTTCTTCCGTCCGATACCCGGGTACCTGGTGCTGGTCCTGCTCGCCGTCATCCTGGTGAGCGGACTGCTGCTGTTCCTCAACCTTCCGGACGAGCGCGGCACCGAGGGCGACGGCGCCCGGGTCTGATGCCCGGCGGCATCAGCCCGCCCGGTGCATGATCGGTGACCAGGGAACGTAGTCGACATCAGCGTCCACGATGTCCGGAGCGACGATCTGCGGGACGAGGCCGAAGTCGCCGAGAACCGCCAGCGCCTCCACTTCGGAATGGTCCAGGCGACCGGGCGAGCTGAGGATCCACTCCGGCGGCGTGGGCGGCAGTCGGTCCATGGGATCCGGCAGGGCATGCGAAGCGGCGACGAGGCATTCAGGGTCTCCGCAGACGATGTTTCCCGTCCGCGCGTCGATTCGGTGCTCCGGGTTCGTGCATTCGATGAACATGGCATCTCCGATCGTGGATCGCTCTTGTGGGTGCGGTCTGCACTCGTGACCGTCATCCTCGACAGTAGGACGACCCGCGGACACGGCCTCCGGACGTGTCCGAAGGTCGTGCAACCATTGGGGCCATGGCACTTCAGCATCCGACTGCCCTGTTCGACGTTCACGTCCCGCGCTCTGCCGGCCAGCTCACGCTTCAGGATCTGGGCACACCGCTCGCGGACGTGACGTTCGTCGTGGTTGATCTGGAGACCACCGGTTCAACGGACATCACGGAGATCGGCGCAGTGAAGACCCGCGGCGGTGAGGTGATCGGGGAATTCGCCACGCTCGTGCGACCGGAGAACAGCGTCATCTCCCCCTTTGTGGAACGTCTGACCGGAATCACCAACGGCATGGTTGCTCAGGCACCGTCTCTGTCGGCAGTTCTCCCGTCTTTTCTGGAGTTCAGCCGCGGCGCTGTGCTGGTTGCCCACAATGCCGGGTTCGACATCGGATTCCTCAGGTCAGCGTGCGAATCGCTCGATTACACCTGGCCGGATCCGCCGGTTCTCGACACGGTCAAGCTCTCGCGCCAAGTTGTGCCGCGCGGCGAGGTCGCCAACCACAAGCTCAGCACCCTGGCCGCTCACTTCGGCACTGCGGTCGAGCCCAATCACCGCGCTCTGGCAGACGCCCGGGCAACATCGGAGATCCTGCACCATGTGTTCGACAGGTTCGGGTCGTTCGGCATCACGACGTTGGAGGAGCTGTCCCGGCTCAAGCCGGCCGGCTGGCAGAAGCGCAGAACGAAAGTGCATCTGGCCAAGGATGTGCCGGCGGTGCCGGGCGTGTACATGTTCCTCGACGGTTCGCGCCGTGTGCTGTACGTCGGAGTCAGCGCGAACATGCGCACGAGAGTCCGGAACTACTTCACCGCGGGAGAGACGCGGGGCCGCATGGCGGAGATGATCACCGCGGCTCAGGAAGTCAGTGCCATCCCCTGCGACACTGTCGTCGAAGCCCGGATTCGCGAGGTTCGCCTCATCGCTGAGCTCGCGCCGCCGTACAACCGCCGGTCGAAGCACCCCGAGCGCCGAACGTGGGTGCGCTTGACGGACGAGCCGTTCGCTCGGCTGTCGCTCACTCGATCCGACCCTGGTCCTGATGCAGGCAACGGGCGGCGCCTCGGGCCCTTCCGCTCGCATCGCGCGGCTGCCGAGGTCAAGCTGCTGCTGGAACGGCTGTATCCGCTCAAGCAGTGTACGCAGAAGACGGGGTCCAGCAGATTCACCCCATGCGTCTCCGGGGAGCTCGGGCGCTGCGGTGGACCGTGTTCAGGAGACTGGGACGGTGAAGCCTATCTCGCGGCACTGACGGGGGTGACCGATCTGCTTCATGGCCTCCCGTCGGATGTGCTGGGCAGGTGCCGTGAGCGAATGACGGAGCTCACCGTCGATCAGCGCTACGAGGAGGCGGCAGGGGTCCGCGACGCGATGATGGCGCTGTTCGGAGCACAGGCTTCAGCAGAAAAGCGTGCCGCGCTGGCCCGGGTCGAAGAACTTGTCGCCGCAGCGCCGAGATCAACGGGCGGATGGGAGATCGCGGTCATCCGATGGGGGCGGCTGGCAGGAAGCTGCGCAGTCGCGGCCGACGTCAATCCTTATCCTGCCATCGAGGCTCTGTGCCGGACCGCCGAGTTCGTCGAGCGCCCCTCTCCAGGACTGACTGCGGCACTCGACGAGGAAACCGGGCTCCTCCATGCATGGCTGGGAGACGGCTCCACTCGGCTGGTGCGCACATCCGACAGCCTGTGCGAACCGCGGCTCGGGCACGCACAGGCGCTCGGGTCGCTGTCCTCAGTCCGCAGAGCTCCAGCGGTGTGAAGCTTCGATGAGCTCGCGCAGCTTTCGCTCGGCCGCACCGGAATCGAGTACTCGCGCAGCGTTCTCGACCTGCGCCGCCAATCGTTCACCCAGGTCCCCGTCGGCGGACGGGGCCGCTGCCACCAGCGCGGCGGCCGCGTTGAGCAGCACGACGTCGCGGACAGGAGAGTGCTCTCCTGCCAGCACGTTCTCCATGACCCGCGCGTTGTGCTGGGGATCGCCGCCTCGGAGATCGTCCTTCGTGACCCGGGGGAATCCGAGATCAGTCGCGTCGAAGGTGCTGTGCCGCACGTCGCCGTCGCGCACTTCCCAGACGTCGTTGACAGCGGTATTGCTGAGTTCGTCGAGACCGTCGCCGGACCTGAACACCAGAGCCGAATCCCCTCGCCGAGCCAGCACCCCCGCCACCAGTGCAGCCATGGACCTGTCGGCGACTCCGATCGCAGTGGCTCTGGTCCGCGCCGGATTGGTCAGCGGACCAAGGATGTTGAAGGCCGATGGCACCTTGATCGCCTTGCGAACCGGCGCGATGAAACGCATCGCCGGATGGTAGACGTTGGCGAAGCAGAACGCCATTCCGACCTCCTTGGCCAGCGCAGTGGTCTGCTCAGGAGTCAGGTCGAGCGTCAGACCGAGCGCTTCGAGCACGTCGGCCGAGCCGGAGGCGGAGGACGTAGCGCGGTTGCCGTGCTTGACGAGTGGCTGACCGGATGCGGCGATGATGAACGATGCGGTCGAGGAGATGTTCACCGTCTTGGCGCGATCTCCTCCGGTGCCGACGATGTCCACGGCATCGCTGAGACCCTCGAGGGTGACGGCGTGCGACATCATTGCGTCGACGAGGCCGGTGATCTCCTCGACGGTCTCCCCCTTGCTGTGATGCAGCACCAGGAAGGCAGCCATCGTGACGTCGGGGACCGTGCCGGACATGATCTCGTCCATCGCCCATGCGGCGGTGGCGCCGTCGAGGTCCTTCCGCTCCATCAGTGCCACCAGGAGATCCGGCCAGTTGCGCACATCCGAAACCACGGTGCTCTCAATCAGCTGTTCGGAGTGCGGAGTCATAGACACTGTGCCTTTCTGCATTCGTTGCACGACGACGGGTCGAAGGACCCGGCCCGTCAATGCTACGACTCGACCGAAGAGCCCGCCCAATCGGGTGACGGTCGCCGGCCTGCTTCATGCGCAGGCGATGCTCTCGTCAGGAGAGGACAGCCGGCGCCTGCGCACGTCGCGCCCCTGTCCGCTTGCAGACTCCGCTGCTCGCTGTCCGGCCTCCTCCGTCCGACACGCGAAACGCACGCGGCAGTCGGGCGATCAGCGAGAACCGCGAGAACTCGCGGTTCTCGCTACACGGTGTAGAAAAAGTGCCGCCCGAACCTGAGTAAAAGGTGAATTTAGCCTGCGGACTAGGTAATAATGGTCCCGTGTCAACTGCCACTGCATCTCAAACAGCGCCGGTTCATCCAGTCGTCAACAGGCCGAATTCGACAACCGTTGGGTTGATCGTCTGGCTGTCGAGCGAGCTGATGTTCTTCGCCGCGCTCTTCGCCATGTACTTCACCATCCGGTCAGTCGTGCCCGACCTGTGGGCAGCTGAGACTCAGAAGCTGGCCTTCGGCTTCGCCCTGGGCAATACGTCGATCCTGGTGCTGTCCTCGGTGACCTGCCAGCTCGGCGTCTTCAAGGCGGAGCACTTCCAGCCGCGACGCGCCGGAGGCATCCTCAACATCGCCAAGTGGGGAATGCGCGAGTGGTACTACCTCTCGTTCATCCTGGGCGCGATCTTCGTCTCGGGTCAGGTGTTCGAGTACGCCACGCTGGTCTCGGAAGGCGTCGCGATCAATTCGAACGCCTATGGCTCTGTCTTCTACCTCACGACGGGCTTCCATGGTCTCCACGTGATCGGCGGACTCATCGCGTTCCTCTTCGTGATCGGTCGGACCTACGCTGCCAAGCGCTTCGGCCATCGTGAAGCTGTCTTCGCGATCTGCGTCTCGTACTACTGGCACTTCGTCGACGTCGTGTGGGTGGGCCTCTTCGCTGTGATCTACATCCTGCAGTGATCACCTTCTGAGACATCGCCCTTCTGATTTGAGCAAGTAAAGGAATAACTAGTGAAGCTTCTAGCCGAACGACGCCGGCATCCGATGGCCTTGGTGGTACTCCTGTTGCTTGGCCTGCTGCTCACCGGCGGAGCCTACGCGGTGTTCACCGGCAACAGCTCGGCCAGCGCGCAGGAGTACACCGCCTCCGACGTGGAGGAGGGTGAAAAACTCTTCGTCACGAACTGCGCGACGTGCCACGGCATGAGCGCGGAGGGAACAGAGAACGGACCGAGTCTTGTGGGCGTCGGCGCCGCCGCCGTTGACTTCCAGGTCGGTACGGGCAGGATGCCGCTGCAGATGAGCGGACCGCAGGCTCAGGTGAAGGAACCCCAGTTCAACGAAGAGGAGACCTCGCAGCTCGCTGCCTACGTCGCATCGCTCGGCCCCGGTCCGGCAGTGCCGGAGGACGAGTACCTCGACACCTCGCAGGGTGACGCGGCCGCCGGAGGCGGGCTCTTCCGCACGAACTGCGCCATGTGCCACAACGTCGTCGGATCCGGCGGCGCGCTGACTCGCGGAAAGTACGCGCCGAACCTCTCGGAGGTGTCCGAGAAGCACCTCTACGAGGCGATGCAGACCGGCCCGCAGAACATGCCGATCTTCAACGACGCCAACCTGACCCCGGAGCAGAAGCGCGACGTCATCACCTATGTCCGCGAGATCTCCGAGACCCCGTCGCCCGGCGGAGCCAAGCTCGGTTCGCTCGGACCGGTTGCCGAAGGCCTGTTCGTCTGGTTCTTCGGGCTTGCCGCCGTCATCGGCATGACCGTCTGGCTCTCGGCGCGGCCGAAGTGACCATGCACACGTTTTCATTCGATTCGAGTTATAGACGAGGAAGCAAATGACCTCGAAACAGCACACTGCCGAGCATGGCACCCAGCTCGAGCAGGTGAACGGGTTCACCAATCCCGGTCTGCCCGAACACACTCCGCGCCTCACTGACATCTCACCTGCAGCTGAGCGGACGACGGAGCGCCAGATCGCGGGATGGTTCATCCTGTCGATGATCGGAACCATCTGGTTCATCGTGTCGTACTTCCTGTTCGCTCCCGATGAGACCATGGCGAGCATCCAGCTCCAGAACATGATGTTCGGGCTCGGCGCGACCTTGGCCCTGTTCGGGATCGGCGTCGGATTGGTCCTGTGGGGCAAGACTCTGGTGTCCGGCACCGAAGTGGCCGAGGATCGTCACCCCATCGAGGGCAACGAGGAGGACCAGGCTGTCGCTCTGGAGATCCTCAATCAGGCCAAGGATGAGTCGGGAATCGCGCGTCGCCCGCTGCTGCGGAATACGCTGATCGCCGCAGTCGCGATTGCTCCCCTGCCGGCAATCCTGGTGTTCCGTGACCTCGGGCCGCTCCCGGGCGACAAGATGTTCACGACCCTGTGGGGCCCGGGTGTCCGGCTGTGCCAGGATCCCGGCGGAGTGCCGCGGGAGGACCGCTTCATCCGAGCGGAGGACGTGACCATCGGGTCCGCCGTTCACGTGATCCCGGAGGGCATGCACGAGTCGGAGCACCCGCTCGATGAGAAGGCGAAGGCTGCCGTCCTGCTCATGCGCATCGACCCGAAGGAGCTCAACACGGACCCGGCGAAGGAGGACTGGGGAGTCGACGGGATCGTCGCCTACTCCAAGATCTGCACCCACGTCGGCTGCCCCGTGGCTCTGTACGAGCACCAGACCCACCATCTGCTGTGCCCGTGCCACCAGTCGACCTTCGACGTGACTAATCACTGCGAAGTGATCTTCGGTCCCGCGAAGCGTCCACTTCCGCAGCTTCCCATTGCCGTTGACTCCGAGGGCTATCTGGTCGCCCAGCGCGACTTCCCAGAGCCCGTCGGACCAACATTCTGGGAGATCAACACGAGGGAGACCTCCGAGCAATGAGCACAACACAACCAACCACAGCCGTTGGCAAAGCTGCGCTGTTCACTGAGAACCGGGTGGGGGCGTCCAGACTCGTCAAGGAGTTCGGGCGCAAGATCTTCCCACATCACTGGTCGTTCATGCTCGGTGAGGTTGCGCTGTACAGCTTCGTCATCCTCGTCCTCACGGGCACATTCCTGACCTTCTGGTTCAAACCGGCCATGGGCCACACGATCTATGAAGGTCCGTTCGTCCCGCTGCAGGGCGTCGAGATGTCCGAGGCCTACGCCTCGACCTTGGCGATCTCCTTCGAGATCCGCGGTGGTCTGTTCATCCGCCAGATGCACCACTGGGCTGCTCTGCTGTTCATGGCGGCGCTGAGCATCCATGCGATGCGCATCTTCTTCACCGGCGCATTCCGTCGGCCGCGCGAGGTGAACTGGCTGGTCGGCATCGTGCTGATCGTCCTCGGAATGGGCGCCGGCTTCACCGGCTACTCCCTGCCTGACGATCTGCTCTCCGGCAACGGCCTGCGCATCATCGACGGAATCCTCAAGGCCATTCCGCTCGTCGGAACCTACATCTCGTTCTTCGTGTTCGGCGGCGAGTTCCCAGGCGTGGATATCGTGTCCCGTTTGTATTCGCTGCACATCATGGTCGTGCCAGCGCTGCTGATCGCGGTGATTGCTGTTCACCTGATCTTCGTGGTGTACCACAAGCACACGCAGTGGCCGGGCGCCGGGCACACTGAGAAGAACGTTGTCGGCGAGCCTGTGCTGCCGACGTTCGCAGCGAAGGCCGGCGGCTTCTTCTTCATGATCTTCGGCCTGCTGGCGTTGCTCTCCGGGTTCTTCACGACCAACCCGGTGTGGAACTACGGTCCGTACGACCCCTCCCCCGTGTCCGCTGGTACCCAGCCCGACTGGTACATCGGATGGATGGACGGATTCCTGCGGATCATCCCGGGATGGACCGAGTTCTACATCTTCGGCTACCCGATCAGCTTCAACATCTTCTCCTCGGTGCTTGTCGCCGGGCTGCTGTTCGGTGGTCTCGCCATCTGGCCGTTCGTCGAAGCCTGGCTGACGAAGGATTACCGCGAGCACCACATCCTCGACCGTCCGCGCAACAACCCGACGCGCACTGCAGTCGGAGCCGCCGGAGTCGTGTGGTACCTCAACATGTGGGCAGCCGCCTCGGGCGACCTGATGGCAGTCTTCTTCCACATGTCGTTGAACGACATGATCTACATATTCCGTGTGCTGTTCTTCCTTGGGCCGGTCATCGCGTACATCGTGACGAAGCGAGTCTGCCTCGCGCTTCAGCGCAAGGATCGGGAGATCATCCTTCACGGAAGGGAGAGCGGACAGATCATCCGGCTGCCTCACGGCGAGTTCCAGGAACGGCACAAGCCGCTCAACGAGGATCGCCTGTGGTCGCTGGCGTCCTTCGAGTCGCCGCAGTACATTCCGGCCGAACCGGGCCCTGACGGCAAGATCTCGAAGATCGAGAAGCGCCGCGCGAAGCTCGCCAGGTTCTTCTACGAAGACCGGGTTGCTCCGGTGACCAAGTCCGAGCTCGAAGCAGCCCACCACGACCACGGTGAGGTTGAGCAGTCTCGGAAGGACGAACTGACCGGATCGCAGCAGTAGTGCTCCTTCACTGCCGGCTCACCTGAACTGGCAGTGATCGGATGAGGGGGCGGAGAGTCATTGAACTGGTCCCCAAAAGTTGGACCGGTTGGCTAGGTCCCTAGACTGCGAGGGCCTGGGCTCGGTATCTTACCGGGCTCAGGCCCTCGAGTCGTTCAGAGATGCGGTCGTTGTTGTACCAGCTGATGTATTCGTGCAGGGCGGCTTCGAGGGCTCCGATGGTCAGGTAGCGGGCGTGGTGGAAGCACTCTTCCTTGAGGTGGCCGAAGAAGTTCTCGATCACGGCATTGTCGAAGCAGTTCGCCTTCCGGGACATCGACTGCAGTGCTCCGGCATCGGCGATGAGCTGACGCCAGGAGCGGTGTTGATTCTGGAATCCCCGATCCGAGTGCACCAGGGGCTGTTGCCCGGGTTCGAGTGTGGCAATGGCCCGCCGCAGGGCGGAATTGGTCAGGTCCAGATTTGGTGAGCTGCTGATCGAGTAGGAAATGATCTGGTGGTCAAATAGATCCATGATCGGTGACAGATAGAGCCTGTGGTCACCGACTCGGAATTCGGTCACGTCGGTGACCCATTTCTGGTTTGGAGCAGCGGCGGTGAACTGGCGGTCGAGCAGGTTGTCGGCGATCTGACCGAGTTCTCCCCGGTAGGACGGGTAGCGACGCTTGCGGCGCGTGCGGCAGACCAGCCCGAGCTCGCGCATGAGTTTGAGCACAGTCTTCTTCGCCACCTGCCTCCCGGTGCTGAGCAATTCTCGGTGCACCCGGCGGTGCCCATACCGGTTGTGGTTGCGGGTGAAGACCTCGGTGATCGCGGCCTTCAACTCGACATGGCGGTCCGGCGCGTTCAACCGGGCCTGATGGTAGAAGAACGTCGATCTGGGCAATCCCGCGATCTGGAGCAACAGGTCCAGCCGGTGTTCTGCCTTGAGGGAGACGACAGCGCGAACTCTTACCGCCGTTTCTGCGCCCTCAAGGCCCGCAATTTTCCCAGGTACGCGACCTCCGCGCGCAGGCGTTCGTTCTCCCGTCGCAATTGCTGCAGCTCGTCCGGCCCAGGGCGCTCGACACCGGGCTTGGTCGGCCTGCCAGCACGCTTCGGCCGTAGCCCCTCCTCGCCCTCCTGGCGATACTTTCGTGCCCACGTCTCGATCAGCTTCGGCGAGGACAGGTCGAACTCCCGGGCCAGATCCACTTTGGTCTCACCTGCCAGGAACCGACGCACCACATCGAGTTTGACCTCGAACGAGAACGAACCCTGCTTTGGTATTCGCACCAGTGCCCCGCTTCCACGAACCCGCCAACGGTCATAGAGCCGATGCACCGGTCTCCCCGCAACACCGAGGCGTCTGGCCGCAGCGACCCAGCCCCAATCGGCTTCGAACAACGCTATCGCTGCACGACGCTGTTCCATAGACAAAGAACTCTTCGGATGCATAGAACTGCTCCCCGGAAATCGGAACTGAGTAATTCAGTCCAACTTCCGGGGAGCAGTTCACATCGACTCTCCGCCCCCTTCGTGTTGATCTGCAATCGGTCGGCGGCGATCCCGATGAGGAGCGAGGCTGAAGCATTGGCCGGGCGAGAGGAACCGGCTGGGCAGGACTCTTCGACTCCTGATGCGTCGGGTCAGGCTGACTGGGGTCCACCCGGATTGCGCGTGGGGCCAGTAGACGTATCTGCCGCTTGTTCGGAACCGCCAAAGGTGTGCTTGGGAGCCACCCTGCTTGCGCGTGACCGCGCAGATGCCCTGCGCGCGCCCCACGGCTGGTACGGCCCCGATGACGGGCGTCGAGATGCCGGGGAAGCATGCCCCGCCCAGACCGGCCCCAGGTGCGGTCCCGTCCCGGCCTGGGCGCCGACGGCGGTGTCGACGACGTGTGAAAGATGGCTCCTTGGCGGCGGGTGAGTCCTGACCCCCTCAATCGATGCTAGGAGGCATGATCACAATGGAAGACTGGGCCGAGACTCGGCGGTTACACCGGGCCGAGGGGCTGCCGATCAAGGAGGTCGTCCGGCGAACGGGCAAGGCACGGAACACGGTCAGGAGGCGTTGGCCTCGGACGAGCATCCGGCCTACCGCCGTCCGGGCAGGGGCTCGATCGTGGACGCGTACGAGCCGGAGATCCGGAAGCTGCTGGTGAAGTATCCGCAGATGCCGGCCACGGTAATCGCTCAGCGGATCGGCTGGAGCACCTCGATGACAGTGCTGTAAGACCGGGTCCGGGTAATCCGTCCGGACTATGCACGGGCCCAGACGGGTCCCGACTGTGCACGGGCCCAGACGGGCCTCGGAGTCGGTCCCGGCTTCGGCGCCGACTGCGGAGCCGACCGGTGACCCCACATTCGTTGCCAGGACGCGGAGGGGCGGTGTGCAGTGCCCGTGCGGGCGGGTTGTGCCGGCTCGGCCCGGGGAGGGCTCGGGCCGGTTCGTAGACAGCGTCGCCGAGGCAGTAGAACGCCTCGGCGACTGCCTGCGCGGACGGCAGGATCCCGATGTCGTCGACGGCGACGAGAGCCTTGGCCAGTGTCGTGGACGTCGGTGATGGAACCGTCGCCGAGCCTCCTTCCGCCCCTTCCCGTGGAATGCCCCGCCAACGTGCAGAGACTGCCCGTGGAGCGGCCAAGGAACTTGCGGACGGTCATCTCTGGGCATGACTGACACCCACCGCCGACGGGCCCCGCAGTGACAGGGCAGGCACGCAGCCGAAGGCTCAGGAGAGTGTGACGATGCACAGCGCGATCCACCGGGAAAACGCAGAAGGAAGGCCGAGGCTGCAGCCTCGGCCTTCCTTCTCGTATGCAAGCAGGGTCAGTGAGCGTGATCCCCGCGGTCGTACTCGTAGACCAGTCCAATCAGTCCAATCACGACGAGCAGCCCGCCGAATGGCGTGATCCACCAGCCGATCGCCACACCGGCGAAGACCGTTCCGGCTCCGGCGGCCAGGAAGATCGGCCACCAGCTCCACGGGCTGAAGAACCCGTACTCGTACGCCTCGTCGGAGATCTCTCCATCCAGGTCGTCAGCCGGGATTCGGCCGGTGCTCCGGTTCTGCAGCCAGACATAGACGCCGATCATCGCCGTCATCACGCCGAGGCCGAGGAGTCCGGGGAATCCGACCATCTCCTGGAAATCGGTGAGGATGCCGTAGATGATCCCGACGGGGACGAAGAAGAAGATCCCGCTACCGAAGATGATTGCAGCAGTCTTCATCGATTGGTCCTTTCGACGACCGAATAGGCGTCAGCAGAGTGGCCGGCAAGTTCCAGCAGCTCGGGGTGGTTCGCATCGAACGCGGGGCGCTCGGAGCGGATCCGGGGCAGCGAGGTGAAGTTGTGGCGCGGGGGCGGGCACGAGGTCGCCCATTCGAGCGATGAGCCGTAGCCCCACGGATCGTTCACGGTCACCTTCGGAGCCTTGCGAGCGGTGACCCACACATTCCAGAAGAACGGGATCATCGACAGGCCCAGGATCAGCGAGCCGACGGTCGAGATCTGATTCATCCACGTGAAGCCGTCCTGAGGCAGGTAGTCAGCGTACCGGCGCGGCATTCCGTCCGCGCCCATCCAGTGCTGGATCAGGAAGGTCATATGGAAGCCGACGAACAGCAGCCAGAAGTGGATCTTGCCGAGCGACTCGTTGAGCATTCGCCCGGTCCACTTGGGCCACCAGAAGTAGAAGCCGGCGAACATGGCGAACACCACGGTGCCGAAGACGACGTAGTGGAAGTGTGCCACCACGAAGTAGGTGTCGGACACCTGCATGTCCAATGCCGGGCTGGCGAGGATGACACCGGTCAGACCGCCGAAGGTGAAGGTCACCAGGAAGCCCAGCGCCCACAGCATCGGGGTCTCGAATGTCAGCGAGCCGCGCCACATGGTGCCGATCCAGTTGAAGATCTTGACTCCCGTCGGCACGGCGATCAACATCGTCATCAGCGCGAAGAACGGCAGCAGAACAGCACCGGTGACGTACATGTGGTGAGCCCAGACGGTGACGGAGAGCGCAGCAATCGCGATCGACGCATAGACGAAGCCCTTGTAGCCGAAGATCGGCTTCCGGCTGAAGACCGGAATCACCTCGGAGATGATTCCGAAGAAGGGCAGAGCGATGATGTAGACCTCGGGGTGCCCGAAGAACCAGAACAGATGCTGCCAGAGGATCGGCCCGCCGTTCTCCGGACTGAACACGTGCGCCCCGAGGATGCGATCCGCCCCCAGCGCCAGCAGTGCCGCGGCCAGCGGCGGGAACGCCATCATGACGAGGAGGCCGGTGACCAGCACGGTCCAGGTGAAGATCGGCATCCGGAACATGGTCATGCCGGGTGCGCGCATCGTGATGATGGTGGTGATGAAGTTGACGGAGCCCAGAATCGTGCCGAAGCCCTGGAACCCGAGTCCCATCACCCAGAGATGTCCACCGAGTCCCGGTGAGAACGTCGTGTTGCTCAAGGGTGCATAGGCGGTCCAGCCGAACGAAGCCGCACCCTGCGGAGTCAGGAATCCGGACAGCGCGATGAGGCTGCCGAACAGGAATACCCAGAACGCGAATGCGTTCAGCCGCGGGAAGGCGACGTCGGGTGCGCCGATCTGCAGCGGCATGATGACGTTCGCGAAGCCCGCGAACAGCGGGGTCGAGAACATCAGCAGCATGAGCGTGCCATGCATGGTGAACAGCTGGTTGTACTGTTCCTTGGTCTCAATGAACTGCATGCCGGGCTCGAACAGCTCGAGCCGGATCAGCAGGGCCATCACGCCGCCGATGCAGAAGAACAGGAACGACGCGATCAGGTACATGTAGCCGATCGTCTTGTGATCAGTCGAAGTGATCCAGTCGACGATTATCCGGCCCTTGCTCTTCGGCAGCGGGTCGTACCCTGCCACCGAAGTGCTTCGGTTCTCAGCGACGGCTGTCATGACTCAGCCCCTTCTCTCTCGTACGGGTTCTGGTACCACTCGGTGCGGTCGTACTCCGGTCCCAGAATCCCGGTGTTGCCCTGCTGACGGAGTCCGTCGGTGTAGTCCAGGTATTCGTCCATCGGGACGACTTCGACATTGAACAGCATCTCGGAATGGAACTCGCCGCACAGCTCGGCGCACTTGCCGACATACGTGCCTTCCTTGAGCGGCCGCAGGTGAATGCTCGATTCCCGCCCGGGAATCATGTCCCGCTTCTCAAGGAACGCCGGGACCCAGAACGAGTGGATGACGTCGCGTGAGCGCATCACGAGCTCCACGTCGGTGTCGGCCGGCAGGTAGAGCGTCGGCGCGTCGTAGCCCGGCTGCTCGGTGCCGTCCAGGTTGACCTGGACGCCAGCGTAGTGGACGTCTTCGGTGACGTAGTTGAAGTCCCACGCCCACTGCTTGCCGACCACTTCGATGACCTGCTCGCCGGGCGTCCGATCATCGGTGGTCTGCTCCAGCGTGTTCACGGTCTGGAAGAACAGGCCCATCACCACGATCACGGGGATCACTGTGTACAGGATCTCGATGGGCATGTGGTAGGCCATCTGAACGGGCAGACCCCGGTCGGACTTCTTGCGCCGGTAGACGACGACGCACCACAGCATCAGGCCCCAGGCCAGCGCCCCGACGATCAGAGCGGTGATCCAGTTGCCGGTCCACAGAGAGGTGTAGGCATCCGTGTGGGACGTTGCCCCCTTGGACTCCACGGGATAGAACCCAACTTCCCACTGCTCTCTGTTGCACCCGGTGAGCAGGGTTGTCATGGCAACTGCGCCGAGTACACCAAGTCCCTTGGCCCAGGACCTTCGAGTCCTGCGTACTGGCTGATTCGGAGAATCCACGTGCAGCCTTTCACAACTTTCGTCGGCGTCCGCGACCCGAGCCCGTCGCGCTCAGCTGCGTCTCGCAGCGGCAGAGCGGACCTCAGATCGGACAGAACGCCGAATACTGACTTTGTCTCGTACACCTTACCGCTACGAGCGGTAGAAAATCACACTTCTCTGCTCACTGAGTGAGAAATACCTGCGAATGCGGACCCGATTCTGCTCGGCCCAGGGCCTGCAGATACTCGAAGCCGTCGATCTCCGACACGCCGAGGGATTCGAGGTGTGGTGTCTGCCACTGGGTGTCGATGATCCACGGCACCTCGCTGTTCACCGCGTCGAGGATCTCGACCAGGCGCAGCAGAGCGACCTTGGACGCATCAGAGACGCGATGGAACATCGACTCGCCGGCGAAGACACTCCCGAAGGCCACACCGTAGAGGCCTCCCACCAATTCGCCCTCGCGCAGCACCTCCACCGAGTGGGCGTGCCCGCGGTCGTGGAGCTCGGAGTAGATGTCGACGACTGCCGGCGTGATCCAGGCACCGGACCTGCCCGAGTCCGCGCACGCTGCGATCACCTCGGGGAATCGCTGATCCACTGACCACTCGAAGCGTCTGGCGGACCGGCGCAGGCTCTTGGCGACGCGCAGCTCGCCCGTTCTCAGCACACCGCGACGGCGCGGCGCCCACCAGCCGATGGGACCGGCGCCCGATTCGCCCAGCCCCATCGGGAACAGTCCCGCCCGGTACGCAGAAAGGACCTGGGAGGCGCTCAGCGCAGTGCCGACTGCGCGGAGGTCTCCCAGGTCCATGACCAAGCTGGGCCGGGTGGGCTCAGTGGAAGGAATCGCCGCAGGCGCAGGAGCCTCCGGCATTCGGATTGTCGATCGTGAAGCCCTGCTTCTCGATCGTGTCCGAGAAGTCGATGGTCGATCCGTTGAGGTAGGGAACGCTCATACGGTCGACGATGACCTCGACGCCGCCGAAGTCCCGCACTGCGTCGCCGTCCAGGAATCGCTCATCGAAATAGAGCTGGTAGATCAGCCCCGAGCAGCCACCGGGCTGCACCGCAACACGCAGACGCAGGTCGTCGCGCCCCTCCTGGGTCAACAGGCTGCGAACCTTGTCCGCGGCCGTCTCGGACAGTTCGACCTCGTGAACCGGCACGTCTTCTCTCGTGACTGTCATGAGCTCTCCTCCTCAAACGTCGTGTGCCAATCAGGCTACACCAGGAACAGCAGGCGATTCGGGGTTATTCCCGCCAGAGCCGATCGAGCAGCAGCGTCTCGGCAACGATCGCCGAGGCGAAGTCAGGGACGTAGAGCGACTCATTCGCGCTGTGCGCGCGCGCATCCGGATCCTCCACCCCGGTGACCAAGATCGACGCCTCGGGGAAGACTGCGAGCAGGTCGGCGATGAAGGGAATCGAACCGCCCAGACCCATCAGCACGCTCTCCGTGCCGTACCCGTCGCTCAGGGCCTGCCGGGCGAGGCCGATTGCAGGGTCGGTCAGATCCGCTCGCCATGGGTGGCCACCCTCCGTCGCACCGAACTCGACCAGGGCACCGAAGGGCACATTGCCCGCGATGTGCTGACGGACCTGCTGCAGGGCGGCCTCGGGCGCGTCTCCCGGCGCCAATCGGATGGAGATCTTGGCGCGGACCGCAGCCTGGAGCGTGTTCGACGCATCATCGACTGTGGGCACGTCGACGCCGATGACCGTGATCGCCGGCTGCAGCCAGAGGCGGGAGGAGAGGCTGCCCTCCCCCACCAGGGACGTGCTCGGCAGAACGCCCGAGTCCCGCCGCACGTCCGCCTCGGCATACTCCACATCTGCGGTGAGCGTCCGCTGCAGACCTTCGACCGCGACCGTGCCGGTGTCATCGTGCAGGCTCGCAAGCACCCGAGTCATCGCCATCATCGCGTCCGGCACCACTCCGCCGTACATGCCCGAGTGCACCGAGTGATCCAGAGTGCGCACCGTGAATTCGAGCGATGCCATCCCACGCAGGCTGGATGTCAGGGCGGGCACGCCGGGTGCCCAGTTCCCGGAGTCGGCGACGACGATGACGTCACCGGCAAGCTTCTCCCGATGCTGCTCCAGGAAGTTCCGGAAGCTGGGAGAGCCGGCTTCCTCCTCCCCCTCGACGAACAGCACCACGCCCACGCCGAGGCGCTCACCGAGCAGCTCGAGAGCCGTCAGGTGGACCATGATCCCGGCTTTGTCGTCAGCCGCGCCGCGGCCGAAGACCCGGTCACCCTTCCGCGTCGCGGTGAAGGGAGGAGTGTCCCACAGGCTCTCGTCCCCGGCGGGCTGCACATCATGGTGGGCGTAGAGGACCACCGTGGGACGGCCCGTCGGTGCCGGCCGGGAGGCGACGACCGCAGGATGGCCTTCCGTCCCGGCTGCCGTCGGAGCAGTCAGGATCTCCGCTGAGAGACCGACGGCCGAGGCCAGCGCGGCCACCGCCTCGGCGCTGGCCTCGACGTGAGCTCTGTCGTGGCTCGGCCAGGCGACCGACGGAATCGCCACCAGGCTGCTCAATGTGTCGAGGACCCGCGGAAAGTCGGGCTCGAGGCGACCGCGTACCTCAGCAGCGGTGAGCGGATGGTCGGAGGGCGGATCTGAATGGGTCATGCGTCCGATACTATTGAATGCGTGTTTGGACGGAACAAGGACTCAGTGAACCCGAGCGAGGCGGACCCGACCCCCGAGGACGCCGCTGCGGCCTCGCCGGAGTCGACGTCGAGCAACCCTGCCGAGGCGAAGAAGAACCGTCCGACGCCCAAGCGCACGGCGCAGGAGGCGGCCCGCAGGCAGCCGCTGGTGCCCGAGGACCGCCGCGAGGCGAACCGTCGGGCGAAGGACGAGATCCGCCGGGATCGCGATCGGGCCCGTGCCGGTGTCATGCAGGGCGACGAGCGATACCTCACGACGCGCGACCGGGGACCGCAGCGCCGGTTCGTCAGGGACTATGTCGACGCCCGGTTCTCGATCGGCGAACTGTTCATCCCGGTTGCGCTGGTCGTCCTCATCCTCGGCATGTTCGGCGGGCCGCAGTTCCAGCTGATCGCCAACATCGTGGTCTACGGTCTCCTGGCCCTGGTCATCCTCGACTCGTTCGTCCTCAACTACCAGGTCAAGGGGAAGTTGGCCGACAAGTTCGGCGGCCGGGACAAGCTCGAGAAGGGGCTGACGTTCTACGCCGTCATGCGTGCGATCCAGATGCGGCCTCTGCGGATCCCGAAGCCGCAGGTCAAGCGCGGTCAGTATCCCAGCTGATCCCCCGGCCCGACGGGATCGTCAGTCCCCGGGCCGTCAGTCACGCAGCGATCCACCGGCCTCCCGGTCCGCCGGCTCGCCGGGGTCAGCGGCGGAGGCGCCGGAGCATCCGGCCGACCCAGAACGGACCCCCGTAGATCAGTCCGGAGTACACCTGAACCAGGTCCGCCCCAGCGGCCAGGCGGGCTCTGACATCGCGCTCGTCTGCGATTCCGCCGACTGAGATCACCGTCATCCCGTCGCCCACCCGGCGCTTGACCAGTCGGAGCACTTCGAAGGAGCGGTCGGCCAGCGGCTCCCCGGAGATCCCACCGGCCTCCGCCTCGGCGCGGGCGCGATCGCGGCCGTCGAGCACACCGCGATCGACTGTGGTGTTGGTGGTGATCAGACCGTCGACGCCCAGCCGGAGAGCGAGCTCGGCGATGTCGATCACGTCCTCGTCACTGAGGTCAGGCGCGATCTTCACCAGCAGCGGGACGTGCCCGAGTGTTGAACGCGGAGTCTCGACCGCCTCGGCCGCGGCTTCCCGGACCGCGCGGATGATGGGCTCGAGCGCCCGGGTGGACTGCAGATCACGCAGGCCGGGGGTGTTGGGCGAGCTGACGTTGATGACAAGGTAGTCGGCCAGCGGCGCCAGGATCTCCGCGGAGGTGCGGTAGTCCTCAGCAGCGCGAGCGGCGTCGACCACTTTGGTCTTGCCGATGTTCACGCCGATGACGGGCCGCCGATGTGCCGGCATGCGATCGATCCGAGCCCGGGCTGTCCGCAGGTTGAATGAGGCCTTGCGCGCTCCGTCGTTGTTGAAGCCCATGCGGTTGACGATCGCTCGGTGGTCGAGCAGCCGAAACAGCCGGGGCCTGGGGTTGCCCGGCTGGCTGTGAGCCGTGAGTGTCCCGACTTCGACGTGCCCGAACCCCAGCAGCGCCAGCGCGCGGACTCCGGCGGCGTTCTTGTCGAAGCCCGCGGCCAGCCCGAGGCGGTTGGGGAACGGCAGGCCGATCACCTCGACCGGGTCGGAGGTCCCGCGCCCGAAGACGCGGGTAGCGGCAACGCGGAGTCCGGGAATCCTGTCGAGGGCGCGCAGGCCGGTGAAGCTCACTCGGTGGGCGCGCTCGGCGTCCATGGGCACGAAGACCGTGCGGAAGATCAGAGAGTACACGGAAGCATCCTATCGGCAGGACCGCGAGCCCAGCTCTCCCCCGCGTCCGCTCCCGTCCTCCCCACTCCGACTCAGTTCCTACTACGATCGAACACGGATACGCGGAATTTCGACGAAAGGATTCGCATGAGCTCCCCCATCATCGACATCACCTCGGACACGTCCTCTCCCGCAAAGGCCAGGGCCGACGTCCTTGTCGTCGGACTGACTTCGGGCAAGGACGATCCGCAGGTCGTCGGAGCAGGCGAACTGCCCAAGGCTGTGCGCTCCGAGCTGGAGAGCGCGGCCAAGGCGGTCGGATTCAGCGGCGCTGCTGACGGTTCGGTTCGGCTCCCCGGCATCAAGGGACTCAGCGCGAGCTCGGTGATCCTGGCCGGACTCGGCAGCTTTGACGAGCTCGACCTCATCAGCGAAGCCCAGGCGGACGCTGCCCACGAGGTGCTGCGCCGCGCTGCGGGCAGCGCGATCCGCTCCTTGAGCAAGGGCGAGACCGTTGCACTGGCGCTGCCGACCGGAACCACCGAAGCCGCCGAGGCGGTCGCCACCGGGGCCGTGCTGGGCGCCTACCTCTACGCGGAGTACCTGAGCGAGCCCGGCAAGCGCAAGCCCGTCGGCAGCATCACTGTGCTCACCGACAGCAAGTCGGCTCCCGGGGTCGATCGCGGTGCGCACATCGCGGCGGCTGCCAACCGCGCGCGCGATCTGGTCAATCAGCCGCCGCTGGACCTGTATCCCGAGACATTCGCCCAGGCCGTCGCCGATCAGGCGAAGGGCCGCAAGGTCAAGGTCACGGTGCTCGACGACGCAGCCCTCGAGTCCCAGGGCTACGGCGGGCTCACCGGTGTCGGCAAGGGATCGCCGCGCGGTCCGCGCCTGGTCAAGCTCGAGTACTCGCCGCGCAGGGCCGGCAGGCACCTGGCTCTCGTCGGCAAGGGGATCACCTTCGACTCCGGCGGTCTCTCGCTGAAGCCGGCCGCGTCGATGGAGGACATGAAGTCGGACATGGCCGGTGCCGCGGCGGCCGCCCAGTCGCTGTTCGCGATCGCGGACCTCGGCCTCCCCGTGAAGGTCACCGCCTGGCTCGCGCTGGCGGAGAACATGCCGGGCGGCAACGCCCAGCGCCCCAGCGATGTGATCAGGATCTTCGGCGGGAAGACCGTCGAGGTCACCAACACGGACGCCGAGGGACGCCTCGTGCTCGCCGACGCGCTCGTCGCCGCGCAGCAGGACGGTCCGGACCTGCTCATCGACATCGCCACCCTCACCGGGGCTCAGGTGATCGCATTGGGCAACCGCGTCTCCGGCGTCATGGGCACCAACGGGGCCCGCAACCGCGTGGTCCTGGCAGCCGGCGTCAGCGGGGAGCAGATGTGGCCGATGCCGTTCCCCGAGGAGATCAGGAGCCAGTTCGATTCGACCGTGGCCGACCTCAAGAACTCCGGCAAGCGGGCCGGCGGAATGCTCGCCGCCGGGATCTTCCTCAAGGAGTTCGTGTCGGACGACGTGGAGTGGGCGCACATCGACATCGCAGGCCCGTCGTACAACACCGAATCGCCGTGGGGCTACACCCCGAAGGCCGCTACCGGCGTCCCGGTGAGGACGCTCGTCGAGGTGGCCGCACAGCTGGCCGGCGGGTGAGGCGGCTTACACCGATTCCGCCCCGCGGTTTCACGACAATTTCTGAGATGAATGGAAGGATGGGAGCAAACGAGCCGGTGACTCGGCACGGCCCGTCCATGATTTCGAGGAGCAATCCGTGAGTGATTCGGAAAACACGTACGATCTCGTCGTCCTCGGCGGCGGCACCGGCGGTTATGCAACCGCGCTGCGCGCCTCCCAGCTCGACATGAAGGTTGCGCTGATCGAGCGCGACAAGGTGGGCGGCACCTGCCTCCACCGCGGGTGCATCCCGACCAAGGCGCTCCTCCACGTTGCCGAAATCGCCGACGCCGCCCGTGACGCATCCTCCTTCGGCGTGAACGCCCAGCTCGAGAGCATCGACATGGAGAAGGTTCTCAAGTTCAAGCAGGGGATCACCGACCGCAACCACAAGGGCCTGCAGGGCCTGATCAAGGTCAACGGCATCGACTACTTCGCAGGCGAGGGCAAGCTCGTCAGCGAGGACACCATCGAAGTCAGCAGCGACGAGGGCACCCAGCAGGTCAAGGGCAGGCACCTGGTGCTGGCCACCGGCTCGGATTCGAAGACGCTCGGGATCGAGATCCGCGATCGCGTGATGACCAGCGAACAGGCACTCCTGTACGAGAACGTCCCGGAGTCGGCTGTCGTGCTCGGCGGCGGCGTGATCGGAGTCGAGTTCGCCAGTGTCTGGGCCTCGTTCGGTTCGAAGGTCACCATCGTCGAGGGTCTCCCCCACCTCGTCGCCAACGAGGACGAATCCATCTCCAAGGCTCTGGAGAAGGCGTTCAAGCGCCGCAAGATCGGCTACCAGCTCGGTGTGATGTTCGACAGCGTCGAACAGGATGACAACGGCGTGCACGTCAATCTTCAGGACGGCACTCAGATCGATGCTGATGTGCTCCTGGTGGCGGTCGGGCGCGGCCCCGTGACCACCGGGTTCGGCTTCGAGGAGCAGGGCGTCACCCTGGACCGCGGGTTCGTCATCACGAACGAGCGGCTGCACACCGGAGTCGGCAACATCTATGCGGTCGGCGACATCGTGCCCGGGCTGCAGCTGGCCCATCGCTGCTTCGCCCAGGGCATCTTCATCGCCGAGGAGATCGCCGGCATGAACCCCGCGCCGGTCGTGGAATCGGGAATCCCCCGCGTCACCTACTGCGATCCGGAGATCTTCTCCGTCGGTCTGACGGAGAAGAAGGCCGCGGAGGAATACGGCGAGGACAACATCACCACGATCGAGTTCCCATTGGGCGGCAACGCCAAGTCGGCGATCCTCAAGACCACCGGTTTCATCAAGGTGGTGAGCCAGCAGGACGGTCCCGTGCTCGGCATCCACGGCATCGGCGCGCGCTTGAGCGAGCAGGCCGGTGAAGCGCAGCTGATCGTCAACTGGGAGGCGTTCCCGGAAGAAGTCGCGCAGCTCATCCACGCGCACCCCACCCAGAACGAGGCGATCGGCGAGGCGTTCCTGGCGCTGGCCGGCAAGCCCCTGCATTTCCACAACTGATCCGAGGGAGACGAAAACCATGTCCAACACCGTGCAGATGCCGGCACTCGGTGAGTCGGTCACCGAAGGCACCGTTACGCGGTGGCTCAAGGAAGTCGGCGACGAGGTCGCCGTCGATGAGCCGCTGCTCGAAGTGTCGACCGACAAGGTCGACACGGAGATCCCCAGCCCCTACGCAGGCGTTCTCGAGAAGATCCTCGCGGAGGAAGACGATGAGGTCGAGGTCGGCGGCGACCTCGCGGTGATCGGCGACGGCTCCGGGTCGGACTCGTCTGATGATTCCTCCGGTTCCGCCGAGGGCGAGCAGCAGGAGGCACCCGCCGAGGAGCCCGAGCAGGATTCGGACGCGTCGGATGAGGCTCCCGCTGAAGCCGAGGACGACCAGGCCGGGTCTGAGGGCGACCAGGGCGGTTCCGAGGACGACCAGGCCGAACAGGAGCAGGCTTCTGACCAGGGCGGCTCAGCCGGAGGCGGAGAGTCGATCGAGGTCACGATGCCCGCGCTGGGCGAGTCGGTGACCGAAGGCACTGTGACCCGGTGGCTGAAGGAAGTCGGCGACGAGATCGAGGTCGACGAGCCGCTGCTGGAAGTGTCGACGGACAAGGTTGACACCGAGGTGCCCTCGCCGGTCGCGGGCATCGTGCAGAAGCTGCTGGCCGAGGAGGACGACACCGTGGAGGTCGGCGAACCGTTGGCTCTCATCGGCTCCGGTGCTCCCGCGGAGGATGCCGAGGAGCAGCCCGCTCCCGCAGCCGAAGAGGCATCGGCCGAAGAACCCTCGGACCAGGGGGCGGCGCCGTCTGCCGACGCGGCCGCCACCGAGGAGGAGGTCGAGGGCGAATCGGATGTCGAGGACGAGAAGGTCTCCGCAGCCGAGGAGTCCGACACGGAGGGCAGGGCCGCCGCGGAGCGAGTCGGGGCTGATACGCAGAAGTCGCCGGAGCCCGCTCCCGCGCAGCAGGAGCAGGCCGCGCAGCAGAAGGATGAGCAGCCCTCGGATCGCTCGGCCGACATCTCCGCAGCCGTCGGCTCCGATCACGCTGCCTACGTGACGCCGCTTGTCCGCAAGCTCGCCAAGAGCAAGGGAGTCGACCTCGGCAAGGTCACCGGCAGCGGCGTCGGAGGTCGGATCCGCAAGCAGGACGTGCTCGCTGCAGCGCAGAACGCCGCCGCCACCCAGGCCGCGGGTCCCGCCGAGGGCGAGGCGTCCCACGAGGCGTTCAAGCTGGAGATTCCGGAAGAGGCGCGCAAGCTGCGCGGCACGACGCAGAAGGCTCCGCGGATCCGGCAGACGATCGCGACCCGGATGCACGAGTCGCTGCAGACCACAGCCCAGCTCACCCAGGTCATCGAGATCGACATGAGTCGGGTCGTGAAGCTGCGCAAGGCGCGCAAGCAGGCGTTCCAGGACAAGCACGGCGTGAAGCTCACATACCTGCCCTTCTTCGCCAAGGCGATCACCGAGGCGCTGCAGGTGCACCCGAAGGTCAACGCCGTCTACGACGTCGAGGCCAAGGAGATCACCTACTTCGATCACGAGCACCTCGGCATCGCTGTCGACACCGACCGCGGGCTGCTCGTGCCGGTGATCAAGGACGCCGGGGAGCTCAGCATCGCCGGCCTGTCGAAGGCGATCGACGACCTTGCGGAGCGCACGCGCACCAACAAGATCGGGCCGGACGAGCTCTCGGGCGGGACGTTCACCATCACGAACATCGGCAGCGTCGGAGCCCTGTTCGACACGCCGATCCTCAATGTCCCGCAAGTGGGCATCATCGGAACCGGAATCATCACCCGGCGCCCCAAGGTGGTGCAGACCGTTGACGGCGAGGAATCGATCGCGATCCGCGACCTCGTCTACCTGCCGCTGACCTACAACCACCAGCTGGTGGACGGTGCGGATGCAGGCCGTTTCCTGCAGTCCATCAAGGCGCGGCTCGAGGACGGGAACTTCGAGGCCGACCTCGACCTCTGATCCCGATCCTCGGCAGAAGCCGGGGCATGACCAGCCGAGGGCCGGACGAACAGACTGTTCGTCCGGCCCTCGGCTGATTCATCCGGTGATGGTGACCTGAAAGACGCGCCAACTCCCGTCGTCCATCCTGAGCTCCACTTCGACATCCTGGACACCGTAGTCGCGCCGGGCTCCTGCAGGATCAACCACTGCCGTCCGCATGCTGATCGTGAGGACAGCCGTCTGCCCGGTGACGACGGGATCCGCGATCGAGCGCACGGTGATGTCGACATCGCTCCCGGCGAATTCTCCGATGGCAGCGGTCTGGTCTGCAGTCGCGGCGGGTGAGCCGCGAACCGTCAACGATCTCAGCAATTCGGGGTCCCCGGTCTCGTAGGCTTCTTCTCTCAGGGTGGTCAGCTGCTCGAAGGCCGCCACCGGGTCGGAGGGCCCACTCTCCATCGCGGGCACGGATTCGGTCGCAGTGGATTCGGCGGGTGCTGATGAGGCCGCCGGCGGTGCGGAGGTCTGCAGCCCCTGTGGTCCTGCGACTGCCGTGCTCGTCCGGTCAGCGCCGGGGGTCAGCAGCAGGACGGCTCCGCAGAGCAGGGCAGCCGCGGCGGCACCGGCGCCCACGATCCGCCATCTGCTCTGAGTCGTGCCGAGGACGGCTCTGCTCCGAGCGCTGAATGGGCGGCCCGCCGGCGCAGGGCCCGCTCCCCTGCCGGCCGTGCCTTGGGGTGTGGCGCCTCGGCGTCCGGTGCCTTGGCGTGTGGTGCTTTGGCGTGTGGTGCCTTGGCGTGTGGTGCCTCGGCGTCCGGTGCCTTGGGGTGTGGCGCCTCGGCGTCCGGTGCCTCGGCGTGCGGCGCCTCGGAGTCGGCCGATCCCCGGAGGTGAACTGTCCGGTGCGGAGGACGGCGGGCGCTTCCCTTCCTCTGCACGAGCCGAAGGGGCTGCGAGTCGGCTGAGATAACCGGCGTCGAGCCGGAGCTGGGCCGTCACCGCTTCCCCGACGGGCACCTCGGGTTCCGAGGGCACGAAGGGCACGGGAGCCGGGTCGGCGATGCTTGCGAGCCGGACTGCCAGACCCGGCGGAAGCGATGTCGCCGGCGGCACCGCGCCCGCATCTCCCTCGAGGAGTTCGATGACGAGCTCGGCCAGCGGCGGAAGGGGCGCCTGCGCCAGATCGCGGACCGGCATGGCCTTCTCCTGCCAGGTCTGGCCCGTCAGGCACAGGTAGGCCAGCTCACCGAACTCGCAGGGCGGAGAGACCTCATCCAGACCCTCGGTCCTGCACGGGACGACGCACACCAGTCCGGCGGCGTCGATCGCGAAGGCCTGGCGATGCACACGGGTGCGGCCGGGCGGCGGGTCGGGCAGCCGGTCGAGCGCAGCGAGGCATTCGAGCAGAACTCCAATGGTCTGTTCGGAGCTGAGTCCGCCGTGGCGCCGGAGGCTGTCGACCAGCATCCCGCCTTCCTGCCGCCCGACGAGGATCCCAGTCCTCGGCGTGCCCCCGGCATCGACGATCTCACCGCGCTCGGGTGCAGGTTCGGGCCAGTTCGCTTCGAGGTCCTGCTCATCGCCGTCGACGAGGAACCAGGCCGACAGCTCCCCTGACCGCACCCTGATGATGCCGGGTGCCACTTCCGCTTCCGGCTCCCATTTCTGCGCCATCTCAGCTCCTGCTTGTCATTGCGACGGTCTCAGGTTCATCACACCATCATTTGATGTTGTTTGGCAACGTTTGATGCCTCTCCAGGCGCTTGGGTCTGCGGCTTGGTGTCATCTGGTGACACTCGGCTGGTGAGGGGTCGTGAACCTGCATAGGCTGACGCCATGTCAACGTCGATGGAAACCTCCTTCGCTGTGGAAGTCCTGGGGCTCGACCCGACGCTGGTCGACTATCGCTCCGCGTGGAGGAGGCAGCAGCAGTACCACCGGGAGATCGTCGCCGACACCCGTCCTTCGACCCTTCTCGTACTGGAGCACTCCGAGGTCTTCACTGCGGGCAGACGCACCGAGGATTTCGAACGGCCGACCGGAGGCGTCGAGGTGATCGATGTGGATCGGGGCGGCAGGATCACCTGGCACGGTCCCGGCCAGCTGGTCGTCTATCTCCTCTACCGACTCCACGATCCCAAGGAGGTCCGGCTCTTCGTCTCCCAGATCGAGGACGCCGTGATCGAGCTGTGTGCGCGCCGCTCGCTTCCGGCGAACCGGGTCGAGGGTCGTTCCGGCGTCTGGCTGCCCGCAGCCGGAGACCGGCCCGAGCGCAAGATCAGCGCAGTCGGCATCCGGATCCAGGATGGTGTCACCATGCACGGGCTCTCGCTCAACTGCTCCAATTCGAACTCCGGGTTCGACTCGATCGTTCCGTGTGGTATCGCGGACGCCGGAGTCACGAGCCTGACTGCCGAACTCGGCACCCGGATCACACCCGGCGACGTCGCGGACGAGCTCGTCGAGCTCCTGAGAACGCACGTCACCGCCTGATCCGCTCTTTCAGCCAGAACCCGCTCGTCGGAACCGTCTCCGATCCGATATCGCCAACAGTGAGGAAAGCACCGTGACCATTGCCAGCGAAGGCCGTCGACTGCTGAGGATCGAAGCGCGCAATTCCCAGACCCCGATCGAGGCGAAGCCTGCGTGGCTCAAGGCCAAGGCCAGCATCGGACCCGAGTTCACCGCGCTGAAGTCCCTGGTGCGGAAATCCGAGCTCAACACGGTCTGCGAGGAGGCCGGCTGCCCGAACATCTTCGAGTGCTGGGAGGACCGGGAGGCGACATTCCTGATCGGCGGCGAGCAGTGCACCCGACGCTGCGACTTCTGCCAGATCGACACCGGCAAGCCCGCACAGTTCGACGCGGACGAACCCCGTCGCGTTGCCGCTTCCGTCGCCGAGATGGGCCTGCGGTATTCCACGATCACGGGAGTCGCACGCGACGATCTGTCGGATGGAGGCGCGTGGCTCTACGCCGAGACCGTGCGCCGCATCCATGCCATCGAGCACCAGGATGGTCGCGGCACCGGAGTCGAGCTGCTGATCCCGGATTTCGATTCCGACGACGAGCAGCTGGCTGAGGTGTTCTCCTCGCGGCCGGAGGTGCTGGCCCACAATGTCGAGACGGTGCCGCGGATCTTCAAGCGGATCCGACCGGGATTCCGCTACGAGCGCTCCCTGTCGGTGCTGACGAAGGCACGCGCGGCCGGCTTGGTGACGAAGTCGAACCTCATCCTCGGGATGGGCGAGACCAACGACGAGGTCGTCGAGGCCCTGGAAGACCTGCACGAGGCCGGCACCGACCTCGTGACGATCACCCAGTATCTCCGACCGTCGCCCCGGCATCACCCGATCGAGCGGTGGGTCAAGCCGCAGGACTTCGTCGAATTGCGCGATGCGGCCGAGCGGATCGGCTTCCTGGGCGTGATGTCCGGCCCGCTGGTGCGCTCCTCCTACCGAGCCGGGCGACTCTGGGCACAGGCGATGCGCAAGCGGGGTCATGAGATCCCGGAGCATCTCATCCATCTCGACCGGGAAACCCCGGCCCAGCAGGAGGCTCAATCGGTCGTCGACGCCTTCGGACCGGGAGAAGAGGTAAACTTCTAGTCCGAAGCCCATCCGAACACCGATCGAGCGAGAGAATGTCACAGCAGGAAGAGAAGCCGCGCCGCCTGTTCAGGCGCAAGCCCAAGGACCCCAACACGACCGGCCGACTGGCTCAGATGAAGCAGGTCTTCCAGCTGGCTCGTCGGCACAACCCGGCCTCCGTGTGGCTGATGGCCGCGGCCATTCTCGGCTTCACGGCTCTGGGCGTCGTGGGCGGGTACTTCTTCGGCACGATGTGGCTGTGGGTGATCCTCGGCCTGATGGTCGGAATCTTCCTGGCGATGTTCATGCTGGGCCGATTCGCCGAAACAGCAGCGTTCGCGGAGATGAAGGGGCAGCCGGGAGCCATCGGAGCAGTGCTCAACACCGCTCGCCGCGGCTGGCTAATGGACGAGCAGCCGATCACGATCGATCCTCGAACCCAGGACCTCGTGTATCGAGCAACCGGCAAGGGCGGCGTCGTACTGTTCAGCGAAGGTCCCCCGAACCGAGCTGCCAAGCTCTTGGCCAAGGAGAAGAAGCGCCACGAGCGGGTTCTCCCCAATGTGCCGATCCACACCTTCCAGGGCGGGGACGGCGCCGACCAGATTCCTCTGGACAGGGTGATCCGCACTGTGCACAAGGTGCCGCGCGGGCTCAACAAGGCCGAGGTGCTGGCGGTGCGCAAACGGCTCACCGCTCTCGGCACCATGACTTCCAGGCCTCCGATCCCCAAGGGGATCGACCCGATGCGCGCGCGTCCGGACCGCCGGGCGCTGCGCGGCCGCTGAGGTCAGCAGCTCACTGATGATTCGAGCCCGGGACCGGAGTCCTGGGCTCGAATTGTGCGTGCGCCGCCGGCCCGGTCATCACCGGCGGACGATGACCGTCCGGCCTGCGACGTCATGGAATCCGCGGCGGTCGACATTGAAGATCAGGGCCGGAATCACCAGGCACAGCAGGACAGTGCGGAGGAAGCCTGCGCGGAAGCCCGGGGCGCTGCCGTCGAAGCGGCGGACCTCGATCCCGAACACGCGATGGCCGACTGTGGTGCCGAGCGTGGAGACCAGGACGAAGTGCTGGACGGCGAACACGGCCAGAATCGCCAGTTCGTGCCCCGCGAACAGGAACAGCGCGATGACATAGCTCATCCCCCAGTCGAAGCAGAGCCCGAGCAGCCGCCGCCACAGCGGAGCCGTCGAACCGGGTCCCGACTCGGGAAGGCCGAGATTCTTGCCGGGCCAGTAGTCCTCCGGGACGGAGAACTGCGGGCCGTGGAGCCAGGAGCCGATGTCTTCGCGATCAATCACGACCACCAGCGTACCCCTCGCTCCTCGGCGCGTCTCGGGATCGTTCGCGGGGCGCCTTTCTCGCGACGACGCGAAACATGCCGGAAACACCGGAGACATTCCGCTTTAACTCCTTCTGACTAGACTGTGATCAGCCGCGCAGGCAGCCGGCCCGCGTCTTCCGTTCGCCCATACCCCAGGAGTGATCTTGTTCTCCACACCAGCCGAACTCGTTGCCTATCTCAAAGAGAACGAGGTCCAGTTCGTCGATATCAGGTTCTGCGACCTTCCCGGAGTGGTTCAGCACTTCAACCTGCCGGCTTCGGCCTACGGCGAGGAGGAGATCAGCGAGGGTCTGCTGTTCGACGGCTCCTCCATCCGGGGATTCCAAGGGATCCACGAGTCGGACATGAAACTGCTCGCGGATGTCTCCTCGGCGTTCATCGATCCTTTCCGTGAAGCCAAGACGATGGTCATCACCCACTCGATCGTCGACCCCTTCACCGACGAGCCCTACTCGCGGGACCCGCGTCAGGTGGCCGCGAAGGCCGAGGCCTACCTCAAGAGCACTGGCATTGCCGATACGGCTCTCTTCGGAGCAGAAGCGGAGTTCTACCTCTTCGACAGCATCCAGTACCAGAACGATCCGGGCCATGGGTTCTTCAAGATCGACTCGATCGAAGCAGCCTGGAACACCGGCGCCGAGGAGCTGGGCGGCAATCTCGGCTACAAGACTCCGTACAAGGGCGGGTACTTCCCCGTCTCCCCGCAGGACCACTTCGCCGACGTGCGTGACGCGATCTCCCTGACCCTGGCGCAGATCGGCTTCCAGGTCGAACGCGCTCACCACGAGGTGGGAACCGCCGGCCAGCAGGAGATCAACTACCGTTTCGACACGCTGCAGCACGCCGGCGATCAGCTCCTCGACTTCAAGTACATCGTCAAGAACGTCGCCTGGGAGTTCGAGAAGTCGGCCACCTTCATGCCGAAGCCGCTGTACGGCGACAACGGCTCCGGCATGCACTGCCATCAGTCCCTGTGGAAGGACGGCGAACCGCTGTTCTATGACGAGAACGGCTACGCCGGGCTCTCCGACCTCGCCCGCTGGTACATCGGCGGTCTGATCGAGCATGCGGGTGCGGTCCTCGCGTTCACCAATCCGACGATCAACTCCTACCGGCGTCTGGTCAAGGGCTATGAGGCTCCGGTCAACCTGGTCTACTCGGCGCGCAACCGCTCCGCGGCCATCCGCATCCCGGTGACCGGCGCATCGCCCAAGGCGAAGCGCCTGGAGTTCCGGGTGCCGGACCCGTCGGCGAACCCGTACCTGGCCTTCTCGGCCCAGCTGATGGCCGGTCTGGACGGCATCAAGAACCGGATCGAGCCACCGGAGCCGATCGACAAGGACCTCTACGAACTGCCGCCCGAGGAAGCCGCTGACATCAAGCTCGTGCCGGGTTCGCTGGAGGACGCGCTGGTGGAGCTGGAGGCCGACCACGACTTCCTCACCGCGGGCGACGTCTTCACCCCGGACCTCATCGAGACCTGGATCGACTACAAGCGCGAGCACGAGATCGCCGTCGCCAAGCTGCGTCCGACTCCGACCGAGTTCGAGCTCTACTACTCGCTCTGAGCTTGACCTGACACCAGGGAGCACCGCGCGCGGTGCTCCCCGGTGTCACCTCCTAGACTGGGCCCATGACGCATTACGATCTCCTCGTCATCGGCACGGGTTCGGGCAATTCGATCGTCGACGAGAGGTTCAGCACCCAGCGGGTGGCGATCGCCGAGTCGGGCCTGTTCGGCGGCACCTGCCTCAACGTGGGGTGCATCCCCACCAAGATGTTCGTCCATACTGCGGATCTGGCAGTCGCGGCAGGAGAATCGGAGCGCTTCGGCATCACCACCCGCTTCGAGTCCGCTGATTGGCCGGCCATCCGCGACCGGATCTTCAACCGCATCGACCCGATCGAATCGGACGGCCGCGACTACCGCACGAATCGCCTCCCCAACGTCACTGTCCATCCCGAGCACGTGCGCTTCACCGGACCGAAGTCCTTCCGCACCGAGTCCGGGTTCGACTTCACGGCCGACCGCGTGGTGATCGCCGCCGGATCCCGTCCCAACATCCCCCGGATTCCCGGACTCGACGCTGAACGAGTGGATGCCCCGGGCTATCCGGTGCTCACCAGCGATACCGTCATGCGCATGGAGGAGCTGCCGCGCTCGATGACGATCGTCGGGGGCGGAGTCGTGGCGGTCGAGTTCGCCCATGTCTTCTCCGCGCTCGGAGTCGAGGTGACTGTTCTCGTCCGCGGCTCCGGCCTCCTCACGGACACCGATGAGACCGTCTCCCAGCGGTTCACCGAAGCCTTCGCGGAGCGCCATCACGTTGTCCTCGGGTCCCAGATCGACACCATCGAGCTCACCGAGTCGGGTGTGCTCATCGAGGTCGGCGCTTCTGACCGGGTGCCGGAAGCCGAGGTGCCTGCACCGTTCACGTCCGACGTCCTCCTGCTCGCCACCGGCCGGTCGCCGAACATCTTCGGGCTGGGTGCGGAGGCCGCCGGCATCGACACTGCTCACGGCCGCATCGCCGTGGACGCGTATCAGCGCGCGCTCTCCGGCGGCGCACCGCTGCCCGGCGTCTTCGCGCTCGGGGACGTCAGCTCTCCGTATCAGCTCAAGCACGTCGCCAACCACGAAGCCGATGTCGTGCAGGCGAACCTTCTCGCCGACATCGCCACCGGCGAGATCGGAACGGCCCGCGAGGATCAGCTGCGCAGAACGAATCACCATGCCGTGCCGGCCGCGGTCTTCTCCGACCCGCAGACGGCCACGGTCGGCGCGACCGAGGCGGAGCTGCGAGATTTCGGTGTCGACTACACCTGCAAGATCCAGGAGTATTCGGATGTGGCGTACGGCTGGGCCCTCGAAGACTCCACGGGCTTCGCCAAAGTGCTCGCTGATCGGCACAGCCGCCGGATCCTCGGCGCTCATATCGTCGGCCACGAGGCCTCGATGATCATCCAGCCGCTCGTCCAGGCCATGGCCTTCGGCCTGCCCGCTGATGTCATGGCGTCCGGCCAGTACTGGATCCATCCCGCCCTGCCGGAGGTCGTCGAGAACGCGCTCCTCGGCCTCGAGTTCGCCGACTGACTCGATCCGGATCGACCGGCGCAGTCAGTCAGTCCTCGTCGTCGTCATCATCGTCGTCATCATCGTCGTCGTCATCAGCTTCATCGTCGCCACCGTCATCATCGCCACCGGGAGGGCGCGGCTGTGGAGCGACCTCGCGCGGTCCTGAGCCTTCTGACGAGCCGCTCGAATCACGTTCGGTCGCCGGCCGATGGATTCGTGCGTCGGGTGCTTCCTGCTCATGCTGCCCCGGGGCATCCGACCGGTCTCCGGGATTCGCAGTGCTGGCCGACGGGCTGGAGGCGTCATCGTTTTCCGGCTGCTCCAGCCCTGCTCCGTCCGCGGAACCGGGCGAGGTGTCGGCGACCACCGGTTCGCGCTGGGCATCGGAGGGCGCCATCGAGATGGTGGCCCACAGACCCAATCCGGCCAGCAGAGCCAGCACCACTGCTCCGACGGCGATCAGCGCTCTCATTCTCCGGTCCCCTCCTCCTGCGTCCCCACGGCTGCCCGTCCATCATCTGCTGCCAGAGTGAGACCCGGATGAGCCGAGGATGAGAGGCCTCTCATCATTCGGCTTCCGGTTCGGCCACCATCCGGTAGCCCAGGCCGCGCACCGTCTCGATCGCGCTGTGACCGAACTTCTGGCGCAGATAGCGGACGTAGACCTCGATGACATTCGACCTGCCCTCGTAGTCGTACCCCCAGACGCGGTCGATGATCTGCTCTCGGGTCAGGACAGTGCCGGCGTTGGACACGAACAGCTCTGCGAGGGTGAACTCCCGCGCCGACAGATCCACCCTCTTGTCGCCGACCATGGCCGTCCGTGATCGCACGTCGAGCGCGATGTCGCCGGCCCGCAGCACCTCGGACGGGGCCGGAGCCTGCTCCTTCTCGGAACGGGAGCCGCGCAGGCGCAGATCGACCCGCGCGACGAGCTCGGAGACCTGGAACGGCTTGGCGATGTAGTCGTCAGCTCCCCCGGTCAGCCCGTGGACCGTGTCCTCGCTCGAGTCCCGGGCAGTGCACATGATCACCGGAGTCGAGTTCTTCGACTCCCGCAGCGCGGCCAGGATCGCGAATCCGTCGATCGTGGGCAGCCCGACGTCGAGGATGACGAGGTCGTAGTCCCCGTGCAGAGCCGACTGCAGCGCGAACATTCCGTCGGCGGCGATGTCGGCGGAGTGCCCTGCCTGCTTGAGCCCCTTGGCGATGAACCGAGCGATGTTCTGCTCATCCTCTGCAATCAGGATGTGGGCCATTCGAGGTCCTTTCGATACGGAGTGCGGGGGATGACGATCGTGAAAGCACAGCCGTGGCCGGGCTCGGACTCGAGGTCGACCCAGCCGCCGTGGGCGCGGGCAATCGCGGCGACGATCGACAGACCCAGTCCGGTGCCCTCGCTGCCGCGCCCGGTGGTGCCGCGATGGAAGCGCTTGAAGACGTGCTCCTGCTCCTCGACGGCGATTCCGGGCCCGTTGTCGATGACGCTGAACAGCGCCGCCGGCCCCGCCTCCGGGTGGCGTGCCGGAGCCGAGGTAGTGCTCGCGGAGATGGCGATCGTGGAATGCGGCGGCGTGTAGGTCACGGCATTGCGGACCAGCTGGAGCATGGCCTGCTCGATCCGCTGGCGATCGACGGCGATCGCCTGGTCGACCGAGGTGACCGCCTCGACCCGCTGGGTGCCGAGATTCGCGGCCTTGGCCGCCACTTCGGCGATGATCGTGGCCGCCGATTCTCGCCCCCGCTGGACGAAGTCGGCCCGCCGAGCCTTCGACAGCAGCAGCAGGTCCTCCACCATCCGATTCATCCGATCGACCTCGTCGAGGATGAGAGCCCGGGTCTCGACGACGTCGTCGGGGTCGGATTCGTCCATCACCTCGAGATTGCCGCGGATGATCGTCAGCGGGGTGCGCAGCTCGTGCCCCGCGTCGGAGAGGAACCGGCGCTGTTCCTGGACGCCCGCCTGCACCCGATCGAGCATCGAGTTGAAGCCGGCACCCAGACGGTCGATCTCGTCGCCGCTGCCCGTGACGTCGACGCGCGCGCTCAGATCGTTGGCATCGGCACGCTCGGCGACTTCGTTGATCTCCCGGACCGGGCGGAGCAGACCCTTCATCACCGCTGAGCCCAGCACGCCGACGAGGACCAGAGTGGCAAGGCTGACGCCTGCGTACACCCAGGCGCTCCGAGCCACTTCCGCGAGGTAGAAGCCGATGTCGTAGGCGACGAGGAAATAGCCCTGGGCCGGGTCACCGGTCACCTGGACCGGGACGACCGCGATGCGCAGCAGCCGGCCGTCGGCGGATATGTCGCTCGTAACGACCTGGTTCGGATCGGCCAGTCTGTCCACGTGGGCCAGCAGGTCCGGCGCCGTCAAGTCCACAGCGCGCTCACCGGCAGGCACGTAGGCCACGCGCCCGTCGATGAGGGCGGCGAAGGACTCATGCTCACTCGGCACGTCCGCGGACATCGCGGTGAAGAGCAGCTCGTCGACCGAGGCGAAGGGTCTGCCCTCGCGGCCTGCCTCGGCGACGGTCCGGAGATCCTGGATCTCGTCGTCGATCTCCGCGTTGGCTCGATCGGAGACGTTCTTGGCCTGCAGCGTGTAGCTCACTCCCCCTGCGATCAGCAGTCCGCCCAGGGTTGCGGTGAGCACGACGACGAGGGTGCGGCCGCGGAACGACTTCGAGACCGCACGGAGCCGGTTCCACAGGCTCAGAGAAGCGATTCGTACACCTGCACCGTGTCACGGCCGATCTGCTCCCAGGAGAAGTGGGTCACCGCCCGCTCCAGGCCCCTGCGCCCCATCTCCGCAGCGCGTTCGGGGTCCGAGACCATCTCTGTCAGACCGGCCGCGAGATCTCGCACGAACGCGTCCGGGTCCTTGGGCGTCCCGGTCCCGTCGTCGACCTGGTCGATGGGGACGATGATTCCCGTCTCCCCGTCGAGGACGACCTCGGGAATGCCCCCGGTCGCGGTTCCGACGACGGGAGCACCGCACGCCATGGCTTCGAGATTGACGATCCCCAGGGGCTCGTAGACGCTCGGGCAGACGAAGGTCGTCGCATGCGTGAGCAGCTGAGTGAGCTGCTCGCGCGGCAGGACCCGGTCGATCAGGACGACGCCGGAGCGCTCCTCCTGGAGGCCCTTGACCAGCCCCGCCACCTCAGCGGCGATCTCCGGGGTGTCCGGCGCGCCCGCGCAGAGCACGAACTGGACGTCGGCGGGAAGCAGTGCCGCCGCACGGAGCAGATAGGGCAGGCCCTTCTGACGAGTCACGCGCCCGACGAAGACGACAGTGGGGCGGTCCGGGTCGATTCCGTGCTCTTCCAGCACGGTGGTGTCCGCGTTCGGCTTCCAGACTGCCGAATCGATGCCGTTGTAGACCACGCGCACCTTGTCGGGGTCGATCTGGGGGTAGACGCGGAGGATGTCGCGCTTCATGCCCTCAGACACCGCGATCACCCCGGCCGCGCCCTCGTATGCTGTGCGCTCTGCCCAGGACGAGACGGCATACCCGCCGCCGAGCTGCTCGGCCTTCCAGGGCCGCAGCGGTTCGAGCGAGTGAGCCGAGAGCACGTGCGGGATGTCGTACATCAGAGAGGCCAGATGGCCGGCCATGTTCGCATACCAGGTATGCGAGTGGACCAGGTCGGCTCCGGCGATGCCGGCGACCATGGACAGGTCCACTCCGAGAGTGCGGATTGCAGAGTTCTGCTGCGCCAGCGCCTCGATCTCCGGGTAGCCGGTCGCGAAATCCTCCTCGCGAGGCCTTCCGAAGGCGTGCACGCGCACGTCCATGAGGTGGGACAGCACCGCACTCAGCTCGGCCACATGGACGCCTGCGCCCCCGTAGACCTCCGGCGGGAATTCCTTGGTCACGATATCTGTACGCACAGTTCAATCTAACCACGGTCGGTGTCAGCGGACGGTGTTGGCCGATGTCTTCCCAAACCAATAGGGTGTGAAGTACGTCGTCAACCTAGCCGGAGAGGGGCGCCGATGTCGGATCCCAGAGTTCTGTCGATTGTCCTAGCCGGCGGCGAGGGCAAAAGGCTGCAGCCGCTGACATTCGACCGTGCCAAGCCTGCAGTGCCGTTCGCCGGCACCTACCGGCTCATCGACTTCGTGCTCTCCAATCTCGTGAACTCCGGCCTGCGCGAGGTTGTGGTGCTCACCCAGTACAAGTCGCACTCGCTCGACCGCCACATCTCGGAGACCTGGCGCTTCTCCTCGTTGCTGGGCAACTACATCGCATCCGTCCCGGCACAGCAGCGCGTGGGCAAGCGGTGGTTCCAGGGCAGCGCAGATGCGATCTATCAGAGCCTGAACCTCATCTACGACGCAAGGCCCGACATCGTCGCGGTGCTCGGTGCCGACAACGTGTACCGGATGGACTTCTCGCAGATGATCCGAGCCCATGTCGAATCCGGGCTTCCCGCCACTGTCGCCGGAGTGCGCCAGCCGGTCTCGCAGTCCAAGCAGTTCGGTGTCATCGAGACCGCCGCCGAGGATCCCACCCGGATCGAGGCGTTCGTCGAGAAGCCGGCCAGCACCCCGGGACTGCCGGACTCCCCCGGCGAGTTCCTTGCCTCGATGGGCAACTACGTCTTCGATGCGCAGGCTCTGGTCGATGCCGTGGTCGAGGATTCCAAGGATGAGGCCTCCTCCCACGACATGGGCGGCGACATCATCCCCGCGTTCGTCCGCCAAGGCCGGGCCGGGGTCTACGATTTCGAGCACAACGCGGTCCCGGGTGCCGGGCCCAATGACCGCGGATACTGGCGTGACGTCGGCACCATCGACTCCTTCTACGAAGCGCACATGGATCTCATCGCCCCGGTGCCGGCTTTCAACCTCTACAACCTGCGCTGGCCGATCTACACCCGTCAGACGGTCCTGCCGCCGGCGAAGTTCGTCCACGACATCGACAATCAGCCGGGTCGCGCGGTCGACTCGATAGTCGCCAACGGCGTCGTGATCTCCGGGGGCTATGTCGAGGGCTCGGTGGTCTCCCAGGGCGTCACCGTCGACTCGCTGGCCGCCGTGTCGTCGTCGGTGCTCATGGACGACGTGCGCATCCAGCGGGGGGCACGCGTTCACCGTGCCATCCTCGACAAGAACGTCGTCGTGCCGCCCGGGGAGACCGTCGGCCTGTTCCCGGAGGTGGACCGCCGCCGCGGCTTCACCGTCACCGAATCCGGCCTCACCGTCGTCCCGAAGAACCACGTCGTCAACGACGATCCCTTCGACGACCGGCCGCGCCTCTAGCCTCGATCTTTCGTCGTGGTCTCGGTTCGGGTGCGTG